>CALKVK010000009.1 GCA_937996235.1 uncultured bacterium | reverse complement strand
GGCGCGACGAAGTCGGGGTTGAACACCCCGTTCGAGGAGCGCCGACGCAGAGATCTCGACTCCGGCGACGCGCCGGGTGCGGGAGCTGGTGAACGATGCGGGATAGCATCACGCGGCGTCGCGACTCCGCGTCCGCGGCGCTCCCGCGGTGGGGGCATAGCTCAGTCGGTAGAGCAGCTGGCTTTTAACCAGCGGGTCGGGGGTTCGAGACCCTCTGCCCCCACCATCCGCGCGCGGGACACGCGCATCCGTTGCAACGCGCACGCGCCGCGTGGTCAATGGAAGTGTGACGCCTCCGCGCCCCGCCGATGCCGATGCGCTCTTCGCGGCGTTCCGCCGCGAGCGCACGCCGCAGGCCTTCGCGGCTCGAGGTGGGCCAGGCCGTGATCGCCGACGTCTCCGCGCCGTGAGCGCGGCGTTCCCTCGAGATCGTGCTGGACGCCGCGCGGCCGCGCGCTAGTATGACATCGTGATACGCGCCCTCCGCGACATGCTGCGCCGCGAGGACGTGCGCCGAGGGATCGCCCTCGTCGCGCTCGCGCTCCTCGTCGTGCTGCTGGTCGCCGGCGCCGCGCACGCGGGTGGCCACGATCGCGCTGCCCGCGCCGGGGACTGCGGCACCTGCGTCGCCGTCCACGCGGCGCACGCCCCGCTGGTCGGCGCGCCGGCCCCGGCCGCGCTCGCGCCCGCGCTCCTCGAGCGCATGGTGCGCGTCGCCGACGCCGCGTGCCCTGCTGCGCCCGAGCGGCGCACCGACGTCGCGCGCGCGCCTCCCGTCCTCGGCTGATCGCTGCGTCCGCAGACCTGCAGGCCACGCAGTGGCCTGCGCGATCCGGCCCCACGGGAGTCTCAGCATGTCCTCCGTTCGATTCACCTCGGGCGCCGCGCTCGCGGCGCTGTGCTGCGCCGTCGTTCCCGCACGTGCGGCCCCCGACGACGACTGGCGGCGCGCGTTCGACGAGCTGTCGCGCCGCTTCGAGGAGCAGAAGGCGCGCGACGACGCACGCATCCGCGAGCTGGAGCAGCGCCTGGCGGAGCGCCCCGAACCGCATCCGAACGCACTCCAGGCGCAGATCGACGACCTGCTCGACCGCACCGATGCGCTGACGCACGACGTCGCCGCCGTGCGCGCGACCGGTGCAGGCGGGCGCACGGCGTATCTCGACATCGCGTTCAACTCGCTGCTGACGGTGGGGGCGTCGAGCGCGGGGAACGGCGTGGTGGGGGCGCTCGAAGGCGGCCACCACGATCCGCACCGCCGCGGGTTCACGGTGCAGAACACGGAGCTCGCTCTCAGCGGTGCCGTCGACCCGTACCTGAAGGGCTTCGCGAACATGGTGCAGACGATCGACGCCGACGGCGAGACGGTCGTCGAGCTCGAGGAGGCGTACGCGCAGACGACCTCGCTGCCGTACGGGCTGCAGGTGAAGGCGGGCCAGTACTTCACCGAGTTCGGCCGCCAGAACCCGACGCACCCGCACCAGTGGGAGTTCGTGAACGCGCCGGTCGCGACGACGCGCGTCTTCGGCGCCGACGGCATGCGCGGACCGGGCGCGCGCGTCTCGTGGCTCCTGCCGACGCCGTTCCCCGCCGAGCTGATCGTCGGCGCGCAGAACGCGAACGGCGAGACGATGGCCGCGTTCGTGTCCGAGGAGCCGCCGTTCGGCGCGGTGCACCGGCGTGACGTGCGCTCGTTCCGGGACCTCGCGTGGACGGCGCGCGCGACCGCGTCGTTCGACGTGACCGACGAGACGCCTCTGCTCGTCGGCGTGTCCGGCGCATCCGGTCCCTCCGGCGCGTCCGACGCGCGCAACTCGTCGGTCGTCGGCGCGGACCTGACGCTGAAGTGGAAGCCGCTCGCGAACGACCGCGGGTTCCCGTTCGTGGCCGCGCAGGCCGAGTGGCTGGCGCGCGACGTCGGCTACGACTCCTTCCGCGACGGCCGCGCGTTCGTGCCGGCCGGGCGCCTCTCCGACGCCGGCGGCTACGGCCAGGTCGTGTGGGGCTTCACGCGCGACTGGACCGCCGGGGTGCGCTACGACCGCGTCCGCGGCACCGACGACGACGTGCTCGGGCGCGACGACCGCGGCCGCTGGTCGCTCGCCGTCACGTGGTACTCGAGCGAGTTCGCGAAGCTGCGCCTGCAACTCCAGCGCGACGACGCCACCGCGCTCGACGACGCCGTCGGCAGCGTGTGGCTGCAGCTCGAGTTCGACCTCGGCAGCCACGGCGCCCACAAGTTCTGAACCTCCGCCCGCAGCTCTCCCTCGAGGAGTCTCCCATGTCCCGGACACCGCTCCCGATCCACCTCGCCGCGCTCTTCGCCGCGGCGCTCGCGGCGCCCGTCGCAGCGACGCCCGACGCGCGCGCGTCCGAGAAGCTGAACGTCCTCGCCACGACCACCGACGTGCGCGAGCTCTGCCGTGCCGTCGGCGGCGACGACGTCGCCGTCACGTGCCTCATGAAGGGCCCCGAGGACCCGCACTTCCTCGACGCGCGGCCGTCGTCCGTGAAGGCAGCGGCCGACGCCGACGTGCTCGTCGTGACGGGCATGGAACTCGAGACCGGCTACGAGCCGCTGCTCCTCAGCGAGTCACGCAACGCGAAGATCCAGAAGGGGCAGCCCGGCTACGTGGACTGTTCCGTGGGGATCGTGAAGCTCGAGGTGCCGACCGGTGCCGTGGACCGCTCACAGGGCGACGTGCACCCGTTCGGGAACCCGCACTACCTGCTCGATCCCGTGCGTGCGAAACAGGCCGCGGGGACCGTCGCCGAGGCGTTCGCGCGCGTGGACCCGGCGCACGCCGACGCGTACCGCACGCGTCTCGAAGCGTTCCGGAGGTCGCTCGACGAGGCGCTCTTCGGCGCGGACCTGCTCACGTCGCAGCCCGCCTCGCGCCTCGAGGCGCGGCTCGCCGAGGGCACGCTCGTCGAGTTCCTGAGGCAGCGCGGACTCGAGGCGCAGCTCGGCGGGCTGGCGAAGGAGATCGCGCCGTTCGCCGGGCGCAAGGTCGTCAGCTACCACACGAACACGATCTATCTCCTCGAGCGCCTCCACCTCGACGGCATCGGTGCGCTCGAGCCGAAGCCCGGGATCCCGCCCACGCCGAAGCACCTCGCGCGGCTCGAGGAGCGCATGCGCAGCGAGGACGCGCGCGTGGTGCTCTACAGCGTCTACCAGCCGGCGCGCACGGCGGAGGCGGTGGCGCGCGAGGTGGAGGGGCGCGCGGTGCGCATCGCGCACATGCCCGACGCGTTCGAGGGCACGGCGAGCTATGTCGCGGCGCTCACGGCCAACGTGCACGCGCTGGCGGATGCGCTCCGCGCGACGGCGTCGAAGTGAGCCCCGACGTGGGCGAGGGCGAGCTGCTCGCGACGGTCGCGCACGCGGACGTCGGCTGGGGACGCCGCGTGGTGCTGCGCGACGTCTCGTTCTCGCTGCGGCGCGGCGACCACCTCGCGATCGTCGGTCCGAACGGCTCGGGCAAGTCGACGTTGCTCCGCGCGCTGCTCGGACTCGCCCGGCCGCTCGCCGGCGACGTCGTGCGGACGGCGGCGTGGCGCGCCGGCCACGTGCCGCAGCGGGACACGCTCGCGCCGCTGTTCCGCTTCCGTGCGCTCGAAGTGGTCGCGATGGCGGCGTGCGCGGACTCGTGGCTGCCGGTCGCACGCAACGCCGCGCGCCGTGCCGCCGCAGAGCAGGCGCTCGCCGCGGTCGGCATGGCGGACCGCGCGCACGCCGTGTTCCGCGACCTGTCCGGCGGACAGAAGCAGCGCGTGCTCATCGCCCGCGCGCTCGCGTCCGCGCCGAGCGTGCTGGTGCTCGACGAGCCGACGACCGGCATGGACATCTCGAGCGAGCGCGATCTGCTCGACCTGGTGCAGTCGCTGCGGCGCGAGCGGGGACTCGCGATCGTCACGGTCACGCACTCGCTGCACGTGGTCGCCGACGAGGCGGACCGCGTGGGGCTCGTGGCGGGGGACACCGTGCGCTTCGGCACGCCCCACGAGCTCGTGGCGGACGCGCCGCTCTCGGCGGTCTACGGCCGTCCGGTCCACGTCCACCGGATCCACGGGCGCCGCGTCATCCACGTGCGCGGGAGGGACGCGCGATGACCGAGTTCGGCGAGGCGCTGCGCCTGTTCGGTCCGGCGTTCGGCGCGAGTCTGCTCGTGGCGCTCGCGTGTGCGCTCGTGTCGGTGCACGTCGTCGCACGGCGCCTGATCGCCGTCGGCGTGGCGCTGCCGCAGTTGGCGGCGCTCGGCATCGCGTGCTCGTTCGTGCTCTTCGCCGACGCCGACCCGCACGCGGGCGCCGCCCTGCGCCACGACGTGCTGGCGCTCGTGCTCGAGCTCGTCGGCGTGACGGTGCTCGCCCTCGGCGCACGCAGCCGCGCCCTCGGCGACGACACGCTCGCGGGGGTGCTCTTCGTCGGCGGGGGAGCGCTCACGATCCTGCTGATGATGCGCAGCGCGCAGGGACTCGACGAGGTGCGCAACCTCGTCGAGGGGAACATCCTCGCGGTGCACCGTCCGGAGCTGCTGCGGCTCGGGCTCGCCCTCGCGCCCGTCCTGCTCGTGCACGTGCTCGGCGCGCGGCGCCTGCTCTTCTGCACGTTCGACCGCGA
Source organism: uncultured bacterium (assembly GCA_937996235.1). Classification (GTDB taxonomy): domain Bacteria; phylum Planctomycetota; class JAJSAM01; order JAJSAM01; family JAJVHW01; genus CALKVK01. The sequence continues at coordinate 571,827 of CALKVK010000009.1, read as the reverse complement.
GACCGCGGCGACGCTCGGCGTGCGGACCGGCCTCTGGGAGGGCGTGCTGTACGGCTCGCTCGCGCTCACGGTGGCGGCCGGAGTCCACGCCACCGGCACGCTCTTCGTGTTCGGGTTCCTCGTCCTCCCGGGCGCCGCGGGGATCGTGCTCGGACGCAGCGCGGCGGGCGTGGTCGCCGTCGCCGCCGTCACGGCGCTCGCCGCGGCCGCGGTCGGCTTCGAGCGCTCGTACGCGTGGGACACGCCGACGGGGCCGACGTGCGTCGGCGCCGCGCTCGCCGTGTTCGTCGGCGCCTGCGCGGCCGCCTGGCTGCGCGGCCTGCGGACGCGCGCTTGACCACGGAGCCCGTCCGAGCGACCCGCCGGGACCGGTGAGCCGGCCACCTCGCGCGCCGCCTCCGTCGCAAAGTCAATCCCGACTTCTCCAATAGGGATTATGACGGGCCGCGAGGTGTGCCGTGCAACTGTCCAAGCGCTGTGAGTACGCGCTCCGCGCGCTGATCGACCTCGGGCTCGCGCACGCGGCGGGGCGCTCGCACGTCCCGCTGCCCGAGCTCGCCGCCCACGAGAACCTGCCCGCGCGCTTCCTCGAGCAGATCCTGCAGGAGCTCCGCGCACGCGGCTGGGTCGGCTCGCGCCGCGGGCAGGCCGGCGGCTACGCGCTGGAGGCGCACGCCGAGGCGATCTCCATCGGAGACGTCGTGCGCCACTTCGAGGGCCCGCTCGCGCCGATCCGTTGCGCGAGCGTGACCGCATACGAGCGCTGCTCCTGCCCCGACGAGGAGCACTGCGGACTGCGCCTCCTGATGGTCGAGGCGCGCGCGGCGATCTCGCGCGTCCTCGACGCGCAGACGCTCGCGGACGTCGTGGCCGTCACACGGCGGACGCGGCGCCGCGCCGGACTCGACCTGCCGTTCCTCCCGCCCGAAGGCGACGCGTGAGCGCCGAGTCGCTCTACCTCGGCGGGGTCCTCGCGGCGCTCCTCGTGGTGCTCTACACGGGGCGGCTGCGGCCGGACGTGGCCGGACTCCTCGTGATGCTCGCGCTGATGCTGCCCTGGCAGCCCGACGGCGCGGGCGGGCTGCGCTCGGTGCTGCCGCCCGCCGACGCCGTCGCCGGCTTCGGCAGCCCCGCGGTCGTGATGGTCGCCGCGATGTTCGTCCTCGGCGCGGCGATGGTGCACACCGGCGCCGCCGACCTGCTCGGGCGCCGCGCGCTCGAGTGGGGCGGCCGCAGCGAGCTCGCCCTGCAGCTCACGGTGCTCGGCGTCGTGACCGCGTTCAGCGCGTTCGTCAACGACACGACCACCGTGCTCGTGTGGATGCCGACCGTGCTCGCGATCTGCCGCGCGCGCGGCATCGCGCCCTCGCGCGTGCTGCTCCTGCTCGCGTACGCGTCGCTGCTCGGCGGGCAGTGGACGCTCATCGGCACGCGCTCGAACGTGCTCGTCTCGGACTACCTGCGCTCGCGCACGGGCGAGCCGCTCGGCTTCTTCGCGTTCGCGCCGCTCGCCGCCTGCGTGCTGCTCGTCACGACCGCGTGGTTCCTCATCGCCGGACGCCGCATGCTGCCGCGTGCGAGCGGCGAGCCGACGCTCGCCGCGCGCTACGAGGTCGCGGAGTACGTCACCGAGGTGATCGCCGCGCCGGGGCCGGAATCGGCCGGGCGCACGCTGGCGGAACTGGGTCTCGACCAGCGCCACGGCGTCACCGTGCTCGAGGTCGTGCGCGGCGAGAACCGGCTGTCGCCGGCGCCGTGGATGCGGCTCCTGCCCGGCGACGCGCTGATCGTGCGCGGCCGCATGGAGTCGATTCCGCGCGTGCTCGCGATGCGCGGCCTCTCGCCGCGGCGCGAGTTGAAGGTCGGCGAGCGCACCCTGCGCGGCGTGGACCTGCGCCTCGCCGAGGCGCTCGTCGCGCAGCAGTCGCCGCTCGTCGGCAAGAGTCTCGAGGAGCTCGACTTCGACGACCGCTACGGCGTGTCGCCCGTGGCGATCGGGCGCCAGGGGCGCTCGCTCACCGAGGGCCCGCTGTCCGAGAAGCTGCGCGTCGGCGACTCGCTGCTCCTGCTCGGGCACGAGCGCGAGTTCGAGCGGCTCGCGGCGGACCCCGCGCTGGTGCTGCTCGAGACGCGTCCGGCGCCGGTGATCGAGCGCTGGAAGGCGTGGGCGGTGCTGCTGCTGCTCGCCGTGGTCGCCGTCACGTCGGCGCTGCGTCTGCTCGCGCCGGCGTTCGTCATCCCCGCCGCGGCGGTCACGGCGCTGCTCCTCGGGTGCGTCGGCGTGCGCCAGGCGTATGCCGCCATCGACCTGCCCGCCCTCATGATCGTCGGCGGCGTCATCCCGTTCGGGACGGCGCTCGAGCGTACGGGCACCGCGCACGCGATCGGCGACGCCGTCGCGCAGGCGCTCGGTGGGCTCGGACCGGCGTGGGTGCTGGGCGCGCTCCTGCTCGTGACGGTGCTCCTGACGCAGCTCCTCGAAAACGCCGCGGTCGCGATCGTGCTCGCACCGGTCGCGTACGAGCTGGCGCGCGCGAGCGGCGGCAATCCGGCCACGTATCTGACGGCGACGGCGGTGTGCGTCTCGAGCGCGTTCACGACGCCCATCGCGCACGAGTCCACCGTGCTCGTGATGGGCGCCGGGCGCTACCGCTTCCGCGACTACGCGCGACTCGGCGTCCCGTTCGCGCTGCTCACGTGGCTCGCCACGTGGGCGGGCGCCGTGTTCCTGCTCGGCGCCTGAAGCGCCGCGTCGCGCGCGCGGTACGATGTGCGTGACGTGGACGAGGACGCACCCGCAACCGGGGGAGATGACGCAGGCCCGCGCGCGGCGCCGCGCGCGCGACGTGCGCCGCGCTTCCGCCGCGGACTGCTGCTCGTGCTCTCGCTCGCGTCTCTCGCGTTGACGCTCTACATCACGCGACAGGGTCCGCGCGGCGGAACGGCCGGACTTGCGGACGTCGGCACGGCACTCCTCTCACCGGCGGCGGATCAGGCGATCACGAGTTCGCGAGACGCGTGGCGGGCGGGCGATCACGACGCGGCGGCACGCATCCTCCGCGACGCCGCCGCGACGGCCCGCGCGGTGGGGACGCGCGCCGCAGCGCGTGACGCGGCGTTGCTCGACTGGGAGGAACTGGCGCAGTCCGATGCACCCGCCGACATCGCGACGGCGCGCGCCGCGTTCTCCGCGGTCGCGAACGCATGGCGTCCGCTGGATGCGACGCGGACGCAGACAGCGGACCCCATCTTCGGACACGACGGTGCGGCGCGACTGCTCGCCACGCGGCTGCCGCGGCGCGACGCGACCCCGCCGGACGCACTCGCCGTCCGTCATCTCCGAGCACTGCTCGCTGCGGCGCCGCCGTCGGCGTCGGACATGGTGCAGACGCTCCTCGGCGACGCGACGGATCGGGGGGGCCTCGCGCTCGTCCTCGCGGCAGCCGCGGAGTTGGACGATCCCGGCTGGATCGACTCCGGACTCGTGCGGACGTTCGAGGCGCTCCCGCGCCGCGCGCTGCTCGACGCGCTGTACGGCGTGGCGACGGACGCGGCTGCGCCGGACGCGACGCGGCCGTTCGCGACCTACTGGCTCGGCGCGGTCGCGGACCTTCCAGTCGGGCTCATGGAGTCGTCCGGCGGCGGCACGTGGCGCCGGTCAGCGTTCCCGGCGCAGGAGATCGTCGCGGCATGGCGCGCGGTACGAGATCTGCCGCGCGACCGGGGCTACCTCGCGCGCGTGCGGCTTGCGGACGAGGAGCGCGCGCACGCGCGGTACGGCGCTGGTTCCGCGACACGCGAGGAACTGCCGCGCACGGACGCGAACGCTCTTCACGGTTGGATCAGACGGCACGTCGGCCGTTGCCGCGGGTGCGGCGCCGACAACCCCGTGCCGCCGCAGTGGCTCGAAGCGGACGCGGATCCCGTGCGGCTGCTCGCCGCGGAACTGGATCGACCTGGTCCGCCCTTCGACCTGCGCGCTCTCGCGAATGCCGCCACCGTTCCGGACGCCCTTCGCCACTCGCTGCTCACACTTCTCGCGCCGCAGGACGTATGCGCTCCGCTGTGGCCCGCCGACCGGAGCCTGCCGCCGAGCGGCAGAGCCTGGTGCGACGTCTATCCTCCGGACGCCAGCGTCGGGCCGTACGTGGTCGCCGTCGTGTGGCTCGAGTTCGATGGGAGCGCATGGCGCGTCCGGCGTTCCGGAGTGTCGGCGCCCGACGCCGATCGTCGCGCCGTCACGCTTGCCGCGTCCGCGACGCCGCTCCCGTTCGAAGTCCGATTCGCCGCTCCCGGCCTGGTGCGGTCGCCGCGCGGAGTCGTCTCCGCCCAGCTCTCCGTGGACGTGCACCGCTACTTCGACGCGAGGGGCAGCCAAGTGCAGTACGCGGCGGAACTGACGAGTGCCACGGCCACATCTGCGTCGCGGCAGCAGGTCGGCCTCCCGCCCGTCGCCGCCGATGCTGCCGTGTTGCTCAGGCTCGGCTCCCCCTCGATGCAGGTCGTGGACATGCGGCCGCAGGCGGTGCTCTGTCGCGCCTTCCCGGCCGCGGAGTCCGCATCGATCGACCGCACTCCGTGGGGTGCCTGGGTCGCGGCCGACATCGAGCGCATCGCCGCCGAGTTGCGCGATCCGGACCTCTCCCCGATGCGGGAGTCTGTGCGGCAGCAGACGCTGGCCGCTCTCGTCGACCACTGCGCGTCCGTACCGGTGCCGGAGGCGCTGACCGTGCTGCGCCAGCTTGCGTCGCGAGAGTCGCTCCGACGCTCCCACATCGCGTTGCGCGACGTCCAACGCGCGGCCCTGCTCGCAGGCGCCCACGAGTTCCTCGACGCGGTCTGCGAACCCACGGCCGAGGGAGTGCCGGGCGCGTCCGACGCTGCGCTGTTCCGCCGGCCGCCGATCGCCGGGAGCGCCGCAGGCGAGTCGGACGCGGCCTACTTCGCGGCGCTCGCGCTCACGACATCCGACGTCCGCGTGCGTGCGCGTGCCGAGTCGATGCTTCTCGCACGCCCTCCGACCGGCGAGTGTGCGCGCCTTCTCGCCGACGCGGTCGCGATGGGGGTCTACCGCCCCGGGGCCGCACTTGCCGCACTCCTGCCCGCGGCGACGCCGCGTCCCCCGGATTCGATTGCTGCGGCTCTCGCCGCGCATCCCGCAGCGACGGCGACGAGTCTGCTCGTCCTCCTCGCCTTCCTGTGTCTCGGCGCGATCACACTCCGCGACCGCACCGTGCGTCGTCCGATCGCCGCCGCGACGCTCGTGGCGCTCGGCGTCGTGGCGGCGGCTCTCCGGTTCGAGACGTTCACGTGGCCGCTCGTGCCGCCCGCGCTCGCCTACGGCGCGGCGGCGCTCGGTGCGGCGCGCCTCGTGCGCGTCTCGCGGCTCCGGCTCGGACGCTGCGCGCCGTGGGCGCTCGGCGTCGCAGCGGCGGCGTCGGCCGTGGACTTTCTCGTTCCGCGTTGGGGCGAGATCGTCGCCGCGGCCGCAGTCGTCGTCGCGCTGACGTCCACGTGCCGCCTCGCGTTCGCGATCACGGTCGTCGCGGTCGCCCCCGACCGCCTCGCGCCGCGCCGGCCGCGCACGGGCGTGTCGCTGCGCGCCGTCGTCGCAGCCGTCGCGTGCTGCACGCTGGGGCTGCCGGTCGTCATGCTGGTCGCGCGCAGCGGCACGGCCGGCTGGTCCGTCGGCTCCGTGCTCGTCCTCGTGACCGTGCTCGGCATGGGCGCGCTGCTCGCGGCGCAGCTCGTGCCCGCGCTCCTGCGCTCCGACTTCGGGCGGCCGCGCGCCGAGCTGCCGCTTCTCTTCGTCGTCGCGTACGTGCTCCCGGCGTCGCTCGACTGCCTGTTCGCCGCGCTCGGGCAGGCCCGGCTGGCGCACGTCGGCTTCGGGGCCGCGGCGCGACCCGTCACCGCCGCGGTGCTGATCGGAGCGGCGTTCGTACTCGTGCGGCTCCTCGCCGCGGCGCGGTCGCGCGTCCGCGCCGCCGCCGATCAGCCGTAGCGACCCTCGATGTAGTCCGCGGTCTCGCGGCACTCCGGCGTCACGAACATCGCGCCGGTCTCACCGTGCTCGACGACGCGCCCGAGGAGCATGAACACGCACTCCTCGCTCGCACGCCGCGCCTGCGCCATGTTGTGCGTCACGATCACGATCGTGAACTCCCCGCGCAGGTCCCAGATCAGCTCCTCGACGGCCTCCGTCGCCTTCGGGTCGAGGGCGGAACAGGGCTCGTCCATGAGCAGGACGCGCGGGCGCATCGGCAGGAGCCGCGCGATGCAGAGCTTCTGCTGCTCCTCGAGCGAGAGCTCCGTCGCGCGCAGGTCCAGGCGGTCCTTCACGCCGTCCCAGAGCAGCACCTTGCGCAGCGCGCCCTCGACGATCTCGTCGCACTCGTGCGGCTCGGGACGTCCACGCTCCTCGCGGTGCAGCCGCCAGCCGAACAGCACGTTCTCGCGGATCGAGAGCGGCAGCGGGTTCGGACGCTGGAAGACCATGCCGATCTTGCGCCGCACCTGCACGAGCTCCACGCCGGGCGCGAGGATGTCCTGGCCGTGCACCTCGATGGTGCCGGTGGTGCGCACGTAGCCCAGCCGCTCCGTGATCCGGTTGACGCTGCGCAGGAACGTGGACTTGCCGCAGCCCGACGGGCCGATCAGCGACGTGATGATCCCGCTCCGGATGCGCAGGTCGACGTCGTGCAGCGCCTGGAACGAGCCGTACCAGAGGTTCAGCCCGCGCGCCTCGATCGCAAGTGGGGGCGCGCCGCTATCCAAACCGCCCCTCCACGTAGTCGCGCGTCCGCGGGTCGCGCGTGGCGCCGGTGAAGAGGTCCTCGGTCTCCGCGATCTCGACGCACGCGCCGTCGAGGAAGAACGCGGTCCGGTCCGCGAGCCGCCGCGCCTGCTGCACCAGGTTCGTCACGAGCACGATCGTGATCTCGTGCCGCAGCTCCTTCAGCACGTCCTCGATGCGCATCGTGGTGACGGGGTCCACCGCGATCGAGAACTCGTCGAGGAGCAGCAGGTCGGGCTTCTGCGACAGCGCACGGGCGATCGTCAGGCGCTGCTGCTGGCCGCCCGAGAGCAGCGAGCCGAGCGCGCCGAGACGGTCCTTCACCTCGTCCCACAGCGCCGCGCGGCGCAGCGAGCTCTCGACGATCTCGTCGAGCTCGACACGCGCGCGCACCCCGGCGAGGCGCGGCGCGAACGCGACGTTGTCGTAGACCGAGAGCGGCAGGCCGACGGGCAGCGGGAACACGACGCCGATGCGGCGCCGCAGCGCGTACAGGTTGCGCCAGTCGCGCACGTCCTTGCCGGCGAACGAGACGGAGCCTTCCACGCGCATCCCCGGCGTGAACTCGTCCATCCGGTTCAGCGCGCGCAGGAACGACGTCTTGCCGCTGCCGGCCGGGCCGATGATGCCGAAGATCTCGTGCGTCCGGACGTCGAGCGTGACGTCGCGCAGCACGACGCGGTCGCCGTAGCGCACGGTCAGTCCGTGCACGTCCACGATCACGTCGGCCGGCGCGTCTACCACTTGCGCCTCCCGCGCAGCCACGTGCGGAACGCGATCGACGTGGCATTGAGCGCGAGCACGATGCCGATCAGCACGAGCGCCACGCCGTACTGCAGCTCGTGGGGCGCGTTCGGCACCTGCGTCGTCACCACGAAGAGGTGCAGCGAGAGCGCCATCGTCTGGTCGCCGACGCCGCTCGGCAGGAACGGCAGGAAGAACGCGGCGCCCGTGAACATGATCGGCGCCGTCTCGCCCGCGGTGCGGGAGACCTCGAGGATCACGCCGGTCAGGATGCCGCTGACGGAGTTGGGCAGCACGACGCGCCGGATGGTCTGCCAGCGCGTGGCGCCCATGTTCCAGCACGCCTCGCGGAAGGCCTGGGGCACCGCCTGGAGCGCCTCGCGTGTCGCGACGATCACGACCGGCAGCGTCATCACCGCGAGCGTGAGACTGGCCGCGAGGATGCTGGTGCCGCAGCCGAAGAACAGCACGAACGCACCGACGCCGAAGAGCGCGTGCACGATCGACGGCACGCCGGCGAGGTTGATGACGGCCAGGTTGATGACGCGCGTCAGCCACGTGTCGCGCGCGTACTCGGAGAGGTAGAGCGCCGCGGCCACGCCGATCGGGACGGACGCGACCAGCGCGACGCCCACGAGCCACAGCGTGCCGACGAGCGCGGGCAGGATGCCGCCCGCCGTCATGCCCTGCTTCGGCGGCGTGAACAGGAACTCGAACGAGATCGCCGGTCCTCCGCGCGCGACCAGCACGGAGAGGATGATCAGCACGGGCAGCACGAGCAGCAGCGCCATGCCGCAGAAGATCCACTTCACGCAGCGCTCGACGCGCTGGTTGCGGACGTTCAGGGGCGTGCGCTCGAACATCGCTCAGCCGCCGCGCTTCCGCCGCCCGCGCACGAACGTGTCGGCGAGCAGGTTGATCGCGAAGGTCACGGAGAACAGCAGGATGCCGAGCGTGAACAGCGCGCGGTAGTGGTCGCCGCCCTTCTCCGCCTCGCCCAGCTCCGCGGCGATCGTGGCGGTCAGTGCGCGCGCCTGGTCGAAGGGGCTGGTGGGCAGGTTGATCGCGTGGCCGCTCGCCATGAGCACCGCCATCGTCTCGCCGAACCCGCGGCCGACGCCGAGCAGGACCGCCGCCATGAGGCCCTGCTTCGCGGCGGGCAGCACCACGCGCCACACCACCTGCCAGCGCGTCGCGCCCATCGCCTCGGCCGCCTCGCGGAAGCCGTCCGGGACGGCCTTGAGCGCGTCCTCGGCGATCGTCGTCATGATCGGCGCCGCCATGAGACCCAGGATCACGCCCGCGTTCAGCACGCAGAGACCCACGGGGACGTTGAAGACGTCGATGATCAGCGGGTTCAGCATCGTGAGGCCGATGAAGCCCCACACCACCGACGGGATCGCGGCGAGCAGCTCGATCAGGACCTTCAGCGCCTCGCGCGTCTTGCCGCGCGCGAACTCGGCGATGTAGATCGCCGCGCCGATCGAGAACGGCACCGACACGAGCATCGCCAGGCCGGTGACGCTCGCCGTGCCCGCGAGAAGCGCGAGGATGCCGTACGTCGCGCGCTTGTCGGACGTCGGGCGCCACGCGATCGAGCCGAAGAACTCGCGCAGGTCGAGCGTGTGCGCGATGAAGCCGAAGCCCTCGCGCGAGACGAACACGAAGATCCCGACCACGCAGACGATGCCCGAGATGCCGCCGGCGAAGACGAGCACCTGGACGACCTTGTCGACGAACCAGGCGCGGTCGCGCTCGTCGGCGCGCGCGGGGAACGGCACGGGGGTCCCGCGCGGGGGATGGGGGACGGGGCCGTCGTTCGCGGACACGTCAGCCGGCGCGCGGACCGCGCAGCGTCTCCATCAGGTCGGCGATGCGCGCCGACAGTTCCCGATAGAGTGTCGCGAGCCACTCCTCGCCCGGCAGCTCGGCGCCGCGGTCCCCCTCGGGGAGGACGGACCACGGCACGATGGTCGTGTGGAACGGCAGATTGGGGACGTGGGGCAGCAGCCCCTCCTCGAGCGCGACGACGACGTGGTGCTCCTCGAGTGCGTCGAAGCTCGCGTCGAAGAGCCGCGGTTGGACGCCGCGCAGGTCGTGCCCGTGGCGCTCGAGGAACGCGCGCACGCTCGGCACGACCTGCTCCGCCGGCTGCCAGCCGGCGCTCGAGTAGCGGCCGCTCTCGGGGAACGTGCGGCGCGCGATCGCCTCCGCCATCACGCTCGCGACGGCGTTCGTCCGGTCCACGAACTGGATGTCGTAGACCTTCGGCTGCTTCACCTCGCCCGTCACGGCGAAGAGCGTCTCCTCGCAGACGTTCTTCGCCTGGTCGCCGATGCGCTCGAGCCGGTTGATGCACATCAGCCACGCGAACAGGTCCGCGATCGGCGGCGCCGTGCCGGCCTGCCCGACCTCGACGAGGTCGCGGAACACGCGGTGCGACGCGTGCTTCGTCTCGCCGGCTCCGGCCTTCGTCGCGCGCGCGCGGTCGGCGCTCTGCTCGTTGAACGCACACGCCGCCTCGCGCAGCAGCGTCAGCGAGCGCTCCGCGACGAGCTCGACGTCGCGCGCGATGGCGGGGGGCGCGTCGCACGTGAGCTGCGCCGTCTCGCGCGCGATCGTGACGGCGTAGTCGCCGACGCGCTCGAACGCGACGGTGAGCCGCAGGACCGCCGAGATCGTGCGGAGCACGCCCGCGCTCGGCAGGTGCCGCGCGACGAACGCGTGGCACAGCCGGTCGATCTCGCGCGTCTCGCGGTTGATCGGGTGGTCCGCGAGGACGGTGGCCGCCGCGAGCGCACGGTCCCGCCGCAGGAGGCCGCGCACGGCCTGCCGTACGCTCGCCTCCACGCGCTCCGCGAGCGCCGCCGTCCGCCGGCGGATCTCGTCGAGGTCACGTTGCATGCGGATCTCGTAGTGGCTCATCGACGTCCTCCGCCCCGCGGCCGGGCTGGGGCCGCTCAGTCGAGCTTGCGGACCGGGGCGTAGCCCTTGTCGTGGATGATCTTCTGACCGGCGTCGGACAGGATCCAGTCCAGGTACGCCTTCACCGCGCCCTGCGGCTCGCCGGCCGTGTACATGAACAGCGGCCTGGCGATCGGGTAGCTGCCGTCGATCGCCGTGTCCATGGTCGGCATCACCGGCGGCGCGGCGTCGTCCTGTGCCACGGGGACGAGCTTCACCTCGGGGGTCGCGTAGGCGAGGCCGCTGTAGCCGATGGCGCCCATCGTCCGCGCGACCAGGTCGACGACGTCCTTCGAGCCGCTCTGGTCGATCGACCCGAGCTTGTAGTCGTGGCCCTCGCCGAGCACCGCCTCCTTGAAGTACACGTACGTGCCCGAGTTGTTCTGGCGGCTCACCCGCACGATCGTGTCGTTCTGCGCGCCGCCCGGCATCGTCACGCCGAGCTGCGACCACTTGGTGATCGTGCCGTCGTCGCCGTAGATGCCCGCGAGCTGCGCGATCGTGATCTTCTCGATCGGGTTGTCCTTGTGGACGTAGACCGCGAGGGCGTCGTACCCGACCACGAACTCCTTCGGCTCGATGCCGTGCTTGCGCGCCGCCTCGATCTCCTTGCTCTTGATCTTGCGGCTGGAGTTGGCGATCTCGGTGGTCCCGTCGATGAGCCCCGTGAGTCCGACGCCCGAGCCGCCGCCCGAGACGGCGACCGCGACGTTCGGGTCGACCGTCGCGTAGGCCTCGGCCCACGCCTGCGCCACGTTCACGAGGGTGTCGGAGCCCTTGCTCTGGATCAGGGTGCGCCCGCCGCCGCCGCCGCAGCCGACGGCCGTGGCGAGCGCGAGCACGATGGCGAGTCTCTTCATCTCTCTGCGTCCTCTCCGGACCGTCGCCGCGTCCCCGCGACGCGCCCCTACGGCCGGCCGAACTGTAAGCCCACCGTGAACGCGCGTCCCTTCCTCCGCGCTCATTTACACTCTCTTAACGGATGCATCACGGGTTCTTCGTGCGGGTCCCCGGACCGCCCTCCGGGGGCGGTGGAGGCGCCCGTGGCTAGGCTGCTCGTCGTCGATCCCGGCGACGGCGCGCGCGTGCCGTTCCTGCGCGGCATCCTGACGCGCTCGCTCCAGGAGGCGGGCCTGCCCTTCGAGTCGGCGTACGACATCGCGACGACCGTCCGCGGCGACATCGCCGGCCGCGCGGAGATCACGACCGACGAGCTCCGCGCGCTCGTCTCGAAGCGCCTGCAGGCGTTCGGTCGCGAGGTCGTGCAGCGCTATCGCAGCCCGGTGCGCGCGGAGCCCGTGGTGCTCGTGCGCCTCTCCGACGGGCAGACCGCTCCCTACTCGCGCGGGCGCCACCGGCAGAGCCTCGAGGCGTGCGGCATCGCACCCGAGGCGGCGACCCGCGTCTCGGCCGCGATGCACGTGGACCTGGTCGCCGAGGGCGTGACCGAGCTGTCGCTCGCCGACGTGAAGCGGCGCACGTACGAGCGCCTGCAGCGCGACCTGGGCGACGATGCGGCGCGCCGCTATCTCGTGTGGGAGGACTTCCGGCACGGCGACCGGCCGCTGGTCCTGCTGATCGGCGGGACGACCGGCACGGGCAAGAGCACGGTCGCCACGCGCACCGCGCACGCGCTCGACATCGTGCGCACGCAGTCGACCGACATGCTGCGCGAGGTGATGCGCATGATGGTGCCCGAGCGCCTCGTGCCCGCGCTGCACACGTCGTCGTTCCGCGCGTGGGAGGCGCTGCCGGCCACCGGGCAGGGCGCGCCGGGCGAGGAGGCGCTGATCGAAGGCTACGTGCGGCAGGCGGAGCTGCTCGCCGTCGCCGGCGAGGCCGTGCTGCGGCGCGCCGTGACCGAGCGGGTCTCGGTGATCCTCGAGGGCGTCCACGCCCACCCCACGTTCCTCGCGGACGCCGCCGCGACCGACAACGACGCGATCGTCGTCCGCGTGATGCTCGCCGTGCTGCGGCCGAACGAGCTGGAGCGCCGCATCCGCGGTCGGGGCCGGAAGGCGCGCGCGCGCCGCGCGAAGCGCTACCTCGAGCACTTCGAGGGCATCTGGCGGCTCCAGTCGCACCTGCTCGCGGAGGCCGAGGCGAGCGGCGTCCCGATCATCGTCAACGACGATCTGGAGCACGCCGCGCGCGAGGTGGTCGAGGTCGTCATGCAGGCGCTGCTCGCGGCCTTCGACAGCCGCCCCGAAGACGTCTTCGCCTGACCCTCGCGCGGTCCGCGGCGTCCGTACGGCGCCTCTCTAGAATCGGCGGCTCCGTCGTTCCGACAGGGCGCGCGACGCGCGCAGGAGCTGCACGATGAGCCACCGCACCGAGTCCGACAGCATGGGTCCGGTCGAGGTCGCCTCCGACCGCTACTGGGGCGCGCAGACGCAGCGCTCGCTGCAGAACTTCCGCATCGGCGGGGAGCGCTTCCCGCGCGAGATGATCCGTGCGCTCGGTGTCGTCAAGAAGGCCGCCGCGCAGGCGAACGTGCAGCTCGGGGACCTGCCCGCGGACCTCGCGGCGCTCATCGAGCGCGCCGCCGACGAGGTCATCGACGGCCGGCTCGACGACCACTTCCCGCTCGTCGTGTGGCAGACGGGCAGCGGCACGCAGACCAACATGAACGCGAACGAGGTGATCTCGAACCGCGCGATCGAGCTCGCGGGCGGAGAGATCGGCTCCAAGAAGCCCGTGCACCCGAACGACCACGTGAACCGGGCGCAGTCGAGCAACGACGTGTTCCCGACCGCCATGCACGTCGCGGTCGCGACGCGTGTCGCGGAGGCGCTCCTGCCCACGGTGCGGCGCCTGCGCGACGCGCTCGACGCCAAGGCGCGCGAGTTCGCCGACATCGTGAAGATCGGGCGCACGCACCTGCAGGACGCGACCCCGCTCACGCTCGGGCAGGAGATCTCCGGCTGGGTCGCGCAGCTCGACATCGCGCTCCGCGCGGTCGAGGCGGCGCAGCCCGCGGTGTACGAGCTCGCGCTCGGCGGCACCGCCGTCGGCACGGGACTCAACACGAAGGCGCGGTTCGCCGAGACGGTCGCGGCGCGCATCGCGGCGCTGACCGAGCTGCCGTTCGTCAGCGCGCCCAACAAGTTCGCGGGACTCGCGGGACACGAGCCGCTCGTGCAGATGCACGGTGCGCTCGCGACGCTCGCCGCCGCGCTGAACAAGATCGCGAACGACGTGCGCTGGCTCGCGAGCGGCCCGCGCTGCGGCATCGGCGAGATCACGATCCCCGAGAACGAGCCGGGCAGCTCGATCATGCCGGGGAAGGTGAACCCGACGCAGTGCGAGGCCATGACGATGGTCTGCGCGCAGGTGATGGGCAACCAGACGGCGGTCGCGATCGGCGCGATGAGCGGCAACTTCGAGCTGAACGTCTTCAAGCCTCTGATCGTGTTCGACGTGCTGCAGTCGGTGCGGCTGCTCGCGGATGCGTGCGACTCGTTCCTCGAGCACTGCGCGGCGGGCATCGAGCCGAACCGCGCGCGCATCGACGAGAACCTGCGCCGCAGCCTGATGCTCGTGACGGCGCTGAACCCGCACATCGGCTACGACAAGGCCGCGCAGGTGGCGAAGAAGGCGCACAAGGAGGGCACGACCCTCGCCGAGGCCGCGGAGGCGCTCGGCTACGTGGCGCGCGCCGACTTCGAGCGCTGGGTGCGCCCCGAGACGATGGTGGGCCCGCGGCGCGACTGACGCCGGGCCCGGATCAGCGCCCGCCGTCCGGCGCGCCCCGCTCCTCGCCGCTCGCCGCCTGCGCAGGCAGCAGCAGCTTCTCGAAGTGCGCGCGCACCTTCGGGAACACGGACTTCAGGCCCTCCATGTCCACGTGCGGTGCGTCCGGGATCACGACGAGGTCCGCGCCGCCGTAGCGGCGCTGCAGGTCGCGCGTGGTGTCGAGCGGGACGATCTCGTCCTCGCCGGCCGCGATCAGCAGCACGCCGTCCTTGCGCTGTGGGTCGGCCCACGTGCCGGGACTCATCGCCCGCAGCGCCGCGCGCACGCTCGCGTCGTCGTACCCGCGGGCGCGCAGCTCCTCGCCGATCTCGCGCGTCAGCCAGTTGTCGCTGAGCAGCACGGAGGCGATGTCGGCGCCGGCGAGCTGCGGGACGACGGCGCGCCAGCGCGCGTCCATGCCGTAGAGCGTCGCCGCCGCGAACCCGCCGAGACTGGTGCCGAAGAGCCCGAGCCGCTTCGGGTCGACGCCGCGCTCGCGCACGAGCCAGTCCACGCCGCGGCCGACGTCCTGCGCGAGCTGCACGAACGCCGCCTCGTCGCGCGCGATGTCCGCGGAGAGCGTGAGCTCTCCCGAGTGACCGCCCTTCGGCGTGCGATAGCCCTGGTAGGGGATCTCGATCCACAGCACCTGGATGCCCGTCCTCGCGAGCTCCTGCGCGAGCTTCGGCGTCAGCGGGTCGAACTTCCAGCCGCCCAGCGCGACGACGGCCGCCGCCGACGGCTCCTCGGTGCGGAACAGGCGCGCATGCACGACGTCGTTGCGCTCCGGGTCGCCGGTGTCCACGGGCGAGGGGAAACGCAGCGTCTCCGCGAAGACGCCGTCGCCCACGCTGACCGGCGGGTGCGCGTCCATCGTGAACTCGGCGCGCTCGTAGCGCGCGCGCTTCTGCAGCTCCTCCGGCGCCGTGGGCTTCGGCAGCGCCGCGGGACCGGCGACGGCGGCCCGCTCCTGCGCGTGGAGACTCTCCGCGGCGGCGAAGGTCAGAGCGCACACCGCGAGGACGAGCGACGGGACGAGGCGACGGGGGGCACGGTGCATGGGCGTCTCCGAGGGGGCTCCGGCCTCGCGAACGTTCGGCCGGGCGGTCGTGTTCCTGCGTAGAGTACCGAGCATGTCGCATGCCACACTCGCCGATGCGCTCGCGCCGCTGTTCCGTGCCCTCGACGGGGCCGATCCCGCCGACCGCGCGCTCGCCGGCCGGCTGAACGCGGAGCTGCCCCTCGACGCGCCCGTCGTCGCCGCCGTGCGCGCCGCCGCCGAGGCCGCGCTGGCCGCGGGCACGCTCTGCAACCGCGAGGCGGGGGGCATCCGGTTCAGCCGGCCGGTGAAGCCGTCGGAGGACAGCGCCGGCTACAGCGTCGACGCCGTCGTGATGGAGGACGTCGTCGGCCCGAAGCACACGCACACGAACGGCGAGATCAACCTCTGCTTCGCGCAGTCGGGGGCGCCGCGCTTCGACGGCCACGCCGCGGGCTGGGTCGTCTTCCCGCCCGGCAGCACGCACCGCCCGCGCGTCGATGGCGGCCGCATGCTGATCCTCTACTTCCTGCCGCAGGGCGCGATCGAGTTCCACCGCGACTGAGCGGGACGCCGGCGGCCGTCCGTCAGTTGCGGCGTGCGAACAGCGCGAACCAGCCCGCGAGGAACGCGAGCCCGCCGATCGGCGTGACCATGCCGAGCCGCGTGGGGGCGCCGAGCGCCATGGCGTAGAGCGAGCCGGAGAACAGCACGATCCCCGCGGTGAAGCACCACGCGACGGGGCCGGCGCGCACGGGCCCCGCGTCGGGATCGGCGAGGCGCCGCGACGCGGCGACGATCGCGACCGCGTGGACCAGGTGATACAGCGCGGCCGTGCGCCACCAGTCCATGGCCTTCACGGCGAAGGCCGGGTCCTCGCTGTCGAGCCAGGCCTTGAGCCCGTGCGCACCGAAGGCCCCCAGCGCGACGGCGAGGAACCCGAGCACGGCGGCCAGGCGGCGCGCGCTCATGCGTCCGCCGTCGCGGCGCGCGCCCGCGGGTGCGCGCGCTCGTAGGCCTCGCGCAGGAGGCGCGGGGTCACGTGCGTGTAGATCTGCGTCGTGGCGGGGTCGGCATGCCCGAGCAGCTCCTGCACGGAGCGCAGGTCGGCGCCGGCGTCGAGCAGGTGCGTCGCGAACGAGTGGCGCAGCGTGTGCGGCGTGCCGCGTCCGGCGAGTCCCGCGCGCGTCAGCTCCCGCGCGACCATGCGCTCGACCGAGCGCGTCGTGAGGCGTCCGCCGAGCCGGTTGACGAAGACCGCCTCGGTGCGCCCCAGCCCCGGCGTCGTCGCGCGGCGTGCGAGGTAGCGCTCGAGCGCCCGCTGCGCCGGACCTCCGAGGAACGCGAGCCGCTCCTTCCGGCCCTTGCCGCGCACGCGGAGCACACCGCCCGCGAGGTCGAGATCGGGCAGCTCGAGACCCGCGAGCTCGCTGACGCGCAGGCCCGCGGAGTAGAGCACCTCGAGGATCGCGCGGTCGCGCGCGGCGAGGACGTCGTCGCCGCGCGGCGACGTGAGCAGGCGCTCCACCTCCGCCCGTGTGAGCGGCTCGGGGAGCGTGCGACGGCGCTTCGGCGAGCGCAGCGTGGCCGCCGGGTTCGCGGCGACGTGCTTCTCGCGCTGCAGCCACCGGAACAGGCTGCGGACGCTGGCGACGGCGCGCGCGACGCTGCTCGGCGCGAGACCGCGCGCGCTCTCGTCGGCGAGGAAGCCGCGCAGCAGCGCCGCGTCCACGCGGGTCACGTCGCGGACGCCCTCGCGATCCAGGTAGGCGCACAGGCGCGCGAGGTCGCCGCCGTACGCCTCGAGCGTGTGCGCGCTGAAGCGGCGGAGGTGGCGTCCCGCCGCCAGGAATCCGTCCACGGCCTCGTCCGGGTGCACGGCGCGAGGCTCCCGCGGGCGCGCGCTCGGGCCAAGGATTCGGAGGACGCGGACCCGCCGTGTGCAATGGCCGCGTGCCTGCGCGCGACGCACCCCCGGCCGCGTTCCGTCAGGAGCTGCCGTACCGGGAGCTGTGGCCCGTCGCCCGCGCCCTCGCCGGGCGCGAGCCGGGCACGGCGTTCCTCGACTCGGCGGGTCCGCCGGACGAGGCGGCGCGCTTCGCGGTCCTCGGCTGGCGCCCGCTGCGCACGCTGCGCTGGCCGGCCGGACGCCGCGGCGGACTCGCGGGGCTGCGGCACCTGCTCGGCGCCCCCCGGCTCGCCCCCGACCCCGACGCGCCCGTGCCGTACCGCGGCGGCTTCCTGGGCTGGATCGGGTACGACATCGGCCGCGACATCGAGCGGCTGCCGGCGCGGCTCCCGCCCGACCCGGCGGTGCCCGAGCTCGTCGTCGCGGAGTACGAGTCGCTGCTGGTCGAGGACCGCGTCGCGCGGCGCCTGTTCCTGACGGGCACCTGCGACCGTCACGAGGGACCGTCGCGGCTCCTCGCGCGGCAGGTCGAGTACCTCGAGCTCGCGGCGGCGCTGCCCGAGCCGCCGGCGTACGAGGGCCCCGCGGCGGTGGACGTCGCCGCGGTCGTGACGCGCGCCGAGCACGAGGAGCGCGTGCGCCGCGTCCTCGCGTACATCCGCGCGGGCGACGTCTTCCAGGCGAACCTCTCCCAGCGCTTCACGGGCCGCCTGCGCGTGCCGGCGATCGAGGCGTACGCGCGGCTGCGGGCGGCCAGCCCCGCGCCGTACGGCTGCTGGTTCGACCTGGGCGGGCCCGTGGTCGCGTCGATCAGCCCCGAGCTCTTCCTGCGGCGTACGGGCACGCGCCTCGTGACGCGCCCGATCAAGGGCACGCGCCCGCGCGGTGCCGATCCCGAGACCGACGCCCGCCTGCGCTCCGACCTCGCCGCGTGCGAGAAGGAGCGCGCGGAGCTCGCGATGATCGTGGACCTGCTGCGCAACGACCTCGGGCGCGTCGCGGCGACGGGCAGCGTCCGGGTCGAGGAGGCGCGCGCCCTCGAGGTACACCCGACGGTGCACCACGCGGTCGCGACCGTCGCCTGCGAGCTGACGCCCGACGTGCACGCGGTCGACGTGCTCGCGGCCACGATGCCGGGGGGGAGCATCAGCGGCGCGCCGAAGATCCGCGCGCTCGAGATCCTGGAGGAGATCGAGGACGCGCGCCGCGGCCCGTACTGCGGCGCCGCGGGCTGGTTCGGGCACGACGGCGACTTCGTCCTGAACGTGCTGATCCGCACCCTGGCCGTGGAGGGCGGGCGCGTGGCGTTCCACGTCGGCGGCGGGATCGTGGCGGACAGCGACCCGGCCGCCGAGTACGAGGAGACGCTGGTCAAGGCGCGCGCGCTCCGGCGTGCGCTCGAGGGCTCCGCGTGAGCGTCTGGCGCGACGGACGCGCGGAGCCGGACTCCGCCTGCGAAGACGCGCTCGACCGCGGCGCGCTGCTCGGGGACGGCCTCTTCGAGACCGTGTTCGTCGCGGACGGCGCGGCGCCGCTCCTCGCGGCGCACCTCGGGCGCATGCGGCGGAGCGCGGAGCACCTGGGCCTCGGCTGCCCGGACGACGCGGACGCGCTGGTGGCCCGCGCGCTCCCCGCGCTGTGGCGCGCGGAGGCCTCGCCCAGGCGCGCGGCGCTGCGCCTGACGCTCTCCGCCGGCGGCGGGCGCGGACTCGACCGGCCGGGTGCGTCCGCGGTCCGGCTGACCGTATCGCTGGCGCGACTCCCGGACGTGGCGGACCCGTCGCCCCTGCGCGTCGTCACGGCCACGTGCCACCGCGTCGATCCGCGGAGCGCGCTCGCGGGCCACAAGACGCTCTCGTGGCTCGGGTTCGTGCTCGCGCGGCGTGAGGCGCGCGCACGCGGGGCGGACGCCGCCCTGCTCGAGACGGTGGACGGCGACGTCTGCGAGGCCGACCACGCGAACCTCTTCGCGCTCGTCGACGGGAGCGTGGTGACCCCGCCGCCGGACAGGGGTGTCCTCCCGGGCGTCACGCGCGCCCGCGCGCTGGACGCACTCCGCGCGGCCGGTCACACGGTGGCGGAGCGACCGCTCCGCCACGAAGAGCTGTCGCGCGCCGCCGAGGTCTGGCTCACGTCGAGCCTGCGGGGCGTGGTGGGCGTCGCCTCGGTAGACGCCCGCGCGCTGGCGGCGCCCGGCCCGCTCACAGCGTGGCTCGCGGCTTGCGTACCGCCCGGCGGCACCGCCGCGGCGGGCGCCGGACTTGCGCCGACGCAGCGCCCCGGCGCTAGACTCTGACCGGTTCCGAACGCGCGGGCGGAAGGCCGTCCCTGGAGGATCCCACGATGCGCACCCAGCTCCTCGCCCTTGCCGCCGTCCTCGGCCTGTCGCTCGCCGCGGCGTTCGCCGGACCGCAGGACGAACCCGCTCCGCCGACGAAGGACGACACGGCGAAGGAGTACATCGACGGCGTGAAGAAGGAGCTCGGCAAGCAGGACGGCGAGGCGGCCCGGATCGCGTCGACCCGCCTGCTGGAGATCTGGCGCGACGGCGAGATCTCCGCGGACGCCAAGAAGGAGGTCCCCGACCTCATCGAGAAGATCGCGGACTCGAAGGACGAGAACGCCGCGGTGGCGGGGATCGAGGGGCTCCAGTCGATGGGCGGCGAGGACGCCGCGAAGTCGCTGAAGAAGGTGGTGGAGAAGGCGCTCAAGGCGAAGGAGCCGCCGGTCCAGATCTACAGCGCGGCCCTGAAGGCCCTCGGCGTGCTGCGGAACGAGGACGCGAAGATCGTGGACCTGCTCGTGAAGCTCCTGAAGCACCAGGACCACGACGTGGTCGGCAAGGCGGCCGGCGCGCTCGCCGGCTACGGCCCCGCGTCCGGCAAGCTGCGCAAGGAGCTGCTCGAGGAGGTCATCAAGCAGAGCGAGGGCGTCTACACGGCGTCGAACAACAACGACCAGAACGCCAAGCGCAAGTGGAACATCATCCAGAGCGGCATCATGAAGGCGCTGAACGCGCTGTCGGGGCAGAGCTTCAAGGACCCGGCCGAGGCGCGGCAGTGGTACAACGACCACAAGAAGGACCGCGACCTCTGGAAGTGAGCGCGCAGGTCCCCGAGGGGACGCGGCGCGCGGCGCGACGCGACGCAGCATGAGCCCCGCTCCGCCCGCACCGGACCTGCGCCGCCAGTGGTCGGCCGTGCTCGCGGGCGCGGTGGCGGGAGTCGTGTTCGCGACCGCGATCGTGCTCGCGGTGGCCTGGTTCGGCGAGCCGCCGGCGGGACCCGGCGTCACGAGCGCGCGGCCCGACAGCCCCGTGCCGCTCTTCCGCCTCGACGCGTCGCCCGCGCACGAGCTCCTGCTCGTCCCCGCCGGGCCCGACGCGCTCGGCGAGCCCGGTCTCGCTCACCGGCTCTTCGGCGACGCCCCGCCGCGGCGCGAGCTCGCGGCGCTGCTGCTCGCCAACGTCGCCGACCAGGGCGACTGGGACGTCGACCTGCGCGCCCCGGCGCTGCGCGCCCGGACGGCGCCGGACGCCGCGTGGCTCGAGCTCGAGCCCGTGCCCCCCGAGCTCGTGGACCGAGCCCTCGACGCGTCCGGGCGGCTGCGCGCGCGGAGCATCGGGGGCGGGCTCGCAAGCGTGCGCGTGGGGCCGCACTCGCTCCGGCAGGTGCTCCTGGCGCTCCCGCCGGGCTGGCGGCTCCACGAGCTCTCGGACGTCCAATGGGGCGAGCGCCCGCTGCAGCGGGCGGACACGGACGTCGAGGGACTGCACGCCTACCGCGAGGGGCGCACGGACCTGCGGCGCTGAGCGACGGCCCGCGACGGACGCGTTCGGCCTTGTGCGTTCCGGGCGGGTGCGCGAGTCTCGCGACGGTGCGCCGCGGCGGCGGGCCGCGGGTGACGACGGGAGAGCACGGGTGGACGAGTCGCCGGACACGCAACCGCAGGAATCGGCCGCAGCGGAGCTCGTGCGCCCGGACGGCGGCTCCCCCGCGGTCGCCGGCGGCGCCGACGCCGCCGCACTCGTCCAGTGGCTGGAGCAGTCGCACCGCGACGCCGCCGCCGGGCGCGCGCAGGCGCGCGAGCTGACACGGGCGCTCGAGCAGCTCCGCGACGCGCACGAGTACGCGGGACGCGCCCTGCGCGAGGAGCGCCGCCGGAGCCGCACGGTCGTCGCCGCGCTGGCCGTCGCGCCGCTCCTGCTCGCGCTCCTGGTGTGGGGCGCCTGGGACCGCCTCGACGCCGTGCGCCGCGACCTCTCCGGCCAGGTGGCGGAGCTGCAGACCTCGCAGGCCGAGCTCCGTCGCAGCCAGGACACGCTGGCGCTCGGGGAGGCGGCTGCTGCGGAGCGGGTGCGCGCCGCAGCCCTCGAGGAGGAACTGGCGCGGACGCGTCAGGACCTCGCCGAGCTGCGTCGCGCGGCGAGCGACGAGGCCACGCGCCGCGAGCGCGAGCGCGCGGACCTCGACCAGAGGCTCGAGCGCGCCGAGCAGTCGGGGGCCGCTGCGGACGGGCTGCGCGCACAGCTCGAGGCGCTGCGCTCGAAGGCCGGCGCCGACGCCGCCCGCGCCGACGCGCTCGAGCTCCAGATCCGCCGCCTCGAGCGTGAGCTCGGGGCGTCCCGGCCGAGCGACGCGGCGGCCGCGCCTCCGCCGACGTCGCCGACGTCGCCCGCGCCCCCGCCCGCGGGGTCGGCCTCCGCGGCGCGCCCGGAGGCCCGGCCACCGGCCGATGCCGAGGGCGCCGCGGGCGACGGAGCCGTCCGGCGGCCGGAGGATCTCGCGCGCATCCGCGACGCGCTCAACGCGCTGCTCGCCGCGTCGACGGATACCGTCCGCTACCGCATCGAGGAGCTCGGCGGCGTGCGCGGCGACGTCCTCCTGGACCTGCGCGTCGCCGGGCTCGACGCCCGGGGGCGCGCCATCCGCGAGCTCGAGGCTCCGGAGGGCACGATCGACGTGCGGCGCGGCAGCGGCGACGTCCTCCTCGAGCTCCGCGGCGGCCACCTCGTCCTGGCCGGGCGCCGGGCGCCGTTCTTCGACGGCCGCTACGCGGTGATCGTCCCTTCGGCCGACGTCGACGCCTGGCGGGTCAGCGGGCTGACGTGCGTGCGCTTCGACTGACCCGCGCGGCGGGCGGTCGTCCACAGCGCTCCGGAGACGGTGTCTCCGAAACACTCGGACCCGGCGCGTGCGGACGCTACGCTCTCCGGGCGGTGCGCCTGCCCCGGGGGGGACCGGGTCGCACCGTCGGACCTCGATGACAGCAGTTCCCAAGACTCCCGTGCGCCCGGCGGCCGGCGGCGCACGCGATCGCGTTCCGGGGCCCCGCCCCGCGCCGGCCGGACACGACGGAGCCACCCGCGGCGACGCGGACGGCTCCCTGTTCGTTCCCGCGCACCGCGCCTGCGCCCACGCGCCGGCGTCCCGCGCGCCCGCAGCCTGCCGGCCCGAGGTCCGCCTCGCGGCGCTCCCGCCTCCCCGAGGCGGACGCCGCGCTTCCCACACCACGCACGGAGGGAGACGGTGGACTCGAACATCCTGGTCGTGGCGCTCGTCGCCTTGCTGCTCGGCTGCGCGCTCGCCGGCGGAGTAGCGTTCCTGGTCCTGCGTTCGCGGCGCGGCGCCGCGGAGGTCGAGGCCGAGGCGCTCGCGGCGCGCGCACGCGCCGACGCCGAGCGCATCCGGCGCGAGGCCGAGGTCGCCGCCCGCGACGAGCTCCTGAAGCTGCGCGACGAGCACGACCGCCGCATCGAGGGCGAGCGCGAGGAGCTGCGCGAGCGCGAGCGCGTCCAGCAGAAGCGCGAGGACGGCTTCGCCGAGCGCGAGGCCGCGCTCGAGAAGCGTCAGCGCATGCTGCAGGAGGTCGAGGACCGCGCCGCGCGGCAGCAGGCCGAGATCCGGCAGCGCCAGGAGGAGTCCGAGCGGCTGCTCGCCGAGCGCCGCGACGTGCTCGCGCGCACGGCGGGTCTGACCACCGAACAGGCCCGCGAGGAGCTGCTCCAGTCGATCCGCGCCGACGTGGCGGAGGACGAGGAGCGCATCCTCGCCAAGAGCGTCGAGACCATCCGCGCGACGTCCGAGGAGCGCGCGCGCGACATCGTCTCGACGGCGATCCAGCGCATCGCCGCCGGGCACACGTCCGAGATCACCGTCGCGACGGTGGACATCCCGAACGACGACGTGAAGGGGCGCATCATCGGCCGCGAGGGGCGCAACATCCGCGCGTTCGAGAAGGCGGCGGGCGTCGACGTGATCGTGGACGACACCCCCGGCGTGGTCCTCGTCTCCGCGTTCGACGGCGTGCGCCGCGAGACCGCGCGCCGCGCGATGAACAAGCTGGTCAAGGACGGCCGCATCCACCCGGCGCGCATCGAGGAGATCGTGCGCGAGACGACCGCCGAGGTGGAGGAGGACATCAACGAGACCGGCCGGCGCACCGTCCTCGACATGAACGTCGGCAAGATGCACCCGAAGCTCGTGCACCTGATCGGGCGCCTGAAGTACCGCACGTCCTACGGCCAGAACGTGCTGCAGCACTCGATCGAGGCGGGCAACGTGTGCGGCCTGATGGCGGGGGAGCTCGGCCTCGACGCGCGGCTCGCGCGCCGCTGCGGGCTCCTGCACGACGTCGGCAAGGCCATCGACCACGAGGTGGACGGCGGCCACCCGGCCGTGGGTGCGGACGTCGCGCGCCGCTGCGGCGAGCCGCAGGTGGTCGTCAACGCGATCGCCGCGCACCACGAGGACGTGCGCATGGAG
This sequence comes from uncultured bacterium, assembly GCA_937996235.1. Taxonomy (GTDB): domain Bacteria; phylum Planctomycetota; class JAJSAM01; order JAJSAM01; family JAJVHW01; genus CALKVK01. The sequence goes on along the minus strand of CALKVK010000009.1, from coordinate 547,876 downwards.
ACGCACTACGCCGTGCTGACGGCCGCCGCGGACGCGGTGAGCGCGTCGCGTCCGGGCGCGCGGCGCGACTCGCTCGAGCGCTACGTGCAGCGCCTCCAGCGGCTCGAGGAGATCGCCGGGCGTTACGAGGGCGTGGACCAGGCGTTCGCGATCCAGGCCGGACGCGAGCTGCGCGTGATGGTCAACCCGAACAAGATCGGCGACCGCACCGCGCAGCGCCTCGCACGCGAGATCGCACGCGCGATCGAGAACGAGCTGACGTACCCGGGCGAGGTGAAGGTCACGCTCCTGCGCGAGACGCGCGTGACCGACTACGCGCGCTGAGGCCGCGGCGGCGATGGAGGCGGACGGGGTCCTGACGGTCGGCGCGCTCACGCTCGCGATCCAGGGACTGCTCGGCGACGCGTTCTCGGACGTCGTCGTGCGCGGCCAGGTCTCGAACCTGCGCCGCCAGAGCTCCGGACACCTCTACTTCTCGCTGAAGGACGACGACGCGCAGCTCGTGTGCGCGATGTGGCGCAGCTACGCGAACCGGCTGCGCTTCCGTCCCGAGGACGGCCAGGAGGTCGTCGCGTCGGGGCGCATCGACGTCTATCCGCCGCACGGCAAGTACCAGATGATCGTCGAGGAGCTCGCGCCGCTCGGCCTCGGCGAACTGCACGTGCGCTTCGAGCAGCTGAAGCGCGCACTCGCGGCCGAGGGGCTCTTCGACCCGGACCGCAAGCGCGAGCTGCCGTTGCTCCCGCGCCGCGTCGTCGTCATCACCTCGCCGACCTCCGCGGCGGTGCGCGACTTCCTGCGCATCGCGCGCCGCCGTGCGCCGGGCGCCTGGATCACGGTCTACCCGGTGCGCGTGCAGGGCGACGAGGCCGTCGCCGAGGTCGCGCAGGCGCTCGCCGACGTGCCGCGGCTCGGTGGCGCGGACGTCGTCGTCGTCGCGCGCGGCGGCGGCAGCATCGAGGACCTGTGGGCGTTCAACGAGGAGCGCGTCGCGCGTGCGATCGCGGCGTGTCCCGTGCCCGTCGTCTCCGCGGTGGGGCACGAGACCGACGTGACCATCGCCGACTTCGTCGCCGACGCGCGCGCCGCGACGCCGAGCGAAGCCGCGGAGCTCGTGTTCCCGGAGACGACGGAGCTCGTCGCGCGCCTCGCGGACGACGCGGCGCGCCTGCGCCGCGCCGCCGACGAGCGGCTCGTCCGCGCACGCGAGCGGCTGCGCGCGCTCGCCGCCACGGCCGCGCTCGGGCGTCCGCTCGACCGCATGCGGCGCGCGGCGCAGGACCTCGACGAGTGGGAGCGCCGCGGCGGCGACGCGCTCGTGCGCCGCGTCGCGCGCGCCCGCGAGGGCGTCGCGTCGCTCGCCGGCCACCTCGAGGCCGTCTCGCCGCTCGCCGTGCTCGCGCGCGGCTACTCCATCACGCGCCGCGCGGGCGACCGCGCGCCGCTGACCGACGCGGCCGATGTGCGCCCCGGAGAGCACGTCGTCACGCGTCTCGCGCGCGGCGAGCTGCACGCGCGTGTGGTCGCAGAGCCCTCGGCCGAGTCCGCAGCCGACGAGTCCGCATGACAGGAGAGAGAACATGAGTCCGCGCAAGAGCGCCGCGTCCGACGCGCCCGAAGCCGGCGGTGACGACGCACGCACGCCGCCCGCGGCGCCCATGCCCGGCGAGCGCTTCGAGGACCACCTGCGCGCCGTCGAGACCGCCGTCCGCCGGCTCGAGAGCGGCGAGCTCCCGCTCGAGGACTCGATCGACCTCTACGCCGACGCGATGCGCCACCTGAAGGCCTGCCACGCGTTCCTCTCGGCCGCGGAAGCGCGCCTCGAGATCGTCCGCCAGGGCGTCGACGGCCCGCGCGCCGTGCCGACCGACGACTCGCTGGGCACGTGACGAACCGCGCTGCGCGCCCCGCTCCGCCGGCGACGGCAGCAGCGCATCGACCGCGCGACTGCGCGGAGCTGTGGTTGCCCGACTAGGATTCGAACCTAGATAACATGAACCAGAATCATGTGTCCTGCCGTTAGACGATCGGGCAACCGTCGAACGCGGGGACAGGGGTCCCCGAGGCAGGCGAGCGAGAGTACGGAGCGCCTGCGCGAAGGCAAGTTTCGCGGCGCTCGCGGGCTGGGTGCTCACGGACGCGACGGCGCCGGACTCCTTCGTCGCTCAGGTCGCGCTCGCCGGCTGCGCAGGCGGAGCGGCGCTTGTCGCGCTGGTCACGTTCCTGAACCTGCGTGCACGTCGGCGGCGCGACGCTGCGTGACCGTCGCGCCGCGCTCCAGCGCGCGATCCTCGTCGCGTCGCTACCCGAACGAGTACTCGCGGCGGCGGGCGCGCGAGGAGCCGCCGGGGCCGGCGCTCGCGGTGTGCGCCGTCAGCGCGGCCCGCTCGTTGCTCGTGAGCGAGCCGAGCGAGCCGACGGTCTGGAGCTCCACGATGGCCTTGTCCACGACCTCGAGCAGGTAGGGGTCGCGGCGCTCGGCGAGGTACAGCTTGCGGCGTGCGCGCAGCGCCGCGAGCAGCACGTCCGGGTCCTCGTTGCCGATCGCGTCGACGATCGTGCGCGCCTCGGTGACGAGGGGGTCGGGGCTTGCGGGCAGCGGGCCGCGGTGGCGCGGGACGGCGAGGTGGCAGCGGAACTCGCGCGCGCCGCCGAATCCGGGGACACGCAGGCTGACGGAGCCGATCTCGGTGACGTCGTCGTGCGTCTGCGGCAGACGCACCTGGAAGAGCAGCGAGTACGCGCGGCCGGACTCGAGCGTACCGATGTCCTGCTCGAAGACGCGGCCGCGCACGAACGCGTCGTCGCCGAACGCGTGACGCGCGGGGCGGAAGCGGTGTGCCGAGCCGCCGACGACGCCGCGCGCGGTCTGGATGCGCAGGAGCGCGAGGCGCGCGACGACGCGCCGCGCGGAGTCCGCCATGCGCTGGAACGCGTCGGAGAGCGTCTCGTCGCGCACGTGCTTGACGCTGCCGCCGCGGCGGCCGCAGACGATGCGCTTGAGCGCGTCCACGTCGGCGTCGGCGCCGAACGCCAGCGCGTCGACGTCGATCGGCAGGTGCGCGATGCGGGCGATCTTGTGCGCTGCGCCCTCGACGTCCTGCGGGCGGCCGTCGGTCAGCAGGCAGATGCGCACGGGCAGCGCGCGGTTGCTGCGGTGGCTCTCGAGTGCGAGCCGCGTGGCGCGGCTGAGCGCGCCGACGGCATCGGTGTAGTTGCCGAAGAGCAGCGGCGTGGAGCGCACGAGCTCGATCACGGTGCGCGTGTCGAGCTGCGCGGCGGGCACCGCCTGGAGCAGCGTCTTCGCGCCTCGGGCGAACACGACCAGGCTGAGCAGCACGTCCTGTCCCGGGGCGCTGCGCAGGTCGTCCACCAGGTTCGCGAGTGCCTCGAGCATCGCCGGGAACTTGTCCGCGTCGCGCATGCTCGCGGAGACGTCGAGCGCGAGGACGATGTGGGCGGCGGGGCCGCCGGCGAGCTTGCCCAGGCCGGGACCCGACGGGGTCAGCGTCAACAGCACGCTGAGCGCCGGGTCGGTGCCGCCCGGGAGCGAACCCCACTCGTAGCGCGGCTCGAGTTCGATGCGCAGTTCGGGCGCGTCCGGGCCGGGCGGCACGGGGCGCGGCACCTCGCACGAGATCGTCTGGGAGTGCGTCGCCGCGTCGAGCTCGTCGTCGGTGTCGCGCGGCACGTCGTCCGAGGCGTCGGTGGACGGGAACGCGATGTCGTCGTCCGTCACCGGCTCGGGCTCGGGATCGCCGCGCAGGTACGGCGACACCGGCCGCGGTCGCGAGGGGGACGGCTCGTGCATGCCCGCGTGACTCCGCTCGTGCCCAGGACCGTGGCGTCTCCCGGCGCCTCCCTCCGCGGTCCCGTGCGAGGCGGGACATGCTACCCGACGCCCCGGCGGCCGCGCGAGGCGCGCGCTGCATCGCCCCGGCGCAGGCGGGACGCATAGAATGCGGGCGATGCCCTCACGCCGCCCCGCGCCGCTGCGCTGGATCGCCGGTCTCGCCCTCGCCGGCTGCCTCGTCGCGGCCTGCCGGGAGAAGGCTGCCGAGCCCGCCCTGCCCGCCGCCGTGCAGACGGCGTGGGAGGAGTTCCGCGCGGACCCGAACGGGAACACGTTCTTGCGGTTCCGGGTGGCGAACCGCGACGCTGCGTTCCGGCACGGCAACCCGCACGACGCGGTCGGCGTGCTCCACCAGCTGCTCGCGCTCGAGGCGGAGGCGGAGATGGCGGAGCGCGGCCGCGACCTGCAGCTCGCCGACGGGGTCGTGACGCGCGTCGCGGAGATCGAGGAGGGCGAGGTCATCGACGTCTACGAGGAGCTCGTGCCCGGCGCACGCGACCGCCTGAGGGCGGCGCGCGCGCGGGTGGAGGGGATGCTCGAGTGAGCGCCGCCTTCGGCGCGGCTCGACGCATGCGCTGCCCGGCGGAGGTCACGCTGCTGCTCTGGCTCTACGGCGCCGGACTGGTGGTGTTCGCCGCGACGCGCCTCGCGTTCGTCGTCCTGTGCCACGAGCGCCTCGCGGGCGTACCCCTGAGCTCCCTGGTCGGTGCGCTCGCGCTCGGCGCACTCGGCGATGTCGCGTTCCTCGCCTGGCCCCTGCTCCCCGCGTGGGCCCTGATGTTCCTGCCGCGCGCGCACTGGGCGGAGCGGCCGCTCGTGCGTGCGCTCGTGGGCGGGTGGACCGGTCTCTGTGCGTTCCTGCTCCTCGTCGGCGTCGCGTCGGACCTCGCCCACTTCCAGGAGTTCGACGTGCGCCTGAACGGCACGTCGCTCGACTACGTGCGGCGCCCGGGGCACCTGCTCTCCGTGCTCTACCACGAGTTCGCGCTCGTGCCCGTGCTGCTCGGACTGGTCGCGTTCTCCTGGTGGTCCGGGCGCCGCGCGGTCGGTCTCCTGGCCCGCCGGGCGGAGCACGCCCGCGGCGGCACCCCCCGCACGCTGACCGCGTGCACGGTGCTGCTCGCGCTCGTGGCACTCGGCTCGACGGGGCCCGCGTGGGCGGCGGCGCGGCGGACGCCCGACCTCGCGCTCGGCGGGTCGGCGAGCGGCGGCTATCTGGTCGAGCAGCTCGCCGCGAACGGCGCCCACAACTTCGTGAGCGCGTGCCTCGCGGAGCTGGCCGACGAGGACGCGCTGCGCGGGCGCATCGAGCGCGTGCCCGCGCGGCGCGCGATGTCGTCGGTGCGGCGCCGGCTCACGGGCACGCGCCACGTCGCGCCGCCCGCGGACGGCAGCCCGCTGTGGCGTGCCGTGGACACGGGCCGGCCGGAGCGGCGCTGGAACGTCGTGCTCGTGCTGATGGAGAGTTTCTCGGCACGCGGGATCGCGTCGCTCGGCGGCGCGTTCGACGACGCCCCGCGGTTCGACGCCCTCGCCGCCGACGGAGTCGTCTTCGACAACCTGCTCGCGGTCGGCACCCGCACGAACCGCGGACTGGCCGGGACGCTGTCGTCGCTGCCGTCGCTGCCGGGGCTGAGTCCCGTCTGCTGCCTCGAACCCGGGCACCGGCTCTTCACCCTCGGGGACGTGCTGCGCGGCCGCGGCTACCGCACCGTCGCGGTCTGCGGCGGCGACCGCCAGTACGACAACCTCGACGCGTACCTGACGAGCGGCGGTTTCGAGCGTCTGGTCGCGCTCGACGACTTCGCGCACCCGACGTTCTCCACCGAGTGGGGGGTGTGCGACGACGACGTCTTCGCGCGCGCCATCGAGGAGTTCCGCGGAGCCGCGGCCGGCGGCGCGCCGTTCCTCGGTTTCGTGCTGACGCTCTCCAACCACCGCCCGTACCGCGTCCCGCCGGGGGCGGCACCCGTGCCGGAGGACGACCCGGAGGCCGCACAGCGCGCGGCGTTCCGCTACGCCGACGCTGCCCTGGGACGCTTCCTGGACGCCGCGCGCGAGGAGCCGTGGTTCGACGACACGCTGTTCGTGCTCGTCGCGGACCACGGGCGGCACCTGCGGGGCGGCGTGGCCCCGGACCTGCCGGGCTGCCGCATCCCGCTGCTGCTCTACGCCCCGGGCCGCGTCGCGCCGGCGCGCGTCTCGCGGCTGGCGTCGCAGCTCGACGTCGCCCCGACCGTGATGGGGCTCCTCGGCGGGGCGTACGAGGGCTGCTTCTTCGGAGCGGACCTGCTGGCTCCGGACGCGCCGGCGCGCGCGATGGTGACCGTCGGCGACTACGTGGGGTGGATCGAGGACGAGCTCGTCGTCGTCTGGCTGCCGGACGGCGGCTTCGAGTACTTCCGCCCGGGCTCCGCCGGCGCGCTCGTCCCGGCCCGTCCCGACGCGCGCCGCGCCGCGCGCGCCCGGGCGGCGCTGCTGACGACCGCGCGCGCGGCCTACGACGTGACGCGCGGCGGCCTGCACGCCGCCCCCGACCTCCGGTGAGCGGCGGCGCGCGGCGCGTGCGCGCGTCCTCACGGCGCGCGCACGAGGACTGCTAGAATCCGCGCGTGACCGACGACCCGACGCGGCCGATCCGCGAGTACGTCGCCGCGTGGGGTCCGCGCGTCGACGCGCGTCTCGACGAGCTGCTCCCCGACCCGGCTCTCGCGCCGCGGAGCGTGCACGAGGCGATGCGCTACAGCGTCTTCGCCGGCGGCAAGCGGCTGCGTCCCGCGCTCGTGCTGCTCGGCGCACGGGCCGCCGGCGGCGACGAGGCGTCGGTGCTCGGCATCGCGTGCGCGGTCGAGCTGGTCCACACCTACAGCCTGATCCACGACGACCTGCCCGCGATGGACGACGACGACTTCCGCCGCGGCCGGCCGTCCTGCCACCGCAAGTTCGGCGAGGCCGTGGCGATCCTCGCGGGCGACGCGCTCAACACGTTCGCGTTCGAGGTGCTCGCGCGGACGGCGCCCGATCCGGCGCGCGTCGCGCGGCTCGTGGTGGAGCTCTGCGCGGCGGCGGGCACGTTCGGCATGGTGGGCGGGCAGGTCGCGGACCTCGAGTCGCAGGACGCCGCGCGCACGGCGGGTCCGGACGTGGCGGCGGTCCGCGCCATCCACGAGCGCAAGACCGCGGCACTCCTGACGACCTCCCTGCGGCTCGGCGCGCTCGCGGTGGGCGGGTCCGAAGCGACCGTCGAGCGGCTGTCCGCCGTGGGGAGCCGGCTCGGCCTCGCGTTCCAGATCGTGGACGACGTCCTCGACGAGGAGGGCGCCGCCGCGGTCCTGGGGAAGACGCCCGGGAAGGACCGCGCGCAGGGCAAGGCCACCTATCCCGCGGCCATCGGGGCGACGGCGGCACGCGGCGAGGCGGCGCGCCTCGTCGCCGAGGCCGCTGCGCTCACCGCGCCGGGCGAGGACGTGCTGCGCAGCCTCGGCGCGTACGTCGTGGGACGCCGCTCGTGAGCGCACCGCGCGTGTACCTGGTCGGGGACGAGAGCCGCCCGCGCGTCGCCCGGGCGCTGAAGCGTCTCCAGAACCTGCTCCAGGGGCGCGCGGAGCTCGTCGGCGTCGACGCCTTCGGCGCCGCGGACCTCGGCGACGTGCAGGCCGACCTGATCGTGGTTCTCGGCGGGGACGGCGCGATCCTCGCCGCGACGCGGCGGCTGGGGCCGAGCGCGACGCCGGTCGTGGGCGTCAACTTCGGCAAACTCGGGTTCCTCGCCGCGCTCCGCGCCCGCGAGCTCGAGCGCGTGGCCGAGGACGTCGTCGCCGCTCGGCGCTACCGCGTCTCGCGCCGCATGACGCTCGAGGCGACGCTGCACCGCGCGCGCGGCGGCGTCGAAGGCCCCGTCCGCGGGCTCAACGACGCGGTGATCGAGCGCTGGGACGCGCGCTCCCTGGCCGTGGACTTCCTCGTGGACGACGAGCTCGCCACCACCTACCGGGGAGACGGCGTCATCGTCGCGACCCCGACCGGCAGCACGGCCCACAGCCTGGCCGCCGGAGGACCCATCGTCGAACCCGCCGTCGAGGCGCTCGTTGTCTCGCCGATATGCCCGCACAGCGTCTCGAACCGACCGCTCGTGCTCGGACCCGACCAGACCGTGCGCCTGCGTGTCGGCGGCGGCTCGCGCCGCCCCGGGCTCGCCGTGGACGGGCAGGTGATGTTCGACCTCGAGCTCGGCGACGAGGTCGTCGTAAAGCGCTGCGCCCACCCGGTGCACCTCGCCATGCCCGCCGACCGCAGCTTCTTCGAGGTGCTGCGGACGCGCCTGCAGTGGGCCGGGCAGCCGCCCTACGAGGGCGGGTGAGACGCGGCGGGCTCGTGCGTGCGGCGTGCGCGGTCGCGTTCGCGCCGCTGCTCGCGGCCTGTCCCGGCGGCGCGACCGGCACGCGACTCGCCACGGCGCGCGAGGTGCGGCTCGATCTGGTCCTGCGCGACGTGCTCTCGTTCCGGGGCGTCGCGCCGAACAAGGAACTGCACCTCGTCGTCGCGGGGGCGCCGCGGCCGGCCGGCGACGGTGCGGACGTGGTCGTCGCGGCGGTCGTCGAGACCGCGGACGTCTCGTACGCCGACGCCGACGGCGCCGTGACGCACGCGGGGACGTCGGCGCCTCCCCCGCACTCCGCGACCGCGTCCGCGCTGGACCTCGCGCGCACCGCGCTCCTCGAGGGCTGTCGCGGCGCGCCGGTGGAACTGACCTTCCGGCCGGACCCCGAGCGGCCGGAGGGGTTCGAGGAGCTGGCGTCGGTACGCGGGCTCGCCGCGGCGCTGCGCGCGGCGCGCGACCGCGTCCGCAGCACGGCGGACGTGCGGGCGCGCGGCGCCCTCGACGAGGCCGCCGGCGGACTGGAGGCGTGGTTCGACGACGCGGCGACGACGCGTGCGCTCCGGGCCGCCGGCCTCGGTCCCGCGGAGGCCGACGCGCTGCGCGGGCGTGGCGTCGTCGAGCGCACGGCGGACGTCGCGGTGGACGGCGTCGGGCTCGTGCGCGTGGCGCTGCGGGGCGAGGCGGGGTTCGCGTCCGAGGGCTCGCCCACGGTGCGCCTGCGGGGGACGGCCGACGCCGCGGCGACGCCGCTCGAGCCCAGTCGCGTGGAGCCGCCGCCCGAGCTCGGCGCGGTGCGCCTCGGCGACGTGACGGTCGAGGCGGAGACGCAGTACCGCCGCGACGACGGGCGCCCGCTGCGCGGCAACGTGCGCGTGGAGCTCCCGCACACCGGCGGGCCGCTCGCCCGCCGCGCGGTCGAGTTCGTGCTGCTGGTGCGACCGTGAGCGACTCCGCGGCTCTCGGCGTGTTCGACGCCGCGTTCCTGCGCGCGCTCGAGAGGCTCGCGTTCCGGCTGCGGCGCGAACGGGCCGCCGTGGGGGCCGGGACCGTCCGGCGCGAGCGCCGCGGCGGCCGTGTCGAGTTCGCGGACCATCGGCCGTACGCGCCGGGCGACGACCCGCGCCACGTGGACTGGGCGGCGTACGCGCGCACCGGGCGCTTCTACGTCAAGGAGTTCGAGCGCGAGGAGGACCTGGCCGTGCTCGTGTGCGTGGACGCGAGCGCGTCCATGGCGCTGCACGGCAAGGCCCGCGCCGCGCTGCGGCTGGGCTACGCGCTCGCGTACCTGGCGGTCGCCGCGGGCAGCCGCGCGCGCGTCGCCGCGCTCCGCGCAGGCGACGTCGAGCTGTCCGCGACCGTGTCGGCGACCCCGCGCCTGCCCGACCTCGCGCGCTTCCTCTCGGCCGTCGCGTTCGCGGGCACGACCGATCTGGACGGCTCGCTCGCGCGCATCCCGGTCGCGGCGCGCGGGGCGCGCGTGCTCGTCGTGGTCTCGGATCTGATCGCCGCGCGCGACGGACGCGCGGCGCTCGCGGCCCATGCGGCGCGCGGGGACGACGTCCACGTGCTGCACGTCGTCGCGGCCGGGGACCGCGAGCTGCCGACGGACGGTCCGTACGTGCTCGTGGACGCCGAGACGGGCGAGCGCGTGCCGGTGCCCGCGGACGCCGCGGCGCGGCTCGCCCGCGACGCCGCGGGACGCGAGCAGGGCTGGCGCGAGTTCGCCGCGCGTCACCGCGCGACGTATGCGCCCGTCGCCGCGGCCGGCAGCGTCGAGGACGCCGTGCTGGGCTGGCTCCGCGCAGGCGGCGTCCTCGCGTGACGTTCGACCGGCCCGCGGCGTGGCTCCTCGTCGTCGCGGTGCCCGTCGCGTGGCTCCTGCACCGGCGCCTCGCGACCGCGCGCGAGCTCGTCGTCTCGAGCATCGACGCGCTGCGCGACGACGCCGCGAGCGCTCCGCGCGCCGCGCCCGCCCGCCGCTTCGACGCCGCGCTGGCGACGACGCTCGTCGCGCTCGCCGCGCTCGCGTGCGCCGCGGCGGGCCCGCGGCTCCACGACGCTCCGCCGCGCGTCCTGGTCGGCGTGGACGGGCGCGCCGCGTTCCGCGCGCTCGACGCGGAGGGCAGGGTCCTCGAGTCCGTCGCGCTGGACGCGCTGGTCGCAGCGGTCCACGAGGTGGACCCGGAAGCGCGCATCGACATCGTCTCCCTCGACGCGCCGAACGCCGAGCCCGTCGACGTCGCAGCGTGGCGCGCCCGGGAGCGCGCGGCGGGGACGGCTCGCGCATCGACCGTGGGACTGGCCCTGCGGGCCGCGGCCGAGCGCCGCGGCGGGGCGCTCGTGCTCTCCGACAGGGAGCTCGCAGGCGCACCCGGGCTCCTCGTCCGCGGCGCCGGTCGCCCGTGCGGCCCGGACGCTGCGATCGTCGCGGCGGCGCTCGACGGCGCGGAGCTCGTCGTCCACGTGCGCCGCGCGCCCGGCCTCGTGCAGGCGCTGCGCGTGACGGCCGGTGACGCGGCGACGGAAACGGCCGTGCCCGACGGCGCCGGACCGCTCACGGTGCGCCTGGCGGCTCCCGCCGCCGCGGGCGCGGTCCGCGTGGAGCGGGTCGGTCCGCCGGACGCGTTCGACGGGGACGACGTGTTCACCGTGGCCGCGCCGCGCGCGGCCCCGCGCGTGCGGGTCGAGGGAGCGCCGGAGCGGCTGGCGAGGCGCCTCGAGCGGCTCGTCGGCGCACTGGGTTGGGAGCTCGCGGGCGGGCACGACCCGGCACTCCCGGACGTGCGCGTGGTCGTCGGCGGCGAGGGGCGGCGCGGCGCCGACGTCGCCGGGCGGGTCTTGCGGCTCGCGCTCGAAGGGGACGGCGACGCTGCGCGTCTCGTCGCCGGCGCGGAGACCGTCCCCGGTGCGCGCCTCGCGGCGTCGGGTGTCCTCTCCGACGTCCTGTTCGCTCCCGCAACGCAGCTGCCCGTTACCGGGACGCTCGAAGTCCGCGCCGACGCGCGCGGAGTGCTCGCCGGACCGGGCGGTGCCGTGGCGGTCGCGTGGGACGGCGGGGTCGAGTGCACGCTCGACCCGCGCGGGGACGACGCCTGGCTCGACGATCCCGCCGCTGCCGTGCTGTTCCTCCGCGCGTGCGGCGGGGTGGACGCGTGGGCTGTGTCCGACGAGTGCGCCGAGGCGTTGCCGCGGGCCGCCGGCGACGTCCCCGCCGTGACCACCGCCGCCGACGTCCGCGCGCTCCTGCGGCCGGTCGCGACACGCGACGACGACGCGCCGGCCGCCGTCGCCGCGTGGATCGGTGCCGCCGCGCTCGCGATCGCGCTGGCGCTGCACGCGCGTCCGCAACTCCTTTTCACGGTCGGCCGGCCGGCGCGACGCGGCAGGATGTGAGCATGGACCCGTGGATGGCGATCACCCTGCTCCTGCTCGTCGGCGTGCAGCTCGTCCTGCTCGTCGGGCTCGTCCTGAACGTGAACAAGATCCTTGGGCGCGCGACCGAGATCCGCCGGCAACTGCAGAAGTCGGAGGAGCTCGGAGCGGGGCCGCAGCTCACCGAGGCCGTCACGCAGCTCCAGAGCATCGCGGTCTCGCTCGACCGCATCGCGCTGCGCTGCGACGCGCTCGACGCCAAGGTGGGCGAGCTCCAGCGCGGCGCGCCCAGCGCGTCGTCGGCGCCGCCCGAGATGCTCGCGGCGGTCCAGGCCGGACTCGCGGAGCTCCGCGCCCCCCTGGCGGAGATCCGCGATCTGCTCGGGCGCACGAAGACGGAGCGCCTCGCCGACGACATCCGGCGGACGCTGCACGCGATGGGCTACGACCGCGTCACGATCAAGACGGACCTCGAGAGCCTCGACACGCACGACGGCCGCGTGCAGGTCGAGGTGGCCCGCGCCGGGGTGGTCGCGAAGGGTTACGTCGTCGTCCGCGACGGGGGCGTCGTGGACCAGAAGCTCAGCAACCCGTACGAGGCGTTCCCCTAGCCCGGCCCGTCCGCGAGGCTCGGGCACGGACTCGCGAGGGCCGCACCCCGCCCCATCCCGTCGCGACGGGCACCGAGGGGTCAAGCCGCACCTGGGGTGCACCCGATACCGGGGGTACGCATGAGCGAGATGCCCCCCGCGCGCCGGATCCTCGTCGTGGACGACGAGACGTACGTTCGCGACCTGCTGCGCCGCGTGCTCGTGCGTCGCGGCTACACCGTCGACATCGCCGAGAGCGGCGAGGACGCGCTCACGGCGCTCGGCACGGGCGGCTACGACCTGGTGCTCTCGGACGTCGTCATGCCCGGCATCGACGGGTTCGAGCTGCTGCGGCGCATCAAGGCCGCGCATCCGGCCGTGAAGGTCATCGTGCTCACGGGCTACGCGCGCAAGCAGAGCATCTCGGACTTCCTGCTCTACGGCGCCGACGACTACCTCTCGAAGCCGTTCCAGGTCGAGGCGCTGCTCTCGGCGGTGGAGCGCGTGATGGGCGTCCGCGAGACCGCGCCGCGGGGCGCGGCTCCACCGACCGCCTGAGCCGCGCGCGACCCGCCCCTGCCGTACGTCGGCTCCGCCGCCCTGCGTCGCGAACGGTCGGCGTGCGCGAGTGGCTGCGTCCGGCCCGTCCTCCGGCCCCCAGGGCCCGTCGCGCGCCGCGGGACCGGACGGCCGCCGCCCGCCTGGGCGCTCCCCGCTGCTACGGAGCAGCAGGCGCCGCGGGGACCGGTCCTGCACACGATCGTTGACAGCGACCTCGGCCGCGTAGGAAACGGAGCTTCCATCCGAGGGGGGGAAACGGGGTAGGATACCCCTGCCGCGGGGCCTGCCCCCGCGAGGCACGGTGCTTGCTGGAAGGAAACCGGGCTGAGGTGACGCCACCGCTTGACGGCGGTACGTCCGGTCCTAGTATCTGGTCGAGCGGATCACGCAATCCTGGGAGTGACTCCATGAACCGCATCGCTGTGGCTGGAAGCGTTGCGCTCGCGTTCGCCGGTGCGCTGTCGGTCGGACTGACCGCAGCGGAGGCGAAGACGGGCAAGCGCGCCCGCGTGAACAACGAGAAGGATCTCGTCGTCACGCTGGTGACGCCCACCCTCAATCAGGAGACCACGGCCGACCTGTCGGACCCCGGTCTCAACGGACTCGTGACCGTGCGCTTCTCGAGCCCGGTCAACAAGCGCGACGTGATCGACAACCAGAACACGTTCAACCGCCTGACGTCGAAGGTCGAGGTCTACGACTCGAGCTTCAACCGTCTGCCCGGCACGCCGACCGTGCGCGGCGACCGGATCTTCTTCAACCCGCGCGACGCGGCGAACGGCGGCCTGCTGGCCCAGGGCCAGTACACGCTGAACCTGAAGCGCTCGCTGCGCAACTCGTCGGGTCGCCTGCTGAACAACGGCCTGCGCGACTTCACGACCACGTGGTCGGTCGGCACCGACGTCTACAACCCGGTGCTGCGCAAGATCAGCCCGATCGACGGCCAGGTGAACATCGGCCTGCAGCAGCGCGTCGTCGCGACGTTCAACGAGCCGATCGACCCCAGCACCGTCATCTCCAGCATCACGGTGCAGGACGCGTCGACGAACCCGCCCACGCCGATCCCCGGCGCCGGCGGCGGCACGGGCGTCACGCTCGAGCGCAACGGCTTCGACGTCGTGTTCACGCCGGACCCGTGCTTCGGCTACCCGCCGCGCACGACGATCCAGTTCCTCATGCAGGGCGTCGACCAGCTCGGCACGGCGTCGCCCGTCGCCGACGTGTTCGGCAACCCGTTCCGCCGCGATGCGGGCCTCCAGTGGACCTTCAACGCCGCGGCCGGCGTGTTCCAGTCGCCGAACGGCACGTACGACGAGGTCACGGGCGTCTTCCGCACGCAGTTCCAGACCAAGGGCATCACGCCGCCCCCGGCCGGTCTGCGCCCCGGCAGCCCGCAGTGGACGCTCCAGCCGTTCGCGTCCCCGTGCTCGCTCCAGCTCTTCTTCTCGCCGAGCTGCTACGCGACGGGCCTCGTCCTGCTCGCCACCACCAGCACCGGCGTCTACGAGATCAACCTGACGGGCTTCGTGAACCGCTTCAACCAGGGCATCACGGACTTCTCGCTGATCTCGACGGTCCCGCCGGGACCGGTCCGCACGGGACGCCCGGGCGGCATGGTCACCGACCCGCGCTGGGACAACACCACCGGCCACACGTTCATCTACCTGGTCGATCAGCGCACGGCGACCGTCTCCGTGCTCGACTCGCGCAACCTGCAGCGGCTCGGCCGCTTCACCGGCTTCTCGAGCCCGCGTGACGTCAGCATCTCGACGGACCTCTCGCTCGCGCGCACGACGCTGTACGTGTCGGACTTCGCGGCCAACAACCTCGTGGGCATCGACCTGCAGGGCATCACGGTCAGCTTCGCCGGTCAGCCGGGTGCGCCGTCGCCGTGCGAGGCGATCAAGGACAACGCGAGCCACCGCACGTCGATCCAGACGGGGCGCGGCCCGACGAGCGTCGCGGCGGACAGCTTCCTGCTCGGTCGCGTGGCGGTCACGAACACGCTCGACTCGTCGCTGACGGTCATCAACGTGCAGGACAACACGGTCCGCGGCACGTACGAGGTCGGCAGCAACCCGGTCGACGTGGACTGGAGCATCATCGGGTTCGGCGGCATCCGCGCCGCGCTCGTGACCAACCAGGGCGGTCTGAACGATCCCAACGGCTCGGTCAGCCTGTACCTGCAGGCGCCTCCGCTGAGCGGCGGCTTCCTGGGCGCCGGTCAGAACCGCGACGGCATCGAGTCGACCTTCACGGACAACGTGAAGAACCCGACCGGCGTCTGGGGCAACCAGCAGTGGCTGAGCCCGTTCTCCGGCAACTCGGTCCCGGTCGTCTGGTACATCGCCAACACGGGCGGCGAGACGGTCCTCGACCTGCGTCTCAACATCTCCGGTCTGTTCGGCGTCTCGGTCAACCCGAGCGCGGTCCAGACGAAGGAGGTCGGCCCGAACCCGACGTTCGCGACGCTCGACCCGTACTACCCGTGCGCGTTCCTGTTCGCGGCGGTGGCCGGGACGGGCAACCTCGCTGCGATGGATCCGAACCGTCCGGTGCCCCCGACCCAGGTGTTCGTGGGCCAGATCCGTCGCTACGCGACGTGCTACACGCACTAGCCGAGACCGCTCGCGCGGCCACGCGCTAGGCTTCGTGCAACATCACGCGGGAGGGTCGAGAGACCCTCCCGCCGTGATTCCGGGAGCGTTCGACCTCGCGCCCCGTCAGCCGGCAGCGCTGCTCTCACGGTGCCGTGCACGCCGCCCGTCCTGCAGCGGGCGCCCGTGGAACGCGCCTGCGGGTGCGCGTCGCGACCGCGCCGGACGACGCCGCGCCGCTCGCCGACTGAGCGCGGGCTCGCCGGCGACTCACGTCGGCCCCGTGCCGCGGACACAGGAGCACGGGCTCCCGCCCGGGCGCGCCGTACCGCAGGCGCGGCCGTGGCTCCTGCGCCGCCGACGGTGATGCGCCTGGCGGCTCGGTCGCGCGGGGGAGGCGGTCAGACGCGCAGCCGCGGTGCGACCGCGGCGACGACGTCGGCCGCCGTCACGCCGTGCGTCTCGGCGTCGAACCCGAGCAGGAGCCGGTGGGCGAGCGCCGGAAGCAGAACACGTTCGATGTCGTCGACGGCGACGTGCGGGCGACCCGCGAGTACCGCCCGCGACTTCGCCGCGAGGACGAGCGCGCGAGCGCCGCGCGGCGAGACGCCGAGCCGAACCGAGCGTCGGACCAGCTCGGGTGCGTCCGGCGAGGCGGCGTGCGTCGCCGCGACGAGCTGCGCGACGCGGTCGAGCAGCGCGGGTGCGACGACCACGGAGCGCACGAGCGCGCGCGCCGCACCGAGACCCGCGGCCGTCAGTTCGGGCGGCGGAGGCGGCTCGTCGCCGCCCGTCGTGCGGCGCAGGATCTCCGCGAGGACTCCCGGACCGGGCTGGCGCAGGACGACCTTCAACAGGAAGCGGTCGAGCTGCGCCTCCGGGAGCGGGTACGTGCCCTCCATCTCCACCGGGTTCTGCGTGGCGAGCACGACGAACGGGTCCGGCAGGCGGTGCGTCGTGCCGCCCACGGTGACCTGGTGCTCCTCCATCGCCTCGAGCAGCGCGGACTGCGTCTTCGGCGTCGCGCGGTTGATCTCGTCCGCGAGGAGCACGTTGGTGAAGACCGGCCCCTCGGCGAAGTGGAACTGGGGACTCGCTTCGCCCGGCACGAGCAGCGTGGCGCCCGTCACGTCGCCCGGCATGAGGTCCGGCGTGCACTGCACGCGGCGGTGGTCGAGCGCCAGGGCCGCCGCGAGCGTCCGGACGAGGAGCGTCTTTCCGAGCCCCGGCGGGCCTTCGAGCAGGACGTGGCCGCCGGCGAGGAGCGCCGTCAGCAGGTCCTCGACGACGTCGTCGTTCCCGACGACCCGCGTCGCGACGGCGGCCTTCACGCGCTCGAGGTCGCCGCGCGTCGCGGCGAGGGCGCGCGCGAGCGCATCGGCGCCGCCGAGCGCGGTCACGGGTAGATCCTGTACAGCATCCGGGGGAACGCGATCGCCTCGCGGACGTGCGGCAGGCCGCTGATCCAGAGCACCGTGCGTTCGATGCCGAGCCCGAACCCCGAGTGGGGCACGCTGCCGTAGCGGCGCAGGTCGAGGTACCACTGGTACGCGTCGACCGGCAGGCCGTGCTCCTCGATGCGCTGCCGCAGCAACGCCTCGTCGTGGATGCGCTGGCTTCCGCCGACGATCTCGCCGAAGCCGGGCGCGAGGAGGTCGGCGCACAGCGCGACCTCGGGGCGCGCCGGATCGGGCTGCATGTAGAAGGCCTTCACCGCAGCGGGATAGCGCTCCACGAACACGGGCCGGTCGAAGCGGTCCGAGATCAGGACCTCGTGGGGAGCGCCGAGGTCCTCGCCCCACGTGAGAGGCGGCACGGATCCGTCGTCGGGCGCGTGCGCGCGCACGATCTCGAGCGCCTCGTCGTACGTGATGCGCGGGAACGGCGGCTGCACGCGCTCGAGGGCGGAGAGGTCGCGCCCGAGGAGTTCCAGATCCGCTCGGCGCCGCTCGAGACAGCGCGCCACCACGTGCGAGACCATGCGCTCCTGGATTTCGAGGTTGCCCGCGTGGTCGACGAACGCCGCCTCCGGCTCGACCATCCAGAACTCGGTGAGGTGGCGCCGCGTCTTCGACTTCTCCGCGCGGAACGTCGGACCGAAGCAGTACACGCGCCCGAACGCCATCATGCCGGCCTCGACGTACAGCTGGCCCGTCTGCGCCAGGTACGCCTCGCCGAGGTCGAAGTACTCCGTCGCGAACAGGTTGCTCGTGCCCTCGGCGGCGCACGGCGTCAGGATCGGCGTGTCGAACCGGACGAAGCCGTCCGCGTGGAGGAACTCCATGATCGCGGCCTCGACCTCGTGCCGGATCCGCAGCGCCGCGTGCTGCCGCGACGAGCGCACCCACAGGTGGCGCTGTTCCTGGAGGAAGCCGACACCGTGCTCCTTCGGCGCGATGGGGTAGTCCACGCTCCGGCCGACGACCTCGACGGTCGCCACGCCGAGCTCGACGCCGCCGGGGCTGCGCGCGTCGGAGCGCACCGTGCCGCTGACGATCACGCTCGTCTCCACCGTCAGGCCGCACGCCGTCGCGAAGACGTCGTCGCCTGCGTCGGCGCGCGTCGCGACGCACTGCACGACGGCGCTGCCGTCGCGCACGACGGCGAAGCAGATGCTGCCCTTGGAGCGCAGGTGGGTGACCCAGCCGCCGATGCGGACCGTTTCGCCGACGCGGCTCGGGAGGGTGTCGATGCGAACGAGGTCGTGCACGGGTCGAGTCTCCTGCGGGGGAGGCGCGATGCTACAGCGCCGCGCACGGGCGGGCGGTACGCGCGCGGGGGGTCAGAGCCGTCGGAGCGCGCGCCGGACGAGATCGCCGGCGTTCCCGGCGGATGCGTCGCCCTCGCGGCGCGCCGCCTCGACGGCCGCGCGCGCCTCGTCGGGCCCGAAGCCGAGCGCCTGCAGCGCGAGCACCGCGTCGCGCTCGGCCGCGTCCTCGGCATCCACGGGGTCGCTCGCGCCGAGCACGTCGATCCGGTCGCGGAGTTCCACGACGAGCCGCTCGGAGAGCCGCTTGCCGATCCCTTTCACGCGCCGCAGCCGCGTCGGATCGGCGGCGGCCACCGCGGCGCGGAACTCGCGGACGGGCAGCGCAGAGACGATCCCGAGCGCGACCTGGGGGCCGACGCCGGTGACCGTCTGGAGCAGTGCGAAGAACGCACGCTCGTCGGCAGTCGCGAAGCCGTACAGGCGATGAGCGTCCTCGCGGACGACGAAGGTCGTCAGCAGGCGGACCGTCTCGCCCTCCGCGGGCAGGCGCTCGTAGGTGCTGAGCGGGATCGCGAGCAGATAGCCGATGCCGCCCACGTCCAGTACGACCTCGGCCGGCGACTTGCGCTCCAGCCGGCCGCGCAGGTGGTGGTACACGGGCAGCGCCCTGCGAGGGTCAGGCGCCGCTCGCCAGCGAGAGACCGAGCTCCGCCAGCTTCTGCTTGACCTCGTTCAGGCTGGTCTGCCCGAAGTTCTTGATGGTCATCAGTTCGGCCTCCGTGCAGCGCACGAGGTCGCCCACGGTGCGCAGTCCGAGGACGCTCATGCAGTGCCGGCTGCGCACCGACAGCTCGAGGTCGTTCAGCGGCCGGTCGAGTGCGATCCGCCGGTCGGTCTCGGGGGGCGCGGCGCCGCCGATCCCCTCGAGGATCGAGCGGGCCTCCTCGTCGCGCGACAGCTCCTCGCGGCCCATGCCGAGGCGCAGCCCCTTCTGCGCGAGGATGTCCTTGATCTCCTGCAGGCTGGTCTCGCCGAAGTTCTTGTACGAGAGCAGCTCCTGCTCGGTGCGCTGCACGAGGTCGCCCAGCGTCCGGACGCCCATCTTCGCGAGGCAGTTGCGGCTGCGCACCGACAGCTCGAAGTCGGTGACCGGCAGGCGCATGACCTGCGACCGGCGGTCGGCCCGACGCTCGAGATCCTCGTCGTAGAACATGTTCAGCGAGGCGGTGGCGTCGCGCAGGAACATGCGCGCACGCTCGTTGCGCGGGTCCGCGTCGAGCACGGCCTTGTAGCACTCGCGCGCGCGGCTGAACTCCCCGCGGTCCTCGTGCAGGTTCCCGAGGTTCAGGTACGCGTTGACGGGCGCGCACGCGGAGTCGATGCAGCGGCGGTAGAACGAGATGGCGGTCTCGTCGTCGCCGTGCAGGGCGGACCCGTACGCGAGGCGGAACAGCGCTCCCGTGTGGTTGTGGCGCAGGTCCACGGCGCGGTCGTACGCGGTCTCCGCCTCCTCGTGCTCGCCTTCGATGTCCGCGAGGCGACCCTCGACGTACGCCGCGTCGGCGGGGTCGCCGATGTGCTTCGCGGCGGCGCGGCACGCATCGGCGTCGCCGCGATTTGCGAAGCACTCGGCCAGCACCGCGGCCACGGCCGGGTCCTCGGCGAGACCCGCGAGCGCCTCGGCCGCTCCGGCCGGACGTCCGGTCGCGAGCAGGCTGCGTCCGAGGAACTCGAGCGCCGTGCGGCCCGTGGAGTGCGCCAGCCACTCGGCGGCGTCGCGCTCGCGCGCGAGCGCCCACAGCGCCAGGCCCTTGCGGAGCGCCAGCCGCTTGTCGCCCGCACCCGCGTCCGGTTCGAGCGGTGCCGTGGCGGCGATCTCGGAGACGGCGCGGCGAGCGGCCGCGTCGCTCCAGACGGCCTGACGCACCGCGCGGATCTCCTCCGACGACGGCGACGGCTTCTCGAGCACGGCGACGACATCGACGGCTACCTGGCTCATGCGAAGGACCTCCGGCGCGCTCTGGGCGCGGGTGCGAATGGGCCCCGGGCTGCGAGCCCGGTTCACGCGACGGCGGCGCAGCCCGCCGTCGCCGCGGCCCGGAAGTGGATCGGACCGGCGAAACGCGCGATTCTGCGGGCGCTCGGGACAAGCGCAAGGATTGCGCGCGCCACGCGGTCGCGCGCCGGCCCCGACACCCGCTGCTTCGCCTCCCGGGGCGTCGTCGCGCCACGAAAAACCGCAGTCGCGAGAGTTTTTTTTCGAGACGTCGCGCGGCGCGGCGGCGCGGCGCCGACCCCCTACCGAGCGGAACCGCTCGTCGCGGGTCTGCGCCGGCCGCCGCCTCCCGCCGTCCTCCGCGAGGCTGCCCGGGACACGGCGTGCGAACTCGCACGCCGTGGGCGCTCGTGCCGCGCGACGGCGCGCGTCGTCCGCCGCCGTGCGGCGGTCCTCAGGCTCGATGCCGAGCCCCGGTTGCGTGTGGAAAACCCCGCGCCGTCGCGTATAACAAGGACGTCGGGCTGGAACGGGTCTCCCGAGCGGTGCGGGCCGTCTCGGAAGGTCCACGTGTGGATTCTGGGACTCAGAGCCTGAGCAACTGGAGGGTGGCGCAGATGGCCAACTCGAGAGCGCTGACTCGACTGATCGGTGGTGGACTCGCGGCTGCGCTGGTGGTGGCGTCGCTGGGCGCCGCGGAGCATGCCACCGCGAAGACCAAGAAGTCGCGCCGCGGTCGCAACCTGACCCTGCAGCGCATCAACATCGCCAACGCGACCAACGTCCCTGCGAACTCCATCGTCGAGATGACGTTCAGCGCGGACGTGGACCCGGCGACGGTGAGCCACGCGGTCATCCAGGTGCGCGGTGAGAACGCGACGCAGACGGGCTTCACGAAGGAGGTCTTCGGGACCTTCCAGGTGAACGGCAACGTCGTGCGCTTCTACCCGCGTCTCCCGAGCCACCTGCGTGACCCCGCGAGCCCGACCGGCAAGTTCTACCCGGCCGGTTCCGTCCGCGACAACGCGGCCGAGAACGCGGGTCTGCAGCCGAGCACGCGCTACCAGGTCCGCGTCATCGGCGCCGACGGCATCTCGCCGCTGCGCTCGACCCGCGGGCGCCCCCTGCGCCGCGGCGTGACGGTGCCGTTCGCGACGGCCTCCTCCACGAATCTGTCGGACCTCTACACCGAGACGACGTACCAGAGCGCGCCGCCGCCGCAGTTCGCGTTCTCGAACCCGCCGGACCGCGCGCCGCAGATCTCCGACCAGTACTCGCGGGCGGGCGGGGCGAGCGACGTCCCGAACGACATCTCGGTCTCCCTCTTCTGCACGAAGGTCCCGCTCTCCCCGACCACCGCGCGTCTGCTCGGCAACGTCGAGCTGACTCTCACGCAGCGCAAGGGTGACCTGAGCGCTCGGCGTCCGATCGCCGGCGACATCTTCGTGGAGCAGAACTTCTCCACGACGCTGATGGTCTTCCAGCCGCGCGTGCCCCTGGCCGACGTCGGGACGTACGCGCTGCGCGTGACGAAGAACGTCCGCGACCTGACCGAGAACTACGACTTCCAGCCGAGCCGCGACCGGTCGCGGCTGCGCGCGATCTACGACTGGCTCGCGCAGCTGCGGACCGACGACCCGACGAAGCCGTGGTCCGAGCTCGACGACCCGCCGGGCGCGCTGATCCAGGACTGGCCGGCCGACCCGGCGCTGCGCGGGGTGTACAAGACGAACATCCTGACGATCGGCGATGCGTACCCGGACGAGTTCGACCCGCGCGTGATGGTCCTGTTCTCGACGAAGGACGAGCCGTTCACGGACGCGTCCTTCACGGTGAACTTCCTGCGCGCCGAGGACCTGTTCGACGGTCGGATCTCGACCGGCGAGTGGGACGTCAGCGTGCCGAGCAGCGCCTCCGGCATCATGACCGCCGCGGGCGGCACGGCGGCCGACGGCGACTTCCTGCCGGCGTCCGACGTGACGATCGACCTCGACAAGTTCGGGAACGCGACCGCGAACTTCCGCGACGTGGTGATCCCGCAGGGTGTCAAGGTCACGGTGAAGAGCTCGCTGCCGGCGCAGATCCGCGCGATCAACTTCACGGTGGCGGGCACGCTGCAGCTCGCGGCGAACGCCGGCGACAACGGCCTCACCGGCAGCTACTACACGTCCGTGAGCCCCATGTACGGCGGTGTCGGCACGGCCGGCGGCGGCACGGGCGGCAACAGCTCCACTCAGGCGACGACCAGTTCGAGCAACACGCAGGGTTCCGGCAACCCCGGCACCCCTGGGTACGACTCCACCGGCACCGTGGCGGGCCCCGAGGACGGCGGACGCGGCGGACTGGGCGGCGGTGTGAACACCAGCACCGCGTACGTCATGGCCGGCGGTGGTGGCGGTGGCGGTGCGCGTCAGCCCGGCACCAACGGCGCGAACGGCGCCGGCGCCTATGCCTCGTGGCAGGGCCCGGGCGGCCAGGGAGGCGCCGGCTCGACGAACGACGACCTGCAGCCGCTCGTCGGCGCGGGTGGTGGTGGCGCAGGCGGCAACGGCGGCTACGTCTCCTCGTACGGCTGGATCAAGCCGGGCGGCGGCGGCGGGGCCGGCGGCGGCGCCATGCAGATCCAGACCGCGCGCGTGGTGACGATCGCGACCTCCGGTCGTCTCATCGCAACGGGTGGACTGGGCGGCAACGGGGGCAACGCTCCGAGCACCATTTCCGGTGGCCCCGGCGGTGGCGGCGGCGGCGGCTCGATCCTCGTCCGCTCCACGGGCGGCTACGACGTCGCCGACACCGCTGCGGCGTTCGTCGTGACCGGCGGCAAGGGCGGCACGCAGACCGGCAGCTACGTCGCGCCGTACGGTGGTGACGGCGGCCGCGGCTACATCCGCCTCGACGACCCGAACGGCGGCCTCGTGGTGGCCGGCGGCACGGGCGGCTTCTTCGACCCGGTGGGCGGCGGCGTGCCGTCGATCGTCTACTCGAAGTTCGCCGACCTGGGCGTGCTGGAGCCGCGGATCGTCAACCTGACGAACGAGGACATCCAGTCGGACCCGACCACCAACGACGCGATCTTCGTCGAACTGCAGATGACGCGCGAGCACCCGACGCTGTTCGGGCAGCCCGACCTGTCGGCGCTCGACGCGTTCCAGAACTCGACGGACACGTCGATCACCTCGCGGTGGCTGCCGCTCAAGGTGCACGACAACTCGGGCAAGCCGAACGGTGTGTTCAACATCCCCGGCTACAACCCGGGTGTGTTCGGCTCGGAGTACACGTTCCCGCTCGCGGCTCTGAACGGCTTCGGCTACCGCTTCGTGCGGTACCGCATCACGTTCCAGCTCGACGACGAGCAGACGCGTCTCGACCCGCTGCCGTCCGTCGACGCGATCACGCTGAAGTTCCAGTTCAACTTCTGATCGCGGAACCCCTGTGGACACACGGAAGGGCGGCGTCGCAAGACGCCGCCCTTCGCGCGTTCCGGCTCCGCGGCCGCGCCGCGCCCGCCTGTCCGGATCTCCGCGCGGGCGGCGGTGCGCGTGAGTAGGATCAGCATCCCCCTCGGCAGGACCTGCCGCCTCCCTCCCGCGCCGACATGCGCCGGAGGATGCATTGGACAAGCTCGTGATCGAAGGCGGTGTCGCCCTGCGGGGCGACGTGCGGACCGGCACCGCCAAGAACTCCGTGCTGCCGATCCTCGCGGCGACGCTCCTGACGAAGGAGCCGTGCCGCATCGTCGATGCGCCCCGCCTCCGCGACCTCGACACGATGCTGCGCATCCTCGAAGCGCTCGGGGTCGAGTGCCGGCGCGACGACGACGGCTCGATCACGACGCGCGTGACGGACGAGTCGTCGTGCGAGGCACCGTACGAGCTCGTCAAGACGATGCGCGCCTCGGTGTGTGTGCTCGGTCCGCTGCTCGGGCGGCGGCGGCGCGCGCGGGTCTCGTTCCCCGGCGGCTGCGTCTTCGGACCGCGTCCGATCGACCTCCACATGAAGGGCCTGCGCGCGCTCGGCGCCGAGCTCGACATCGAGGCGGGTTACATCGTCGGCAGCGCGGAGCGTCTGCGCGGCGGCACGATGTACCTGGGCGGGGCGTTCGGGCCCACCGTCACCGGCACCGGCAACGTGCTCATGGCCGCCGTCCTCGCCGAGGGTGTGACGCACATCCACATGGCGGCCTGCGAGCCCGAGGTCCAGGACCTCGCGCTCTTCCTCGTCGCGATGGGAGCCGACGTCCGCGGAATCGGCACGCCGGTCCTGGAGGTCCACGGCGTGCCGGAACTGCACGGCGCGACGTACCGCCCGGTCCCCGATCGCATCGAGGCGGGCACCTTCCTGGTCGCCGCGGCGATCACCGGTGGGAACGTCACGGTCCGCGACTGCCGGCCGGACCACCTGACCGCGGTGCTCGAGCGCCTCGAGGAGATCGGCTGCTCGGTCGAGAGCGGTCCCGACTGGGTGCGCTGCGCGCGGCGCGGTCGGCTGCGCGCAGCCGACGTGACGACGCTGCCGTATCCGGGGTTCCCGACGGACCTGCAGGCGCAGTTCATGGCGCTCCTGGCGCTGGCCGAGGGCGTCTCGGTCGTGACGGAGAAGATCTACCCCGAGCGGTTCATGCACGTCGCGGAGCTGGCGCGCATGCGTGCGCGGGTCCGCAAGGAGCACGACATGGCGATCGTCGAGGGGACGGACTTCCTGTCCGGCGCGCCCGTGCTCGCCTCGGACCTGCGGGCGTCGGCGGCACTGGTCCTCGCGGGGCTCGTCGCCGAGGGGGCGACGGAGGTGCGGCGCGTCTACCACATCGACCGCGGGTACGAGCGCATCGAGGAGAAGCTCGCCGCGCTCGGCGCGCGCATCGCCCGCGTGCCCGACGAAGACCCGGCCTGAGGCCGACGCGCTGGCGGTCGGCAGCCGCGCGTCCGCACCCGGTGCGGCGGCGGCGCCGACGCGCGTCCGCGCGCTCGGGCCGGGCGCGGCGCACGTCGCGGCGCCGCCCCGCGGAGCGGGGTCAACTTGACGCTCCCCACGCCCACGCCTACGCTTCGGCGTTTCGTCTCGCGCGTCCCTGCGGAACTCCGCGCGTCCGGGTGCTGATGTTCGAGTCCCTGTCACAGCGACTGCAAGCGGCCGTCTCGCGACTCGGCCGGCGCGGAACCCTCACGGAGTCCGACGTCGACGAGGCGCTGCGTGCGATTCGCACGGCGCTGCTGACGGCCGACGTGCACCTCTCCGTCGTGCGCGACCTCGTCGAGCGCATCCGCGAGCGTGCGGTGGGCGAGCGCGTGATCGAGAACGTCCGCCCCGACCAGCAGGTCGTGAAGATCGTGCACGACGAGCTCGTGCGGCTGATGGGCGGGGACGAGGTCCAGCCGTCCGTACCGGGCCGCACGGAGATCCCGATCCGCTGGTCGCCGCGCGGCCCGACCGTGATCCTGATGGCGGGCCTGCAGGGCGCCGGCAAGACGACGACCTGCGCCAAGCTCGCGCGCTTCCTGAAGTCCAAGGGACGCCGCCCGCTCCTCGTCGCCGCGGACATGCAGCGGCCGGCGGCGGTCGAGCAGCTCAAGGTGCTCGGCGCCGACCAGGGCATCACCGTCCACGCCGAGGCGTCGGGACGCCCGCCGAAGATCTGCGAGCGCGCGGTGCGGCGCGCCGCGGACGAGGGCTACGACGTCGTCATCCTGGACACGGCAGGACGACTGCACGTCGACCGCGAGCTGATGGACGAGGTCCGGGACATCGCGGAGCGCGTCACGCCGCACGACGTGTTCCTCGTCCTCGACGCGATGACGGGCCAGGACGCGGTCAACTCCGCGAAGGCCTTCGACGCTGCGCTCCCGCTCACCGGCGTCGTGCTGACGAAGCTCGACGGCGACACGCGCGGGGGCGCCGCGCTCTCCGTGCGCGCGGTCACGGGCAAGCCCGTGCGCTTCCTGGGCACCGGCGAGAGGCCGGACGCCCTGGAGCCGTTCCATCCCGACCGGCTCGCCTCCCGCATCCTCGGCATGGGCGACGTCGTCTCGCTGGTGGAGCGCGCCCAGGAGGTCATGCAGCAGAACGAGGTGGAGGCCGCCGCCGAGAAGCTGTTCACCGGCACCTTCACCATGGACGACATGCTGCGGCAGTTCGAGCAGGTCGAGCGGATGGGGCCGATGAAGGAGTGGCTCTCGATGCTCCCGGGCGTCGGCGCCGCGCTGGGCGACCAGGAGATCGACGAGAAGCCGCTGCGCCGCGCGAAGGCGATCATCCAGAGCATGACCGTCGCCGAGCGGCGCAACCCCGACGTGATCGACGCCGCGCGCCGCCGGCGCATCGCCCGCGGCTCCGGGACGTCCATGGACGAGGTCAACCGTCTGCTCAAGAGCTACAAGCAGATGCGGCAGACGATGAAGCAGTTGCGCTCGGAGGGCGGCATCATGAACAAGCTCATGGGCCGCCGCTTCCAGAAGGACAAGGAAAGGCAGTTGCGCGAGTTGAAGCGCCAGGGGATCCGCCTGAGCGATCTGGGCATGGGTCCGGCGTAGCTCGCGTGCCGAACAGGAGAGAGTGACGTGGCAGTGCGTATCAGGCTGGCCCGGATGGGCCGCACCAACCGGCCGTTCTATCGCGTGGGCGCGTTCGATTCCCGGACGCGGCGCGACGGGAGCGCGATCGAGTACATCGGTCACTACGACCCGCTCGTCGAGGACTTCGAGAAGTCGGTCTCGCTCGACATGGAGCGTGTGGAGTACTGGCTCGGCCAGGGCGCGAAGTGCTCGGAGACCGTGGCGTCGTTCGTGAAGCGCAAGGGCCGTGCCCTGCCGCGCAACGTGACGCTCGCCGGCCGCAAGACGAAGGGCAAGTCCGCGAAGAAGCAGGCGGGCTGATCCATGCCGAACCGCGCGAAGCCGTCGCGGCTGGTCGAGACCCTCGACCGGCTGGAGCAGGCCTACGGCGTCCTCGTGGGTTCCGAGGACGCCGTCGAGGCCGCGATCCTGGCGCTCCTGGCCGAGCATGCACCGGACCTGTCGAAGGTCCAGTCGCGGCAGGCGCTGCGCGAGTGGTTCGTCGACTGGAACGAGATGCGCGTCGCGGATCCCTGGGACATCTCGAGCGCGCTCGGCGCCGGCGGGCACTCCGGTGCCCGGGCCTTCGCGAAGGCGGCGCTCAAGATGCTCGGCTCCGTGCACGCGGTGCTGAACCGCTGCAGCTTCGACCGCGCGCGCGCGAATCCGGAGGCGGACCTCGAGGCGGTCGTCGCGAAGATGCGCAACGTGCCGCCGCACGCGCGGGCCGTGATGCTGGCGGTGCTCGCCGAGGACGATGAGTGGCGGCCGGACAAGGAGGTCGCCAAGTTCGTGCAGAAGGTCGGGCTCGTCCCGAAGACGACGTCCTTGCCGAAGATCGCGAAGGCGCTCGCCGCCGCCGCCGGCGAGGACGACCGGCTGCGGGCGCACTACCTGCTCACGCGCTACGCGCACCGGTCCGACGACGACGCCGACCCGCTCGCCGGCGCCGCCGCTCCGAAGCGCGCGGAGAAGTCCACGGACGCGGAGCCGGCGGCCCCGGCCGCCAAGCCGGCGAAGCAGCCGAAGCCGGCGAAGGCCGCGAAGAAGACCGGAGGCGCCGCGAAGCCCCCGCGCAGCAAGGCCGCGAAGGCGAAGTAGCGCCCGTGGCGCTGCGTCTCGCGTCCGCGTCACCGCGCCGGCGCGAGCTCCTGGCGTCCGCCGGCGTCGCCTTCGTGGTCGACCCGGCGGACGTCGACGAGACGCCGCCGCCGGGCGCGGCCGGCGCGGACGTCGCCCTCGCGCTCGCACGCCGCAAGGCGCTGGTGGTGCGCGAGCGGCACCCGAAGGACACCGTGCTCGCGGCCGACACCGTGGTGCTCGCCGCCGACGGCACGCTCCTCGGCAAGCCGCTCGACGCCGCCGACGCGCGGCGTATGCTGCGTCTGCTCTCGGGATCGACCCAGCGCGTGGTCACCGGGGTCGCGTTGCTCTCGGAGCGCGGCGAACACGCGTTCGCCGTCACGACGGAGGTGACGATGCGGCCGCTCTCGGCTGCGGAGATCGACGCGTACGTGGCGACGGGCGAGCCGTTCGACAAGGCCGGCGGGTACGCCATCCAGGAGACCGCGGAGCACTTCGTGACGCGCATCGACGGCAGCCGCAGCAACGTCGTCGGGCTGCCGCTCGACGAGGTGCTCGCGGCGCTCGCGCAGTGGGGGTTCGTGGCGGGGGAGACGTCGTGACGCGCGCCCGCGGCCTCGGCCTCGTCGTGTTCGCGTCCCTGCTCGTGCTCGCGCTCGCGGTTGCGGCGTGCGCGCGGAAGTCGACGCCCTCCGCGTCGGGCGAGGCCGGCACCGCCGGCCGTGCGTCGCCCCCGATCGCCGCGGGCGCCGGGTCCGGCGCGACGGACGCGCCCCCGGTCGTGGGCGCGGGCGGTCCGCGCAGCGACGACGCACCGCAACACGCGGCGCCGGCTCTCGTGCTCGTGGGCGAGCGCACGGCGGGCGTGGACGCCCCGTCCGGCGTCCCGGTCGTGCGCGTCGAGATCGCGGCGACGAACGTGGAGCGCGAGCGCGGGCTGATGGGGCGGGCGACGCTCCCGGACGATCGCGGCATGCTCTTCGTGTACCCGCGCCCGGGTCTCCGGCGCTTCTGGATGAAGGACTGCGAGATCGGCCTCGACATCGTCTGGATCGACGCCGGGGGGCAGGTCGTGGACGTCGCGACGCTGCCGCCGGGCCTCGGGCTGCCGGACGCGGAGATCCCCGAGCACGCGTGCGCGACGCCCGTCCCGTACGTGCTCGAGCTGCGTGCCGGCTGGATGCGCTCGCGGGGTCTCGGGGTCGGGGCGCGGTGCGATCTGGCGCGCGCGCTCGAGGGCGTGCAGCCCCGCTGAGGAAGCGCCTGCCCGCAGCCGATGTACGGAGCGAGGTACGTCCGCTCCGAGGAGGCCGGATTGGGATCGCGCTCGCTGCGCATCATCTCTGCGATGGGGTTCGTGGCGGTCATCGCGACGACGGTGCTCTACCTGATGGCCGTGCGGACCACGACCGACACGGACACGCCCCGCGTCGCCGCGCTCGTACGCGATGCGTTCGAGCGCAACCTCGCACCCGGGACGCGCGCGGCGCTGACGATGCGGCTCGTCGGCGACGGCAAGGACCGTGTCCGCCACTACGTGCTGCGCATGACGCCGTCCGAGGCGGTCGCTGCCGACGAGCGCTCGCTGCGCGTGCTCTCGTCGCAGGCGGCGGATCTCGTGCTCCGGGAGATCGAGACGGCGGGGCCGCCGCCGCTCGTCACCTCCGTGCTCGTGCTCCCCGACGCGACGGAGGAGCGGGTCACGTACGACGCGCGCATGGCCCGCTGCGAAGAGCCCGGCGGCGCCGCGCCCGCCGGGGACGAGGGCGACGAGCCATGAGCGCGGCGCGGCCCGCCGTCCCCGTCGTCGACCTGCACGCCGACCTGCTCTGGCGCACGGCGGAGACGGGCAAGGACCCGTGGCAGGAGTGCCCGGGCGAGATGCTCGACCTGCCGCGCATGCTGCGTCACGGCCCGTCGCTGCAGTGCTTCACGCTCTACACGCCGGGCGACCGCACGGGCCACGCGGCGACGGAGTACGCGGACCGCCTGCACGCGCTGTGGACCGGACTCGTCGAGCGCGGCGCGGGTCGGCTCGGCTGGGTGCGCACGCGCGCCGAGCTCTCCGCCGTCGCCGCCGACGGGCTCGCGGGTCTGCTGACGATGGAGGGCGCGTCGCCTCTGCGCGGCGAGCCGGACGAGCTCGTGCGGTTCCACGGTCTCGGCGTGCGCTCCCTCGGGCTGACCCACAACCCGCGCAACGAGGCGGGCGACGGCTGCATGATCCCCGCGGCGGAGCGGCGCGGGCTCACGGCGTTCGGCCGCGAGCTCGTGCGGCTCTGCGCCGAGCTCGGCATCCTGCTCGACGTCGCCCACCTCGCGCCGGAGGGGGTCGCCGACCTCTTCGACGAGGTCGCGCGGCTCCCGCAGCCCGTGCCGGTGGTCTCGACGCACACCGGCGCCCGCGCGCTCACGGAGCACCCGCGCAACCTGACGGACGCCCAGCTGCGCGAACTGGCTGCGACCGGCGGGCTCGCGGGCATCACGCTGTATCCGCCGCACATCCGCCGCGCGACGCGGCCGTCGCCGTCGCTCGAGGACGCCCTCGACCACATCGAGCACGTGGCCGAGCTGTGCGGCGTCGAGCACGTGGCCCTCGGCGCCGACCTCGACGGCTTCGATCCTCCGGGTCTCCCGGGCGGAGCGGACACGCCCTGCTGCTACGCGCGCGTCGCGGAGGGCCTCACGCGGCGCGGCTGGTTCGAGGACGACGTCGCGCGCGTGCTCGGGGGCAACGCGCTCCGCGTGCTCGGCGCCGTGCTCGCCTGAGCGGGCTACGGACCGACGACGTGGATGCGGTCCGCGTCGAGCACGAGCACGTCGGCGTTCGGGCGTGAAGAGACCGTGCCGTGGACCTCGACGACCGCGAGCGGCTCGAGTCCGTGGACGCCCTCGAGCGATGCGCGGAGCGGGCGGCCGTCGGGTCCGGTGACCTGCACGGTCAGCGTGTTCCTGACGAGCTGCTCGCGCGTCTCGCAGCAGTAGTCCCACGGCGTCGGGCAGTGATCCTCGCCGAGGTCCTTGCACGACGTAAGTCCCTCCATCGTGACCAGCGTCAATGCTGCACGCCCGGAGACGAAGGGCTCCTTCGACCCGCCGATCCGGCCACGCACGGTGAGCTCGGTGCCGACGGTCGCGTGCTCCTTCGCCGCGCCGATGTCCTCCGCGCCCGCGAGCGACGCCGCGGCGAACAGCTCGGCGGGAAGCGCCGCCTTCTCGCTCGGCGTCTCGGACGTGGTGGTCGGCGCGGATTCGCTGCAGCCGCCGACGAGGGCGAGGGCGAGGGCGAGCGCGACGAGATTCAGAGGGGACGAACGCATGGGACCTCCTGACCGATCAGTCGGCGCGCAGCGCCGCGACGAGTTCCATCCTGAGGCAGCGCCACGCCGCGGGCAAGCTGCCGAGCAGTCCGACGCCGCAGGCGGCGCCGAGTCCGAGTGCGAGCGCGGTGCCGTCGACGCGCAGCCCGAACGCGCCCATCGAGACGCGTACGGCGAGACCGTCGAGCGGCAGCACGCAGGCGGCACCGACGAGCGCGCCGAGCGCCGCCGTCAGCAGCGCCTCCTGCACAAGAGAGAGCGCGATCGCGCCGTTCGCGAAGCCCAGCGCGCGCAGCGTCGCCAACTCGCGGATGCGCGCCGCGAACGACGCGTGCATGGTGTCGATGCCGCCGAGCAGAGCCGCGCCCGCGACGAGCAGCGCGGTCGTCCAGACCATCGCGCGGACGGGCGCGAGGAAGTCGTGGAGCCGCGCGTAGTAGCCACGTTCGGGGAGCGCCACCAGCTCGAGATCGAGCCTCTGCTTCGTGAACAGGTCGAGATCGTCCGTCTGTGCGTCGTCCGCGAGCGTCAGCACGATCCCGGAGAGCGTCTCGCGCCGCGTGGCGACGCGCAGCTCCTGCGCGTCGCACCAGATCTCGGCGTCGAGCACCGTGCCGGGCGCCTCGAAGCGCCCGGCGATCGTCCAGGGGCGGCCGTCGATGTCGACGGAGCGTCCCACCGCGAGTCGTTCGTCGGGCACGTCGAGGCGTGCGGCCGCGAAGCGTCCGACGAGCAGCTCGCCGGCACGCGGCGCGCGACCCTCGACGATGCGCACCTGCGGATGCACGAGGTAGGCGGCATCCGTCACGCCGCGGAACGACGCCTGCCGCTCCTGTCCGTCCACGTTCACCACGAGCGCCACGTTGATCTCGGGCGAGACGTACGGCACGCCCAGGCGCTCCTCGATCCCCGGCACCGACGCCGCGACGATCCCGGCGACGCCGGCCTTCACCTCGCTGCGCTCGACGCTGTCCTCGCTGCCCGCGCCGAGCAGGATCACGTTCCGCAGGCCGCCGGTCTCGGCCAGCGAGCCGTTCATGCCGCGCACGAACGCGGCCGCGGTCACGAGCAGCGCCGTCACGAGTGCGACGCCGCCCGCCCCGAGCGCCGTCCGGCCCGGCGCGCGGAGGAGGTTGCGCACGCCGTAGTCCCACGGGAGGAGCTTCACGTCACACCGCCCGGAACGACGCGGCCACGGGTACGCGCGCCGCGCGCCACGCGGGGACGAGCCCGGCAGCGACGCCCACGGCCACACTCACGGCGACGCACAGCGCCCAGACGCCGCCGCCGACGTCGAACGTGATCGAGAGTCCCTCGCTGGAGAGGGCGTAGTCGCTGGCGGCCAGGAACCCGAGCCCGGCGGAGGTCCCGAGCAGTCCGCCGATGGTCCCGAGCAGCGACGACTCGACGACCACGAGCGCGGCGATGCGCGCAGGCGTGTAGCCGAGCGTCTGCATGACGGCGAAGTCGCCGACGCGGTCCCGCACCGACATCACGATCGCGTTGGCGACGAGCGCGAGCACCGCGGCGACGCAGCCGGCGGCGACGAGGCCCGTGAAGTCCACGAGCGCCATCACGTCGGTGGCGGCGCGCGCGACGAACGCCTTCTCGGAGCGCGTGGACGTCGGCTCCTGGTCGCTCCGGAACGCTGCGTCGATCGCGGCGGAGACGCGCTCCGAGTCCTCGGGGCGCGCCACGGTCACCAGGAACTGCGTGACGATCCCGAGCTGGGAGACGCCCGGCGCGCGCTGCAGGAACTCGAGGTCCACGTACGCCACGTTGCGGTCCTGCGGGTCGTCGGAGTCGTAGATGCCGGCGACGGTCACCGTCACGCCGGCCGAGACGAAGCGGTCGCCTGCGCGCACGCCGCGGCGTTCCGCGAGCAGGCGCCCGACGAGCGCGGCGTCGGAGCGGCGCAGCCAGTCGTCTACGCTGCCGGACACGACGCGGAGCTTCCGCCCCTCGCCGGCTGCGAACTCCTCCTTGCGCACGCCCCGGAACGTGATGACGTCGAGGCTCGCGCGGCAGTTGCTGACCACGATCTTCATGGGGACGACGTCGGTGACGCCCGGGATCTCTCGGATGCGCGCCTCGTAGCGCTCCGGCAGACGGCTCGTGAACGGGCAGAAGCGGCTCTCGCGGTAGACGATCAGGCGCACGTCCTTCGCCGTCGCCGCCGTGGCTTCGCGCACCCCGGCGCGCAGCGCACCGATCGCCGCGAAGAGGCACATCGCGGCCGCGACGCCGACGACCGTGAGTGCGCTGCGCCCCGCGCGCCGGCTGAGGAACTTCCATGCGAGCGGCAGCAGCCGCGTGATGGTCACGACGTCGCTGCCGCAGCGGCGACGATGCGGCCCTTCTCGAGGTGGATCACGCGGTCGGCGTGCGCGGCGGCCCGCGGGTCGTGCGTGACCATGAGCAGCGTCTTGCCGAGTTCGCGGCGCAGTGCGCCGAGCAGGTCGAGGATCGCGTCCGCCGCCGCGGCGTCGAGGTCGCCGGTCGGCTCGTCCGCGACGATGATGCGAGGGTCCGTCACGATGGCGCGCGCGAGCGCCACGCGCTGCTCCTGCCCGCCGGAGAGCTGGCGCGGGAAGTGGTCGTGGCGGTCCGCGAGGCCGACCAGCTCGAGGGCCGCGGCCACCTTGCGGTGGCGCTCCCGGCGCGTGTCGTCGCGCAGCAGGAGCGGCAGCTCGACGTTCTCGTACGCCGTGAGCACGGGCACGAGGTGGTAGAGCTGGAAGACGTAGCCGATGGTGTGCGCACGCCAGCGCGCGAGCTCGGTGTTCGACAGCGCGCCCAGCTCGACGCCTTCCACGCGCAGCGTGCCCGAGGTCGCGCGGTCGATGCCGGCGACGAGGTTCAGGAGCGTCGTCTTGCCGCTGCCCGACGGGCCCATGAGGGCGGTGAACGTGCCCTCGTCGACGTCGAGGTCGAGCTCGTCGAGCGGCCGGATCTCCTGGTCGCCCTTGTGGTACACGCGCGTGAGGCCGCGGCACTCGACGAGCGCGCTCATCGGGTGGACTCGCCTTCGATCCGCACGTGCTCGCCCGGCTGCGGCGCGGCGTCCGGCGGGGCGTCGATCAGGCGGTCCCCGGGCAGCAGGCCGTCGAGGACCTCGACCCAGGCGCCGTCGTGCCCGCCGCCCAGCTTCACGTCGCGCAACTCCGCGACGTCGCCCGCGCCGGCGACCAGCGCACGGCCGCCCGCGACCAGTTCGCGGGGCGCCCACACGCGACGTGCGCCCGTCGCCCCGGGAGCCGCCTGACCGGATCCGAAGAACTCGACCCTGGCCAGCGTCTCCGGCTTCAGTCCGGCCGGCGGAGCGACGAGCCGGACCTTCGCCTGCGCCGTGTTCTTCTGGATGTCGGCGTAGTGGACGAGGCGCGAGACCTCGCCCTCGAGCGGCGCGTCGCGATACGACTCGGCGACGACGCGCGCGCGCGTCCCGACGCCGATCCGCGCCGCGTCGGCCAGGGCGACGTCCACGCGCACCTGCAGGCGTGCCGGATCGTAGAGGTCCACGACCCACGAGGCCTCCATGCCGTCCATGCCGAGCATCAGCCGCGAGCCGGGCTCGCCGAGGCGCCGCATGACGACACCCGCGACCGGCGCGCGGATCTCCATGCGCTCGCGCCGCAGCCGCGCCTCGTCGCGCGCGGCGCGCGCGCGCGCCTCGGACGCGCGAGCCAGCGCGAGGTCGGCGCGCGCCGCCTGCAGCTCGCGCGTGTCCGCGACCCGCAGGCGCAGGCGCTCGTCGGCGGCAGCGAGGTCCGCCCGCGTCGCGGCGATCTCGGCGTCGAGTTCGGCTCGGCGCGCGCGGGCGGCGGCGACGTTCGCATCCTGCACCGCCACCTCGAGCTGCGCGCGCGTCACCTCGGCCTCCGTCGCGGAGCGCGAGGGCAGCAGCGCCGCGAGGCGGCGTGCGTCGTCGTGCAGCACCGCAAGCTGTGCCTCGGCCATGGCGATCTCGGCGTCGAGCCGCGCGCGCGCAGCGCGTGCGGCGTCGTGGGCGGCGCGGGCGCGTCCGAGCTCGCGCTCGAGCTCCGTCGGGTGCGCCCAGTCCGTCTCCGCCGCCGTGGCGCGCGCGGCGGCGACGTCCACCGCGGCGGTCGCCGCGGCCAGCTCGGCCTCGGCGCGCCGCAGCGCGAGCTCCGCGTCGTCGGGGACGAGGCGCGCGAGGACCTGCCCCGCCTGCACCTCCTGCCCCTCGAGCACGAGCATCTCCGCGACGACGCCGTCCGCCAGAGTCGAGACGTGCACCGGGAACGGATCGGGCTCCACCCAACCCGCTGCGGTCGCCACCACCTCGCCCGCCCCCGTGGCCTCGGCCGAGGTCTTCACGACGACCGGCACCACGTGCACCGAGCGCCTCGGGCGGAGCGCGTCGCGGGCGGCGTAGAGGAACACACCGACGAACGCCGCCAGGAGCGCGAGCGGCAGCACGAGCCGCGTGGCACGCCGCGGCGGGGGCTCCGGCACCTGGGTCAGCTCGCGGGCCCCTGACCGGAGCGTGGCGACGTCCGGGCGTGCGCCGGGCGCGGTCACGCGCGGGCCTCGCGACGTCCGAGCGGTCGGAGGGCCTCGAGGCCCTCCGACGTGGGCGCGTAGAAGACGAGACGACCGTCCTGGCGCGTGCTCACGAGGCCCGCCGCCAGCAGTCGCCGCAGGTGCTGCGACGCCGTGGAGATCGGGAGGCGGAGCGTGTGGGCGACGTCGCACACGCAGCACTCCTCGATCGCCAGGAGCTCGAGGACGCAGAGGCGCGCCGGGTGCGAGAGCGCCTTGTGCCGCGCGGCGAGCGCCGCGAGCTCCTGCGGGGCACGCAGCGCAGCGCGCAGGTGCTGCACCTTGTTCGCGTGGAGGCACACGACGCGCGGCAGGTCTGCGCAGAGCTCGCGGCGGGCGGGACGACGTGACGACATTCCGTAGAACTACGGAACGTACGCGCCGCGCAGGCGCACGTCAACTCGTGGCCGGCCCGTCGCCCCCGGCCGCCGGCGCCCGAAAGAGCTTGGGCGCGCGAACCCGCTGCGTACCCTCGGCCGGTTCTGCGGCGCGACGCGCCACGAGTGGGAGACGCCATGAAGCCCGACATCCATCCGAAGTACGTGGACTGCAAGGTGACGTGCGGCTGCGGCGAGGTCTTCATGACGCGCTCGACGATCGCCACGCTGAACGTGGACATCTGCTCGGCCTGCCACCCCTTCTATACGGGTCGGCAGAAGTTCGTGGACACCGCGGGTCGCATCGAGAAGTTCAACCGCAAGTACGCCGGACTCTCGCCGAAGCAGTAGCCGCGGAGACGCCGAGCCCCGCCGCGCCTCGCCGCGCGGCGGGGCTCGTTCCTTGCCAGGCCGCACGCGCACGGAGGTCCGAGCATGCTCAACCGGGACGTGATGCTGCGCGCCCTGGCCGGCAAGGCGCGCCGGCATGCCGAGGTCACCGAGCTGCTGCAGCGTCCCGAGGTCGTGAGCGACATGGAGCGGCTGCGCACGCTCTCGCGCGAGCACGGCCAGACCGCCGAGTTCGCCCGGCTCCACCGCGAGCTCACGAGCGCCGTGCGCCAGCTCGCCAGCTCGCGCGAACTGGCCGAGGGGGACGACGCGGAGATGCGCGAGCTGGCGGAGCTCGAGGTCCAGGAGCTCGAGGAGCGACTCGAGTCGCTGTGGACGGCGGCGGAGGATCTGCTCGCCGAGGACGACGAGATGTCCGAGCGCGACGTGATCCTGGAGATCCGAGCGGGCGTGGGCGGCGCGGAGGCCGCGCTCTTCGCGGGCGACCTCTTCACGATGTACACGCACTTCTGCCAGAAGCACCGCCTGAAGATCGAGGTCCTCGACCAGCACGAGGGCGAGATGGGCGGCTTCAAGGAGATCACCGCGCAGGTCCGGGGCGCGGGCGCGTACCGCCTGCTGCGCTTCGAGAGCGGCGGCCACCGGGTGCAGCGCGTCCCGAAGACCGAGACGCAGGGGCGCATCCACACGTCGGCCGCAACCATCGCCGTGCTGCCCGAGGCCGAGGCCGTGGACGTGGACATCGATTGGGACCGCGACGTGCGCGAGGACAAGATGCGCGCCGGCGGGCCGGGCGGCCAGAAGGTCAACAAGACCGAGAGCGCGATCCGCCTGACGCACCTCGAGACCGGCATCACGGTCCACATGCAGGACGAGAAGAGCCAGCACAAGAACCGGTCGAAGGCGCGTCAGATCCTGGCGGCGCGCGTGCTCGACCACTTCCGCCAGAAGGCCGACGCCGAGCGCGCGGCGCAGCGCAAGGGCATGATCGGCTCGGGCGACCGCAGCCAGCGCATCCGGACGTACAACTTCCCGCAGAACCGCGTGACGGACCACCGCATCGAGTTCAGCGTGCACGATCTCGAGGGCGTGCTCCTCGGGCGGCTCGACGACTTCCACGAGCGCCTGCGGGCCGCGGAGCGCGAGCAGCGCCTCGAGTTCCTGGCGGAGCAGCTCGAGGCGGAGGAGCGCCGGGCCGGCACGGACTGAACCTCCGGCGTCCACGGTCGTTCGCGAGGCCCTGCAGGCGCTGCGCGCGCGTCCGCTTCCTGGCTGGAGCCGGGGCCGCCGAGTGCGTAGGATCGCGCGACTGTGGGCACTGGACGGGGGCGCACCGGACGGAGCGCGAACGGAAGGAAGGGCCAGAGATGAGCGACGACTCGAACTGGGGCCGCGAGGAGCCCCTCGGCGACGGCGGCGACGCTGCGGCGGACGCCGCGGGCGCCCCGTCGGAGGAGACGACGGCGACGGCCGACGTCGCGGTCGGGTACGGCGGCGGCGCGCCGGCCGGCGCGGACTCCTCGGCGGACGGCGGCCAGCCGCAGACGAAGCTCTGCGTCTACTGCATCTCCGAGATCGACGCCCTGGCCACGCGCTGCAACCGCTGCTCCGGCTACCTGCCGCCCGCCGAGGGGACCGACTTCAAGCAGCACTGGACCCTGCTGTTCTGCTGCGTCTCGATCCTCGTCGCGTGCATCTGGCTGCCGATCGAGGGCACCCGGAACGACATCTACGCGTCGCAGTCGATCGCGGGCGGGTTCCTGACCGTGTTCGCCGCGTACGGCATCTTCGCGAGCTGGGCGAACCTGTTCCACCGCAAGATGATCGTGTGGCCGGCGCTGTTCATGGCCGGCGACGGGATCTTCGTCGCGGTGCGCCGCCTGATCCAGATGCTGAAGCCGCTGATCGACCACCGCGACACGACGACGAAGGAGCAGTGGATGCGCGTGGCCGGCCCCGGCCTGTGGGTCATCCTGTTCTGCTCGCTGCTCGTGCTCTGGACCTTCATCTCCGGCGCGATCTCGGGCGCCAAGAAGGACAAGGAGCGCCGCGAGGCGGCCCGCGCCGCGCGCAAGCGCTGAGCGCCGCACGACGCTGAACTCCTCGGGCCCGGCGGGGCAGCGCCCCGCCGGGCCCGCCGTGCATACGTGACCGACGCGACCGTCCGCCCGCTCCTCGCCGCCGCCGCCGCGCGCCTGCGCGCCGCGGGGATCGCCTCGCCCGAACTCGATGCCGCGCTGCTGCTCGCCGCGGTGCTCGGCGTGCGGCGTCATCAGCTCGCGCTGGGACCGGACGCGCCGGTGGATGCCGACGCCGTCGCGCGCTACGACACGCTTCTCGCGCGGCGCGTGCGCCGCGAGCCCATCTCGCACGTGCTCGGCCGCGCCGAGTTCTGGTCGCTCGAGTTCGAGGTGACGGCCGACACGCTCGCGCCCCGCCCCGAGACCGAGGGACTCGTGGAGCGCGCTCTGCGCGAACTCCGCGCGCTCGAAGCGCCTGTCGTCGTGGACGTCGGCACGGGGACGGGCTGCATCGCCGTGGTCCTCGCGCGCGAGCTGCCGGCGGCGACGGTGCACGCGGTGGACATCCACGCGGAGACGCTCGAGGTCGCGCGGCGCAACGCCGTGCGCCACGGCGTCGCCGCGCGCGTGCGCCTGCATCTCGGCGATCTGCTCGCGCCGCTCGCGGGACACGTCGCGCCCGGCAGCGTCGACGCCGTGCTGTCGAACCCGCCGTACGTGCGCCACGACGAGGTGGGGGACGTCGATCCGGAGGTCCTGCACGAGCCGCGGCGCGCCGTGTTCGTCGACGGGGAGCCCGCGGCGCTGTACGCACGGATCGCGACGGAGGCACTGCCGTACCTGCGCGCGGGCGGACTGCTGGCGTGCGAGCTGCCCGGCGACGAGCCCGCACCGATCACCGCCGCCGTCGGCGCCGTGCGCGGCTACGCG
Organism: uncultured bacterium; assembly: GCA_937996235.1. Lineage (GTDB taxonomy): Bacteria > Planctomycetota > JAJSAM01 > JAJSAM01 > JAJVHW01 > CALKVK01. The sequence goes on along the minus strand of CALKVK010000009.1, from coordinate 508,620 downwards.
ATCGAGGCGGTCCTGCCGGACCTCGCGGGGCACCCGCGGGTGCTCGTGGCGCGCCGCGCGCCCTGACGACGTCTCAGCAGCCGTCGCCGCGCGCGACGCGGACGGCGCGCGCGAACAGGTCGAGACCGGCGCCGCCGGGCGTCCCGCGCGTCCAGCGCGGGTGGTGCCAGCTCTCGACGTTGCGCTCGGGGTGGGGCATCAGCCCCAGCACGCGGCCGGTCGGATCGCAGACGCCCGCGACGTCGTCGCGCGAGCCGTTCGGGTTCCACGGGTACTCGGGAGCGCGACCGTCCGCGCGCACGTAGCGCAGCGCGACCTGGCCGTGCTCCGCGAGGTGCGTGTGCGTCGCGTCGTCCGTGACGAAGCGCCCCTCGGCGTGGGCGACCGGGCAGTCGATCTCCTGGCCGCGCTCGAGGAACGCGCAGCGGTCCGTCACGGCGCGCAGCCGCACCCAGCGGCACTCGAACTTGCCCGATGCGTTCGGCTGCAGGCTCGCCGTCTGCCGACCGCTGCCGTCGGTGTCGGGGAGCAGCCCCGCGCGGACCAGGATCTGGAACCCGTTGCAGATGCCGAGCACCAGCGCGCCCGCGGCGACGCGCCGCCGCAGTGCCGGGAGCACGCGCTCGCGCATCTCGACGGCGAACACGACGCCCGAGGCGATGTCGTCGCCGTACGTGAAGCCGCCCGGGAACACGACGATGCCGAACCCGTCGAGGCGCTGCGGCGCGCGCATCAGCGCGTGCAGGTGCACGAGGTGCGGCTCGGCCCCGGCGCGGCGCAGCGCGTGGACAGCCTCCGCGTCGCAGTTCGTGCCGGCGGTGCGCAGGACGGCGGCGCGGACGGCGCTCACGACACGGCTCCGTCGCGGAGCGGCCGTGTGAAGCTCGCGCGCAGCGCCTCGAGCGGCTCGTCCACGCACACGCCCCCGCGCATGCCGATCACGCGCACGCGCGGCGTCGCGGTGACCGTGCCGACCGCGGCGTGGGGGACGTCGCGGAGCAGCGCCTCGAAACGCGCCGCGTGCTCCGGCGCGACCTCGCACACGAGGCGCCCGGGGCTCTCCGAGTAGAGCAGCGTGGCGTCGCGCACCGAGCTCGCGTGCGTCTGTGCGGAGCCGTCCTCCTCGAACGGCACCTGCGCGAGCTGCAGGTCGGCGCCGAGCGCACCGCCGAGCGCCATCTCGGCGACGGCGACGCCGAGGCCGCCTTCGCTGCAGTCGTGACACGCGCGCACGAGGCCCGCCTGGATCGCGGCGTGGACGGCGTCGAACACGGCGAGGGACTCCTCCGGCACGACGTGCGGCACCGCGCCGCCGGTCGTGCCGCGGACGAGCCCGAGGTGGCTGCCGCAGAGGGCGTCGCGCGTGACGCCGACCAGATACAGGCGGTCGCCCGCGGCGGCGAGGTCCGACGTGGTGCACCGGCGGACGTCGTCGACCACGCAGAACGCCGACACGAGCAGCGTCGGCGGGATCGCGATCGTCCGCCCGCCGACCTGGTACTCGTTGTTCAGCGAGTCCTTGCCCGAGACGAACGGCGTCCCGAACGCGAGTGCGGCGTCGCGCAGGCCCTCGGCCGCGAGGACGAGCGAACCGAGGCGGTCGGGCTTCGACGCGTTGCCCCACGAGAAGTTGTCGAGGAGTGCCGCGCGGCGCGGGTCCGCGCCGACGGCGCAGAGGTTGCGCAACGCCTCGTCGACGGCGTTCCACGCCATCGCGCGCGGGTCCGCGTCGCCGAGCCGCGGGTTCGCACCGAGCGAGACGGCGACCCCGCGCGGCGACCCGATGATCGGTGTCACGACGGTCGCGTCGCCGGGCGCGTCCGCGCCGGCGCCGACGAGCGGCTTCACGGCGCTGCCGCCCTGCACCTCGTGGTCGTACTGGCGGATCACCCACTCGCGCGAGCAGACGTTCCACGCCCCGAGGAGCGCGTGCAGGTCACGACCGAGGTCGTCCCCCCGCGTGTCGTCCCACGCGAACGGCGTCGCCGCGGGCGCGTCCCACACGGCCTCGCGCTCGATGCGCGGCAGCCCGTCGTGGACGAACTCCATAGGCAGGTCCGCGACCTGCTCGGCGCCGTGGAAGAGCTGCAGTCGGCCGTCGCCCGTGAACGTCCCGAGCTCCGTGACCTCGACGTCCTCGGCCTCGAAGATCTCGCGCACGCGTGCGACGTTCCGCGGCGCGACGGCGAGCACCATCCGCTCCTGCGCCTCGCTGATCCAGATCTCGGCGTACGAGAGGCCGTCGTACTTGAGCGGCGCACGGTCGAGCTGGACGCGCGCGCCGGTGTGCTCGCCCATCTCCCCGACTGCCGACGAGAAGCCGCCCGCGCCGCAGTCCGTGACGGCGCTCAGCAGTCCCGCGTCGCGCGCGACGAGCAGCGCGTCGAGCACGCGCTTCTCCTCGATCGGGTTGCCGATCTGCACCGCGCCCGCGGACACCGTCTCGCTGCCCTCGTGCAGCTCGGCCGACGAGAACGTGGCGCCGTGGATGCCGTCGCGCCCCGTGCGGCCGCCGACGGCGAGGATGGCGTCGCCCGGCTGCGCGGCCTTCGCGACGCGGTCGCGCGGGATGAGTCCGAGCGTGCCGCAGAAGACGAGCGGGTTCCCGACGTAGCGCGGATCGAAGTAGAGGCCGCCGGACGCCGTCGGGATGCCCATGCGGTTGCCGTAGTCGCGCACGCCGGCGACGACGCCGTGCAGCACGCGCCGCGGATGCAGCGAGCCCTTCGGCACGTCCTCTTCGGCCGTGTCCGGAGGCGCGAGGCAGAACACGTCGGTGTTCAGGAACGGCCGCGCGCCGAGGCCCGTGCCGAGGATGTCGCGGATGACGCCTCCGATGCCCGTGCCCGAGCCGCCGTAGGGCTCGATCGCGGACGGGTGGTTGTGCGTCTCCACCTTCATGCAGACGCCGTGTGCGTCGTCGAACGCGATCACACCTGCGTTGTCGGAGAACACCGAGAGGCAGTCCTCGCGCGCGATGCGGCGCGTCGCCTCGAACACGGTCTCCTTCAGCAGGTTGCGGTAGCGGCGCTCGCCGTCGGGGCCGCGGTAGCGCACGGCGCCCGCGAGGGTCTTGTGCTTGCAGTGCTCGGACCACGTCTGCGCGAGCGTCTCGAGCTCCACGTCGGTCGGCTCGCGGCCCTCACGGACGAAGAAGTCGCGGATGGCCTGCATCTCGAGCACGGTCAGCGAGAGGCCCATCTCGCGCGACACTGCGGCGAGACGCGCGTCGTCGGCGCCGCGGAGCGGGACCTCGACGCGGCGGAAGGCGTACGGCGCGGGGTGCACCGCGCGCAGCTCGAACGCCGGCCCGAGGCGGATCTCCTCGACGACCTCGTTCGCGAGCACGCGGCGCGCCGCGTCGCGCAGCGCGTCGTCGTCGAGGCGCTCGGCCGTGACGACGTAGCGGCGGACGGTGCGCACGCTGCGCGCCGCACTGCCGAGCGCCGCGATCGCGCGCACGCACGACGCCTCGACGGGGTCCATGACGCCGGGGCGCCGCGCGACGGACACGACGAGCGCGCCGCCGCGGACCTCGGCGGCGCTGTCGTCGGGCAGCGCGCCGACGCTCCACTCCTGCGTGACGGGGTCGGCCAGGATCTCGCGCGCGATGCGCTCGGCGTCGGACGCGGCGTCGCCCTCGAGCACGTAGCCCTGCACGAAGCGCACGGCGCGGACGCCGGCGTGCGGCAGCGCGTGGCGCAGCGCCGACTCGGCCTGCTCCGCGGCCGGATCGCGCAGACCCGCGCGGACGGAGACGTGCACGAGGGCCAGCGCGGGGGTGCTCATCGCAGGGGCCCGAGAGTCGGCCCGCGGCGCGGGGGCGTCAAGTTCGACCGCGGGGTGCCGCGCGCCGCGGCGGGTCTCTCTCGCGCGGGCGTTCGGCGCGGCGCTATCTTCCGCGGATGGCACGTTCCAAGGGCGGTTCCGGCCTGCCGTTCGAGAAGCCGATCGAGGCGGTGCTGGAGGATCTGGACCGGCTGCGGCGGACGCAGGCCGAAGGGCGCGCGGACGTCTCCGCCGAGATCCGCAGCGCCGAAGCGCGGCTCGACGCGCTGACGCGCGAGATCTTCGCGCGGCTCTCCGCGTGGGAGCGTGTGCAGCTCGCACGGCACCCGAACCGGCCGCTCGTCGCGGACTACGTCCAGCTCATGTGCACCGACGTCGTCGAGCTGCACGGCGACCGCGGCTTCGCCGACGACCCCGCGATCCTGACGGCGCTCGCGCGCCTCGGCCCGTTCCGCGTCGTCGTGGTGGGCCACCGCAAGGGCGCCGACGTGAAGGAGAAGATGGCCTGCCACTTCGGGATGCCGCACCCCGAGGGCTACCGCAAGGCCATGCTCAAGATGCGGCTCGCCGAGCGCTTCGGCCTGCCGATCGTGTGCCTCGTCGACACGCCGGGCGCCTACCCCGGGATCGGGGCGGAGGAGCGCGGACAGGCGTGGGCGATCGCCGAGAACATCCAGGACATGACCGGGCTGCGCGTGCCGGTCGTCGTCGCCGTGGTGGGCGAGGGCGGCTCCGGTGGTGCGCTCGGCATCGGCGTCGGCGATCGCGTGCTGATGCTGGAGAACGCCTACTACTCGGTGATCACCCCCGAGGGCTGCGCGGCGATCCTCTGGAAGAGCGCCGAGCAGGCGTCCGAGGCCGCGGCACAGCTGCGCCTGACCGCCAAGGACCTGCTGCGACTCGGGATCGTGGACGAGGTCGTCGAGGAGCCGCTCGGCGGTGCGCACCGCAACCCGGAGCACGCGGCCACGGCGCTCAAGCAGGCGCTCGTGCGCGCGCTGCGCGACCTCGCGGGCGTGCCGACGGACGTGCTGCTCGACCACCGCTACCGCAAGTACCGCCGCATCGGCCAGCACATGTTCGGCGAGCCCGCGGCCTGACGCCGCGCGCGCTTTCCTACTCCGCGCCGCTCGACCGTCCAACCTCCCCGGACCCTGACGAGGAGGATCAGCCATGCGAAGCCGGACGAAGAAGGCATGTGCGCTCGTCCTCGGCGGAGCGCTGGCGCTCGGGGCGTCGATCGTCGCCGCGGGCGCCGCGCGAGCCGGCGAGCCCGATGCGCGCGACCCGGACGCGCGCGCGCAGGTCGAGCAGTTGCTGCCGCGACTGTGGTCGGACGACGACTCCGTCCGCGAGCGCGCCGAGAGCGAGCTGTTCGCGCTCGGCGACGCGGGGCGGCACGAGATGGAGCGCCTCGCGCGCGACACCGACACGCGGCGCGCCGTCACGGCGCTGCGCCTGCTGCAGAGCGACCGCTGGGACGGCGCGCGCGCCGACGTCCGGAGCGGCGAGCAGCCGCTGCGGCGCATCGGCGCCCCCGAACGCAACCTCGACGACGTCGAGCGCGAGATGCGCACGCGCATCGACGAACTGCGCCGCCGCCTCGACGAGGCGTTCGGGGCGGGGCGCGCCTGGCGCCTGCCCGAGCTCCCCGCGCTGCCTCGGATCGAGTGGCGCGGCACCGACCAGGACGCGCAGGTCAGCGTGCACGGGCAGGTGCTGCGCGACGGCCGCGAGCTCACGTGGGACCGCGGCACCGACGGCAAGGTGCGCGTGACCGTCAAGGACGACGGCGACCAGGACGCGCACGTGTACGAGGCCGAGAACCTCGACGCGTTCCGCTCCGCCCACCCGGACGTCGCGGCGCAGCTCGACGCGCTCGTGCCCTCGTGGACCGGCGGCCCGGCGCTGCGGCTGGTGCCGCACCAGCTCGACTGGCCGCACGGTCTCGCGGGCCTGTTCGGCGACGGCCCCGCGGCGCGCGACCCCGACGGCGACGACGGGGCGCGCGCGCCCGCGGACGGCGCGGAGCGTCTGCGCGAGCGAGCGGCGCCGCCCGAGCGCGGTCCGGCGCTCGGCATCGAGTTCGACCTCCCTGGCGACGTGCTGCGCGAGCAGCTCGAGCTGGGCGACGCCGGACTCGTGGTGCGGCGCGTCGTCCCCGGCACGCTCGCAGAGCGCGTCGGTCTCCGGCCGCACGACATCGTGACGAGGATCGGCGGCACGGAGGTCCGCGACGCGGGCGACGTGCGGAGCGCGCTCGCAGCGCGCGCCGAGGACGGTCCCGTCGAGGTCGAGGTGGTCCGGCGGGCCAGGCGTCTGACCCTCTCCGGGCGCTGAACCCGGGGACGCATCTCCCACTGCGGAGAGCGCGGCGACCGTGACGTCACGGAGCGTCCGCAGCCCTCCCTTCCCGCGCCGGCTCCGCGACGCCGCCACGTCGCACGGGCCGGCGCTCTCGATTCAGGGCGCGCGGGCGCCGCGACGCCGCGCTCAGGCGGACTCGCGCTTGCGCGACTTCTTCGGCGTGGCGGCCGGCTCGCTCGCGGGAGCTGCCGCCGCCGCAGCCGCAGCCGGGATGGGCAGCACCGGCGCCTCGCCGCGCACCATCTCGGGCGTGACCACGTAGCGCCGCCCCTCGGCCGGGTTCTGCGGCAGGTCGTAGAGCGTGTCGAGCAGCAGGCTCTCGATGATGGCGCGCAGCGCGCGCACGCCCGTCTCCTTGCGCAGGCAGATGTCGGCCATCTCGCGCAGCGCGTCGTGGGAGAACTCGAGCTCCGAGCCCGCCATGCGGAAGAGCTTCTGGTACTGCCGCACGATCGCGTTGCGCGGCTCCGTCATCACGCGCACGAGCTCGTCCGGTCCGAGCGCGCCCAGCGTCGCGACGACGGGCAGGCGGCCGACGAACTCCGGGATCATCCCGAACTCGAAGAGGTCGTGCGGCTCCGCCTGCGCGAGCACCTCGGCCTCGAGCGCGTCCTCGCTCTGCTGCGCGTCGCGGTTGAAGCCGATCAGCTTGCGGCCGATGCGGCGCCGGATGATGTCGGTCAGTCCGACGAAGGTCCCGCCGCAGATGAACAGGATGTTCGACGTGTCGATCTGGATGTACTGCTGCTCGGGGTGCTTGCGCCCGCCCTGCGGCGGCACGTTCGCGACCGTGCCCTCGAGGATCTTCAGCAGCGCCTGCTGCACGCCCTCGCCCGACACGTCGCGTGTGATCGAGACGTTGTTCTGCGTGCGCGCCAGCTTGTCGATCTCGTCGACGAACACGATGCCCTTCTCGGCGCGCTCGCGGTCCCAGTCGGCCGCCTGCAGCAGCTTGAGGAGCAGGTTCTCGACGTCCTCGCCGACGTAGCCCGCCTCGGTGAGCGTGGTCGCGTCGCCGATCGCGAACGGCACCTCGAGGATGCGTGCCAGCGTGCGCGCGAGCAGCGTCTTGCCGGAGCCCGTCGGGCCGATGAGGAGGATGTTCGACTTGTCGATCTCGACGCCGTCGTCGTCGGGGTCGGAGCCGCGCTCCTGCGCCCAGAGCAGGCGCTTGTAGTGGTTGTGCACCGCGACGGAGAGCAGCTTCTTCGTGCGCTCCTGCGAGATCACGTACTCGTCGAGCAGTTCGTGGATCTCTCGCGGCGAGGGCAGCGTCTCGAGGCGCAGCGGTCCGCCGCGCTCGCGTGCGATCTCGCCCGCGCCGGGACGCGGCTCGCCCTTGTGGAGCTCCTCGACGAGGATCGAGTTGCAGAGCTCCACGCACTCGTTGCAGATGTAGATGTGCGGCGGGCCCGCGATCAGGCTCTCCACCATGTGGCGGCTCTTGCCGCAGAAGGTGCACTTCTCGACGGCGGGCGGAGTGCGGTTGCGCGCCATCAGCCGGCCCTCGCGCCGCCCTCCTTGGGCGCCGGCGTGTCCTTCAGCGTCTCCACGACCTCGTCGACGAGTCCGTAGGCGAGCGCCTCGGACGGCGCGAGGAACTTGTCGCGGTCGGTGTCGCGCTCCAACTGCTCCACGCTGCGCCCGGAGTGGCGCGCGAGGATCGCGTTGAGCGTGCCGCGCATCTTCAGGATCTCCTCCGCGTGGATCTCGATGTCGGCGGCGGTGCCGCGCGCGCCTCCCCACGGCTGATGGATCATGATACGGGAGTGCGGCAGCGCGAAGCGCTTGCCCTTCGCACCGGCCGCGAGCAGCACGGCGCCCATCGACGCGGCCTGTCCGATGCAGTACGTCGCGACGTCGCACTGCACGAACTGCATGGTGTCGTAGATGGCGAGGCCCGCCGTCACCATGCCGCCGGGCGAGTTGATGTAGAGGTTGATGTCCTGGTGCTTGTTCTCCTTCTGGAGGAACAGCATCTGGGCGATCACCACGTTGGCGACGTTGTCGTCGATGCCCGAACCGAGGAACACGATGCGCTCCTCGAGCAGGCGCGAGTAGATGTCGTACGCGCGCTCGCCGCGCCCGGTCTTCTCGATCACCATCGGGATGACGTAGTCGTACGGAGTCATGCGGCGCCTCCCTCGGCGGCCGGCGCGGCCGGCTCGGTGACCTTCACCAGCTTGCGCAGCTCGGCGAGCGTCTTGCGCTCGCGCAGCGACGCGCGCAGCGAGGGCAGCAGCCCCTGCTCGCGCATCTGGTCCTCCATCTCCTCGGGCGTCCGGTCGTACGCGACGGACATGCGGGAGATCTCCTGCGCCACCTCGGTCTCGGTGGCGAAGACCTTGCGCGACGTCGCGACGCGGTCGAGGACGAAGCTCGCGCGCACGTCGTGCTTGACCCGCGTCTCGGCCTCGGCGTACGCGCGTGCGAGCTCCTCGCCGATCTGCTGCTCCGGCAGCCCGTCCTGGCGCAGGCGCGTCTGGTAGCGCGCGAGCATGCGGCCGGTCTCGCGCTTGACGAGCGACGGCGGCAGTTCGAACGGGACCGCGGCGAGCAGCGCCTCGACGATGCGCTCGTCGAGGGCCCGGTCGAGGGTCTGCGCCACGTTGCGCTCGAGGCGCTTGCGGACGTCGTCGCGCAGCTCGGCCACGTCGTCGTAGTCGAGCTCCGCCGCGAACGAGTCGTTCAGCTCGGGCAGCACCACGCGCTGCACGGTCTCGAGCGTGACCGCGACCTTCGCCGGCTTCCCGCGCAGCGCGTCGTCGCGGAAGTTCTCGGGCAGCGTGACGTCGAACTCGGCGCCCGCGCCCTTCGCCTTGCCGACGAGGCCCGCCGCCATGCCCGTCACGAGCATGCCGCCGAGCACGTCGCTCGGGTGCTCCCACTCGATGCCGGTCTCGTCGACGACGACCTGGCCCTCGCACTCGAGGCGCACCGCCAGCGTCGCCGTGCCGCCCTCCTCGAGCGGCGCGTCGCCCGCGTCCTCGACCGTCGCGCGCTCGCGGCGCAGGCGGGCGAGCTCGCGGTCCACGTGCTCGTCGGTGACGACGAGCACCGGTCGCTCGACGGTGAGCTCGGCGAGCTCCGGCAGCGTGAACTCGGGCCGCACGTCGACCGTCACCTCGAAGGTCATCTCGGCGCCGCGGGAGACGGCGATCTTCTCCCAGTCGGCCTCGGCCTCGCCGAGCGTGTCGAGCTTCCCGTCGCGCAGCGCCTCCTCGACGCAGTTCTGCACGAGGCGCTCCTTGACGTCTGCCATCACGCGGTCGCCGAGGCGCGCCTCGACGAGCTTCCGGGGCGCCTTGCCGGGGCGGAACCCCTTGAACTGCACCGCGCGGGAGACGTTCTTGAAGGTCTCCTCGATCTCGCGGTCCACACGGGCGGCGGGGACGGTGATGCGGACCTTCTTCGAGCACGGTCCGGCGTCCTCGACCTGGACGGCGAGGGGGGGCAACTCGGCGGACATGGATGCGGGTCTCCCGGGCTGGTTCGTGGACAGGATCGTCCGCGGGCGGCGCCCACCGTAGGGCGTGCGCGGGCGAACGCGCGATCCTACCCCCCGCGGGAGCGGGCGGGCACGTTCCCGGGGGGCGGGCGCGGCGCGCGCCGCCGTGCGCCGCTCGTCAGTCGCCCAGGTCCTTGAAGAAGTCCTCGAGATCGGGGTCGAGCACCGGGCGGCGAGGCCGGCGCAGGAACTCGGCGGCCCGCTCCTTGCCGAGGGCGTCCTCGACCTTCCGCCGCAGGGCGCGCTCGCGCGTCATGAGCTTGCCGGCGTTCGACACGCCGCGCATGAGCGTGCGCTGGATCAGCTCGGCCTGCAGGTCCGGGTCCTCCTTCGCGCGCAGGATCTCGGCCTTCACGTCCTGGATCGAGCGCTCTCCGAAGAGCAGGTTCACGAGCTCCTGCTCGGAGTCGCGGATCAGCACCTCGAGCGTCGCCTCCTGCTGCGCGGTGAGCCCCATGTCGGCTGCGATCTCGGCGAGCGTCTGGGGCGGGCGCGCCGCGGCGACCGCGGTCTCCGCCGCGGCGAGCGCCCGGCCGCCGGCGAGGCGCTCGGCGAGCGCCTGCTCGAACGCCGCCTGCGACAGGTACGGCGAGCCGTCCGGGGCCGTGAGCACGGCGCCTTCCGCCGACGGGGACGCGCCCGCCGCCGCCGCCGCCGTCGCGGCGTCACGCCGCGCCTCCTCCGCGCCGCGCTCGGCCCGCGCCACGCGGTCCGCGACGGCATCGACCCGCCGCAGTGCGGTGTCCACACGCGACTCCGCCGCGTCGGCGCGGCGGTCGGCGGCGGCGAGCCGCTCCTCGAACTCCCGCCGCGTGTCGTTGCCCAGCGCGCCGAGGACCAGGTTCGTCGCAACCGACGCCAGGACCGCGACGACGAGGGCGACCAGGATCGTCCGGCCCATGCAGCGCATCTCCGCGGCGGGAGGGAGGCGGGGCGGAGGGCGTGGCCCCTCCGCCCCGCGCTGCCCGGGGAGACCCCGTCGGGGCCGGTTCTATGCCTGCGAGCAACCCCGGGCAGGACCGCGCTCCCTCCGCAGGGAGCGCCGGCACGGCCCGATCGTACCATCCCCGCCGCCGCGCGGCGCGCGGTACGATGCGGAGGCGCTCCGGGAGAGTGGCGAAACGGCAGACGCGCGGGTCTTAGGAGCCCGTGGGGAAACCCGTGCGGGTTCGAATCCCGCCTCTCCCACCAGCGCCCGGAGGACCCCGTTGCAGCGCATCCGCAAGCTCGCCCTGGCCGCCCTGATGCTCGGAGTGGGGTTCTTCGCCGCCCCGCTCTTCTTCGAGCTCTTCCCGACGGCCGCCACGTGGGAGCGCAAGCTCGACGACGACACCCTGACGGCACTGCAGGTGCTCGCGCCGGACGCGCGGCTGCCCGCCGACCTGTCCGGCGAGACCGAGTTCTGGAAGGCGTGGGACCGCCGCCTCGACGCCTACGACGACGCGCACCTGGCGCTCCTGCGCGCGCGCCTCGAGCTCTACGTCGCGTTCATCGGCGCCGAGTGGGGGGACGTGGCCGAGATCTACACGGCGGGCACGGACCCGGGGCGCACCTCGGAGGCCGCCCGGGCGGTGCGCGACCGCATCCGGGCCGAGATCCCCGGACTCGCCGAGAAGCTCCTCGCCGACGCGCACCAGGTCCGCGAGCAGGCGTACGCGGCGTCCCCTGCGCACTCCGGGCTCGACCCCGACCTGCCGGACTACGGTCGCGAGGCGGCGGTCATCGCCGACTGGCTGCCCGCGGCCCGCGCCCGGGCGGTCGAGCTGACGACGCGCGCGGCCGAGCGCTGACGCGCGGGCCTCCGGATTGCGGGACCGTCCGGTGACGGAGCGGGGGTAGGCTCCGCGCCGTGCTGGTCTCGGTGGTCGTCCCGATGAAGGACGAGGAGGGCTCGCTGCCGCTCCTCGCGCGCGAGCTCGACGGTCTCGCCGGGGAACTCCGCGAGCGCGGTGCCGAGCTCGAGGCCGTGCTCGTGGACGACGGCTCGACCGACGGCACGGGGCCCGCCGCCGCCGCGCTCTGCGCCGCCCGTCCCGGCTGGCAGCTCCTCACGCACGCGGCGAACCGGGGCTTCGGGGCCGGCCTCCGCACCGGGGTGCGGGCGTCGCGCGGCGACGTCGTCGTCTCGTACGACGCCGACTGCGCATACCCGGCGGCGGACGTCCTGCGACTGCTCGACGTGCTCGCGTCGGGCGCTGACGTCGCCTCGGCCACGCCGTACGCGGGCGCGTCCACCGCGGACGCGCCCGCGTGGCGGCTCCTGCTCTCGCGCGGGTGCTCCGCCGCCTACCGCCTGGTGCTGCGCGGGCGGGCGCGCGGCGTGCGCACGTTCACCTGCGCGTTCCGCGCGTACCGCGGCGAGCGGCTGCGCGCGCTGCGCTGGGACGCCGACGGCTTCCTGGCCGCCGCCGAGATCCTGGCGCGTCTGCTCGCCGCGGGGGCGCGCGTCGTCGAGGTGCCGTCGGACCTGCGGCCGCGCGTGGCGGGCGTCTCGAAGATGCGCGTGGCGCGCACCGCGTGGGCGCACGTCCGGCTGCTCGCGCGGCTCGCGCTCGCGGCGCCGGGCGCGCGCCCCGCGCCGGCCGAGACTCCCCGCGGGGCACCTGCTTGACGGGAGTCCGCTGAGGTGTGCGGACTCGCCGGGGTGTGGTCGCGGGAGGCGTCTCCCGCACCGCCCGCGTGGTCGGCGGAGGTCGGGCGGATGCTCGACGCGCTGCGCCACCGCGGCCCGGACGGGCGCGGGCTCGTCGCCGTCGACGGCGCCGTCGTGGGTGCGGTCCGTCTCGCGATCCTCGACCCGGCGCACGGTGACCAGCCGATGCGGACCGCCGACGGGCGACACGTCGTCGCGCTGAACGGCGCGATCGTCAACCACGAGGAGCTGCGCAGCGAGCTGGCCGCGCGCGGCGCCGCGTTCCGCACGCGCTGCGACACGGAGGTCCTGCTCGAACTGCTCGCGCGCGACGGACGCGCCGCGTTCGGCGCGCTGAACGGCATGTTCGCCGTCGCGTTCCTCGACACCCGCAGCGGCGAGCTGCTGCTCGCGCGCGACCCGTGCGGGATCAAGCCGCTCTACTGGACCGAGCAGGGCGATCGCGTGCTCTTCGCCAGCGAGCCGAAGGCGCTGCTCGCGGCCGACGGCGTCACGGCGCGGCTCGACGACGTCGCGCTGCTCGACCACCTCGCGTTCCAGCTCCCGCTCGACGAGCGCACGTTCTTCGCAGGCATCCGGCGGCTCCCGCCCGGCAGCGTGCTGCGTCTGCGCCGCGACGCGCCGCCGGAGCTGCTGCCGCTGCCCGCGTGGCGCGACGTCCCCGAGCCGCCGTCGGACCCGGACGCCGTCGCGGAGATCCTCCGCGAGCTCCTGCGCGACGCGCTGCGCGTGCACCTGCGCGCCGACGTGCCGCTCGGCGCGCACCTCTCGGGCGGCGTCGATTCGTCGCTCGTGAGCGCTCTCGCGACGCGCGCCGGCGCCCGTCCGCTGCAGGTGTTCACGGGTGCGTTCGACGTCCCCGGCTTCGACGAGCGCCAGCACGCGCGCGCGGTCGCGGCGGAGCTCGGCGCCGTCGCGCACGAGACCGTGCTCGCGCCCGCGGACCTCGCCGACGCGCTGCCGCGCGCCGCGCGGGCGATGGACGAGCCCGCCGGCGGACCGGGTCTGCTGCCGCAGTGGTGCGTCGCGCGTCTCGCGGCGCGTCACGTGAAGGTCGTGCTCGGCGGGCAGGGCGGCGACGAGCTCTTCTCCGGCTACGTGCGGCATCTCGTGCTGCATCTCGAGGGTGCGCTGCGCGAGGCCGTCCACGGCGGCGACACGCGCGCGCTGCGCCGCCTCGCGCCGCACCTCGCGTCGCTCGACGGCTACGAGCCGCTGCTGCGGCGCCAGTTCGCGACGGGGCTCTTCGAGGACCCCGCGCTGCGCTGCATGCGCCTGCACTTCCGCGGCGGCGGGCTCGCGGACGTGCTCGCCGGCGACCTGCGCAGCGCGTTCGCGGCACACCCGGCAGCCGAGCGCTTCCGCGCGCGCCACGCCGCTGCGGCGGCGCGCGCACCCGGCTGCAGCGACGTCGGCGCGGCGGTGCGTCTCGACCGCGAGCTGGTGCTGCCGGCGCTCCTGCACGTCGAGGACCGCACGAGCATGGCGTGGTCGCTCGAGAGCCGCGTGCCGCTGCTCGACCGGCGCGTGCTCGCGTTCGTCGACCGCCTGCCGGACGCCGTGCTCCTCGGAGACGGCGAGCTGAAGGGCCTCCTTCGCCGCGCCGCCGCCGCCGACCTTCCCGTGGCGGCCGGGGCGCGCCGCGACAAGATGGGCTTCCCCGTGCCGCTCGCGGCGTGGGCGCGCGGACCGCTGCGGTCGTTCTTCGAGGATCTGCTCCTCGACCGGACGGCCCGCGCGCGGGGACTCTTCGAGCCGGCGGCGGTCGAGCGCGTCCTCGCGGGCGAGTCGGTCGAGGCGCGGCACCTGTGGGCGCTCGTGAACGTGGAGCTGTGGATGCGGACGTTCCTCTCGTGACCGAGCCCGCGGCGAACCACGGCGACGACCACGGCGGCTCGTTCCTGCGCGCGGCACTCGTCGCCGGCGCGGTCGCGCTGCTCGTCTACGTGCTCGCGCCGCTCGTCGTCTTCCGCGGCGCGCAGTGGGGACTCGTCAACTACGACGACCCGTACCTCACGGGCCCCGAGAACCCGGTCATCGGGCGCGGACTCCTCGGCGGACTCGGCGAGCTGCTGCTGCCGCGCGGCCGGCCGTTCGGCGACGCGTGGCTGCCGCTCTACTACGCCAGCCTCGGGATCGACCACGCGCTCTTCGGGTCGTGGTGGTTCGGCTGGCACCTGCACTCGGCGCTCCTGCACGCGCTCGGCGCCGCGCTCGTCGTGCTGATCGGACGCGACCTCGGCCTCCGTCGCACCGCGGCGCTGGCCGCCGGCGTCGTCTTCGCGGCGCATCCCGCCGCGACCGAGAGCGTCGCCTGGATCGCGAGCCGCAAGGACCAGCTCTCGTTCGTGTGGGCGGCGGCGGCCGCGCTCGCGTACCTGCGAGGCGTCCGCAGCGGACGCGCGGCGTGGCACGTCGCCGGCGCCGCCTGTCTCGCCGTGGGGCTCGCGGCGAAGGGCACGGTGCTCGTGCTGCCGCTCCTGCTCGTCGTCCACGCGCTGCTGCTGCGCCGCGACGGGACGCGCGGGGCGCGGCTGCTCCCGGTCGCGCCGTACGCCGCGGTCGCGCTCGTCCTGACGGGCGTACACATGGCGGTCGCGCGCTCCGTCGGCACGGCGGGCGAGGGCACGGGCGCCGGGCTCGTCGCGCTGCTGACGGCCGACGTCGGCGTGCTCTGGCTGTACGCGCGGGCGCTGCTCGTCCCGTGGCCGGGCTTCCTCGCGGTCGAGCACGGCGTGGACCCGTTCGCGCACGACGCGGCGCGTCTCGTCGGCGGCGTCTGCGTGTTCGCCGCGTGGGTCGGCGGCGTCGCGTACGGCCTGCGGCGCCGCCCCGCGCTCGCCGCCGTGCTGCTGGCCGTCGCCTGCGCGCTGGCCCCGTTCAACAACGTGCTGCCGCGCACGAGCGTGCTCTTCGCGGAGCGCTATGCCTACGTGGCGCTCCTCCCGCTCGCCCTCGGCGCGGGCGCGCTCGCCGCGGCGCGGCTCGGCCGCGCGGCGCCGTTCGTCGCCGCCGCGCTGCTCGGGACCCTGGCCACCGTGCGCCTCGGCGTGTGGGGCGACTCCGTCGCGCTCTGGGAGGACGCGCGCGACGCCGCGCCGACGAGTGCGTTCGTGCAGATGCAGCTCGCCGACGCGTACGCGCAGCGCGCACGCGACGCGAGCGCGGACCCGGCGGCCGACGTCGCACGCGCCGAGTCCGCGTGGCGCAGCGCGCGCAGCGCGGCGCACGCCGATCTCGAGCGCGCGGAGCGCTCCGGGCACGGGCGACCGCACGCGCTCGCGGTCCGCGCGGTGCAGGCCGACTCCGGGCTCGCGACGTTCCTGTTGGTGACGGTCGGCGGCCGCGACGACGCCCGCGCGCGCGTCGAGGAGTCGCTCGCGCTGGCGACGTCGGCGCTCGACGCGCTCGCGACGCTGCCGCACGCGGCGGGGGCCGACGATCGCCGTCACCTGCTGCTCTCGAACCGCGCCGCCGCGAACGAGCTGCTGCAGCGGCGCGAGAGCGCGCTCGAGGACTGGCGCGCCGCGTCGATGCTGCGTCCGAAGGACCCGCGACCGCTGAACGCGCTCGCGCGGCTGCACGCGCTGGCGGGCCGCACGGGCGACGCGCTCGAGGCCCTCAAGAGCTCCGCGGCGGCTGCGCCCGACGACGCCGTCGCGGCCCGGGAGCGCGCGGAGATCCGGCTCGCACTCGGCGATGCGGCGGGGGCGAAGCGCGATCTCGCGACCGCGGTCGCGGCGCATCCCGACGACGCGGACCTGCTGCTCGCGGCGGCGCGTCTCGACATGCTGCTGCTGCGGCCGCTCGACGCCGAGGGGCGCTTCCGCCGCGCGCTGGAGCTGCGTCCCGACGACGCGGAGGCGCGCACGGGCCTCGCTTCCGCGCTCGTGCAGCAGGCGCAGGCCTATGCGTCGCGCGACGACGTAGCCGCCGCGCGCGACGCCGCGCGCCGCGCGGCCGAGGTCGCCCCCGAGTCGTCGGCGCCCGACCAGATCCTCGGGATCGTCGCGCGTCGCGCCGGTGGACTGGACGAGGCGATCCGCCACTTCCGCGGCGCGTACGCGCGCCAGCCGGACGGCCCGCGCATCCGCGAGGCGCTCGCCTCCGTGCTCGTCGAGCGCGCCGCCGCACACCTCGACGCGGGCGAGGACGCGCCCGCGCAGATCCTCCTCGAGGAGGCCGTCGCCGTACACCCGGAGCGCGTCACCACGGCGAAGGAGCAGCTCACGACCGGCGTCGCCGAGTGGCCCGCTGCCGACGCCGCGGCGACGAGCGCGGACGTCGTCGCGCGGCAGGCCGCACTGCGCGGACTCGCGTACGTGGCGACCGCGCGCCCGGACGAGGCGCTGCGCGAGCTGCGCATCGCGACGGCCGGCAGCACGCGCGCGCCGGCGTTGCGACGTGTCGCGCTGGAACTGCTCGCACGCGCGGCGTTCCGCTGCGGCCGGGCCGACGACGCCCTCGCCGCCGCCGATGCGTTCCCCGCGCTGTCCGAGCAGTTCGGCGATGCGTTCCCCCTGTGGCGCGCGCAGGAACGCCGCGCGGCGCTGTGGACCGAGGCGGGCATCGCACGCCGCGGGCGCCGCGACGCCGAGGGCGCGGCCGCGGCGTTCCGCGAGGCGCGTGCGGCGTTGGAGGCGGCGCGCGCCGCGGGTCTCGCGGAGTCGCGCGCGGAGCTGCGGCGCGGCGAGATCCTGTTCGCCGAGGAGGAGTTCGTCGAGGCGACGCGCGCCTTCGACCAGGCGGCCGCCGCGGATCCGACCGACCCGGAGCCGCTGCTCGACCGCGCGGCGGTGTGGCGCAGCCACTTCCTGCTCGAGGAGGACGACTCGTTCCTGCGCGCCGCCGAGGAGGACCTGCGCCGCGCGCTCGCCGTGGCGCCCTCCGACGCGCGGGCGATGGCGGCCATCGGCGACGTGCTCGTGCTCGAGCGCAAGCCGAGCGAGGCGTTCCCGTGGCTGCAGCGCGCGGTCCTCGCGGATCCGTCGCAGGCGCAGGCGCGCGCGCTGCTCGCCGAGCTGCTCGTCCGCGCCGGTCGTTCGAGTCTCGAGAAGCACGCGGAGTCGCGCGCCGCGGAGGACCTCGACGAGGCGGAGTCGGCGTCGGAGCGCGCCCTCGCGCTGGAGCCGCCGACGCCCGACGCGTGGATCTTCCGCGCCGACGTGCTGCGCGCGCGCGGCTCGTGGGACGCCGCGCTCGCCGCCGTCGAGGAGGCCGTGCAGCGCTTCCCGCAACGCGCGGAGGCCCGCGACGCGCTCGCCGCGTACTGGCGCGACGTCGGCCACGGGTACCTGCTCAAGCGCCGCGACGACTCCGCCATCGAGGCGTTCCGCCGCGCGCTCGCCGTCGAGGACACGACGCTCGATCTCGCGGCCGTGCGGGAGCGCCTCTACGGCATGGCGCTCGGTGCGTTCAAGTCGGGCGTCGACGCGCGCAAGGCGGGCGACATCGACACGGCCGTGACGTGTTTCCGCCGCTGTCTGCGCGCCGACGACACGCCGGAGGGCTGGTTCCAGCTCGGCGACGCGCTCGCGACCCGCGACGACGACGCGGCGCTGCGCGAGGCCGCCGACGCCTACGCGCACGCGGTCGCGGCGCGGCCCGACTTCGCCGCCGCGCGACTGAACGGCGCGGCGCTGCTGCTGCGCATCGGGCGCCCCGAGGACGCGGCGGCCTGGTATCGCGCCTGGCTCGAGAGCGCCCCCGCGGACGACGAGCACCGCGCCGCGGTCGAGCGCCAGCTCGAGCTCTGCGAGCGCATCATCCGCGAGCTCGACGAGGAGTTCGGCGGGAGCGGCGAGGACAGGTGAGGCGGCTCCTCGTCCCGGACCTGCCGCCGTCCGGGACGGCCGTCGTGCGCGGCGACGAGGCGCACCATCTCGCGCGCGTGCTGCGGGCGCGCGTCGGCGAGTCGTTCGCGCTCTTCGACGGCCGCGGGCGCGAGGTCGTCGCCGTGGTCGAGAGCGTGGGCGGAAGCGGCGTGACGCTGCGCATCGCCGGCGAGCGCGATCCTGCGCGTGCGCTGCGCGCGGTGACGCTCGCGACCGCGGTGCCGCGCGGCGAGCGGATGGAGTGGCTCGTCGAGAAGTGCACGGAGGCCGGCGTCGCGCGCGTGCTCCCGGTCGCGGCTGCGCGGAGCGTGCGCGACCGCGCCTCCGCGAACGTGCTGCGCCGCTGGCGCCGCGCCGCCGCCGAGGCGGCGAAGCAGTGCGGTCGCGCCGACCTGCCCGAGATCGACGAGCCGCGCCCGCTCGCCGAGGTGCTCGCGGCGACGAGCGCGGCTGCGCGCCTCGTCGCGCGGCCGGGTGCCGCTGCAGCGCTCGCCGACGTGCTGCGTGGGCGCGCGGACGTCGCGCTCTTCGTCGGACCGGAGGGCGGGTTCGAGCCGTCCGAGGAGGCGCAGCTCGCCGCCGCGGGGGCGCACGCGTTCTCGCTCGGGCCGTTCGTGCTGCGCATCGAGACCGCCGCGCTCGTGGCCGTGCACGCCGCCGCGTCCGTCGCGGACGGCACCCCGCCGTAGACTGGTCCCGATGGTGGGGCTCACGATCGAAGCGCCCGGCGGATCGCAGCGCCGGACGCTGCCGGACCGCGCGCGGCTGCTCCTCGGCCGTGCGCCGCACTGCGACGTGGTCGTCGAGGAGGAGGGCGTCGAGCCGGAGCACGCGGCGATCGAGCGCCGCGGAGATCGCGTGCGGCTCGTGGCCGTCGCGCGCGGCGGCGCGGTGCTGGTGAACGACGCGTCGGTGCACGAGGCCGACCTCGCGGTCGGCGACCGCCTCGTGCTCGGGTCGACGGCCATCCGCGTCGAGGACGGCGCGCGGCGCGAGCGGCTCCGCGGCCTCGCGGGCTTCGACGGCGGCCACGCCTCCGGCGACGACGCGGAGGACGCGGCGCCGATCCGCATCGAGGGCGGGCGGCGGCGGATCGTAGTCGAGGACCTCGACGACGCGATCGAGGAACTGCCGGAGCTGGCCGCCGAGGCCCGCGGGCTGCGCCGCCTGCTCGAGATCGCGCGCCGGATGGCGCGGCTCGAGGGCGAGGACGCCTGGCGCGAGACCGTGCTCGACGCCGCGCTCGCGCTCGTCGGGGGCGACCGCGCGGCGCTCGTGCGCCGGGGCGGGGAGGACGTCCGTGCGGCGCTCGTCCTGTGCCGCGGCGCCGCAGGCGAGGTGGTGGACGCCGCGGAGGTCGCGCTGCCGTGGGAGCGCCTGCCCGACTCCGCGGCGCTGCTGCTCGAGGGCGGCGCCGGCGTCGCCGCCGCGCTGCCGCCGCCCCACGACCTGCTCGTCGTGGTGCAGTCGGTGCGCGACACGACCGTCCACAGCGCCGTCGAGCGCGACCTGCTGCGGGCCCTCGCGGACCTCTCCGCGGCGGCGCTCGACCGCGTGCGGCTGCGCGGGGACCTCGTCCGGCGCGAGGAGGAGCTGGCCGAGGCGGGGGCGCGCGCGGAGCGGCTGAACCGCCGCCTCGCGGACCTCCTCGAGCGCCGCACGCTCGAGCTGCGCGAGACGCGCGCGGAGCTGGCGCGCGTGGACGCCGCGGAGGGCTTCGGCACGCGCTTCTCCGGGATCGTCGGGCGCGGCCCCGCGACGCTCGAGGTGCTGCGGAAGGTGGACCGCGTGGCGCGCACGAGCGTGCCCGTCCTGTTCGAGGGCGAGAGCGGCACCGGCAAGGAGCTCTTCGCGCGTGCGCTGCACCAGGCGGGGGACCGCGCCGGCGAGCCGTTCGTCGCCGAGAACTGCGCCGCGCTCCCGGACACGCTGCTCGAGAACGAGCTCTTCGGCCACGAACGCGGTGCGTTCACCGGGGCGGACACCCCCGCGATGGGCCTGTTCGAGCGCGCCGACGGCGGCACCCTGTTCCTCGACGAGGTCGGCGACATGTCCGCCGGACTGCAGACGCGGCTCCTGCGCGTGCTGCAGGAGGGCGAGGTGCGGCGGGTCGGCGGGGCGGCGGTGAAGAAGGTCGACGTCCGGATCGTGACCGCCACGAATCGCAACCTGGCGGAGATGGTGCGCGAGGGGCGCTTCCGCGAGGACCTCTACTACCGGCTCGCGGTCGTGAAGGTCCGGGTGCCGCCGCTGCGCGAGCGCCGCGAGGACGTGCCTGCGCTGGTCGCCCACTTCGCGCGCCGCTTCTCGGAGTCGGGCCTCCCGCTCGAGGTGACCCCCGACGCGCTCGACGCCCTCGTCCGCCACGACTGGCCCGGCAACGTGCGCGAGCTCGAGAACGAGATGCGCCGCGCCGCGGCGCTCGCCCGCGGGCCCATCGACCTCGAGGTGCTCTCCCCGGAGGTCCGCGAGTGCCGGCCGGGCGTCCGCGAGATCGTGCGGGACCCGGAGTCGCACCTGGTCGGGCGCGATCTCCGCTCGCTCGTCGAGGAGGTCGAGGTGCGCGTGCTGCGCGCCGTGCTCGCCCGCGAGGCCGGCAACATCACGCGCAGCGCCCGGGAGCTCGGCCTCTCGCGCCTCGGTCTGCGCAAGAAGATGCAGCGCTACGGGCTCGCCAAGGACGGCGCGCCGGGTGAGCCCGCCAGATGAACGCAACTCCGCTTCGGACCGATATTTGGGACCGAGGCGGGGGTGGGTGCTGGGCGGCCGGCCGAGGCGGATTTTGTCCTGTCAAGGCCGGAAACGACGCTTCTATACTCCCCGCGCCGAAAGGAAGCACCCGAGGGCGGGCCGCGCTCCTCCGGTCCGAAGGACGCGGCCGGAGGCGTGTGCGTACGGGATGGTGTCCGTACGGGACGGGGGCGTTGCCGGCGCAGGCGCCGGGAGCGCCTTCGTTCTTTGCCTCCTCCCGGACCGCGAGCGCTCCCCGCAGACGGGAGGAGATGCATGCCGAGACTGACCTACACGCTCGACGGGCGTGAGCACACCGTCGACGTCGGCGACTCGTGCTCGATCGGCCGTGCCGCCCAGAACGACGTCCCCCTCGAGTCCGAGGTGGGCGCGTCGCGTCGGCACTGCCAGATCATGAAGCTCGCGAAGACGTACGAACTCACCGATCTCGGCAGCACGAACGGCACGCGCGTGAACGGCCAGAAGGTGCAGCGCCACCGCCTCGCGCACGGCGACCGCATCGCGATCGGCGACACGGAGCTGGTCTGGGCCGAGCACGACGACGGCGACGTGGAGATCGAGGAGGAGATCTCCATCGGCAGCGCCCCGGCGCCGAAGCGCGCGGCGGGGGGCTCCGGCGAGCAGTGCTACGTCGTGTACGCCGGCGGCGACCGCGACGGTCAGCGCCTCGCGCTCGACAAGCCGCGCATCACGTTCGGCCGGCGCTCCTCGAACACGGTCGTGATCGAGAGCGCCGCGGTCTCGGGGTACCACTGCGAGATCGCGCGCGAGGGCGGCGGCTACGTGCTCCGCGACCTCGGCAGCACCAACGGGACGCTGCTCGACGGCGAGCTCGTCACCGAGGCGCCGCTGTCCCACGGCGCGCGCATCCGCGTCGGCGACCAGCGTCTCGTGTTCGTGGACCCGTCGATCTCGGACTTCGAGAAGGCGATGGCGTCGGTGGACGACCTCGGCTCGGAGTGGGGCATGCTCCGCGCCGAGATGGACATGACGCGCGTGCAGCGCGCGCGGCGCAGCCAGATCGTGGCGGTCGTCGCCGTGTTCGCGGTGCTCGGCGTGCTCGCCTTCGTGTTCGTCAACAACCCCGAGATGTTCGCGGACAAGGCGCCGAAGCTCGAGACGGTCGAGGGCAACGTCGCCGAGGACCCCTCCTTCGAGTCGCCGGGCTCGGGCTGGACGCCCGAGGCGGGCGGCCCCGTCGCCGGCTCGTACGGCACGGACGCGCCGCGGCAGGGCACGTCGTGCTACGGCGTCTCGCGCGACGGCGGCGAAGGGCGCCCCGCGGTCGTCGAGTACGCGGCGAAGGACTACACGGTCAGCCCGGGCAAGGCGTACCGCTTCGGGGCGTTCGTGCGCGCGCGGAACGGCGCCGCGGGCGGCGTGCGGATCCGCTGGACGGGTACCGGCCCCGGCGAGGGCGGACTCGTCGCGCGGCGCATGAACGCGACGCCGTTCGTCACCGCGTCCGAGTGGACCGAGGTCTCGGCGACGGTGGTCCCGCCGTCGAGCGCCAGCGGCGCCCGCATCCAGCTCGTCAACTACGGCGGCGGACGCGCCGACTTCGACGACGTCTTCTTCGTCCCCGGCGGCACCGACGCCACGCGCACGGTGTCGGACGGCGGCATCTCGCTCACGGTCGCCGGCGACGGCGCCGTCACCGTCAAGCGCGACGCGGACGTCCTGCTCGAGGACCTGCAGGTCGTCGGCGGCGTGTTCGGCAAGGGCGCCGACTTCAAGGCGATCCCGGACCGCGCCGGGACCGCGGCGCTCCGCAGCATCGACGCGTCGGGGGCGTCCGTGAAGCTCTCGGGCCAGCTCTTCGACCCCTACGCCGGCAGCGCGAGCGAGTTCCAGGTCGAGATCGGCGTGACCGAGGCGCGCTTCGTCGAGCTGCGCGGCACGCTCCCGGAGTGGGCGGGCCTGGTCGGCGTGGTGCCGAAGTCGGCCCTCGAGAAGGGCGTCGGCGTGTGGACCGAGGCGGGCTCGTTCCGCGAGTCGCAGACGCGCTTCGTGCAGTCCGCGCGGCGCGTCAGCGTCGGGAACACGAAGCGCTACGAGATCGGCAGCGACGGCCCGTTCCGCTTCGCCCTCCTCGCCGACGGCGACGCGGCCGCGCTCGCGGTGGGCGCGCCCACGGGGGCGCCGCTCGCCGTGCGCTTCGACACGGACGCCAAGGCCCTCGACATCGTCCGCGACCGCCTGCGGTCGGAGGCCGAGAGCGCGAAGGCGCAGCGCAACTTCGGCGTCGCGATCGCGAAGTACCGCGACCTCGCGAACGAGTTCCCGGAGGGCGACGCGCGCCAGCAGGACGCGCTGCGCCAGGCCGACGGCCTCGAGGCCGACCGCGACGCGCGCCTCGCCCGCGTCCGCGTGGTCGCCGAGGGCGCCATCCAGTACGGGGAGCGCGCCGGTCTCGAGGAGGCGCGCGACGAGTGCATCGCGCTCCGCGAGAGCTTCGGCAGCACCGACGCCGAGCAGCTCCTCGTCCGCGTGCAGGAGGCGCTGGCCAAGCGCAGCAGGCAGCTGGCCGAGGCCGCTGCCGCGCCCCTCGTGGACAAGGCGGCGGACTTCCGCAAGAACGGGATGAAGCGGCTGGCCCGCGCGGCGTACGAGGACATCGTCAAGCGGTATCCGGACACCCCGGCTGCGGTCGAGGCGGCCGCCGCGCTGCGCGAGCTGGGGCAGTAGGAGGAGCGATGGCTGCGGTCGGCACCGGCGTATCGATCGGCTCCCGGAGCGTCCGGGTGCTGCAGGTGCGCAAGCAGAAGGACGGCTCCTGGCAGGTCCTGAAGGCGCTCACCGCGCCGCTCGAGGGCGACGACGTCCCCGACGCGCGACGGGTCGCCGAGGGCCGCGCGGCCGTGCAGTCGGTCGGCGCGAAGGGGCGCGCGCTGGTGAGCCTCTCGGGCCGCGACCTCATCGTGCGCTACACCGCGGTGCCGCCCGTCCCGGACTGGCGCCTCGAGATGCTCATGAACTTCGAGGTGCAGGAGGTCGCCGAGCAGTCCGGCGGCGACGTCTCCGCGGCCTACGCGAAGCTCGAGATCGACGACACCACGTCGGGCGACGAGGTCGTGCTCGTCGCGCTCGCGAAGAACGCGTACCTGAAGCCGCGGCTCGAGGCGCTGCGGGGGGCCGGTCTCGACGCGCTCGGCGGCTGCCCGCGCGCCGTCGCCTGCTGGTGGGCGTACAAGGAGAACGGCCACCTGCGCCACGACGAGACCGTCGTGATCATGAACATCGGCAACGAGAACACGGACGTCGCGATCTCGCGCGCCGGGGTGCTCGTGTTCGCGCGCAACATCTCGGGCGGCAGCAAGCTCTTCACCGACGCCATCGCGCAGAACATGCGCGTCAACGCCGCCACGGCGGAGAAGCTCAAGGTCACGAAGGGCACGATCATGCCCCGCGGCCAGGCGAAGTACCGCGACTCGGGCGAGGAGAAGATCGCGAACAACCTGATGGGCGTCGGCGGGCACTTCGTCTCCGCCTTCAACTCGTCGGTGATGTTCGCGAAGGCGCAGACCAAGATCCCCGACTGCAACCCGGACCGCCTCGTGATCATGGGCGCCGGCGCGCGCCTGCGTGGACTCCCGGAGTACCTCGAGAGCAACCTCGGCGTCCCGGTCGAGCTGTTCGATCCGACCGAGGGGCTCGACGTCAGCGCGCTCTCGAGCGACGCGCAGGCGGCCCTCAAGCAGGAGCAGGGCGCGATCTGCGCGGCGCTCGGCCTCGCCCAGATGGCGGCGGATCCCGAGGCCTTCCAGCTGGCCGTCCAGCCCGAGGCGGATCGCAAGCGGCGCCACTTCGCGCAGGCGACCCTGCCCATGATCCTCGCGGCGGTGGCGCTGCTCGTCGGCGTGGTCGTCGCGTTCGTGCTCGCGGGAGGCGCGCAGCAGCGGGCGCTCGAGGAGCGCGCGAAGCTCGACGAGCGCCAGCGCGAGTTCGTGAAGAACTTCGACGCCTACCGCGCGGCGAAGGAGCGCGTGGCCGCGGTCAACGACGCGAAGTTCCGGCTGCGGCGCCTCGTGGCGATGGGACCGGCGCACGAGCGCATCACGGCGCTCGTCCAGAGCGTGATCGCGAGCGGCTTCGACGAGCTGTACATCGTGAAGGAGAAGTCGTCGCTGCGGGAACTGATGGTCGACGACCAGCGCGAGTACCAGCCCGAGGTCGAGTTCGAGGTCGTGATCCAGGCCTCGGGCGAGCGGCCGCCCGAGCAGGCGTACTCGGCGTTCGGCGTGCGCATCTCCACGGCGGTGCAGGCGGCCCCGGGTCTCGCCTACGACGAGATCGGCGGGCTCCAGAGCCAGCCGGCCGGCGGCGGCACCTTCAAGTTCCGCATCCGGGAGGTGAAGTTCCCGGAGGCGGTCGTCCGCAACGTCGAGGGGAACTGACCCATGGACGAGATCTGGCAGCGCCACAAGACGTTCATCCTCCAGTGCGTCGTCGGCGGCATCGCGCTGCTCGTCGTCTGGATCGTGCACGCGAACCTCTACGAGGACATCGACGCGATGCACGACAACAACCAGCTGCGGCTGCGGCAGCTGCGCGAGAAGCTCGACAAGGGCGAGGCGCCGTCGCGCGAGTCGATCGCCGCGCAGCAGGCGATCGCGACGAAGGGCGAGGCGGACCTCGCCGCGATGATCGCCAAGGTCGCCGCCACGGCGCCGACGAACGTCGACTACGTGCGTGAGAACGTCACGGCCATCCTGCGCCGCATCGGCAACCCGCAGAAGGCCGACTACTACGTCTCGCTCTACCAGCAGCTCGCGCTCACGTGCCTGTACGAGCTGAAGGAGGAGGCCCGCAGCGCCCTGGCTGCGCGCGCGGCCCAGCAGGGGCGCACGATCGACGACACCCTCGGCGTGGCCGGCGCGTTCCAGGAGGACGAGGTCGCGACGGCGATCCACGGGCTCGCGCTGGTCGTCGAGACGACGAGCCGCGCGCTCGACGTCTCGGTCGACGTCGACACGGGCAACGGCGTCGTCGGCGGCGTGATCGACGAGATCGCCGACGTGAAGATCTCGCCCCGCACCGGGCCGAGCCGCATGGACCGCAACGCCGACATGTCCATGTACTCGACCTTCTCGGTCTCGATGACGCTGCGCGGCGACCCGGACGCGGTGCGGGTGCTGCTGTCGGGTCTCAACTCCACGAACAACCCGCTCTCGCGCATGACGGTCGTCGAGTCGATCGACGTGATCGAACGCGAGCGGCCCGACAACGACCGCGTGCGGGCGAAGATCGGGCTCCTGGGCATCCGCTACCTCGAGCCGGCGCGCTGAGGAGGACCACCCGATGAAGAAGGAACAGCTCCTGCTGGTCATCGCCATCGCGGCGGCAGCGCTCATCGCGTACCTGAACTCGGGGCTCTACGAGAGCGTCCTCGGCGGCTCGCTGCCGGAGGGCTCCAAGGTCGACGCCCGCACGAACGTCGTGTACGACCCCCAGACCGGGCTCGCCGACCTGCGCTGGCCGGACCGCTCCTACCTCCGCGAGCGCCGCACGGAGCAGCGCGAGGAGCCGCCGGTTCTCGAGCTGCCGACGGAGCTCGACCCGGAGTACGTGCGGCTCCTGCCGTGGCCGGCGCCGCTGCCGGACCGCTGGGCGAAGCAGCGCGAACGGATCGTCGTGGTCCCCGCGGCGGCTCCGCCCCCGGAGAACACCGACACCGGGAGCGCCCCCGAGGAGCCGGACGACGGGGACGACGAGGCCGTCGATCCCCTGAAGGCGAAGCCGAAGTACGACCTCACGAAGGTCGCCCGCCTCGTGAAGCGCGACGGGACCGAGATCCCGGTCGTGCTGCTGCCGAGCGGCAGGCTGAAGGACAAGCCCGTCTGGACCATCCTCGAGACCTGGCCCGCCGCCGAGTTCTGGGTCATCCAGATCAGCGAGAAGGGCGACGAGATGGGCCGGTTCGAGATCACGGCCGAGCAGCAGGGCTCGACGTACCAGACCGCGCACCTCGAGCGCAGCTGTCTGAACGAGTTCCACGAGGAGCGCATCCGTCGCGGGGTGCGCGACGACGACCGCGCCGGGCTGCTCGAGCTGGCGCGCTGGGCGGCGAACTCGCTCTCCGCCAAGCCCGGCTACTTCCGCGAGGCGATGCGGCTCGCGCTGGACACCTTCGCGAAGGCGCGCGCGCTGAAGTTCGACCTCCCGCTCGCCCGCGAGATCGCGGCGGTGTGCCGCGCCGCGTTCGATCCGGAGCGCGAGATCGCCACGCTGCAGGAGTTCCTGGCCGAGCACCCGAACGACCTGGTCGCGGCGGAGGCCCTCGCCAACGCGCTGGACCGCGTGGGCGCCCACGGCCCGGCCCGCGACCTGTGGGTCCGCGCCGCGGACGGCGGCAGCGTCTCCGCCCGCATCGGACTCGCCGAGAACCTGTACGAGAGCGGCGAGTGGGACGCGGCGCTCGCGGAGTTCGCCAAGGTGCAGGGCGCGGCCGACCGCGCCTCGCAGGCGCGCGGGTACGAGGGCGAGGCGCGCATCCTCGTCCACCGCGGCGACTTCGCGAAGGCCCAGACCGCCGCCGAGCGCGCCGCGCAGTCGTCGGAGACCGACGTGCGCACGCAGCTCACGCTGGGCGCGGTGCGCTACTACCTGGGTCGCTTCGCGGACGCCGAGCGCGCGTTCCGCGCCGCCGTCGCGCTCTCGCGTCCCACCGAGACGCGCGCGCTCTCGAACCTCGGGATGGCGCTGGTCGCCCTCGATCGACTCGACGAGGCCGAGAAGGCCTTCCGCACGTGCATCGAGGTCGATCCGCTCAACTACTTCGACCCGGTCGTCGGCCTCGGCGAGGTGCTGCAGCGGCGCGGCCAGTTCGTGGCCGCGAACGACCTCTTCGAGACGGCGCGCACGCGCGCGCCGCACGATCCGTGGGTGCTCCTGCGGCTCGGCACCTCGAAGCTGCGCGACGACCTGCCCGACGCCGCGCTCGAGCTGGCGGAGGCGGTCATCAAGGCGAGCCCCGGCTGCGTCGACGGACTGCGCCTCGCCGGCGGCGCCGCCGCCGCGCTCCCCGCCCCGAACCACAAGCTCGCGCTGGACCGGCTCGGCCGCGCCCGCGACAAGGAGCCGCAGAACGTGGAGCTGCTGCGGCAGCACGTGCGCGTGCTGATCGTCGCCGGACGGAACGCCGAGGCGCGTGCCCTGCTCGAGGACGCGACCGCCACGGGCACCGGCTTCGCGCGCCGCGACGGCCGCTCGCTGCTGCTGCTCGCGATCGCGCGCTTCCGCGACGGCGCCGAGGTGGAGTCGGTCCGCGAGGCGATCGACAACGCGCTCCGGACCGAGGTCGACGACGCCGCGAAGGAGTACGCGAAGGCCCTGCGCAAGCAGATCGACGAGTGGGACGGCCTGCGCGTCTGGCAGGACGAGTTCAAGCGCTCCGGTCAGAGCCTGCTGAACGGCTGGAACGAGGAGGACGCGCTCCACGGCATCACCGTGAGCAGCGTCGCGACCGGCGACGACAGCTACATCCTCGTCAAGGGCGGGGCGAGGTCGGCCGCCGAGGAGCGCAACGCGACGCACTTCGAGCGCACGGAGGACGCGCGGCGCATCCGCAAGTGGGAGGCGCGCATCCGGCTGATGTCCTCCGACACGCGCTTCTGGATGCACGTCTACAAGGAGCCGCTCCAGTCGCCCGGCGGGACGGGCCGCGGCCGCCAGGGCGCCGAGTTCGCCCTGCACGTGACGGCCGACCGGGCGCTCCAGCTCTGGCTGGCGGGCGGCAAGAACAGCAAGGGCCTCGAGGTGGTCGAGCTCAAGGACGAGAGCGGTCAGAACCTGCTCTGGCCCTCGGACGGCGACTGGCACACGATTCGGATGGTCCGCGTGGACAACGAGGCCGGCAGGTGGCAGGTGACCCTCGACGACCGCCCGCTCGGCGAGGTCGTGGAGATCACGCAGCTCGCGTCGGCCCGGAACTCGCAGGTCCTGCTCGGCTTCCAGGTCGACGCCGAGCGCGGCACGAACGTTGAGGTGCGGATCGACCGGGTGCGGCTGACGCGCTCGATCGACTGAGGTGCCTGCCCGGCCGGCGCGCGACATCGACGGGGCGGGCGGGGCGACGGATGGCGGCACGGTGGCGTCCCGCACGGGACGGGGAGACCAGCATGCGCACGCGGAACCAGGGCTTCTCGCTGATCGAGCTGCTCGTCGTGATCACGATCCTCGGCATGCTCGCGGCCGGCGGCACCGTCTTCATCCGCATGTCGAACAAGGCGAAGGCGGACACCATCACCAGGCAGCGCCTGAGCTCGATCGCCTCCGCGCTCGAGACCGTGAAGCAGCAGCTCGGCAGCTATCCGCCGACCGAGACGCGCGCGCTGCGCGGGCGGAACCCCGGCGAGGAGAAGCTCGGGCAGAAGGTGGGCGTCCCGAACGAGACGAACATCGGCATCGAGACGCTGTGGGTGGCCTTCAACCTGAACGGCGTCCAGCCCGACATGACCGGCCTGGGCGACGACGCGCTCGCGAACACCGACAACGACGAGGTCGCGGAGACGGTCGGGCGCCTGAGCGTCCCGCAGCTCTACGAGTTCGTGGACTTCTGGGGCAACCCGTTCGTGTACTTCGCGGCGCGCGACTACAAGGACGCGACCAAGTTCGAGAAGTACGTCTCGCGGCAGAACAACGTGGAGACCGAGGTCAAGGCGGCGCCGTGGAAGTCCACGAAGACCGGCGGTTTCCTGCAGGAGCAGAGTTTCCAGCTCTTCAGCATGGGCCCGGACGGACTGCCGAACACCGACGACGACATCGGGTGGGCCCTCGGCAACTGAGCGCATGGCGTCGCGCCGGTCCGCCGTTTGCGCACTCTGCGCCGACGCGGGGGACGCGCCCCACAGGAGGTGACATGGCGAGGCGACGCACGGGCCGCGGCGGCTACACGCTCATGGAGCTCCTGGTCACGCTCACGCTGGCCGCCACGCTCCTCTCGCTCGGGATCGGCTCGTTCCAGAAGCTGGGCAGGCGCACGGCCTACCAGCGTGCGCTCGGCGACGCGAGCGGCCTCGTCAACAAGGTCCGCAACTCGTCGTCGAGCTTTCCGTCCGCGCTCGTCCTCGACCCCGAGATGAAGCGCGAGGACGGCACGGTGAGCCAGGCGATGTACGGCCGCACCGAGCAGATCCTGCAGGAACTGCACTTCGAGCCGCGCACGACCTCCGACGGCGAGGTCACGTTCGCCGCGAGCGTGAACGGGCTCGACGTCGACACGTCCGCGGGGGAGCTCCTGCCGCACGGCGGGCACCTCGGCGGCGGGCTGCAGCTGCGCGGGAGCCCGGTGGACTGCCGCGCGTACGCGCCCTACGACGTCACCGACGGGATGTACGTGACGGTCTGGGTACGGCTCGACGCGGCGCGCGCCTGCGTGCTCGTGAGCAAGGGCGACGCGTTCAACGTGCGCCTGGCGCCGCGTCGCGACGGCTCCGCGGCCATCGAGGCCCGCATCGGCGTGGACGAGGGCGGGCTGCGCGAGGAGCGGCGCGTCACGGCGAACGTCCCGCGCTTCCCCGTGGGGAAGTGGGTCGGCGTGACGGTCGGCTACGACCGGCGCCACCTGACGGTGAGCACCGACGACGGGTACGGTCCGGTCGAGCGGGCGTCCGTCGAGGAGACGCGGCCCCTGCGCCGCGCGCCCGAGGCGCCCCTCCTGGTCGGGCAGGACCTGATGGGCGTGATCGACGACTTCCGCTTCGGCGGCGTGACGGTGCAGGACCCCGTCTACCTGCCGGGGGACGTCGCGATCGACGGCCCGGGCCGCACCATCCACTTCCGCGACGGCAAGCTCGACGGCCGCTTCCACCCCGGTGTGGAGCAGATCCGTCTGCGCAGCCAGGGCAACCTGGCCGTGCTCGAGATCGGGCCCGGCGGGACGGTGCAGTCGCTGCGGGAGACCTCGGTCGAGGACGCGGCGCCTCCCCCCGGCTCCGAACCGCAGAAGGCGGCACCCAGCTACGAGAAGGAATAGGCGCGCCCGCGCCGCGCGGCCCGGGGTTCGCTCCCCGAGGCCCGCACGACCTGGGGACGCGGCGGATCGCCACGGAGACGCGCAATGGAAACGAAGTTGCCGGTAACTGGTAACCGAATGATCGCCGGTGGTCGTCGAGGGATCGCCCTCATCTCCGTCGTCTCGGTGCTCGTGCTGCTCGCGATCGTCGCCACGCCGTTCCTGGTGACGATGCGCGACAGCGCGATCCGCGGCGAGCGCTTCCTGTACTCGGCCCGCGCCGACTGGGAGGCCGAGAGTCTCTTCGAGCTGGTGCGCGCGAACCTCACGCGCGGTCTGCCCCACGTGGAGCGCCGCGCGCTCGACGAGTTCGGGCCGGTCGCCAGCGACGCGCGGCCCCCGGACTCGGCCACGCCCGGCTCCGACACGCGCAGCGAGTTCGAGATCCCGGACGCCCTGCTCGAGCGGTTCAACCGGGTCACGGCGCGCGAGCAGCGCGTCTGGGACGTGCAGGTCCGCGACCAGCAGGCGCTCTTCAACGTCAACAACTGCTCGTACCCCGTCCTGGCGAACATCCTCGGACGCTCCGAGGTCGCCGCAGAGCTGTCGGCGGACGACAACCGGATCGTCGTCGCCGACGCCTCGCTCTTCCCGCCCGAGGGCGGCGTGGTGCGGGTCGGCAGCGAGTGCGTCCGGTACGAAGCCGTCTCGGGCAGCGAGCTGATCGGGTGCGAGCGCGGCTACCGCTCGGACCTGCCGGAGAACCCCGGACCGTCCGACTGGCAGGTCGGCGACGTCGTCGTGCTCGAGGCGGCGTTCCAGATCGCGACGCGGCCCTTCCGCGCGCGCCCCGGCTCGTGGGTCGACTTCACGAACCCCTACCAGGTGCGGACGATCTCCGAGCTGGGCGTCGCGTCGCTCACCCCGGACCAGTTCGACGCGCTGCGACCCTACATCACGACCTCGAACGGCAACGTCGTGGGCGACGGCTGGTCGAACCCGCAGCTCGTGCGCAACGGCATCACCGCGGCGGCCGGGGCGCTCGCCTACGCCGAGATCGCGAACGTCCGCTACTTCGGCGTCGGCACCGTGGTGCGGATCACCGACGGCGTCAACTCCGACTACGGCGTCGTGACGAAGGTGCGCGGCAGCAACCAGGTCCTGCTCGCCGGCCGGATCGACCACGACTACACGGCGGACCAGACGCGCATCTACTCGCTCGCGCGCAGCCCCGTGAACATCAACACCTGCGACCGGGCCACCCTGGTGAAGATCTTCGAGGGCCTGCACCTGCGCGGCCGCAACGGCGCGGGGCTCACGCTCGACGTCGCGCAGCGGCTCGCCGACTTCCTGCGCACGTGGACGGTCGACGGGGAGACGGAGCCCGGTGTCTACCGCACGTGGGGCGACTTCACGCGCGCGCTCGACTCGGCCCGCGCCGACCAGAACATCCTCGACGACGACGCGTACAAGGCCGTGCTGCTGAACGCGATGAACGCGAACGACTCGCTGCTCGGCTTCTCGACCGTGCCGTTCACGTTCGCGTCGTACGACACGTACGAGATCCGCGCGGCGGCGTCGCTCCTCGACGCCACGGGCCGCGAGCTGGCGCGCCGCGAGTTCCGCCGCGTGGTCGTCGCGTCGAGCATCACGTCGTCGCGCTACGTCGTCGAGACGCAGGCGGAGTTCCAGGACCAGATCATGAAGTCGCGCGACGGGAAGTGGTTCGCCACGTATCCCGACAACGTCAACGCGCACTACGACGGCGCGAACATCCCGGCCTCTGAGTACTTCGCGTTCGCGCAGAAGAGCCGCTTCCCGTCGACTGACCGCGCGGCGGGCGTCGGCCACGTCGCGCTGCTCCCCGGCGCGTTCCGGTTCGCGAACCGCCGCATCCCGGATCGCGTGCACCACTTCGACGAGTCGGACCTGCCCGACGGTCTCGACCTCGCGCAGGAGAACTTCGACGTCAGCGTCGACGGTCCCTACAGCGTGGACGACCGCAAGGCCGACCTCGTCGAGTTCGTGGACGCGGACCCGGTCGGGCAGGACGTCGAGGTGGGGCTGCGCGACTTCGCGCTGTCGTTCTGGTACCAGCCGCAGTGGACGCGCGGCCAGGGCGACCAGGTCATCTTCGACTACGGCCTCGACGACGACCTGATGAACCGCGTGAGCCTCGGCTACGACTCGCGCCGCGACCTCCTGGTCCTCGCCGTGGCGGACGCGACGCGCGAGCAGCGCGCCGCCGAGGTCTACTACGAGTTCGACCACACCACGTGGGACACCGAGACCTGGTACCACATCGGTGTCCACGTGGGCGGCACGCACCCGTCGCAGCTCGAGCTGTTCATCGACGGCGAGAAGCAGGGGCTCGCGTCGGGCATCACGCGGCTGACGAGCAGCGTGGCGTCCACCGGCGACGTGCAGGAACTGCGCGTCGAGGACGCGCGCTCGTTCCCCGACTCGGGCGCGCTGGTCCTGCGCGCGGTCGAGGGCCTCGAGATCATGGAGTACGCGTCGCACACCGACAACGCGTTCCGGATCACGCGGCGCAAGGCGCGCACGATCGACCACGAGAACGAGGCGAACGAGCCGCGCACGCACGCCGAGGGCGACATCGTCGAGCTCTACGGGTTCTCGGGTCCGCTGCTCTCCGACCTGAAGCGCGGCGGCGCGACGCTCGACGCCAACATCGGGCCGTTCCGTGTCTATCGCTTCAACTACACGCTCGACACGCTCGAGGATCAGAACAACCCTGCCAACTTCATGCAGGGACT
The DNA here is from genome assembly GCA_937996235.1 of uncultured bacterium. Taxonomy (GTDB): domain Bacteria; phylum Planctomycetota; class JAJSAM01; order JAJSAM01; family JAJVHW01; genus CALKVK01. The sequence continues at coordinate 474,986 of CALKVK010000009.1, read as the reverse complement.
CGGCGCGTCGGCCTCCAGCACGACGCTGCCGATCACGGGAGTCACGCTCACCGAGTGGGACACCGGCGACAACTCGCCGACGATCCTCGACGACCTGGGCGGACAAGGCGCGCAGGGACTCGCGCTCCTCGTCTCGAACTCCGCCAACATCACGCCGACCGCGTCGAGCGGCGGCGGCGGTCCGGGCGGGGGCGGCAACTCGGCCGGCCGCTGGCAGGTCCGTGCCGGCAGCGTGAACGCCGCGAGCGAGCAGCAGTCGAACGACATCGGAGGCACCGAGATCATCCGCTACTCGGTGCAGTCCGGCGGGCAGATCAACATCGAGCAGCGCAACGTCCAGCTCGAGCACGTCACGTACGACATCAACGGGAACGACGGGTTCCCGCGCTTCATCCCCACGTACAGCTTCGGCGACACGTCGAGCGCCACGGCGACGTTCGGACTCGCCGTCAAGACGAGCTCCGGCTTCCAGACCGTGCCGAACGGCGCGTACACGGCGTTCATCCCGATCGGGATCGTCGCGACCGGGGCCACGCGCGAGGACTACCTGCTTCCCGCGGAGAACGAGCCGCAGGTCGGCCAGTTCGCGTACGTGCAGGTCGGATCCGAGTGGGTCAAGTACGACTGGATCGACTCGCAGGCGGTGTCGGGGCGCCTGGTCTTCTATCGCAGCCTGCGCATCGACGACGTCCAGAACGTCTTCTCGCAGATCAACCGTCCGCTGACGGAGGACCAGGTCAACGCGCAGATCGCCGCGGCGGTCGGCAACAAGGGCGGCTCGGGCGGCAACTCCTCGAGCGGCTTCACGCCGCCGCACGCCACCGACGACAACGTCGAGAGCCAGGCGCCGCCGGAGCCGACGCAGGGCGTCGACACATCCGGGTTCCTGCCGCCGACACAGGACCAGGCCGGGGCGATGGACATCGCGCGCGCGTTCGACTGCCGCGGCATGGAGCTGCGCTCGCAGAGCGAGGAGTTCCGGATCGCGAACACGATCCCGCGCGACCACCAGCAGGGCACGCAGGTGCTGCCGACCTTCCGCGTCGTGCCGGGCAACGCCGTCGAGCTCGACAACGACAAGAGCCAGCGCGGCGCCTTCCCGGGCTTCGACGACCTGATCACGCTGCGCGACGCGCGTCTGAACGACGAGCACGTCCGCGTGCAGTGGGGCTACCGCGGCTGGGTGGGGCTCACGCAGACGTCCACGCAGGCGTGGACGTGGGACCGCCCCGACATCCAGCGCCCCGTCCTCGCCGAGTACGACCTGCGCCGTTTCGACTCGCGGCTCTGGACCCGCGCGCTGAAGTTCCCCAGCGGGGAGCTGCCCGACGCAGGGCTCACGACCGCGGCCGAGAAGCTGAAGTTCGGGCGGCGCTACGACGACAACGGCGGCACCTCGCCCGCGCTGCTCGACGAGGTCTTCTTCCCCGACTTCCAGCGCGGCGACGCGACGCGCCCCAACTACGTGATGCTCGGCGAGGTGCCCGCGAACCTCGATCCGCAGTTCACGCAGGCCGGCAGCGCGGCGCAGCAGGCGGTCGAGCCGCGGTTCGCCGGAATCGACGAGAAGGAAGACAAGATCAAGGTCCACATGGCGTGGTTCGACGACACGCTGCAGGCGACCGTCTACTCCGGCCTGCCGATCGACGACCGCCTGTTCCCGACCGACGGCGGCGTGCTGCGCGTGGACGACGAGCTCATCCTCTACTCGAGCTTCGACCCCGAGCAGGGCCTCTTCGAGGGCTGCGTGCGCGGCACGTTCCTGACCGAGGCGAAGCCCCACGGCTACAACGCCGTGGTCTCGCCGATCCACACGTTCCCGGCGTCGCGGCTCGTCAACGACGTGGACGAGTCGTCGGGCTCGTACCAGCTCGTGGACGCGACCGACTTCCCCGACGACGGCTACCTGCGCATCGGCGACCGGGCGGAGATCATCGGCTACACGCTCCGCAACGACAACGAGCTGTCCGGGCCGCTCGGCCGCGTGGACCCGAGCAAGGCGTCGCAGCGCCAGGACGCCGAGGCGCGCGTGGGCGGCGCGATCTTCCGCGGACGGTTCGGGTCGATCCCGGAGGCGTACGCCGTCGACGACGTCGTCGTCGCGATGCCGTTCCGCCACTACGACCGCTACTCCGAGCGCTCCGACGATCCGGAGCTGTCGTACGTGCAGCTCTCGTGGACGAAGCCCGGCGCCGTGTGGAAGCGCGTGACCTGGGACGAGGTGCCGCGCAGCTTCATCGACGTGATCGCGCTCGTGCGCTTCGAGGGCGGCCCCGCGTGGGACTCCGACCAGGTGGTGCGCGTCGGCCAGGACATGATCCCGGAGACCGAGCGCCGGAAGTGGCTCTACGAGATCACGGATCCGACGGCCGAGAACCTGCTCAACATCGAGTCCGACCGCCTGGAACTGCGCTTCCTCGTCCGCTTCAACCAGGGCGCGTACGACCGCTTCGCGGACGTCGCGCCGGACTTCTGGAAGCAGACTCCCTGGATCCAGCAGGCGGTCGTCGAGTTCGTCGCCCCGCCGTCCGTCATCTACGAGGACAAGTAGTCATGGCACGAGCACGCGCGCACGGCTCCCCGGCTTCGGCCGGCGGCTTCTCGCTGATGGAGCTGCTCCTCGCGATGAGCCTGTTCTCGCTGGTCTCGATCGGGCTGGTCGCGCTCCTCTCGCGAGCGAGCGACTTCCTGACGACGGGCCAGTCGAGCTCGGACACACTCGACGCGTTGCAGACGTTCAGCGAGGCGTTCTCCGCGGACGTCGAGACGCTCTACACGGTGGCGGACTGCGAGACGGGCCGACCGGACGTGCGCCTCTTCTCCGACCACGTCGACTGCGACGTGGACGGCGACGAGAAGCCGGATGCACGCATGCAGCGGCTGTTCTTCGTGCGCCTGATCCCGCGCGAGGCGACCGCCGCCGTCACGCGCTACGCGGGCACCCAGCTCAACGTGAAGGGCGTGCTCGACCAGGTCGGCGACATCGAGGAGTCCGACGAGCACAAGCTGCGCGCCACGGGCGGTCTGCAGGAGGTGTTCTGGGCGACCGTGCCGGACAGCGTCGTCGACACCGCGGTGACCACGCTCTACCGCGGTTTCCGCAGCCCGATCGGCGGGCCCGAGTCGCTGTTCCCGACGGGTGCGTTCGGCGATCCGGGCGTCTCGAAGCAGGAGCGCGGACCGGCCGACCGCAAGGAGATCGTGGCGCGGGCGCGGCCGATCATGTCGGGCGTGCTGTACTTCGGCGTGCAGTTCTGGTCGCGGCGCACGAACACGTGGGACACGGCCATGGACCCCCGGAACGGCGGGGCCCTCAGCACCTGGGACTCGACGCGCGGCATCCTGCGGACGCAGGGCAACCGCGAGCGCTACACCGGCTTCTTCCTCGCGAAGGGTCCGGAGTCGACCGACGACCCGACCGACGACACGTTCCCGCGCCGCGTGCGCGTGACGCTTGCCGTGGAGCCCGTCGGCAGCGCGTCGATCTCCGGCTTCCTGCGCTCCGACCTCACGGCCGACGGCAAGGTCATCGATCTCGAGGACGCGCGCTTCGTCCCGGCGACCGACACGGCCGAGCGTCACGTGAAGATCGGCTCGGAGTGGATCCGCTTCGAGGCGATCGAGGGCAACCAGCTCACGGGCTGCACCCGCGGCGTGCGCGGCACGACGGCCGAGGCGCACCTCTCGGGGAGCCGCGTGCACCACGGCCGCACCGTCGTGCGCGACTACACGATCTCGACGTTCCGCGACACGTACCAGGACGACCTCCCCGCGTTCGGAGGCCGGCGCTGAGCACATCGGGCGCAGGGGTGCCGCGGCCGTCCCGACGGCGGCCGGTCCCGCTGCGCCACGGATGCTCGCGACCGCGCCGGATGCGCTACACTCGGAGCCGAACATGCGCTGCTCGCGCCCCAGTCCGCACCCGCTGAACGGCCCCCGTCCCGCCCGGGCGAGGTCCGGCTTCACGCTGCTCGAGGTCATGCTGGCGACCTCGCTCCTCGCGGTGGGCGCCGTCTCCGTCATGATCGTGCTGGCGACCGCGGCGGGCTACGCCAGCCAGCGTCAGTCGCAGCAGCGGCTGACGCAGGTCCTCGGCGAGGCGCGCAACGACGCGCGCACGCTCGTGAACCAGTTCCGACCGGGCGGCGACGCGAAGCTCCCGGGCGGGCAGGGCGGCAAGACCGAGCCGAAGCAGAGCGCGCTCTATCCCGGCTACACCTACGCGCTGGCGTTCACCGACGTGGACGCGGCAGTGCCCGAGGCGGGCTATCAGGTGCTCGTGACCGTGACGTACGGCGACGGGCTCGAGGAGACCGAGAGCCTGATCGTCTCGGGCGACACGATCGCGGACGACGAGTTCCGCACCTCGCGCACCTACGCCGAGGAGCGCGCGGGCGAGGCGGATCGCAAGGGTGGCCGCGAGGCGCGCTGACGTGCGCCGGGCGCTGCGCGCGGGACGACCGGGTCGGCGGACCACGAGAGGAGCGAACGGATGAAGAGGACGCTCACGACACTCGCACTGGCGCTGGGAGTCCTCTCCGCGGCGCCGGCGCGCGCAGAGTTCATCGAGCTCGACGACGGCCGGATGATCCACGGGGAGATCCTGGCCGGCCCGACGAGCGACGACGGCCTCGCCGTGCGCCTCTTCGACACCGGCGGCGTGCTCGTCGTGGGGTGGGACCACCTGCCCGAGGAGCGCGCGAAGGAGCTGCGCATCAAGTACGGCATCGACGTCCCCGTCGACGAGGTCGTCGAGGTCGACGGGCACGTGGTCACCCTGACGAGCGGGCAGCAGGTGGTCGGCGTCGCGCTGAACTTCGCGGAGTACCAGTCCGGCGCGCAGACCACGCTGCAGGTCAAGACGGCGAACGGCGTCCAGGGCTACGACTCGGGCGCGGTCGGGAAGGTGCTCGCGACGCGGGTCGAGGCGCTGGTCGCGTACACCGTCGACGAGCTGTACACGATGGAGCGCGACAGGGCGCCGCCGGACACGGCGGCCGCGCACTTCCAGCTCGCCGACTACTGCTCCCGGATCGGCGACCACGAGCACGCCAAGCTCCACTACGAGCAGGCGAAGCGCGACGCGGCGTTCCTCGAGACGCCCGACGGCAAGTCGCTCGAGGCGCGCCTGCGCCGCTGCGACATCCTGATCCGCGCGAAGGGCGCGCAGGACCTCGTCATCCGGATCAAGGCGGCGATGCGGCAGAAGCAGGCGAAGTCCTGGAACGACGCGCTGCGCCTGCTCTTCGAGCTCGACGAGAAGTACAAGGACCCGCAGATCCGCGAGGCCATCCGCTTCGACACGTTCTCCGCGCAGGTGACGCGCGAGCGCGACAAGTACTTCCGCGACCGCATCCAGGCCAAGGTCGTGCAGGTGATGTCGGACCTCGTCGATGCCAAGGCCCGCGAGAAGAAGCCGCTGCGGAAGGACGACGACTCGTCGCCGGCGCTCCAGGGCACGCTGGCCGGGGCCAAGACCTGGGCCGTCCGCGAGCTCCCGAAGGAGCTCTGGGCGAAGGCGATGGCGGACTTCGGTCTCGACCAGGAGGAGTTCGACTCCTTCTGGCGCGACCGCTCGTCGCGCAAGAACCTGACCGAGTCCTACGGCACGGGCTCCTTCATCGTCATGAAGAAGGCCACGCTGCCCGGGTCGGAGCGCCAGCGCCGCCCGGCTCCCGGCTCGCGCGCGCCCGGGTCGAGCGGCGGTGCACCCGCCGCGCAGGCATCCAAGCCGAAGTCCGACGAGGAGTTCTGGGACGGTCTCAAGAACGACCTGCGCGGGCGCTGGCTGCGCGCGTTCGTCGTCGAGCACTCGAACATCTTCAACGTCATCCGCACGGACGAGTCGGAGCTCTGCTCGGCGTGCGCCGGCAAGGGGTTCACCACGTCCACCGGCGCGAACGGCCAGGACTCCAACCAGTTCTGCCCGATCTGCAACGGCGGCGGGAAGACGCGCAAGGTCGTCTATCGATGAACGCGTCCTCCGTGTCGTCCCGCGCGCGGCCGCGTCGCGTGCGGCGCTGCGCCTCACTGCTCGCCGTGGCCTCGCTCGCGCTGCTCGCGCTCTGGGGGCCGGGCGCGCGTCGCGCCGAGGCGCGCGTTCCCGCGCACGGTGACATGCCGACGCTCGACGAGCTCTACCGCCAGGCGCGTCAGGAGAAGATCGACGCCGAGAAGCGCGCGGCCGACGCCGCCCGCGACCCGCTGGCCGAGGCCATCGAGGCCTACAAGTCCGGCGCGACGCCGCTCGAGCAGTTCTCCGCGCTGACCGACATCATCAACAACGCGAAGGACGAGGACGTCCAGCCGTACCGCAGCCCGGCCGCCGAGGCGCTCCTGCAGCGCTTCCTGACGGAGGACGTCACGACCTCCGCCACGGCGAAGCGCGTGCGTGCGGCCGTCGGCCTCGAGATCGTCGATCTGATGAAGTCGAGCTCGAGCGACACGCTCGGGCTGGCGATCGTCCACCGCGTGCTGTCGACGTGGTGGAAGTACAAGCTCGAGGGGGAGCTGAAGTTCAAGCCCGACGACAAGCCGCGCGATCGACAGAAGGCCTGGAAGCGCATGCAGGCCTACCTGAAGTCGGGCGAGAAGGACTGAGCGCTCCCGGTCCCCGCCGTCCGTCGTCGCAGCGTGTCCGTTGCGCTCTCGGGACGGCGCTCTGCGTCTGGCTCGCCGGCGCCTGCGCGGCGGTCCCCCCTCCGGCTGCACCGCCCGCGCCCGACCTGGGTGACCGTGCGGGCCCCGATCCGCTCGACGCGGCGCCGTCGCGCGGGCGTGCGGAGCAGCGGCTGCCGGACTCCCCGCTCGTGGCACCGCCGAGCGCCGCGGGCGGCAGCGGGCTGCCGGCGCCCGAGCGCGGCGCGGACGCGGTGCTCTACGTGGTGGACGGACGCGGCATCACCAACGCCGACCTCGGCGACTTCATCCTGCGCTACTTCCCCGACCGGGCCCGCGACGCGCTCGGGCAGCTCGTCGACGAGGCGCTCGTCACCGCGGAGGCCGGGCGCGAGGGCGTCGACGTCGCCGCCGGCGAGGTGCGCGCACGGGCCGACGCGTACATCGAGGAGCGCCGCCGCGACGTGCGCATCCAGTACGGCCCGGACGCGGTCCTCGAGCAACTCCTCGCCGAGCGGTTCGGTCGCGACTTCGAGTCGTTCCGGCGCGACGCGGAGCGGCTCGCGCGCGTCGCGCTCCTGCGCGACCGCCTCGTCCGGCTCGACCAGATCCGCGAGGCGCGGGTCGAGGTGCGCGCACTGGTGTTCCCGGACCGGGCTGCCGCCGACGCGGGCCTGGCCCGCCTGCGCGACGGCGCCGACATGACGCTCCTCGCCGAGCGTCTCGGCCTGCGCGCCCCGGCCGCGCCGGCACCACTCGCGCGTTCGGACGTGCGACCGGCCGAGCGCGCGGAGGAGCTCTTCGCGGCGGCGCCGGGAGACCTGCTCGGTCCCACCCCGTTCGAGGCTCCGGACGGCCGCACCTGCTGGGAGGTCGTCAAGGTGGTCGCCGCGTGGCCGGGAGACGGGGCGCCGTGGCCGGAGCTGCGCGAGCGGGTGGAGGCCGAGCTGCGGCGCAGGGCGGTCGGTGTGCCGGAGTATCTTGCGTGGCGCGGCCGGGCGATCGAGCGGGCGGCCGTCGAGGTCCGGCGCGGTGGGCGCGGCCTCGTGCCCTGGCTCGGCGAGGACGCACGATGACGCTCGAGGACACGTCCGCCGCAGCGGCGGAGGAGCAGCCCGAGGCCGGGGAGCCGCTCGCGGAGTCCGCGCGTCCGCGCGTGTCGCCGAGCGCCCTCCGGGCCGCGCTCGGCGTCGCGCGCGAGGACGCTGCGGCGGAGACCGCCGACGACGGCACAGGGGCCGCGTCCGTCGCCGCGGAGCACGTGACCGGCGAGCCGCACGACGTCGCCGACGCTGCGTCCGACGGCGGCGACGGCGCCGCACCGCCCGAGGGCGGCGACGATGCCGCACCGCCCGCGGCCGACGAGCCGGCGGACGCCCATCTCGGCGAAGAGGACGCTGCGTTCTGGGCCGGCGTGCCGCTCCCGATCCGGCTCGAGGCGCTGCTCTTCGCGGCGCCGGCGCCGCTGCCGCTGCGGCGCCTCGCGCACCTCTCCGGCGCAGCGGACGTCGCGGCCGTGCGGGCCGCGCTCGCCGAGCTCGGCGCGAGCTACGCCGCGGGGGGCCGCGCGTTCGAGGTCGACGAGATCGCCGGCGGTGTCCAGCTCCGCACGCGCCCGGAGTTCTCGGGCGTGCTGGCGCGGCTCGGCCGCAGGCCGAGCACCGAGAAGCTGTCGCCCGCCGCGATCGAGACGCTCGCCATCGTGGCGTACCGGCAGCCGGTGCTGCGCACCGACGTGGAGAAGATCCGCGGCGTCGCGAGCGGCGAGGTGCTGCGCACCCTCATCGAGCGCGGGCTCGTGCGCGTGGCCGGACGGGCGGACCTGCCCGGGTCGCCGCTGCTCTACGGCACGACGGCGGCGTTCCTCGAGCACTTCGGGCTGCGCGACCTGAAGGATCTGCCGAGCGACCGGGAGATGCTGCGGCGCCCGGTGTGAGCTGCGCCGTGGGGCCGCCTGCCGCGTCCCGCCGCGCCTCCTTCGACCTCTCCTCCCGGGCCGGGTAGCATCCGGCGTTCGCGTCCTGCAGCACCCCGCGCCCACGGGCGTCGGGCACCGGTCCGGAGCTGTCGCACATGCAAGTCAATCCGCTCGACGTCGAACGCCACGAGGAGGAGACCGCGTGGGCGGTCTGGAAGCGCCGCCTCGTGCTGGCCTTCCTCGTCGCCATCGTGATCAGCTTCGCCGCCCCGAGCTTCGGGAGCTGCAGCGGCGCCCTCGGTTCCGGCGGGAGCCGGGTGATCGGGACGTTCGAGATCGACGGCACGAAGCACTCGGTGACCGAGTCGGAGTTCGACGCGACCCGCACGCGGCTGCGCGCCTTCCACGCCTTCCTGAACCAGGACCTGCCGGGCGGCGACGAGGCCGCCGACGCCGTCTGGTCCCACATCGTGCTGGATGCCGCGGCCCGCGCCGCGGGCGTGCACGTACCGGCGGCGCAGCTGCACGAGCAGGTCGTCCAGATCATCTCCCGGTACGGCGCGTGGAGCGAGGCGCAGTACAGCCGGACCGTCGCGGAGGTCGCGCGGGGGCAGATGACGACCCGCGGCTTCGAGCGCGCGCTCGAGGAGGTCATGCGCGTCGAGCTCTACAAGCGCGCGTGCGTGGCGCCGATCGCCCGCGTGGACTCGCGGGCCGCGTTCGAGGCCTGGCGCACCGAGAACCCGACGCTGCGCGTCTCGTACACGGTCCAGCCGTACGCCACGTTCCGTGCCGACGTGGAAGCCGCGTCGCCCGACGACGCCGTGCTCCGCGACTTCACCCGCCTCCCGGAGTCCGTCGCCGTCCTGAGCGTCCCGGCGAAGAAGGTGGTCGAGACGGCCTACCTGCGCGTGCTTGAGATGACCGACGCGAACATGCGCGCGATCGAGAACGTGCTCCGCGACGCCGGCGTGCTGAAGTCGGACGCCGACCTCAAGCGGCTCGGTCTGAACGCGTTCGTGGGCTCGGAGACCGCGATCTACACGCGCGAGAACTGGCTCCGCCAGGCGCGCGCGCGCTACGACGCGGCGAAGAAGGTCTACGAGGAGCAGCTCGCGGCGGCCACGGCGGCCGGACACCCGGAGAGAGCGGGCTCGCCGCCCCCCGATCCGACGCTGGAGACGCCGCCGTCGAACAAGATCGAGCTCTACGACAAGCTGTGGCGCGAGCAGATCGAGCGCGAGGTCCTGGCGCAGCAGTTCCTCAAGCTCTTCGCCGCGCGCGCCGAGCGCGAGGGGCGCAGCTTCGAGGATCTCGCCCAGGAGTACCTCGTCCAGGGCGTTCGCGTGGTCCGCAACGCGGAGCCGCTCGCGGACTCGGAGCTCGCCGAGCGCTATCCCGACGGGCTCGCCGCGGAGAGCGAGATGGCCGTGGTCGTGCGCGAGGCGCTCAAGGGGCCTGCGGCCGGCGCCGCCTTCGTCCCGGTCGTCCACACGCAGCCGGTCCCGACGACGCGGTTCGGTCGCAACCTCGACGACCGCGGCTACATGGTCCTGCGCCTGGCCGGCTTCGAGCCGACGCGCGTCCGGACCGTGGACGAGGCGCGCGACGAGATCGTCGGCATGTGGCGGGAGCACGAGGTGCGCGAGCGCGCACGGAAGTCGCTCGAGGCCCTGCGCGACCAGGCGGCCGGCAGCACGTCGTTCGAGGCGGCGGCGTCCGCGGCGGGGCTGACGCTGCGCACGATCCGCGCGCTGCGCTCGACGACGTCGGAGCGGCCCGAGCCGCCGGTGGACGGCGCGGACGCCGCGGCGCTCGCCGCGCGCGACGAGATCCGCTACCGGAACCGCGTGGTCCGCGACTACGCGGTGCTGAGCGCCCTCGATGCGGGCACGTTCCGCGCGGACGTGCTGCTCGACGACTCGATCGAGGCCGCGCTCCTCGAACGCGTGGACGAGCGCGTGCTGCCCGGGCCGCTGGAGATCCGGCGCGAGGATCTGCACCGCCAGCGCCTGCTCCAGATGCGGGAGAGCAGCGGCGCGTTCATGCAGCTGTTCGATCGCGCGGCCCTCGCGCGCCGCTTCCACCTCGAGATCGAGAAGCCGGTCGACGGCGGCGCGCCCGGCGACGGCTCCTGACGCGCGTCGCGGCGCACGGACCGCGCGCGGTCCCGGCGCCGCACGCACGGGTCAGGGCACCGGGTCGTAGCCGTGCCCGCCGCCCGGGCGGCAGCGCAGCAGACGCCGGGCGGTGAGCAGCGTGCCGCGCCAGGCGCCGTGCCGCACGAGCGCCTCCTCGGCGTAGCGCGAGCACGAGGGCTCGAAGCGGCACCCCGCGCGCAGGAGCGGGGACAGCGTGTGGCGGTAGACGCGCACGGCGCCGACGAGGACGCGTGCGGCGAGCCCCGGCATCAGCGGCGGCGCTTCCGGCCGGCGTCGGGGCGCGGCGCTCCCGGCCCCTCCCGGCGGAACCTGCGCGCGGCGCTCCGAGCGGCGGTCCGCACGTCGTCGCGCAGCGCGGCGAGCGTGACCGACGCCACGTCCGAGCGCGGAACGAGCACGCAGTCGAAGCCCGCCGGCAGTCCCGGGCGCTCCAGCCGGAACGCCTCGCGGAGCAGCCGGCGCACCCGGTTGCGCTCGACGGCGCCGCCCCAGCGGCGGCCGACGACGAGCGCGTACCGCGCCGGGAGCGCGTCGCCCCGGTCGAACGCATAGACCACCACGGGCCCGGCGGCGCCGGGGCGTCCCAGGTCGAACGCGCGGCGCACCTCGCGGCTGCGGCGCACGCGGCTCCCGCGGGGCAGGGTGCGACGCGCCTCGTCGACCGGCATCGCGCGATCGTAGCGCCTCCGCGTCCGGGCGCGCGCGCCATCGGGGAGCGTCGACGGAACGTCTCCGGGGCCGCCTGCGGTCCGCCGCGCGGGTCTCGCCGACAGGGCTCTGGATGCTTACGAAGTACGAACTTTTCCGTTGACGGCGCCGCTCCGGCCGTTAGTCTTTCGTTCGGAAACGGAGGTCTGACATGCTGCGACTCATCGTGTGTGAGCTCCCGGTCTTCCTGTGCCTGGTCGCGGTCGTGGCGGGCGCGCTCGTCCTTTGAGTGCTGCGGGCTCGACCAGCCCCCCAGCTCGCCTGCGGCACACCGTGCACCTGCGGGTTCGCGGCGCAGCCGCGAGCTCGCGACGCAGCCGGGCGGCGGGCGGCGCGGGTGCGGCGGGTGTGGAGGAGCGGGTGTGGCGGCGCGGCGCCCGCGCTCTGCCGCGTCGCCGCCCGCGCGACGTCAGTTCCCTGCGAGGTGCGCGGTGAGGTCCTACACAGCCCGTCAGCTCGACATCCTGCGCTTCGTGAGCGCGTACCAGCAGGCACACGGCATGTCGCCGACCTTCGAGGAGATCGGCGAGCACTTGGGCGTGCACCGCGTGACCGTGTTCCAGCACCTGAACGCACTCGAGCGCAGGGGCGCCGTGCGCCGCAGCCCGCAGCTCGCCCGGTCCCTCGAGATCCTCGACCCGGACTTCCTGCCGCAGCGCGGTGTGCCCCTGCTCGGGTCGATCGCCGCCGGCTCGCCCATCGAGGCGATCGAGACGCCGGAGCTCGTCTCGGCCGACGACATCCTGCCGACCGACGGCGACCACTACGCGCTGTCCGTGCGCGGCGACTCCATGATCGACGACGGCATCCACGACGGCGATCTGGTCGTCGTGCGCCGCACGTCGCAGGCGCGCGACGGCCAGGTGGTGGTCGCCGTCGTCGAGGGCAACCATGCGACGCTGAAGCGCCTCTACCGCGAGAAGGACGGGCGCGTTCGCCTGCAGCCGGCGAACGCGGCGCTCGATCCGCTCTACGTCGCCGCCGGCGACCTCGAGATCCGGGGTGTCGCGGTCACGGTGATCCGCCGGCTGTGATCCCGTCGCCCGGTGGGGGACCTGGCGCTCCGCGGGGAGCCTCGCGTCCGCACCGGCAGCCGCGGGTCCGCCCTGCAGACGTGGCGACACGTGGGCGCCCGGTAGCGCGAGCGACGCGGCGTCGCGACGTCGGTGGATGAACAGGGTGGTGATCCACCCGGCGCGGGCGGCACGCGCCGACGGTCGTCCGCGTCGTCCGGCCGTACCGCCGCGGGCGCTCGGCGCAGGATCGGCGAACGCCCGCGCCGTGCGAGGGGTATCGTCCGCGCCATGACGCGCAGGACATCGGCCGGCGCACGCTCCTGGAGCGACGCTCCCGCGCCGAACGACAGCGGCCCGGGCCGCGGTGGAGCGGCTGCGCCCCCGCGCAACAGCCGCGACGCGCCGAGCGGTGGGCGCCGCGGCCCGGTGCGGCGCGGCCCGGTGCGCCGCGGACTGGTGCGGCGCGCACTGGCGGCAGCCGGGTCGGGCGCCGTGATCGGCGTGCTCCTGACGCTCGCCGCGTGCGCGTCGGCGGGGCCGGACTCCCGCGGCGGTCCGTCCGACGTGCCCAGGCTGCGGCCGGCGACCCCGCCGCTCGCCCACGAGCCGGAGCGTGCCCGCGACGAGTTCGCGCGGGCGCGCCGGCTCTCCGGACTCGGCCGCGCGGGCGAGGCGGTCGCCGTGCTCGAGGCGCTCGTCGAGCGTGAGCCGGGCTACGTGCCGGCGCACCGTGCCCTGCAGGACCTGCTCGTGGACTCGCCTGCGGACTGGGCGCTGCGGACGCGCTACGCGAGGCTGCTGGAGGCGCGCCCGGACGAGCCCCTCGCGCTCTATCTCGCCGCACGCATCGAACCGACACGCGCGCGGCAGGAGGTGCTGGTCGCGCGCGCGCTCGACGCCGACCCGCGACATCCCTGGGCGCGCGTCGCGCACGCCCTTGCGCTGCACCGCGCGGGCGACACGCAGGGCGCGGCCGACGAGGCGCGCGAGGTGGCCGCGGACGCTCCGACCCTCGCGCTGCCCTGGACGTTCCTCGGTGCGCTGGAGCTCGGCCGCGGCCGGCACGAGGACGCGCAGCACGCATTCCTGGAGGCGCTCGCGCGCGACGCCGAAGACGTCCGCACCGTCGTGGGGCTGGTCGCCGCGGCGCGCGATGCGGGCGACCCCGTGCTCGCCGCGCGCTGGGCCGTCGAGGCGCTGCGTCTGGCGCCCGGCGACGCCGCCGTCGCGGAGATCGCCGGGGAGGCGCTGACGCGTGCGGTCCAGGCGGCGCAGGGGACCGACTCGGGAGACTCCGGCAGCGGCACCGCCGCGTGCACCGCCGCCGCGTCGCCGGCCGAGGCGGCGGCGCTTGCCGCGAGCGCGCTGGCCGTCACGGGCGACGACGTCCTCGCCGCGGTCGCGGATGCGGGCCCGCTGCACCTGCTGCGCGCGCGCGTCCGGCTCGCGCTGGGCGAGGCGGAGGGCGCGCTCCGCGACGCGGATCGCGCACGCGCGTCCGGCGCCGAACCCGCGACGGTCGCACGCGTCGAACGCCGCGCATGGATCCTCGGCGGCGAGTACGCGCGCGGCGTCCGCGCCGGAATCGAGGCGCTGCCTCCCGAGGCCGCCGCGGCGGAGCAGCTCTACGCGCCGCGCTGGCGCGAGCTGCAGCGGCGCGCCGCGGCGGCCGATGCCGCACGCGACGGTCCGACACTCGTCGGGCTCGCGACGTCGCTCGTGTCGGTCGGCTGGCGCGACGAGGCGGCGGACGTGCTCGCCGACGCGCGCGCGAGCGCGCCGGGCGGGCCCTGGAAGGAGCGCGCCGCGTCGATCGCAGAGCAGGAGCGCGCGTTCGACCGCTTCCTGGGCGACGTCGCGGAGATCGGGCGCGTGCTCGACGCGGCCGGCCGGGCGGGCACCTCGACGCCTTCGGTCGGCGACGTCCTCGCGGCCATCGCCGCGGCGTCGCGCGCGCGCCTCGGCCGCGACGTGACGGGCGGCGCCGTGGTGCGCACGTACCCGCTCCTCGGCGCGTTCGCGGCGTCGGTCGCCTCGGGTGGCCCGTTCGCGCACGAGTTCGACGACCGCGGGCTGTTCCTGCTCGTGGGAGAGCGCCACGGCTCCGGCACGCGCATCGTCCTCGGCCGGGTCGTGCTCGTGCGCGCGGACGTCGCGGCGACCGTGCGCGGCGAGGACCTGACGTTCGACGAGTGCTGGATCGAGGCCGAGGGACTCCCGGCGCCCATCGCGGGTCTCGGGGCGGGACTCGCGGGACTCACGATGGACCGGCTCGTGGTCCTCGAGCTCGATGCCGTGCAGCGTGCCGCGGCTCCGCTGCCGCCCGGCGTGGAGCTCGTCCCGCGCCCGGCGCACTCCGACGCCGAGCGCGTCGCGCTCGACACGCCCTCCGCAGTGGCGCGGCGCGTCGAGGCGCGGCTCGACCAGGAGGGCGTGCTCGCGGAGGCGCTCCTCGACGCGGTGCGGCGCCACGAGCTCGGTCACGTGCACGACGCGCGCCGCCTGCTCCCCGTGGCCGCGCACCCGTTGCGGGCGCTCTCGCTGTTCGCGTCGAGCGGGTTCTCGCCGACGGAGCTCGAGGCGCGGCTCGAGGTGCGGGCGGCGCTCTCGGCCCTCGCCGAGTGCCGGCGGCCGCGCGCGGCCCTCGCGGCGCTCCTCGGCTTCCTGCCCGAGGTCGAGGGCGGCAGCGCGCACGCGCGCGGCTACGTGGAGGCCGTGCGCGACGCCGTCGACGAGATCGCGCGCACGCCCGGCCGCTTCCCGTCGATCGACCCCGCGCGCAACATCGTCCAGCAGCTCGACGCGCTCGACGACGACGCGGCCCGGGAGCTCGGCCGGCTGCTCCTCGAGCGCTTCTGAGGCGGCCCGGGGCCGTCAGCGCGGCGCGTCGACCGCGAGCGGCGGCGGCTCGGCCATGAGCGCCTCGAGCGCGGCGCGCGTCTTCGGCGCGGAGGCGGAGAGCACCTCGGCGCCGTCCTCGGTCACGAGCACGGTGTCCTCGATGCGCACGCCGAGCTCCTCGTCGGGGATGTACACGCCCGGCTCGACCGTGATGATCGACCCGGGCTCGATGCGGCGTTCGCGGCGCCACGCGTCGTGCACCTCGAGGCCGACCGAGTGGCAGGTGCCGTGGATGAACCACCGGTCGAGTCCGTGGCGCCGCAGCACGTCGCGCGCGACGGCGTGGATCTCGCCGAGCGTGCGCCCGGGGCGCACCGCCGCGAGAGCAGCCTCCTGCGCCTCGAGCACCGCGTCGTAGACCTCGGCCTGCCGCGGCGTGAACTCCCCGGAGACGGGGAAGGTGCGCGTCACGTCGGCGGCGTAGCCGCGGTACTCGCCGCCGACGTCCACGACGACGAGGTCGCCCGCCTGCATGATCCGACGGTTCTCGAGGTAGTGCAGCACGCACGAGTTGGGGCCCGAGCCGACGATCGAGTCGAAGGCCTGCGCGGAACAGCCGGCGAGGCGGCAACGCAGCTCGACGACCGCCTGGATCTGGTACTCGGCGAGCCCTGGGCGCAGCACCCGGCCGCTGTCGAGCAGCCCGTCGCACGTCGCGAGCACCGCGCGCCGCACGCGTGCGATCTCGTCGGCGTCCTTGACCGCGCGCAGTTCCGCGAGCACGGCGGCGCCGTCGCGCACGTGCACGCTGCCCGCGCCGTTCGCGCCGTCCGCGCCGGCGTCGTCGGCCCCGGCCCCGCCCCTCAGGTCCTCGCGGACGAGCGTGCGCCCCGCGCCGAGCGCCTCGGCCACGGCGCCGACGCACGCCTCGCGCCGCGCGGCGCCGTCGGCCGGGGCTCCCGAGCTCACGTGCAGCACGGCGCGCGTGCCGAGGAGGGCCGCGAGATCAGCGGCGAGCTGCGACGCGGGCAGGGCGGCGTCGAACGCGTGGCGTGCCGCCGTCTCGTCGCCGGGGCCGACCGTCGCGCCGTTCCAGCGCTCGAACGCCTCGCGGCGCGGCTGCAGGTAGATGCGCTGACGCGGCGTGCCGTCCTCGACGAAGAGCACGACCGCCGCGTCGCGCGCGGCGAACGGCACGAGATACGCGAAGTCCGCCGCCGGGACCTTGCGCGTCAGACCGGCGGCCGCGCCCTCCGAGAGCACGACGAGCACGCCGTCCGCGCCGACGGCCTCGGCCGCACGCGCGCGGCGTGCGGAACAGCGCAGCGCGTCGTCGTCGGGTGTCGGCGCCTCCGCCGTGGTCCCGTCGGCCACCGCGCCCGCGCCTGCGGCCGGCGCCGTCGCGTCCTCCGCGAGCGCGCGCGGACCCGGGAGGAGGAACGTGGAGGCGAGACCGGCGGCGACGACCGATGCGGCGAGGGCGAGGCGCATGCCCCGAGACTACGCGGGCGGGGCGCCGCGCAACACCGCGCAGAGCGCGGCCGTGTCCTTCGCGGCGCTCAGCGCCTCGCGCAGCGCCGGCCGCTTCAGCTCCGCGATGACCGACGCCAGGAATTGCAGGTAGCGGTGCTGGCGATCGGGCGGGCCGGCGATCAGCACGACGTGGTGCACGGGCCGGTCGTCGATCGCGCCCCACGCGATCCCGGCCTGCGAGCGGCCGTACGCGACGACGAAGTCGGTGACCGCGTTGATCTTCGCGTGCGGCACGGCGACGCCGAGGCCGATGCCGGTCGAGACGAGCTGCTCGCGCTCGATCAGGGCCTGCAGCAGCTTCTCGCGCTCCTGCACCTCGGGCGCGTCGGCCAGCGATTCGACGAGCTCGAGCAGCGCGGCGTCGCGCGTGCGGCTGCGCAGGTCGAGCACGCGCTTCGGGTCCACGTGATCGGAGAGCCGGATCATCGCACGTCCTCCACGCGCAGGAAGCGCACCGCGGTGGGGGTGCCGCGCGCATCCACGTCCACCGCCGCGCCGAGCAGCTCGCGCGGCGCGTCCGCGAGTCCCCGGCGACGCAGCACGTGTTCGGCCGCCCGCGCGACGCGGCGCAGCTTGGCCGGCGTCAGGGCCTCGTCGGGCGTGCCCGCGGACCCGCCCTGCTCGCGCGCCTTCACCTCGACGAACGCCAGCACGCCGCGGCGCTCGGCGACGAGATCGATCTCGCCCTCCGGCGTGCGGTGGTTGCGCAGGAGCACGCGGTAGCCCTCGCGCTCGAGAGCGCGCGCGGCGAAGCGCTCGGCGGCGGCGCCGCGGGCGAGGTGCTCCGCGCCCAACTCACGCCTCCCCGCGCCCGGTCACGCCTCGGCGGACTCGGTCTTCTGCTGCTGCATGCGCTCGCGCAGGCGGGCCGAACGGCCCGAGCGCTCGCGCAGGTAGTAGAGCTTCGCGCGCCGCACGTGCGCCTTGCGCACGACGTTCACGTACGAGACCTTCGGCGAGTGCACCGGGAAGACGCGCTCGACGCCCTCGCCCGCGACGATGCGCCGCACCGTGAAGCTCTCGGCGATCCCGCCGCCGTTCTTCGCGATGACGACGCCGCCGAAGACCTGGACGCGCTCCTTCTCCTCGAGCTTGCCCTTCTTCTCGACCGTCTCGGTGATGACCACGCCGACGTCGACCGTGTCGCCGACGTCGAACCGGAGCGCATCCTTGCGCAGGAAGGGTGCCTCGACCTCGCTGAGCTTCCTCATCGTCGATCTCCCGAGCCGTTCGAAAGGGCACGGCGCTCCTCGCGGAGGCGCGCGGCCGTCCTGTCCCGTGACTTCTCCTCGCGCCAGTTCCGGATGCGCTCGTGGTCGCCCGACACGAGCACGTCGGGAACCGCGAGACCGCGGAACTCCGGTGGGCGCGTGTACTGCGGACCCTCGAGCCGCTCGCCGTCGCTGAACGATTCCGACGTCGCCGAGCCTGCGTCGCCGAGCGCGCCCGGCAGGAGCCGCACGACCGCGTCGATGAGCACCATCGCCGGCAGCTCGCCGCCCGTCAGCACGTACTCGCCGATCGAGATCTCGTCGGGCGCGAGCACGTCGCGGATGCGTTCGTCGAACCCCTCGTAGCGTCCGCAGACCAGCACGAGGTGCGCGTCGTCCGCGAGCTCGCGGGCCACGGCCTGCGTGAAGCGCCGCCCCTGGGGGCAGAGCAGGACCACGCGGCCGGGCCCGCGCTCGCCGAGGATGCGCTCCACGCAGCCCACGACGGGCTCCGGCCGGAGCAGCATGCCCGGCCCGCCGCCGTAGGGGCGGGCGTCGACCGTACGGTGCCGGTCGGAGGAGAAGTCCCGGATGTCATAGAGCCGGACGTCCACCAGGCCCGCGTCCCGGGCGCGCCCCAGGATGCTCGCTTCGAGCACCTCCCGGAACATGCCGGGGAACAGGGTGGCGACGTCGATCCTCACGGTTCACGCAGACTTTCGCCGCCTGCTTTCCCGCAAACCCGGGATCATCCCGGAGCGCCGGGCGCCTTTCCCGGAAAATCGGCTCCCCGCGCTCCGGAGTCCCGCTGCAATGGGCGCATGTTCGGCGGCATCGTGGTGGGGCAGGGACGCGTCCTCGCGATCACCGCCGCAGCGGGCGCCGCGCTGCGGCTCGAGGTCGACGGGAGCGTGCTCGGCCGCTCCCCGCGCCCCGGCGACTCCGTCTCGGTCTCGGGCGTCTGCCTGACGGTCGTGCGCGGCGCTCCGGAGCGCCTGCTGTTCGACGTCGTCGGCGAGACCGTGCGCCGCAGCACGCTGGGGGAGCTCCGCGAGGGCGACCTCGTCAACCTCGAGCCGGCGCTCCGGCTCGGCGACGAGATCGGCGGGCACCAGGTGCAGGGCCACGTGGACGCCGTCGGGACGGTCCGCAGCGCGGACGTCCGGGCCGACGAGACGTGGCTGCGCGTCGAGGCGCCGCCCGAGGTCCTCGAGACGCTCGCCCCGAAGGGCTGGGTGGCGGTCGACGGAGTCAGTTTGACCGTCGCGGACCTCGACGACACGACCTTCTCGGTCGCGCTCATCCCGACGACCCTCGCGCTCACGTCGCTGGGGCGCGCGGCCCCCGGCTCGCGCGTGAACCTCGAGGGCGACCCGCTCGGCCGCCACGTGCGCCGCCAGCTCGCGGCGCTGCTCGCCCGGCTCCCGCGGCAGGTGCTGCCCGCCTGAGCCGCGCGGCTCGGGCGACCCTCAGAAGCCGCCGAACAGGAACGCGGCGAACGTCAGGATCGGTGCGTTCTCGCGCGCGTCGCCGGCGCCCGCGCTGATCTGCTTGAACGCGGCGCGCAACTCCTCGTAGAGCTCCTCGTCCTGCAGCAGGCGTCCGAACGTGCCCTCGCCGCGCCGCAGCTTGCCCGTGACCTGCGCGACGTCCTTCGAGACGCGGTCGATGCGGTCCGCGAGCTCCGCGTCGTAGAGCAGCTTGCCGAGCGCGCCCTCGCCGTCGCGCGCCGCGCGCGAGATCTCCTTCAGGTTGTCGGCGGTGGACGCGAGGTCGTCGTAGAGGGCCGGGTCGTTGAGGAGCCGCGCCAGCGAGCCGTCACCGCGGTCGAGCTTCTCGGTGACCGAGCGCACGTTCGAGACCGCGTCCCTGAGGTCCGTCGCGAGCTGCTTGTCGTGCACCAGCACGTACAGCGCGCCGCCCTCGGCGTTCGCGTCCTCGCCGAGCTTCTTGAGCGACGCCACGGCGGACTCGAGGTCCGTCCACAGCGACTCGTCGCTCATGAGCTTCCCGAGCGTGCCCTTGCCCTCGCGCAGGTCCGTGCTCATCGCGGAGAGGTTCGTCGCGAAGTCGTCGAGCTTGCGCACGACGTCGCGCTGCTCGAGGTCGGCGCTGACGTCGCGGATGTTGCCGACGGCCTCGAGCAGCGGACCGCGCAGCTCGTCGGCGAGCGCCGCGAACTTGTCGAACGCGTCGGCCTGCGTGACGCCGCGCACGACTCCCGGCGGGAGCGGCGGACGGCCTGCCGTACCGGGGCGGATCGCGACGACCGCGCCGCCCAGGGCCGAGCCCGAGCGGATCTCCACGACGGCGTCGTCGCGGAGCTGCGGATCGAAGTCGATGGTCATGACGACGTCCACGCCGTCGCCCGCCGGCCGGATCTCCGCCACGCGCCCGCACTCCGCGCCGCGCAGGCGCACGCGATCGCCGACGCGCAGTCCCGCGACGTCGTCGAAGCGCGCCGTCAGGGTGGAGCGCTCGCCGGACGATGCGAAGCCGGGGTCGTCGATCCAGAGCGTCATCGCCAGCAGCACGGCGACGAGGACGAACAGGACGACGCCGACGACGAATTCGCGCTTCATGGCGCACTCCTCTCCGGGGGCCGGGTCTCTCGTGGCGCGGGCTGGTCCGCGAGGAAGCTGCGCACCACCGGGTGCGTGCTCCGCAGGAACTCGTCGGGCGTGAGCTCGATCGCGATGCGCCCGCCGTCGAGCACGCCGATGCGGTCGGCGACGCGCAGCGCGGAGCCGACGTCGTGGCTCACCACGACGCCGGTCGCGCCGTGGCGGTCGCGCGCGCCGATCACGAGCTCGTCGACGATGCGCGTCGTCACGGGGTCGAGACCGGTGGTGGGCTCGTCGTAGAGCACCAGAGACGGCTCGAGGACGACGGCCCTCGCGAACCCGACGCGCTTGCGCATGCCGCCGGAGAGCTCCGACGGGAACTTGTCGCCGATGTCCGCGAGGCCGACCTCGGCGAGGCGCCGGTCCACGGTCGCGCGGATCTCGCCCTCCGGCACCCCGCGCTCGCGCAGCGGCAGCGCCACGTTGTCGCGCGCGCTCATCCAGTTGATGAGCGCGGCGCCCTGGAACACGAAGCCGAGCCGCTCGCGCGCCTGGCGCAGCGCCCGCCGCGACCCGCCCTCGATCCGCACGCCGTCGATCTCGACGCTCCCGGCGTCGGGTGCGAGCAGTCCGCTCATGATCTTCAGCGTGACGCTCTTGCCCGTGCCGGACGGGCCCATGATGACGTAGTTGGTCCCGCGCGGCACCGCGAGGTCGAGGCCGTCGAGGATCGTGCGCGCGCCGAAGCGCTTCGCGACGCCGGCGAGCCGCACGATCGGGTCGGCTCCGGCGCTCACGCGAGCACCACCCAGAAGACCCACGTGATGACGTAGCCGACGACGAGCGTGAGCACGACCGACGCCACGACGGAGCTGCGCACCGCGCGGCCGACGCCGAGCGCGCCGCCCTCGGCCCGCAGCCCCGCGCTGCACGCGAGTCCGCCCACCATCAGCCCGAACACGAGCGCCTTGACGAGGCCGGAGTAGAGATCCTTCGAGAGGACGCCGAGCATGCGCGGCTCGGACAGCGCATCGCGCGAGGCCGTCAGGAACTCCGGGACGGAGATGCCGAAGTGCGCGTGCGCGACGAGCGCGCCGCCGACGACGCCGACGACGTCCACGAGCACCGTCAGCAGCACGGCCGCGATGCCGAGCGCGACGATGCGCGGCGTCACGAGGAACGGCACGGGGTCGATGTTCATCAGCTCCAGCGCGTCGATCTCCTCGCTGACGCGCATCGTGCCGAGCTCGGCGGCGATTGCGGCGCCCACCGTGGCCGCGAGGATGATCGCGGTGACGAACGGGCCCATCTCGCGCGCCATGGACGCGGCGACGATCGACGGGAGCTGGCCCTCGGCTCCGTAGCGCCGGAGCGCCTCGCCCGACTGGAGCGCGAGGATCATGCCCATGAACGCGCCGACGACCGACACGACGAGCAGGCTCTTCACGAGCTGCACGTGGAGCTGCTCGACCAGTCGGCCGAGCGCGCGCAGCGGGCGGCGCGGGAGCGCCGCGTGCGCCAGCGCGAGCACCAGCAGCAGGAACGTGCGCCCGGCGTGCTCGAGGCCGTCGGCGACGGAGGTGAGGGGCGAGGGGCGTCGCGCGCTCACGAGTCGCTCCCGAGCGGGATGCGCAGCCACCAGAGGAGCGTCAGCGAGCGCTCGCCTGCCGCGTCGCGGCGATAGCGCACGATGCCGAGCGGCGCGTCCCACGCGCCGCGCCCCGCGGCATCGGACTCCCAGCGCACGAGCGAGAGCAGGTCGGAGTAGACGCGCTCGCCGGGCTCCCAGCCGAACGTCGGGAGCAGGTCGGGCACGCGCCCGGTGCAGTGCCCGGCGGCGTCGCGCTGCCACGCGACGAGCGGCCACGAGCGCAGCGCCTCGGCGTTCGGCTCACCGCCCACGGGCCCGGACTCGCTGTGCGCGTACAGCGGCACGACGTAGGTCCTGCGCCGCTCGATCCCTGCGCGCGTCTCCGCCTGGTGCCAGCCGATCGGCCACACGTAGAACGACGACGACGCGTCCTCGGTCTCGGTGTGCCCCCAGAACGGCCAGAGCCACGTGCTCTCCTCGACCCCGGGGCGCACGGAGCGCTTGAAGAAGGGCCACGGTGCGGCGACGTACGAGTCGCCGTTCGTGGTGTCGCGCGCGAACTGGAAGAACGGGTACAGCACGGACCACTGCAGGGACGTGCCGTCCTCCGACGCGCGCCGCGCGGCGAGCGGGAACACCATCCAGCCGTCGAGCCGCCGGTCGCCGCGCACTTCGCTGTTCCAGTGGATGAAGGGCCACAGGAGCGAGCGGCGCGTCACGTGCGCGCCGTCGGTCTGGGACCAGAACGGCAGCGCGCGGAAGTGCGAGCGGGTCTCGCCCTCGCCCCACGCGATGAGCGGCCAGAGGACGTGTGTCGCGTGCCAGTCGTCGCTGCGCACCTCGATCCAGAAGGGGAAGCCGCGGATCGTGATCTCGTCGGCCAGCAGCTTGCCCTTCAGCGTGCCGCCGAAGGGCAGCAGCATCGTGTAGCGCCCCTCCGACGGCTCGGAGCCCCACGCCGCGAGCGGGAACAGCCACGTGTCGTCGTCGGCGCGCCCCTCCTCGACCTGCCGGTCGGTGCCGGACGAGCGCTCGAAGTAGAGGGGGAGGACCGTGCGGGAGCGCGCGGTGGGGGTGCGCGTGCGCTCGTAGAGCGGCGGCAGGACGTGCAGCGCGGACTCGTCGCCGGGCGAGGCGCGGTAGGTGCCGAACGGGTGCAGCGTCGTGTGCGTGCTCCCGTCCGGCAGCGCGCGGCGCTCCCAGAGTCCGAAGACCGCCCGCGTGACGACGGCGTCGCCCGGCAGGCCGCTCTCGGTCTCCCAGAGCGGCGGCAGGCCGCCCACGGAGGCGCAGCCGCCGACCGTGCACAGCAGCGCGGCCGCCGCGGATGCCCGCACCATGCGGCGTGACGTCTCGAACAGGCGACCCTCCCCGGCGCGTACCGCCGGGCGCCGAAGCTATCCCGCGCGGCCGCATGCGTCGCGGCTTTGCGCCCGGCACGGGGCTCGGGCGCGCGTCCCGCCGCCGCCGTGCAGGTAGCATGGCGACGTGAGCGCAGGCCGCGCCCTCGCCGCCCCCGCCGGCCGTCGCCGCCGCTTCGCCGCGGTCGCGTGTGCGCTGGCGCTCGCGGCGGCCGTGTCGGCGCCGCGGCCGCCTGCGCTGGCGGCCGGTTCGGTCGCGGGCGCGGTGCAGAAGGCGCTGCGCGAGCGCGACGACCGGCAGCGCGCGCGGCAGCTCGAGGACGCCCTGCGCGGCGCCGACGGCGCCGACGCGGCCGAGGCGGTCCTCGAGAAGCTGCTGCCGAAGGCGCGCAACGCGGTGGACGAGGAGATCGGCGTCGTCGCGCTCGCGCGCATGCGGACGCCCGAGGCGCTCGCCGTGGTCGCCGCCGCGGCCCGCTCGGCGGGCGACTTCGCCGTGCGTGCCGGCGCCGTCGAGGCGCTCGGCCGCGGGGGATCCCCGGACGACCTCGACGTGCTCGCGCCGCTGACGCGCGACGCCGACCCGCGCGTGCGCGCCGCGGCGGCCACCTCGCTGGGGGAGCGCGGCGTCCTGCGTTCGAGCGCGGACGTGCGCGCGCTGCTCGCCGACGCCGACTGGCGCGTGCGTTCGGCGGCCGTGTGGGCGCTCGCCCGCGAAGGCTGGGGCCCGCCGGAGCGCGCTCCCGAGGCGGACGCCGTCGACGGTCCGCTCGAGCTCGTCGAGATGCTGCGCCGCGAGGACGGGCGCCTGCTCGACGATCTCGCCGCGGCGCTGCAGCACATCACCGGCGAGGGCCACGGGCCGTACCCGGGGCCGTACCTGCGGCTCTGGGCGGAGCACTGGAAGCTCGACCGGCCCGCGGAGGACCGCGAGTTCCGGGCGCCGCCGCCCACGATCGACACGCCGCTCCTCGCCTCGCGCTCCCGCCGCGTCCTGGTCGTCCTCGCGACGGGCGAGAGCATGAAGGACGAGGTCCTGCCGCCCGCGCTGTCGCCCGGCGCGGCCGCACGCCTGCGCGCGCTCGGTCCCGATCTGGTCGAGGCCCACGCGGAGGCGCGCACGAAGCTCGCGCTGTGCAAGGTCTACGCGCAGGCGATCCTGCGCAGCCTGGCCGACGGGACGCGCTTCGACGTCGCCGTCTACGCCGACTCGCCGACGTTCGCGTTCGGCGAGTACGTCGAGGCGAACGACCGGACGCGCAAGCGCGCGGAGTCGCGCATCGCGTCGCTCTCGCCCGGCGGCGGCGGCAACCTCGAGGGCACGCTGCGGCGCGCGTTCGACCCGCGCGGGCGCGGCGTCTACGAGAGCGACGACGGACCCGACACGATCGTGCTCTTCTCGGACGGGCGGCTCGCGGCCCCGGGCACCACGGACCGCAACCAGGTCGTGCTCGCCGTGCGGCGCTGGAACCGCGTGCGGCAGGTGCGCTTCGTCGTGGTCGCGCCGCGCCCGAACGACGACTCCGTGCTCGGCCCCTTCGTCTCGGAGCCGCCGCTCGGCGCGTACGTCGAGCTCCCGTGAAAGTCGCTTCGCCGCGTGTGCGGCGACGCCGAGAGTGGGGCGCGAGGAGGTGCACGCGGATGCAGCGTTCCCACGACCCCGGCGGCCGCGCGCGGACGCTCGTCGCCGTCGCCGCGGCGCTCCTCGCCGCAGCGGCGTGCGCGTCGGACCCGGCGCCCGGGCCGTGGGGCGAGGGCCGCGTGCGGCGCGGCGGCGAGGAGCGCACCGTCACCGGCGGTCGCACGCTCGAGGAGATCGGCGCGGAGCAGGAGGCGGGCTCCGGCTTCGGCGAGATCTCGGTGCCGGAGCCCTCGGCCGACGAGACGCGCGTGCGCATCGGCGCCGCGGCGACGCGCGACTTCGACGCGTTCCTCTCGCGCGACCGCGTCGTGATGGGGGCCGTGACCGAGGTCGAGATGTCGCGCACGCCGTTCCTCGCCCTCACGGCGTTCGCGTACGACACGACGGCCGTGCAGCGCACGGAGGCGCGTGACGAACGCACGGGCGTGCTGACGATCACGCTCGAGAACGTGTCGGGCGTGCGCACCGTCTACAACGCACTGCCGAAGATCGAGCTCGGGAAGACCGTGTTCATCGGACTCGACCGGCTGGTGCTGCGCTACCTCACGCGCGAGTCCGCGGCGCGCCCGATCCACCTGCGCGCGGTCGCGAGCGGCGACGCGGTCGTGCGCACGTCCGACCCGCCGAGCCGCCAGCGCGGGCAGCGCGTGACGCTCGACGCGGACGTGGTCGGCAACGGCGACGAGGCGCGCTTCGTCGAGCGCGCGACGGTGGACCCATAGCGCGCGGCGCGCTCGTCGCGGCGGTCCTGGGAGGCGCGCTCGGCGGCGCGTGCGCGGCGCTCCTCGCGGTCTGGGCGCTCGGCACGCACCCGGGGCGGCTCGACGACGCGCTCGACGCACTGCGGCGCGAAGTGGCCGGTTCCGAGCTCCGGACGAGCGCCGCGGTGGCGACGCTGTCGGATCGCGTGCGCGCGCTCGAGGAGGCGCCGCGCTCCGCGAACGACCCCGAGGCGCGCGCGGCGCTCGAGCGGCTCGCGCACGACCTCGCCGCCCTGCGCGAAGGCGTGCGGCTCGACCTCTCGGCGGCGGACGCCGAGCTCGCGCGGCTCGGCGCCGTCGTCGAGGAGATCTCGGGAGGCATGGGCGGGCCGGACCCGTCGGCGCCGCTGACCGAGGCGGACGAGCCGCGCTGGGTCGTGCGCGCGGCGGATCCCGATCCCGGCGTGCGCTTCTCCGCGCTCGTGCGGCTCGGCCGCGCGCGAACGGAACGCAGCGTCCAGGCGTCGCTCGTGGCGCTCGACGACGCGCAGGACCTCGTGGCGTGGCAGGCCGTCCGCAACCTCGGCTCCTTCCGCGAGCGCGGCGCCGCGCGGGTCGTCGCGCGGCTGCTCGGCCACGCCTCCCCGCTCCTGCGTCTCGCGGCGTACGAGGCGCTCGTCCAGATGGGTGCGCCGGCCGACACCGGCTTCGATCCGCTCGGCGACGCGGCGTCGCGCGCGCGGGCGGCCGCCGCGCTCGCGGCCTGGGCCGACGAGCCGTGAGCGACCCGGATCCGGTGCACGGCACCGCGTGAGGCCGGGCGCCCCGCGTCGGCGCCGCGCGCGCCGACATCCCTCCGCGCCCTCGCGCGCGAGGTGTAAGGTGCGCGGCTCGACCGTGGCTTTCGGGGAGAGACGATGAAGATCCACGAGTACCAGGCGAAGCAGATCCTCGCCGCGTACGGCGTCCCGACGCTGCGCTCGGTGCTGTGCCGCACGGCCGACGAGGCCGAGGCCGCAGCGCGCGAGCTGGGCGGCGGCACCGTCGTCGTGAAGGCGCAGGTGCACGCGGGCGGACGCGGCAAGGCGGGCGGCGTGAAGCTCGCGCACGACCCGGCGCAGGCGCGCGACGCCGCGGCGCGCATCCTCGGCATGGACCTGGTGACGCACCAGACCGGGCCGCAGGGCGTGAAGGTCCGCGCGGTGCTCGTCGAGGCGGGCTGCCGCATCGCGCGCGAACTGTACGTCGGCATCGCGCTCGACCGGGCGCGCGGGCTGCCGGTGCTGATGGCGTGCGCCGAGGGCGGCGTCGAGATCGAGGAGGTCGCCGCGCGCGACCCGTCCGCGATCCTCAAGGAGGCGTTCCGCCCCGACGAGGGGCTGCGCGCGTTCCAGGCGCGCCGCATCGCGTTCCGCCTCGGGCTCTCGGGCAAGAGCGTGCAGCACGCGACGAAGCTGCTCATGGCGCTCGCGCGCGCCTACGTCGACAAGGACGCGTCGCTCGCCGAGATCAACCCGCTCGTCGTGACCGACGAGGGCACGCTCGTCGCGCTCGACGCGAAGATCGACTTCGACGACAACGGCCTCTTCCGCCACCCCGACGTCGCGGCGCTCGTGGACCGCGCCGAGGAGGACCCGCTCGAGGCGCGCGCGAAGGCGCTCGAGCTGTCGTACATCGCGCTCGACGGCAACGTGGGCTGCATGGTCAACGGCGCCGGACTCGCCATGGCGACGATGGACGTGATCCAGCACCACGGCGGCATGCCCGCCAACTTCCTCGACGTGGGCGGCGGCGCGTCGCTCGAGAAGGTCACCGAGGCGTTCCGGATCATCCTCGAGGACCCGTCCGTCAAGGCGATCCTCGTGAACATCTTCGGCGGGATCATGCGCTGCGACGTCATCGCCGAGGGCGTCGTCGCCGCGGCCCGCGGTGTGGGCCTGTCGGTGCCGCTCGTCGTGCGGCTCGAGGGCACGAACGTGGAGAAGGGGCGCGCGATCCTCGCGGAGAGCGGGATCGCGCTGACCGTCGCGTCCGACATGACCGACGCCGCCGCCAAGGTCGTCGCGGCGGCGCGGGGGGAGTAGCGATGTCGATTCTCGTCGATGCCGGTTCGCGCGTGCTGGTCCAGGGGCTGACGGGCTCCACGGGTTCCTTCCACGCCAGGCAGTGCCGCGAGTACGGCACGCAGGTCGTCGCGGGCGTCACGCCGGGCAAGGGCGGCACCGTGCACGACGACGTGCCCGTGTTCGACACGGTCGCCGACGCGGTGCGCGAGACGGGCGCGAACGTCTCGCTGATCTTCGTGCCGCCGCCGTTCGCGGCCGACGCGGTCATGGAGTGCGCGGACGCGGGCGTGCCGCTCGTCGTGTGCATCACCGAGGGCATCCCGGCGCTCGACGAGGTGCGCATCCGCCTCGCGCTGCAGGGCTCCGGCACGCGCATGATCGGCCCGAACTGCCCCGGCATCATCACGCCGGGCGCGTGCAAGATCGGGATCATGCCGGGCTACATCCACCGGCCGGGACGCGTGGGCGTCGTGTCGCGCAGCGGCACGCTCACGTACGAGGCCGTGTGGCAGCTCACCTCGCGCGGCATCGGGCAGAGCACGTGCATCGGGATCGGCGGCGACCCGGTGATCGGCACCAACTTCGTGGACGCGCTCGGTCTGTTCCTCGCGGACCCCGGCACCGACGCGGTCGTGCTGATCGGCGAGATCGGCGGCTCGGCCGAGGAGGACGCCGCGCGCTTCTACGCCGAGAGCGGCAGCAAGAAGCCCGTCGCCGCGTTCGTCGCCGGTGCGACCGCGCCCCCCGGCAAGCGCATGGGCCACGCGGGCGCGATCATCGCGGGCGGCAAGGGCACGGCGTCCGAGAAGAAGGCGGCGCTGCGCGCGGCCGGCATCGACGTCGCCGAGTCCCCGGCCGACATGGGCGTGACGCTCGCGCGCATGCTCGTCGCGCGCGGCCTGGCGCAGGCCTCCGCCGTCGGTCTCTGACGGCATGGCGGCAGGCGGCGGAGTCGGGCGCGCACTCGAGCTCGCCGGCCTCGTGCTGATGCCGCTCGCGGTCGTCTACGCCATCACGCAGGGCGACGGCGAGAGCGTGTACGTCGAGCTCGCCGTCGCCGCGCTCGGCGTCGCGCTGATCGCGCTCGGCCGCCGGCTGCGCACGCCGTGACGCGCGGCCGCCCCCGGCGGCTGGTACGATCCCCCGATGGAGCGCCGCGACCTCTCCGCCGCCGGCTGGCTGACCTCGCGGCTCACCGCCCTCGCCCTCGCGGCGGTGGGGCTGTGGTTCGCCACGCGCCCCGACGCGCTCGGGTGGGGCGCCGCGGTCCGGCTCTGCGGCAGCGAGGGCGCGCTGCTCGCGGTCGGCGTCGGGTGCGCGTTCTTCGTCGCCGCGGCGCTCGCGTACGAGAAGGACCGCCTGCGGCTCCACGCGGCGGAGACGCTCGAGGCGCTGCACGAGCTGCTCTACGGCCGGGACTACCGGCGCGAGCGCGAGGCGATCGGCGTGCTCGTCGGCGCGCTCGAGTCGTCGAGCGACGAGGCGCGCGACGCCGCGTACCGCCACCTCGTACGGCTCACCGGCCAGAACTTCGCCTGCGACGCGCGCGTCTGGGCGGCCTGGTGGGCGGTGCACGAGCGACGCTGGAGCCGCGCGCGCTCCGACGCGGCCCGGGAGGGGCCGTCCGACCCGGAGGCGCCGTGACGGGGGGCGTGCGCCCGGCCCGTGTGCGCGGTCGCGTACGGGCCGGGCCCGTGGTGGCGGCGCTGGTGCTCCTCGCCGTGTTCGGCTGGGCGCTGCAGCTCTTCCTCGGCTCGGAGGCGGCGCGGATCTCGGACGCCGTCGATGCCGCCCGCGACGCGCTCGTCGCGGGGCGCGACGAGGAGTTCCTCGCGTTCTTCGAGCCCGACGTGACGTACCTCGACGGCGCGGACATGGACGTGCTGCGCCGCGACGTCGGGCGCTGGCGTCAGCGCGGCATCGAACACCTCTACATCCTCCCGGACCGCAAGATCGAGGTGACGGGCGACGACGCGACGGTGGACCTCGTCGTGGTGCTCGGGCCCGGGATCGCACAGATCGCGAGCGCCGACGTGCACATCGAGGCGCGCAAGGACCCCGACGCCGGCTGGCGCGTCCGCGCGTTCACGTGGAAGCTGCGCTGAGCGGTGTTGCGGACGCCGCGCGGGACGGGCAGCGGAGCGCGGCGCGCCCCGGACCGCATTCCGCGCGCGGGCCGCGCGCGCCGGACAGTAGACTCCGCCCCCCGGAGCAGCACGTGGAACGCATCCAGGCACCGTCCGCGACCGACCTCGCCGCCGTGCTCGCCCCGATCGGCGAGGACATGGAGCGCGTCCACGCCGCCCTCGCCGAGATCACGCGCTCCCAGGCGCCCTACGTGCAGCGCCTGGTCGAGCACGTGCGCGGCTTCGGCGGGAAGCGCCTGCGGCCCGCGCTCGTCGTGCTCGCGGGGCGGGCCGTGGACCCGGACGCCGTGGGCGACGTGCACGCCCGCGTCGGCGCCGTCGTGGAGCTGATCCACACCGCGACCCTGGTCCACGACGACATCCTGGACGGCGCGCTCGTGCGCCGCATGCGCCCGACCCTGCACAGCCTCGAGGGCCAGGAGATCTCGGTCCTCCTCGGCGACTTCCTGCTCGCGAGCGCGTACGCCGAGGCGGCGGCGCTCGAGGACCGCCTCGCGTCGCGGCACCTCTCGCGCATCACGCGCCTCGTGTGCCAGGGCGAGGTGCTGCAGATCCACCACCGCGGCGACCTCGACCTGCCGCTCTCCGCCTACCTCGAGATCATCGAGAAGAAGACCGCGGTCCTCTACGCGGCGGCGTGCGAGTGCGGCGCGCGCTACGCGGGCGCGACCCCCGAGCAGGTCCGCGCCCTCCACGACTACGGCCTCGACCTCGGCATGGCGTTCCAGATCGTGGACGACGTGCTCGACCTGACGGGCGACGAGAGCGTGGTCGGCAAGTCGCTCGGGACCGACCTCGCCCGCTGCAAGCTCACGCTCCCCCTGATCCACTTCCTGCGCACGGGGCCCGCCGCGGAGGTGGCCTCCGTCCGCGCGGCGCTCGCGGAGGGACGCGGCGCCGAGGAGGCCGGGGCGATCCGCGACGCCGTCGTCGCGAACGGCTCCGTCGAGCACGCGATGGAGGACGCCGAACGCCGCCTCGCCCGCGGGGTCGCGTGCCTCGACGTGCTGCCGCCCTCCGACGCGCGCGAGCTGCTCCGCGCCGTCGCCGAGTACGTCGTGCTGCGCCGCCGCTGAGCCGCGCACGCCGCCCTGTCCGGGTACGCCGTCCAGCCCCGCACGGGGGTGCGCCGGGTCACGCCGGGCGCACGGAACCCGCCCGCACCGCCGCGCGAGCGGCGCGATGTCTCCGGTGCGGCGCCGGCCTCGCTACACTCGCCGGTTCCACCGAAGAGGAGTGAGCACCATGAGTGCGGCAGGGCGTTACCCCGAGTTCAAGCAGCCCGTTCCGAGCGACCTCGACATCGCACAGGCGGCCGAGATCGACCCGATCCTCGACGTCGCCGCGCGCGTGGGCCTCGGCCCCGACGATCTCGAGCTCTACGGCCGCTACAAGGCGAAGGTCCACCTGGACGTGCGCGACAAGTTCGCGGACCGTCCCCTCGGCAAGTACATCGACGTCACCGCCATCACGCCGACCCCGCTCGGCGAGGGCAAGACGACGACGACCGTCGGGCTGTCGCAGGGCCTCGGCCGACTCGGCAAGAAGGTCTTCACGTGCATCCGGCAGCCGAGCATGGGCCCGACCTTCGGCATCAAGGGCGGCGCCGCGGGCGGCGGCTACAGCCAGGTCGTCCCGATGGAGGAGTTCAACCTCCACCTGACCGGCGACCTGCACGCCGTGAGCATGGCGCACAACCTGCTCGCGGCGGCCATCGACAACCACATCCACCATGGCAACGCGCTGCGCATCGACCCGTTCTCGATCACGTGGCCGCGCGTGCTCGACCTGAACGACCGCGCGCTGCGGCAGGTCGTGATCGGACTCGGCGGGCAGCCGAACGGCATGCCGCGCCAGTCCGGCTTCGACATCGCCGTGGCCTCCGAGGTGATGGCGATCCTCGCGCTCTCGACGGACCTGCGCGACCTGCGCACGCGCCTCGGACGCATCGTCATCGGCACCGACGCCGACAAGCGTCCCGTCACCGCCGAGGACCTGAAGGTCGCCGGCGCGATGACCGTGCTCCTCAAGGACGCGCTCATGCCCACGCTGCTCCAGACCCTGGAGCACACGCCGGCGCTGATCCACGCCGGTCCGTTCGCGAACATCGCGCACGGCAACTCGAGCGTGATCGCCGACCAGATCGCGCTGCGGCTCGCCGACTACGTCGTGACCGAGTCCGGCTTCGCGGCGGACATCGGCATGGAGAAGTTCATGGACATCAAGTGCCGCGCGAGCGGGCTCTCGCCCGACTGCGTGGTGCTCGTCGCGACGATCCGTGCGCTGAAGATGCACGGCGGGTGCGGGCGCGTCGTCGCCGGCAAGCCTCTTCCGCCGGAGCTCGTCTCCGAGAACCTCCCGGCGCTCGAGAAGGGCGCCGCGAACATGGTCGCGCACATCCGCATCGCGCGGCTCTTCGGCGTGCCCGTCGTCGTGGCGGTGAACCGCTTCTCGACCGACACGGAGAACGAGATCGAGCTGCTGCGCCGCATCGCGAAGGACGCGGGCGCGGTGGACGCCGTGATGACGGACCACTGGGCGCGCGGCGGCGAGGGCGCGCAGCCGCTCGCCGAGGCGGTCGTGAAGGCGTGCGAGATGCCGAAGCAGTTCCGCTTCCTCTACGACCTCGATCTCCCGATCACGGAGAAGATCCGCACGATCGCGACGAAGGTCTACGGCGCGGACGACATCGACGTGCAGCCGGCGGCGGCGAAGCAGATCGCGCTCTACGAGCAGCTCGGCTACGGCAAGCTGCCCGTGTGCATGGCGAAGACGCACCTCTCGCTCAGCCACGACCCCGCTCTCAAGGGCGTGCCGAAGGGCTTCGTGCTGCCGATCCGCGAGGTGCGCGCGAGCGTGGGGGCGGGCTTCGTCTACCCGCTCTGCGGCACCATGATGACGATGCCCGGGCTGCCGTCGCACCCGGCGTTCGAGAACGTGGACGTGGACCTCGAGACGGGCCGCGTGAAGGGTCTGTTCTAGTCGCAGGCTTCAGGCGGCCTGACTGCGGGAGGATCGGATGACGGCGAAGCTCATCGACGGCAAGGCGATCGCGGCGGACATCCGCGCGGAGGTGGCGGCGGGCGTCGCCGACCTGCGCGGTCGCGGCATCGTGCCCGGACTCGCGACGGTGCTCGTGGGCGACGATCCGGCGTCGCACAAGTACGTCGGCATGAAGCGCAAGATGTGCGCCGAGGTCGGCATCGAGAGCCACCACAACGAGCTCCCGGCGAGCGCGAGCGAGGCCGAGGTGCTGGCGCTCGTGCAGCGGCTGGCGGACGACCCCGCGGTCCACGGCATCCTGGTCCAGCTCCCGCTGCCGAAGCACATCGACGAGCGGCGCGTGCTCGACGCCGTGCCGCTCGCGAAGGACGTGGACGGCTTCCATCCGCTCAACATCGGGGCCCTCGCGATGAAGGGCCGCGAGCCCGACTTCGTGCCGTGCACGCCGAACGGCGTCATCGAGCTGCTCGTGCGCAGCGGCACGCAGATCGCCGGCGCGAACGCCGTCGTGCTCGGCCGCTCGAACATCGTCGGCATGCCCGTCGCGCTGCTCCTGATCGACCGCAACGCCACCGTGACGGTCTGCCACTCGCGCACGCGCGACGTGGCCGACGTCTGCCGCAGCGCGGACATCCTGGTCGCGGCGATCGGGCGGGCGCACTTCGTCAAGGGCGACTGGATCCGGCCGGGCGCGACGGTCATCGACGTGGGCACGAACGTCATCGACGACCCGGCGAAGCCGGGGGGCAAGCGGCTCGTCGGCGACGTGGACTTCGACGCCGCCCGCGAGGTCGCAGGGGCGCTCACGCCCGTGCCGGGCGGCGTCGGGCCCATGACCATCGCGATGCTGCTCGCCAACACGCTCCGCGCGGCCGCCCGCTCGGCCTGAGGCGGCGCACGGGAGCCGGGTAGACTTTCGCGCATGCACCCGGACATCGCGCAGATCCTGTTCACGCGCGAGCAGATCGCGGAGCGCGTCAAGGAGCTCGCCGCCCAGGTGGTGGGCGTCTACCGCGAGCAGGACGTGACCGTGGCGGTCAACCTGGGCGGCGCGTTCATCTTCGCCGCGGACCTCGTGCGCCACCTCGTCGAGCACGTGGAGATCGTGTTCATCCGGGCGCGCTCGTACGGGGCCGGCACGCAGCCCGCGGGCGCACCGCGCTTCGAGCTGGGCGGCGAGGTGGACTGGACGGGGCGGCACGTGCTCGTCGTCGAGGACATCGTCGACACCGGCCAGACGATCGCCGCGGTGCGCGCGGAGCTCGTGGCGCGCGGCGCCGCCAGCGTGCGCGTCTGCGCCTTCCTCGACAAGCCCGCGCGGCGCCGCGTGCCGGTCGACGTCGAGTTCACGGGCTTCACGGTGGAAGGCGACGCGTTCCTCGTCGGCTACGGCCTCGACGTCGGCGAGCGCTACCGCAACCTGCCGTACGTCGGCGTGCCCCGCTCGGCCGTCGAGTAGCCGCGTGGGACTGCGCGACCGCGACTACATGCGGCGTGCGCCCGAGGGCGCGTGGTCGGCCACCTCGTGGACCGCGCGCATCGTCGTCGTCCTCGTCGTCGCGTGGCTCGCCGAGCGCGGGCTCGACGCGTTCGGCGGCGTGGACGCGGCGCGCTGGCTCGCGCTCTCGCGCGACGCGCTGCTCCACGGCCGCGTCTGGACGCTCGTCACGTACGCCGTCGTCCACCAGGGCATCCAGCACCTCGTCTGGAACTGCTTCGGCATCTGGGTCTTCGGCGGCCTCGCCGAGGGACTGCTCCCGCCGCGCGAGTACGCGCGGATGGCCGTCTGGTCCGCCGTCGCCGCGGGTGTGGGGCATCTCGCGGCGGGGCCGGTCTTCGGCGGCGTGGCGCCGTCCGTCGTCGGCGCGTCGGGCGTGCTGATGGCGTTCGTCGTGTTCGCCGCGCTGCGCCAGCCGCGCTTCCCGATCGGGCTCTTCCTGCTGCCGGTCAGCGTGCCCCTGTGGCTCCTCGCCGTGCTCTACGTCGCCGGCGACCTGTGGGGCGTGGGAGTGCCGCGCGACGGCATCGCGCACGGCGCGCACCTGGGCGGCGCCGCGTACGGCGTGCTCGTGCACTTCGCGGGCGTGTGGCCGAGGCTGCCGACGTTCGGGCGCCGCCGCGCCGCGCAGCGCGCGGCACCGTCCGACGCACCGCACGCCGAGCGCGCGCGCGTGGACGCGCTGCTCGAGAAGATCGCCCGCGACGGCATCGGAGCGCTCAGCGCCGAGGAGCGCCGCTTCCTCGAGACCGCGTCGAAGCGCTATCGCTGAGCGCGGCGCTCAGCGCAGTTCGAGCTCGACCTCGACGACGTCCTCGCCCTCGAGTTTCACGCGCCGCTCCGCGACGGGGCGGCCGGGCAGCGACGCCGTCACCGCGAACTCGTTGCGTCCGTACACGTGCCGGCGCAGCTCCTCCTTGTGGTGGAAGAGCGACGCGACGGCCCAGACCGGGAACGTGAGCACGGTCGTCAGACCGCTCATGCCCTCGCGCATGTCGGCGCCGAAGTTCGTCTGGCGCAGGTAGAGCTGCTCCGTGTGGTCGTACTCGATCGGCATGCGCAGAGGCGCGGGGCCGAACGACCGCCCGTCGAAGCGGATCTCGGCGCCCTCCGGCGCGCTGCGCACCACGACCTCGGTCTGCACGAGCTCGCGGGCCTCGTGGTCGAGGACGTACGCCGACTGACACCCCGCGAGAACGGGCAAGAGCACGCTCAGGGCGAGACGGCGCACGCGCACCGCTCAGCGCTCCGCACGCTGCCGCGCCTGCAGCACCGTGATCGCGGTGATGTTCACGATCTCGTCGACCGACGAGTAGTGGTTGAGCACGTTCGCCGGCGACGCCAGCCCGAGCAGCACCGGGCCGATCACCGCCGCGCCCGCCAGGTGCTGGACGAGCTTGTAGGCGATGTTGCCCGCCTGCAGGTCCGGGAAGACGAGCACGTTGGCGTCGCCGCGGATCGCGCTCATCGGGAACGCCTGCTCGGCGATCTCCGGGACGAGCGCCGTGTCGGCCTGCATCTCGCCGTCGATGACGAGCGACGGGTCGGCGAGCCGCGCGAGGCGCACGGCCTCCTTGGCGCGGACGCTCTGGCGGTGTTCGACCGAGCCGAAGTTCGAGAACGACAGCACCGCGATGCGCGGCTCCGTCGCGAAGTACTCGCGCACCGAGCGGCCCACGGCGACCGCGATCTCGGCGAGCGTCTCGGCGTCGGGCTCGATGTTCACGGTCGCGTCGGCGAAGAACAGCGCCTTGCGCTCGAGCGCGAGCATGTACATGCCGCACACGCGGCGCGCACCCGGAGCGAGCCCGAGGATCTGCAGCGCGGGCCGGATGGTCTCCGGATAGCTGCGGTTCAGCCCGCACACGAGACCGTCGGCGGCGCCGCGCCGCACCATCATCAGGCCGTAGTGCAAGGGCTCGCGCACCATGCGGTGCGCCTTGCGCGGCGTGACGCCCTTGCGCTGGCGCACGGCCCACAGTTCGTCCGCCATGGCGCCGAGGTCGGCGCTCGTGGCGACGTCCACGATCTCCGCGTTGGGCAGCTCGATGCCGAGCTCCTCGATGCGCGCGCGGATCGCGGCGCCGTTGCCGACGAGCACCGGACGCGCGATGCCCTCGCCGCTCAGGATCTCGCAGGCGCGCAGGACCTTCTCCTCCTCGGCCTCCGGGAACACGACGCGCGCGGCGCGGCGGCGCGCCTTCTGGATGATCGTGCGCATCGCCTCGCGGCCGCGGCTGATGCGCGCCGCGAGGCGCTCGCGGTACGCGTCCCAGTCCGTGATCGGGGCCTGGGCGACACCCGTGTCGCAGGCCGCCTTCGCGACGGCCGGAGCAACCCAGGTGAGCACGCGCGGGTCGAACGGCTTCGGGATGATGTACTCGCGCCCGAACGTGATCTCCTGGCCGCCGTAGGCGCGGCGCACGGACTCGGGCACGTCCTGCTTCGCGAGCTCGGCGAGCGCGCGCGCGGCGGCCATCTTCATCTCCTCGTTGATGACGCGCGCGCGCACGTCGAGCGCGCCGCGGAAGATGAAGGGGAAGCCGAGGACGTTGTTCACCTGGTTCGGGTAGTCGCTGCGGCCCGAGCCGAAGATCACGTCCGTGCGCGCGGCGTGGGCGTCCTCGAACGTGATCTCCGGGTCCGGATTCGCCATCGCGAGCACGATCGGGTCGCGGTTCATCGAGCGCACCATCTCCTTCGAGACGGTGTTCGCCTTCGAGAGGCCGAGGAAGACGTCGGCGCCCACGAGCGCGTCCTCGAGCGACTCCTTGTCGGTGTCCTGCGCGAAACGCGCCTTGAACTCGTTCATCCCGCGGTCGCGGCGCGTCGTGATGACGCCCTGACTGTCGGTCATGAAGATGTTCTCGCGGCGCGCTCCCGCGTTGATCAGCATCTCCGCGCACGCGATGCCCGCGGCGCCGGCGCCCGCGACGACGACCACCAGGTCCTCGATCTTCTTGTCCACCATCTCGAGGACGTTCAGCACCGCGGCCGTCGAGATGATCGCCGTGCCGTGCTGGTCGTCGTGGAAGACGGGGATGTTCATCTGCTCCTTGAGGCGGCGCTCGATGTGGAAGCACTCCGGCGCCTTGATGTCCTCGAGGTTGATGCCCCCGAACGTCGGCTCGAGCCGCCGCACCGTCTCGCAGAACGCGTCGACCTCGTTCTCGGCGATCTCGATGTCGAACACGTCGATGTCGGCGAACTTCTTGAAGAGGACGCCCTTGCCCTCCATCACCGGCTTGCCGGCGAGCGGGCCGATGTCGCCGAGGCCGAGCACCGCGGTGCCGTTCGAGATCACGCCGACCAGGTTGCCGCGCGCCGTGTACTTGAAGGCGTCGAGCGGCTCCTTCGCGATGGCGAGACAGGGCACCGCGACGCCGGGCGAGTACGCGAGCGAGAGGTCGCGCTGCGTGACGCAGGGCTTCGACGGCCGGACCTCCACCTTGCCGGGCCGGTGGCCCTCGTGGTACTCGAGTGCGTCCCGCTCGATGTTGCGCGCCATGGGAGTCTCCTGCGGTGTGCGTGCAGTGGATCGACCGCTCGTGATCCTAGCCCGGCCTTCTCACGAGGCTCGTGCACTTCGTGACGATGACCTCGGCGCAAGCGAGTCTCGGCCTGCCCGCGGCGAGCACGGAGCGCGCCGCGGGCGACGTCCTGAGCGAGGACAGAGCGTCGCGAGCAAGGCGCCGAGGCGATCGCGACGCCGTGGCGTCGCAGAGTGAGCGAGGGTGCGGCGGAGCCGCACGAGGAGGCTCCTGCGGAGCCTCCGAGACGAGCGAACGCGGAGCGTAGGCCGAAGGCCGAAGCGGAGGGGAGGCAACGCAGCGCGCGGCGCGCTGGACCGCTCAGGTGTGCGAGTCGTCGTGAGAAGGTCGGGCTAGGAGCCTGTCCGAGAAACTCGTCGGAACCGGTGAGCGAGCCACGTCGCGAGCCGCTTCGCAGCGGTTGTTCCGCCCAGGCACGCCGTTCGTCGCACCTGGACGAAGCCGGTCCTCGACGGGTTCCTCGGACAGGCTCCCAGCCAGCGCCTCGGCGTAGTCCCCGTGATCCACGATCGTCGGAGGGCGCGGCGTCGCGCCGCGCCGCTCAGCGCCGCAGGGTGGCCGCGAGGCGCTCCCAGTCACGGAGGGCGGCGCGGCGCTTGACCGGGTCCGGTGCGAAGCCGGACTCGCTGCCCGGGTCCTCGCGCAGGATCGCATCCTTGGCGACCTCGGCGAGCGCGTACCAGCGCTCCTCGCGGCCTTCGAGCTCGAAGGCGTACAGGAACTGCAGGTTGTAGAAGTACGCGTCCTGGTACGCGCCCTGGGTGAGCTCGAACGCGCGCAGGTAGAGCGACTCCGCGCGCGCGAAGTCCTGCACGCCGTCGAAGTAGTGGTACATGAGGCCCGTGTCGTTGAGCACGCCCGCGTACACCCAGCGCTCGGCGAACGGCAGGTCGGCGGCGTCCGCAGGGATCAGCGCGACGGCCTCGTCGTAGAGGCGCATGCAGGTGCGCAGCAGGTGTCGCGCAGCGTCCGGCACGCCTTCCGGGAACGTCTGCACGCGCGCCGGGCCGCGGCTCATCCAGCTCGACACCACCTCGCGCAGCAGGAACGCCAGGTTGTTGCGCGCGAGGCACTGGAAGCGCGCGTCGTCCTCGTTCGCGGCGAGGAAGCGGTCGTAGTCGGCGACGAGCGCGTCGACGGCCGCGAAGCCGTCGAGCGGACGCGAGCGGATGTACGCCTCGTACTCCGCGACGAGGCCCTTGAAGTTCGGGTCGAGCGCAAGTGCCGCCGCGTAGTGCGCCGTGGCGGCCGTGCGGTCGCCGCGCTCGCGCTGCACCCGCGCGAGGTACACGTGGGGGCCGGCGGTCGCGGTGGTCTCGAGCTCCATGCGGCGCCGCAGCGCGTGCTCGGCCTCGTCGAGCCGACCCTGTCGCAGCCGCTCCCAGCCCACGAAGTACTGCACGGCGGGGGAGTCGGGGCGCTCGGCGAGGAGCGTGTCGAGATCGTGCTCGTACGTGGGGAGCTCGCGTGCGAGCAGGTTGCGCAGTCCCGACAGCGCACGCTCGGCGACCGCTTCGTCGGCGCGCACGGCGGCGAGATACGCGGTCCGCGCGCGCGCCGCGTCGCCGAGGTAGTGGGGCGCGTAGGCGCGGTAGAGGAGACCGTCGGCGCCGAGCGCCCGCCCCTCGGCCGCGAGCGTGTCGAGCAGGTCCGCGGCCCGCGCGAGGTCGGCGCGGGCGGCGTCGTCGGGTGCGCCGTCGGTGAACGCGCGCCAACCGCGGCGGAACCGGACGCTCGCGAGCAGCAGGCGGCGCGCTCCGTCCGCGTCCGCCGACGCATCCGCGGCGAGCGGCTCGAGCACGTCGACGGCCGTGTCGCGCCGCCCGAGGCGCTCGAGCCACGCGATCTCGTCTGCGAGCGCGGCGGAGGCGACGTCGCGCGGCGCAGCGGCCTGCGCGCGCACCGTGCGCCACGCGGCGAGCGCGTCCTCCGCGCGCGCGATCGCCAGCGCCTCCTCGTGGTCGGCGAGCCGCGCGCAGACGCGGCCGAGCTGGAGCAGCAGCGGCGCCGCGACGGCGTCAGCCGGCGTCTCGCGCAGCCGCTCGCGCAGCAGCGCCTCCGCGTCCACGAGCGCCTCGCGCGTGTCGAGCGCGAGCGCTGCCCGGGCGACGCCCGCGCGCGCCGCGTCGTTCGCGGGATCGCGGTCGAGCTCCGCGCGGAACGCCTTCAGAGCCTCCTCGGGCCGGCCGTCGGCGAGCAGGCGGTCGCAGCTCTCGAGCGTCGGCAGCTCGTTCGACGTGAGCGCGTGCAGGAACGCGACGAGGTCCGCGCGCTCCGCTTCGTCGAGCTGGAGCGGTCGCACGAGCGGCGACAGGTTCGCGTTGGGGCCGCCGCCGTCCACGTAGAAGTCCACGACCTCGGCCAGCGTCGCCAGCGAGCCGTCGTGCATGTACGGCGCCGTCAGCGCGACGTTGCGCAGGGTGGGCGTGCGGAACGCGCCGCGATCGGCGGGGGCGTGCGTCACGCCCTCGCGCCCCGGGTCGCGCTGGCCCTCCCCCTTGCCCGCGCCGGTGTTGTGGAAGCGTCCGTCGCTGAAGAGCGCGTAGCTCTGGCGGATCGAGTGGCACTGCGCGCACGCGGCCTTGCCGATGAAGAGGCGGTAGCCGCGCTCCGCCGCGGCATCGAGCGCCGCGGAGTCGCCGCGCCACCAGCGGTCGAACGGCGCGTCGCCGGCGAGCAGCGTGCGCTCGTACGCGGCGAGGGCGCGCGTCGCGCGCTGCAGCGTGATCTCGCGGTCTCCGAACGCGGCCTCGAACAGCGGTGGCAGCTCGGGGATCTCGGCGAGCGCGCGCGCGAACTCGCCGGCGTCCGGCCACCCGAGCTCGTCCGGATTCAGGATGACGGCGCGCGCCTGCTCCTCGAGCGACGGCGCGCGTCCGTCGTGGAACAGGTCGTGCACCAGCGCGGCGTTCAGCAGCGTCGGCGCGTTGCGCTGGAGCGTCTTCCCGCCCGCGCCGAGCGGCAGTGCGCGGCCGTCCGTGAACGCGAGCGACGCCACGTGGCACGAGGCGCACGCGAGACTGCCGTCGGCCGACAGGCGGCGGTCGGAGAACAGCGCGCGACCGAGCTCGACCTTCGCCTCGGTCGTGGGGTTGCCGGGCGGGTCGAGCGGACGCGGCACGCCCAGCGTCGGCACGGCGGCGTCGTCGGCTCCCAGTGCGGCCAACGCGCACAGCGCCGAACCGCACGCGCTCAGCGCGAGGGCGGTCCACGCGGCCGTGCGGCGGCGCTCAGCGCCAGCGGATGGGCACACGGCGGAACCTCGCGGCGAGTTCGGGGGTGAGCGGGATGCGCACGTCGCGGCGCGCTGCGAGCGCCCGGAGATCGGCGGCGCGCTCGCGTGCGTCGCGGGCCTGCGCGTCGCGTCCGTCGCGTGCGAGGCGGTCGGCCTCGGCGAGGAGCGCACCGGCCTCCGGGGAGGACCCCGCGTCGGCGGCCGCGGTCTCGTCGCTGCCGCGCGCGAGGGCCGCGTCGTACAGGATGAGCGGGCGCACCTCGATCCAGACGTCGGCCCCCGTGACCGCGTCGGTCGCCGGTCCGCCGCGCGCGACGCCGGGCCGCCCCGTCCAGTTCGTCGTGACGAGCTCGCCGGCCTCCGATTCGACCCACGCCGCCGCGGCGCCGGGCGTGAGCGCCTCGACCGCGAGGGAGAACGTCGGATCGTCGCCGGACGGACGGCCCGTGTCGGGCCCCGTCCACGGACCGTAGCCGACGAGGAGTGTCGTCTCCGCCGCGACCTCGAACTCCACGTCGAGCACGAGCTCGTACGGCGGCGTGTCGGACGGCGGGGTGCGCGCGAACGCGAGGAACGCGTCGGCGTAGGCGCGGTCGGTCGAGGCGAAGCACGTGCCGGGCAGCACGAAGATCTGCGCGTTGTCCGTGATCGAGTACCCGTCGTTCGGCGTCTCGCGGTAGCGGATGTGGAAGCGCGCGGGACCGCCCGTCTCCGGCGGCACCACGCGCAGGAGGCCGAAGCCGAGCACGCTGGTGCCGCGGAAGTCGAGCCACGGGGCCGGGGTGCCGGCGTCCTCCGCCGCGAGCGCGGCGTGCTCCGACGGTGCCGCATCGTGCGCGGACGGAGCCGCGGGCGCGTGCACGGCCGCAGCCGCCGCGCGCGGACTCGTCGCGTTCCCCGGGGGTGACGGCGACACCGCCGCGCCACACGCGGCCAGCGCGCACGAGAGCGCGAGCGCAGCCGCAGGACCCGCGGAACGTCTCATCCGGGAGAGTGTCGAGGAGGGGTGCGGACGCGTCAACGGCACGCGGAGGGCTGCACGCGGCGTGCCGCACGGGTCACGCCGCCGCGAGATCCCGCGCGGGCGCCGCGACGTCGCGGCAGCATGGGGCGCGGTCGCGGACGACGACGGGAGGACGCCATGGTCGAGATCACGGGACGCTACGTCGGGGACCTGCGCATGGAGGCGACGCACGGCCCCTCCGGCGCCACGCTCGTCACCGACGCCCCCGCGGACAACGCGGGGCTCGGGCGCGCGTTCTCGCCGACGGACCTCGTCGCGACGGCGCTCGGCACCTGCATCGTGACGACGATGGCGATCGTCGCGGCGCGCCACGGCATCCCGTTCGCCGGCGCGGAGTTCTCCGTCACGAAGGAGATGGTGAACGACCCGTCGCGCCGCATCGGACGCCTGCCGACCACGATCCGCATGCCCGCGGGCCTCGACTCGCGGCAGCGCGCGCTCCTCGAGCGCGCGGCGGCGACCTGTCCCGTGCACCGCACGCTGCGCGCGGACACCGACGCGCCGATCGCGTTCGAGTACCCCGACGGCGCCTGAGCGCGCGCCGGGCTCCGCTCACGTGGCGACGGCCGCCCGGCAGCGGTTGACCTCGACCGTGACGTGCGCGAGGTCGCGCTGCGCCGCGAGCAGCTGCTTGTAGTGCTCGGGCTCGCGGTGCGCGTGCGTCACGATCGAGACGATCGCGGCGTAGTGGCGCGGCCCGACGCGCCAGACGTGGAGGTCGGCGACGACGTCGCCCTCCTCGGCCTCGACGGCCGCGCGGATGGCGGCGAGCCGCTGCGGCGGGATCTCCGCGTCGAGCAGGACGGCCTGCGTGTCGCGCACGAGCGAGAGCGACCAGCGCGCGATGAGCAGCGCGCCGGCGACGCCCATCACCGGGTCCATCCACGCCCAGCCGAAGACCCGGCCGGCGCCGAGCGCGGCCAGAGCGCAGACCGACGTCACGGCGTCGGCGACGACGTGCAGGAACGCGCCGCGCAGGTTGTGGTCGCGGTGCTCGTCGGCGTGGTCGTGGTCGTCGGCATGGTCGTGGTCGTGGTCGTGCGCGCCGTGACCGTGCGTGTGCTCGTGGGCGCCGCCGAGGACCAGCGCACACGCGAGGTTGACGGCCAGTCCGACGGCGGTGACCGCGAGCGCCTCGTCGTAGTGGATCGACACCGGCTGGAACAGCCGCTCGGCGCTCTCGACGAGCACGCCGAGCGCCACGACCGCGAGTCCGATCGCGCTCGCGAACCCGCCGAGCGCGGACACCTTGCCGGTCCCGAACGAGTAGCGCGGGTCGTCCGCGTGGCGGCGCGCGTAGCGGTACGCGAACGCGGCCACGCCGAGCGCCGCGGCGTGCGTGGCCATGTGCCAGCCGTCCGCGAGCAGTGCCATGGAGCCGAACGCGGAGCCCGCCGCGATCTCGACGACCATCATCGCCGCCGTCACGACGACGACGATCCGCGTGCGCCGCTCGGCGGAGGAGTGCCCGCGCGTCACGTACCCGTGGTCGTGGGCGGCGTGGTGGTCGTGCTCGTCGTGGGGTGGCACGGTGGCGCGATCGTACTCGTGACCCGCTCCTCCGCCGCGTGCTGCGGCGGGCGCCGACGTGACGCGCGTCACGTGCTCGGGCGGGGCCTCCGCCCGCCGCCGCCGCCCGCGACCTACACTCAGAGGGTCGGCGGAGGGCCATGGACCACGTCAGCCTGTTCCTGCTCGTCGTCGCCGGCATCGTCGGCGTCGGGCTGCTCGGCGAGGCGGTCTTCGAACGGACCGGACTCCCGGACGTCCTTTGGCTGCTGCTCGTCGGCATCCTGCTCGGCCCCGTGACCGGGCTCGTCGAGCGCTCGGCGCTGCTCGCCGTGGCGCCCTACTTCGGCGCGCTGACGATCGTGCTCGTGCTCTTCGACGGCGGCATGGCGCTGCGCATCGAGGAGCTCGGCCGCTCCGCCGCACGTGCGGCGCTGCTCGCGGTGCTCGGCTTCGCGTGCGCCGCCGCGACCGTCGCGCTCGTCTGCCACGCCGCCGCCGCACGCGGACTGCTGCCCGCCGGGTTCGGGCTGCGACACGGCGTCGCGCTCGGCGTCATCCTCGGCGGGTCGAGCTCGATCGTCGTGCTCCCTGCGCTGCGCACCGCGCGCGCCCCGGAACGCGTGACGGGCCTCCTCGGCGTCGAGTCGGCCCTGACGGACGTGCTCTGCATCGTCGGCACCGCGGCCGCGGTGCAGGTGCTCGTCACCGAACGTGCTCAGGCGGGCGACGTCGGCGCGGTGCTCGCGCGCTCGCTGGGGGTCGGCGCGGGACTCGGCGCCGCCACCGGCGCGCTCTCGATCCCGGCGCTGCGGCTCCTGCGCCGGAACGAGCACGCGTTCCCGATCACGTTCGCCGTGCTGCTCGCGCTCTACGTCGTTGTC
The DNA here is from genome assembly GCA_937996235.1 of uncultured bacterium. Lineage (GTDB taxonomy): Bacteria > Planctomycetota > JAJSAM01 > JAJSAM01 > JAJVHW01 > CALKVK01. The sequence goes on along the minus strand of CALKVK010000009.1, from coordinate 430,203 downwards.
GAGTGGCTCGGCGGCAGCGCGCCGCTCGCGATCTTCGCCGCCGCCGTGATGGTGGGGAACGCGCCCGCGCTGTCGCGGACGGCGGGCTTCGCGCGGCAGGAGCGCGTCAGCCGCTCCCTGCGCAACGTGCAGGGGCAGGTCACGTTCCTGGTGAAGACGTTCTTCTTCGTGTTCATGGGAGCGATGCTCGGCCCGCCGTGGAGCCTCGTGCTCCTGGGCGCCGCGCTCGCGTGCGCGCTGTTCCTCGCGCGTCTCCCGGCCGTCACGGTCGCGACCGCCGGCATGGGACTCGCGCCGGAGGAGCGTGCGCTGGCGCGCGTCTCCATCCCGCGCGGGCTCGCCGCCGGCGTGCTCGCCGCGGCGCCGTCCCAGGCCGGAGTGCACCTGCTCGACGAGGCGCCGACGATCGTGTTCGCGGCCGTCGCGGGCACGGTCCTGCTCTTCGCTGCAGGCTTCGCGTGGGCGCGGCGCCGCCACGTGCCGGACGTCGCGCCCGCGCAGCCGTCACGTGCGCCCGCCGACGCGCATCCGACCGTCGCGCATGACCCCGGTCACTGATCGGCGCGGCGTCCCGCCGCATGCTGTCGGTGCGCGCTGCGGCCACGTCGGCGACGCACCGCGCCGAGGAGGAGGTATGTCGCTCGCCCGGTTGGCTCGGAGGGTGGGGCCGCCGCTCCGCCCCGTGGACCCGGTGACGGAGGCCGCGCGGCAGATGCGCGAGACCGGGACGTGCTCCGTGCTCGTGGCGGACCACGGCGTGCTCGTCGGGATCGTGACGGAGCGCGACGTCGTGCGCCGCGTCGTCGCCCACGGCGCGGACGCCGAGGGCGTGTCGTTGGCGGAGATCATGAGCTCGCCCGTCGAGGCGGTGCCCGCCGCCACGGCGCCCGAGGACGCGGACGCGCGCATGAAGGAGCTCGCGGTGCGGCACCTCGTGGTGGTCGACGACGACGGCGCACCGCTCGGCGTGCTGACCGCGCCCGACCTCCTGCGCCGCCGCATCGAATCCCTGGCCGAGGACGTGCGCTCGCTCGAAGCGTTCGTCCTGGTCGCCGACTCGCTCGGCGGCTGACCGCGGGCCGCGGCCGGCGGCTACGCCGCGCGTCGCACGGGCGGCGGCGCGTCGTCGTCGCGACGGCGTCGCTCGGCGTCGTCGGTCGTCGCGGAGGGCGCCGTGGAGCGCGAGTTCCCCGCGGACGGGAGCTCACGTCGCCACGGCGGACCCTCCATGATGAGGCGGTCGATCGCAATGCAGAGAGCCGCGCCGCCGACGGCGAGCGCGAGCGCCAGGATCCAGCGCAAGGGGTGACTCCTCCGGCCGCGGCAGGACGCCGCCGGCCATGACCCGAACGACACGAGGGACGCACGGACCGGGCGCCGCCGTCGGGGCGGCGGCGCACAGAGCACGGCCGAGAGCATCCCGCGGCCCCGGCCGCCGCGTCAAGGAGCGTGCGATCCGGGAGCGGCCGCTCCGCCGGGTCAGCGCGGGGCCCGCGGCTGCGGGAGGAGCGTCTCGTCGAACGCGCGGAGGGCGCGCGCGGCGGCGGATCCATCGGACAGCGCCGCGCGGACGCGGCGGACCAGGTCGAGCGTTCGCGCGAGGGCATCGCGCACGGCAGGGGCGTCGGGCTCCGCTGCATCCGGCGACGCCGTGTGCCAGGCCGCGGGCGCGTCTGCGAACCACGCCGACACGACGCGGCGTACGCGCTCGCGCTCCTCTTGCGAGAAGCGGGCGACCGCGTCGAGCGCCGTCACGGCGTCCGCCACGAGCGTCGCGTCCTCGCCCTCGGGGAACGCGAGCACGTGCACCGTCTGCTGCAGGACGAGCGCATCGCCGAACAGATCGCTGCCGAGCCGGTCGCGCAGTCCGGCCGGCGCCACGAGCTCGCGTCGCGGCGGGTCGAGCGCGTCCAGCAGCGCGTCGCGGAACCGCCGGCGCAGCTCGGACTCGTCGCGCAGACGATCGAGTGCGAGCGTCGTGTCGTCGTACGTCGCGAGACGCTGCGCCACCTCGTCGCAGAACGTCAGCGTCAGGCGCTCGAAGGCCGTGCGCTGCGCATCCGTCAGGGGGGCTTCGGCCGCCTGCAGCAGTGCCGCCAGCGCGTTCGCGACGAAGGCCGGGTGTGTGAAGCTCGAGTTCGCATAGACGCCCGGCAGATCGCGCACACCCACGAGTGCCGCCGCGACGAGGTCGCCGTTCAGTCCCTCGATCCGTGCGAGGGCGGCGATGCGGACGGCATCGTCGGCCGCGTCCGCGTCGGTGCCGAGCTGCTGCAACTCCGCGATCATCGCGTGCGTCGTCGCACCCACGGCCGGCCAGTCGACGGCGGCGAGCGACGGGAAGCGCTCCGCGACGAACGCCGTCTGCACGGGTGGCGTCGCGCGCGTCGGTTCGGTCTCGTCGCGGCCCGTCGACGTCGTCGCCGTCGCGACCTGTGCCTCGAGCGCGACGACGCGTGCGCGCAGCGCGTCGTTCTCGGCCGTGAGGCGGGCGAGATCCGTGGTCGCGCGTCGCGGGGTCGGCTCGTCGCGCGGCGGCTCGACGCGGGCGTGCGCGGTAGCGGGCGCGGACTGCGGGGACGCGGGCTGCGCTGCGATCCAGTAGCCCGTCAGCCCGCCGACGGCGAGTGCTGCCGCCGCGATCGTGACGTGTGTGGTCGTGAACGCCATGAGAGCGGCTCCGCCGATGCTTCCCGCGACTCCGGCCGAGCCGCTTCCCCGCATCCCTGCCGCCAGGGGCACGAGTGCCGCGCGCCAGGCATCCGTCCCCGCGTGCCGCGCGGCGAGCCGCTCGCGCAGCGCGGCGACTCCGCGTCGGACGCGCGCGCGAACCGTCTCGAGCGGCACGCCGGTCCGCGCCGCGATCTCGGCCGGCGTCAGGTCCTCGAAGTAGCGCAGGAGCACCGCCGTGCGGTACGGCTCGCGCAGCGCGAGCACGCACGCGACGACGTCGCCGTGCGCCTCGGCGCGCGCGACCGTCGCGGCCGGATCCGCCGGCGCCGGGCGTGGCGTCGTCACAGACTCGTGGACGCGGCGTCGTGCGGCGCTCCGCCACGCCTGCGCGGCGTGGCGGCGCACGGCGGTGGCGAGCCACGCCGGCAGTGCCCGCGGATCGCGCAGGCGGCTCCGCAGCGCGGCGGCGACCGTCTCGCCGACGGCGTCCTCCGCCGCCGCGTCGTCCGCGAGCAGCGAGCGCGCGAGTCGCAGCATCCACTCCCGGTGGGCGAGGAGCGTCTCGGCGGCGACGGTCGAGTCGGCGGACATCGTGGGGGAAGGACGCCGCCCGACGGCGAACCGGTGCAGGATTCCGTGTCCACGCTCGGCTCCGGCCGAACTTCGTTCGCGGCGTACACTCCGGCGGGTCGGCGGCGTCCCTGCGAAGGAGAGACGTCCATGCTCGTGGATCTGCTGCTCGTCGTCGGCGGCCTGGCACTGCTCGTGTTCGGCGGCGAGGCGCTCGTGCGGGGCGCGGGAGGCATCGCGCTCCTGCTGCGGGTCACGCCGGCCGTCGTCGGACTCACCGTCGTGGCGGCCGGAACCTCCATGCCCGAGCTCGTCGTCTCGGTGCGTGCGGCCGTCGCCGGCAGCCCCGGGCTCGCGATGGGGAACATCGTCGGCAGCAACATCTTCAACATCGCCGCGATCCTCGGAATCGTCGCGCTCGTACGCCCGCTGCGGATCGGCGGCAACACGGTGCGGCTCGAGTGGCCCGTGATGTTCCTCGCGGCCGTGCAGCTGCATCTTCTCGCGCGGGACGGGCTGCTCGATCGTCTCGAGGGCGCGTTCCTCGCCCTGGCGATCGTCGCGTTCACGGCGTACTCGGTCTGGATCGCGCGTCGAGCCGGCACCGCCGAGCAGAGCGAGTTCGCGGAGTCGGCGCGCACGCCGGGCGGTGCGCCCGGCAGGGCCGCGTGGCTGCGGAACGTCGGTGCGGTCGTCGTCGGCGTGGCGGCGCTCGCCGTCGGCGCGTCGCTCCTGGTGCGCGGCTCCGTTTCGCTCGCGCGCACGTGGGGAGTGTCGGAGACCGTGATCGGACTGACGATCGTCGCCGCGGGAACCAGCACGCCGGAGCTCGTCACGTCGCTCGTGGCGGCATTCCGCGGGCGCGACGACGTCGCCGTCGCGAACGTCGTGGGGAGCAACGTCTTCAACGCGCTCGGGATCGGCGGGATAACGGCGCTGGTCCACCCCGTGCCGGTGCCGCCGGAGGTGGTCGCGCGCGACGACTGGTGGATGATCGGCACGTCGGCTGCCCTCTTCCCCCTGATGCGCAGCGGAATGCGAATCACGCGACTCGAGGGGGCCGTGCTCCTCGCCGCGTTCGTCGCGTACACGACGCTGCTCCTGCGCGGCGCCTGAGAGCGCAGCAAGATCCGGGTCGCCGCGCATCTGGCTCCCTCCTACGATCGGCGCATGTCGCGAGAGTCCGACTTCGAGCGCGTCGCGCGCGCCATCGCCTTCCTCGACGCCTCCACGGATGCGCAGCCGTCGCTCGCCGACACCGCCGCACACGTCGGGCTGAGCGCGTTCCACTTCCACCGGCTGTTCGCGCGCTATGCCGGCACGACTCCGAAGCGCTTCCTGCAGTTCGCGACCGCCGCTGCGGCGCAGGAGCGTCTCGCGGCATCACGTCCCGTGCTCGCGGCGGCGCTCGATGTCGGGCTGAGCGGTCCGGGGCGTCTGCACGATCTCACGGTGTCCGTGTGCGCGCTCACGCCCGGCGAGATCGGGAGCCGCGGAGTCGGGCTGCGCCTGCGCCACGGCTGCGCCGCCACGCCGTTCGGTGACGCGCACGTGCTGCTCTCCGCGCGCGGCGTCGTCGCGCTGCGCTTCGACGACGGGGGCGTCGATCCGTTCGCGCCCGAGCGCGCACGCTGGCCGGATGCGACGTACGCTCGCGACGACGCGGCGGCCGGCGCGCTCCTCGCGCGCGTCTTCGACGTGCCCGGCGGCGGCGACCCGCTGCAGCTGCACGTGCGCGGCACGAATCTCCAACTCCGCGTCTGGGAGGCGCTGCTCCGCGTGCCCGAGGGCGCCGTGATCTCCTACGGCGCGCTCGCGCGTCGCATCGGCCGACCGCGCGCCGCCCGCGCGGTGGCGGGGGCGGTGGCCGCGAATCCCGTCGCATGGCTCATCCCGTGCCACCGCGTGCTGCGCGAGACCGGTGCGCTCGGCGGCTACCGCTGGGGTGTGCTGCGCAAGCGCACGATGCTCGCCAGGGAATGGAGCGCCGCCGCGGATGCGGCGGCACCGCTATGAGACGCGCTCGCGGTACTCCATCGTCTCCGTGTCGATGCGCACGCGGTCGCCGACGGAGACCATCGCTCCGACCTTCAGGCTCATTCCGTTCTCGAGCACCGCGTCCTTCAGGCCGCTCGAGACGCCCTTGATCGGCGGCGCGGTCTCCGCGACGACCGCCACGACCGACTGCGGCGGGTTGATCGTCAGGAGCCGGCCGTCCACGAGCACGCCGCGGTAGCTCGGCGCCTGCCACTGGAGCACGTCCTCGACCGCCGCGGCCGGGCAGCGCCACTCCTCGCCGTCCGCTGCGTAGAACACCTCCTCGGGGCCGTCTCGGTAGCTGTGTTCGAGGTCGATGACCTCGGAGGCCATCACGGTGTAGCGGTCGTCCGGCTGCGCCGTCGCCTCGCTCGTGCGGCCGTTCAGGATGTCCTTGAACTTCATCTGGATGCGGCTCCTGCGGTCGCTCTTCCAGATGTTCCAGTGCACGATGCTGCAGGGCTTGCCGTCGATCTCGACGAGCATGCCGCGGCGCAGGTCACTCGCACTCAGCTGACTCATGGTCGGTCTCCGTACCGGCGGGGGACTCCCCGCGCGAGGGGCTGCGGACGCTACTGCCGCGCCGCTGCGGCTCCCAGCGCATCACGAGGGACGGGGAGCGCGCGACCGGTCACGGGCGTCTCGGGTCGTGGAGCGACCCGGCCGCGCAGGGCACGGCCGGGTCGCGAGAACTCGGGCGTCGGACTACAGGGAGTCCTTGACCGGCAGCCCGCGGCCCTTGCGGATCGCGTTCACGCGCGCGAGGCGCGCCTCGGGCGACAGGCTCGCCCACGGGTTCTTGCGCTTCTTGCCGCCCTTGCCGGACTTCGCCGCCTTCGCGGGCTTGGCCGGAGCGGCCTTCGCAGTCGCCTTGCGTCCGGGCTTCGCCGCGGGCGCCGCGCCGCCGAGCACCGCGCGCAGTTCCGTCAGCGCGCTCTCGCGCCCTGCCGCGTGTGCCGCCGCCACGAGCTTCGCGAGCTGCTCCTGGAGGTCGCGCACCATCGCGTCCATCGAGTTCGCCGTGTTCGCCATCAGTTCTCCTCGGGACAAACCCCCAGCTCTGCGGCGAGTGTACTTCGATGGCAGTGGAGTGCGCGGAATTGCGCACCATGACGACGACGCACAGCGCGACTCATCCTCGAATGGAGTCGGCGGACACGTGGCGGTGCCGTGCCGCCCGCGCTCGGTCCCCGCCCGCGGCGTCGGCACGCAACTCGGCCCCCGTCAACGCGTTGCGCGACCCGCGTCGGGCGCGCTCCGCGGCTCACGCGCAGCGCGCGAGGAACGGCTGCACGGCGGCGTCGAATGCGTCGGGGCGCTCGAACGCCGGCAGGTGCGCCGCACCCGGAATGACCACCAGCTCCGCACCGGGGATCGCGGCTGCGAGCCCGCGCGATTCTTCCGGTGTGACGATCGTGTCGTCGGCGCCGGTCACGACGAGCACCGGCACCGCGATCGACCGGAGCCCCGGCGTCGCGTCCGGGCGATCGCGCAGCGCACGGAGGGCGGCGGCCACGCCGTCCGGCGACTGCGCTGCCATCAGCGCGTCGATCCGTGCGCGGAGCTCGACGGCTCGCGGATCGGACGTGTCCGCGACGAGTTGCGGCGCCATGCGCGTCGCGAGCGCGGCGGTCCCGCGCTCGCGGACGAGCGTGATCGCCTCGTCGCGCGCGCTGCGTGCGGCGGGCGAGTCCGGCGTGCTGCGCGTGTCGACGAGCACGAGCGCGCGCGTGCGCCGCGGGAAGAGCCGGTGGAACGCGAGCGCCACGTAGCCGCCCATCGACACGCCCGCCACGATCGCCGATTCGATCCCGAGCGCGTCGAGCAGTCGCGCGGTGTCCTGCGCGTAGCCCTCGATCGACACCGCGTCGTCGCCGGCTGCGGCCTCGAGCGCCGACTCGCCGAAGCCGCGGAGGTCCGGCGCGATGACGCGCGCGACGCCGGCGAGGCTCTTCACCTGTGCGCCCCAGACGGAGCGGTCGAGAGGGAAGCCGTGCAACAGCACGAGCGGCGTACCGCCGCCCTCCGAGTCCTCGTATCCGACCCGGCGGCCGGCGAGGTCGATTCGCATGCGTCGTCCTCCCAGGGCGGCGCGAAGCGTACGACGATCGCGGCGCGATTGCATGCGCGATCCGCGGGCGCGCGCCGCGCGGTGCCGCGTGCTCAGTCCAGCGGGAAGTCGAGTCCCGCCGGGATCGGACGCCCGAGCAGGCGGCACATCGCGGCGACCTGTCCCTGGTGCTGGAACACGTGCGTCTGGGTGCGCAGCAGCACCCGCGCCGGAAGGAGCGTCGCGCGCCGACCGCCCCAGGTCGTGTACTCGCCGGGCGTGTTCAACGCCGCGTCGCTCGTCGTCTCGAGGTACGCACGCGTGGCCGCAGCGACGCTCGCGCGCCGTGCGCTCAGGACGTCCGCCGAAGACGGCACCGGCTCCTCCGCGCCCCAGTCCGTCTGCCCGTGCAGGACGGCGAGCCAGTAGCGCTCGGCGCCGACGATGTGGTCGAGTTGCGCAGCGAGCGTGGGGTACCCGAAACCCGCGAGCTCGCGCGTGAGCTCGGACGGCTCGAAGCCTGCGCAGTGCTCGATCAGGCGCGCGAGACTGCGCTGCGTGCGTGCGTGGATGTCGAGCAGTGCCGCGGCCGTGTACACGGGGACCTCCGGCCGAGGAGGGTAACGGGCCGACGTCCACGTGGAGCGCGGACGTCGGGCGGACCCCGCTCGGACTCTCGATTGGCGCGTGCGTTCCCCGGGGCGGCGGCCGTAACATCGGCACGCCGGGGTCGCGCCTCGCGCGCGTAAAGCGGCCGTCGTCCACACTCCACATCACTCACACACGGCGGCAGCTCCCCCGGCACTCACTGCGGACGTCGACTCAGCGCGCGGACGTCGCCGCGCCGTCCGCCGGATGAGTGAAGCCCGCGCGCTCGAGCAGCGCGCGCGCTTCCGCGCCGCGCAGGAACGTGTGCAGCTCGCGCGCGGAGCCGCCGCCGCCGCGCGTGACGACCATCGGGTAGACGATCGCCGGCGCGAGCTCCGCGGGCACGCGCAGCGCCACGTCCACTGCGTGCGACGCCGCCGCGTCGGTCGCGTAGACGACACCGGCGTCCACCTCGCCCCGCGCGACGTACGCGAGCGCGAGGCGCACATCGCCGGCTGCGACCACGCGACCGCGTGCGGACTCCCACACGCCCGCGCGTTCGAGCGCCGCGCGCGCGTAGGTGCCGGCCGGGACCGCGGTCGGATCGGCGAGTGCGATGCGTCGGTACGCGCCGTCCGCGAGGTCGCCGAGTGCGGCCGGGCGCTGCGCGCTGCCGTGCGGCACGACGACGACGAGCGTGTTCCCGAGCAGGTCGATGCGCGTGCCGGATTCGACGCAGTCCCACTGCTCGAGCCGGTCGATCCAGTCGGGACCGGCGGCGACGAACACGCCGGGCGGCGCGCCCTCGCGGATCTGTTGCGCCAGCGTGCTCGATGCCGCCGCGGCGACGACGGTGTCCACGCCGCTCCGCGCCTCGAAGCGCCGCGCGAGCTCCGTCGCGACGTCGGTGAGGCTCGCCGCGACGTAGAGGCGCGTGGTGCGCGGCTCCGCGTCGCGCTGCGCTCGCCCGCACGCGGCCGGCACGGCGAGCACGACGAGAAGAGCTGCCGCAGCGGTGGAGCGCACCCGCAACCGTCCGAGTACGGCGAGTACGGACCTCGCGGATCGCAGGCGTTCGCGTAGAATCATCACGCGACTGCAAGATACAGGAACGCAGGAGCATCGCAGATGCACGAATTCAAGCTCGGCGAGGCGGCTGCTCTCCTCGGTGTCAGTCCCGACACGGCGCGGCGGCTCGCGGACGCCGGCGAGATCCGCGCCAAGCGACGCCGCGGCGGCCACCGCGTCGTGGACGGGCGCTCGCTCGCGGCCTATCTGGCGCGGAAGGGCGGGCCGGAACTCCCCGCGTCGCTCTCCGAGCAGTCCACACGCAACCGGCTCCCCGGCATCGTGACGCGCGTGGTGCGCGACAAGGTCGCGGCGCAGGTCGAGATCCAGGTCGGCCCGCACCGCATGGTCTCGCTGCTCACGCGCGAGGCGGCCGACGCCCTCCAACTCGAGCCCGGCATGTTCGCGGTGGCGTCGGTGAAGGCGACGCACGTCGCCGTGGAGGTGCCGCACGGCGCACCCGGGAAGCGGCACGGCGACTGATGTTCGACGCCGCGCAGTGGCAGGCCCTGCGGATCTCGGCCGGCGTCGGTCTCGCAGCCGTCGCGCTCGTGATGCCGCCCGCCGTGCTCGCCGGCCACCTGCTCGCGACGCGCAGTTTCCGCGGCAAGGCCCTGGTCGAGACCTGCCTGCTGCTGCCGCTCGTGCTGCCGCCCGTCGTCACGGGCTATGCGCTGCTGCTCCTGCTCGGGCGCCGCGGACTCGGTCCGCTGCTCGACGCGCTCGGTCTCTCGGTCGTGTTCACGTGGCGCGGCTGCGTGCTCGCGTCGGCGGTGATGGCCTTCCCGCTCGCGTATCGCGCGTGCCGCACCGCGTTCGAGGCGGTGGACCCGCGACTGGCCGCGCTCGCGCGCACGCTCGGGGCGACGCGCCGCGATGCGTTCCTGAGCGTCACGCTCCCACTCGCGCGGCGGGGCGTCATCGCAGGAGCAGTCCTGGCGTTCGCGCGCAGCGTCGGCGAGTTCGGGGCGACGATCGTGCTCGCCGGGAACGTCGAAGGCGAGACGCGCACGCTGCCCGTCGCCGTCTTCCAGGAGAGCCAGTCGCGCGGACTCGAGGCCGTCGCGCCGTTGGCGGCGCTCTCCGTCGTGCTCGCGGTCGGGGCACTCGTCGCGAGCGAGGCGCTCGCGCGACGGGGAGCGGCGTGATGCGCCTCGCGGTCGCGCTCCGCCGTCGCCTGTCCGAGGCGTTCACACTCGACGTCACGTTCGACGTGCACTGGGCAGCCGAGCAGCGCATCGCGGGCGTCTTCGGCCCCTCCGGCTGCGGCAAGACGACGACGCTCGCGCTGCTCGCCGGACTCGCGCGCCCCGATGCCGGCCGGATCGCGCTCGGCGAGCGCGTCCTCCACGACGCCGCGTCGCGTGTCGACGTGCCGCCGCACGCGCGCGCGGTCGGCCTCGTCGCGCAGGACGCGCTGCTCTTCCCGCACCTCGACGTGCGCGCGAACGTCGAGTACGGCGCGCGACGCCGTGCGGCGCGCGCTGCACCGTCGTTCGACGACGTCGTGGACGCGCTGCGTCTCGCGGCGTTGCTCGGGCGTCCCGTCGACGCGCTCTCGGGCGGCGAGCGGCAACGGGTCGCGCTCGCGCGTGCGCTCCGCAGCGGGCCGGAGCTGCTGCTCCTCGACGAGCCCGTCTCGGCGCTCGACGAGGCCTCGCGCTGGGAGGCGCTCGGGCTGATCGAGAGCGTCACGCGCGCGTTCGCCGTGCCGGCGCTCTTCGTCAGCCATCGACGCGACGAGCTGCTGCGCCTCGCGGCGACGGTCGTGCGTCTCGATGCGGGCCGTGTTGTCGCGGTCGGTGCGCCGTCGGCCGTGCTCGCACCCGCCCGAGACGACACGCACGCCGTCCCGAACGTGTTCCGCGTGGAGGTGCGCGACGACGGCAGCGTCTCGCCGGCCCCGGGCGTCGCGCTCCATCTCGCGGTGCCCGCCGCGCGCGGCGCGCCGCTCTGGTGCCGGCTGTCGAGTGCGGCCATCGCGCTCGAACTGCCGGGTCCGGAGACGCCGAGCAGCGTGCGCAACCGCCTCCGCGGAACCGTGGTCGCGCTGGAGAGTGCACCCGGCCGCGTGCGCGTCGCCGTCGACGTCGGCATCCCGCTCCTCGCCGACGTGACCGCGGACGCCGCGCGCGCGCTCGGACTCGCACCGGGCGCGACCGTGCTCTGCGCATTCAAGGCGCACGCGCTGGAGGTGCTCGCGTGATGCGCACGCGCGTCCTGCGATCGACTTCGCATCGCCACGGTGACGCTGGATCTGCGCTACGCTCGCGTGCGACCGCAGATCGCAGAACGTGGAGGGAGTGATGGCCGGCGAGTTGCGTTCGTTCTTCTGCGCGGACCTCGTCGCACGACTCGCCGCCGACATCGCCCGCGTCCACTGGCGCTTCCCGGTGGACGCGTTCGTGCGCGACGCCACGAACGGACTCGACGAGCTCGAGCTGCTCGACCGCGGGCGGCTGATCGCCGCCGCTCTGGCGCGCCATCTCCCGCGTTCGTATCCGGACGCGGTCGACGTGCTCGTGCGGTCGCTCGGTCCGGAGCACGCGAGCGACGAGCTGATCGGCGCGGGAATGGGGCCGTTCTTCTACTTCCCGCACCTCGAGTTCGTCGCGACGCACGGCCTCGGGCACTTCGACCTCTCGCTCGACGCGCAGTACGAGCTGACCAAGCGGTTCAGCGCGGAGAGCAGCATCCGCGCGTTCCTCGCGCACGACCCGGAGCGCACCTTCGCGCGACTGCGCACCTGGAGTGCGGACGGCAACCCGCACGTCCGGCGCCTCGTCTCCGAGGGCACGCGTCTGCGGCTCCCCTGGGCGCCGCGCGTCGCGTGGCTCGATGCCCACCCGGAGCGTGTGATCGAGCTGCTCGAGCTGCTGCGCGACGACCCGACGACGCTCGTGCGGCGCAGCGTGGCGAACAACCTGAACGACCTGGGGCGCGTCCATCCGGAGCTGCTCGTCGCGACGTGCGGCGCCTGGTTGCGCGGTGCCTCCGCCGAGCGCCGCGCGCTGCTCGACCACGCGCTGCGCGGTGCGGTGAAGCGCGGCGACGCGGGGGCGCTCGAGCTGCTCGGGTTCGGCGCGCGTCCGCGTGTCGTGGTCGAGGACGTTCGTCTGCGTCCGCGGCGCGTGTCGATCGGCGGGCAGGTGGAGATCGCGTTCGATCTGGTCAGCACCGCGCGCACCCGGCAGTCGCTCCTCGTCGACCTGCGCGTGCACTTCGTGAAGGCGAACGGACGCACGTCGCCGAAGGTCTTCAAGCTCGCGCGCGTCGATCTCGCGCCGCGTGCGCGTCACGCGTTCGCGACGAAGGTCTCGCTCGCCGTCCACACCACGCGCCGTCCCTACCCGGGTCGGCACGAGGTCGAGGTGCTCGCGAACGGCAGCGCACTCCCTGTCGGTGGGTTCCAGGTCAGCGCGCCGCGGCGCGCAACGGAGGCGTGACGGGATGGCAGATGCGGGTGAGCGCATCTTGCGAGGAGGCGGCGATGACGCAGGCTGAGCGCGTGCTGCTGGCGCGCGGTGCAGGCACCGTGAAGACGATCCAGTTCTGGCGGCTCGCGTGGGAGGCGCTCGAACGCGACACGCGGGATCGGCGCTATCTGTTCGCACCGCTCGACAAGCGGGGGATGCAGGTGTTCGTGGCCCGAGCGGACGAGTTCCGCGATGTCGTGATGCGTGGCCCGCAGGCCGACTACATGCAGAGCGCGTCGTGGCGCGGGGAGACCCGATGGGCCGAGGACGACACGCTTCCAGGAGGCAGCTACCTGCTGGACTGGCGACCTACTGCGCACGGATCCGCGCTCCCGCGGTTCCGGTCGTTCATCCGGCGTCGCGTCGAAGTCGTTCGTGAGTGGGGACCCGAGGTCGATGTGATCGACATGGGGACCACGGGGGCGGAGCCCATTCGCCGCACGCTGACGTCACTTCTCTTCGTCTGACGACGCGGCGTCGCGCCGACAGCCGGAGCCGCAGTCACCGCGCCTGCAGGAGCACCTCGATCGTCGCCGCGCCCTCGGGCACGTCGCCGAGCGCCTTGCCGAGCACGGTGCCGGGCGCGGCCTGCTCAGGTGCACGCATCGCGTGGCCGGGGCGCGTCGCCGAGACGAGCAGGTCGCCGCGTCGCACCGGTCCGCCCTCGTCGCAGACCTTCGTCGGGACGATGCCCACGATGGCGAGCCGCGCCGTCGCGGCGCCGTCCGCACCGCGCAGGACGCCGCCGACGAGAGCGGGCCGCGTCGACACGACGCCCGCGACAGCCGGTGACGATGCGCGGCTGGACAGCCGGAAGCGTCGGTCGCCGTCTGCGTCGATCACGAGCACGTCGCCGGGCTCCGGTGCGTCGCCCTCGCGCAGCGCGACGGTTTCGGCGAAGTCCGCGCCCGAGCTCTGGACGCCGCCATCGAAGTAGCCGACACCGTCCTGGTCGATGCGCGCCATCACACCGAGGCCCGCGACCTCGAAGACGGCCAGGTCACCCGTCTCGGCGGTCAGAGTGGCGCGCAGCGCGGTCACGGTCGACTTCCCCTGCACTCCCGTGTTGCCCTCGCCGAGCACGCCGACGGCGAGGGCGCCGGACGCGACACCGCGGACCCCGCGTACGTTGGCCAGATCGCTGCCGGTGGCGGTGCCGAGCACGCCGGTGGCGCTGCTGCCGGCGCCGCCGCTCGACGCGTCGACGCTTCCGAACACGCCGGTGCCCTGGATCTCGCCCTCGCCGAACAACCCGATCCGCGGTGCGGCTTCCGTGAAGGTGACCGGGAACGTGGTCTCGAGTCCGGCCCTGTTCCGCGCGACGAGCAGGACGCTGCCGAGTGCCAGACTGGCGAGATCCTCCGGGACGCGGATGACGAGCGTCGCGCCGCCGATCGCGGTGACCGACTCGCGCGGGATCTCGACGTCCGGCACGTCGGGAATGCGCACGGCGAAGGACGCGAAGCGCTTGAGCGACTTGCCGAGGACCACGAGCACGTGCTGCGACGCGACGGCGTCGCGTGTCGGGATCACCGCGTGGATCGCGGGCACGCCCGCTGCGCGCGACGTGTCGAGCGTCACGCAGACCGCGGCGGTGACGAGCAGGGCGGAGACGGCGAGCAAGCGGCGCACGGCGGACCTCCTCGGCGCGGGGACGGCGCGGCGCGTCACGGCCCACCCGGGACGGCTGCTCCGCGGGACGTCGCGAGTCTACGTCTGCACCGGGGCCCGCGGACTGCCCGCTGTCGTCGAATCCCGGCGCGATGCGTCGGGAGACGCCGTGCGCGCGTGACTTCGGGCACGCTGCGCCCGCGGACCGCGGGCATGTGCGCGGCGCGCCCGAGGTGCCTCATGCCGAGTGCGAGCGGGCGACCGATCCAGGAGTTGAAACACGGCGGCTCGTCCGGGACGTAGCCCCTCGCACGCAGCCACGTCTCGGACAGCCGGTCAAGCGCGTGCGTCTCGAGTGCGACGTCGCCGCTGATGTGCACCTCCGCGACGCGCATCGCGGAGAAGTCGGTCGTCGCGACGCCGGAGTCCGCACGATCGAACGGCCCGATCTCGATGTAGGCCAGGTGACGGGTCGCAGCGGCTTCGGCTCCGCGCCCGGTCCGGTCCCCGCCCGTCAGCCGAACACGACGCTCCGCATCGAGAGCGAGCCGAGGTCGAACCCGGTGATCGGGAACCTCGTCGCGTCGCGGTCGTCCGTCGCTGCGTATGCATAGAGCAGGGGCAGCCAGTGGTCGGGCGTCGGATGCGACATGCGTCCGTCGGCGGTGGCCGGGACGGCGGCGAGCAGCGCGCGCTCGTCGCGCTGCCGGAGCATCTCCGCGACGGTGTCGTCGAAGCGCCGCGCCCAGTCCGGGGTCCTGACGTCACCGGACTGCATCCGGCCGAACGCGTCACGCAGGTTGTGCACGACGTTGCCGCTGCCGACGACGAGCACGCCCTCGTCGCGCAGCGCCGCGAGCGAACGCCCCAGCTCGAGGTGGCGCTGCGCGTCGAGACGGCGGTCGATGCTGAGCTGGATGACGGGGACGTCCGCCTCGGGGAACATCCAGCGGAGCACGCTCCACGTGCCGTGGTCCAGTCCCCACGCGGTGCTGAGCGACGTGCGCTCCTCGCCGAGCAGCGTGCGCACACGCGTCGCGAGAGAGAGGTGCCCGCGCGCCGGGTACTCGATCTCGTAGAGCTCCCGCGGGAAGCCGCCGAAGTCGTGGATCGTCGGTGGTGCGTCGTTGCCGGTGACGTACGTGCCGTCGACGAACCAGTGCGCGGAGATCGCGAGGATCGCGGCGGGCCGCGGTGTCTCCCCGCGGAGTGCCGCGAAGCCCCGGCTCCACGCGTTGTCCTCGATCACGTTCAGCGGCGAGCCGTGTCCGACGAAGAGGACCGGCATGCGGGTGGACGCGGTGCGCGCGGCGGTCATCGGGCAGTCGACGCAGGCAGCCTGCGGTAGCGCACGTCGACGAACGTCGCCGCACCGCCGACGACGGCGAGTCCCGGGAGCGCCGCACCCGCAGCGGCATCCAGAGCCAGTATCCGCGCGCCGTTCACGTAGACCGAGAGCTCCGCACCGCGGCGCACGAGTGCGAGGTCGAGCTCCTTGGCGGCTGCCGCCATCGTCGGCCACGGCGCATGCGCGACCGGCGCGCCGTCGCGATAGACGAACGTGCCGTTCACCAGCATGAGCTGGTTCCCGCTCCCGAGACGCACCTGCAGCCCGCCTGCGCCCGCCGCCTTCACCTTCGCGCGGACGATGCAGTCGGTCAGGCGCTCGTCGCCGAGTTCGCAGACGCTCCAGTCGCCTGGCGTGCCCGGCGTGCACGAGGCCGCGATGCCGTCCTTCGTGCGCTTCCAATCCGCCGCGACGACAGGGTGGAGCGGTGCGTCGAGCAGCGAGATCCACTCCTCGGACCTCCCCAGCAGCTCCGCCGGGAGATCCGCGGGCACGACGCGCGTGAACTCGGCGTGCTCGCCGTTGCGCTGTCGGAGGAGCGTCTCGACCTCCGGACGCAGCACGTACGCGTCGAGCGCGGCGAGCCACGCCTTCTCCAGTGCCGCCTCGTCGCGACCGAACGCGGTCTTGGGCGGCACGCCGCCGTAGTAGCGCTTCGTCTTCTCGACACCGTGTGTGTCGATCAGGAAACGGAACCAGCTCGCCGCGATGTCGTACGTGTCGAGCCCGGGATGGGCGCGCAGGAACGCGTAGAAGTCGGGGGCGCCCGTCATCTCAGCGATCGGCGGCAGCGTGCCGCGCGTCCGGTACCACTTCGCGATCGCGTGGACGTGCACGCCGTCGACGTGTTCGAGGAGCGCGTTCGCGAGCCCCTCGTTGAAGAACATGTTCGGCGTCTCGAACTTCACGCGGTCGGCTGCGACCAGGTGCACCAGTTCGTGGAAGCGCGTCTGGTCGACGTCGTACGGCACGTGCGAGCGATAGGGCGGATCGGTGGGCGAGCCGGAGGAGAAGCCGCCGTTCCCCTGCGTCCCCGTCAGCAGGTGCAGCTCGCGCAGGTCGTCGTAGAGCCAGAGGTCGTAGTGTCCGCCGCTCTTCAGCGCGAGCGCCTCGCAGATGCGCTGGAGGTCGCGCTCCGCCGCCGCGCCCGTCCGCTCCACGCTCGCACCGGCACGCGATCCGGGCCGGTAGCGGAGGGTGAAGTGCGGCGTGTCGTAGACGCCGGTGTGTGTCGCCGCCTCGTCGCCTGCACGCCCGATGGAGAGAGCGAAGAGCACGACGACGCACGCGATCGAGCAGCGGTTCATGGCAGCCTCCCGCCGCCGCAGACTCGCACGCCCCGTCCGCTGTGTCGAGGCGTCGCGAGCGCCGTCGACCAGGCCGGCGACGGAGTCGCTGCCGTGGGACGCGCGCGTTCACTCGCCGCGGAGTCGCTCGCGCAGGCGCTCGACCTGCTGCCGCACGGCGTGCGCGAACGGATCGAGCACGAGCTGGTGCTCGTAGGCGTCCAGCGCGCCGCGCGTGTCGCCGGCCAAGCTCCGCGCGGCGCCGAGAC
This sequence comes from uncultured bacterium, assembly GCA_937996235.1. Classification (GTDB taxonomy): domain Bacteria; phylum Planctomycetota; class JAJSAM01; order JAJSAM01; family JAJVHW01; genus CALKVK01. Next base: position 413,227 of record CALKVK010000009.1, on the reverse strand, counting down.
GGAACCAGCGCAGGTGATCGTCGGGGACGGCGTCGACGTCGGCCTCGAGCACGGGGAGCACGGCGTCGAGGAGGCGGCGGTTCGCCCGCACGCGCTTCCAGCCCGCGAGAGCCGCACGCGCCGCGTGGTCGCGCACCGACTTCGACGGATCCGCGAGGGCCGCGAGGAGTCGCGCGTCCACGTCGTCGCCGTCGAGGGCCGCGAGCGCGGAGACGGCGTTCCGCCGCACGAGAGCGTCCGGGTGCTCCGCGAGGCGCAGCACGTCGGCGCGGTGCGCGTCGGCGTAGTGCTCGAGGAGCAGGGCGGCCGTCGCCCGGACGACGCGGGGCAGCTCGTCGCTGTCCGCCACCGCCACGAGTTCCGCGCCCGCTCCCTCGCGACGTGTGCGCGCGTCGGCGAGGGCGCGCATCCACGGCAGAGGGCCGCGCGCCGCCGGCCACCAACTCCGGTACGCGTCCGCGACGCGCGTGGTGTCGAGCGCGACGACGTCCTCGGGTGCGCCGATGCCGCCGGTGTGGCACCAGGTGCAGGCGTCGTGGCTCACACGGTCCGCGCTGAACTCCGGATAGGGGACTCCGATCGTGTGGTCGGCGACCGCCCCGTGATCGCGTTCCACGGTCAGGAACGGCATGTGGCACGCGACGCACGCGGCGCCGCTGCCCTGCGGATCGTGGTGCGCGTGCGCGGCGACGTCGCGGACGAGATCGTCGTGGCACTCGCCGCACAGCTCGCGGTTGCGCGCGGGCACCCGCAGCGCCGAACGACGTGCGCTCCCGTGCGGATCGTGGCAGCGCACGCACGTCAGGCCGCCGGCGTTCGCGCAGCGGCTCGTCGCGAACGGCAGCCCGTCGTAGATGAGCTCGAGCGGCCGCCCCGCGGCATCGACGCGCTCGGGACTGACGAGCAGCGTCGGGTCGAGGTACTCCATCAGGTCCGCGCCGGGCCGGAAGCCCGCCTGCACCCGGTCGCCCTCCATGTGGCACGCCGCGCAGTGCGACGTCGCGTCCGGGACCGCGAGGCGTTCGAGCTTCGGCAGCGACACGCGCGTCTCCATGCGCGTCCACGCCTCGGCGTGTGCGCGCCCGGGACCGTGGCAGGAGTCGCAGTCGACGCCCATCGAACGCCAGCTCGAGCGCGGACCGGCCCCGTCGAGTCCCGGGTGCCGCGACTCGTGTCCGCTGCTGTGGCACGCCGCGCAGCGGTCGTTCCACGAGCGGACGGCGCCCGTCCAGAACGAGGCGTCGCCCGGCGCGACGACCGGCGGCGGCTCGGTGTCGTCGCGCGGCCCGCCGAAGAGCAGGTGCGTGTAGTCGAACCACGTGCCGGTGGGGGCCTCGAGCATCGCCGGCAGCACCTGCATGCGTCCGTCGTCGAGCGTCGCGACGAACATGCGGATGCGCACCCGGCCCGCGACGTGCGTCAGGCGGTAGGGATGTGTCGCACCGTCCTCGCCGACGGTGCGTGCGACGAAGCCGTGTCCGTCGCGCTCGAACGTCGTGCTGCCCGGCGCGTGCTGCACGGTGCGCCCTGCGACGACGTCGCCGGGCAGGTTCTCCTCGGTCACCGGCTCGAAGGTGCGCGCGTGGGCCGACACCGCCCACAGCTCGTACTGCCGGCGATGGCACGGCGCGCAGGTCTCCGGCGCGGCGAACTCGCCGCGCGCGGGCTCGCTCGCCGCGGCGCTCGCGGGATCGTCCGCGTCCGCGAGCACGGGTGCGATGCGCGACGGTGTCGTCGTCTCCGTCGGCGCCTCCGGAGGCGCGAAGCGCTGCCGCTCGTCGGTCGTCAGCTCGCGCGACAGCGCCGCGTCCGCCGCCGCGAGCAGCGCGACGTCGTCGCTCGGCCGGACGCGCAGCGTCAGGTCCGTCGAGATCGTCAGCAGCCGGTCGCCGCGTGGCGCGAACGCGGCGCTCAGGATGCGCCGACCGTGTCCGCGCAGCACGGCGAGCAGGTGTCCATCCGCGTCCCAGAGCCGCGCGGTGCCGTGCTCGCGCGACGTCGTCACCATGCGGTCGCCTGCGGGCGACCACGCGGCCTGCGCCACCGGATGAGCGCCTGCGCCGAGGACTGCGAGCGACGTGCCGTCGCCGGCGAAGATGCGCGCGCTCGTGTCGGAGGACACGGTGAGGAGGCGCTCCGTAGCCCCCGCGAAGGCGACGCCGAAGACCGAGCTCTCGTGCCCGCGGAGTTCGCACTGCGCGTCGCCGGTGACCGTGCCGACGCGCACGGTTCCGTCGAGCGAGCCGGTCGCCACGCGCGCGCCGTCGCGCGAGAACGCCGCAGCGAGGATCGGCGCCTCGTGGCGCCACAGCGTCGCGACGCGCCGTCCGTCGCCGTCCCACGTGCGCGCGACGCCGTCGAGGGCTGCCGTGAGCACGTGGCGTCCGTCGGGCGCGAGGAACGCCCGCTCGACGCTCTCGGTGCCTTCGCGCAGCGCCGCGAGCTCGTGTCCGTCTCCGTCGTGGAGACGCGCGACGCGGTCGGACGCGACGACGAGCAGGCGCCGCCCGTCCCTCGCGAGCTCCGCGAGGAGCACCGGGTTCGTCGCGCCGCCGAAGCGTGCGATCTCGTTCCCGTCTGCGTTCCAGAGCCGCGCCGTCCCGTCGGCGGCGACGGTGAGGACGCGCTCGCCGGTCTCCGCGAGCGACGCCGAGAGCACCGGTCCGCGATGCCCGCCGAGCACCACGCGCCGTCCGTCGGACACGTGCCAGAGGTGCGCCGTCGCGTCGGCCGACGCCGACACGACGACGGTGTCGCCCGCCGCGAACGCGACGTGGCCTACGGCCGCGCGGTGCGCGTGGAGCGACGCCAGCTCCGCGCCGGATGTGTCCCACACGCGGATCGTGCCGTCACGCGCCGCCGAGACGATGCGCGTTCCGTCGGCCGAGAACGCGGCGTCCGTCACCGTCTCCTGGTGCGCCCGGAACGGCGCGTCGGTCGCGAGCGCCCCGAGTGCGTCGAGCGCGAGAAGCGCGTCGAGCAGGCGCGTGCGCGTCTCGGCCGTCGCGTGCTCGCGCACCGCTTCGCGCGCGAGGAGCGCGCTCAGCTCCGCGTCCGCGGCGGCCGTGCGCTCGGAGGCATCGAGCCAGCACCGCGCGCGCGCCGACGTCGGCACCGGCGCCACCGCGTGCGCCGCGCCGCGCTTCGGCCCCGGCCCGCCGCGCCGCGCCACGAGCAGCACCGCACCGACACCAGCGGCCGCGACGGCGCAGGCGACGGCGAGGACGACGATGCGGCGGGGCGACGACACTTCGGGCGGATCGCGTTGCCCGCGGCGACTCCGCGCAGCGGGCACGTCCATCGTCGGGGGCGTGCGCACCGCTGTGTGTGATGCGCATCACGCGACGGCCTCGCACGCGCGTGCTCCAGATCGCGCGGGTAGGTGGCGGTGCGACGCGGCGAGTCAGCGCGCGGAGTCGCGCAGCGACGAGGCGCCGCCGGGGGCGGCGGGTGCGTTCAACGTGAAGCTGCCCTTCGAGATGAAGAGTCGGTCGCGGCCGTCGCGCTGGTACCTGCACGAGAACGTGCCTGTGGCGAGCTGCGCGGTCTCGTCGAACGACGTGATCGTCCCCACGCTGTCCGAAGCGAACTGCGAGTAGAACGGCGGGTCGTCGCCGAACGTGAACACGCTGTAGTTCCCGTTCCCGAAAGGCGGGATCGCCCCGATCTCGAGAGCGAGGCCGGGATCACCCTGCAGGATCAGTGCGAACGTCTCCGTGCAGTGCGTGACGGGATTGGTCAGCTGGGCGTTCACGTAGATCATCGGCACGCCTCCGACCGTAGTGACGAGGCCCGTGATCCCCGTACCGCGGTACGTCCGGCCGGCGATCTTGCACACGAGTTCGGTGGCACCGGTTGTCCGGATGCGGGTGAGCCCCTTCGCGACCTTCTGCAGTGCGCTGCGGACGAGCGCCGCCGCCGCCGCGGGCGTCGTGCTCGGGAGCGCGGCCTCGTCGAGCGCGGCCCGCGCGGCCGCCGCCAGTGCGAGAGCGGGGTCCTGTGGGCCGACGGCCGACTCGAGCGCGGCGTCGAGCGTCCCGTAGACGGTCTCCGCCTCGGAGAGTAGCGCCGTCACGGTGCCCGCGAGGAGTCCGGGAAGCGTTCCGGGCGTCGAGCCGCTGAACTCGCCGCGGAATGCCTTCGTCAGCTTCTTCGCGACGAACTTCAGCGACTTCGCGTCGTCCCCGACGGTCGCGTGCGCACCGTCGATCCGCGCGAGGCAGGCGTTGATCGCCGCCAGTTCCTTGCGCTGCGCCTTCGTCAGCGTGCCCGCGTAGTCGGCGTCGTGGCGGCGCTGCAACTCCGCCCGCAGCTCGACGAACGAGCCCGTCACCGGCGCGGCGCACGTCGGCGTGTCGCACACGGATACGAGCAGGGCGAACACCACGACCGCCATGGCCGCAACCGCTCGGGGCATCGCACACCTCCGGCCCGGCACGCCCGCCGGTGCGCAGACACACTGCATCGCTCGCACAGCCTGCGGCGCCGCGTCGCCGTGTTCTCGCGTCAGCGGCGACCGCCTGCGTGCGCGTGCCGGACCCGGCCCGCAGCGGCAGGTTGTACCGCCCGCTCCGCGCCGCCGCAACGCGCACGAGCCCGCACACCCGGCCGGAGGTCGTGGCGACCCGGTGCGCGAACCGTCACCCTGGACGTGGGGCGCGACCCGGCGCCGAACCGGACCACGAATCTCGCGGCGTCGCGGACGTGGACGTGTGCGTCTCTCGGTGTGTCACGGACCGCCGCGCCACGAACGCCCTGCGCGCGGCCGGGATCACGCGCTCCGCGGTGAGGAGCGCGTACTGCCGGCCGCCTACGGAGCCGTCAACGACCCGTCGCTGCCGACCTGGTAGACCGTGACGAGGTTCGTCGCCGCGCCGGAGCCGCCGGCATTGACCGCGAAGAGCAGCGTGCCGGCCTGGTTGCACTCGAGTGCGTAGATGCCCGGGGCGGGAACGGTGGCCGACGTCCGCAGGGTGACGCTCAGGTCGGACTGCGCCACGAGCGAGTGGATCACGCCGGCCTCCGGATCGCCGTAGTAGATCCACGGCGTGTTGCCCGCGCGCGCGATGTATGCGCGCCCGAGCGTGGACGGCGTCCCGAGCACGAGCGGCTGGCCGATCTGCAGGATCCCGGGCATGCCCGGCTGCACGTTGAACGTGACCACGCCGTGCTTCAGCCCCTGCTCGAAGACCGGCGACGCGACGTGGAGCTGGTCGCCCTGCACGTTCAGCTCCGCCGCCAGCACGTCCGCGTTCGCACGGAGCGGTGGGTCCACCGTGCCGCCGAGCGAGATCCCGAACTTGCGCACGCCGGGATCGAGCGCTGCCGTGCCCGACCGGAAGCGCGTGGGCACGAGCGCCCACCGCGCGAACTCGTCGTCGAGGTACGGCGTCACGGCGAGTCCTGCCGGGTCCGGGGGACCGAACGCGGCGCCCACCTGCGGTCCGAGCGTCCCGTCCGCTGCGATCTGGTGCGTGGCCACGACGGTCCCGGAGGGGCTCACGGAGTTCGACGTGATCACGAGCACGTCGCCCTCGGGCGTCACCTCGACGAACTGCGGGCCTGCGCCCGACTCGACGGGGACGGACGCCGGCGACAGCGGCACGAGTCTGCCGCCCGGCCCGATCGCGAACTGCGAGATCGACTTGTCCGCGAAGTTCGCTACGTAGACGAAGCCCTTGGACGGGTGTGCCGCGATGTCCCAGGGCGTCGCGCCGGCCGCGACGCGGGCCGGCGAGAGATCGGTCAGGTGGCCCGCCGCGTCGAACGACATCTGCCGGACGCCCCCGACATCGCCCGGCTCGAGCCCTCCGCGCTCCGCCACGTAGAGGTACCTGCTGCTCGAGTCGACGGCGACCGCCGCCGGGAACCCTCGCCCCGTGGGGACCGGACCGCCGCCGCCTCCACCGCCCCCGGGCGTGACGTTCGGCAGCAGCTTCGCTGCCTTCGCCAGCGCCGCGAGTCGCTTCGACCGCACCTGCGCGGCCCCCGCCTTCGCGAGCGCCGCGTTCGCTTTCTGGAGGAGTTTGGCGGGCGGGGGAGTCTTGCCGGTGCCGAGGCCGTTCTCCTGCGCGAAGGCGTCACGCGCCGCTTCGATGTCCTGCTGGTAGCCGTCCGCGGCGGCGTCGAGCAACTCGAGCAGCGCGCTCTCGCCGGAGAGCTGCTTCTCGAGCACGACGGCGCCGGCCTTCGCGGCCTTGATCTCGAATGCGACTCCGTCGGCGACGCGCTTCCCGGCGAGCTTCTTCTCGATCTTGCCGAACGCCTTCGCGTCGCGCCGACCCTGCTTCGTCCCGAGCTCCTCCGCGTCCGCCCGCCGCGTCGTCACCGCCTGCGCGAACGCGTCGAGGTAGCCCGTGACGCCCACCGCGGGCGCGGCCCACGCACTCGCCGTCAGCACGACGATCGCGAGGAGCACCCGCGCGCACCGTCCGACCATCCCGCTCGTTCCGCTCGTCCGCCGCATCGTGCGCACCTCGCCGACCGTTGTCCCTGCTGCGGCAGCGATGCTACCGACGATCCGGTGGCCGTGAACCCCCGACGTCCGGACGGCCGACGCCGCGGCGGACGCGACGTGTGCGACGGGCTCGGCGGCGTTCGCACCGTGTGCGACGGACCAGCCACCGGCGGACCTCCGCGACACACACGCCCTGCGCGCGGCCGGGAACGCGCGATCCGCGGCGGGGGCGGTATCGTCGGCGCCCGATGCGCGGACGGCGATGGGTCGCTCGCAGGGTCGCGGTGCCCGCACCGCGACGCGCGCCGCCTGCGCGCGCGGGCCGGCGCCGGCCCGCTGCGTGAGGTTCTAGCGCCCGGTCGACGACCCCGCAATGCGGCCGCGCCCCGGCACCGACGCCCGCGTGCCGCGGCGGGCGACGCGCAGGGCGTCGGCGCAGGGTGGCGGTGCAGGGCGCGACGGGCGACGCCGTCGCGCCCCGCAGCCACCGCCCTCAGTCGCCGAGCCCCTCGAGCGCTGCGAACACGCTGCGCAGCCGGGCGAGCGCGCGGCTCCGCGCCTGGCGTGCCGCGGTGTAGGAGATCCCGAGGCGGCTCGCCTGCTCCTCCAGGGGAATGTCGGCCACCGTCCACTCCACGAACGCGCGGTCGCGCGGGAGCAGCAGTCCGAGCGCACGCTCGGCACGCCGCGCGGACTCCGCGCGTCCGGCGCGGGTCCCGGGACCCGTCGCGTCGGATGCCGGCTCGCGCACGGCGCCCGCGTCCGGCGAGCCGTCGCAGGTGATCCGCCGCAGGCGCTGCGGCTCGCGTCGGAGCGCCGCCCAGTACGCGTGCCGGTCGGCGAGGTGGGTGGCCGCCACGCGGTAGAGCCACTCGAGGAACGCCGCGCGGTTCGGGAAGACGCAGCCCCTGCCGCGCTCGAGCGCCCGCGCGAGGATCGACTGCGCGAGATCGTCCGCACCCTCCTTCGCGAGGAGCCGCCCGCCGCGGCGGCGCACGTAGCGCGCGACGTTCGCCTGCGCGTCCGCGAGGAACTGCTCGACCCCGCCGCCGCTCACCGGACGCTCTCCGCGCCGGCGCGTTCGGCGACGAGCCGGAACCCGAACTCGCGGTCCGCGCGGTCGGGGCGCGCGCCGTGGGGCGACCACACCTCGAGCGCCTCCGGTCGTCCCTGCGCCCACGAGCCGCCGCGGAGGCGGCGCAGCCCGCGGGGCTCGTCGAACCAGTCCGAGCACCACTCCAGCGCGCTCCCGCATAGGTCGAAGACGCCGAACGGCGACTCGTCGACAGGGTGCGAGAGGACGGGGACCGGCGCCGGGTACGGCTGCGCGTGGCAGGAACTCACCCAGTGCGGGCGGAACACCGGACCGAAAGGGAAGCGGCGGCCGAGAAGCGCACCGCCCGCCGTCGCCCACTCGTCGCCGTGGGGCAGGCGCCACCGCCACGGTTCGCCCGCGGCGATCGAGCGCGCCGACCGCCAGGCGGCGTACGCGGCGGCGTCCTCGAACGACACGCCGAGGACCGGATGGTCCGGGCGGGTGCCCGCGGGCAGGCGGAAGCGTCCGTCCGCGCCGCGGGGCCAGAGCGGCGGGTCCACCTCGTGCCGCGGGACGCGCAGCGCGGCGGCCGAGGCGGCGATCTCCGCGAGCGTCGCCTCGTCGTTCAGGAACTCGAGGTATTCGCCCGCGGTGACCTCCCGCTCCTGGATCCAGCCCTCCCCGCGCTCCCAGTGGGAGCCCTGCACGAGGACGCAGCCCGGCGGGCGCTCGGCGGCGGGAGGGAGACGGACGCGCACCGTCGCGGACGCGCCGGCCCCGAGGGGCACCGGCACGCGCACGTCCACGTGCCCGGGCCGACGCAGGAGGACCACGTACTCCCCTGGGGGGAGCCGGAGGGCGTCGCGCTCCACCGGCGCGACGAGCGAGCTCGGTCCCTCGAGCAGCGGCGCCGCCGTGGCGCGGACCGCGAGGCCCTCGGGGAGGGTCGTCTCGCGCAGCGTCCCAGCCGTCCAGACCGACACGCGGGTCCCGCCCCGCGTCGCAGCCTCGACGGGGGACACAGGCGTCGCCCCGGCGCCGGCGAGGGAGCGCGCGCGGACCGCGCTGCGGCTGCCGTCGCGCTCGAACACGAACTCGCGCTCATCGCCCTCGCAGCCGAGGCTCGCCGCAGCGGCGACGTCGCGCACGGGCGCGCCCGCGATCGAGACGAGCCGGGCGCCCGCGCCGAGCGGCGGCGCCGACGGCTCGACGAGCACACAGGACTCGATCTCGTGCCCGTTCACACGGAGGACGTGCGCCCCCTCCGGGACATCGCCCGCGCCGCGGACCACGCGCAGCGCCCACGGCGCGGGCGGCAGTCCCGCGTGCGGTCCGCGCCACGGGACGGGGACCACGCGCCGGCCGCCGCCGGGCACGAGCGCCGCGCGCAGGACGCAGCGGAACAGGTGGACCTCGGCGTCCGCCGGGTCGGGCACGACCGACAGCGCCGCGCTCGCCGTCACTTCGCGCGCCGCGGGCCCGCCGGGGTCCGCGCGCTCGATCCGGTCCCGGTGGAGCGCCGCGGCGACGTCGTCCTGCGCCGCGGCCGCCTCGCGCCAGCGGACCAGGTGGATCTCGGCCCGGGCGCGCGCGAGCCCGGCGAGGTCCGGGGCCAGGCGCTCCGCGCGTTCGAGGGAGTTCAGAATCTCGAGGAACGCCTCCTCACGCTCGCGCCGCACGCGCTCGAGCTCGGAGACCTGCGCGTCGAGGCGCGCGAAGTCCTCCTCGGGGTACCACCGCTCCAGCATCCGCGCTTCCGAGTCGCTCACCGCGAGGACCAGGGACGCCTCGCGTCCGGCGTCGGCGGCGTACGCGCGCGTGCGGTCCACCGCCTCGCGCAGGGTGCGATGGGCCTCGTCGCGGACCCGCGACCGCTCCGCGGCGCGCACCGCGGCGTACGAGATTGCGCTCCCGAGCGCCGCGACGACGACCAGGCCCGCGACGGCGGCCGCGGCGGGGCGCCGCCGCGCCGTGCGCACGAGCCTCCGCCCGACCCCCGGCCGCGCGCACCGCACCGGACGCCCGGCGAGCGCGCGCCGCAGGTCCTCGGCGAGGGCGGCCGCCGTCGGGGGCCGGCGCGCGGGGTCCTTCTCCAGGCCGGCGAGGACGATCGTCTCGACGTCGCGCGGGACGTGCGGCGCCAGCCGCCGCACCGGCACCGGCTCCTCCGTCAGCGTGCGGTGCAGCACCTCCTCGAAACGGTCGGACGCGAACGGCACGCGCCCCGTGAGGCACTGATAGAGCGTCGCGGAGAGTCCGTACACGTCGGTCCGCCCGTCCACGGACGCCCCGGTGAGCTGCTCCGGCGCGGCGTAGAACGGCGACCCGGCGAACGTGGTCGTGAGGGCCCCCGGCGTCCGCTCGGGCACCTGCGCGATCCCGAAGTCGAGGAGCATCGGCGCGTCGTCGGGCCGCACGTGGACGTTCGAGGGCTTGACGTCACGGTGGACGACGCCCTGCGCGTGCGCCGCCGCGAGGCCGTTCGCGAGCGCGGCGCCCCAGCGCACGACGCGGTCCGCCGGCAGCAGCTCGCCGCGCGCCGCCGCGTCGGCCACGATCCGCTCGAGCCCGCGCCCCGGGACGAGCTCGAGGACCAGGAACGGCGTCGGCCCCTCCTGGCCGAACTCGAGGACCCGGACGACGTTGGGGTGGCGGACGCGCGCAAGCGCGAGCGCCTCGCGCCGCAGCCGCTCGAGCGCGGTCGCCGACGCGGCGAGCTCCGGACGCAGCACCTTGACGGCGACCTCCGCGCCGTCCGCCTCCCGCACCGCCCGGTGGACGGTCCCCATCCCGCCCGCGTCGAGGCGCTCGACGAGCCGGTACCCGCCGAGTCGGTCGGGCGGGTTCCCGACGCCGCCTGCGTGGCGGGCCCCGATCCGCCACAGCTCCTCGATCCGGGTCCGCACCTCGGCGCCGAGCTCGGGGTGCCGCGCGAGGACGGCCGCGGGATCCTCCGTGCGCCCGGCGGCGCACGCAGCCAGGTACTCGTCGTAGACGGCCTCGTCGCGGGTCTCCGAACGGCTCACCGGCGCACGCGCTCCTTCCGGGTCGCGGAGGATACGCCGCGCCCGCGGCCGGCGCGCGTGCCCTCGCCGCCGCCTGTGACAGCGCGGCGCGGATCCGGTTCCCACAGGTGCCGGGAGGCTCGCGGAGCCGCGGCACGGGTGGCTCCGGCCACAGCGAGGAGGCGGACGATGCGGCATGTGCGCAGGCTGGCGGCGGTGGGGACGGTCCTCGGCGCGGCGCTGGCCGCAGCGGCGGGCGGGAAGGACGACCCGAGCCTGCCGTTCGAGCTGGCGAAGTTCTCACTCCTGCTCAGCCGGATACTCGCGGACGAGTCCGCCCCGCTCGCCGCCGCCCCTCGGGCCGAGGCCTCCGACGCGACTCGTGATCTGCGCTCCGGCGCCGCGGACTCCTCGACCGCGGCCGGGCGGGTCGCAGACGCGGCGGCCCGGACGCGCGACACCCTCTCGAACCGTCTGAAGGAGACCGCGCTCGAGCTCCACGACCGGATCGGCGAGACGGCCGCGACGGACCCGGCGGGCGCCGCGCTCGCGGCCGGCGCGGGGCTCGGCACGCCCGCGGACAAGCTCCACGCCGTGCAACTCCGCGTCGACGCGCGCGTGGACGCGTCGATCGCGTCCTCGTTCGCACGGGCCGGGAGGGCGTTCGACAAGACGGGCGAGCCCGTCTCCCTGGTCATCCCGGGGACGAACACGCCGCTGCACCCGACAGCGGCCGCCTCGCCGGCCGCGTTCCCGCGTTCCTCGCTGCTCGCGCTGACCGGCACGTGCGACGGCCGCATCGTCGTGCGGATGTCCGACCCGGCGGCGGGCGACGCATCCGGCGCGTCGTTCGTCGCGCTCGAGGGCGAGACCGCCGCCGAGCAGCGCGAGCTCACGAGCGCCGCGGACTTCGCGTCGCCGGGCCCGCAGGTCTTCGAGTTCACGGGGCTCGCGCCCGGGAACTACCTCGTCTACGCGGGGGTCGTCGCCGACGGGGTGCACTTCCCGCGCGAGTCCGCGGTGGTCACCGTCCCCGAGTGTCCGCCCGCCGGAGCGTCGGCGACCCGCGCCGGCCTCCACAACGAGGCCGCGGTCCTCGGGCACCTCTTCGCCCGGGACACCGCCCGCGACAGCGCGGCGTTCCGCGCGGAACTCCGGCAGCTCGAGAAGCCGCTGCGGCGCGGCACGCTGAGCCCGGAGCAGGCGACCACCTTGCTCGTGGACCTCCTGTTCGGCTTCTGGGAGGGCGCGTACGCACGGGATCAGGCCATCGCCAACGCCTGGCACGCCGAACTCCGAGCGGCCGCCGCGGCCGATCCCGCCGCTGCGGCACGCGAGTCCGGTGCGGGCGGCCGCACCGCGTCGGACGCCCTCGACACCAGCCTCGAGCGCACGGCTGCGCGGCGGCAGGCGTCGGTCGGCCAGCTCGTGCTGCGGACGTCCCGCGCGATCGCCCGGCAGGGCCTCCCGGTCACGCACGTCGGCAGCGGGCTCGGCCGAGCACTGCACCCCGGCGCACCCGAGGGGCTCGCGTTCACCGGCAACCCGTTCACCGACCCGATCGTCGCGCTGCTCGCGGCGGGCGACGGCCGGCTCTGGGTGCTGGCGCGCGACCCCGCCGCCGCGCAGGCGTCCGGGGAGTCCTCCGTCGAGCTCTTCGACGCGCTCGACTTCGACCCGGTCGCGGACCGTCGGCTCGCGTCGTCCACGGACTTCGCCGACTCGGCCGTCGCCGTGGTGCCGTTCAGCGGGCTCCGGCCCGGTGTGTACGTCGTCGTGACGAGCATCGTCGTGGGCGGGCTGAAGGTGCCCGTCGGCGTGGGCGCGATCAGCGTGCCCGTCCCGAGCGGCAGCCCCCCCGCGCCGCTGCCCTGCGACGGGACGACCGCGTCGGTCACGATCGACGGCGTCGCCCTCGCGATCCCGCCGCTCAAGGACTTCATCGTCACGGCGACCGACAGCCAGCTCCGCATCGTCACGCTGATCTTCAAGGACGTGAACGATGCGAACGCGCCGCAGGTCGGCTTCCAGTTGAGCGTCGCGACGCCGATCGACGTCTCCGGGCCGGCCGGCGTCGAGCTGGTCTCGACGCTGCCGACGACCGACCACGTCGCGAGCACCTACGTGTTCGACCCGGTGACGAAGACGAGCACGGCCGTAACCACCGGCACGATCACGATGCGCAACCTCGGGAACCTCGTCCGGCCGTCCGCGTGCTGCGAGGTCGTGGCGTCGGGCACGGCGAAGGACGGGCGGCCGGTCGCCTTCCGCTTCACGATGCACACCGACGACACGACGCGGTAGGCGACGGGGCTCCTGCTCCGACTCCGCGTGGCTCGCCCGCCGCGCGTCGCGGCCCCCCCCGGGCGGGTGCCCGATGCCGCGATCCGCGGCGGGGGCGGTATCGTCGGCGCCCGATGCGCGGACGGCGATGGGGAGCGGTTGCAGGGACGTTGGTCGCGGCGGCGGCGTTCGCCGGCGAGGTCGTGACGGGGGAGCGCTCGGAGAGCGCGCGCGAGGCGACGTGGGCCGAGGTCGTCGCCGCGGAGTTCGACCTGCGGTGGATCGTCCCCGAGACGCGGACGGACCCGGAGGCCGACGCGGACCGGCGGCCCGTGGACCTCGCGGCGCGGGTGCGCGAACTCGCCGCGCTGCGCTTCAGGACGCCGCAGGGCGCCGAGGACGACCCGCGCACGTCGTCGTTCGCGGACCTCGTCGCCGCGTGCCGCGCGTTCGGCGACGACGCGGACGCGCGCGACGCGTTCCTCGGCAGCCTGAAGCGCGGGCGCCCGGACGTGTGGAACGCCTGCGGCGACGAGCTGCTGCAGCTCGGACGCGACGAGTTCCTGCGCGCCGGGTCGTGGAAGCCGTCGAAGGACCACGCCCGCGACGGGGTGCTGCACGCGGCGTCGTTCCGCATCGACTGCGAGGGACGCGAACCCTGGACGAAGGTGGGGGGCTCCCGCAACTGCCAGCAGGCGGCGACGGTGATCCGCGCGGACCTCGAGGCGCTCAAGACCGCCGAGAACGACTACGCGACCTACCCGCAGAACGTCGGGGCGTCGTACGACCACATCTGGGCCGTTCCCGGCACGTACCGCCGCGGGCTGGACCCGGCGGGCCGCACGTTCAACGCGCTGCGGATCGACTTCCGCTGCGACCTGCCGTTCCCGTACTCGCACTACGACTGCGAGCTCCACATCCTGAATCGCGTCGGCGACGACGGTCTCGTGCGGAGCGACGTCTACTCGACGTCCGAGGACTTCTACTGGATGGCCGGGCAGGACGTGTTCGTGCCCCTGGTGACGACAGCGGGCGACTTCGCGGGGCTGGTGCTCGTCCGCGTGTTCGGCTTCGACATCCGCAGCGTGCCCGACGGCGACGACGACGTGCGCGAGGCGCTGCGGTCGAGTCTCGGGAACCTGAAGCTGCGCTCGGAGAAGCTGTTCGAGGAGTCGGGCGGCCGGCCGCGGACTCTCCGCGACTCCGTTCCGGACGTCCTGCTCCGCGGCGTGAAGTAGACGACGTTCACGCGTTCGCTGCGCGCGGTGCGTCTCCGGGCCGCAGCCTCTCCGCGAGCGCGACGAGCAGCGGCAGCGCCACCGCCCACGCGGCGCCGCAGGCGCCCCAGAAGAGCAGCGGATCGTCCGCCACGTGCACCGCGCCGAGCCGCGCGCCACCGAGCAGCGAGAGCGGCGCGCCGACCGCGCCGAACGCCGCCGCGAGGACGAGGCGGCCCCGCAGCCACGACAGCGAGTGGCGGATCGTCGTGCCGAAGACCGCCCAGAGCACGAGGAACCACGACGGCGCGAGCGGGGCGGGGAACGGATCGCCGCGTGCCTCCACGGCGCCGACGCCGCGGCAGACGGTCTCGACGACCGCTCCGAGCGCGACGGCGGCCGCGACCATCCGCAGATCTGCGCGGCGCTCGCGCAAGAGCGCGAAGTGCGTCGCGAGCGCGGCCGCGCCGCACGCCCACGCCCACTCCACGCGCCCCGCCGCGGCACCGAGCACGCAGCCGAACCACGTGCCCTGCAGCAGCGCGAAGTTCACGAGCGTCCACAGGCGCCCGCCCTCCGCGAGCGCGCGCGCCGCGCTCACGGGTGGGACCGGAAGAACGCGCCGAGGCGCTCCGTGACGTCGCGCGCGAGCGTCTCCTGCGGGTAGTGCCCGCAGCGCGGCAGGACGACGAGCTCGGCGCCCTCGATCTCGCGCGCGTAGCGTTCGGCGTCGCGCGCGACGGGGAACGCGATGTCGTCCTCGCCCCACAACAGGAGTGTCGGGCACGCGAGCAGCGGGATCTCGACGGCGCGTGTGCCGTTCTCGTCGCGCGCGAGGTCCACCATCGCGCGCCAGTTCTCGCGGTTGATCGAGATCGCGAAGCACTCCTCGACCTGGTCCGCCGTCACCGGGTCGGGGAAGTGGGGCTGGAGCGCGCCGCGCACCTTCTCGCGCGTGGCGACGATCCACCCGTACGGCGCGAGCGACATCTCGCGCATCGCGACCTCCTCCGGGAGCCATCCGTCCGCGGGCCGCGGATAGCCGGACGAGTCGAGGAACGTGAGCGTTCGCACCAGGTCCGGGCGGTCGAGCGCCGCGCGCCAGCAGAACTCGCCGCCGTAGCTGTTCCCGACGAGGTGCACCGGCCCGAGCCCGAGACCCTCGATCGCCCCGACGACCCACTCCGCGCCCGCCTGGAACGTCATCGGGTCCGGCGCCGGCGTGCGCGTGACGCCGTGGCCCACGACGTCGAGGACGATCACGTCGAAGTCGTCGGCGAGGCCACCCGACCCGTCGGCACCGAACACGACGTCGGTCCACGTGAAGAGCGACGACGGCGTCCCGTGCACGAGCACGACGGGTCGAGCCGGCGCCGCGCCGGGCGCCCGTGGCCCGGCGCGCACGAAGGTCAACTCCGCGTCGACGTCGCTGCCGCCCATCCGCATCGGCACCACGCGCCGCTCCAGCCCCGCTTCGCGGAACCGCGCGTTCTTGGGCAGCGCGAGCAGCCGCGTCGCGACCTCGTCCTTCGAGAGCGAGCAGCACGCGCCGAGCGTCCCGGCCAGGAGGGCGAGGCCCGCCGCGGCGATCACGAGCACCGACTTCCGCGTGCGCATCCGTCGGACGCTACCGCGGCGTGCGTCCTGCGCCGTCGCCGATTGTCGTCCGGGACGTCCCGAGCCTGGCTCGGTTCTTCCTCTCGTCGCGCTGCGTTGCCTCCGCCGACGTGGTGCGACGGGGCGAACCAACGTCGGTGGTGCGCAGTGCCAGGCTGCACGGACGGCGCCGATGTTCCGAGCATCGCTCCGGAGACCTGTCGGCGCTCACACCGGGTAGGATCGTGGGGCGTTTCCCCGGCGTCCGGAGGTTCCCATGAAGTTCCGCATCGTGATCGAGCCCGACGAGGACGGCGTGTTCGTGGCGAGCTGCCCGAGCCTGCCGGGCTGCCACTCCCAGGGCCGCACGCGCGACGAGGCCCGGGCCAACATCCAGGAGGCGGTCGAGCTCTACCTGGAGTCCCTCCGGGACCACGGCGAGCCGATTCCGCCCGGAATCACCGAGGACGTGGTCGAGGTCACGGGTTGAGCCGGCTCCCCGTCGTCTCGGGCCGCGAAACGGTCCGGGCGTTCGGGAAGATCGGCTACGAGGTCGATCGGCAGCGCGGGAGCCACATCCAGCTCCGCCACACCTTGGCCCGTATCGGCGGCTCACCGTCCCGGACCACCGGGAGGTCGCGCGCGGCCTCCTTCGGGCGCTCATCCGCGACGCCGGCCTCACGGTGGACGAGTTCGTTGCTCTCCTCGACTGACGTCGCACGCAGCGCGGCGGCGCCCAGGCGAACGGCGAACAGTCGAGCCGTGCCCACTCGAGCCGCGCGCCGTATCACGCGCGCGCTTCGAGCTCCTCCCAGCGCGCGTAGAGTCGCTCCAGCTCCGACGCGAGCTCTCCCTGCTCGCGCTGCACCGCCTCGCGATCGGCGGCGGGGCCGCGGTAGAGCGCGGGTTCGGCCATGCGGATGCCGAGCGCGGCCTGCCGCGCCTCGGCCGCCTCGATCCGCGCCGGCAGGCCCGCGAGTTCCTCGCGCTCTCGACTGCTGAGGCGCTTCTTCGCCTTCTCGCGCGCCGGGGCGGCGGCCGCGGGCGCCTGGGACGTCGCGCGCAGAGCCGCCTCCCGCGTGGCGCGCTCCTCCGCTTCGCGGTCGGCGGACACGCGCGCGAGCAGCGTGGAGACGTCGCCGCCCCAACGCACGCAGCGTCCCTTGCCGTCGAGGTGGACGATCTCCGTGGCGACGCGGTCGAGGAACCAGCGGTCGTGGCTGACCACGATCACCGTTCCCGCGAACTCGAGCAGCGCCTCCTCGAGCGCGCGGAGAGTCGGCAGGTCGAGGTCGTTCGTCGGTTCGTCGAGGACGAGCACGTTGCCGCCCTGGAGCAGCAGCTTCGCGAGCAGGATGCGGTTGCGCTCGCCGCCCGAGAGCCGCTTCACCGGCGTGTGCTTGCGCTCGCCCGGAAACAGGAAGCCGTCGAGGAACGACGCGATGTGCACCGCGCGCTCCCCGACGCGCACGTGGTCGCCCGTCGCGCCCAACTCCTCCACGACGGTCTTCTCGGGATCGAGCACGCGGCGCTGCTGGTCGATGGCCGCGATGCGCACCGTCTCGCCCGCCTCCACCGTGCCCGCGTCCGGCGCGCGCTCGCCGATCAGCGCGCGCAAGAGCGTGGACTTCCCGGCGCCGTTCGGGCCCACGATGCCGAGCCGCGCGCCCTGCCCGACGTCGAGATCGAGGCGCTCCACGAGCGTGCGGTCGCCGGCCCGCAGCGTCAGCCCGCGCGCGCGGAGCACACGGGTTCCGAGCCGCGGTCCCGGCGGGATGCGGAACGCCAGCTCGGCCGGCCTGCTCTCCGGCGCGGCGTCCAGGAGCGCGTGGTAGCGGTCGATGCGCGCCTTCGCCTTCGTGCTCCGCGCGGGGGGGCCGCGGCGCATCCACTCCGTCTCGCGGCGGAGGACGCTCTGCCGTCCCGTCTCGGCGCGCTGCTCCGCCACCTCGCGCGCGGCCTTGCCGGTCAGGTAGCCCGCGTAGCCGCCGTCGTACGAGAAGAGCTCCCCGCGCTCGATCTCGACGACCCGGTCGACGACGCGGTCGAGGAAGTAGCGGTCGTGGGTGACCATCACGAGCGGCGTGCGCAGCCGCAGGAGCTCGTCCTCCAGCCAGTCCACGACGAACGCGTCGAGGTGGTTGGTCGGCTCGTCGAGGAGCAGCAGGTCGGGCTCCGAGAGGAGCACGCGCGCGAGCTCGACGCGCCGCCGCTCGCCGCCCGAGAGCGCAGTGGCGTCGGCATCCGGGTCGGGCAGGCCGACGTGTTCGACCAGCGCCTCGACGCGGTGCTCGACGTCGTGGCCGCCCTGGTGTTCGAGGCGCTCCTCGGCGGCAGCCATCTCGCGGAGCAGGGCTGTCTGCTCGGCGTCCCCGAGCCCCGGCGCGGCGAGCGCGGCGTGGATGCGCTCGAGCTGCGCGAGCGTCGCGTCGCGTCCGACGAGACCGCCGCGCACCACGTCGCGCACACGCCCCGGCCGCACGGGCGCCTCCTGTAGCAGCAGTCCGATCCGCACGCCCGGCTCGACGAGCCGCCGCCCGGCGTCGATGTCCTCGAGGCCCGCCAGCACCCGCAGGAACGTGGACTTCCCGCAGCCGTTCGCGCCGACGATCCCGATCCGTGTGTCGGCCTCGACAGTGAGCGTCACGCCGCGGAGGAGCCGCCGGTCCCCGTGGCTCTTCTCGATGTCGTGGACCTGCAGGAGCGCCATCGGGGGAGACGACCACGCACGCCGCCCGCGCGGCAACGAATGCCGGTCGGCTGCCGGGCGGACACCGCCTCGGGCGACGCGGTGCGACGCGCGAACCGGGGGCGGTGGCACGCAGCGCCCGGACGCGCGGACGGCGCCGATGATTCGAGCCTGGCTCCGGATGTCGGAGTCGATTCCGGGACGCACCGCCCCGCGCAGTAGCCTCCCCGCACCATGCTCGGAGCCGACGTAGGCCCCTACCGCGTGACCGCCGAGATCGGCTCGGGCGGCATGGGTACGGTCTACCTCGCGGAGCGCGCCGGGGAGCGCCTCGCGCTGAAGGTGGTCCATCCCCATCTCTGCGCGACCCCGGAGTACCACGAGCGCTTCCTGCGCGAGGGCGACATCGGGCGACGGATCCGCCACGTCAACGTGGTGGCCACACACGACGTCGGCGCCGCCGAGATCGACGGCCGCACGGTGCTCTACCTCGCGATGGAGTACGTCGAGGGGCAGACGCTTCAGTCGCTCCTCGCGGAGCTCGAGCGCGTCCCCGAGGAGCTCTGCCGACACATCGCCCGCGAGGTGGCGAAGGGCCTCGCGGCGATCCACGCGGCGGGGGTGATCCACCGGGACGTGAAGCCGGAGAACGTCCTCATCACGCGGGACCACGGCGTGAAGCTGATGGACCTCGGCGTCGCGCGCCTGCAGGACGAGGCGGCGCGTCTCAGCCGGACGGGCGCGTTCGTCGGCACCATCCACTACGCCGCGCCGGAGTGCTTCCTCGACGGCGGCAGCGGCGTGGACGGTCGCGCCGACCTGCACGCGCTCGGCCTCGTCCTCTACGAGCTGGCCTCCGGCGTCAATCCGTACCTGGCCGACGACGTCCCGCAGACGCTCGACCGGATCCTCCGCCGGGAGCCGCGGCGGCTCGGAGAGATCCACCCGCAGCTCTCGCCCTTCTTCGAGGAGGTCGTGCACTGCCTCCTCGAGAAGCGGCCGCAGGACCGCATCGCCGACGCGGACACGCTGGTGGCCGTCCTCGAGCAGGGGGAGTCCTCCGCGTGGTGGGTGTCGCGGGCGCGGTCGATCCGGGCGACGACGCATCGGCCGCTGCGACGCATCCGCATCCCGCGCGAGACGGCCGTCTACGGCCGCGAGGCGGAGCTCGCGAAGCTGGCCGCCCTGTTCGAGCTCGCGCAGCGGGGCGAGGGGCAGGTCGTCCTGATCGAGGGCGAGGCGGGGATCGGCAAGTCGCGTGTGATCGACGAGCTGCTGATCCGGCTCCAGCGCGACGGCGCGCCCGTGCACGTCCTGTGCGGCAGCTACCCGCCGGGCGGCGCGGCAACGGCCGCGGGGGCGTTCTGCCAGGCGTACCGCGAGCACCTGGGAGAGGCGGGCAGCGCGCGCCACATGGCGCAGGCACCCGGGCTCGTCCCCGCGTTCGACGCGCTGCTGCGCGGGGAGCCGGCGCCGATGGGTGCCGTCGCCCTCACGAAGGAGTCGATCTCGACGTGCTTCGTCCAGGCGACCCGGAGCCTCGCGGCGGAGTGTCCGACGGTGCTGCTCATCGACGACCTGCACTTCGCTCCCGACGAGGCGCGGGCGCTCTTCACGTCGCTCGCGATGGCGGCGCCGGGCCACCGGTTCCTGCTCGTCGGGACGACGCGGCCGGGGATCGACGAGAAGTGGCTCGCCGACCTGGCGCGCCTGCCGCACACGAGCCGGATGGCCTTGCAGCGCCTGGGTCCGAAGGACCTCGGCGACCTGCTCCGGGACAGCTTCAGGTCGGAGCGGCTCGCCCAGGCGCTCGCGCTGCAGGTCGGGCAGAAGTCCGACGGCAACCCGTTCTTCGCCTTCGAGATCATCCGGGGGCTGCGCGAAGGGCAGTACATCACGCAGAAGGCGGACGGGACGTGGATCTCCACGCGCGTGATCGACGAGATCCGCATCCCGTCGTCGGTGCTCGATCTCGTCCGGGCGCGCGTGGCGGACCTGTCCGAGGCCGAGCGCGATCTGCTCGACATGGCGGCGTGCTGCGGGTTCGAGTTCGACCCGGCGCTGGTCGCGGAGGCGGTCGGCGCGCCGTTGCTGCCGACGCTCAAGGCGTTCGGGCAGATCGAACGGCGCCATCGTCTCGTCCGCGCGTCGGGCCGCTGCTACGCCTTCGACCACCACCAGGTCCAGGAGGCCCTCTACACCAGCATCTTCGAGCAGGTCCGGGAGCTCTACCACGCCGCCCTCGCCACGGCGCTCGAGGCCCGTGCCAAGGCGGCCGGTACGGACCCGGCGACCCTGGACGGCGCGCTGTGCGTGGACCTCTGCGAGCACTTCCTGAAGGGCGCGCGGGGCGAGTCCGCGCTGCGCTATCTGGGGCCCGCGCAGCGTCACCTCGCGAGGGGGCACGTCGTAGGCCAACTGATCGGGCTGACGGAGCGGGCGCTGGCCGTGCCCGGTCTGCTCGTGGGCGTCGAGCGCGTGAAGACCCTGCTCGTGCTCGCCGAGGCGCTCGACAAGCTGGGACGCCGCCCGCGGCAGGAGGAGTGCGCGCGCGAGGCCGAGCGCCTCGCCGGGGAGCTGGGCGCGGACGAGCTCCGCGGCCAGGCGGCGCGTGCTGTCGGCTGGCTCTTCCAGCACACGGGGCGTCCCGACGAGGCCGAGGCCGCCTACCGCCGCGCGCTGGAGGCCGCGCGCGCCTGCGGCGACCGGAAGGCCGAGGCCATCGCGACGGGGAGCGTGGGACACATCCTCTACTTCTTCCGCGGCCGCATCCCGGAGGCGAAGGAGTGCTACGAGCAGGCGCTCGCGCTGGCGCGCGAGTCCGGGGACCGGGCGCTCGAGGCCACCGCCTCGGGGCTGCTGGGCAACGTGAGTGCCGCGCAGGGGCGCAACGCCGAGGCGATCGACTTCTACCGGCACGCCATCGTCCTCTATCGCGAGCTGGGGTTCCCGCAGAACGAGGCCACCATCCTCTGCAACCTCGCGGGCGTGACCGCCGCGCAGGGCCGTCCGGCGGAGGCGCTGGATCACTTCGAACGCACGTTGTCGATCTGCCGCGAGGTGGGGTACCGACAGATCGAGGCGGTCGCGCTCGTCAACCTCGGGCCGCTCCGCCGGCGGCTCGGCGACGCGCCGGGGGCTCACGCCGATCTGGAAGCCGCGGTCGCGCTGTCCCGCGAGATCGGCGCGCGCTATCCGGAGGGCTACGGCCTCCTGCGGCTCGGGGAACTGGCGGGTGACGTCGGCGACTTCGACCTCGCCCGCCGCTACGTCGAGCAGTCCCTCGCGCTGCGGCGCGAGATCGGGCACGGCGACGGGATCGCCGATTCGCTCCTCGAGCTGGGTGAGCTCCTCCTACACGACGGCCGGCCGACCGAGGCCCGCAGCGCGCTCGAGGAAGCGCTCGCCTACCTGCGCGAGCGCGGCCAGACCGGCCGGGTCGCAGAGGCCCTCTGCCTGCTGGCGCGCCTGCCGGGAGGAGATCCCGCCGCGGCGCGGGCCGCCCTGGCCGAGGCGGGGGGCAGCGTCGCCAAGGCGTCCTGGACGCACCTCCAGCTCTGGCGGGCGACCGGCGACGTCTCGCTGCTCGTCGAGGCCAAGCGCCTGATCGACGAGGAACTCGCCCCGCTGGACGACGCGTCGCGCGCCCGCGCCCTCACGAACAGCCGCGCGAACCGCGAGATCCTGGAGGCCTGCGCCGCGCACGGCATCGCCTGAGCTCCCTCGGCGCAAGCCGGACGCGGCGCAGACGCAGACGCAGACGCAGACGCAGACGCAGACGCGGACGCGGACGCAGACGCTCCCCGGCGGCGGGACGAGTCGGGTCTCGTCGCCCTGACCCTGGTACGAACCACTCGCGCGGAACTCGGATCGAAGCGGCGTCGTCGCGTGCGTCCGGATCAGGTCGTGCGGACGAGCAGCTCGGGGACCCGCGCGGGGGAACCGGCGCGGTGAGGACGCAGGTCCGCTCCTCGCGGCACCCACGGCGTCCTCCGGGCGTCCCGGCCGGTCGGTCGTCTGGTGTTCGCGACAGACCCGCCCCGGAACGGACCTGCGGCTCGAGGCCGAAGCGAAGAACTGTTCCGGGTTCCGTGTTTCGCCGTCCTACATCGAGACAACGCGCAAGGGAAGATCGTGCTCAAGCAAGAAGCGGCTCGGGTCAGCTCCACGCGAGTCGTGACCGGTCAGAACGTAGAGCGCCTTCCGAGCTCGCGTGAGGGCGACGTACAGCAGGCGGCGGCCATCCTCGACATCTTCGTCATCGCTCGCAGTGAAGTGCGGGAAGCGTCCGTCGTGAGCGTCGATCAGAATCACGGCGTCGTACTCTCTCCCCTTCGAGCGGTGCACGGTCAGCAGGTGGATGTGTTCCGTCGGGCGAACGAATTCGGCGAGGTGATCCACCGATACTTCATCCAGATCTCCCAACCGCTTCGCTTCGGTGACAACCTCCCGGCCGGAGAACTCGATCCGCGCGCACTCTGACGACGTTAAGAGCCCGGCGGCCTTCAACTGCTCAGCCGCCAATGCGGCTACGCCGGTAAGCCATCGCTCGGCAGACGCGGAACGGCGCCGCAGTCGGCGGGCGGCCGCGATCATCGCCGCCGCGGCTGTCGTCACCTCCATGCCTTCCAGGGGGCGCGGTTCCTTCGCGACTTGACGCACCAGATCCCTGACCTCGCGCTCTACCCAGTGACGGCTGCCGGCGCGCCCCACACAGGAGCAGGCTGCCAAGCATTCCGAGATTGGCACGATCAGATGTCGCCTACGATAGGGGCGAGCCCCTGGGCCGACGATCGGGATCCCTAGTTGTCGGAGTTGCCGTCCGAGTTGGTAGAGCGGCAGGAACCACGGCGCGAGGATCGCTGTCCCACCGCGTGCAATCCCGAACTCTGCGAGCTCTGGCAATATCCGCTCAGTAATGGCTGCCGCCACGTTGTCGCAATCCACCCAGGTTGGCGTGCATCCCGCATCTCGATCCGGTCCTACGGCGCGCATTGGCGGTGCGCGCGGGATGAGGCCCTCGGCCACGTTCACGATCGCCTCGCTGGACCTGAAGTTCTCTGACAGCGCGAGGTCCGTACGAGCCTGCACCTCGAGCGCGAATCGGTCGAAAAACGCAGGGCGCGCCCCCGCGAATCTGAAGATGGACTGACAGGGGTCGCCGACGATCATGAAGCGCGACCTTCTCTCCGCCGCAATCCGAACCAGGATTTGAAATTGGACGTCGGTCGTGTCCTGGAACTCGTCGATCAGCATCCACACGTATCGTGACGCGATCCCACGCACGACAGCCGGCAGTCGGTCACAGATGCGCCACGACTCGTAGAGCATCGTTGGGAAGTCCATCAAACCGGCGGCTTGCATCCTCCGCCAGAAGTCGGCTACTGCGGTGGACGGCAACTGCCCAGCAACCACCGGGTCGCCGTCGGCGGATCGGCCAACCAACTCCAGCTCGTCAAGCGCCCTTGCGTCGCGGATGCCGTGCGCATGCAGCGCGGCGCGTGCGTGCCGCTTGTATGGCTCCGAGTCGGGGGCAGCGATCTCGAACCCGCGGACGAACCCGTCCGACGCCCAGTAGTACGGTCGCAGAAGATGCCGCACGCAGAACGCGTGGATCGTCGCGGTGTACAGGCGATCCGCGTCCTCGGGCGGAAGCAGTCTCCCAACCCGGACTGACACTTCGTTCGCAGCGGCGTTGGTGTAGGTGAGGCACGCAACGTGTCGAGTCGTTCGCCGCGTCTCCTCCAAGCACAACACAGACTTGGCGACCAAGGCGCGAGTCTTCCCGCTTCCAGGGCACGCCTTGACAGCGATGCTGGCGTCGCTCGCAACGATCCGGCGTTGATCGTCAGTCAGCCGCACGTCCGACGATCCACTTCACGGCAGATTCGATGTACGGTGGGAGCGACGTCGCGTGCGCAGTTGCGTTGCGTGCCAGAATCTGCGCAAAGCGCCCCTTCCCTAGAGCGGCTGCGACCTTCAGGGTCTGCGTCGCAATGTCAGGTAGAGTGTCCTTCCAGCTCGGGTCCTTGTTGCGCTTGGCGCCAAGCGCCGCCTCCAACAGCCTGACAAGTTCCTTCGCTAGGTCCGATCCGCGGCCGTTGCTGATCTCCCGCGCGGACGTGAGAACGACCTTGAGGCATCCGGGGCGGACGACCGTGCGCTCGAATGTGGTACGGCAAACGAAGGTCCGAACAGTGTCTCCGTCGAGGTGAGCGTGCGGGCTCTCTGCACCGCAGAGAGGTGTCCCATCGTCCGATCCCGCGACGGCGTCGAGATCTCCGTCCGCGAGCACTGCGCATCGCTTCCCAAGAACGTCATCCGCGCACAACTGCACGAAGGCATCGAAGTGCGTACCGAACACAGGCACGACGCACACTCCAGCTGCATCGAGGTCGATCTTAAGGACCTTCTTGGCAAGGGCTGGAACGACCAGCATCTCAGCCGCTCCCTCAACGAGAAGCACTGCCCTTGCGAACAACATCCGGCTTCGAGTTGCATCGAGGTATCGATCCAGGTCGGCTACGGCAGACGGTTCGAGCTTCGCGCTCTGCACCGGCGTAACTGCCGAGGAGGAATCATCCTCCTGACGGGTCAAGCAGAGACAGCCTGCGAGACCTGCACCCGCAGCGACGTGAGTGCTGTGCGACGTCACTAGGGCCTGCGTGCCATCCTCGCGGAGCGCGCGCATCAACGACAACTGGAGTTCCGGATGCAGGTGTGCCTCAGGCTCCTCGCACAGGACGAGATAGCCAGCCGCAGACTTCCGCGATCTCTCTGCGACAAACGACTCCAGCAGCATCGAGATGTAGAGGATGTTGTTCAGGCCAAGACCGTTTTGTTCGACACCATGCTCGCGGCTGTCGGAGGCCCTAAGGAGCGGGATCAGCGCGCGCGTCACGGAGTCGATCGTCGCCTCCCCGAATCCGAGCCGAACGCCTTGCGTGAAGCCCTCGCCCGCGGTGGTCTTTTGACGTGCAGTGATCGCTTGACCGAGCTTCTCGATCGGTTCGCGCTTGGCTACCTGAGCGTTCGCCGTGTCGATGATCTGGACGATCGCGTCCTGCTCGGTGGCGTCGATGTCCGTCTGCTGGATCAAGCGAACCAGGGGCGACCGCCGGAAGTACCTCAGATCGCCCTGCACGTCGCGCAGAGCCGGCAGGAAGTGGACTCGGTAGAGTTGGAGGAGGCTGAAGACGTCGCTCGCTGTGCCTGCGGGTTCATTCCAACGCAACGAGATCGGATCGAAGTCGCCGCCGCCCACGAGCTGCCAGTGGTAGTCCGCGAGTGTCAACTCGTCTCCCTGCCGCTCCTCGTCTTCGACAGCTTGTCTTGCAGCAGGGCGAGGTCGGAATCGGTACGTGAGGCGCGCGCGGTTATCCGGAGTCAGCCATTCGGCGGTGAAGCCGTCTGCGACCTCGTCATCTCCCAAGCCGTCGAACTCAATGCACACGAGGACCTGGTGTGGGCCACCGCCCTCGGGTGCACCATGGATGTCCTCGAAAGTGAGCTGTCGGGCGAAGTTCGGCAGGTTCACATCGGCCGCTAATCGGACTGCGTGCAGGAGGTTGGACTTCCCGGCGTTGTTCTCGCCGATGACGCAGGTGACGCCTGGGTCGAGCGCCACGTCGATGCACTTGAAGTTCCGGAAGTTCCGCACAACGATCCGGGATACGTGCATCCGTCGCCCTCCTGCAGGCGGAGTTCTCCTGTGGGGACTACGCTCCCCTCGCGCTGAACGCGGCGCTGAAGCATGAGAGTATCTCGTAGCGACTGGGTGGCGAGGGGGATTCGGCAGTTCCGACGCGAACGTCGTCGGAGGTGTGAGGTCGGCCGCGCTCGCTCGTCACGTTGGGAGTGTGAGGTCGCAACGGATCGCAACGCATCGGGCGAGTTCACGAGACGCATCGGGTCGTCGCGTGGTTCGTGCGGACGGCATCTCGATCGTTCGCCTGGTTCGCTGTCTCGGGGATCGACATCGGAGCGCGCGCTGGTGTTCTCCTAGTCGGAGTCCGAGCGGCTCAATGAGCGTTCCCGCTGGTCACCAGGACGTCTCGACTCGTTAGCGAGACACCCATTCTCGGGCGAAGAGCGAGGGTTCGAGGGTGTGTCGGCGCGTCCGCACGGCGATTACGAGGCCTGCGGCTTGTTCGCGATGGGGACCTCGGCGAGACCATTCCGCGCGGTGGTCGCCCGTGCCCGCGCGCAAGTCGCGAGTATCAAGTACGTTACGGCGGCGCGGCACCTGAGTGCATCACGTGGCCCTCGCGGTAACCGCCCGGTCGGGCAGGTTCGCGCGTGGGCGGTTGGCTCCTCGGGTAGGACTCGAACCTACGACCTAGTGATTAACAGTCACCCGCTCTACCGACTGAGCTACCGAGGAACCGTGGTGTCACGCGCGCGGACGGGGCCGCTCGGGGCGTTGCGGCGGGCGCGCGGAGGGCGCGTCGTGCCGCGCGGCGGGGCCGGGCGGTGCGGCCTCGCCGGGGCGGCCGGGTGCCGGTCGGGCCGGCGCTCGCCGCGGGCGGGGCAGCGTTGCATGTGGCGTGTCGCGCGGCTCGTCCGGGGACGGGCCGCCGACGGGCGCGGACTGTAGGGGCCGCAGGCGGGCGGGCCAAGGGTTTCCGGCGGGCGCGCGGCGTCGGCCGGGCCGGGCCGGACGGGGCGGATGGGCCGTGCCAGCCGCGTGGGCGCGAACGACGCGTGCGCCCGAACGACGCGTGGGCCCGACGGACGCGTGGGGCGCACGGGCCGGGACGGACGCGTGGGGCGGACCGTCCGCGTCGGTCCCCGGAATCAGCGCGGCGGCCGGTCGCGGGCGCCTTCGGCGCGGGACCGGCCGCCGCGGGGGCGGTCAGGACGGGAGGCTACTCCTCGTCCTCTTCCTTCTTGGCCGGGGCGAGGAAGAGGTCGCTCGACTTGCGCCACACGCTCCTGGCCTGCGCGTTGACGTTCGGGTCGTTGATCGCCGAGTGGACGAGCTTGACCTGGTGCGAGCAGTTGTCGGTGGGGCAGTACGCGACGTGCCCGAGCAGGATGGGCGAGTCGGTCAGTTCGTGCTCCTTGCAGCGCCACCACGTGCCGACGAGACGCTTGTCGGCCTTCCTCTGATCTTCCGACCGGAAGTCCTCCATGAATGCCCTCCAAGGAGTTGGTTGCGATCTGACGCGGAGAACGCCGCAGTCTAACCGGGGTCCGAAGGAATCGCGCCAGGTAGGGAGGCGCACGGGGGCGCGCGCTGCCGGCCGGGCTCGGATCGATCCACACCCTGCGCGCCAAGGCAGAGCGTACGGTCCCCGGGCGACGTTGCGCACCGCGGAATCCCGGCGCGGAGCACGCACGAGCGCGCGCCAAGGCCGGAACGAGGCCGGACCGCGGCCGGACCCAGGTAGGACCGAGGTCGGGCTGAGGTCGGGCTGAGGCCGGGCGGAGGGGCCGGGAACGAGCCACGGGCCAGGCGCGGCCGCGGGCGGAGTTCGCGTCCCGTCCGACGCGTCGGACCGGGCGGCGCGGGAACGCCGCCGCCGCCGGCGCCGCCGCCGGCGCGGGCGCTGACGCGGGCGCTGACGCGGGACGCGGGACGCGGGATGCGTCGGCCGAACCGGGCTGCTGCTCCGCCTCACGGACACGGTCCGGAGGCGGCGCTCGGCGGGCGCTCCCGAGTCCGCCACGGGGGCCCCGCCGTCGTCCGCCACGGACGCGGGGAGGCCGTCGCGCGCGTCGCGCGGGGGCGGTGCGGCACGCGGGCGGCGGGTGCCGGACGCGCGTCCGCCGGCAGGCGTGGCGGTCCGGAGGGGCGCTCCGTCAGCGCGGTGCCGCGGGCGCACGGCGCGGCCGGAGGGATCCGCGCGCGGCGGGGCGGCGCTCGTGTGCGCTCGCTCGGGGTTCTTGCATACTGGCGGTGCATGTCCGGAGATGGCCTCCCGCGACGGGCGGGGCCGGCGCTCGTCGTCGCGCTGGTCGCGTTCCTCGCGCAGATCCCCGCAGCGCTCCCAGGCGCGTTCGTCTGGGACGACGTCCCGCTCCTCGCCTCGAACGACCTCTACACGTCGCCTGCGCGCTGGGCGGAGTCGCTCTCGGTGCCGCTCGGCATGGAGACGTGGTACTGGCGGCCGCTCGCGACGACGTCGTTCCTGGTCGAGCGGCTCGTCCACGGCGGGGGACCGGACGGGTACCGGGTGACCTCCGCGCTCCTCCACGCCGTCGCGGCGGCGTGTGTGTTCCTGCTCCTCGCCCGCCTCGTCCGCTCGCGCGCGGCGGCCGCGCTCGGCGCGCTCGCCTGGGCGCTCCACCCGGCGAACGTGGAGGCGGTGACCTGGGCGAGCGCGCGGTTCGACCTGCTCGCGGGGCTCCTGACGTTCGCGACGCTCCTCGCGACCGGGGGCGACGGCTCCGCACCGACGCGCCGTCGGCGAGTGCTGGTCGGGTGCGCCGCCGCGGGCGCGCTGCTCGCGAAGGAGGGCGCGATCGCGTTGCCGCTCCTCGTGATCGCGTGGGCGGGCGCGCTCGCGCCGGACCCGGAGACGCCCCTCGCGACGCTGCGGCGCGCGCGCCGCGCGGCCGTCGCCGCCGCCGTCGGCCTCGGGTGTGTCGTCCTCGTGCGCCTCGAGCGGCTCGGCTTCGTGTTCGGGGCGGCCGACACCGCCGCGCCCGAGGCGGGGGAGCCGTGGCGCCGGCTGCTGCTCGTGGGGCGCGCGGCGGCCGCCTACGCCGAGGCGCTGTTCCTGCCGTGGAGCGGCGTCGGGCCCGCGCACCACGGGCCGCGTCCGGTGCCGACCGACGACGTGCGCGGGATCGTCGGGCTCGTGCTCCTCGGCGCGGCGATCACCGCGCTCGTGTGGCTCGTGCGGACGCGGCCGCGGGCCGGGGCGCTGCTCGCGGCCGCGGGGCTCTCGATCGGCCCGGTGCTCGAGATCGTGCCGCTCGACCTGGCCGGCGGACTGCACGCCGCCGACCGCTATCTGTACGTGCCGTCGTTCTTCGTCGTCGCCCTCGCGACGCTCGCGCTCGCGACGGTCGCCAAGCGCGCGCCGCTCCGCAGGGCCGTGGCGGGTGTCGGCGTCGCCACCGTGCTCGCGCTCGGTGTCGGCCGGACGCCGTACGTGCGCCGCTGGACGAGCCCCGAGCGCTTCTGGGAGTGGGCCGTCGCGTGTGCGCCGAAGAGCTCGATCTCGCTCGCGAACCTCGTCTGCGTGCTGCGCGACGACGGCTGGCCGGACCTCGAGCGGCTCGAGCGGGCCGAGAAGGTCGCGCGCGACCTGCACCAGTCGGACCCGCGCTTCGCGAGCGCGTACGAGCTCGTCGAGGTGCTGCTCGCGCAGGAGCGCACCGAGGAGGCGTCGGCGCTCGTGATGCAGGCGCGGCAGATGCACGCGCGCGACGCGCGGCTGCTGGTGCTCGAGGGGCGCGTGCGGCTGGCGCAGGGGCGCGTCGCGGAGGCGATCGCGGACTTCGAGCGGGCTGTCGAGCTGCTGCGGGGCGAGGGAATGCGCTACGCGAGCCTGCTGCCGACGGCCCTCGGCGGGCTCGCCGAGGCCCGCGAGGCCAGCCCCGCCGCGCGCTTCGCGGCGCTCGGCGCCGCGCAGGAGGCCGAGAGGCTGCTGCCCGGCGCGCCCGGCTCGGTCGTCCAGGTGGCGCGCGCGTACCTGGCGATGCGCCGACTCGAGGACTTCCGGCGCGTGATCGGCGACGGCTCCGGCGTGCCCGGCTCGCGCTGGAAGGAGCTGATCGTGATGTGCACGGGCTCGTTCGGCGAGACCGAGGTGACGGAGCACGTCGTCGCGATGGCGCGCGCGGCCGGGATGGCCGACGTCGCGATCGAGGCGTCGCAGGCCCTCGGCAACGCGCTCGTCCGCCGCTGGGAGCCCGCCGTCGCGCACTACCGGCGCATCACGGAGCTCGCGCCCGAGCTGGCGATCGCGTGGGACGACCTCGGCTACGCGCTGTACGAGACCGGCGACGCCGACGGCGCCGAGAGCGCGCTGCGGACCGCCGTGAAGCTCGACCCGGAGTTCGGGCGGGCGCACCTGCACCTCGGCACCCTGCTGCGCCGGAAGGGTGCGACGGAGGAGGGCGCGCAGGAGCTCGAGCGCGCGCTCGAGCTCGCCACGAAGGCGGGCGACAAGCAGCTCGCGGCGCTCGTCCAAGCGGCGCAGGGCGGCGGACGATGAATCCCGCGTGCCCGCCGCGCGCGCCGTACCGCTCCTGATCGCCCTCGCCGTCGCGGCGTCCCTCGCCGCGTGCGGCGACGACGTCACGACGCGGCGCGGCAGCAGCGACATCGCGACGGAAGGCGACGCGGCCGCTGCGGCGGAGCTCGTCGCCGACGGCTGCGTGCTGCGCGACGGCGCGCCCGAACTGCGCCGCACGGTGCGCCGCGGCGAGACGCTCGAGGGGATCGCGCGCGAGGTCTACGGCGACCCGGCGCTCTGGCGCGAGATCCGCCACGCGAACCCGGACGTGGTCGCGGAGGATGGCGCCGTGCGCGCCGGGGCCGAGCTGCGCATCCCCTTCGAGGGACGCTGACGCGCCGGGAGCCCGTCCGACTTCCCCGGCGACGCGGCGCAGCGGCTCCTAGTCGTACAGCTCGATGCTGACGATCTCGAGCTTGCGCGTGCCGCCCGGCAGGCGGGCCGTGACGACGTCGCCCTGGCGCGAGCCGATCAGCGCGGCGCCGAGCGGCGCGGAGTAGCTGACCTCGCCCGCGTCCGTCTCGGTCAGGCCGATGCCCACGAGGTGGTAGGTCTCCTCGGCGCCGGACTCCTTGTCGCGCAGACGCACGGTCTTGCCGATGCTCACGATCTCGGGGTCCGTGGAGCGCGAGTCGATGACGGACACGCCCACCAGCGCCGCGCGCAGCTCCTCGACGCGCCCGGCCAGGAAGCCGGACTCCTCGATGGCCGCCTCGTACTCCGCGTTCTCGGAGAGGTCGCCGTGCTCGGCGGCGGCACCGACCTTGAGGCGCGCCTCGGCGAGCTTCTCCTCGCAGCGGCGGGTGGCCTCGACGTGGCGATCGAACTGACGACGGGTCATGTAGCGCGACATGGGGCGGAGATCGTAACGGGCACCGCCCGGCGGCCCAGCGCATTGCGGGCGTGCGCCGCGTCCGGGGGGACGGCGCGCGGGAGGGGGCGGCGCAGCGGCTCAGGCCGGGACGGCGACCGGCCGCGGCGCGCGCGGGGCCGCGGGGTAGGGCACCTCGTTGTAGAGCGTGTCGCGCCGGTACGGCACGCGGCCCGCCTCCTCGATCACGCGCCGCAGACTCTCCTCGTCCACGTGCTCCGGCGTGCGCGCACCGGCCATGTGCGTGATCTTCTCCTCGACCACGGTCCCGTCGATGTCGTCGGCGCCGGCGGTCAGGCAGATCTGCGCGACCTCGAGACTCGTCATGATCCAGTACGTCTTCACGTGGCGGACGTTGTCGAGCAGCAGGCGCCCGATCGCGATCTCGCGCAGCGAGCTGACGCCGTGCACGATCCCGAGGCGCTCGATCGGCGTGTTCTCGGGGTGGAAGCGCAGCGGGATGAACGTCATGAAGCCGCCGGTCTCGTCCTGCAGCGCGCGGATGCGCAGCATGTGCTCGACCTTCTCGTCGTCGCGCTCGATGTGCCCGTGGAGCATCGTCGAGTTGCTGCGCACGCCGACGCGGTGCGCGCGGCGGTGGACGTCGATCCACTTGTCCGGGCCCATCTTGTCGCGGTAGATCTTGCGCCACACGCGGTCGGTCAGGATCTCCGCGCCGCCGCCCGGCAGCGAGCCGAGGCCCGCCTCGACGAGCTCCTCGAGCACCGCCTCGTGCGACTTGCCCGCGAGCTCCGCGAGGTAGTCGATCTCGACGGCGGTGAACGCCTTCAGGTGCAGCTCGGGATAGCGCGCGCGGATGGCGCGCAGCATCTCCGGGTAGTACTCGTACGGGTGGTCGGGGTGCAGCCCGCCGACGATGTGGAGCTCGTCCGCGCCGCCCTCGTACGCCTCGCGCGCGCGCTCGAGGATCTCGTCCATCGTGAACTCGTACGCGCCCGGCTCGCCGCGCTTCTTGGCGAAGGCGCAGAACATGCAGGAGAGCTTGCAGAGGTTCGAGTAGTTGATGTGGCGGTTGACGTTGTAGCCCACGCGCAGACCGTTGACGCGGCGGTTGGCGAGGTCCGCCATCTCGGCCAGCGCGGCGACGTGCGGCGTGGCGTAGAGCGCGAGGCCGTCTGCGGCGGAGAGCCGCTCGCCGCGCTCCACCTTGCGGCGGATGGCCAGGAGGCCGCTCGTGTCGGTCAGGATCTCGGGGGCCATGTCGTCTCCTCGCGCCGGGTGCTCCGCGGGCGGCGCAGGGCTCCGCGGCGGCGCGCGATTATCCGCGCGGGGCGCGCGCGCCCGGAGCTTCCGGGGAGCCGGGGCCGGGCGGCGTCGCTCAGATGAGCCGCCGGTCGAGCGCGAGCAGCGCGGCGCGGGTGCGGTCGCGCACGCCCAGCTTCGAGAGCACGCTCGACACGTGGTTCTTGACGGTGCCTTCGCTCAGACCGAGCAGCGTCGCGATCTCCGCGTTCGCGAACCCGCGCGCGACGAGCCGCAGCACCTCGATCTCGCGGTCGGTCAGGTCGGGGGCCGCGCGGCCCTCGAACTCGGGCTCGTCGAGCGCGTGCAGGCCCTCGAGCACGCGGCGCCGCGAGCCGGTGTGGACGTAGCGCTCGCCGCGCGCGACGGCGCGGATCGCCGCCGCGAGCTCCTCGGGCGACGCGTCCTTCAGCACGAGGCCCGCGGCGCCCTCGCGCAGCGCCTCGCGCAGCACGCGGTCGTCGTCGAACGTCGTGATCATCAGCACCGCGGGCGCGGGCTCGCGGCGGCGCAGCGCGCGCAGCGCGCCGATGCCGTCGAGGCGCGGCATGCGCACGTCGAGCAGCACGACGTCCGGCGCGGAGCGCGTCGCGAGATCGAGCGCCTCGGCGCCGTCGGCCGCCTCGCCGACGACGTCGATGTCCTCGAACAGCCCGAGCAGCGCGGCGATGCCGCGCCGCACGAGGTCCTGGTCGTCGGCGACGAGCACGCGGATCACGCGCGCGTCTCGGCCACCGGGATCGCCATGCGCACACGGAAGCCGCCGCCGTCCGCCGCACCGGCGACGAGCGATCCGCCGAGCCGCTCCGCGCGCTGCCGCATCCCGCGCAGTCCCGCGCCCTCGTCGGCTCCGGCGGGTCCGCGGCCGTCGTCGCGCGCCTCGAGCACGACGTGCGCGCCGTCGCGCAGCAGCCGGAGTGCGACGCGGGTCGCGCGCGCGTGGCGCACCGCGTTCGTGACGGCCTCCTGCGCGCAGCGCACGAGCGCCTCGGCGGCGTCGGCGTCGTCGAGGCGGAGCGCGTCGGGCGCTTCGAGCGTCACGCGCAGACCCGGAACTCCCGCGAGCAGCGGCGCGAGCTGCGCGACGACGTCCGCGCCGCCCGCACGCGCCGGCTCGCGCACGAGCGCGCGGACGTCGTCGAGCAGGCGCCCGGCCAGCTCGCCGGCGCGCGCGAGGTGCTCCGTCGCGGACTCCGGAGGCAGCCGCCGTGCGGCCTCCAGGCTGACGCGCAGCGCGACGAGGTCGTGCCCGAGCACGTCGTGCAGGTCGGCCGTGAGGCGCTCGCGCTCGGCCACGCGTGCGCGCTCGGCGAGCAGCGTGCGCGTGGTCTGCAGCTCGAGCAGCGCCGCCGCCAGCTCGCGTCGGCCGCGACGCTCCCGCTCCGCGACCTCCGAGCTGTAGAACGCGAACGCCTCGAAGGCGAGGTAGACGAACGCGAACGTCAGCCGCGCGGCGAACGTCGTGCTGCCGACCGGCAGCGTCATCAGCGCCGTGCCGACGACGAGCAGCGTCCACGCGCTCCACGCGCGCAGCACGCCGGGCGCCTGTGCCGCGACGACGACGAGCAGCACCGGCGCCGCCGCCTGCGGCAGGATCCACGCCGCGGCGCACGCGGTCGCGGCCTGCACGAGGAGCAGCGCGCGGCGCACCGCGTCGGACGTGCGCTCGGAGCTCGCGACGGCGAAGAGCGCCGCGAACACGGCGTATGCGGCGACCGCGGCGACGC
Organism: uncultured bacterium; assembly: GCA_937996235.1. Taxonomy (GTDB): domain Bacteria; phylum Planctomycetota; class JAJSAM01; order JAJSAM01; family JAJVHW01; genus CALKVK01. The sequence continues at coordinate 378,892 of CALKVK010000009.1, read as the reverse complement.
CGCGCACGCCCGCGCCCGGCGCTGCCAGCACCACCGGCAGCGCCGCCGCGGCGGTGGCCAGGAAGCCCGCCGCGCGCAGCGCGACAGGGGCGGCTGCGCCGGTCGTCGCCGTCGCCGGCAGCGGGGGTGCGTCGGTGGTGCTCACGCCGCCACTCTACGTCGCGTGCGAGGCGGTCGGGGGTGCCGAAGGTCATGGGTCACGACCCTGACCTCCGGCACCTGCGCGCGACCGCGGGCGGACCTACGCTCGCCGGTGTGCAGCACGGCACCGCGCGGGGTTCGCGCGGCAAGGCGGGCGGCCAGGAGGAGGCAGGCGTGGCGAAGACGACGATCGGACACCGGGTGTTCATGGGGCTCGCGTTCACGGGTGCGCTGGGTGCGCTGGCGCTGGGCGCGCATGCGGCGATCGCGGCGGCGGAGACGGCGGGGCGCCAGGAGCGCCTCGCGGCGGCGTTCGACGGACTCGCACGCGATCTCGCCGCGCTGCGTTCGTCGGAACAGGAGCGCACACGCGACGTCGGGCGACTGCTGCGGCGCATCGACGCGCTGTCGAGTGCGGTGCCCGTCGCACGCGTGGCGGCTCCGGGAGCCGCGGTTCCGGAAGCGGGGGCACCCGAGCGACCCGCGCCAGAGGACGGCCCCGGCGACGACGACGCGGGCACGGACGACAGCGAGGATCTGCGCGCGCTCGGCGAGCGCGTGCTCGCGGGCGAGGCGAGCGCCGACGAGATGGAGCGCTGGTGGACGGCGCTCCGCGGCTCGGAGGAGCTCGCGGGCGTGATCGGACGGCTCGAGGCGGCGGTGAGCGCACGCCCGGACGACCTCGACGCGCGGCGGCGGCTCGCGCGCGCCTACGTCGCGCAGCTCTACTCCGTCCCGGACGGACCGTCGCGCGGCGTGTGGGCCGCGCGCGCGGAGGCGCAGTGGGACGCCGTTCTCGCGCGCGACGCCGGCGACTGGGACGCGCGCTTCTCGGTCGCGTTCAGCCTGTCGCAGTGGCCGGAGTTCTTCGGCAAGGGCCCGACGGTGCTGCGTCATCTCGAGACGCTGCGCGAGCAGCAGGAGTCGCACGCGCCGCTGCCGCGCGAGGCGGCCGTCTACCGCATGCTCGCCGACCAGTACCGCCGCACCGGTCGCGCGGATGCGGTGCGCGAGGTGCTCGAGGCGGGGGCGCGCCGCCATCCGCAGGACGCGGCGCTCCGCGACGCGCTCGCGGAACTCCAGCAGTGAGCGGCGAGAGCTACCTGCGGCTGCACCAGAGCGCCCACTCGAGCAGCAGGATGCCGAGACAGGCGAGGAGCAGCGGGTCGCGCAGCAGCACGTTGCGCCGCAGCACGGCGGGCGAGGCCTCGACGCGGTCGCCGCCGAGCACGAGCTCGGTGGCGGGGGCGATGGCGACCTCGCTCTCGTCGAGCAGCGCGAGCGCGTGCGGCACCGGCGCGGCGCCCTCTGCGGCGAGCACGTACACGCCCGCCGCGTCGGTCGCGCGCACCACGTGGCGCCCGTCCTGCGCCGGTGCCGACGCGACCTTCACGCCGTCGGGACGCGTCACCTCGAACGGGCCGCCGTCGGCCGTCCGCAGCGTCACGCCCGTCGGCTGCACGGGCTCCTCGCCCTCGCGCCGCACGCCGGCGAGCAGGTAGTCGAGCGAGTTGGCGAGGAACAGCGGCCACGCGAGCTTGAGCGGCAGGTTGCTGCGCGCCGGGTCGAACGCGACGACGAGCACCTCGCGCCCCGGCACGGGCGTCAGGAGCACGACGGGTCCGCCCGTGGTGTCGACGAGCGCGAGCGAGCGCTCGACGCCGCGCAGGAGCGGCGCCTCCTCGATGACGATGTCGTCGAACTGGCAGCGTGCGGTCGTCGGGTGCGTGCGCTCCCAGTCGATGATGGTGGGGAACTCCTGCGACCCGGTGCGCACCAGGCCGGAGCCGGGCGGCAGCGCGCCGACGAAGATCTGCGCCGCGACGGGCGGCAGCGTCTCCGGCGCGACGCCGTCCCACACCACGAGGTCGATCGCGACGCCGGCGTCGAACGTGGCGCGCGCCTCGTCGGGCCGCACGGCCGTGACGACGAGTCCCGGGTGCAGCGCGGAGAGCTTCTCGGCGTCGAGGTGCAGCGTCGGCTGCTCGCGGACGAGCAGTCCGGCGCGCGGGACGGCGGGGCGCAGCACCAGCGCGACGTGGTCGTCGGCGGGCAGCGCGTCCCGCCCCTCGAGCGCGACGTCGAGGAGCACGGGCTCGTCGCCCTCGGGGTCCTCGAGCTCGAAGAACGCGACGACGTCCGCGCCGCCGTCGCACGCGAGTCGCCGGGCGTCCACGATCTCTCCGGCGCGCCGCAGCACGAGCGAGCGCGCCATCGGCTCCTTGCCGGCGTTGCGCACGCGCACGAAGACCTCCGGCCGCTCGCCGGGCGTGCTCGCGAGACGCGCGTCCACGATGCCCTGGTTCGCGTCGGTCGTGCCGAGTCGCGCGAAGGTCACCTCGCACGAGATCAGCGGCAGGTCGCCGGTCACGGCGCCGTCGGAGACCACGACGACCTCCGGGACGAATCCGGGCGAGGCCTTCGCGAACGACGCCGCGAGGCGCAGCGCGTCCGCGGGGCGGCTGGGGAGGTCGCGCGGCGCGAGACGCTCGACGGCCTTCGTGAGCAGTTCCTCGTCGGACGTGAACGCGACGAGCACCTCGGCCTCGGCGTCGAACGCGACGAGCATCATCTCGTCCGACGCGTGCAGCCCGGAGACGGCGTCGAGGCAGAGGGCGCGCGCCACCTCCATGCGCGTGGCGCCGCCGGTCTCGTCGGCGACGCCCATGCTGCGGCTGCGGTCCACGACCACGATCACGCGCCGCGGCTCCGAGCCGATGTCGAGGTCGAGACTCGCGCCGGCCGCGGCCAGCGCGCAGAGCACGATCGACGCCGCCTGCAGGAAGAACAGCAGCGGCGTGCGGATGCGCTGGAAGAGCGACGACGCGCGCAGGTCCTCGATGGCGCGCGTCCACAGGAACGCCGCCGGCACGGGCGTGTCCACGCGCTTCTGCTTGAGCAGGTAGAGCGCCACGAGCGGCACCAGGGCGCCGAGCGCTGCCATGCCGAGGGGGAACAGCAGGTTCACCGCAGCAGCCCCTTGCGGCGCAGCACCTCGAGGACCAGCGTCTCGACCGACGCGTCCGTGCGCGTCGGGATCAGCACGATCTGCCGGCTGCGGCAGAACTCGGCGAGGCGCCGGTCGTAGTCCTCGCGCGCGGCGGCGTAGCGGCGCAGGAGCGCGGGCGTCACGCTGACGTCGACGGCGGCGTCGGACTCGGAGTCGAGCAGCCGCAGGTCGCCTTCGATGACGGGCTCCTCCTCGTGCGGCGTGAGCACGCGCAGGCAGTACGTCTCGAGGCCGCCGCGCACGAGCGTGCGCAGGTGCTCCCACGAGCCGTCGGGGTGCAGGAAGTCCGACACGGCGAGCAGCACGCCGCGCGGACGGCGCGTGCCGACGAACCGGCGCAGCGGCTCGTCGAGGCCCGCGGCGCCGCCGACCGGCGCGCGCTCGAGCGCGGCGAACAGGCGCTCCGACGCGCGCGGTCCGCGCAGGTGCGTCAGCTCGACGTCGCCGCCTTCGCCCGGCGACCAGAGCGACACGCGGTTCAGGCCGACGAGCGCGACGAAGCCGATGGCCGCGAGCAGGCGTTTCGCCACGAGCGCCTTCGTCGGGTCGCCGAAGTCCATCGACGCGCTGCGGTCGAGGACCAGGTGGACGGCGAGGTCCTCCTCGTCGAGGAAGAGCTTCGTCATCAGCCGGTCGAGGCGCGCGTACATGTTCCAGTCGAGGAAGCGCAGGTCGTCGCCCGCGCCGTACGGCCGGTGGTCGGCGAACTCGACGGAGGAGCCGCGGCGCAGCGAGCGCCGCTCGCCGCGCTGGATGCCGCGGCGCAGGCGGCGCGAGACGATCTCGAGCCGCTCGAGCCGCGCCAGGAACTCCTCGTCGAGCAGGGCCACGCTGCGCCCCTGCCTACGCGGTCTTGAGGAGGTCGGTCTGCTGGGTCGCGCGCACGACCTCGGCGACGAGCGCGTCGCCGTCGACGCCGTCGGCCTCCGCCTCGAAGTTGCGGATGAGCCGGTGGCGCAGCACCGACGCGGCGTCGCGCTCGATGTCGCGGAACGAGACGTTGTAGCGGCCCTCGAGGAGCGCGCGCACCTTGGCCATCAGGATCAGCGCCTGCGCGCCGCGCGGCGACGAGCCGAAGCGCACGTAGCGGTTCACCTGCTCCGGCGCGAACTGCGAGCCGGGGTGCGTGGCGATCACGAGGCGCGTGGCGTAGTCGGCGACGTGCGGCGCCACGACGACGTCGCGCACGAAGCCGCGCCAGGCCATCACCTCGGACGCGTCCATCACGCGCTCGGCGCGCGGGAAGGCGCCCTTCGTGGTGCGCGCGATCACCTCGTTCAGCTCCTCGCGCGAGCCGTAGCCGACCATGATCTTCACCATGAAGCGGTCGAGCTGCGCCTCGGGCAGCGGATACGTGCCCTCCATGTCGATCGGGTTCTGCGTCGCGATGACGAGGAACGGCTCGGGCAGGCGGCGCGTGTCGCCGCCGACCGTCACGCTGTGCTCCTGCATCGCCTCGAGCAGCGCGCTCTGCGTCTTCGGCGTCGCGCGGTTCACCTCGTCGGCGAGCACGATGTTGGCGAAGATCGGGCCCTGTCGGAACACCATCGCGCGCCGCCCCGCGTCGTCCTCCGTCACGATCGTGGTGCCGACGACGTCCGCGGGCATCAGGTCGGGCGTGAACTGGATGCGCGCGAACTCGAGGTGCAGCGCGTCCGACAGGGTGCGCACGAGCATCGTCTTGCCGAGCCCGGGCACGCCCTCGAGCAGCACGTTGCCGCCCGCGAAGAACGCGCGCAGCACGGTGTCGAGCACCTCGTCCTGCCCGACGATGACACGCGCGAGCTGCGCGCGCACGGCGCCGTAGCGGTTGCGGAACGTCTCGGCGCGCTCGCGCGCGTCGTCGGGCATGCGGAACTCGCTCACCGGTTCTCCTCCCAGTCCTGTTGCCGCTGCGCGCGGCGCTTCGCGCCGAGCAGGCCGCCGTCGCCGGCGGGTGGTGCGGGTGGTGCGGGCGCGTCCGTCCGCGGCGCGTCCGCCGCGGGCGCAGCCGGCGGCGTGTTCGTCTCGGGCGGAACGTACGCGCCGGACGGACGCGGCCGCGCCGCGCGCAGCTCGGGCGGCGCGCGCGGCGCGGCCGTCGCCGCGGGCGCCGCGGCACGCCGCCGCGGCAGCTTGATGCGCAGACGCCGCACGGCGACGTCGAGCACCAGGATCAGCGCGGCGGCGGCGGCGATCCACGGCCACACGTCGATCGGCTCGTCCGACGAGACGAGCGCGCCCTGCCACGGGCGCACCGCCGGGTCGGGCGCCGCCGAGCCGTCCGCCGGCGCGGGCGGCTGCGGATCGACGAGCGTCGCGCCCACACCCTCGAACTCCGCGAACAGCCGCTCGTTCGAGCCCTGCTGCAGGTGCTCCGCCGAGTACGAGACGCAGACGGCCGCGAGGGCCTGCTCCGTGCGCTCCGAGCCCGCGTCGCGGAACGCGAGCGAGAGCACGTGCGTGCCCACGTCCTGCGCGGGCACCCGCCCCTCGTAGCGCCCCTGCGCCGTCTGACGCACCGGGAAGCTCTCGGTCCTCCCGTCGGGCCGCAGCGCGCGCCCCTCGACGACGAGGCCGTTGCGGAACGTCCCGTCGGCGGTCAGCGCGTCCATCACGACCGTCGCGGTGCCGCCCTCGACGTCGGTCGTGACGACCACGCCGGGACGCTCGAGGTCGCGCGCGACCGACCGCGCCACCTGGCCCCAGAAGCGGCCGAAGCCGCCCCATGCGAGCCAGTCCTCGGACCAGCGCGGTCCGGCGTCCGAGGTCCAGGCCGCGGCTTCGCCGAGACCGCAGCGCCACCACGCGAGCAGCGGGTCTTCCTCGCTCGCGGCCATGAGCACCTGCGCGTGCTCCTTCGCCGTCGTGACCACGTAGCCCCGGAGCGGCGGCAGGTCGTCCTGCGCGACGCCGCGGAGCATGGCGTGCACGCCCACGATCTGCGGCTGGAAGGGCTCGTCGCGCCACGCCGAGCGGCGCACGGTGACGGCCTCCTTGATGAAGATCTGCGGCAGGCGCGAGATGTTCGAGGACGCGACGTCGTAGTGGCGGCCGCCCGTCTCCTCGGACAGCGCGCGCATCATCCCCGAGGCGCCGGGGGAGTGCGGGTCCACGCACACCGTCGAGATCGTGATCCTCTGGTCGCGCAGGCGCGCTGCGAGCTTCGCGGACGGCGGCGTCGGGTCGCCGTCGGAGATGACGACCATGTGCTTCGCGGCCGCCGTGCTCGCGCGGAGCGCCTTCTCCGCCGCCTCGATCGACGAGTCGAAGCTCGGCATGTCCATCGGCTGCGCGCGGTCGATGTCGGCGAAGAGGCGCGACTTCTCGCGGATGCGCTGCAGCGGCACGACCCAGTGGTCGCTGCCGTCCCAGTCGACGACGCCGAACTCGTCCTGCTCCGAGAGCGCCTCGAGCGCGGCCTTGGTGATGCGCCGCGCGGCCTCGTTGCCGCCCGCGAACTCGCACGTGTGCAGCACGACGACGAGCGCGCCGCTCGGCAGGACGCGCTTGTTGCGCACCTCGCTCGTGACCGGGAGCACCTCCTCGATCTCGGTCGACGCGTAGCCGCCGGGCCCGTACGCGGTGTCGCCGCCGATGCAGAGCAGTCCGACGCCGAGCTCGCGCACGGCCGACGCGACGAGCCGCCGCTGGTCGTCGGAGAGCACGTACGCCGGGAGGTTCTCGAGTACGACGAGGTCGTACGGCGCGTAGCCGGACGGATCCGCGGGCAGGGTCTCGGCGCCCGCGAGGTCCACGGGGATCCCGAGCTCCTGAGCGAGGACGTCGGCGAGGTGCGACGACGTCTGGAGCGTCACGACGAGCGCCCGCCCCGGCCCGCGCACCTCCGTCGCCGCGAACCCGCGGTTGTTCACGGGGTCGCCGTCGATCTCCGGCTCGACGACCGCCTCCATCGAGTGGAAGCCGGCGCCCGCGAACGCGGTGGTCCACGCGAACACGTTGCGGCCGGCCTCGAGCGTCACGTCGTTCGACGCGACCTCCGCGCCGGACACAATCAGCCGCACGTGCGCCTTCACGCCCGCGTGCGTGCTGTCGATGACGGCGCGCACGTCGACCGGCGTGCCCTCGGGCGCGCTCGCCGGCGCGACGAGCTTGCGCATCGAGACCTCGCGCTCGCGCTCGTAGCGCAGCGGCACGACCTGCACGTCGACGCCGCTCTCGACGAGCTCCGCGACCGCCGCCCTGGCGTCGCCGCGCGTCTGGTTGCCGTCGGTGACGAGCACGATCCGGCGTGCGCCGCCGGGCGGGAAGCCGGCGCGCGCGAGGCGCAGCGCGGCCTCGATGTCGGTCTCGCCGCGCGGCAGCACGGAGCCCACGTGGTCGGGGTCCACCGGCACGGGCTCCATGCGCTGCTCCGCCGAGATGCGCGTGAAGGGCGCCTCGACGGCCGCGCCGTCGGCGAACACGACGAACGCCGCGTCGTCCTCCTTCGCGCGCAGCGTCACGCTGCGCTTCACGAACTCGCGCGCGACCGACTGCGACTCGGCGGGGATGCTGTCGGAGAGGTCGAGCACGTACGCGACAGAGCGGAACGGGGAGTCCACGCGCACGCGCGGCGCCGCCAGCGCCAGCGCCAGCGCGGCGAGCAGCACGACGCGTGCGACGAGCGCCGCGCGATCGCCGGCGCGCGCGCCGCCGCGACCGCCGCGCAGCGTCAGCCACACGAACACCGGCGCGACGAGCAGCAGCAGCAGCCACAGCGGCCGCGCGAGCTCGAGGGCGAACGCGAGCGTCGTCATCCGTCGGTCCGTGCGCGGTAGAGACGCGCGAGGCGCACGTAGAGCACCTGCCAGAGCACGAGGTGCGCGCCGAGCCAGATCGCGAGGGCCAGGCCCCCGGCCGCCAGCTCGCCGGAGGTGGGGGCGCGCAGGACGGCGGTCGAAGACGTCGCGCCGCCCTCACGCAGCAGCGCCACGGGCAGCAGCGCCGCCGCCACGGGGTTCGCCCCGAACGCCGCCGCGGCGGCCGTGTACGGGTCCGCGTGGTTGCTCTGCAGGATCGACCAGAGCGGCAGCCCGATGCAGCCCGCGATGAGCACGGCGACGATGCCGAGCAGCGTCATCGTGCGCGCGACGGCGCGGCGCGGCTCGCGCTCCTCGAGCGACTGGTGCACGCCGAGCGTCGCCCAGGTCGCGAAGACGAGCGTGGCCGCGACGAGGAACGCGGGCACGGCGAACGGCGAGACGATGCCCTTCCACGCCATCCACGCGAGGTGCAGCACCGGCACCGCCATGCACGGCAGGAGCGCGCGGAGGACGCCCGCGAGCTTGCCCAGCACGACGTGCGCGGGCCGCAGCGGCGCCGCGCGCAGGAGCTCGAGGGAGTGCGTCTCCTTCTCCTCGGCGAGCGACGTCGCGCCGGCGGAGGCGACGGCCAGCAGGATGAGGAAGAGCTCGAACGCCAGCACGGCGGCGTTCGCGTCGACCGACGTCGCCTCGATCCCGTACCGCACCGACAGCGCGAACGCGCCCTCCGCAGCGAGGAGCACGGCGACCAGTCCACGCGCCGGGTTGCGCGCTCCGAGGAGCGCGCCGCGCCGGAGCTCGTGGTCGAGGACCGGGTTCTCGTGGCGCAGCGGCCGGCACGTGCGCGTCGAGACGAGCGTGCGGTGCACCTCGGTGAGACCGCGCGCCTCGCGGTCGAGCCGCCACGCCGCGACGACCACCGCGGCGGCCGACGCGACGATCGAGAGCGCGAGGAGCCACACCACGCCCGGGAGCGTGCCCGCGACCTGCGCCCGCACGTCCACGGCCAGCGCGAGCGCGTGGTAGGGCGAGACCGCCGCGGCGAGCTGCGGGTCGTGGAGCGTGCGCGCGACGGCGTCGCCTGCGAGCGCCGTACCGGCGAAGAGCGCCGCGGAGCTCAGGTAGGCGGTCACGACCGCCGCCGCCGTGCGCTGCGCGAAGGCGGAGATGACGAACGCGGGCGCGCCGAGCAGCAGGACGGTCGCGCTCACGCCGGCGACGGCCTGCAGGATCTGCGTGCCGCGGATGCCGCCGAAGAGCAGTGCGAAGGCGAGCGGCGGACACGTCGCGAGCACGAGCAGCAGCAGCACGCCGGCACGTGCGGCGAACGCGCCCCACGCGATGTCGAGCGGCCGCAGCGGCGTCGCGAACAGCACCGGGAGCCCGCCGGAGGCGCGCGTGTGGACGAGCACGGTGCCGAAGGAGCCCGGGGCCGCGAGCGCGAGCAGCACCGAGCCGAGCACGACGGCGCCGCTCAGGAGCGAGACGCCGATGTCCACGTCGGCGCTGACCAGCAGGCGGAACGCCAGCAGCAGCCCCATGCCCGCGGCGAACCCGCCGCGCAGCAGCAGGAAGCGCCACGAGGAACTGAACGCGACGTAGTCGCGCTCGAAGACCGCGTTCACGGAGTGCGATCCCGGCAGGCGGCGGTCATTCGTCGTCGTCCGGGTGCGTCGTGCCGGCGCCGGCGGGGGACTCCGCGGCGCCGTCGCCGCCGAGGCCGTCGAAGTAGCTCTGCACGCCGCGCCGGTAGCGGCGCGGGATGACCTCGGTCTCGAGCGGCGCCTGCGCGTCGGAGCGCGCGCGCTCGATCGCATGGCGCGCCGCGGGCGTCAGCTCGCCCGGCCGCGGCAGCCCGCGGAACGTCGTCACGCTTATGCGCCCCTTCGGGTCGATCTGACCGTGGACCGAATCGGGGTGCCGGCCCGCCTCGAGGCCCTCGTCGAACGGCGCACGTCCGCCGTTGCCGGTGCCTGCGCCGCCCATGCCTCCGCCCGACCCGTTCGACGGGTCGTCTCCGCCCTGGCCCGTCCCCTTGGACCCGGAGCCGCCCAGACCACCCTCGCCGTGCAGACCGCACGACCCGCCGCCTGCTCAGGTCCCGCCGGAGCCGCCGAGGCGCAGACGGCGCCCGCCGCTCATCTCGCCGCCTCCCTGGCGCAGCATCTGCTCGAGATCCTCCATGCGGGAGAGCTCGTCGAGCTGCTTCAGCAGCTCCTCGAGCTCCTCGCGCGACATCGAGCCGAGATCGAGCGGCTCGCCGCCCTCGCCCTGCAGTCCCCCGTACCCCTGCTGGTCCATCTTGGCGGCGAGCTCGCGCAGCCGCTGCGCGATCTGCTCGAGCAGGTCCTCGTTGCCGAAGCTCCGCAGCTTCTCCTGCAGTTCCTCGGAGCCGAGCCCCTTCGCGCGCTCGGCGGCCTGCCGCAGCGCGTCGATGCGGTTCGCGAGACTGCGCAGGTCCTCGGACGACGGGCCCGAGCCCGACTCGCTCGCCTTCGCGAGCTCCTCCTGCATCTTCGCGACGTCGCGCGACAGGTTCTCGATGCCGGAGTCGGCCATCAGCTTCAGCAGCTCGGCGAGCTCGCGGCCGGCCTTCGCGGCCTCCGGCGTGCTGGCGACGTTCTGCGCACCGGCGCGGCGCCGCGCGGCGTCGCGTGCGAGGTCGCTCAGCTCGCTCAGCTTGCGCAGCGCGGCCTCGCGCGGCGCAGGGTTCCGTGCGAGCTCGGCAGCGGCCTGCTGGACGGTCGCGGCGAGGTTCGCGAGCTCGGTCTGCTTGCGCTCCTTCGCCTGCTCCTCGAAGCGCTTCGCGGCCTCGGCCATGCGGCGCGCGACGTCGGCCACGCGGTTCGCGTCGGCGAGCCGTGCGGCGCGCTCCGAGTCCGACTCCGCGGCGGTGGCTGCGGGCTGCACGAAGTGCGCGCCGACCGCGACGGCCAGCGCGACCGCGGCGACCGTCAGCTCGCGCCGCAGCGGACGCGGGCGGAACGCGCGCGCGAGGGCGCTCGTCCCGACGGCGTCGGCCCGGCGCGCCGCGTCCGCACGCGCCTCGGCGGCGAGCGGGCCGGCCTCGGCGCCCGCGCGCTCCGACCACACGGCGGTCGAGAGGCGCTCCGCGAGCCCCAGCGCCACGTCGGCCTGGGCCGCCAGCGCCGGACGGTCGCGTCGCCGCAGGACCAGGCCCACGAGCGGGAAGCCCAGCGCGAGTGCGCCGGCGCCCAGCGCGACCTCGGCCGTGGTCGGGTGCCATGCACCCAGCGCCCGCAGGCCGAGCGCGAGCGCGCCGGCGACGGCACCGGCCGCCGCACCGCGCTGCAGGTCCTCGGCCGCTCCCGCGAGAACGAGCCGCGTGCGCACGCGCGCGAGCAGGCCGTCGGTTCCGGACATGCTGGGACTCCCCTCGAATGGACGGGCTCAGACTAACAGACGCGCGACGGGCGGGTTCATTCCCCGGCGAAGCGCACGCGGCGGCACGCGGCGATGAGCAGGAACACCGTCGCGGCCGCGTACGCGAGCGTCGCGACGGTGCACGCGAACGCGAAGACGCGCTCGTCCGAGCCCCAGTGGCGGTCTGCGGGCAGTCCGACCGCCGCGTACGGGGCGACGGGCGGCGCGAACGACACGACGAACGTGGCGACGCGGTCCTCGTTGCGCATGAAGGAGTCGAGCACCAGCGCGAGGACGATCGCGCCACCGGCGAGTGCGACGCCGACCCCGAGCCAGACGGCGACGGCTGCGACGACCGCCTTGCCCGAGCGCTTCGAGCGCGCGCTCACGAAGGAGCCGAGCGCGCCCGCCGCGGCGACCGTCACCGTGGAGCTGGCGACCCAGCACGGGATCGAAAGCAGCGGGATGCCGCCGGCGATGAAGCCCACCGCTCCGACGGCCACGCCGAGAGCGAGGAGCGGGACGTGCGCCGCCAGAGCCGCGCCGAACTTGGCGAGGACGAGGCGCGTCGCGGAGATCCGCGTCGCGAGCAGCAGCTCCAGTGCGCCGTTGCGTCGCTCGGTCGCGATCGAGGCCGCGGTCGCGAGCAGCGTGCCGAGCGTCGCGAGAAGCGTGAGCGTGCCGAGCACGAACACGTAGGGCCACTCCTCGTCGAGTTCGTGTCCGTCGTACGCGACCCAGAGGAACCAGGCGAGCAGGCCGAGGAGCAGCAGCGCCACCGCGAAGGTCCGGACGCGCGGCCGGTAGAGCAGCGACCCGCGCAGCGCGCGCAGGAAGACGGGGTTGGCCTCCGCGAAGCGCGACGCGCTGCGGCGCCTGGTGCGCGTCCGGGCGGCGCGCGGCGGCGCCAGCTCGCGTCGCGTCGCGGCACCGGCCGCGAGCAGCGCGAGAACGGCGATGCCGGCGAGCGCCGCCGCGAAGGCCGAGGTCGCGGCCGTGGGGCCCCAGCTGCGTCCGCTGCCTGCTCGGAACACCAGCCAGAACCAGTGCACGAACGGCTGCGCGAGCACCAGCGCCTCGGACGCGCGCCCCAGCCACTCCACGAGGCGCGGATCGGGCGCGAGCTCCCACGCGGCCTCGAGCGCCCTGACCCCGCCGTGATACGCGGCCGCGACGAGCGCGAGCAGCAGGGGGGCCGCGCCGAAGGTGAGCGCGTACGTCGCGCGCACGGCCGCGACGACGCTCCGCGCGCGCGCGGAGCACAGCGCGCCGACGGCGAGCCCGGCGGCGCCGTACGCGAGCGCGAACAGGTAGACGTCCGCGAGCGTCGCGAACGCGACGCCGCCGAACACGAGCGCGATCGAGGCGATCGGGAGCGTGGTGAGGGCCAGCACCGCGAGTGCCGTGAACCGCGCGCCGAGCTTCGCCGCGATGAGCAGCGTCGGACGCAGCGGCGCAGCGAGCAGCAGGTCGAGCGTCCCGCCCTCGCGCTCCTCGGCGACGACGGCCGCGCCCGCGGCGGGGGCCGCGAGCAGCACGAACGCCGGGACCACGACCGCGATGCCGGCCAGGACGGCGCGGCCGACCGCGTCCGCGGGCTCGTCGCGGAGCGCCCACAGGATCACCGCGGTCACGACCGCGCCCACGAACGCCACCAGGAAGCGCAGCACGCGGTAGCCGCGCGACGACGAGTACAGGGCGAAGTCGGTGGCGGCGAGCGCGCCGGTCGCCGCCGCGGCCTGCGAGGCGCGCACGCCGCGCCGGCGCACCGCGCGGGCGAGTCCCGCGAGCCGCGCGCCCGCTGTCCGGCTCAGGCGACCTTCCCCTTCGTCACCTGCAGGAAGATGTCCTCGACGCTGAGCGCCGTCTCCTCGAGGTGCAGGAGGCGCAGGTCGGCGCGCACGATGTCGCGCGCGAGGAACGACACGTCCTCGACCTCCGCGCGCACCCGCACGAGCACCTCGCCGCGCCCGGCGGGCTTGAGCGCCTCCACGTCCGGGTGGCCGCGGAACAGGTCGAGCACGGCGTTCGTCGCGCGCTCGTCCTCGGCCGGCTCGTGCACGCGCACGCGCACGATGCGCTCGGTGCCGAGGCGCTTGCGAGCCTCGTCGATGGGCCCCGCGTACAGCAGACGGCCCTGCTCGATGATGCCGATCGTGTTGCACATCGAGCCGATCTCCGAAAGGATGTGGCTCGAGATCAGCAGCGTCTTGCCCATGCGCCGGAGCTGCAGGACCAGCTCCTTGAACTCGATCCGCGCGCGCGGGTCGAGACCCGCCGCGGGCTCGTCGAGCAGCAGCACCTGCGGGTCGTGGAGCAGGCAGCGCGCGAGTCCGAGGCGCTGCCCCATGCCGCGCGAGAGGCCCATCACGGGCGCGTCGCGCTTCGGCCCGAGCTCCGTCAGCTCGAGCACCTCGGCGATGCGCCTCGCGCGCACGTCGCCGCGCAGGCGGTACGCGGCGGCGAAGAACTCGAGGTACTCGCCGACGAGCATGTCGTCGTAGATGCCGAGCACGTCGGGCATGTAGCCGATCAGCGGCTTGACGTCGTCGGCGGCGCGCACGACGTCGCGGCCGCACACCTCCGCGCGGCCGCCCGTGGGTCGCACGAGCGTGGCCAGGATCTTGATCGTCGTGGACTTGCCCGCGCCGTTCGGGCCGATGAACCCGAACCCGTCGCCCGCGGCGATCTCGAGGTCGAGGTCGCGCAGCGCGGTCGTGCCGCGGTACATCTTCGTCAGGCCCTGGATGCGGATGGCGGCGTTCACGGGAGCTCGACCTCCTTGCGGATGACGATCCAGCGGTGCCCCTCCACGTCGTCGCCGGGCAGCCGCACCGGCGACTCGCTCGCGAACGCCAGGAGCAGCGCGCGACGCTGCGCGAAGGTGCGGCCGTGCGCGATCCCGCAGCGCTCGAGGACGGCCTGCCGTTCGAGCGACAGGCGCTGCGGCCGCGTGCGCGACGCGGGGACGCCGTCGAAGCCGACCGCGGACGCGCGCGAGAGGAACGCGAGCAGGTCGCGCTCGCGCGTCCCGAGGACGCCCCCGGACGTGGCGCCCGCGGACGACGCCGGCACCGCGAACTCCGAGGTGCCCGGCGTCAGGCCGACGGAGACGAGGGACTGCGACTCGCCGGCGGGCATGAGGACGATCACGTCGTCGAGCGTCACGGGCAGCCCGTTCGTGATGCGCAGCCGCGGGCTGCGGCCCGCCTCGCGCACCCACTCGGTCTCGATCGTGCGTCCCGTCGTGCCCGCCTGGATCGAGCGCACCGCGCGCAGCGAGCGGAAGGCGATGGCGACCTCGACGTCCGGGGCCAGCGGATCGGTCCCCGACGCGACGAGCGGGAAGCTCGTGCCGCTGTCGCCGGTGCCGCCGCCCGGCAGCGACGCGCCCGCGATCGCGACCGGCAGGTCGAACTGCAGCCGCCGGTCCGCGCCGTGCGACGAGTAGCAGCCCGCGAAGTCGTGCACCTGCGCGAGCTGCCGTCCGTCGCGGCCGCCGTCGGCGAGGTCCACGATCACGAGGCGGTTCAGGCGGTCGCCCGTGGAGAACATCAGGAACGAGACCCCGTAGGCCAGGGCCGTGAACGCGACGACGGTGCCGGCGAACGTGATCGTCGTCAGCCGGGGCCGCCCGAGCCGCCGCAGCACGAACCAGTCGAGCGGCCCGACGACGAGCACGTAGAGGAGCAGCGCGAAGAACACGGCCACGCGCGGGGGCGCCTCGAGCGCGTCGCGCCGGAGGAGCTCCTGCGCCTCCTGGTCCACGTCCCGCGTCGCGCCGTAGCGCCACTCGGCGAGCGTGTCGCCGAGGGTCAGGTCGCGGACGGCGCAGGGGCGGCCGCAGAGCACCGTCGCGAGCGCCGCGACGTGCTGGTCCTCGGTGGACGCCGCGAGGGCCCGGCGCACGTCGAACGCGAGGAGCCGCACGGTGCCGTCGCCGAGGCGGCGGTCCACGTAGAGCGGCTCGTCGCCGGGGCCCGTTCCCCGGCACGCGCCGGTGAGCGGCAGCCAGAGCCCGGTCGCGTCGCCGGGGTCGCGCGCGTCGTCGGGGAGATCCTCCGCGGAGGCGACGACGAGTCCGCGGACGACGGCCTCGTAGGCCTCCTGGCGCGGGGTCCCGCGGGCCGGCAGGTAGGGACCGAGCGCGGTCGCCCCGAGCTGCGCGGCGCGCGTGCCCGGAGCCACCACGAGCAGGTGGCCGAGCGCGACCCAGTCGAGCAGGCCGTCGAGCGCCTGCGCATCGCGGCAGAAGTCGGCCTCGGGGTCGGAGACGACGAGGGCGTCGAGGCCCTCGATCGCGAGCGGTCCGAGTGCGAGCTCCTCCTCGGTGATGCGGACGACGTCCACCGTGCCCAGCTCGCCGACGACGTTGAGCACGCCGGACGGCGCGGCGCGCGGCAGGCCGGAGGCGAGTGCGGATGCGGCGTCGCCGAGCACGCCGACGACGCGCCCCGACGAGCTCACGAGGTTCGTGGCCGGCGCCTCCACGTCGATCCGGCCGCGCGAGTTCGTCCGCGCGCCGTCGTGCACGGGCACCTGCGGCCGCGTCGTGACGGTCACCCGCACCGGCTCGCCCCACCCGTCCTGCGCGGGGAGCAGGAACGGCTCGCGCCGCCGCGCGTGCGGCGTCAGCACCACGACGCGCTCGTGCTCGACGCCGCCGGACGAGAACGCGCTGCCGCGGCGGAGCTGCAGCCGCACCTCGACGGTCTCGGCGCCGGTGTTCCTCAGGTCCACGAACGCGGGCGTCACGCAGTTCGCGATCACGCGTCCGTCGTGGCCCTGGCTCGCGGTGATGTCCACGTCGGCCGCCGCGCGGTTCGCGAGGGCGAGAGCGAGCAGCGCGGCCGCGCCCGCGGCGCGCGCCGACGTCACGGCTCCCTCCAGTCGGCGCGCTCCGCGGCGAAGCGCTGCACGCGGTGATTCCCCATGTCGGCAACGTACAGGAAGCCCGCGTACCAGGCGACGTCCCAGGGCTCGAGGAAGAGGCCCGGCTCCGAGCCGCGTCCGCCGAGCACGCCCGTGGGTGTGCCGTCGGCCGCGAGACGCAGGACGCGGTGGCCTTCGAGGTCGGTGCAGTAGAGCGTGCCGTCGGGGCTGCGGGCGAGTCCGTACACGAGCACCTCGTCGCCGAAGGGCCAGCCGGGCAGCGTGCCGCGGCACGCACCGTCGGCCGCGTACCGCACGATGCCGGCGCGCTGGTCCGAGACGAGCACGTCGCCGCCCGGCAGGGCGACGACGCCCATCGGCCGCACGAGCCCGCCGTCCGCGGGCGCGGGCCCGCCGAACACGCGCACCGCCGTGCCGTCGAGCTGCACCACCTGGATGCGGTTGGTCGACCCCATGCCGTGGTCCGAGACGATCAGCCGCCCCGCGCCGTCGGCGGCGATCCGCTGCGGGCACAGGTACTGGCCCGGCTCGAGCCCGTAGTCGCCGAGCACCTGCTCCGCCGCCGTCGCCGGGTCGATCAGCCGGACGCGGCTCTGGTGCGTGTCGGCGATCGCGATCCGCCCGTCGTGCAGCCACGCGAGACCGACCGGATGGCCGCGGCGCACGTCGCCGGGCGTGATGGTGAGCAGCGAGCGGAAGGTGCCGTCCAGGTCGAAGAACTGCAGCCGCCCGGTGCGGTCGAGCACCGCGAGCCCGTGCTCGGAGACCGCGACGCCGCGCGGATGGCGGAACTCCCCGCCGGCGCTGGTCCCGGGCCGGCCGATCACGAGCGGCGGCTCCGGCGCACACGCGGCGGTCAGCACGGCGAGGGTCGCGCAGAGCGCGCCGCGCAGCAGCAGGCGGGGCCTCACGAGCGCGTGCGCATCCCGAACAGCGCCGCGGCGCGCGAGACCGGGCGCAGCACGACGACGAGGTCGCCGTAGGTGTCGCCGTGTGCGTGGCAGCCGGGGGCCGCGTCGTGCCAGTCGCGCGGCGCGAGCTCCCACTCCCAGTCGAGGACGACCGTCGCCGGTCCCTCGCCCGACGCGCCGAAGTCCTCCGGCTCGAGCCGCCAGACGCCGTCGCCGACCGTGACCTCGAGACCCTCGGTGCGGCCGCGCTCGAGCTCGCGCGGGCCGAGCGCCAGCTCGACGAACACGTCGTCGCCGACGCGCCACACGCTGCGCTCGAGCGCGACGCCCGCGCGCCAGAACGACGGCGCGTGGGGCAGCCCCTCGACGCGGCGGTCGTTCTGCTCCTCGGCCCAGTCGAGGTCGCGCAGGCCCGGATGCCCCGCGGCGTCCTCGACGTGGTGCTGCACCTCGTGGAGCACCGTCTCGCGGATCTCCGCGTCGACGTCGAAGTGCGGGTCGCGTCGCGCGAGCTCGCGGAACGAGCCGTAGTGCAGGACGACGGTCGACGCGAGCGGCGACTCGCCCGTCCAGTCCGGGTGGTGGATGCACTCGCCGAGCGTGTAGCGGCCGGGGACGTGCGGGTCGTGGACGGCCGGACGCGACACGACGGGGCCGTCGACCCGCGCGCGGAACTGCGGCGGGATCGACGCGAACGCGGCGCGCGCGCGCTCCTCGAACTCCTCGGGCGTGAGCACGGCGCGATGGTACCGCCCCCGCGACCCCCGGGTTCGCGCACGAGCCCGCGTAGACTCCCAGCGTGCGCCGGAACGTCCTCGTCGTCCTGCTCTCCGTGCTGGTGGCGCTCGCCCTCGTGTTCGGTCTCGGCGGGCGGGACGCGGGCACGTCGGCCGCGGCGTTCGACGGTCCAGCGGTCGCGGAGCTCGAGCAGCGCATCGCCGCGGGCGACGTGGAGGGCGTGCGCGCGGCGCTGCCCGGCGCCCGGCTCGACGCCGCGGCGCGCGCGTACGTGGAGTCG
Source organism: uncultured bacterium (assembly GCA_937996235.1). Lineage (GTDB taxonomy): Bacteria > Planctomycetota > JAJSAM01 > JAJSAM01 > JAJVHW01 > CALKVK01. Next base: position 360,790 of record CALKVK010000009.1, on the reverse strand, counting down.
GTCCTGTCCCTGACCGACGGCCGGCCGGAGGACGCGCTCGCCGCGGCGCGCAGGGCGCGCGCGGCGGTGCCCGACGCGTGGCGTCCGCTCTCGATCGAGTACGCGGCGCTGATGGCGCTCGGGCGCGAGGGCGAGGCCGGGGCGCTCGTCCGCGAGCGCGCGCAGGCGGCGCCGCACGACGAGCGCGTGCTCGCGCTCGCCGCGCACCATCTGGCGACGGCCACCGACGACCCGGATCCGCGGGGGGCGCTGGAGCTGCTCGACCGCATCGACGCCCTGCCGTCGCGCGTCGCGCCGCCGGGCGACCCGACGGCCGTGGACCCGACGCAGCTCCGCATCGCGCGCGCCGTGGCGCTGCTCGCGAGCGGCCGCACCGCCGAGGCGTACGCGTGCGCCGCGGAGCTGGCGCTGCGCGCACCCGGCGACCCGCGGCTCGTGGTGCTCGTCGCCGAGTGCGCGCGCCGGGCCGGACGCGACGCGGAGGCGCTCGACGCGTTCCGGGCCGCCGTGCACCTCGCGCCGCAGATGACCACGTGGCGCAAGCAGTTCGCGCAGCTCCTGCTCGCGGACCCGGACTGCGCGGAGGAGGCGCTCGCGGTGACCGGCGAGCTGCTCGCGCAGGAGCCGCACGACCGTGCCGCGCGCGTGCTGCGCGCCCGCGCACTCGCGCGCTCCGAGCGCAGCGTCCCGAACGGGCCCGACCACGCGGCCGAGATCTACCGCGAGCTGCTCGCCGAGGACCCGAACGACGTGGAGGTGCTGCGCAACCTCGCCGTGCTGCTCTACGACTGGAAGCAGGGCGGCCGCGAGGGGACCTATCTCGACGACGCGTACGAGCTGCTCGCGCGCTACCGGCGCCTCGGCGGCGAGATCGACGCCCGTCTGCGGGACACGTGGGACGCGCTGGTCGCGCGCCGGCGGGAGCGGCTCCAGCCGGGGGCGCTCGACGCGCTCGCCGAGGCCGCTGCGGACGCGCACGACGTCGACGCCGTCACCGACTACCACGACGCGCTCGTCGCGGCCGGACGCGCCACCGAGGCGGGCGCGCTCGTGCGCCGCGCGCTCGCGGCCGCGCCCGACGAGCCGGCGCTGCACGTCCTCGCGACGCAGCACTTCCTCGCGGAGGGTCCCGACCACGCGCCCGAGACCGCGCTCGAGCACGTGCAGCAGGCCATCGCGGCGGTCGGCGGCGGCGGCGCGCTGCCGGAGCCGCTCCTCTGGCTGCGCTGCCGCTGCCTCCTCGCCGCGGAGCGCGGCGAGGCCGCCCGCGCCGACGCGCTCGCGCTGCTCGCGCGCCGCCCGGGCGCGGCGCCGTACCTGCTCGCCGCGGGCCGCGCCGCGGCGCTCACCGGCCGGACGGCCGAGGCCGAGTCGCACCTGCGCGACGCGCTCCTCGTCGAGCCCTCGGTCGAGGGCGCGATCGCCCTCGCCGCGCTGCTCGTGGAGGCCGGCGACCGCGCCGCCGACGCGCTCGTCGTCAGCGACGCCGGGCTGCGGCTCGCGCCGACCGAGCGCGTGCTCTGGCGGCTGCGCGCCGTGGCGCTGACGGCGCTGCCGGGCCGGCGCGACGAGGGCCTCGCCGCGCTGCGCGCGCTGGCCGGACCGGAGGGCGCGGACCTCGACAGCCTGGGCGCGCTGGCGCTGGCCCTGCTCGCCGGCGAATCCGCCGCGGAGCGCGACGAGGGCGCGAGCGCGCTCGCCCGCTACCGCTTGGAGGGCGGGCGGATGACGGGACCGTTCGAGGAGGCCTGGACGCGCCTCGGCCGCTGACCCTGGGCCCGCCCGGGCTACACTCCCGGACCCAGCCGGAGGACCCATGCTCGATCCCGACCGCGCGCGTCGCCTGGCGCTGGCCGCGCTCTCCGCATCCGCTGCCGACGAGACCGAGGTCTCGGTCTCGCAGTGCGAGGAGGAGCTCAACCGCTTCACCGCGGACCACCCGGTGCAGAACCTCGTGCGCCGGGCGGCGAACGTCGCCGTGCGCGTGCGCGTGGACGGCCGCGAGGGCAAGGCGTCCACCGGCACCGCGACCGAGGACGCCGTGCGCGCGACGGTGCGGCGCGCCGTGGACGTCGCGCGGCGCATGCCGGCGCGGGACGACCTGCTCCCCCTGCCCGGACCGCAGCAGGGCTACCGCCTGCGCCGCCGCGCGCCGCTCGAGCCGGACCCGGTCCACACCGCGGACTCGGTCGCGCGCCTGACGGCGCGCGCGCGCGACAACGGCTGCCGGGCCGCGGGCGTCCAGGGCGTCACGAACGACATCCGGCTCGTCGCCAACTCGGCCGGACTCGAGGTGTGGGACCTCGACACGCGCGCGCAGGTGTCGTTCTCGGTGTTCCGCGACGCGGGCGCCGGCTGGGCGAACGCGTTCGGCGCCGCGCCCGGGGACCTCGACGTCGGCGCGGTCGGCGAGCGCGCCGTCGGCAAGGCGCTCGCGAGCCGCGACCCGCAGCCCGCCGCGCCGGGCGAGTGGACGGTCGTGCTCGAGCCGCCGGCCGTCGCGAGTCTGCTGCTCTTCGCCGCGCTGAAGGGCTTCGGCGCGCAGCAGGTCGAGGACGGCTCGAGCTTCCTCGCGGGACGTCTCGGCGAGCGCGTCGCCGACGCGCGCATCTCGATCGCGGACGACGCGTACCACCCGCTCGCCGTCGGACACGTGTTCGACGGCGAGGGCGTGCCGCGCGCCGCCGTGCCGCTCATCCAGGGCGGCGTGGCCGCGGGTCTCGTGCACGACCGCGGCACCGCGCTGCGCATGGGCTGCCGCACGACGGGCCACGCGCCGCCGCAGCCGAGCACGTCGGGTCCGCTGCCCGCGAACCTGCTGCTCGCGCCCGGCACGGGCACCGCCGCGGATCTCGTGCGTGACGTGGACCGCGGCATCCTCGTCACCGAGTTCCACTACACGAACGTCGTCGAGCCGACGCGCCTCACGCTCACGGGCATGACGCGCAACGGCACGTTCCTCATCGAGCGCGGCGAGGTCACGCGGCCCGTCAAGAACCTGCGCTTCACGCAGTCGCTCGTCGACGCCCTCGCGCGCGTGAGCGGGATCGGCGGCGACGCGCGGCTCGCGTCGGCGCTGTTCGGCGGCCACACGGTCGTGCCGTCGCTGCGCATCGACGGCTTCCGTTTCTCCAGCACCACCGAGTTCTGAGGAATCCCCCGATGCAGATGGCGAAGGGCACGACGGACGCGACGGCGTGGCGCGAGCTCGGGCGGCGCGCCGTGGAGGTCGCGCGCGCGGCGGGTGCCGACTGGGCCGACGTGCGCGTCGGGCGCATCGAGACCGAGGACCTCGGCGTGCGCAACGGCAGGGTCGCGCAGCTCGAGCAGGTCGAGACGACCGGCTTCGGCGTGCGCGTGCTCGTGGACGGCGCCCACGGGTTCGCGTCGGGCTTCGACCTGACGCCCGAGGAGGTCGAGCGCGTCGCCGCGCTGGCCGTGCGCATCGCGCGCGCCGGGCGCCGCGCGGGCCCCGGGCGGCTGCGCTGGGCGGGCGAGCCCGCGTGGCGCGACGTGTGGACGTCGACGTACCTCGTCGATCCGTTCGGCGTGCCGCTCGAGACGAAGCTCGACGTGCTGCTGCGCGCCGACGCGATCCTGCGCGCGCGCCCCGAGGTCACGGCGTCGGGCGCGTCGATGAGCTTCCGGCGCGAGAGCCAGGTGTTCCTGTCGTCGGAGGGCGCGGACATCGAGCAGGTCGTGCTGCGCAGCGGCGCGGGCATCTCGTGCGTCGCGCACGCGCACGGCGAGACGCAGGTGCGCAGCTACCCGGCGGCGTTCGGCGGGAACTACCTCGCGGCGGGCTACGAGCTGGTGCTCGCGCTCGACCTCGTCGGCAACGCGGAGCGCACGCGCGAGGAGGCGCTCGAGCTCCTCACGGCGGCGACGTGTCCCGTCGGCGAGAAGGACGTGATCCTCTCGGGCGACCAGCTCGCGCTGCAGATCCACGAGTCGGTGGGGCACGCGACCGAGCTCGACCGCGTGCAGGGCTGGGAGGCGGACTTCGCGGGCACGTCGTTCGTGGACACGGGCAAGCTCGACGGCTTCCGCTACGGCAGCGAGCACGTCAACCTGGTCGCCGACGCGACGGTGCCCGGCGGTCTCGCGACGATCGGCTACGACGACGACGGCGTCCGCAGCCAGCGCTGGCACATCGTGCAGGACGGGCGCTTCGCCGCGTACCAGACCTCGCGCGACGTCGCGCACTTCGAGAACCGCGACCGCAGCCGCGGCTGCAGCCGCGCCGAGGGGCCGTGGAACGTGCCGATCGTGCGCATCTCGAACCTCTCGCTGATGCCCGGCACGTGGAGCTTCGAGGATCTCGTCGCCGACACGGACGACGGCATCTTCATGGCGGGGGTGAAGTGCTGGTCGATCGACCAGCAGCGCCTGAACTTCCAGTTCACCTGCGAGAGCGGGCGCGAGATCAAGGGCGGCAAGCTCGGGCGGCTCCTGCGCAACCCGACGTACCAGGGCATCACGCCGCAGTTCTGGAACGCGTGCGACGCGATCTGCGCCGCGCCCGCGTGGCAGCTCTGGGGCGTGCCGAACTGCGGCAAGGGCCAGCCCATGCAGATCGCGGAGATGTCGCACGGCGCGGCGCCGGCGCGGTTCCGGCGCCAGGCCGTCGGCGTCCGCGCTTGAACGACCCGCACGACTGGCAGTCGCTCTATCCGGCGGGCGTCGCGCGCGCGTTCGCCACGCTCGCGCGCACGTTGCCCGAGGAACTGCAGGCAGCGGAGGGCGACGCCGCGGACCGCGTGTGGCTGCAGGGTCCTCACGCAGAGGACGTGCTCTCGTTCGCGGACGTCGCACGCCGTGCGCGCGGCGTCGCTGCGCAGCTCGCGGAACTCGGTCCGCCCGGCGAGCGCCTGCTGATCCGCCTGCCGAACGGACCGGAGTTCGTGGCGGCGCTGCACGGCGCGTGGGCGGCGGGCTGGATCGCGGTGCCCGTCACGCCCGAGCTGCCCGTCGCGTCGCTCGCGACGCACCTGGCGGACGCCGAGCCGCGCGCCGTCGCGTGCACCGACGACGTGCGCGCCGCGTTCGACGATCTGCCCGCGGTCGTGCACGGACGCGAGCGCGGCGCCGTGCCCGCGGTCGGGCAGAGCGGCGCCGACGCCGCCGTGCTGCAGTACACGAGCGGCACCACCGGCGGACTCAAGGCCGCGGTGATGTCGCACGCGAACCTCGCGGCGAACGCGCACCAGAACGACGCGTGGTTCGGCTGGACGCACCGCGACGTGATCCTGGGCGCGCTGCCCTTCTGCCACACGTGGGGGCTCTCGTGCGTCGTGAACGCGTCGCTCGCGGCGCGCGCGCGCGTCGTCGTGCTCGCGCACTTCGACGCGGACGCGGTGCTCGAAGCCGTCGAGCGCGAGCGGGTGAGCGTCGCCTACGGCAGCGCGACGATGTTCCACCGCCTGCTCGACGCGGCCGGTCCGCGCGCGACGCGCGTGTTCCGCTCGCTGCGCTACGTGAAGGCGGGCGCGATGCTCGTCGGCGGCGACCTCGCCGCGCGCTGGGCCGCCGCCGTGCCGGGCGTGCCGATGCTGCTCGGGTACGGGCTGACGGAGGCGTCGCCCGAGGTCTGCAACAACCCGCCGCAGGCGCCGCGCGCCGGGACCGTCGGCATCCCGCTGCCGGGCACCGAGCTGCGCGTCTGCGACCCGGCGGCGCCGGACGTGCCGGTCGGCGGCGAGGGCGAACTGCAGGTGCGCGGGCCGCAGGTGACGTCGGGCTACTGGCGGCGCCCGGACGCGACGTCGGCGGCCTTCGCGGACGGCGGCTGGCTGCGCACCGGCGACCTCGCGCGCTTCGACGAGGCGGGCTACGTCGTGATCGTGGACCGTCTGAAGGACCTCATCAAGTTCAGGGGCTGGAGCGTCGTGCCCGGCACGGTCGAGGCGGCGCTCCGCGCGCACCCCGACGTCGCGGACGCCGTGGTCGTCGGCGCGCCGCACCCGGTGGACGGGGAAGTTCCCGTCGCGTTCGTCTGTTGTCGTGCGGGACGCGAGCCGTCGGATGCCGAGCTGACGGAGCATCTCGCCGCACGCGTGACGCCGTGGGAGCGTCCGCGACGTTTCGTGCGGATCGCCGAGATCCCGCGCAACCACGTCGGCAAGGCGCTGCGGCGCGTGCTCCGGGAGCGCGCGGCGGCGGGGGAGGAGAGCGGATGACGGACGGCGCGGCGACGCGGACGACGGCGCTCGGGCTGCCCCGCGTGCTGGCGTACTACGCGGGCTCCGCGGTGCTCCTCGGCTTCTACGGCGGACAGGTCTGCTCGTTCCTCGAGCAGCTCGGCGCGCCGCGCATCGCGCTGATCCTCGCCTGCGCGTTCGGACTCGCGCTCGCGCTGCGCAGCGTCCTCGAGCCGCGCTTCGTCGTGCGCGGGCCCGAGATCGGCCACGGCCGGCGCCAGCTCGTGCTCGACTTCGGCCTGTTCGTCGCCGCGGGCCTCGGCGTGACCGTCTGGGACACGCTCGTCCACGAGTTCCCGGTCGTCAGCGGCGTCAAGATGACGCTCGGCTGCGCGACCATCGGCGTCTTCGCGGCGCTCGACATGGCGCTCGCGCGCGAGCGGCACGTCGCGCGGCGGCTCATCGCGGAGGGACGCTCCGTGCCGCTGCTCGCGCGGGGCACGTCGGTCACGACGAAGTTCGCGCTGCCCGCCCTCGCCGTGACGGCGCTCGTCGCGATCGACCTCTTCCTGCTCGTGAACAAGGACCTGACGACCGTCGCGATGGCGGGCATGGCGCACATCGACGCCGCGCGCATGAAGGTCGTCACCGAGATCGGGTTCGTGGTCGTCGCGCTGCTCGTGATGCTCGGCGCGGTGATCGTCTCGTTCTCGCGCAACCTGCACCTGTTCTTCGCCAACGAGACCGCGGTGCTCGAGGCGGTCTCGGGCGGCGCGCTCGAGCGCTACGTCGCGGTCGCGTCCGACGACGAGTTCGGACTCATCGCGAGCCACACGAACCGCATGATCGACGGGCTGCGCGAGCGGCGGCGCGTGAAGGAGGTCTTCGGCAAGCTCGTGAGCCCGGGCCTCGCGCAGCGCATCCTCGAGTCCGAGGACGGGCTGCGCCCCGGCGGCAGCCGGCGCCACGTCGCCGTGCTCTTCTCCGACGTGCGCGACTTCACGGGGCGCACCGAGACGAGCGCGCCCGAGGAGATCGTGCGCGACCTGAACGTCTACTTCGAGCGCATGGTCGCGATCGTGCACGCGCACGGCGGCGTCGTGGACAAGTTCATCGGCGACGGGCTGATGGCCGTCTTCGGCGTGGACGAGCCCGAGCGCGCGGCCGACGCCGCCGTCGCTGCGGGGCTCGACATGCTCGCGGCGCTCGACGAGATCGGTCCGCGGCTCGCGCGGCCGATCCGCATCGGGATCGGCGTGCACGCGGGCGAGGTCATCGCGGGCAGCATCGGCTCGACCGAGCGCCTCGAGTACACGTTCATCGGCGACACGGTCAACACGGCGTCGCGCCTCGAGAGCCTGACGAAGGAGGTCGGCGTGCCGCTCGTCGTCTCCGACGCCGCGCGCGCGGAGCTGACCGACGCCGGCCTGCGCGCGCGTCTCTCCGACCTCGGACCGCAACGGCTGAAGGGCAAGGCGGCGCCCGTGCCCGTGTGGGGCGCTCAGGCCGAGACGACCTCGCCGGCCGCGCCCGGCGCGTCGTAGACGCCGCGGAGCGCGCGGCCGCGGATGCGCGCGAGCCCGGCGGCCGAGCCGAACGCGTCGCGCAGCAGCCGCACGCGCGTGCTCGGGTCGTTCGCCCACGCCACGGGCACCTCGGTCACGGGATAGCCGAGCCGGCGCGCGAGGTAGAGCACCTCGCTGTCGTAGGCCCAGCCCTCCTCGCGCACGCGCGAGAACACGTCCTGCGCGGCCTGCCGCACGAACGACTTGAACCCGCACGTGAAGTCGGAGACGCCCGGGCAGATCAGCACGTTCGAGAGCCACGTGTAGACGCGGCCCATGTTCTCGCGCAGCGGGTTCTGCCGCTTCGTGACCGCCGCGCCCTTCGTCTTGCGCGAGCCGATGACGATCGGCGCGCCGGCCGCGTGCGCGGCCAGGAACTTGGACGCCTCCTCGATCGGCGTGCTCAGGTCGGCGTCCGAGAAGAGCACGTGACGCCCGACCGCCGCGAGCATGCCGGTGCGGAGGGCGGCGCCCTTGCCGCGGTTGCGCGCGTGGCGCAGCACGACGTGCCGCGCGTCCGCGAGGTGCTGCTCGGCGAACTCCGCCGTGCCGTCGCGCGAGCCGTCGTCCACGATCACGATCTCGCTCTCGAAGTCCTGCGCCCGCACCCACGCGAGGATGCGCTCGATGCTCGGGCCCAGGCGGTGGGTCTCGTCGTAGCAGGGCACGACGAGCGACAGGTGCGGCGGGGTCACTCGTCGTCGCCCGCGCGCGAGCGCAGGAACCAGCCGATCGCGATGCCGAGGAGGATCGTGAGCGGGATCGCCCAGACGTGCGGCCAGAACGAGATGTGCACGGCGCGCGGAGTGTATCGGCGGACGCGCCGCCGCCGCGGTCCGAACGGAGCGTCTCGCGCGGTGCCGCGTGACGGCGCGGCGGACGGGGGTATCGTGGAGCCGCCGCGCGGGGCTGCGACGTGGGGGTCGTCCGCGGGAGGGGCGATGTCGATACGACGGACACTCTGCCGCAGCGCTGCGGCGCTCTGCCTGCTCGGGGTCGGCGCCGCACCGGCGTTCGCGCACGGCGGCTACTACCAGGGTCCGAAGACCCCCGACGGCGTCCCCCTGCCGACCGGCACGCCCGGCCCCGGCGGTCCGCTGCCGCGGGGCGGACCGATCACGGGCCCGACGTACGGACCCGCGGTCACCGGCCGGAAGGACAAGGAGCCGCCCGCGACGACGCCCACGACGACGTCGCTGCCGCCCGCGTTCGTGGACCCGCCCGTCGCCCTCACGAGCTGGGAGCGCTGGTGGGCGGTCCACCGCGAGCGCTTCCTGCGCAGCGAGCCGAAGGTCCTGCAGCCGCTCGACATCACGCCGAGCAGCCGCGACCCCGTGCGCGCCGAGCCGCCGCGCGCCGACGAGCGCGTCGTCGCCGCGCTGCGCAAGGCGACGCACGACTCCTCGGCCGACGTGCGCGCGTCCGCGGCGCTCGCGCTCGTGCGGGCGGAGGTGCCGGACGCCGGGGCGGACCTGCGCCGCCTCGCCGGCGAGGACCCGGCACCCGACGTCCAGAGCGTCGCGCTGCTCTGCCTCGGCGCGCTGGGCGACCCCGGCTCCGTGCCCTTCCTGCACGGGATCGTCTCCGACGCGAAGGCGCCGGACAGCCGGCGTGCGCTCGCGGCGGTCGCGCTCGGGATGTGCGGCGGCGCCGACGGCGCCGACCTGCTCGCGATGACGTTCGATTTCGCCGACGAGCGTGTCGGGAAGGCTTCCCCGGAGCTGCAGTGCTCCGTGCTCGTCGGACTGGGGGCCGGCCGCAGGCCCGAGGCGCTGCCGGCGCTGCGCGCCGCGCTCGCGAACACGGGCCTCAAGGCGGTCGTCCGCTCCTGCGCGGTCACGGGACTCGGCGCCTGCGGCGACCGGGAGAGCATCGACGCGTACGTGAAGCTGCTCCTCGGCGCCGAGGAGGTCTCGCTGCGCCAGGCCGCCGCGCTCGCGCTCGGCCGCGTGCTCACGATCGAGGACGTCACGCCCATCAACGCGCTGCTCTACGCCGCGAAGGAGGACCGCGACCTCGGCACGCAGTCGCTCGCGGTGCTCGCGCTCGGCGGCATCCGCGGCGCGGCGGTCCGCGACCAGCTCCTGCAGCTCTTCGCGAAGTCGGCCGACAACGACAAGCCGTGGCGCGCGCTCGCCCTCGGGCTGCAGGGCGACGCCGCGGCGGGCGCGACGCTGCGCACCGCGTACCGCGCCGACGACCACGAGGAGAGCCTGCAGGGCGCGTACTCCATCGCGCTCGGCCTGCTCGGCGACACCGAGTCGCGCGACGTGCTCGTGCGGGAGATCGGACGCCGCGAGCGCTTCTGGTCGCCGCAGTACGCGTCCCAGGCCGCGGCGCTCCTGCACCTGCTCGACGCCGCGGGGCCCGTGCACGAGCGCCTGGTGAAGGCCACGGATCCGCGGCAGGCGGCGGCGCTCGCGACCGCGCTCTGCATGCTCGGCGACGAGCGCGGCGAGGAGCGCATGGCGGCGGTCGTGAGGGCCCACGAGTCCGTGTTCGCGACGTGCACCGCGGCGATGGCCCTCGGCACGGGGCGCGCGACGGCGTCGCTGCCGCTGCTCCTCGCGGCCGCGTCGGACGGCGAGCAGAGCCAGTACGCGCGTGCGTGCGCGGTCTCCGCGATCGGGCGCATCGTCGAGGACGGCGAGGTGCCGGCGCTCGCGGAGCTGCTCGCGCCGCAGAACCACATGCTCGACCTCGACGTGCTCGTGCTCGCGCGCGAGCTGCTCGACAAGCGCTGACGGGCGCGGAAGGCGCGCGACCTCAGCGCGGCGCGTAGATGCCGATGCGGTGCTCGCGGATGCGCGGCCGCAGCAGCTCGCCGCCGAGGTCCATCGTCGTCCCCGCGTCGTCGAGCGCGGGCATGTGGCAGTCGATGCAGTCGTCGGCGATCTCGGGCCCCAGCGCGTCGGCCCGCCCGCAGTCCGCCGGCGCGTGGCAGCCCTGGCAGCGCTTCGAGAAGCGCGCGGTGTCGCCGCGCTCGTGGACGTGCGGGTCGTGGCAGGTGGCGCACGTCAGCGTGCCGCTCTCCTCGAAGCAGCGGCTCAGCCGCAGCCGCGGGAGCTGGTTGCTGCTGTGCAGGCCCTCGGCTCCCGGCTTCGGCGGCGGCGGGGGCGCGACGAACTCCGCGAGCACGTCGCCGGGGCGGAACGAGAACGCCGGGCGCAGCGGCTCGCCGACGCCGCCGTGGCACTGTCCGCAGACGTCGAGGGAGCGGTCGCGCGGCAGCTCCGCCGGCTGCACGATCGCGTGCGGCTCGCGGCTCTCCGGGTGCGCCCGGTGCCACGCCGCGTGCTCGCCCCCCGGTCCGTGGCAGCGCTCGCACGTCACGCCGTACATCTCGCTGCCCGGCACGTACTCGTTGAACGTGCCCGGGACGTGCTCGATCCACGTCGTGTGGCACTCGATGCAGCGCGGCACGATGGGGCGGTGGAACTCGGCGGAGCCGTCGCGGTACATCTCGCCGGGGCTGTTGACCCAGCGCGCGTGCTCGGCGACGAACGAGACCGGCAACTGGAACAGGCGTCCGCGCAGCCAGTAGAGGTACGACTGGCCGAGTTTCCCGGAGCCGACGGAGATGTCGAACGGACGCGACGTGCGTCCGCCCGCGGCCGCGCCGATCGCCGTCTGCCACAGCCGGCCGTCGCGCTCCTCCATCTCGAAGCGCAGCGCGGCGCCGCTCGTGTCGAGCCGGTTGCCCGGCGGGTCGAACGAGCCGTGGACGCTCGTGCGGTCCGCGGCCGCCGACGTGCGGTAGTGGGCGTTCGCGCGGAACGACGCGGCGCGGTCCGCGTGGCACTCCGCGCACACCTCGATGCCGACGAACGGTGCGCCGCGCGGCGTCGCGTCCGCGGCTGGGGGCCCGGTGTCGGTGGTCGCGGAGGACGCGCCGTCGCACGCGGCGGCCGCGGCCGTCACGGCGACGAGGAGAGCGGCCGCGGCGGGGCGTCGCACGCGGCCCACTGTACCGTCGCGCGCCGCCGGGCGCCGTCCGCGCGGCGCGCCGCGCAGGATGTGCAGGAAATCCGCCTTCGCCCCCTATTGCGCGCGCCGGAGCTGCCGATGCCCGGGCGGGAGCGTCCCCGCGTCAGCGCGGGGCGTACCGGGAGGGCCCTCTCGCCGCCGAGCGCTCGTGTCGTCGAAGTCGAAATCAGCGCACACGATCCCAGGCCGGCGGCCGGCGAGAGGAGGGGCGGGGGGGCCTCCCGGAGACGATCCCGCGGGTGCGCTGCGGCCCGAGTTGCGCGCCCCGTTGGCCTCCTCTACCCTCCGCAGTCCTGGCGGGGACGGGCACCGCTCCGTCGGAGGAGCGCACCCTTCCCGGGACGTGGAGAGCACGATGGCGGACGCCGACCGGATCGCAGCGCTGGAGCGGGACCTCGCCGCACTCCGTGCGGAGCTCGAGCGCCGTGACACGGCGTCGCGCCGCGTCCACGAGGCGTCCGAGGAGCTCTTCCGCGACACCGCGAAGGCGCTCGACGTCATCGCGGCCTCGCTCGAGGACCTGACGCCCGAGGACGAGCGCGGCGGCGCGCTCGACGAGACGGGCATCATGGGCCGCGCGTTCGAGCTGCAGGCGCTCGTCCGCATCTTCAAGGGCAACCTCTCGGACCTCCAGCAGCAGCTCTCCGCGCGGCGCTGAGGCGCGCGGTCGTCAGCGCCCGTCGTCCGCCCCGTCGCTCTCCGGCGACTCCGCGGGCGGCTCCGGCAGTCCCGCCAGCGCTGCGGCGAAGGCCGGCGAGTCCACGCGGAACGACTCCACGAGCAGGGTCCCTCCGGGACCGTCCACGAGTCGGATGGTGGCGGTCCCCGTGGCCTTCGTGAACGTCGCGTCGTACGTCAGGTCGTAGGCCGTGCCGGAGGCCGTCCCGAAGCGGGAGACCTGGTTGTAGTTGCGGATGCGCAGCTCGACGAGGTCGCCGAGCACGTTCCGCAGGGTCCGGTGGAGCGTCGCGAGACCCTCGGCGTCGGTGACGCCGCGGAACACCGGCGAGGTGCGCGCGTAGAGCGCGTCGAGGTCCGCGTCGGCCGCGAAGAGCCGCGCGGAGAAGTCCTGCGCCTCCGTGTCGCGCGCGCCCGCGAGCTTCTGCACCTGATCGCGGACGAAGCCCTCGACGCCGCCCGGGCCGGTCGCGATCTCCTGCGCCTTGTCGCGCACGAAGAGCACCGCCGCCACGACGCCGCCGCAGCAGACGACCCCGAGCGCGACGCCCACGCCGACCACGATCTTCCAGCCGGCACCCCCGCGTCCTGACTCCGCCATCCGACCCTCCCTGCGCGCTCCGGGGCGTCGCCCGGAACGGAACCTCGACGCCCACGCTATCCTGCGGGGTCCGTCCCGAGCCATGCCACTCCCCGCACGCCTCGTCGCCATGTTCTCCCCCGCTGCGCGCAAGCAGGGCCGCCTGCATGCGTCGGGGGGCGACGTGCAGATCGACGCCCTCGGCGAGACCTCGGTGGTCGCGCTCGTCCGCGACGACCGCCTGCACACGTCGGCGGCCGACCTGTCCGTGCTCGACGCGCCCGTGCTCCGCTGCACCTGCGTCGCGTGGGAGCGCTGGGGCCCCTGCAAGCACCTCTGGGCGACCCTGCTCGAGGCCGACCGCAGCGGCATCGCGTGCCTCCAGGCCGCCGGCGAGACGCCGGCGGAGCCCGCCCGCGAGGAGTCGCCGCCCGACTGGGAGGGCCGGCTCGACGCCCTCGCCGAGGCGCTCGCGCGGCGCGCCGCCGAGCCGGTGCTCCGGACCTCGTCCGAGGTCGTGTACGTGCTCGACCGCGAGCGCAGCCGCCGCGCGCACGCGCCCGTCGTCTCGGCGTTCGTGCGGCGGCGCCTGCGCAGCGGCCGCTGGGGCATCCTGCGCGCGCTCGCCGGCACGCCCGAGGACGAGCAGGCGCCGCTCGCACCGAGCGACCGCCGCGTGCTCGCCGCGCTGCGCGGCGCGTCCGACGCGGGCCGCGACGGCGCCGCCGACACGTTCCTGCTCGACCCCGAGCAGACGGCCGTGTTCCTGCCGCTCCTCGCCGCGACGCGGCGCCTGGTGCTCGACGAGCCCGGCGTGGACGAGGCGCTGCGCCCCCTGCGCTACGAGGACTCGCCGCCGTGGCGCCTCGAGACGTGCGTCGAGCCGCTGCCGCGCGGGGACCGCGTGCGCCTCGTCGGGCGCCTCGTGCGCGGCACCGAGACGCTCGCCCTCGACGCCGCCGACCTGGTGCTCGGCGCGGGTCTCGTCGTGGCGCGCGGCGTCGCCGCGCCGCTCGGGATCGCGGAGTCGGCGCCGTGGCTGCAGACGCTCCTCGACGAAGGGCCGATCGTCGCGCCCGCGGCCGACGCCGAGGAGCTCGCGGAGCGCGTGCTCGCGCTGCCCGCCGCCCCGCCCGTCCACGGCACGGCCCTCGAGATGGTCCACGGCGTGGCGCCGCGGCCGCATCTCGAGGCGTCCGGCGGCGTCGAGGCGGGACCGGGCTGGGTGGACTGCCGCATCTACGCGGCGTACGGCGGCGACGCGGTGCGCCTGGGCGACCCCGCCTCGGTCGCGCCCGATGCGGAGGGCCGGCGGCGCATCGCGCGCGACCGCGACGCCGAGCGCCGCGCGGCCGCGGTGCTGCTCGAACACCCCGACGCGCTGCCGCCGCAGGCCTCCGGCGGCGACCTCGCGCTGCCGGCGACGGCGCTCGTCGCGCTGCTCCCGCGGCTCCTCGACGAGGGCTGGACGGTGGAGGCGGCGGGGCGCCGCTACCGCTCCGCGGGGCGCATGCGCGCGTCGGTCGCGTCGGGCATCGACTGGTTCGGCGTGCAGGGCGGCATCGAGTTCGACGGCGAGGTGGCGCCGCTGCCGGAACTGCTGCGCGCGGTCCGCGCGGGCAGCCGCACGGTGCGCCTCGGCGACGGCTCGCTCGGGCTCCTGCCCGAGGACGTGCTGCGCTCGTGGGGCCTGCTCGCGGCGCTCGGGCGCGTCGAGGACGACGGCCTGCGCTTCGGTCGGCACCAGGGCTGGATCATCGAGGCGCTGCTCGCCGGGCGCCGCGGCGTCGACGTGGACGCCGAGTTCGAGCGCTACCGCGAGCGCATCCGGGGCTTCGACGGCATCGAGCCGCGCCAGGAGCCCGCGTCGTTCCGGGGCACGCTGCGCGGCTACCAGCGCGAGGGCCTGGCCTGGCTCGACTTCCTGCGCGAGTTCGGCTGCGGCGGCTGCCTCGCCGACGACATGGGACTCGGCAAGACCGTGCAGGTGCTCGCGATGCTCGAGGAGCGCCGCACGGCGGAGACGTCCCACGGGCCGTCGCTCGTCGTCGCGCCGCGCTCGGTCGTCTTCAACTGGATCGACGAGTCGGCGCGCTTCACGCCGGAGCTGCGCGTGCTCGACTACACGGGCGGCGCGCGCCGCGCGTCGCTCGACGACTTCGCGGAGTACGACCTCGTCGTGACGACGTACGGCGTGCTGCGCCGCGACGCCGAGCAGCTCGCCGCGACCGAGTTCGACTACGCGATCCTCGACGAGTCGCAGGCCGTGAAGAACCACGCGACGCAGGCCTCGCGCGCCGCGCGCGCGCTGCGCGCGCGGCACCGCCTCGCGCTCTCCGGCACGCCCCTCGAGAACCACCTCTCGGAGCTCTGGGCGCTCTTCGAGTTCCTGAACCCCGGCATGCTCGGGCGCTCGGCCACGTTCCGCAGACTCGCGCAGAAGAGCTCCGTCGAGTCCATCGACCGCGAGGGCCGCGCGCTGCTCGCGCGCGCGCTGCGCCCCTTCCTGCTGCGCCGCACGAAGGAGCAGGTCGCGACGGACCTGCCGGAGAAGACGGAGCAGACGCTGCACTGCGAGATGCCGGCGAAGCAGCGGCGGCTGTACCGCGAGCTCGCGGCGCACTACCGCGGCGCGCTGCTCGGCGGCGGCGCCGCGGCCGCGCTCGCCGGCTCGCGCATGCACGTGCTCGAGGCGCTGTTGCGGCTGCGCCAGGCGGCGTGCCACCCGGGGCTCCTCGACCCCGAGCGCGAGGACGAGGACTGCGCGAAGCTCGACGCGCTCCTGCCGCTGCTCGAGGAGGTCGTGGCCGAGGGCCACAAGGCGCTCGTGTTCAGCCAGTTCACGTCGCTCCTCGCCATCGTGCGCAAGCGCCTCGAGGCGGCGGGCCTCGTGCACGAGTACCTCGACGGGCAGACGCGCGACCGCCGCGAGCGCGTCGAGCGCTTCCAGACCGACGCGGCGTGTCCGGTCTTCCTCATCAGCCTGCGCGCGGGCGGACTCGGCCTGAACCTCACGGCCGCGGACTACGTGTTCATCCTCGACCCGTGGTGGAACCCGGCCGTCGAGGCGCAGGCGATCGACCGCAGCCACCGCATCGGGCAGACGCGGCACGTCATGGCGTACCGGCTGGTGTGCCGCGACAGCGTGGAGGAGAAGATCCTCGCGCTGCAGGACAAGAAGCGCGACCTCGCGGACGCGATCCTCTCCGACGACAACGCGCTCCTCGCGGACCTGTCGCCCGAGGACCTGGAGCTGCTGCTCTCGTCGTGACGCGGCGCGCGGCGGCCGCGGCCCCGGCGGCGGCGCTCGCCGTGCTGCTGGCCGGCGCGTGCTCCGACGACCGCCCGCCGCCCGCGCGCGCCGTCGCGCCGCCGGACGCGCCCCCCGCAGTGCCCGCACCGCCCGCGGCCGCGCGGCTCTGGCGCGCCGACGAGCCGCCCCGGCCGCTGCTCTCCGTCCCGTCGCTCACGCTCCGCGCCGCGCACCGCGCGGAGGGCGTGCCGCTGCGCGTCGACGCGCCCGACCCGGGCGCGTCCGCGGCAGCGCTCCCCGTGATCGTGTGGTCGCACGGCGCGAACGGGTCCCGGGACGGCTACGACCCGCTCGCGCTCGACTGGGCGGCCCACGGCTACTGCGTCGTGCGGCCGACGCACGGCGACTCGCTCTCGCTGGCGTCGCGCGAGGAGCTGGCGGCGGGCCGCGACCTGCTCGAGAGGACGTCGTCGCCGACGGTGCTGCGCCACTGGCGCACGCGGCCGCTCGACGTGCGCCGCGTGCTCGACGGCCTCGACGAGATCGAGCGCGCGCTCTCCGCGCGCGCCGGGCACCCCGTGGCGCTCGACCGCGCGCGCGTCGGCGTCGGCGGCCACTCCTTCGGCGCGTGGACGACGCTCGTCGTGGCCGGCGCACGGCTCTACGGGCCGGGCGGCCGCGTCTCGGTCTCGTTCCTCGACACGCGGCCGCGGGCGTTCGTGGCCGTGAGCCCGCAGGGCGAGGGCGGCGGCCTGCGGGACGCGTCGTGGGCCGGTCTCGTGCGGCCCACGCTGTTCGTCTCCGGCTCGGAGGACACGCTGCCGATCGATCCGCGGCCCGCGTCCTCGCGCCGGGCCGCGTTCGACGGCGCCGCGCCCGGGGCGCACGAGCTCGTCTGGATCGAGGGCGCGCACCACGGGTTCGGGGGGATCACGGGCTCGCTGCCGTGGGCCGGCTCGGGGCCGGCGGACCCGGCGCAGGTCGCCGTGGTGCGGGCGGTGGCTCTGGCGTGGTGGGACGCCCACGTGCGCGACGACGCCGACGCCGCGGCGTGGCTCGCGTCCGACGCGCTCGTGCGCGCGGCGGGCGTCGCCCTCCGCGTCGAGCGGCGCTGAACGGCGCCGGCGCGGTCGGCGTCAGAAGTCGACGGTCGTCACGAGCGCGTCGTCCGCGGTGTCGCCGAGGACGAGCGCGTGGCGCGAGACCGTCTCGCGGTCGGTGCCGAAGCCGCGGACGACGGTCGCGTACACCTTGCTGCGCAGCGTCGTGCGCGTGCGGTCCGACGCGTAGTAGTGCACCTGCACGCGGTACGTGCCGGGCAGCGCCGCGCCGGCGACGAACAGCTCGGGGCCGTAGCCCTGCGTGACGTCCTCCGTGAGCGCGCCGCCGGCCGCCGTGCGCCGGTGCCCGTAGTAGCAGTCCTCGCCGGTCGGGTCGACGACGTGCAGGTCGACGTCCGTGCGGTCCGTGTTCCACGTCAGCGTGACGAGCAGGTCCGCCGGCCCGCGCAGGTAGTCCCGCTCGATGCGGCCGCGCGCGTCGCGCGCGAGCGCGCCGAGCGAAGTCGTGCGCGCGCCGCGCTCGAGCTCCCCGAGGAGCCGCGCGTAGTCCGTGGCGGCGATCAGGCGGAACGCGCCGAAGCGCGGGTCCCAGTCGCCGCGCAGCGCCACCTCGTAGCACAGCATGGCGGCGTCGGTGCGTCCCGTGCGCGCCAGGCACTCCGCGAGCGCGCGCACGGTCTCGGGCTCGTGGGGCCGCAGCGCCGCGACGCGCAGGAGCAGGCCGTACGCCTGGGGCACGAGGTCCCACTCGAGCGCCGAGAACGAGACGTCGCGGAGCAGGTCGGTGGAGCCCGGGTCGGCCTCCACGAGGGACGAGAGCGCGCGCAGGGCGTCGGCGGCGCCGCGGACGGAGAGCCGGCCCGCGGCCTCGGTCGTCGTCGCGTCGTAGGTGGGCGCGCCCGCGACGAGCTGCTCCTGGAACGCGCCCGCGACGTCGTCCCACGTGCGCGTGCGGCACGTCAGCGGCAGGGCGTCCGGGGCGAACGCGGTCGCGGGCAGCGTGCGCGCCGCGGCGCGCACGGCGTCGAGGTCGTCGAACGTCACGCCCGAGACGCGCTCCAGGCGGTCGAGCCACGCGAGGAACGCGCTCTTCGGATCGCCCGCGAGTCGCGCCGCCTCGGCGTCGAGCTCGCTCTCGACCGCGGCGACGGGCCGTGCGCGCACGCGCGAGGCGTCGGCGACGAGGTCGATGCCGTACGCCGCGTAGCGTTCCTCGCTCTCGAGCAGGAGCAGCGAACAGGTCGCGCCCGTGACGCCGTAGTGCAGCGCGTAGGCGCGCGCGTCGTCGTCGGCGAGCGGCGCGAGCTCCTCGAGCCGGCCGGTCGCGATCTCGCCGTACGCGCGCGGTGCGAGCTCCGACGCGACGACGTCGGCGAGCGGCAGCCGCACGTCGCGCGTCTCCGCGCCGCGCTCGAGGTGGAGCACGACCTCGTCGCCCGCGCGCGGCCGGCCGCGCCCGGCGAGCCGCAGGCGCTGCCCCGGATAGACGTTCGCGGGACGCCCGGCGACGAGCACGTCGGCCGCGCCCGCGACGTCCACGCCGCGCAGCGTCCACGGCCGCGCGCGGTGCGCCGTCGCGGCGCCGGCGACGTCGTCCGCGCCCGTCACCGAGAAGAGCGCGCCGCCCGTGGCGCGTGCGATGGCCTGCAGTCCGCGCACGTCGGTGCCGGGCAGTCCCGTGGTGTAGCCGTAGATCGGCGCACCCAGCCGCGCGGCGACGGCCGCGGGCGGCGCGGCGCCCCACGTGTCGGCGCCGTCGCTCAGCAGGAAGACGTCCGCGTCGGCGAGTCCCTGCGTCCACGGCGTGGCGGCGAGCCGCGCGAATGCGGCGCCGAGGTCCGACGCGCCTTCGAGCGCCAGCGCCGCGAGGTCGCGGTCGAGGGCGTCCACGGTCGCGGCGTCGTTCGGCGCGAAGCCCTCGCGCCACCACCACGTCTCGACGTTGAAGCAGAGCACCGCGAACTCGGTGGCGGTGTCGCGGTTGCGCGCGAGCGTCTCGCGCACGAGCGCGGTCCAGACGTTCATGCGCTCCGCGTTCGACGACATCGACGTGTCGAGCAGGAACACCGCGCGGCGGTGGGCGCTCGCGGGCGCGCTCGGCAGCTCGGGCGCGATCCACGCCGCGAAGTGCGGTCCGACCGCGTCGTCGCCCGCGATCGCGAGCGCCGCGGGAGCGGGCACGCGCACGTGTACGCGCTGGTCCGGCGCGGCGTCCTCGCCCGCGTTCCGCACGTTCACGGTGCCGGGAGAGAGCAGCGTGACCCGTGGCGGGGTGCGGCCCTGCGGCAGGTCGAGCAGCAGCTCGCGCTCGGCCCCCGACGCCACGAGATCCATGTCGTAGGCGACGGTGATGCGGTGCTGCATGTGCGCGAGCAGCGGGAACACGCGCGCCGAGAACACGCCCGCGCCGTTCCACTCGAGCAGCGCCGGGTCGATGTTCCGCGCGGTCTCCTGCGCGTACGCCCGCTGCGCGGCCTCGCGCGGCACGACGTGCGCGACCTGCAGCGGAGTCGCGCCGCTGCGCGCGGCCGCGAGTCCCGCGGGGGAGAGGTCGGCTGCGTCGCCGCGCGCCGTCGTGACCGCGGGCACCGCCGCGCCGCCGCCGCCGAACGCGAGGAAGTGCACGGCGGCCTCGTCCGGCACGCGCAGCTTGAACACGCCCTCGAGGTTGCGGTCGTGCGGGTTCGCGTACGTGAGGTCGAGCACCACGCGTGCGCGGAAGCCGTCCACGCGCACCCACGCCTGGCAGGACTCGAGCGGCAGCGACTCGTCGTCGCCGATCACGAGCTGCGTGGCGTTCGGGCTGATCGTCGAGCGCTTCCACGTGCGCGGCGACTCCGACGCGGCGCCGTCCTTCGACTCGGGCTGCCCGGCGTACCCGTCGACGGCGTCCTCGTACTCCTCGTCGCCTTCGTGCGAGCGTCCGCCGCCGCCGCCCCCGCCTCCGGAGATCGGGGAGTCGTCGCCGGAGTCGCGCGCGCGCTCCACCGGAGCTGCGGCCCGCGGCGGCGCAGGATCGCCCGCCGGCTCACGCGAGTCCGGCGGCACCTCGCCCGCAGGCCCGCGGAACGCGGTCACGGGCGACGGCGGCGGCGAGCCCGGCGCCCCCGGCTGCTCCACCGTGCTCGCGTCCGGGAACCAGCCCGCGGCGACGTGGTCGTCGACCCAGCGTGCACGCTCCGCGGCGGACGCGACCGTGCGCGGCGGCGGCGCGCTCGCGTGCGATTCGCCCGGCCCCGTCGCGGCCCTGTGCGTGGGGGGCGTCGTTTGCGTGCGCGCACAGGCGGCGGCGGCGAGCAGGAGCACGGCGAGCTGCGGCAGCGAGAGACGGGGACGACGCATGGGACCCTCCCGACGGGACGACGCGCACGCGCGTCGCTCCCTGGGACGCACGTGCGCACGTCGAGTTCCAGCCTATCCCGCCTCGTCCTGTCGCGCCGGACGCGACCGGGCGTCACGACCAGATGCGGCCGAGCAGCTCGCGCATCTCCGGCACGCCGCCCTGGAAGAGCAGGTAGCCGTCGTGCGGCTCGCGGTCGGTGATCTCGCCCGCGAGCGGCGTCGTCATCAGCTCGGTCACGCGGGCGGGGTCGTCCGGGTGGAGCCCGAGCGCCCACGAGAGCTTCATGAACGCGACCTCGGGCAGCATGTTCGCGAGCGGCACGACGCCGAGGCCGAGGATCTCGCGGCCCGTCTCGTAGACGTTCATCTGCACGAAGCCCCAGAGCGTCTGGAGCGTCATGTAGAGGTGCACGCCCGCCGCGTGCGCGCGCTCGAGCGCCGGGTAGACCTTGCGGTTCACGTGGCCGAGCCCCGTGCCCGCGATCACGATCCCGCGGTAGCCCTTCTCGACGAGTGCGTCGATCACGTCGGGCTGCATGTTGGGGTAGTAGTAGAGGATCGTGACGCGCTCGTCGAAGGCGGCGCGGATCGTGACCTCGCGGTCGCTGCGGCGCGGGCGCCACTCGGTGTGGATCGGACGCAGCCCGTCGTCGTCGACCAGCGCCACCGGCACGTCGCCGAGCGTGCGGAACGTGCTGCGGTAGGAGCTGTGCATCTTGCGCACGCGCGTGCCGCGGTGCAGCAGGTTGTAGCGGTGCGACGTCGGGCCGAGCATGCAGACGAGCACCTCGGCGATCGGACCGTGCGCCGCGGCGGTGGCGGCGGCGATGAGGTTGCGCGCCGCGTCGGACGACGGGCGGTCCGACGAGCGCTGGCTGCCGACCATCACGATCGGCACCGGCGGGTTCTCCACCATGAACGCGAGCACCGCCGCGGTGTGCGCCATCGTGTCGGTGCCGTGGCCGACGATCACGCCGTCGCAGCCGTCGCGGATCACCTCGCCGATGCGCGTCGCGAGCGCGAGGTACTGCTCGCGGCCCATGTTCTCGGAGAAGACGCCGAAGAGCTTCTCGGTGCTGAGGTTGCAGACGTCCGCCAGCTCGGGCACGGACCCGTACAGCTCGCCGGGCGTGAAGGCCGGGATCACCGCGCCGGTGCGGTAGTCGAGACGCGAGGCGATCGTGCCGCCGGTGCCGAGCAGCACCACGCGCGGCTTCGCAGGGTCCTTCGGGAACTCCTGCTCGGGGATCTTGTACTCGACCTTCTTGTAGCCGGTGCGCTCGAGCGCCGTGATCGTGTCGTGGCGCAGGCCGACGTTGTAGCCGCTCTCGAGTTTCAGCACGAGGTGGTCGGCGTCGGAGGTCTCGGAGCGCGGCAGCACGAGTCCCGCGAAGTCGCCGCGCGTCGTGCGCGCGACGACCTCGCACCAGACCGTGACGCCGTGCCGCCTGAGAACCGACAGCGTCGGATCGCGGTAGCCCTTGAAGTCGTCGGCGCTCATCGCGCGTCCTCCGGGCCGCGTGCGAGCGCGTCCGCGACCGCGCGGTGCACGACGTCGGGCGCCGCGCGTCCGAGCACGTACGGCAGCACCTCGCCGACGCTGCGGCGCAGGTGCCCCTCGTCGCTCGCGAACGGGCTGCGGGGGAGCGCGCGCACGGCCTCGATGCGCGCCTCGAGGAGCTGCGCGTCGTCGTCGCCCACGCGCCATGCGTCGAGCAGCGCCTCCGGGTCGTCGTCCGACGACCGCGCGAGCTCGTCGAACGCCGGCTCGAACGCCTCCGGGCGGACGCGGCCCGCCTCGACGTCGCGGACGAGCGCCGCGATGCGGCCCGCGTCCGGGAGCGTGTCGATCACGCCGGCGCGCAGCAGGTGCGGGACGCGCTTCTCGAGCGCCCACGCGAGGCGCCGCGCGACGTCGCCCGGCGCGGGCGCGCACGCGTCGAAGACGGCGGCCCAGGGCGCGTCGGCGAGGCGCCGCGCGAGCGCCTCGGGCAGTCCGAGCGCCTCGTAGCGCAGCTCGCGCTCCCACGGCAGCTCGGGGCGGTGCGCGTCGAGGTCCGCGACCCACGCGTCGCGGATGCGCACGGGCGGCGTGTCGGTGTCCGGGTACATGCGCTCGGGACCGGGCAGGATGCGCTCGAGCCCCGTCGTGCCGTCGCCGTAGGCCTGGCGCGTCTCGGACGGCACGCCGACGAGCGCGTCCTCGGCGCGGAGCGCGATCTCGCGCGCGGCGGTGGCGGCGTCGTCCTCGTCGCCCCACGCGAGCACGAGCGCGTCGCCCGCTTCGGCGCCGAGCAGCGCGCGGACGCGCTCCCAGACCGCCGCCTCGACTCCGTCCGGGTCGTCCGAGTGCGCGAGGAACGGCCGGTCGGCGAGGCACGCGATGACGCGCAGCCGCTCGGTGAACTCCTGGGCGAAGGTGACGCCGGGCTGCGTGCGGTGCGCGAGCAGGCCCGCGAAGCGCGGCAGGCGCACGGCCACGATCGTCTGCCCGCGCTCCAGAGCCGTCCGCAGCGGCGCGCAGGCCGAGGGCCGCACCGCGTCCGCTGCGAGCGCGACGTTCGCCGACTCCCACGGCGTCGCCTCGTTCTCGAGCCGCAGCATCTCGGGCGTCACGCCGCGCCGGCGGAGCTCCTCGCGGATGCGCAGCAGCTCGAGCTGGCGGAACGCCTCGACGTGCACGAGGCGCGGGATCGCGCGGTGGCTGGGCACGCCCTTGATCTCGATGCGGCGGCTGCCCGCGACGGAGACGTTCACGTCCTGCCGCGCGGCGCCCGGCCCGCGCCGCACGCGACCGCTCGCGTGCGCGACGGCGGCGAGCAGCCGCCCGCCCGCCTCCGCGTCGCGGGGCGTCAGCAGGTCGGGTTCGGTCACGGTCTCGATCAGCGGCGCGCCGAGGCGGTCCGTGCGGAACACGATGCGGTGGCCGACGTCGGACACCTCGCGGCACGAGTCCTCCTCGAGCGTGAGCTGGCGCAGGCGCAGCACGCCGTCGCGGCCGAGCTCGCTCGCGCGCAGCGGCACCGAGCCGCCGACCGCGATCATGCCGGTGCGCTGGAAGCCGGTCGGGATCGAGCCGTCGAGGTACTGCTTGCGCATCACCTGCAGCTCGGAGACGAGGCTCATGTCGAAGAGCCGCGCGATGCCGAGCGCGCTGCGCACCGCCTCCTCGTCGATCTCGAACGGCGGCGTGTCGTCCATCTCGTACGTGCAGACGCACGCGCGTGAGAGCAGGTAGACGATCTCCTTGCGCGTCTTGAACTCCATGAGCGCGCAGCCGTCGTAGAGGCCCATCTCGGAGAGCGTGGGCCGCATGTGGCGCAGCACCTCGGCGTCCACGCGGTCGGTGCGCACGTCGGCGGGGCAGCGGCAGAACAGCTTGCGCCGCGTCGCGAGCTGCTGGTGCACCTCGAGTCCGCAGAGGAAGCCGATCTCGGCGTAGTCCTGCGGCGTCATCTCGGACGCCGCGCGCCACGGGAAGTCGAGCGCCGGGTCCGTGCGCGGGTTGAGGTCGATCGGCGCGGGCGGTGCCGCGACGCGCTTGAACCAGGTGCGCTTCACGACGCGGCCGATCCGCCGAGCTTGCGCGCGAGGAGCTCGCGCAGCAGCGCCGGGTCCGCGCGTCCCTTCGACGCGCGCATCGCCTGTCCCATGAAGAAGCCCTCGAGCGAGGTCTGACCCGCACGGAAGCGCGCGAGATGGTCGGGGTGCGCGGCGAGCACGCCATCGACGAGCGCTCCCAGCTCCGCCGCGTCGCCGACGCGCGCGAGGCCGCGGCGCGCGACGATCTCCGCCGGGTCGCCGCCCTTGGCGACGAGCTCCGCGAGCACGTCCTTGCCGGCCGCCGCCGTCACCGTGCCGTTCTCGACGAGCGCGACGAGGGCGCCGAACGCGGCGCCGTCGAACGGCAGGTCGGCCGGCGAGCGCTCCTTCGTCTCGCGCAGGAGCTCGTTGATCGCCCACTTCGCGACGGCCGCGCGCTGTCCGCGCACGGCCGCGGCGGCGTCCACGAAGGCGACGAGCGCGAGGTCGCCGGAGAGGCGGTCCGCGTCCTCGGCCGCGAGGCCCCACGCGTCGGTGTAGCGCTCGAACGCGGCCGCGAGCGCGGGGGTCGCCGCGCGCAGCCGCTCGCGCTCGTCGGCGATGGTGCTCGCGGGCGTCGCCTGCGGTGTGCGCGCGGGCGTCGGGGCGGGCGCCGGCTCCTCCTCGTCGGGCGCATCGGCGCGCGCCTCCTGCCGCGCCCACGAGTCGCGGAGCGGCACGACGCGGTTCCAGACCGGTGCGCCGGGCCGCGACTCCTCGGCGTCGGCGACGAAGTAGCCGAGGCGCTCGAACTGCACGCGCGCGCCCGGTGCGAGCGACGCCGCGTAGGGCTCGACGCGCCCCGTCACCGCGACCAGCGAGCGCGGGTTCAGGTCGAGCAGGAAGTCGCGCTCCTCGCCCGGCCGCTCCGCGTCGAAGAGGCGGTCGTAGAGGCGCACCGCACACGGCGTGGAGCGGGTCGCCGAGACCCAGTGGATCGTCCCGCGCACCTTGCGGCCCTGCGGCTCGCCCGAGCGCGTCGCGGGGTCGTGCGTGCAGAGGAGCCGGACGACGGCGCCCGTCGCCGGGTCGCGCTCGACGTCGTCCACGCGCACCACGAACGCGTGGCGCAGCCGCACCTCGCGGCCCGGCGCGAGACGGTGCCAGCCCTTCGGCGGCGTCTCGCGGAAGTCGTCGCGCTCGACGAGGAGCGTGCGCGTGAACGGCAGCGTCCGCGTGCCCTCGTGCGGCACGTCGTGCGGCCAGAGCGGCGCGTCGAGCTCGAGCACCTGGTCCTCGGGCCAGTCGGTGACGACGAGCTCGAGCGGGTCGAGCACGGCCATGACGCGCTCCGAGCGCGTGTTCAGGTCCTCGCGGATGCAGTGCTCGAGCTTGCCGACGTCCACCATGCTGTTCGCGCGGGCGACGCCGATCATGTCGCAGAACGTGCGGATGGCCTCGGGCGTGACGCCGCGGCGCCGCAGGCCCGCGAGGGTCGGCATGCGCGGGTCGTCCCAGCCCGAGACGTGGCGCTCGTTCACGAGCTGCAGGAGCTTGCGCTTGCTGGTCACCGTGTACGGCAGCGCGAGGCGCGCGAACTCGTACTGGCGGGGGCGCCGCGCGAGCGCCTCGCCCTCGAGCACGTTCTCGAGCACCCAGTCGTAGAGCGGGCGGTTCGTCGCGAACTCGATCGAGCAGAACGAGTGCGTGACGCCCTCGCACGCGTCCTCGAGGCAGTGCGCGAAGTCGTACATCGGATAGATGCACCACGCGTCGCCCGTGCGGTGGTGCGCGGCGTGCCGGATGCGGTAGAGCAGCGGGTCGCGCAGCAGCATGTTCGGCGCGGCCATGTCGATCTTCCCGCGCAGCACGCGCGAGCCGTCCGCGAACTCGCCGGCGCGCATGCGCGCGAAGAGGTCGAGGTTCTCGGCGACGCCGCGGTCGCGCCACGGGCTCGGCGTGCCCGCCTCGGTGACGGTGCCGCGCCCTGCGGAGATCTGCTCCTGCGTCTGGTCGTCCACGTACGCGAGGCCCTTGCGGATCAGCGTGCAGGCCGCCTCGTACATGAACTCGAAGTAGTCCGACGCGAAGCGCACCGCGCCGTCCCAGTCGCAGCCGAGCCAGCGCACGTCGCGCTCGATGCCCTCGACGTAGCTCGTCTCCTCCGTCAGCGGGTTCGTGTCGTCGAAGCGCAGCCGGAACGTGCCGCCGTAGTCGCGCGCGATCCCGCAGTTGATCCAGAGCGCCTTCGCGTGGCCGATGTGCAGCCAGCCGTTCGGCTCCGGCGGGAAGCGCGTGACGACCTGCGCCTGACGCCCCGACGCGAGATCCGCGTCGATGATGTCGCGGAGGAAGTTCGACCGCCGCTCCCTGTCCGGAGCGCCGGGGTTCTCGGCGTCCTCGTCGTCCACGCGCTTGCTCCTGCGCCGTGCCGCGGGGACTTCGCCGCGGGGCCTCGGCTCGAGCGGCGGACGATAGCGCCTGGCGTCGTGGGCACCAACGCGTCCGCGATGCCGGACTGCGCCGGAGTCAGGGGAGGCGCAGCACTGCGCCCTCGCGGACCTCGGCGAGGCGCCGGACGCCGTCCACCGAGTACTCGACGCGCAGCGTCTTCACGACCCCCACGTTCGGGTCGCCGGCGAGGCCGTTCGAGGCCCGCACGACGAGTCGCCCGCCCTCGAGCGCCGCGAGCAGGGCCGCGGTGACGTCCACGTCCTTCCCCTGCGCGCCGTACGTGCCGGAGTGGACGACGAGCGCCCCGTGCGCGACCGAGGTGCCGGCGAGCTGCGACGCCGCCGCCTCGCGCACCCAGGCGCTCGGGTGGGACGTCGCCGCGGCGACGAGCGCCCCGGCGAGCTCCGGGTCCGTGTCGGCATCGACCGGCAGCAGGCCCAGCGTCTCGAGGACCAGCGCCACCGGCGCGTCGCGCTCGTTCAGGAGCGCCGCGACCGAAGCGACGCCGTCGGCGCGCGTCGCGGCATCCGCCAGCGCCGCGCGGATCGCGTGCACCCGCACCCGCGACGTCACGAACGGCGACGCCGCGAGCGCGCGCAGGTGGCCGCCCGCGCCGAGGCGTGCGAGCAGGTCGGCGAGCGGGGCGACGGAGTCGTCGGCGTCCGGGCGCTCGCAGACGGAGCGCGCGAGGTCGGGCAGTGTGCGCAGGAGCTCGCGCTCGGCGTCGCTGTGCGGCTGGCGCGCGCAGCCCTCGAGCGCGGCGACCACCGCAGCGGCCGCGTCGAACGGAGGCCGGGCGGCGAGCAGCCGCGTCGCGTCGCCGTGCGCCGCGACGAGGAGTGCGAGCGCTCCGAGCGACGCGTTGTCGTAGTCGCCGCGCCGCAGGAGCTCCGCCGCGACCGCCGCCCCCTCCGCACCGAGTGCGCGGAGCGGTTCGAGCGCGGCGCGGCGCAGGTCGGCGTCGCATCCGCGCGCGGCGTCGAGGACGAGTGCGCGGATGCGCTCGTCCTCGGGCGCCGCCTCGAATGCCGCGTGCAGCGCCGCGCCGCGGAGATCCGGGAACGCGGCGTCGCTCGCGGCCGCGAGCAGCAGGTCGAGCCGCGGCGACGACGCCGACGCGGCGAGTCCCAGTCCGATCGCGCGCTCCGCGTAGGTGGGCCCCGCGAGGAGCGCTGCGGCCGATACGTCGCCGCGCTCCGCCGCCGCCCTCGCGCCGGCGCGGCAGCGCGCGAGCATCTCGGCGGGTTGAGACGCCCTCGTGCTGCCGCCGCCGGGCCCGAACGAGACCTCGACCGCCTCCTCGAACACCACGTCCCACTCGAACTCGGTCTCGGACGTCGGCACGCCGACCATGCGTGGGGACGGGACGGACTCCGCCGGCTCGCTGACGGTCGCGCGCCGAGGACGCGTCGTCGGCCCCACGTGACGCGCGGCGGGTGACTGCGTGGGCGACTCGCCCGGCTCGTCCGGCGCGCGCTCGACCGGCGCTGCGGCGCGTGGTCCGCCGCCGGCGGGCGGCGTCGACGGTGCCTGCGTCGCGACCAGGCCGACCGCGAGCAGGCCCAGGCAGAGCCCGATGCCGAACGACGGCCACGACCAGCGCATGTGCGCATGCTACGGGGCGCGCGGCCGCGCGCGCTCAGCGGGGCTCGTACGTGCGGATCTCGGCGTCGGCGGAGCCCCGCTTCGGGACGGCGAGGTGGAGCGCTCCCGTCGCCGCGTCGAGCAGCATCGTGCGCGCGCCGCGTGCGGTCTCGACGCGCGCGTTCAGCGTCGGCGCGCCGCTGTCGTGCAGGTCGAATACGTCGATCGTGCCCGCGCCGCACGCCACGTAGACGCGCCGCCGCGACGCGTCCACGAACACGTCGTCGGGGTCGGAGCCGCAGTCCACGTGGCCGATCTCGCGTCCGTCGTCGCTCGCGAGCACGACGAGC
The DNA here is from genome assembly GCA_937996235.1 of uncultured bacterium. Lineage (GTDB taxonomy): Bacteria > Planctomycetota > JAJSAM01 > JAJSAM01 > JAJVHW01 > CALKVK01. The sequence goes on along the minus strand of CALKVK010000009.1, from coordinate 332,274 downwards.
CGCGCCGGCGAGCGGCAGCCGACGTAGAGCCGCTTCGCCGCCGCGTCGAGCGCCAGCGGGTAGTTCGCGCGCGCCCCGGTCTTCCAGTGCGCGACGACCCTGCCCTCGGCGAGTTCGACGACCGCCACGTCGCCGCGCGCGGCGAGGTTGACGTACGCGCGTCCGGCGGCGGCGTCGACCGCGAAGCCCTCGGGGTGCACGTCGAACGCGACGCGCGTGCCGACGGCGGCGCCTTCGGGCGCCACCGCGGCGAGTCCGCCCGAGCCGTACGCGACCCACACGACGCCGCGGGCCGCGTCCACGTGCACGTTGTCGGCGTCGCTCCCGACGTCCGTCTCGGCGCGCACGCGGCCGTCCGCGGGATCGAGGAACAGCACGCGTCCGTCGCCGCCGCACGCGACGACCACGCGATCCGCCGCGGCGCCGTCCTTCCCCGGCACGAAGTCGATGCCCTGCGGCTCCTCGAGATCGCGCACGCCGCGCGCGTGCGTGCCGCGCGCGAGGTCCACGGTCTCGACGCTGCCGTTGCCGAGTGCCGCGACGTGCAGCAGCTTGCGCGCGGGGTCGAGCGCGAGGTGGTCGATGCGTCCCTTCACGCCGGGCAGCGCGATCGTGCGCACCAGCGCGAGCGGCGCGGTGGGCTGCTGCGTGTCGTCCTCGGAGGCGGCGCAGGCGAGCGGCAGCGCGCACGCGGCGAGCGCGAACGTGGCGAGGGCGGAGCGGCGCATGGGGATCAGACTAGCCCGGCCTTCTCACGAGGCTCGCGCACGTAGTGACGAGGACCGCGGCGCGATCCAGGTCCCGAGCGGATGCGACATACACAGTGCGCACCGCCGGCGGCGTCCTGAGCGAGGACAGAGCGTCGCGGGCAAGGCGCCGAGGCGATCGCGACGCCGTGGCGTCGCTGAGTGAGCGAGGGTGCGGCGCAGCCGCACGAGGAGGCTCCTGCGGAGCCTCCGAGACGAGCGAACGCGGAGCGTAGGCCGCAGGCCGAAGCGGAGGGGAGGCAACGCAGCGCGCGGCGCTCTGGACCGCTCAGGTGCGCGAGTCGTCGTGAGAAGGTCGGGCTAGCCGCCTGCGGGTGAGGACGAGGCCGCGCGACGTCGCGCGGAAGCCGTGCGCCTCGAACGGCGCGCGCGCGGGCGAGCGCGTCGCGTCGGCTCCGTCGATGCGCACGAGCGCGCCGCCGCTCCGCTCCCAGTGGGCGGCGAGGGCGCCCGCCAGCTCGCGGAGCCGTGGTTCCGCGGCACCGAGCGTCACGAGCCGCCGTCCGCCGCGCCCCAGCCAGCCGAGCAGTGCGCCGTCGCGCAGGAACACGCGCGCCCCCGCGCCGCGCTGCGGCCGCTCGTCGCCGGCGCCGCCGGGCCACGGCAGCGCGGCGCCGTAGGGCTGCGCCGGGTCGCACGCGGCGAGCGCGACGACGTGCGGGACGTCGCGCGGGACGTCGCGCAGTGCGACGTCGTCTCGCAGGGCACGCAGACGGTCGATGGCGCCCGGCAGCGCGAACTGCAGCGCCTGCACGCCTTCGACGAACAGCCCGCGGCGTGCGCGACCCGAGTCCTCGAGCGCGCGCAGCACGGGGTAGACGGCGCCGTACCCACCCTCCGCACCGAGGGCGACGACCGCCTCGCGCGTGAGCACGCCGTGCCGGTCGAGCAGCGCGCGCGCGAACGCCGCCGCGCGCGACGTCGCCTCGGCGGGAGTCGCCGGCGCCGGCGCCTCCGGGACCGGCGACCAGCGGCCCTCCGTGCCCGGAGGCGTCGCGGGGCGGCGCGCGCGCGGATCGCGGCGGCGGCGCTCGAGCCGCGCGTCGGCGCCGCGGCGCCGTGCGCGGAGCGGCAGGAAGGTGTCGTTCGTCACCTCGCCCGACCAGACGAGGTCCCACAGCGCGGCGACGACGTCGGGCGGGTAGGCGTCGGCCGCGCGCAGCAGGTCGCCGAACAGCACCGCGCCGCGCTGGCGGAGCGTCGCGCGCAGCGCGTCGTGCAGCGCGCCCTGCGGCGGCGGCGGCGCGGCGCGCAGGTCGGGGAGAGCGTCGCCCGCGGCGACGAGCGCGATCCGGCCGTCGCCGCCCGGCAGCGCACCCGCGCCGCGCCATCCGATCTCGCCCGCGGCGGCGAGCTCGTCGAGGTCGCGCGCGTCGAAGCCGTCGATGCGTGCGGGCAGGACGGCGTCGAGGAGATCCGACGCGGGCAGCGGCTCGCCGGCGAGCTGCACGACCGCGTCGTAGAGCGCGTCGAGCCCGCGCCGCGGCCGGTCGATGCCGTGCCACGCGAGTGCGAACCGCGCGAGCGCGGCGTGCGAGACGGGCTCCACCGCGCGCCGCGCGGCGGCGAGCGAGCGCCCGCGCAGACGCCGCAGCACGTCCGCGTCGCACCACTCGGTCCCGCTGCCGCGCGGCAGGAACTCGCCCGCGACGAGCGCGCCGCCCGCGACGAGGCGCGCGAGCGCCTCCGCGACCGGAGCGCTGCCGATGCCGAGCCGCGCCGCCACGTCCTCGGCGCGGAACGGGCCGTGCGTGCGCGCGTGGCGTCGCACGAGGTCGTCGAGCGGCTCCGCGGCGGCGACGAGGAACGCGTCCGGGATGCCGACCGGCAGCGGCGCGCCGAGTGCGTCGCGGAGGCGCGCCGCGTCCTCGACGGCGGCGACGCGCTCCGCCGTGGCGATGCGCGTGCGGAGCGCGCGGCCGGCCGCGAGCAGCTCGCCGACGAGGCGCCGCGCCGTCGCGGTGTCGGCGCAGCGCGCCGCGATCTCGTCGTCGCCGAGCGGTCCGAGAGCGAGCAGCGCGTCGTGCAGCGCGTCGGCGTGCGCGAGCGGCCGCGCGCCGTCCCGGCGCTGCAGCGCGGCCTCGAGCGCGTCGATCTCCTCGGTTGCGAGCAGCGTGCGCAGCTCGGGTTCGCCGAGCAGTCGCGCGAGCTGCACGTGGTCGATGGCCAGGGCGCGCGCGCGCCGCTCCGCGAGCGGCGCGTCGTCGTCGTAGATGAAGCTCGCGGCGTAGCCGAAGAGCAGCGACGCCGCGAACGGCGACGGCCGCGCGCTCTCGAGCTCGCGGACCGCGACGCGCCCGGCGTGCACGTCCGCGAGCACGTCGCGCAGCGCGGGCAGGTCGAAGACGTCGCGCAGGCACTCGCGGTAGGTCTCGAGCAGGATCGGGAACTCGGGGAAGTCGGCCGCGACCTGCAGCAGGTCGGCCGCGCGCTTGCGCTGCAGCCAGAGCGGACGCCGCCGCGCCGCCTCGCGCCGCGGGAGCAGCAGCGCGCGCACCGCGTTCTCCCGGAAGCGCGACGCGAAGAGCGACGTGTCGGCGAGGCGCCGCACGAGCAGCGGCTCGACCTCGTCGGCGGCGGGCAGGAACAGCGCGAGCGCCGGCTCGGCGTCGGCCTGCGGCAGGCGGAAGACGATGCCGTCGTCGGTCGTCACGCACTCCGCGTCGATCCCGAGCTCGCTGCGCAGGCGCAGGCGCACGGCCTCCGCCCACGGCCGGTGCACGCGGTCGCCGAACGGCGAGAGCAGGCAGACGAGCCGGTCGCCGACCTCGTCGGTGAAGCGCTCGACCACGAGCGTCGTCTCGCTCGGCACCACGCCGGCCGCGGCCGCCTGCGCGTGCACGTACGCGTGCAGGTTCGCGGCCGCGCGCGGGTCGAGCCCGAGGTCGCCGAGATCCGCCGGCGACGCGCTCGCAGCCACGCGCCGCGCGAGCGCGCCGACGCGGCGTCCCAGCTCGGCGGGACGTCCCACGCGGTCGCCCTTCCAGAACGGCGTCCGCCCCGGCTCGCCGGGAGCCGGCGCCACGAGCACGCGGTCGTGCGTGATCGCGCGCACGCGCCACGACGACGCACCGAGCACGATCACGTCGCCGACGCCCGTCTCGTGCACCATCTCCTCGTCGAGCTCGCCGACGCGCGTCACACGCTCTGCGCCGTCGAGGAACACGCCGTAGAGGCCGCGGTCGGGGATCGTGCCCGCGTTCAGGACCGCGAGCCGCAGCGCGCCCGCGCGCGGCGTGAGCGCGCCGCTCGTGCGGTTCCACGTGATGCGCGGCCGCAGTTCGCCGAAGCGCTCGGACGGGTAGCGCCCTGCGAGCAGGTCGAGGAGTCCGTCGAACGACGCGCGCGGCAGGTCCGCGAACGGCGCCGCGCGGCGCACGAGCGCGAACAGCCGCTCGGCCGTGATCCCGGGGAACTGCACGACGCTCGCGACGATCTGCTGCGCGACGACGTCGAGCGGGTTCTCGGGCACCCGCGTCTCCTCGATGCCGGCGTCGCGCATCGCCTCGGCCGCCGCGGTCGCCACGAGCAGGTCGTGGCGGTGCTTCGGCAGCACGATGCCGCGCGACACGGCGCCGACCTGGTGCCCCGCGCGGCCGACGCGCTGGAGCCCGGACGCCACCGACGGCGGCGCCTCGACCTGCACGACGAGGTCGATCGCGCCCATGTCGATGCCGAGCTCGAGCGACGACGTGGCGACGAGCGCGCGCAGCTCGCCGCGCTTCAGACGCTCCTCCACGTCGGCGCGCAGCTCCTTCGAGAGCGAGCCGTGGTGCGCGAGTGCGAGCTCCTCGCCCGCGACGGCGTTCAGCGCTCCGGCGAGGCGCTCGGCGAGGAGCCGCGCGTTGACGAACACGAGCGTGGAGCGGTGCGCGCGGATCAGCTCGACGAGGCGCTCGTGCACGTGGGGCCAGAGCGACGGGGTGCGCGGCGTCTCGTCCGCGGCGACGGACGCGGGCCCGGGCGCCGTCATGTCGTCGACGGGCACCTGCACGTCGAGCTCGGTCGCGCGACGGCGTCCGGCGTCCACGACCACGACGTCGCGCGGCGCGAACGGCGCTCCCGCGGCCCGTCCCTCGCACCCGCCCGCGAGCAGACGCGCGAGCCGTTCGAGCGGGCGTTGCGTCGCGGAAAGCCCGATGCGGCGGAGCGGCGGCGCCGAAGGGCCGCGCAGCTCCTCGAGGCGTTCGAGCGACAGGAACAGGTGCGCGCCGCGCTTGGTGCCCGCGACGGCGTGGATCTCGTCCACGATCACCGTCTCGACCGACCGCAGCGTGCCCGCGGCGCGCGACGTCAGCAGCAGGTAGAGCGACTCCGGCGTGGTGATGAGGACGTCCGGCGGCTCGCGGACGAGCCGTGCGCGCTCCGCCGGCGGCGTGTCGCCGGACCGGACGCCGACGCGCGGCTCGCGGAACGGTACCCCGATCGCGGCTGCGGCCTCTCGCAGCCCTGCGATCGGCACGCGCAGATTGCGCTCCACGTCCACGCCGAGCGCCTTCAGGGGCGAGACGTAGAGGACACGCACGCCGGGCGGCGACGCCGAAGCGCGTGGCGGTCCGAAGGCGAGCGCGTCGAGCGCCGCGAGGAACGCGGCGAGCGTCTTCCCGGAACCCGTGGGCGCGAGCAGCAGCACCGAGCGGCCGCCCTGCACGGGTGGCCACGCGCGCGCCTGCGCCTCGGTGGGGCTGCCGAGCGTCGCCGCGAACCAGCGCCGCGTGGCCGCGTGGAACCGTGCGAGCGGATCGTCCGGCGGGGACGGGAAGGACACGCCGCGCAGGATAGACGCGTCCGTGCCCGACGGCGGACGGATCGGATTCCGCTCCACCGGGCCGCTCCGACCGCCCGATACGGCCTCGTGGTCCGTTCACGTGCGCTGCGGGCGGAACGAGGGTCCGCCCTGATCTGGGCGATGGTCGCGATGATCCTCCTCGCGGGCATCGTGTTCGTCGGCACCACGCGTCTGCGCGCGTCGGGGGCCCTGACCGAGGTCTCCTTCCGGACGGACGTGCAGGCGCTCGACGTCGCGCGCGCGGGCCTCGTGGACGCGTTCGCGTGGTTCCGGCGCCGCCCGACGCAGCCCGTGGACACGTTCGCGCCCGAGCGCGACATGTCGCAGGTTCCCGCCATCGACGAGACGGAGGACCCCGCGATCGGCATCGTGCGCCAGTACGAGATCGGCGACGGGCTCTGGGGCCGCTACGAGGTGCGCCTGCCCGACGACCGCGACGGCGACGGCACGATCGGCCTCGGCGAAGGCGTCGTGGACGTGACGCAGCGCCGCAGCCGCGCCGTCGCCGGCACCGTCTGGCACCTCGAGTGCGTCGGCTCCGTCTTCAAGCGCATCGATCCGGCCGTCGCGCTCGGCGTGTCGCCGAACGAGCGCGTGGCCACCGCCACCGCCTCGACCGAGATCCGCCGCCTCGCGATCGTCCCCCCGGCCGAGGCCGCCCTGATCGCGGACCGCGGCCTGAACGTGACGGTCGGCGTGCGCGGCCGCGTGGACGGCGGCAAGCGCACGGCGATCGTGTACCCGCTCCTCACGGGCGTGCCGACCGTGCTCGGCGAGCTGCGCGGACTCGACACACTGGTCAGCCTCGTGTCGATGGACACGAGCTGGGAGGCCGTCTTCGGCGCCTCCCGCGAGGAGCTGATCGAGGTGGCGAGCATCCACGTCACCGATCCCGCCGAGATGCCCGCGCCCGTCCCCGACTTCGCGCTCGTGTTCGTCGAGGGGGACGTGACGTTCGGTCCGACGAAGCCCCTCTCGGGCACCGGGCTGCTGATCGTGGACGGCAACGTGACGATCGAGCACGGCAGCAACAGCTACTTCGCAGGCATGATCTACGTGACCGGCAACTACACGCAGCGCGCCCCGTCGCTCGTCCGCGGCACGGTCATCGTGCAGGGCGTCGCGACCGTCGAGGGCCTGGGCGACTACTCCGAGGTCGTGTTCGACCAGGCCATCATCGACGCGCTCAACCTGAACGTCGGTCCCTACCGGATGATGCGCGCGCTGCGCCGCCTCGACCGCGCGCCGCGAGGTGGCCGATGAGACGCATCCGCTCCACGCTCGGTCTCTCGCTGCTCGAGATCGTCGTCGCCCTCGGCATCCTCGGCGTCGGCGCGCTGCTCGCGATGACGTACCTCGCCAACGCGTGGCGCCATGCCGAGATGACGGCGGACCGCGTGTTCGCCTACGAGCGCGCCCAGTCGATCCTGGAGGAGCTGCGCACGCTCGCCGAGGCGGGCGTCGTGCAGGACGCGTCGGAGCTCGACGCGTACGACGAGGGCACGAACTACTCGTACGCGCTCACGATGGAGCGCGAGGGCGGCGCGGCCGTCGCGCCCTCGCACCCCGCGAGCATGAACGTGGACGTGGGCGGCACGTGGCGCTACGCGCGGCGTGTGAGCGTGCGGCCGGTGCCGGGCATGAACATGCGCGACCTGCGCATGGTGACGGTCAGCGTCTTCCTGCACGAGACGGACGACCCGCCCGGGCGCGAGCTCGCGCGCGTGACGAGCGTGGTGCGCACGCTCGCCGAGGCGCACCCGCCGACGCAGGTCTACGACGTGTACATGCTCGCCATCGAGAACGTGCCCGGCTGGTGGGTGCACATGGCGTCCATCCAGCCCTTCGTCGAGGCGTCGCTGCGCGACGTCCAGGCGCGCAACCCCGGCCTCGAGTTCCGCGTGCACTGGATCACGAAGCTCGGCTACGGGCGCAACCCGCAGTACACGCCGTACTTCAACGACGCTGCCGACTCGAACGCCGCGATCCCGAACGTGTACTTCTACCCGTCGAAGATGCCCGCCGGCAACGCGACGGACTACTACTACATCCCGAGGCGCATCGACGCGCGCATCAACGTGGACGGCGAGGTGCAGAACGGCTGGGACGCGACGAGCAACCCGTGGCCGTACGCGCTCGCCGACCAGTACAACCACTGCATGCGCCTGCCGCGCGAGCTCGAGCTCTTCGAGGCGCGGCGCGCGGCGGGGCAGGAGTCCGCCGAGGAGCCGACCTGGCGCATGCTCCTCGAGGACCTGAACTCGAACCCGGACCAGTACCGCAACGCGATCATCGTCAACCTGCACGGCGAGCTGCTGCCGATGCCGCCGCTCCGCAACTACAGCGACGCCGCGCGCGAGCCCGTGCTGCACCCCGGCGTGCGCGTGGTGACGCACCCCGAGAAGCTGCGCTTCGTGCGCGACGCGTCCGTCGCCACGAACTCCCAGGACGTGAAGCTGCGCGTCTACTCGTACAAGACCGACCCCTCGGCCGGCGCCACCATCCTGGACGTGCCGATCATCGTCGAGATCAAGGGGCTGGACCTGACGGCCTCGATCAACGCCGGCGGCGTCAACGAGACGCTGGGCATCTCCACGATCCGCGGCGGCGTGGACATCAACCCGGCGAACGGCACGATCGACCCGTACACGGGCAACGAGCAGGTCGACGTCGTCCGCGACGACATCGCATTCACGCCGCCTCACGCGAACAAGGCGTACGCGCGCGTCCGCGCGGTGACGCGCAGCGGCGTGCCGTACACGGTGGTCGAGCTGCACAACTCGCCCCTCGTCTGCCCGCAGTCGAGCGGCAAGGGGCTGGCGGCGTCCGACCGGCTCTACGGCATGGAGTACGTCCCGTGCCCGACCGAGGCGGCGCGCGACTTCTCGAAGGACCTGAACTCCACCGTGGCCGGGCCGCGCAACACGGCGCGCTGGGTCATCACGCTGCACAAGGAGTTCCTGGGCAGCGCGGACCGGCGCATCGACGTCACCACGCGCCTCGGCAGCGGCAGCGGCGGGGACGCGACGTACGACGACGCGGCCTTCTCCACCGGCATCATGTACCCGCCGGCCGACCGCCGCGAACCCGAGAACGTCTCGACCACGTACACGTGGTGGGCGACCTCGGCGGAGGTCGTGCCCTTCACCGAGCGCTACCAGTTCCAGGGCGACCCGCGGCACTGCCCGTACGCGGACCTCATGAACGGCGGGCAGTCGTTCCCGAACGGCTACAACTGGTACTTCGACGACCTCGAGAACCTGCTCAACAACGTCTCGACGTCGTGGCCCGCACTCGACGCCGGCCGCATCAAGAACAACGGCACGAGCACCGACGACGGCTGGAAGGGCCGCTGCGAGCTCGACGTCCCGCGCTTCCTGCAGCTCCTGCGCGGCGGCCTCGTCAACTCCGAGACCGTGTGGACGAGCCTCACCGGCTGGTCCTACTACTACATGGGCGTCGGCAACGAGATCGGCTACGACTCGGCGAACGGCTACGCGCTGAGCATCCCGGTCTCGGGCGAGCCGTTCGGCGGGCTCACCGACGGCTACGAGGACTCGATCACGACCGACATCGGGACGTGGGGGCGCGGCGTCAAGTACGTGCGCGGCCAGGGCGTCTCGACCTACTGGTGGTGCAAGCCGTGGCTCGGCGAGCTCTGCCCGGACGCCGACTACTCGACGTACTGGCGCGTGCCGCGCTACGAGTACTCGGAGACGCTGCCCGTGCCCGATCCGCACGGCGCCCCGAAGGGCAACCTGCCCGCGGGAGCGACGGCGTACTACCGGGTGGCGCGTGACGCGATCACCTACAACGTGCCGACGGGCACGACGCTGCGACCCGCGCAGCGGCGCCTCTCGCGCGAGGGGTGCACGAGCGTCTTCAACACGGGCACGAGCACGAGCACGTTCCACCACCGCGGTCAGGACGGTACGTACGGCGACCTGTCGGGCGTCGGGACCGAGCTCGGCGAGGACTTCCGCTTCCCGCTGCCGACGCGCACGAAGATCAGCCGCCCCTTCTCTCCTGCGACGAACGCCGATGGCGGCACAGGCGACGAGTTCGCGTACACGACCGAGTACCCGCGCTACACGGTGACGACGCGCAAGACGTACTTCGGGCACGACACGGGGCTCCTCGGCTCCTCGCTGCTCGAGGTCGGCGCGCCGAGCGGCGCGCGCTCCGCGTACCAGCTCGTGCACGGACTCGACCGCACGCTCGAGACGGGCTCCGCCTACCTCGCGCGCTACTCGATGCTGGCGCTGATCCACGGCTACCTGTCCGCCGCGGCGCCGACGCTCACGCACCCGCTGAGCGTGCGCCCGCGCGTGCGGATCACCGGGCCCAACTCGGTGACGGAGATCCTGTCGCCCACGACGATCGACATCACGTGGACGTCGTCGTGGGAGCGCTGGGACGAGAAGCCCTACACCCGCGCGGAGAGCGGACCGCGCACCTCCACCGAGAGCGTGCTGCGCTACATCGTGATGTGGAGCAACGACAACGGGAGCACGTGGCACCACGTGCAGGACGGCACGGATGCGACACCCGGTGTGCCGAACAGCAGCAAGTTCCTGAGCGACGCGAACGACGGCGCTCCCGAGTCGTACACGTGGAGCACGCCGGCCGGCACGGTGCCGATGGGCGCCTACCTGCTGCGCGTCGAGGCCTACGTGAGCGGTGCCGCGCGGCACTACTCGTACCACGAGGAACGGATCTTCATCGACCGATGAGGCGCACCCGGAACTCCGTCGGTCACACGCTCGTCGAGGTGGCGGTCGCCGTCACGATCCTGACCGCGCTCCTGCTCGTGTTCGGCGAGCTCGTGAGCGTGACCGCGCAGGCGCACGGCATGGTGGTCACCCGCGACGCGACCACGCGCACCACGCAGCGGCTCCTGCGCGAGCTCCACGGCGCGGCGTTCTCCACGCTGCGCGTTCTCGGCGACGACGCGGAGGGCAACTCGCTCTTCGCCTGTCTCGAGCTGAACGGCATGACGCCGGTGGCGCACACGCGCCTGCCCGTCTTCAGCCCCGATGGCGGGCTCGGCGCGGACCCGAGCGGCGTGGACCTGACCGGCAACGCGCTGCTGCTCGTCACGGAGGACCGCCCGCTCGACGTGGCCGTGGGCGGCACCACGTACCGCGTGGACGTGGTCCGGTTCTGCGCGTTCTACCTGACGGCGCGCACCGAGCGCGTGACGCTGGCGATCGACCACAAGCTCGACCTCGCGCGCTTCACGAGCGTGCGCTACGCGGACGTCCGCTCGCTGAACGTGATCGCGAGCTCGACGGACCGCGCGACGGTCGGACTCGCCCTGCGCGACGCCGGCATCACGCGCGCGTGGGTCCCCGAGGAGGCGGCTGCGACGGCATTCCACGACATCGACGGAACGGGCGCCCTCGAGGCGTCGCCCGTCTCGAGCCCCGTGATCGAGGCGGCCCTCGACGAACCGCTGCGCGCGCTGCTGCTCGGCGAGCGCGTGACCGTGCTCGAGAACGACACGTCGCGCCGCGTGCCGCTCCTCGCGCACGCCGACGGTGCGTTCCCGTGCGGCTTCGAGGCGAAGGTCGTGGGCCCGTGGCGTCCGCGCCGCATGCTGGTCCGGCTGGTGCTCGCGGCCGGCAGCCCGAGCAGCCCGGTGGGTCTCGACGTCGTGACCGACGTCTCGAAGATCCTGACGATCGGCGCGCGGTAGCAGGGCGCCGTCGCCGCTCGCGGGGCCGCTGTCCTTCGGCGGCATAGAATCCCCGCATGCAGCTCAAGTACGGGTGCAACCCCAACCAGGCGTTCGCGTCGGCCGAGCCCATCGATCCCGCGACCGCGCCGTTGCGCGTGCGCAACGGCACGCCCTCCTACATCAACTTCCTGGACGCGCTGAATGCGTGGCAGCTCGTGGCCGAGGCCCGCGCGGCGCTGGGCCTGCCCGCGGCCGCGAGCTTCAAGCACGTGTCGCCGGCCGGCGCGGCGGTCGCCGTACCGCTCCCGGACGAACTGCGCCGCGTCTACGAGGTGGGGGACACGCAGCTCACGCCCGCCGCGACGGCGTACGTGCGCGCGCGCGGCGCCGACCCGAAGAGCTCGTTCGGCGACTTCGTGGCGCTCTCCGACGTGGTGGACGTCGCCACGGCCGAGTTCCTGCGCGGCGTCGTCTCCGACGGCATCGTGGCGCCGGGCTACGAGCCGGCGGCGTTCGACATCCTGCGCTCGAAGAAGGGCGGCGCGTTCGTGGTGATGGAGGCGGACGCGGCGTTCGTCCCGCCCGCGCGCGAGCGCCGCGAGGTCTTCGGCATGGCGCTCGTGCAGGACCGCCACGCGCACGTGGCGTCGGCCGCGGACCTGGCGCACGTCGTGTGCGGCGAGATCCCGCCCGCCGCCGCGCGCGACCTGCTGCTCGGGCTCGTCACGGTGAAGTACACGCAGTCGAACTCCGTCGGCTACGCGCTCGACGGGCAGATGATCGGCATCGGCGCGGGGCAGCAGTCGCGCGTGGACTGCACGAAGCTCGCGGGCGCGAAGGCCGACGTCTGGCACCTCGGGCGGCATCCGAAGGTGCTCGGGCTGCGCTTCCGCGACGACGTCAAGCGGCAGCAGCGCATCAACTGGCGCGTGCGCTACATCGAAGGCGACCTCACCCGCGAGGAGCGCGCGGCATTCGACGCCGCGCTCCTCGCGCCGGCCGAGCCGCTCACCGACGACGAGCGGCGCGCCTGGATCGCGCAGCTCGACGGCGTCGCGCTCGTCTCCGACGGGTTCATCCCCTTCCGCGACAACATCGACCACGCGCAGCGCCACGGCGTGCGCTACGTCGCCCAGCCCGGCCAGTCGTCGCGCGACGACGAGGTCACGGCCGCGTGCCGCGAGTACGGCATCGCGATGTGCCACACGGGCGTGCGGCTGTTCCACCACTGATCCGCGCCTGGGCCGGGCGACCGCCGCGCAACGGCCGCGTCCTCGTCAGTCTCGGTACGACGAGTACCCCTCGCCCTTCCGCCACGTCAGCACGCTGCCCTGACTGCTCGTAGCCTGGTACTCGAACGCGCCGCCTGCCGCTGCCGCGTCGGCCCGACGGCCGAAGTCGTCCTCCTCGAGTTCGAGGCGCACCCAGGCCGCGATGGGCGTGAGCAAGACGGCGCAGAGCGCTCCGACGAGAAGGCACGCTCCGACCGTCGCGCACGTGCGCGCCAACCCCGCGGAGTCGCCCAGGCGCGCCGGGAGACGCGGTGCACCGTCGCACCCCGGACAGCGTCCGCGCACGGGATCGAGCTCGCGGACGCACGCACCGCACCTCCGTGGCGGGCGGCGGTGGCCGGCGAGGAACGCCGCCGCGGTGGCGGCGGCGAGCAGCAGGAGGATCGGCGATGCGATCAGGGGGCCGAACACGTACCCGATCACAAGGAACCTCGGCTCCCAGACGCCCGGCGTCAGGCGGTTGTCCATCCCCCAGTCGATGAGCGATCCCACGACCGTGTGGAGCGCGCAGCCGCAGCCGAGAGTCGCGATCGCGGTCGCGGCCACGCGCCCCCGCAGCGCAGGCGATGGACGCCTCCACCACGGCGCAGTCGGCGGGGCGTCGGGGTTTGCCATGGCGCCGGAGAGCGTACCGGAGCGACCCTCCGGCCGGAGCCGTCCGGCTACCGCGCGCGGCGGACGAGCGTCAGCAGCCCGTCGCCGACCGCGTCGCGGACGCGCGCGTCGCGCGGGCCCGTCTCCGCGTCGGCGGCGATCTCGACGCGCACGCGCAGCAGGCGCCGCGTCGCGCGCAGCACGCGCAGCACGCGGACGCCGTCGCCGAGCGCCACGTCCTCGGGCGCGTAGTCGCCGGCGCGCGGGCGCTCGGGGCGCACGCCGGGCGCGGCGTCGTCGGCCCCGAAGGCGCGGCGGATCGTCAGCGTGCGGCGCACGGCGCGCGAGCGCACGGCCACGCGCTCCGGCACGACGCGCGTCGGCGCGGCGTCGCGCGCGAGGCGCAGCCGCCAGGGCCCCGTCCACTGCGAGACGCCCGCGAAGCCGCCGCTCCGGTGCGCCCACCAGAGCGCGTCGTCCGGCGTCACGTACGCGACGTCGGTGAACATGTCGGCCGAGTCGGCGGGCGGGACGGCGAGGGCGACGAGCACGCCGCCCTCCGCGAGGCGCGGCAGCGTCTCGCCGTGCGGGCCCGTTCCGGGCTCGCCGTGCAGCTCCGCGGGGAAGCGCCGCGCTGCCAGGTCGGCGCGGATCGCGCGCGCGATGCGTCCCGAGCCGGCGCGCCCGGGCAGGAGGTGCGGACCCGTCCACGTGTCCGTCGCGACGAAGCCGCCGGTGCGGTGCAGCCACAAGGTGCCGAGCGACGCGCACCAGAACGCCGTGTCGGTGTGCATGTCGGCCGACCCGGGCGGCGGCACCTCGAGGCGCACGACCTGCGCGGCCGTGCCGTCGTGGCAGCGTCCCGCGGCGTCGAGCCCGCCGACGGGCGTGTCCGCGCCACCCTGGTACGCGCGCTCGCCGAGGCGCGCCACCTGCGCGCGGATCTCGCGCTCGAGCGCGGAGTCCGCCGCGACGGCGCCGGCGGCGAGGGTCAGGAGGACGAGCGAAGCGGAGCGAGCGAGCGACATGGCCGTGTCTCCGGGAAGGTCCGCACCAGAAGGGTACTCCCGGACGCCGTCCTGCGGTGCCGTGTCGCGGGCTGCGGACCGTGCGAGACTCCGCGCGTGCCCGAAGCGGCCCCTCCGACGAAGCTCGCGTTCGGCGTCGAGCCCTCGCACCGCCGCTACCGCCTCCGCCTCGCGCGCTACCCCGCGCTCGCGGCGGAGCTGGCGGCCTTCGCGGACGCCGCCGACCCCGCGCGCCCGCTGACGCTCCTCGACGCGGGCGTCGGCCGCGGACGCACGCTGCGCTACCTCGAGCCGACCGGGCGCGCGGCGCGCTTCCGGGCCGTCGGCTTCGACCTCGACCCGCATATCGCCGAGCGCGTCAACGCGGCGTCGCGCTGGCGGCTGCTGCGGGCCGACCTCGACCGCCCGCTGCCCTTCCGCGACGCCGCGTTCGACGCGCTCGTCTGCGAACAGGTGCTCGAGCACGTGGACCACCCGGTGGCCGCGCTGCGCGAGTTCGCGCGCTGCCTGCGCGCGGGCGGGCTGCTCGTCGTCGGCGTGCCCACGTTCCCGCCGGGCGTCGCCGCGCTGCGCACGCTCACGCAGCCGTTCCGCGGGCACGACGCGGACCACGCGCACACGCACGTGCAGAGCTGGAGCGCGCGCTCGGCCGCGGCCGCGGTGCGCGCGGCGGGGGCGTTCGAGATCGGCAGCGTGCGCGGCTTCCGCAGCGCGTCGGGCGGCGTGCTCTCGCCGCTCGAGGACCTGCGCGCATGGTGGCGGCTGAACGCCGCGCTCGGCCGCGCGCTGCCGTGGTTCTGCGCCGAGGTGCAGATCGTCGCGCGCCGGCGCTGAGCGCGCCTCTACGGCTCAGAGCAGGAGCTCGTGGCGCTCCTCGACGAGGTCGCGGCCCCAGAGCCGCGCCGGACGCGACTCCGCGAGCACGAACCCGGCGGCCGCGTAGAGACGCGCCGCGGCGCCGAGCTCGGAGACCGTCCAGAGCAGCGCGCGCGCGTAGCCGGCCGTGCGCGCGAACGCGAGCGCCGTGTCGAGGAGCCGCGTGCCGAGGCCGCACCCGCGGGCCTGCGGCGCGACGAGGAACCAGCGCAGCTGCGCGACGCGCGCCGCGTCGGCGGGGAGCGTCGCGGCGACGATCGCCACGCAGCCGACGAGCGCGTCGCCGGTGCGTGCGAGCCAGATGCGCTCGCGGGCGTGCGCGCGCAGCACGCACTGTGCGAGCGGCTCGGCCACGTACGCCTCGAACGTCGCGTCGAAGCCGTGCTCGCGGGCGTAGACGACGCCGTGGAGGCGCACGATCTCGCCGACGTCGCCGGGACGCAGCGCGCAGGCGATCTCGGGCCTGCTCATCGCACCGAGCCCGCGCGTTTGCTGCGTCGCAGGGTCACGGGCGCCGGCTCACGGGCGCCGCCCGCGCGGCACGCTGCCGTCGGCGGTGGGTGGAGGAGGTGCGGGAACGCGCACTCCTGACGTGGCGAGTGGCAGACGCCGTCGCGGGTGTCGCTGTCTCCGAACACATCGATGCACGGCTCCAGGGCGCGTCTCAGGCGCTCGGCAGGGACAGACGGAAGGTGGATCCCGCGGCGCTCGTCGCGTTCAGGGCGAGGGTCGCGTCCATGGTCTCCGCGAGTCGCGACGCGACCGCGAGGCCCATGCCGGTGCCGTCGTCGCGCCCCGTGACGTACGGATCGAAGAGCGTGCGCCGCAGCCGCTCGGGAACGCCGCGCCCGCCATCGATGACGTCGATTTGCACACGTGCCGCACGCTCCGTCGCACCCGGCGGTGCGCCGCGCGGCGCGGCGGGTAGCTCCTCCGGCGTGGCGCGCACGCGCACGCGCCCGGGTCCGTCGTGCGCCTGCAGCGCGTTCAGCACGACGTTGAGCAGCACCTGGCGGAGCAGGTCCGGGTCGGCACGCACGACGCATGCGGGCGGCACCTCGTCCACGAGTTCGACGCCGCGCCCCCGTGCCTCTCCGGCGACGAGCAGGAACACGCGCGCGACGACCTCGGCCAGCGGCACGCTCGCGGGCGTGGCGCGCGGCGGTCGGGCGAACTCGAGGAAGTTGGCCACCACGCGGTCGAGGCGCGCGATCTCGCTCTCGAGCAGCGCGCCGAACTCGGCGCGCGCGGCGGGCGGCGTCTCGGGCTTCACGACGACCTCCGCGGCGCCGCGGATGCCGCCGAGCGGATTGCGGATCTCGTGGGCCATGCCCGACGCGAGCTCGCCGAGACTCCGCAGGCGCTCGCTCGTGCGGATGGTCTCCTCCGCGCGCAGAAGCGCGCGCGCGCTGTCCTCGAGCTGGCGCGCCTGCGTGCGCACGCGCGCGAGCGCCTCGGCTCGGCGCTGCGTGAGGAGCGCCGTCAGCCCGGCGACGACGTTGTAGAGCACCACGTCGCCGAGCCACAGCGAGCCGTGCCCCATCTGGCTCATCTGGTAGACGTGCACGAGGTAGACGGCGCTCGTCGCCGCGCTGCACGCGAGCGCGACGCGCGGCCGGAACCAGAGCCCGGCCAGGATCAGCGGCACGAACGTGACCTTGAAGAGCAGGTCGTGCACGGCGACCGCGTGGTGATCGGTCAGGAAGTGCGCGCAGGTCAGGGCGGCGAGCGCGCACGCGAGGAGCGCGAGCCGGAGCGCACGTCCGCGCTCCGGGAGCTCCTTGGACGCGGCATCCGCGCGGCCGGCGGCGAGCTGGCTCACGGCCGCGCGCTCATTGCTCCGCGGCGCCCGGCTCGGCCGCGGCGCCCGCGTCGTCCCGACCCGCGAGTCCGTGCTTCTGCATGCGGTAGATCAGCGCGTGGCGGCTGATGCCGAGCAGCCGCGCCGCGCGGGACTGGTTGCCGGCGGTGTGCTCCAGTGCGCGCCGGATGCACGCGCGCTCGAGCTGCGCGAGGTCCACGCCCCCGGCCGGGAACTCGCGCACGAGCGCGTCCACGCGCTTGACGGGCTGCGGCAGGTGCAGATCGTCGGCATCGACGACGCCCGAGTCCCGCGCGAGCAGCACGGCGCGCGAGACGACGTTCTCGAGCTCGCGCACGTTGCCGGGCCACGCGTGCCGCACGAGCGCGCGCTCCGCGGCCGGCGTGAACTGCACGGGACGCTCCGCTGCCGACGACGCGAAGTGCCGCGCGAGCAGCAGCACGTCGTCGCCGCGCTCGCGCAGCGCCGGGAGCCGCAGCGGAACCACGGCGATGCGGTAGTACAGGTCGCGACGGAAGTCGCCTTCCTCGACGGCCTCCTCGAGGTCCCGATTGGTGGCGGCGACGACGCGCACGTTCACGCCTACCGTGTCCTCGGCGCCCAGGCGCCGCACGCGGCGCTCGGCGAGCACGCGCAGGAGCGTCGCCTGCACGGGCACGGGGATCTCTGCGACCTCGTCGAGGAAGAGCGTGCCGCCGTGCGCCTGCTCGAAGTAGCCGCGGTGGTCGCGCGTGGCGCCGCTGAACGCGCCGGCGACGTGGCCGAAGAGCTCCGACGCGACGAGGTCCTTCGGGATCGCGGCGCAGTTGACGGCGACGAACGGGCCGCCCGCGCGCCGCCCCTGGAAGTGCAGCGCACGCGCGACGAGTTCCTTCCCCGTGCCGCTCTCGCCCTGCACCAGCACCGTCGCGTCGGCGTCCACGAGCCGCGCCACGGTCTCCTGCACCGCACGCAGCGCGGGGCTCGCGCCGACGAGCCCGTCGATCGCGAAGCGCGACTTCAGCGCATCGCGCAGTCGCGCGTTCTCGCGCGCGAGCGCGCGCCGTGCGACTTCCTTCTCGACGACGACGAGCGTTTCGTCCCACGAGAGCGGCTTCGTGAGGTAGTGCGCGACGCCCGCCTTGAGAGCACGCACGGCGCCCTCGACGGTGCCGTGCCCCGTCATCACGATCACGGCGACGGACGGGTCGCGCGCGAGCACCTGCGCGTAGAGCGACTCCCCGTCGAGCGCCGGCATGCGCAGGTCGGTGAGCACGACGTCGGGCGCGGACTCCTCGAACGCCGCGAGCCCCGCGCCGCCGTCGGCCGCGACGCGCACCTCGTACCCGGCCTCGGAGAGCCGGTACTCGGCGACGCGGCGCAGCGTCGCGTCGTCCTCGACGACGAGCACCCGTGCGCGACCGGCGACCTGCTCCGCCATGGCGGCATCATCGCGGCGTCGCACGCCGCCACCCAAGTGGGAACGGCACGTCGCTTGCGCCCGTCCGGGACCGCGTCGCGCACGTCGCGCGCCCGCAACCCGCGCCCGGAGGTCTCCATGCGCAGCATCCGCCACGTCCTCGTCGCCGTCACCGCAGCACTCGCCCTCGCGCCTGCCCTCGCCGCGTGCGACGGGTCCGGGGCTGGTCCCGCCCAGCCGCCGCACGAGGAGGCGGCGCCGCCTGCCGCCGCAAGCGATTTCGAGCGCATCCAGCCTTCGGCGGACTACCCGCTGCGGACGTGCATCGTCAGCGGCGAGGAGCTCGGCACGATGGGGAGCGCGGTCGCCATCCGTTACGAGGGGCGCGAGGTGCAGTTCTGCTGCCCGGCCTGTATCAAGCGGTTCGGCAAGGACCCGGCGAAGTACATGGCGCAGCTCGATGCGGCGTCGCGCTGACAGCCGCCGCGCGGCCCGCGGTGTTCGCCTGCGGACAGGGGTGTGGCATATCGCACACCGCCACCGCGGCGCCGCGCGCGCGCACGCACGGCACCCGCATTGCACTCGGGCAGGCATGCACGCCCCCAGCACGCCGCACCGCGCCCGCTCGCTCGTGACGCTCGCCGTCGCGGCGCTCGGCGTCGCGGCGTGCGCCTCGGGCCCACGGCCGGTGCGGCCGCCCGCGCCGAACGCCGAGCCTGACGCCGGCCCGGCGGCCGCCGCGCACGCCGCTCCCGAGTCCGCGGAGCTCGCGCACCCGCTGCGCGTCGAGCGCCTGCTGCCGCTGGTGCTCGAGCGCAGCCCGCGCGTCGTCGCCGCCCGCGCGCGGCTGGAGGCTGCGGCACAGCGGCGCCCGCAGGCGGTCTCGCTGCCCGACCCGATGGTCGAGGTGCGCCGTTTCACCCGCAACGCGATGGCGCCCGGCACGTCGTTCCCGCGCTACGAGGTGATGCTGCGGCAGGAGTTCCCGTTCCCGACGGTGATCGGACTCCGCGGCGACGCGGCCGACCGCGCCACGGAGGCCGAGGCGCTGCGCTACGAGGCGACGGTGCGCGACGCCGTCGCGGAGCTGAAGGACGTCCACGCGGAGCGCGCGTACCTCGCGGCGGCGGCGCGCGTCCAGGCTGCGCTCCGGGACGTCTACCGCCGCTACGCGGAGCTGGCTCGCGCCGACATCACGACGGGACGCACGCGGCTCCCCGAGTCGTTCCGCGCCGAGGCGCTGCTCGCGCAGGCCGGGTACGAGCTGACGCTGCTCGACGAGCTGCGCGGCGTGGAGGACCAGCGGCTGCGGGCGCTGCTCGCCCTGCCCCGCGACGTCGCGCTCGGCGAGCCCGCCGACACCCCGCCCGCCGCCGACCTCGACATCGACGTCGAGGCGCTCACGCGGCGCGCCCTCGAGCACAACCAGGAGCTGCGCGCGGCGGGCGTGGACGTCGCGTCGGCGGAGATCGGTGCGCGTCTCGCGCGCTGGGAGTGGGCGCCGATGTTCAGCGTCGGCGCGAGCACGATGCGCAACGACGCGTACGACATGGCGACGGGCGCGACGCGCGACTCGACGACCGTCTCGCTCGGGTTCACTCTGCCGCTCTGGGCCGCGGGCAAGGACGCCGCGGCGCGCGAGGCGGACGCGAACGTCCGCGCGGCGCGCGCCGTGGAGTCGGGCGAGCGCGAGCGCGTCGCGGCGGACGTCGCGCGCATGGCGTTCCGTCTGCGCAACGCGGCGCGTCTCGAGGTCCTCTACGGCCGCGATCTGGTGCCGCAGGCGGAGCAGGCGCTCGCGCGCTCGGAGGTGCTCGTGCGCGAGGGCCAGGAGTCGCTGGCGTCGAGCCTGGAGCTGGCGGCGACATGGCAGCAGCTCCGCATCGCGCAGCTCCGCGCCGGCGCGGACCGCGAGCAGGCGGCCGCGGCGCTCGAGCGCGTGCTCGGCACCTCGCTCGATCTCGTGCCCTCGCGCCCGGACGGCGCGCAGGAGGACGCGCGATGACGCCGCTCCGCCGGGCCGCCGTGAACGCCGCGCTGCTCGCCCTCGCGGGCTGCGCCGCGACGCCGATCCCGCCCGAGGAGACGCCGTACTTCCGCGAGCAGAGTGCCGCCGCACACGCCGCGCGACCGGCGGCGGCCGGCGACGAGGCGCAGGTCCTCGCCCACGCGGCACGCGCGCTCGAGACGCGCGCTGCAGAGGCGGCGGCCGCCGTCGCGGACGACGACGAGGCCGCGGGCCTCCTCGACCTCGACGCACCCGGCGCGCGCGCGTTCGTCGCCGCGCTGGAGCGGCAGGAGGACGCCGAAGCGGCCCTCGCCGCCGAGCCGCTCCCGCTCGAGCGCGTGCTGCTCGCCGTGTTCGCGCGCAGCCCGGACGTCGCCGCGGCGCGCGCGCGCAGGCGCTCCGTGATCGCGAGCTTCGACCAGGCGACGTATCTCGAGGACCTGCTGCTGCGCTACGACGCGTTCGCGCGCCTCGCGTCGCCCGTCGTAGGCGGCGGCCGCATGCGCGGCAGCGCGTTCCCGTACCCCGGTCTCGTCGCGCTGAAGGGCGAGATGCTCGACAGCGAGGTCACGATGGCGCGCGAGGACGCGCGCATGCGCGTGCGCGACGTGCTCGCCGCCGCCGCGATGGCGTTTCACGACCTCGCGCACGCGACGGACGAGCTGCGCATCCGCGAGGAGCAACTCGCCGTGGACGAGCGCGTGCTCGCCGCCACTCGCGCACGCGTCGAGACGGGTCGCGCCCCGCAGGCGGAGCTGCTCGAGATGGAGGCGGAGCGCGCCGTCGCCGCGAACGCCGTCGCCGACTCGCTCGCGAAGGCGGCACGCGCACGCGGCGTGCTGAACACCTACCTGCGCCGCGACGTGGGTGCACCGCTCCGGCTCGCGCCGACGGCGGATCCGCCCGCCGCGGCGCCGCCGGTCGAGCCGCTCCTCGCCGCGCTCGCGGAGACCTCCCCCGAGGTGCGGATGGCGCGCGCGGCCGAGCGGCGCACGGCGGCCGCGGTGCGCATGGGCGAGGTGATGCTCTTTGCGGCTCCCGCGCCGGGCGCGGTGGGCGGCGACACGATGCGGGACGGCGCGGTGCCCGGCGCCCCGCCGGCGTTCGGCCCCGACGTCGCGTGGATCGACGAGCTGCGCGAGCGCCGCGCCGCGCTCGCCCACGCCGCCGGCGAGGCGCTGCTGCGCGCGCGGCGCGACGTGCTCGGCGCACAGCTCGCGCGCGACACCGCGTGCCGCGCGTTCGCGCTCGCGGAGCAGAGCAGCGCGCCGCTCTCGCGCGATGCGCTCGAGGAGCGCATCCGGCTCTACGAGGCGGGCCGCTCCGGGTTCGCGGAGCTCGGCGCGGCGATCGGCCGCCACCTCGACGCCGAGGACGCGGCCGCGGCCGCGCGTCACGACTACGGCCGCGCCGAGGCGGCCGTCTGGATGGCCGCCGGAGCGCGCACGGGCGCGGGCGCAGCGGCCGAGGAGTCGCAACGATGAGTCAGCCGTCGCCGTCCACGCCGCCCGCACCGCAGCACGACGCGGAGCATGCAGCGCTGCAGCCGCCGCGCAGCCGCCTCGTGCTCGCGCTCGACATCGTGCTCGTGCGCCTGCGCTTCATCGGGCTGCTCGTCGCCGTGATGCTCGTGGCCGCCTACTGGGACGACGTCGCGGCGCGCGTCGAGCGCTGGACGCACGGCCCGGGCGACGCGCCGTACGAGACGGCGTCCGACGTCGAGTACTTCTGCCCCATGCACCCGCACATCGTGCGGGCGGAGCCGGGCGCGTGCCCGATCTGCGGGATGCCGCTCAGCCGGCGGCAGAAGGGCGGCCGCGCGGCGCTGCCGGAGGGCGTGCTCGCCCGCGTGCAGTTCTCGCCCTACCGCATCGCGCAGGGCGGCATCCGCACCACGGCCGTCGGGTGGCGTCCGCTCGTGCGCGAGGTGCGCACCGTCGGCTTCGTCGAGTACGACGAGCGGCGCCTCGCGCGCATCAGCGCGCGCTTCCCGGGCCGCGTCGAGTCGCTCGCCGTGGACTTCACCGGCCTCGCCGTGGAGCGCGGGCGCCCCCTCGCGTCGCTCTACAGCCCGGAGCTCCTCGCCGCTGAGGAGTCGCTGCTCGCCGCGCTGCGCGAGTCGCAGAGCGCAGCCGACCCGCAGCGCGCGGCACGCTCCGCGGCGCTCGTGCGCGCGGCGCGCTCGCGGCTCGAGCTCTGGGGGCTGCTGCCGGAGCAGATCGCCGCGATCGAGGACTCGGGCGTGGCGTCGGCGACGGTAGAGGTCCTCTCGCCGCTGGCGGGCGTCGTCACGCGCAAGGCCGTGGTCGTCGGCGACTACGTGGACGAGGGCGCGGCGCTCTTCGACGTCGCCGACCTCTCCACCGTGTGGGTCAAGGCGGCCGTGTACGAGGACGACCTCGCGCTGGTGCGGCCCGACGCGCAGGTGGAGGCGACGGCGTCGGCGTTCCCCGGCGAGACGTTCACGGGCAAGGTCGCGTTCGTGGACCCGTTCCTCGACCGTGCCACGCGCACCGCGGGCGTACGCCTCGACCTCCCGAACCCCAACCGCCGCCTGCTCCCGGGCATGTACGTGATGGCGTCCGTCCGCGTGCCCTTCGCGGAGATCGAGCCGTTCCGCTCGCAGCCGCAGCCGGCCGCGTTGGCCGAGCCGCGCGTCGTGTGGTGGTGCCCGATGCACCCCGACGTCGTGCGCGATGCGCCCGGGAACTGCGACGCGTGCGGCGGCATGCAGCTCGTGCGCAAGGAGCTGCCCGCCGGACCGGCTCCTGGCGACGTGCTCGCCGTGCCCGAGACCGCCGTCGTGGACACCGGACGCCGCCGGGTCGTGTACGTCGAGTCGGAGCCGGGCGTCTTCGACGCGCACGAGGTCGTGCTCGGACCGCGTGCCGGCGCGTGGTATCCGGTCATCGGCGGCGTCGAGGCCGGTGCGCGCATCGCGACGGCGGGCGCGTTCCTCGTCGATGCCGAGACGCGCCTCGACCCCGCGGCGGCGGGTGCGTACTTCGGCGCGAGCAGCGCTCCCGCGGGCGCGGCGCCGCCCACGCCGACTGCGCCGACTGCGCCGGATGCGCACGGGGGGCACAGCGGGCACGGGGAGCACGGGCGATGATCGACCGCATCATCGAGTGGAGCACGCGCAACCGCTTCCTGACGCTCGTGCTCGTCGCCGCGCTCGGCGTGGCCGGCGTGTGGTCGGTGCGGCGCACGCCCGTGGACGCGATCCCCGACCTCTCCGAGAACCAGGTCATCGTGTTCGCGGACTGGATGGGCCGCAGCCCGCAGGAGATAGAGGACCAGGTCACCTATCCGCTCTCCGTGAACCTGCAGGGGCTCGCGGGCGTGAAGGCGGTGCGCTCCACCTCCGAGTTCAGCTTCTCGATGATCAACGTGATCTTCGACGACTCGGTGGACTTCTACTTCGCGCGGACGCGCGTGCTCGAGCGCCTCTCGATCGCGCAGACGATGCTGCCCGAGGGCGTCGCGCCCTACCTCGCGCCCGACGCCACCGCGCTCGGACAGATCTTCTGGTACACGGTCGAGGGCGAGGGCCGCGACCTCGGCGAGCTGCGCGCGGTGCAGGACTGGTACGTGCGCTACCAGCTCTGGTCGGTGCCGGGCGTGGCGCAGGTCTCGTCGGTCGGCGGCATGCCGCGCGAGTGGCAGGTGGACGTCGACCCGGAACGGCTGCGCGCCTGGGGCGTGACCCTCGGCGAGCTGTACGGCGCGATCGCACGCGGGAACTCCTCCGTCGGCGGGCGCGTCGTGCAGAAAGGCAACGCGGAGTTCCTGGTGCGCGGCGTCGGGTGGATCCGCGACGCGCGCGACATCGAGGACACAGTCGTCGCGTCGCGGGCCGGCACGCCCGTCCGCGTGCGCGACGTCGCGACGGTGCAGCTCGGCTCCGAGTTCCGGCGCAGCGTGCTCGAGAAGGACGGCGGCGAGGCGGTCGGCGGCGTCGTGATGATGCGCTACGGCGAGAACCCGCTCTCGGTCACCGCCGCGCTGCACGACAAGCTGCGCGAGCTGGCGCCGGGCCTGCCTGCGGGCGTGCGCGTCGTCCCGTTCTACGACCGCACGCGGCTGATCGGCGACGCCGTCGCGACCGTCTCGCACACCGTCATCGAGGAGATGCTCGTCGCGTCGCTCGTCATCCTGCTCGTCATGCGCCACCTCGGCGCGTCGCTCATCGTCTGCGTCACGCTGCCGCTCGCGGTGCTCGGCGCGTTCGTGCTGATGCAGCGCACCGGCGTGCCCTCGAACATCATGTCGCTCTCGGGCATCGCGATCTCGATCGGCGTGCTCGTGGACCAGGCCATCGTGCTGACCGACAACGCGATGCACCGGCTGCGGGAACGATTCGGCGACGGGCCGGTCACCGGCGACACGCGCGAGCTGCTCGTCGGGCCCTGCAAGGAGGTCGGCCGCCCGATCTTCTTCGCGATCGCGATCATGATCATCAGCTTCCTCCCCGTCTTCGCGCTCGGCGGGATGGAGGGGAAGATGTTCCACCCGCTCGCGTGGACGAAGACGTTCGCGCTCGTGTCGGTGGGGGTGCTGACGATCACGCTCCTGCCTGCGCTGCTGCCGCTCGTGCTGCGCGGCCGCATCCGCGCCGAAGAGGACTCGTGGCTGGTGCGCTCGGTGGTGGTGATCTACCGCCCCGTGCTCGCGTGGCTTATGGAGCGGCACCGCGCGGTCGTCGTGGCGTTCGCTTGCATCCTCGGACTCGGCTGGGTGCTGGCGGGGCGTCTCGGCCGCGAGTTCATGCCGCCGCTCGACGAGGGCTCGATCCTCGACATGCCGGTGACCGTGCCGCGCGCGTCGGTCACGGAGGCCGCGGACGACCTGAAGGCACGCGACGCGCTGCTGCGCAAGTTCCCGGAGGTCGAGCAGGTCGTCGGCAAGGCGGGCCGCGCCGACACGCCCACGGACCCGAGCCCGCTCGACATGGTCGAGACGATGGTCAACCTGCGGCCGCGCGACGCATGGCCGCGGCGGCACCTCGAGTTCGACGACGCGCGCGACGAGACCGCCGCAGTCCTGGCGGAACTCGAGACGCGCGGCATCGTCGCGAAGACCCCGACGCAGCGCCGCACCGACCTCGCCAATGACGCGACGATGTTCGCCGTCGAGACGTTCGACGCGCGCGCTCGCGAGCTCGCGTTGCAGCGTCTCGCGGAGTCGGCGCCGGACCTCGAGCGCGCGCTCGTGCGCCGCGGCGTCGATGCGACGATCGCGTTCCTGCGCAGCGAGGGGCGCCTCTTGCGCGCGCCGGACGAGACGGACGCGGCCGAGCTGACGAGTGCGCTCCTGCCCGCGTACGGGCGGCACTTCGCCGAGCTCGTCCTCGCGGCCGACGTCGCGCCGTTCCTGCGCGACGCCGCCGCGGGGCTCGTCACGCGCGGCGTCGTCACCGAGCGGCCCGACCTGCTCGTCGAGACGCGCGGCACGCTGGCGTCGCTCGCGTTCGATCTGCGCAGCACGTTCGGAGGAGAGCCCCCCGATCTAGTCGACCGCACGCGTGCGGAGCTGGCCGAGACGCGCAGCGCGTTCGTCGCCGAGCGCCTCGAGCACCTGCGCTGGGAGCTCGACGGCCTCGCCCCCGCGGCGTACCCCGTCGCGGCGGCGGAGCAGCTCGTCGCCGCGGCGCGCGCGCGCGACGTGCTCTCACGCGAGCCCGCGGAGGGGGAGCTCGTGGAGGTGCGCCGCGCTCGCGAGTCCGCGTTCCACCCGTTCCTGCGCCCGAAGACGAAGCAGGAGCTGCTGCAGGAGATGGACTCCACGATCCGCGTGCCGGGCTGGGCCAACATCTGGACGCAGCCGATCGTCAACCGCATCGACATGCTCGCGACCGGCGTGCGCACGATGATCGGCGTGAAGGTCTTCGGCTCCGACCTGACGCAGATCCAGAGCGTCTCCGACCAGGTCGCCGACGTGCTGCGGGGCATCCGCGGCGCCGTGGACGTCTTCCCCGACCAGTCGACCGGCGAGGGCTACGTGGAAGTAACGGTGGACCGCGAGCGCGCAGCGCGCTACGGGGTCAACGTCGGTGACGTGCAGGACGTCATCGAGATCGCGGTCGGCGGACGCGCGATCACGCAGACCGTCGAGGGGCGCGAGCGCTACCCCGTCCGCGTGCGGTACGCCCGCGACGCGCGGCTCGACGAGGAGTCGCTGCGGCGCGTCCTCGTCGCCGCGCGCGGCGCCGCGCCGGCTGGGGGGATGGGCGGCGGAGCGATGGACGGCATGGGCGCGGCGCCCGCGGCACCGGCCGCGACGGCGCCGCTGCAGGTGCCGCTCGCCGAAGTCGCGGACGTGCGCGTCGTCGAGGGCCCGTCGATGATCAAGAGCGAGAACGGCACGCTGCGCAACTACGTGCAGCTGAACGTGCGCGACCGCGACATCGTCGGGTTCGTGGAGGAGGCGCAGCGCGCGGTCGAGGAGCGCGTGCAGATCCCGCCGGGCATGCACCTCGAGTGGAGCGGGCAGTTCGAGCACCAGGTGCGCGCGCGGCGCACGCTGCAGGTGGTCTTCCCGGCCGTCGTGCTCCTGATCCTCGTCATCCTCTACGTCACCTACCACGACTTCGCGCACGCGCTGCTCATGCTCCTCGCCGTGCCGGGCGCGCTCGCGGGCGGCGTCATCTTCCAGTCGCTCTTCGGCTTCAACTTCTCGGTCGCGGTGTGGGTCGGCTACATCGCCTGCTTCGGCATGGCCACCGAGACCGGCATCGTGATGCTCGTCTACCTGCGCGAGGCCGTGGCGCGGCACGGCGGCATCGAGAACATCCCGTCGGTCGAGGCGCTGCGCGAGATCGTGATCGATGGCGCCGTGCGCCGCCTGCGCCCGAAGCTGCTGACCGAAGGCACGACGATCATCGGGCTTGCGCCGATGCTGTGGGCGACGGGCGCGGGCGCCGAGGTGATCCGGCCGATGGCGGCCCCGGTCCTCGGCGGCATCCTGATGGCTGACGAGGTGATCGACGTGTTCCTGCCAGTCCTCTTCTACTGGGTCGAGAAGCGCCGCTGGCACCGCGCACAGCGTGGTCGTGCAGCAGCGCGGGCGTCAGCCACGCCCGGTCCCACCCGCGCGTGACGACGCGCGCACGGGAGCGGTCCGGAACACCGCGCGAGGCGCGGAGCCGAGCAGCTGCCTCCGCTCGGGGCTCGACGAGTCGTTGCGGTGGTGGAGCGGCGGCGGCGTCAGCGAGCAGCGCGGTGCCCGTCCCAGGCTCGACCGCGGAGGCGCGGCTCGGAACCGCCGACCGCTCGGCCGTCTGCGTGCGCTCGCGAGGACGTCGTCGGATCGCCGCTGCCGTCGCCGGTTGCCGTGCCAAGCCAACCCGCGGATGGTGGAGCCAAGGAGATTCGAACTCCTGACCTCTTGAATGCCATTCAAGCGCTCTACCAACTGAGCTATGGCCCCACCGGAGAGGTCGCAGGCGCCTTGCCGACGCCGGGACGCGGACGATAGGAACGGCCTCGGCAGGCGGTCAACGATTCCGGACGGGCGCCTGCGTCTTTCTCCGGAGCGTCTTCCGGGGAGCACTACGATCCCGGGCTTCGCGCGCGTCCCGCCGTGGGTCGCGCGCGCGACCACACCCCGCGGAGAGGGATGCGAGGCGCGCCCGCGCGGCGCGGAGAGCGATGAGCGAGACGTACGACTTCCAGGCCGTCGAGGCCCGCCGTCAGAAGAGCTGGAACGAGTCCGGCCTCTTCCGGGCGCCCGTGTCCCCGGACCCGGCGCGGAAGTCCTACCTCCTCGAGATGTTCGCGTACCCCTCCGGCGACATCCACATGGGGCACTTCCGCAACTACGGCATCGGCGACGCCGTGTGCCGATGGATGCTCATGAACGGCCGCGAGGTGCTCCACCCCTTCGGCTGGGACGCGTTCGGCCTGCCCGCCGAGAACGCGGCCATCAAGCGCGGCATCCATCCGGGCACCTGGACGCGCGGGAACATCGCCGTCTCGCGCGCGACGCTCCAGGCGGTCGGCATGGGCTACGACTGGGAGCGCGAGTTCGCGACCTGCGAGCCCGACTACTACCACTTCACGCAGTGGATCTTCCTGCTGCTGCACGAGCGCGGGCTGGTCTACCGCAAGAACGCGCCCGTGAACTGGTGCGGCACCTGCAACACCGTGCTCGCGAACGAGCAGGTGCAGGAGGGGCGCTGCTGGCGCTGCGAGGGCGAGGTCGTGAAGCGCGACCTCGAGCAGTGGTACATCCGCATCACGGAGTACGCGCAGCGCCTGCTCGACGGCCTCGACACGCTGCCGCGCTGGCCGAAGAGCACCGTGCTCTCGCAGCGCAACTGGATCGGCCGCAGCGACGGCGCCGAGGTGCGCTTCGCCGTGGCAGACGCGCCGGCGGGCTGCCCCGCGGCGCTCGACGTGTTCACGACGCGCCCCGACACGCTGTGGGGCGTCACGTTCGTCGCCGTGTCGCCCGAGTCCGAGTTCGGCCGCTTCTGCGCGCGCTCCGGCCCGAACGCGGCCGAGGTCGCCGCCTACGCCGCCGCGGCCGCGCAGAAGACCGAGATCGAGCGCCTCGCCGCGAACCGCGAGAAGACGGGCGTCCGGAGCGGGTTCGAGGCCGTCCATCCGGCCACCGGTGAGCGTCTGCCGGTGTTCGTCGCCGACTACGTGCTGGCCACGTACGGGACGGGCTGCGTGATGGGCGTGCCCGCACACGACGAGCGCGACTTCGCGTTCGCGCGTGCGCGCGGGCTGCCCGTGCGCGTGGTGATCCAGGACGCGTCCGGCGCGCTCGCGGGCGACACGCTCGAGGCCGCCTACACCGAGCCCGGCACGCTCGTCGCGAGCGGTCCCTTCGACGGGCGCCGCTCCGACGAGGCGATCCCCGACATCGTCGCGTGGCTCGCGGCCGAGGGCCGCGGCACGGCGCGCGTGACGTACCGCCTGCGCGACTGGCTCATCAGCCGCCAGCGCTACTGGGGCTGTCCGATCCCGATGGTGCACTGCGCCGCGTGCGGGATCGTGCCCGTGCCGCGCGAACAGCTCCCGGTGCGGCTGCCCGAGAACGTGCGCAACTGGATCCCCGAGGGGCGCAGCCCCCTCGCGGACGTGCCCGAGTTCGTCGCGACGACGTGCCCCCGCTGCGGCGGCGCGGCGCAGCGCGACGTGGACACCATGGACACGTTCATCGACTCGTCCTGGTACCACCTGCGCTACCCGGACGCGCACAACCCCGAACTGCCCTTCGACCCCGCGAAGGCCGCGGCGTGGCTGCCCGTGGACCTCTATATCGGCGGCGACGAGCACGCGAACGGGCACCTCATCTACTTCCGCTTCGTGACGAAGGTGCTGCACGACGCAGGGCTGCTCACGATCGACGAGCCCGTCGTGCGCCTCTTCCACCACGGGATGGTGCAGGACGCCGACGGCCGGACGATGTCCAAGTCGCTCGGGAACGTCGTGTCGCCGATCGACGCCGCGCGCGAGTACGGCGTGGACGCGGCGCGCATCGCGATGTTCTTCTTCGCGCCCTCGGCCGACGGCATCCGCTGGACCGAGCAGGGCGTCGCCGGCGCACGCAAGCTGGTGCAGCGGCTGTGGTCGCTCTTCCACGCGTGCGCGCCGTGGCTGCGCTCGCTGCCCGCCGACGTGCGCGGCGGAGCCGACGCGTCCGACGCCGCCCGCGAGGCGCGCCGGCGCGCGCACGAGCTGGTGCAGCGCCTCGACCGCGCGTTCGACGGCGACCTCGCGCTCAATCCCGCCGTGGCCGGCATCTACGAGCTCCTGAACGTGCTGCCGGAGCCCGCCGCGATGGCGGCGGCGCCCGCGGCGGACGGCCGCGCGTACGCCGAGGCGCTGCGCGTGCTCGCGCTGGCCCTCGCCCCGCTCGCGCCGCATCTCGCGGACGAGGTCCACGAGCTGCTGGGCGGCACGGGCACGGTGTTCCGCACGGCCTGGCCGAAGGTGGACCCCGATGCGCTGCGGCAGGACGAGGTCGAGATCGTCGTGCAGGTGCTCGGCAAGGTGAAGGCGCGCATCCGCGTGCCGTCCGAGGCCGACGAGGCCGCGCTGCGCGCGGCGGCTCTGTCGGACCCGGCGGTCGAGCGCGCCCTCGACGGGCGGCCGGTGCGACGTGTGATCGTCGTGCCGAACCGCCTCGTGAACCTCGTCGTCTGAACCTCGCCCGACGCCGTCGCCGCACACGGCGACGCCGACTGCCGCACAGGAGAGATCCCATGTCGAGACGCCAGATCACCCCCCGCGCCGAGGACTCGGCGCAGTGGTACCAGGACGTGGTGGCCGCGGGTCAGCTCGCGGAGCACAGCAGCGTGCGCGGCTGCATGATCATCAAGCCGTGGGGCTACGGCATCTGGGAGCGGCTGCAGCGCGAGCTCGACGACCGCATCAAGGCGACGGGCCACGAGAACGCGTACTTCCCGCTGTTCGTGCCGAAGAGCCTGCTCGACCGCGAGGCGGAGCACGTCGAGGGCTTCGCGCCCGAGTGCGCCGTCGTGACGCACGGCGGCGGCAAGGAGCTCGAGGAGCCGCTGTTCGTGCGGCCGACCTCCGAGGCCATCATCTGCACCACGTACGCGGGCTGGGTCTCGTCGTGGCGTGACCTGCCGATCCTCGTCAACCAGTGGGCGAACGTCGTCCGCTGGGAGATGCGCACGCGGCTCTTCCTGCGCACGATGGAGTTCCTCTGGCAGGAAGGGCACACGGCGCACGAGACCCACGAGGAGGCGCAGCGCGAGGTCGCGACGATGCTCGACGTCTACGCGGACCTCGCCGAGAACGTGCTCGCGGTGCCCGTGGTCAAGGGCGTGAAGTCCGCCGCGGAGCGCTTCCCCGGCGCGCTCGACACGCACTGCATCGAGGCGCTCATGCAGGACGGCAAGGCGCTCCAGGCGGGCACGTCGCACGACCTCGGGCAGAACTTCTCGAAGGCGTACGGCATCCGCTTCCAGGGCCGCTCGGGCGAGATGGAGTACGCGTGGTCCACGTCGTGGGGCGTCTCGACGCGGCTCATCGGCGCCGTGATCCTGACCCACGGCGACGACGAGGGCGTGGTCGTGCCGCCGAAGCTCGCGGCGACGCAGCTCGTGATCGTGCCCATCTACAAGGGCGAGGAGGAGGCGGCGGCGCTCGTCGACGACGTGCGCGCGATGGAGCGCGCGCTGCGCGCGGCCGGCGTCGCCGTCAAGGCGGACCTGCGCGACAACCTGCGCCCGGGCGCGAAGTTCTTCGAGTGGGAGAAGAAGGGCGTGCCGCTGCGCGTCGAGTACGGCGCGCGCGACAAGGCCGCCGGCACCGTCGTGCTGAAGCGCCGCGACGACGGCTCGAAGGAGACCGTCGCCGTGGACGCGCTCGCCACGCTCGTGCCGCCGCTCCTCGAGCGCATCCAGCGCGAGCTGCTCGAGCGCGCCCGCGCGCGCCGCGACGCGAACACGTTCGGCGTGGACGCGTACGACGAGTTCAAGGAGCGCATCGAGGCGGGCGGCTTCTTCCGGATGCGCTGGTGCGGCGACGCGGCCTGCGAGGCGCGCGTCAAGGAGGAGACGAAGGCGACGCTGCGCTGCATCCCGCACGAGGGCGAGGCCGACCCCGGGCCGTGCGTGGTCTGCGGGCGTCCGGCCGGCGGCGTGCGTCCGCTGTTCGCCCGCGCCTACTGAGCGCGCCCCGGCGCGGCGGCAGAGGGCACGGGCGGGCCGGAACGGGCGGCGGGCTTTCCGCGCCGCCGCCTGTTCCCGCGAGGCGGGAGTGCCGACCATCGGGAACAATGGCGCGAGCCCGGCCCGTCCACGACGGGGTCGGTCGGGGCTCCTGGCGGAGGGACGGCCGTGCCGAAGAACATCATCAAGGCGCTGTTCGCCGGCGACGCGGGCGAGGACGACGACGAGGCGCGTCGCGAGGCCGCGGGCGAGGGCGACGAGGGCCTCGAGCGACCGCGCAGTCTCGCGGACGCCTGGGAGCGGCTCGCCGACTCGAACCGGCGCATCGAGGAACGCCTCGGCGCCCTCGAGACCGCGCAGCAGAGGCACGCGCAGCTCGCCGAGGCGCTGCTCGACAACGCGAAGCGTCAGCTCGAGGTGCTGCACATCCTCGGCAAGTTCCACGAGGCGTCCGAGAAGCGCGGTCGCGAGATGGAGAACCAGATGCGCGGCGTGCCGGACGTCCTGCGCACGCTGCCGTCGGCCACGCGCGAGCAGGCCGAGCGCCTCTCCGAGATCGCCGCGCGGCTCTACGAGAAGGCGCAGGACAACACCGTCAACGCGCTCAAGACCGCGCAGATCAACCACCAGCGCGCCGTCGAGGAGCTGATCGAGAAGAGCATCGGCGCGTCGCGCAAGCTGACGCTCTGGGCGATGGTGCTCGTGCTCTGCTCGGGCGCCCTCGCCGCGCTGATGTGGCTGCAGCTCCAGTCGCAGGGCTGACGCGGAGCGTCCGATATCGCTTCTCGCGCGCGCTCCGTGCGCCGCGTAGAGTCCGTCCGTTCCTTTCCATCGCAATCGGTCTCACGGGTGCCGCGGCGCGTGCCGCGGCCGATGCGTTCCCCGAGGAACGCCGAAGAGGGAAGTGGGGTGCAAGACCCCCGCGGACCCGCCGCTGTGACCGGCAGACGTCGCGCCCCGCCGTCCTCCGACGGCACGCCACTGGGAGGGTCCCGCAGGACCGCCCGGGAAGGCCGGACGCGACCGCCGAACCCCGTTCGGCACGCCGGGAGCCAGAAGACCTGCCCGTCGAGCGCTTCACGTTCGCATCTCCGTGGACTGGGAGAGTGAGGCACCTTTGGCACCCGTCCTTCGAGCGCAGCTCCGCGCCCGGGACGTCGTGCTCGCGGCGCTCCTCTGCGCCGTCGGGTGCGGCGGCGACCCGGCTCCGACGCCTCCGGCCTCCGCGCCGGATGCGCCGGCCCGGCGTGTCGTCTCGCTCGTCCCGGCCCTGACCGAGACGGTCGTCGCGCTCGGCGCGTCGGAGCGCCTCGTCGCGATCGGGCGCTACGACCCGGAGGTGCCGGGGCGCGCCGGCCTGCCGCGGCTCGGCGACGCGCTCTCCGTCAGTCTCGAGTCGGTCGCCGCGCTCTCTCCCGACCTCGCGCTCGCGAACGGCGTCGGCCTCGCCGAGCGGCTCGCGCCGCTCGATCCGCCGACGCGGGTGCTGCTGCTCCCGACCGACCGCGTCGCCGACGTGCTCGCGGCCACGCGCCGCCTGGGCGCGCTGCTCGAGTGCGACGACGCGGCCGCACGGCTCGTGCGCACGCTCGAGGACGCGCTCGCCGCGGCGCGCGCGCGCAGCGCCGCACGCGCCGCGCCGTCGCCGCTCGTGCTGGTCGTCGTGCAGCGCCGTCCGATCTACACGGCGGGCGCGGGGTCGTACCTGCACGAGCTGCTCGAGGCGGTGGGGGCGCGCAACGCCGCGGCCGACCTCGACGCCGCATGGCCCGTGCTCTCCGAGGAGAGCGTCGTCGCGCGCGCGCCCGACGTCGTCCTCGACGCGTCCGTCGGCGACGTGGACACCGCGGAGGGGCGCGCCGCGGTGCGTGCGGCGTGGGACGTGCTCGCGACGGTGCCGGCCGTGCGCGACGGCCGCGTGCTCGTGCTCGGACCCGAGGCGGAGCCGCTCTTCCGCGCGGGCCCGCGACTGCCGGAGGCGCTGCGCCTGCTCGAGGCGCTGCTCTACGGCGCGGAGACGCCGCGATGAACCCGCGGCCCGTCACCCGCGCCCGCTTCGCGCGCGTGCTGTGCCTCGGGGCGCTGCTCGTGCTCGTGGCTGCGGCGCTCGCCGCGTCGTGCGGTGCCGAGCACGTGGACCTGGCCGGACTCGTCACGGGGCGCGCGAGCGCCCCGGAGCGGCAGATCTTCTTCGACCTGCGCCTGCCGCGCGTCGCCGTCGCCGCGCTCGTCGGCGGCGCGCTCGCCGTCGCGGGCGTCGCGTTCCAGGCGCTGCTCCGCAACCCGCTCGCGGAGCCGTACCTGCTCGGCATCTCGGGCGGCGGCTCGTTCGGCGCGGTGCTCTCGATCGTCGCCGTGGGCGGCGCCGTGCCCGCGTTCGCGGCACGCGCACCGGCCGCGCTCGCCGGCTGTCTGCTCGCCCTCGGACTCGTGTACGCGGCGGCGTCGCGGCGCGGCGCGCTGCACCCGGCGACGCTGCTGCTCGCGGGCGTCGCGACGAACGCGTTCTTCCTCGCGGCGCTCGCGTGCGTCCAGTACGCGGCGTCGCCCGCCGAGTCGCAGGCGATCCTGCGCTGGGTGATGGGGGGCTTCGCCGGGCGCACCGGTCCGGAGCTGCGGCTCCTGCTCGTCGCGGCGCCGCTCTGCACGCTGCTCGTGCTGCGCGACGCGCGGCGCCTCGACCTCCTCGCGTTCGGCGAGGAGACGGCGCGCGGGCTCGGCGTCGACGTCGCCGCGCTGCGCCGCCGGCTGTTCGTCGGCACGTCGGTGCTCACCGCGGCGTGCGTCGCCGTGGCCGGGCCGATCGGCTTCGTGGGCCTGATCGTGCCGCACGCGGCGCGCGCGTTCGTCGGCGGCGGGCACCGCGTGCTGGTGCCGGCCGCGTTCTGCGCGGGCGCCGCGTTCCTGCCGCTCGCGGACGCGCTCGCGCGCCTCGTCGTCGCACCGGAGGAGCTGCCGGTCGGCGTCGTCACCGCCGTCGTGGGTGCGCCCGCGTTCGTGGCGCTGCTGCTGCGCGCGCGCGTCGCGGAGGGCGGCGTCGATGCCTGACGCCGTGCTCCGCATCGACGGCGTCGCCGCGGGCTACCGCGGGCGCGAGGTGCTCGCGGACCTCTCGCTCACGTGCGCCGCCGGCGAGCTGCTCGGCGTGCTCGGCGCCAACGGCTGCGGCAAGACGACGCTCGTGCGCGTGGCCGCAGGTCTCGTGCGTCCGACGCGCGGCAGCGTCGCGATCGGCGGCGACGACGCGCGGCGCCTCGACCGCCGCGAGCTCGCGCGGCGCGTGGCGCTGCTCGCGCAGGACGGCGGCCCGCTGTTCCCCATCAGCGCCCTCGAGGCGGTGCTGCTCGGGCGCCACCCCTGGCAGCCCGCGTTCGCGTTCGAAGGCGACGAGGACCTCGCGCTCGCGCGGCGCGCGCTCGCCGAGGTCGGCGCCGCGGAGCTCGAGGAGCGCGACGTCGCGACGCTCTCGGGCGGCGAGCGCCAGCGCGTCCTGCTCGCTCGCGCGCTCTGTCAGGGCGGGGCGCTGCTGCTCTGCGACGAGCCGACGTCGCACCTCGACCTGCGCCACCAGGCCGGCGTGTTCCGCCTGCTGCGCCAGCTCGCCGACGGCGGGCGCGCCGTGCTCGTCGTGACGCACGACGTCGAGCTCGCCGCGCAGGCGTGCGACCGGCTCGCGTTCCTGCGCCCGCCCGGCGACGGCCCGGCGCTCGTCGCGCTCGGCGCTCCCGCGGACGTGCTCACGCCCGAGGTGCTGCGCGCGACGTACGGCATCGACGCCGACGTCGAGCGCGGCGCCGCGCCCGTCGTCCGACGTCGTCTCTGAGTCCGCCCGCGAACCCCGCACTCCCACCCGGAAGGAACGATGCACGCGCACACGAACCGCACACTCCGCAGCCCCTGTCGGCGTCTCGGCGCCTCCGCGCTGGTCCTCGTCGCCTCCGGCGGCGCCGCGCTCGCACACGACGACGAGCCGGCGACCGATCTCGACGAGGCGATCGTCGTCGTCGCGAACCGCAGCCCGGCGCCCGAGGCGCGCGTGGTGCCGTGGGTGACGTCGTTCGACGCGTCCGACGTCGAGCGCCGTCAGGCGACGCGCGTCGACGAGCTGCTGCGCGAGGTGCCGGGCGTGCTCGTGGTGCGCGACGGCCCCGTCGGCCAGTTCTCGCGCGTGTTCGTGCGCGGGGCGGCGTCCACGCAGACGCTGTTCGTCGTGGACGGCGTGCCCCAGAACGACGCGACCACGGGCGGCGGCTTCGACCTGAACGACCTCGGCACCGCGGCGGTCGAGCGCATCGAGGTGCTGCGCGGCAGCTACGGCGTGCTCTACGGCTCCGAGGCGATCGGCGGCGTGGTGAGCGTCACGACGCGCCGCGGCCGCGGCCCCGGCAGCGGGTTCGTGCGCGTCGAGGGCGGCTCGTTCGGCACGCGCCGCGGCGTCGCGGGCTTCGGCGCGGCGAACGACGACCTCGACCTCGCGGTCACGCTCTCCGACGAGCGCAGCGACGGCCCGGAGCACCGCGAGGCTGCGGGCCTGCGCGACGCGACGGCGCGCCTCGGCGTGCGCTTCTCGCGCGACGTCGAGCTCGACGTCACCGCGCGGAACGCGTCGCTCGAGGTGGAGTCGCCGTTCGACTTCGCGTCGTCGGGAGTGCTGCCGGAGGACGAGAACATCGACCGCGCGCGCGAGACGACGTCGTTCGGCGCGACGCTCACCGTGGAGGCGCACCGCGCGCTCACCGTGCGCGCGCACGCCTCGTACCTGCGGGTCGACAGCGACTTCGACAACGGTCCCGACGGCGTCGAGCTCGTCGATCCGGACTTCACGCCGGGCACGGGCGACGAGGTGCGCGTGGTGCGCGACGAGCTGCGCGCGCGCAACCGCGAGCGCGATCTGCGCGCGCGCATCGAGGCGACGTGGCGCGCGGGCGACGCGCTGCGCTGGGCGCGTCCCGAGGAGGGCGGTGTCGCGCTGGACGTCACCGCGGGGGCCGAGACGCTCGCGCAGGACGCGCGCTCGACGAGCACGTTCCCGGACTTCGCCGCGCCCACCTCGACCACGCAGGTCACCGACGACCTCGCGCACGTGCACTCGGGCTTCGTGCTGGCCGAGGCGGCGCTCCCCGACGCGGGCCCGTTCGCGCGCGGCGTGCTCGCGGCGGGCGTGCGGCGCGACGCGCACGACGACGCGGGCCGCGCGAACTCGCCTTACTACGGCGCGCGCGTGGACCTCGCCCCCACGGGCACGACGCTGCGCGGCGCCTACGGCGAGGGCTTCCGCGCGCCGAAGCCGTCGGAGCTCTTCGATCCGTTCGCCGGCTTCGCGGGGCTCGGTCCCGAGACGTCGCGCAGCATCGACGCGGGCTTCGCGCAGGAGCTGCTCGACGGCGACCTGCGTGTCGAGGGCACGTGGTTCGAGCTGCGGGTGGACGATCTCATCGCCTACGACGTGTCGTTCACCCCGCCGGGTCGTCCCTTCGGTGCGCTCCGGAACGTGGCGCGCGCGCGGACGCGCGGCACGGAGTGGGCCGCGCGCTGGAACGCGGGCGCGGGCTTCCGCGTGCGCGGCTCGTACACGCACCAGGACCCGGAGGACCTGTCCACGGGCGACGACCTGCCGAACCGCGTGCGCTCGTACGGCTCGCTCGGCGTCGCCTGGGAGCGCGGTCCGTGGAGCGTCGGTCTCGACGGCGCGGCCTCCGGACGCAGCCGTTCGCAGGGCGGCGAGTTCACGGCGCCGGACCGCCGCGCGCGCGAGCGACCCGGCCGCCTGCGCCTCGTCACGCTGACCGCGCGCTACCGGTGGGAGCACGGCCTCACGTTCTTCGCGCGTGTCGAGAACCTGCTCGACGACGAGTCCGTCGCGACGCCCACGAGCCCGCGGATCCCGGGCACCGCAGCCTACGCGGGAGTCCTCTTCGAGTTCTGACGCCTCAGGTAGTTTCCCCCCTCCGCCGCGGGAGCTGCGGCGGGGGAGGGACCGATGTCCGCGCGCCGACCGGCCGCTCTGCCGTGCCTCGTGACGAGTCTCGTCGCGGTCCTCGCGGCATGCTCCCCCGCTCCCTCCACGACCGCCGGCGCCGCGGAGCCGCGCGGTCCGCGCAGCGTCGTGCTGCTGATCGGGGACGGCATGGGACCGCAGCAGGTCGGCCTGCTGCTCGACTGGGCGGACGCCGCGGGCGTCGCGCCGACGCAGTGGGAGCGCCTCGCGAACGACGGCACGCTCGGGCTCCTGCGCACCGGCGCCGACGGCACGCCGCTCACCGACAGCGCCGCGGGCGCGACCGCGCTCGCGTGCGGCGTCGAGGTGCCGAACGGCTTCATCGCGATGGACCGCGAGGGGCGTCCGACGCGCACGTGCCTCGAGGACGCGCAGGCGACGGGGCGCAGCACCGGACTCGTCACGACCACGCGCATCACGCACGCGACGCCCGCGTGCTTCGCGTCGCACGTGGTGGACCGCGGGCAGGAGCGCGCGATCGCGAAGCAGCTCGTCGAGAACTCGGGCGTGGACGTGCTGCTCGGCGGCGGCGGTGCGCTGTTCGACCTCGATGCCGCGCGCAGCGCGTTCTCGGTGGTGACGACGCGCGACGAGCTGCTCGCCTTCCGGCCCGACGCGGGGCGGCGCCTGCTCGGCCTCTTCGCGCCGTCGCACGTGCCGTATCGCATCGACCGCGACGCGCCCGGCGAGGCGTCGGCGCCGACGCTCGCCGAGATGACGCAGCGAGCGCTCGACGTCCTCGCGCTCGACCCGGACGGCTTCTTCCTGATGGTCGAGGGCGGGCGCATCGACCACGGCGCGCACCTGAACGACGCGGCCGCCGTGCTCGGCGAGATGCGCGAGTTCGACGACGCGCTCGGGGTCGTGGAGGCGTTCCGCGCACGGCACCCGGACACGCTCGTGATCGTCACGGCCGACCACGAGACGGGCGGCCTCGCGTGCACCGGCGGCTCGCGCCCCATGCTCGCGCAGGACCTGCGCGCGATGGCCGCCGCGGAGAGCTCGATCGAGGCGCAGGCGCCGCCGCCGGCGCAGCGTGAGCCCGTCGACCCGGAGCTCTTCGGCGTGGGCCGCAAGGACTTCTACCCGGCGTACTCGCACTGGGAGACGTCGCGCGCGCTCGCGCGGAGCGCCACGTGGAACGTGTCGTTCGCGACGCAGGGGCACACGAGCACGCCGGTGCCCGTCCTCGCGGCCGGCCCGGGCGCCGAGCGCCTCGCGGGCGTGCACGCCAACGAGCTGGTCGGCACGCTGCTGCGCGGCTTCATGCAGGCGCGCCC
This sequence comes from uncultured bacterium, assembly GCA_937996235.1. Classification (GTDB taxonomy): domain Bacteria; phylum Planctomycetota; class JAJSAM01; order JAJSAM01; family JAJVHW01; genus CALKVK01. The sequence goes on along the minus strand of CALKVK010000009.1, from coordinate 293,088 downwards.
CGGCGAGGAGGGACGATGACGCGCGTCGCCGACTTCCGCTCGGACACGGTGACGCGGCCGACGGCCGCGATGCGCGCGGCGATGGCGGCCGCCGCCGTGGACGACGACGTGCTCGCGCACGACCCGACGACGCTCGCGCTCGAGCACGAGGGCGCGCGGCTGCTCGGCAAGGAGGGCGCGCTGTTCATGCCCTCCGGGACGATGTGCAACCTGGTCGCGCTGCTCACGCACACTCAGCCCGGCGACCAGGTCATCACCGAGCAGTGGGCGCACACGGCGTGCTTCGAGGGCGGCGGCGCCGGCATGTTCGCGCACGTGCTCGTGCGCACGCTCGCGTCCGAGCGCGGTCTGCCCGAACCGGAGCTCGTGCGGCGCTGGATGCTCCCGCGCAGCGAGCACACGCCCGGCACCTCGCTCGTGTGCCTCGAGCAGACGCACAACTTCCACGGCGGCGCGCTGCTGCCGCACGACGGCGTGCGCGCCGTCGCCGAGGTCGCGCACGCGGGCGGCGCGAAGCTGCACCTCGACGGCGCGCGGCTCTTCAACGCCGCGGCCGCGTCCGGGCTCGCGCCCGCCGAACTCGCGGCGCCCGCCGACAGCGTGAGCGTCTGCCTGTCGAAGGGGCTGTGCGCACCCGTCGGCTCGCTGCTCGCGGGCGACGCGGAGTTCCTGCGCCGCGCGCGCTTCCACCGCAAGCGGCTCGGCGGCGGCATGCGCCAGAGCGGCGTGATCGCCGCCGCGGGACTCGTCGCCCTGCGCGAGATGCGCACGCGCCTCGCCGAGGACCACGCGCTCGCGCGGCGCCTCGCGGAGGGCGTGGCGGCGCTGCCGGGCTACGACGTGGACCCGTCGGCCGTCGACACGAACATCCTGTTCGTCGGCACCGGCACGCGCGACGCCGCCGCGATCGTCGCGGCCGCCGCAGAGGAGCAGATCCTGCTCTACGCGACCGGGCCGCACCGCATCCGCTTCGTGACGCACCACGACGTCGGCGCGGACGACGTCGCGCGGCTGCTCTCCCTGCTGCGGCGCCACGCCGCCTGAACGACGACGAGGAGCACCAGAATGGCCGGGATCTTCAAGGCGTACGACGTGCGCGGCATCGTGCCGCGGGACCTCGACGAGGCGCTGGCCGAGCGCCTGGGGCAGGCGGTGGCCGTGCACCTGCGGGCGCGGCGCCTGGTCGTCGGCCGCGACATGCGCGCGTCGGGCGTCGGCCTCTCGCAGGCGCTGGTCCGCGGCATCAACGCGGCCGGGTGCGACGTCGTGGACATCGGCGTCGTCAGCACGCCGATGCAGTACTTCGCGGTGGGCAGCCTCGGCACCGACGGCGGCGTCATGGTCACCGCGTCGCACAATCCGGCCGAGTACAACGGCTTCAAGATCTCGGCGAAGGACGTGGTGCCCGTCGGCGGCAACTCAGGCCTCGCCGAGATCGAGGCGCTCGTGCGCGGCACGCTGCCGCCGCCGGTCGCCCAGCGCGGCGGCGTGTCGAGCACCGACGTGAAGCCCGCGTACGGCAAGCGCCTCGCGTCGATGCTGCGCTTCGGCAAGCGGCGCCTGCGCGTCGCGGTGGACTGCGGCAACGGCATGGGCGGACTCGAGGTCGAGAACGTGCTCGCGCGTCTGCCGATCGACATCGACGGGCTCTTCCTCGAGCCGGACGGCACGTTCCCGAACCACGAGGCGAACCCGCTCCAGCCCGAGAACATGCGCGACGTGCAGCGCGCCGTGCTCGAGCACGGCTGCGATCTCGGCATCGCGTTCGACGGCGACGCGGACCGCGCCTGCTTCTGCGACGAGAAGGGCGTGATCCTCGGCAACGACCTCGCGACGGCGCTGCTCGCGAACGAGCTCGTGCCGCCGGAGCCGGGCTGCCGCGTGGTCTACGACCTGCGCTCCTCGCGCGTCGTGCCGCAGACGATCCGCGCGCTCGGGGGCGAGCCGGTGCGGGAGCGTGTCGGACACGCGTTCATGAAGGCGACGCTGCGCCGTCACGCGGGGCCCTACGGCGGCGAGCTCTCCGGACACTTCTACTTCCGCGACCTCTGGTACACGGACTCGGCCGTCTACGCCGCGGGGCTCGTGCTCGCGCAGCTCTCCCGCACCGACGCGCCGCTCTCGCAGATCGTCGCGCCGCTGCGCCGCTACCCGACGACGGGCGAGCTGAACTTCCACGTCGAGGACAAGGACGGACTGATCGAGGCCGTCGCCGCGGCGTTCCCCGACGCGCGGCAGGACCGGCTCGACGGCATCACCGTCGAGTACCCGACGTGGTGGTGCAACGTCCGCAAGTCGAACACCGAGCCGCTGCTGCGCCTCGTGCTCGAGGCCGACGACACGGCGACGTTCGAGACCGCGCGCGGACAGCTCCTCGGCCTGCTCGGCACGCCCGAGTAGCCGGGTACTCCGCGGCTACGCGCCGCCGATCATCTCGCTCGGGTCCGCGCCGGGCAGCAGGTGCGGCGACTCGTGGAAGTCGCAGATGTGGCGCCACGCGGCGTCGGCGTCGTCGCAGACGTGGAACAGCTCGAGGTCGCGCGGCGAGATCGTGCCCTCGGCCGCGAGGTAGTCCCAGTCGACGACGCGCTTCCAGAACTCCTCGCCGACCAGCACGATCGGGATCGGCTTCATCTTCAGCGTCTGGATCAGCGTGAGCGTCTCGAACAGCTCGTCGAGGGTCCCGAAGCCGCCGGGGAAGAACACGGCCGCCTTCGCGCGCAGCAGCAGGTGCATCTTGCGCACGGCGAAGTAGTGGAACTGGAAGCACAGCTCGGGCGTGATGTACGGGTTCGGCGCCTGCTCGTGGGGCAGCGTGATGTTCATCCCCATGGTGCGCGCGCCGGCGTCCCACGCGCCGCGGTTGCCGGCCTCCATGATCCCGGGCCCGCCGCCCGTCACGATCACGTAGTGCAGCCGCCCGCCGGACTGGCACATGCGCGAGACCGTCTCCGCGAAGCGCCGCGCCTCGCCGTAGTAGCGCGCCTTCTTCGCGAGGTTCTCGGCGACGCGCAGGTCGAACTGCGCCGCCACGCTCTCCGGGTCGCGGCGCAGGCGCCGACGCGCCGTGCGCACGCGCGCCTCGGCGTCGTCGGGGTCGGGGATGCGCGAGCCGCCGAAGAGCACCACCGTGCTCTCGATGCGCTCCTCCTGCTGGATCAGCTCCGCCTTCAGGAGCTCGAGCTGCAGCCGCACCGGCCGCAGCTCCGGCTGGTGCATGAGCGCGATGTCCTCGTACGCACGCAGGTACGTCGGGCTCTCGAGGATGCGGCGCAGGTTCTCGGCGGGCGAACGGGCATCGGGCGAGTCCATGGCGGGCACCTCCGGCGGGCGGCGAAGGTAGCAAGGGCGCCGCGGGGCTGTGTGCATTGCCGCGTCCGCGCCGCACGGTTCGGTAGACTCGCCGCGCCATGCCCCCCGAGCGCTTCTACGTCACGACGCCCATCTACTACGTGAACGACCGTCCGCACGTCGGCCACGCGTACGCGTCGGTGCTCGCGGACGTGCTCGCCGGCTACCACCGCCTGCTCGGCGTCCCGACGTGGTTCCTGACCGGGACCGACGAGCACGGACAGAAGGTGCAGGACTCGGCGGCCGCGCGCGGGATCTCGCCGCAGGAGCACTGCGACGAGATGTCGGCGCACTTCCGCGCGCTGCTCGCGCGGCTCGAGACGCGGCACGACGACTTCCTGCGCACGACGGAGGAGCGCCACACGCGCGTCGTCACGCGCGTCCTCGAGCGGCTCCACGCGTCGGGCGACATCTACCTCGCGCCGTACGAGGGCTGGTACTGCGCGCGCTGCGAGCGCTTCTGGAGCGAGACCGACGTGCGCGAGCGCGGCGGCGGCCGCTGCCCGGAGTTCCCCGACCTGCACGAGGTCGCGCGCATCGCCGAGGACAACTACTACTTCCGCATGTCGGCGTACGCGGAGCGGCTGCGTGCCGCGATCGAGGACGGCACGTTCTCGATCGAGCCGGCGAAGCGCCGGAACGAGGTGCTCGGCTTCCTCGCGCAGGGCGTCGCGGACCTCTGCATCAGCCGCAGCCGCGAGCGGCTGACGTGGGGCGTGCCGCTGCCCTTCGACGAGCGCTTCGTGTGCTACGTCTGGGTGGACGCGCTCTTCAACTACGAGAGCGCGGTCGGCTATCTCGCCGACGGCGCCGAGGCGGCCGCGCGCCACGCGCGCTGGTGGCCGGCCGACGTGCACGTGATCGGCAAGGACATCCTCACGACGCACGCCGTCTACTGGCCGACCCTGCTCCTCGCGGTCGGCGAGCCGCTGCCGCGGCGCATCCTCGCGCACGGCTGGCTGCTCGACCGGCAGGGCGGGAAGCTCTCGAAGTCGAAGCGCCTCGACGCGGCCGCGGACGAGCGCCCGCTGCCGACCGTCGACGGTCTCCTCGACGTCTTCGGCACCGACGGCACGCGCTGGTTCCTCGCCACCGCCATGAAGCCCGGCGACGACACGCAGTTCGACTGGGACGTCGTTCGCGAGCGCGTGAACACCGACCTCGCGAACGGCATCGGCAACACGGCCAACCGCCTGCTGAAGATGGCGGCGGGGGCCTGCGACGGGCGGTTCCCCGGGCTGCCCGACGCCGGGCCGCGCGAGGCGCCCGTGCGCGCGGCGGCGGAAGCGGCGGCGGCCGCCGCCGCGGCGGTGCCCGAGACGCTCGACACGCTGGCCGTCGCGGCCGCGGTGCGCGGGTGCATCGACGCCGTGTCGCTCTATCTCTCGGACGAGGCGCCGTGGAAGCTCGTCAAGACCGAGGCGGGGCTGCCCCGTGCGCGGGCCGTCCTCGGCTGGTCGCTCGCCGCTCTGCGCGTCGCAGCGCTCGCGGCCGAGCCGATCCTGCCGCGCGCCCTCGGCGAGCTGCGCGCGGCGCTCGGCGTCACGGGTCCGCTCGACTTCGCGCGCGAGCGTGCGCTCGACGCGGTCCCCGCGGGCACGCCGCTCGGCGCGCCGCCGAACCTCTTCCCGCGCGTCCCGCCGGAGGCGATCCCTTCGGCATGAGCGCCGTGGCGACGCCTCGATGAGCGACGACCCGCTCACCGACCTCGTGCGCCGCGATCCGCGCTACCGGCGCGGTGCGTACGACTTCGTGCGCGAGGCCCTGCGCTTCGCCATCGAGCGCGCGGGCGAGCACCGCCACGTCTCGGCGCGCGAGCTGCTCGAGTCGTTCCGGCTGCTCGCCCGCGAGGAGTTCGGGTTCCTGGCCCGCACGGTGCTCGACGACTGGGGCGTCCGCTCCACCGAGGACGTCGGGAACATCGTCTTCAACCTGATCGAGGTCGGGGACTTCAACAAGACCGAGGACGACCGGCTGAGTCACTTCTCCGGCGTCTGGAGCTTCGACGAGGCGTTCCCGGACGAGGACCTCGACGCGCGCGTGCACGACTCCGACGAGGACGACGTCTGGGCTGACGACGACGACGACGACGACGCGGACGAGTCGGGCGACGCCGACGACGACGCGGAGGAGTGAGCCGCCGCGCGCGGACGGCGGCGCGTCACCGCGCCTTCAGAAGACGGAGTTCTCGGGCAGGGGCGCGCGGCGCTGCGCCGCCCACCGCGCCAGGTCGGCCGCGAAGGAGCGCACGCGCGCGAGCGCGTCGAGGCGCGCGCGCACGTCGGCGTCCGGCGTCGCCACCGCGGCCCACTTGCCGTCGCCCCAGCCCTCGACGCCGCCGGCGGCCGTGAGCCGGAACGCGTGGCCCGTCGCATTGCAGAACACGGCGGGGTCGGTCGGCGAGACCTCCGCGCTGCGGTCGCCGAGCGGGAAGCGGTCGGGCGCGAGACCGTCGCGGTCGATCACATCGCTCGTCCAGATCGAGTAGACGTACGCGCGGGCGGCGGACGTGTCGAACCACGGGTCGTCCTGCTCCCAGGGGAACATGCGCCGGCCGCCCTGGAAGTAGCGGTTCGCGTACCAGCGCACGCGCCCGTAGCTCGCGGTGTACGGCGACCACGGCTCGGAGACCGGCCGGCCGCTCTCGTCGTACTTGACGGTGCGCGGCTGGAAGATGCCCGCGGCGGGGTCGTACCAGCGGTTCTCGCCGAAGGCCCGCGCCTGCGGGTACCAGTTGTCGCGGCGCAGCAGGCCCGTGCGGTCCCAGCCGTTGCCGTAGACGGGCGCGCCCTTGTGGACGAACGTCCCGTAGTAGGCGCCCGCGACGGAGAAGCGGAAGCCCTTGCCGTCGGCGCCGTGGGCCTTGCAGGCGTTGACGTGCGCGAAGCCCGTGCCGTCGGGCACCGCCGCGAGCGTCTCCGGCACCGCCTCGACCGGCTTCCAGCCCTGCGTGCCGTCGGACGAGCGGAACCACGCGCCCCGGATGCAGCCGTAGAACGCGTTGCCGACCTGGAGGACGTCGTCCTCGGTGTTCGTCACGCGCCGCACCTCGGTGCCGTCGAGCGGCGCCGACTCCGGCTTCTTGCCGTCGTACTGCACGTTCGCCTGGATGCGCTGGTGCAGCAGGGCGCGCTCGGGCAGCGCGGCGCGCGCGGCGGCCTCGGCCGCCTCGGGCGTGCCCGGCACGCACCAGCGCACGTGGCCGCGCGCGTGGTTGCGCGGGATCTTCGCGAACTCCTCGGGCAGCGGACCGAAGTGCTCCGTCCACGGGCCGTCGACGTCGTCGGCCGAGAGCCAGCGGCCCGACAGGAGCAGGAAGTACTTCGCCGTCTTCGGGTGGAAGAGGATGTCGCTCTCGCTGTTGGCGACGGTCATCAGCGTCACGCCCGGGACCAGCGTGAAGAGCGGGTCGCCGCGCAGCAGCACGAGCTCCGTCGGCTTCGTGGCGACGATGACCTCGGGCAGCGCGGCCGGCCGCTCCGGCTCGCCCTTCGAGACGCGCTTGGCGTTGCGCTTCGTGCCGGGGATGAACATGCGCAGGTGGCCGCGCGGGTGGTCGATCGGGAGCTGCGTCAGCGCGATGGGGAACTTGCCCTCGAGCCACGTCCAGGGCCCCTCGATCTTCGGCGCCGTGGCCCACCACTGGTCCACCAGCATGTACCACTTGCCCTCGCCCGGATCGCGCACGAGGTCGGTGGCCGTGTTCACGACGTACTCGAGCGACGACTCCGGGATCTTGACCGTCACCGGCTCGCCGTCGATCTGCACGAGCAGCGCGGGCGTACGGCGCACGACGATCGCGGGCCCGCGCATGCTCACCTTCGTGTCCGGCGTCTCCTCGAGCCGCGTCGCGTTCGGGCGGTCCGTGAACAGCTCGAGCCGCAGGAGCAGTTCCGCCGGCAGCACGGCGGGGAGTCCCTCGACGATCTTCGCGAGCAGCGTCGCGTCGTGCTCCGGCACGGCGACGGTGCCGAGGGCGAGCCCGTCCACGAGCACGAGGCGCGCGTCGAGGTCGAGGTGGGCGCGACCGGCGATCTCCGCGGCGCCCCACGTCACGCGCCCCACGCCGTCGGTGACCTCGACCGGCACGCGCAGCGTGCAGGCGCCGCTGTCGAGCGCGTACTCGAGCACGCTCGGCTCGTGCAGCTTCACGCGCTGCCCGCCCGCGCGCACCTCGCGCGGGTAGTCCCACGCGGCCTGTGCGGCGCCCGCCGCGGGGGCGGGCGCGTCCTGTGCGTGCGCCGCGGGCGCGAGCGCGGGCAGGGACAGGGCGGCGAGGAACGCGGCGGCGAGCTTCGTGCGCATCGGGACCTCCGGGGGCGTGGACCGCGGGAGGTTACCAAGGCGGCGCGCGGATCACGCGTGCCGCGTGCACGCCCGAGCGGCGCCGCCGCTATCCTGCCCCGATGCCCCGGCCGCGCTTCGTCGCGCTCTACACCGACTTCGGCACCACCGACGTCTACGCGGGCGTGATGCGCGGCGTCATCCGCGCCCTCGCGCCCGAGGCGGACGTCCTCGACGTCACGCACGGGATCGCGCGCGGCGACCTGTTCGACGCCGCGTTCGCGCTGCTCTCGGGCGTGCCGTTCCTGCCGCGGGGCACCATCCACGTCTGCGTCGTGGACCCGGGCGTCGGCACGGAGCGCCGCGTCGTCGCCGTCCGCGCGGGCGGTCATACGTTCATCGCACCCGACAACGGCCTCCTCGCACCGGTCCTCGACGCCCTCGGCGGCGTCTCCGACGCGCGCACCGTGTCGAACGAGCGCCTGCTGCGGCCGCGCCGCAGCGCGACGTTCCACGGCCGCGACGTGCTGGCGCCGCTCGCGGCGCACCTCGTGCGCGGCATCGACTTCGCCCTCGTCGGCGAGCCGGCGACCGACCTCGCCGACCTCCCGGGTTTCGCCCCCGACGTGGGCCCGGCCGAGGCGCTCGGGCGCGTGCTGCACGTGGACCGGTTCGGCAACCTGGTGACGAACCTCCTGCCGGGCGAGCTCGAGGGGGCGGCCGCGGACTGGGCGTTCGAGATCGAGGGGCAGCGCGTGGTGCGCCGCGCGACCACGTACGGCGACGTCGCGCCCGGCGAGCTCCTCGTCTACACGGGCAGCGTGGGCTTCCTGGAGGTCGCGGTGCGCGACGGCGACGCGGCCGCGCGGCTCGGCGCACGCGCCGGGTCGGCCGTCCGCGCCCGGAGGGACGGCGCGTCGTGAGAGTGCTGCACCTCGACTGCTTCTCGGGCATCGCCGGCGACATGCTCGTGGGCGCCCTGCTCGACCTCGGCGCGCCGTTCGACGTCGTTCGCGACGGCCTCGCGCGACTCGCGCTCGAGCCCTACGAGCTCGACGTGCGCAGCGTCCGGCGCGGTGCCGTGCGCGCCACGAAGTTCGAGGTGCGGATCGCCGGCGCCGCGGCGGATTCGCCCGAGCACACGGCGCGTCAGATCGCGGCGCGCGCGGCGCACGACCACCCGCACGACCACGAGCACGAGCACGAGCACGAGCACGAGCAGCCGCACGGCCACGGTGCGCACGCGCCCGAGCGCGGACTGCGCGAGATCCGCGCGCTGCTCGAGCCCGCAGACCTGCCGGGCCGCGTGAGGGCGCGCGCGCTCGCCGCGTTCACGCGTCTCGCCGAGGCGGAGGGGCGCGTCCACGGCCGGCCCGCCGACGAGGTGCACTTCCACGAGGTGGGGGCCGTGGACGCCGTGTGCGACATCGTCGGCGCGGCGCTCGCGCTCGAGGCGCTCGGCATCGACGCGGTCAGCGTCGGCCCGCTGCACGTCGGGTCCGGGTTCGTGGACTGCGCCCACGGCCGGCTGCCCGTGCCCGCCCCGGCCACGCTCGAGTGCCTCGCGGGCTTCGAGATCGTGGACGACGGCCGGCGGGGCGAGCTGGTCACGCCGACGGGCGCGTGTCTCGTCGCGTCGCTCGCGACACCCGGCCTGCCGCGCGGATTCACGGTCGGGCGCGTCGGCTACGGCGCCGGCACGCGCGACCCGCGGGGCGTCCCGAACGTGCTGCGGGCGGTCCTCGGAACGGTCGCCGGCGCGCCCGACGGCGCGGACGACTGTGTCGAGCTGCGCGCGAACGTGGACCACCTGCCCCCGAACGTGCTCGCCGCGGCGCTCGACCGCGTGCGCGCGGCCGGCGCCGTCGAGGTCTTCACGGTGCCGTGCACGATGAAGAAGGGCCGGGCGGGTCACCTCGTCACGGCGCTCGCCCCCGAGGCCACGTGGCGCGCCGTGGAGGAGACGCTGCTCCGCGAGACGGGCACGCTCGGCGTGCGGCGCACGCGCGTCGAACGCACGGTGCTCGCGCGCGAGACCGAGAGCGTCGCGACGCCGTGGGGACCCGTGCGCGTCAAGGTCGGGAGGTTCGGCGGGGCCGTCACCAGCCGCGAGCCGGAGTTCGAGGACTGCCGCGCGCTCGCGGAGCGCCACGGCGTTCCCGTCGCCGACGTCTTCGCCGCGGCCCGGCGCGGCTGAGCGACGGCGAACGCGCCAGCATTTCGCTCCCCGCCCCGACGTCGCTACCTTCACGGGGTGAACAACCCTGCCTCCGCCGACGCCGACGACGCGGACGACCGCATGCTCGTGCTGCTCGCCGACGACGAGAAGACCATCGCCGTCACGCTCTCGGACGCGCTCGAGGAGGCCGGGCACACGGTGATCGTGGCGCCCGACGGACTCGAGGCGCGGCGGCAGATCGAGGAGCGCACGTTCGACGTCGTCGTGACCGACCTCAAGATGCCGGGCATGCCGGGCATGGAGGTGCTGCGACTCGCCAAGTCGCGCTCGCCCGACACCGAAGTCATCGTCATGACCGGCTACGGCACGATCGAGACGGCCGTCGAGGCGATGAAGTCGGGGGCCTACGACTACCTGCTCAAGCCCTTCCGCAACGACGAGGTCGTCGTCCACCTGCGGCGCATCGCCAAACAGCGCCGGCTCGTGCGCGAGAACCGCTCGCTGCGCGAGGAGCTCGGGCGCGCGCAGAGCCTCGAGGGGCTGATCGGCCAGTCGCGGGCGATGCGCGAGGTGTTCCAGACGCTGCGCCTCGTCGCCCCCGGAGAGGCGCGCGTGCTCGTCACGGGCGAGAGCGGCACGGGCAAGGAGCTGATCGCGCGCGCCATCCACAACATGTCGTCGCGGCGCTCGCAGCCGCTCGTCGCGATCTCGTGCGCCTCGGTGCCGGAGACGCTCCTCGAGGACACGCTCTTCGGCCACGAGCGCGGCGCGTTCACCGACGCGCGCGACCGCCGCGTGGGGCGCTTCGAGCACGCCGACGGCGGCACCGTGTTCCTCGACGACATCGACGACATGCCCCTGTCGACGCAGGTGAAGCTCCTGCGCGTGCTGCAGGAGGGCGAGGTCGAGCGCCTCGGCGGGCTCGAGCCGGTCAAGGTCGACGTGCGCGTGATCGCCGCGACGAAGATCAACCTGCTCGACGCCGTCGACGAGGGGCGCTTCCGCCGCGACCTCTACTACCGGCTGAACGTCGTGCCGATCGACCTGCCGCCGCTGCGCGACCGCGACGACGACCTGAAGCTGCTCGCCCAGCACTTCATCGAGCGCTACGGCAAGGGCCGCGCGTACCGCATCGAGCCGGAGACGCTCGACGAGATGGCCCGCTACTCCTGGCCCGGAAACGTGCGCGAGCTCGAGCACGCGATCGAGCGCGCGGTCGCGCTCTCGGGCGAGAGCCTCGTGCTGTCGCGGGTGCACATCCTCGGCACGAAGGCGGTTCCCGAGCGCCGCGCGGTGCCGCGGCGCGTCATGACGCTGCGCGAGGCCGTCGAGGAGGCGGAGCGCGGCGCGATCCTCGCCGCGCTCGAGCACACGGGCGGGCGCAAGGCCGAGGCCGCGAAGGTGCTCGGCATCTCCCGCAAGAACCTGTGGGAGAAGATGAAGGCGTACGGGCTCGAGTCCGAGAGCTGACCCACGCGCCGCGCCGCCACGGCGACGCCGCCGCCAGCCGCCACGGGGACGCTGGCAGCTAAGTCGGGTTCCAGCCTCGACAACGGCAGCACTGCCCGGGCGACCCGCCCGCGCTACGTCGCGGACGGCACCGCGTCCGAGACGCACGCACGAACGCGCGGCGGACCGCCGGAGTAGAACGCCTCCCACGAGAGCCCCCGGGCCTCCGCGGACGCGCGCCCCCGCTCGCGCGCGTCGACCACGGACTGGCGCGCGATCCCGGTCGCCCGCGCGACCTCGGCCGCCGAAGAGCGCAGGTACGCGCAGGCGAAGTGCGCGGCGAGCGCCCGGGCCTCCACGTGGACACGCGCGCGTGAACCGGTCCGGACGGGCTGCGCGCGCGCCCCGCAGATCGCGGCGGCCCGGGCCACGACGCCGTCGAGCGTCCATCCCCGCGCGAGCAACCGCTGCCGGACGGCCGCCACCGACGCACGCTCGCGGAGCGCGGACTCGACGGTGCGCGTGCGCAGCCGCAGCGCGAACGTGCCCCCGACCGCGAGATCGCGGCGCTCGCACTCCCCGAGTGAGAGCGCCGCGCGCGGGACGGGGAGGATGCCGTCGGTGGCCGCGAGCCGACCCGCGAGCAGGCCGAGGAGGGCCGTCGTCGCGACGTCCGCGTGGGCGCCGAACGGTGCGAGGGCCGCCGCGACGTCCACGAGCGGCGCGCGCCGGTCGGCGGGCTCCATCAGCTCGACGAGCGACGTCCACGCGTGGCGCTCGAGGGCGGCGATGTCCGGGACCAGGCCGCCACGCACGGGGTTCAGCAGGACGTACGCGACGAGCGCGAGGAGGTCCTCGTCGGACTCCACCGGCCGCGACCAGAACCGGTCCCGGAAGAGGCGCCCGACGCGCCCGTGGCGCAGGTTGTAGGCGCGGGCATAGCCGCAGAGGACGCGCTGCATCGCGCGACCGAGCCCGTGCCGCAGCGGCCGCAGGACCAGGTGCGCGTGGTTCGGCATCCACGCCCAGGCGAGCACGTCGATGCCGGTCTCGGCGAACACGCGCCGGCAGCGCGCGTGGAGATCGGCGCGATCGGCGTCGTCGTCGAAGATCCGACGGCGCTCGATCCCCTGGACGATGACGTGGAACGGGAGCCCGAGCTCCTCGAGGCGGGCGGTGCGCGGCATGTCGATGAGGACACGCGACACGCCCGCCGGTTACGTCGGCCGTCGCCGGTGTGGCAGAGCCGAGGCTGGAACCCGACTTAGCTGCCAGCGTCCCGGTGGGGGCGGGCCGCGACGAGCCAGTCGTCCTCGACCTCGTCGAGGTCCGCGTAGCCGGAGCCCTTCACCCAGAGCGTGGGCTTGAGCCAGCCCGGCACGAGCTTGCGCGGCACGATGCCCGCGAGGGGGCGGCCGACCGGCGCGGTCTCCTCGTACGCGTCCGCCCACTCGGCGTCCTCGTACTTGATGGGGTCGCGGTCGATCGTGTACGGACCGTCGGCGGCGAAGTCGTCGTCGTCGGCCGCGCGGCCCTCGAGCACGCGCGCCGCGGCGTTCGGGGAGCCCTTGCGGCCGCGCGTGACGGCCTCCGGCTCCGCGATCCCCTCCGCGGACTCCGCATCGGACCACGGCGCGGCCTCGAGCACGGCCTCCTCGCGCGTGAAGGCGAGCTCGCCCTCGTGCACCGGCGTCCCGGCGCGCGCCTCGCGCACGCCGCCGTAGTCCTCGAGCACCAGCAGCACGTCGCTCTCCGGGTCGGCGAACTCGCGCCACGCGACGGCCTTCGCGGCGCCGACCCCGGAGTCGCCGACGCTCCGGATGCGCGCCGTGCCGTTCGCGGAGAGCGTCAGCACGGTGCCGTCGGGCAGCCGATGCTCGGGGGCCTCCCACGACGTCGCGACCTCGACGGCGCGCTGCATCGAGTAGAGGCCCTCGACGTCCTCGCGCGCGACCAGCACCGCGCGGCCGCCCGACTCGAGCGCGAGCCGGTAGTGGAAGACGCGCGTGCGGTCCAGGAACAGGGCCCGCACGCCGGTCACGACGTACGCGTCCTGGTAGTAGCGGACGGTGTCGCCCGGCCGCAGCTTCAGCGGGCCCGTGAGGTTCGGGCCGCCGTCGCCGGCGCCGATCAGGGACGTCAGTCGATCCAGGAAGCCCACGGCTGTCTCCTCGCCGCCGCAGGCGCCGCCGGCGCCGCCGCGAAGGCGCGCCGGGGGCGGACGGTCCGGCTACCCTCCTTCGGCCGTTCGCGCCTCGGAGGTGAAGCATCGAGAGCCGCCCGCCCCGCCCCGGTCCCGTCCTCCTCGCGAGCGACGTGCACCTGACCGAGGCCGACCCCGCGGGCGTCGCGCGCTTCGTCGCGTTCCTCGAGGGGCCGTGCCGCGCCGCCGCCGACGTGCTGCTGCTCGGCGACCTCTTCGACTTCTGGGTGTCTCCGGCACAGGTGCGCACCCCCGGTCTCGCGCCGGTGCTCCGGGCGCTCCGGGAGCTCGTGGCGGCGGGCGTGCCCGTCGGCTTCGTCGAGGGCAACCGCGACTTCGCGGCGAGCCCGGAGCTGGCGGCCGTCGGCGTGCGGACGCTCCCCGACAGCGGGGTCCTGACGAGCGGCGGCCGCCGCGTCGCCTACACGCACGGCGACCTGCTCTGCCGGCGCGACGTGCGCTACCAGGCGCTGCGGCGCGTGGCGCGATCGGCGACGGCCCGCCACGTCCTGCGCAGCCTGCCCGCGCGGGCGGCCCTCTCCCTCGGCCGCGGCGCGCGGGCGGGGAGCCGGCTCGAGACCGCCCGCAAGGCGTACGGCGACATGGGGCTCGACGGCGGCGCCGTCGCGGACTTCCTGCGGCGGTTCGACGCCGACGCGCTCGTCTGCGGGCACGTCCACTGGGGGCGGCGGCACACTCTGGACGTGGACGGCCGGCCGCGCGACGTCGTGGTGCTGTCCGCCTGGGAGGACCGGCCGACCTACGCGCGGCTCGCCGCGGGGCGCCTCGACTTCGTGCTCTTCGAGTGAGCCGCGGCGGGCCGCCGCCCCGGCCTCGCGAGGACGGGGCCCGCCCGGGGCCAGCCGCAATTCGTGCCGCCCGGGGGCGCGGTGCGGGCTAGTTTCCCGGGTTCGCGAATCGTCCGACGCCGGGACGTGCCATGGGACGCTGCCTCATCATCGCGATCGACGGTCCGGCCGGCGCCGGGAAGAGCACGGTCGCGCGCGAGCTCGCGCGCCGCCTGGGGTACCGCCTCCTCGACACGGGGGCGCTCTACCGGGCGGTGACGCTGGCCGCGCTGCGCTCCGGGCTCGACCCTTCGGACGAGGAGCGGGTCGGCGCGCTCGCCGAGGGCCTGGAGCTCCGCCTCGACGTCGAGGACGGGACGCTCCGGGTGCGACTCGGGCGCGACGACGTGACGGCCCTGATCCGCGGCCCCGACGTCTCGACGGCGGTCTCCGTGGTGGCCGCGCTGCCGCGCGTACGCGCTGCGATGGTCCCGCGCCAGCGGGCGTTCGCGGACGGCGCACGCGGGGTGGTCGCGGAGGGGCGTGACATCGGAACGGTCGTCTTCCCCGACGCCGACGTGAAGTTCTACCTCGACGCCGATCCCGCGGAGCGGGCGCGGCGGCGCGCCTCCGAGCGCGGCGGGCAGGACGTCGCCGAGGTGGCGCGGGAGATCGCCGAGCGCGACCGCCGCGACGGCACGCGGTCCGTCTCGCCGCTGCGCCCTGCCGACGACGCGGTGCACGTGGACACGACGGGACGTACGGCCGACGAGGTCGTCGCGCGGCTCGTCGAGCGCGTCCGGGAGCGCCGCGGTTGAGGCCGCGGCCGGCCTTCTACCGGACGGCCCGCTTCCTCGCGCACGTGGTCGGCCGCGCGCTCTGGGGCGTGCGCGTCGCCGGACGGGAGCACGTGCCCGCCACGGGAGCGCTGCTCGTCGCCGTCTCGCACGAGTCGGTGCTCGACCCCGTGGTCGTCGGTGCCGAGTTCCCGCGCACGCTGCGCTTCCTCGCCCGCAACACCCTGTTCGGGCCGCGCGGCGAGGTGCGCTGGTACGGGCGCGCGATCGGGGCGCTCGGCGCGGTGCCGATCGAGCGCGACGGCGGCGGCGCGCGCGACACGCTGCGGCTGGCCCTCGAGCTGCTCCGGCAGGGCGACGCGGTGCTGATCTTCCCCGAGGGGACGCGCTCGCCGGACGGACGCCTGCAGGAGTTCCGCAAGGGCGTGGCGCTGATCGCGCGCGCGGCGGGCTGCCCGGTGCTGCCCGTGGGGCTGCGCGGCACGCGCGACCTGTGGCGCAAGGGCGCGAAGCTGCCGCGGCTCTTCGGCGGCCCGGTGCAGGTGCACATCGGCGCGCCGGTGACCTACGGGGACGACACACGGCCCGACGACGTGCTCGCGGATCTGCGCGAGCGCATCGTCGCGCTGCGGGGCGCGGACGAGGCGCCCCCGGGTGCAGACGGGGAACGGAAGAACGAGGACGGATGAGGACGCAGGCCGACGGCCCGCGCGCGACGGCGCGGGCGAGGCGGCGTCCGCCGGTGGCGGCCTCCCGCGGTGGGAGGCGGCCGGTGACGCTGAAGGACAGCGGATCCGCAGACGCGGACGTGACCGTCGCATGATGCCGCGAGCCCACGCTGGCGGCCCGGCCCTGGAGGGGCCCCGACCATGAATCCCAAGGAACTGCTGAAGCGCATCGACCTGCCGGCCGAGCGCCTCGACGAGGAGGTGGCGAAGGTCTTCGCCGCCGCAGAGAGCGCCGCGGGCGAACAGGCCGTCGGCACGTTCGCGACCGACACGATCCTGAAGGGCCGCGTGCTCGACATCGTCAACGACGAGGTGATCGTCGACGTCGGCTACAAGTCCGAGGGCGTCATCTCGAAGAGCGAGTTCGAGAACCCCGAGGACATCGACATCGGCGACGAGGTCGAGGTGCTCCTCGAGTCGGTCGAGGACGACGCCGGCGCGATCGTGCTCAGCAAGCGCAAGGCGGACCGCCTGCGCGGCTGGGAGCGCATCATCGCCAGCAACAAGGAGGGCGACGCCGTCCGCGGCCGCGTGGTCCGCAAGATCAAGGGCGGCCTCGTGGTGGACATCGGCGTCCACGTCTTCCTGCCGGCCTCGCAGGTCTCGATCCGCCGCCACGCCGACATCTCCGAGTTCATCGGCCAGGAGATCGAGGGCAAGATCATCAAGATCGACGAGAGCCGCATGAACATCGTGATCTCGCGCCGCAAGCTCATCGAGGAGCAGCGCGACGCCATGAAGCGCCAGCTCATGGAGGAGATCGCGGAGGGCCAGGTGCGCCGCGGCATCGTGAAGAACATCGCCGACTTCGGCGCGTTCGTGGACCTGGGCGGCATCGACGGCCTGCTGCACATCACGGACATGAGCTGGGGCCGCGTCGGCCACCCGAGCGAGGTGGTGCGGATCGACCAGGAGCTCGACGTCGTCGTGCTGAAGGTGGACCGCGAGCGCGAGCGCATCGCGCTCGGCCTGAAGCAGCTCACGCCGTCGCCGTGGAAGAAGGTCGACGAGCGCTACCCGCTCGGCACGCGCGTGATGGGCGAGGTCACGAACATCGTCAACTACGGCGCGTTCGTGAAGCTCGAGGAGGGCCTCGAGGGTCTCGTCCACATCTCCGAGATGTCGTGGACGAAGCGCGTCAACCACCCGAGCGAGCTGCTCAACGTGGGCGACCAGGTCGAGGTGATCGTCCTCGACATCAACAAGGAGAAGAAGGAGATCAGTCTCGGCATGAAGCAGACCGAGACGAATCCCTGGGATCTCGTCGAGGGCAAGTACCCGTCGGGAACGCTCATCGAGGGCGAGGTGCGCAACCTCACCAACTACGGCGCGTTCGTGGAGATCGAGGAGGGCATCGACGGCCTCCTGCACGTCTCCGACATGTCCTGGACCAAGAAGGTCTCGCACCCGAGCGAGGTCCTGCAGAAGGGCGACCGCGTGAAGGCGGTCGTGCTCTCGGTGGACCAGGACAAGAAGCGCGTCGCGCTCGGCATGAAGCAGCTCCTGTCCGATCCGTGGCGTGACGACATCCCGATGCGCTACGGCATCGGCACGGTCGTCGAGGGCACGGTCACGAAGCTGACCAACTTCGGCGTCTTCGTGGAGCTCGAGTCGGACCTCGAGGGCCTGCTGCACGTCTCGGAGCTCACCGAGGACCGCGGGGTCTCCCCCGAGGAGATCGTGAGCGTCGGCGACAAGGTGCAGGTGAAGGTCATCCGGGTGGACCCCGAGGACCGCAAGATCGGCCTGACTCTCGTGGGCGACGGCGGCGACGTCGAGGACGACGTGGACCTGTCGCGCGACCGCAAGGGCCCGAAGAAGAAGAAGTAGCCCGCTCGGGCGCGGAGGGGTGGGCGTGACGGGCAGGACATCGGCCGCCGGCACGCTTCCCCGAGTCGCCCAGGGCGGAGCGGAGACGTCTCCGCTCCCGGGTCATGGAACCACGAGGGCCGTCGCGCGAGCGGCGGCCCTCGCTCTCTGTGCGGCCCTCCTCGCGCTCGCGGCGTGCCGCACCGAGAAGCCGCTCGGCGAGGGCGTCGTGAGCACGCCGGACGCGCCGGCGACGGATCAGGAGCGCGAGGCCGCTGCGCTTGCGGCCGTGGGATCGGCCACGCAGGCGCTGTCCGAGGGCGACGCGCTCGGGGCCCTCGCCATCGCGACGCGCGCGCTGCGCGAGGGCGCACCGCCGACACAGGCCGCCGAGCTGCGGCGGCTGCGTGCCCAGGCGCGCGACCTCCTCGTGCGGCAGCAGGTCGCCCGCCTCGTCGTCGTGCCCGAGCGCGACGCGATCGCCGACGGCAGCGACGTGCGCGCGGTCGTGCGCATCCGCAACCTGAGCAGCGCGCCGCTGCAGATCCCCGCGACGGCGTCGGGCTCCTCGCCGGCGCTGCTCGTGGTCGAGGTCACGCGCGACGACTTCGACGTCTACGGCAACGTCCGCTCGACCGACTTCAACCTGCACGTGCCGCTGCCGGGCGACGTGGATCTGCTGCCGGGCGGTACGCGCGACCTGCCCGTCACGATCCCCGCCGAGCGTCTGCGGCTCACGCACACCGGCTTCAGCGTCGTGCACGTCGGCGGCACGCTGCGCCCGATCGTCGTGCGCGTGGGCGCGACGGAGCTGTTCGAGGGGCTGGCGCTCGACGAGGGCCTCGTGCGCGTGTTCATGCAGGGCTTCGAGCCGCTCGCGGCCGACCCGCTCGCCGCGCTCTCGACAGCCGTCGTGAAGCGCTCGCCGCCGCACATCCTGACCGCGGCCGAGCTGCTCGCCCCGGACGAGCGCGAGCGCGGCGCCGAGCTGCTGCGCCGCGCCGCCGACGCGGACCCGCCGCTCGCGTTCGTGTGCAACGCCGCCGCCGCGCGTCTCGAAGCCCTTCTGCGCTGAGTGCGCGCCGCCACTATCCTCCGCACATGACGCACGCGTTCCCGCCCGTCGACGAGCAGCTCCGCCGCATCCGCCGCGGTGCCGAGGACGTGTTCCCCGAGGACGAGCTGCGCGCGCGGCTCGAGAAGAGCCGCGCGTCGGGGACGCCGCTCCGCGTGAAGCTCGGCGTGGATCCGACGGCGCCCGACCTGACGCTCGGCAACTCGGTGCCGCTCTGGAAGCTGCGCACGTTCCAGGACCTGGGGCACGTGGCGGTGCTGATCATCGGCGACTTCACGGCGCAGGTGGGGGACCCCTCCGGCCGCAACGCGCTGCGGCCGATGCTCACGGCCGAGACGGTCGAGGCGCACGCGCAGACGTACCTCGACCAGGTCGGCGCGATCCTGCTCCCGGAGCGCCTCGAGATCCGCCGCAACGGCGAGTGGTTCGCGCAGATGGGCTTCATGGACGTGATGCGCCTCGCGGGGCGCATGACGGTCGCGCAGATGCTCGAGCGCGACGACTTCGAGAAGCGCTACCGCGAGCAGCAGCCGATCTCGATCCACGAGTTCCTCTACCCGCTGATGCAGGGCTGGGACTCGGTCGTCGTGCGCGCCGACGTCGAGCTCGGCGGCTCCGACCAGCGCTTCAACCTGCTCGTCGGACGCGCGCTGCAGAAGGAGGCGGGGCAGGCGCCGCAGGCGCTCGTCGTCAATCCGCTGGTGCCGGGCACCGACGGCGTCGTGAAGATGTCGAAGTCGTACGGCAACTACGTGGGCGTGAAGGAGTCGCCGAACGAGCAGTTCGGCAAGTGCATGAGCATCCCCGACGCGCTCATGGGGATCTGGCTCACGTGCTTCACCGACGTGGACGAGGCGCGCGTCGCGGAGCTGGTCGATCCGGCGCGGACGCATCCGCGCGCGGCGAAGGAGGCGCTCGGGAAGGCCGTGGTCGCGCGCTACTGGGGCGCTGCGGCCGCCGACGCGGCCGCCGAGGAGTTCC
This sequence comes from uncultured bacterium, assembly GCA_937996235.1. Classification (GTDB taxonomy): domain Bacteria; phylum Planctomycetota; class JAJSAM01; order JAJSAM01; family JAJVHW01; genus CALKVK01. The sequence continues at coordinate 273,444 of CALKVK010000009.1, read as the reverse complement.
GCCGCGTCTTCTCGGAGCGGCAGCTCCCGGACGAGATGCCCGACCTGCCCGTGCCCGCGGGCGGAGCAGCGCTCGTGCAGCTCCTGACCGTGGACCCGCCGGCGCTCGCGAAGAGCAAGGGCGAGGCGCGGCGGCTCGTGCAGCAGGGCGCGGTGCGGCTCGACGACGCGCGGCTCGACGACGCCGAGGCGGTGCTCGACCCGGCACCGGGCGCGGTGCTCAAGGTCGGCAAGCGGCGCTTCGCGCGCATCGTCCGCGCGTAGGCGTGCGCGACGTCTCCCGCAGCGCGGCTCAGAGCTGCGCGAAGCGCACGGAGCGGCGCAGCGTCTTCACGCCGAAGCACAGCGCGGCGACCGCGATCATGAGCTGGCCGACCTGCGCGAGGAACGCGTTGACCGGCTCGCGGAACGCCTCGAGCGCCGCGATCTGCGGCAGCGCGAGCAGCGCGTCGCCGCCGAGCAGGTAGAGCGTGATGATGACGCCGAGCACGCCGTGCGCGGCGTCGGCGGCGACGGTCGTGCGCGTCTCGCCGAGCCAGGCGTAGAGCCCCTCCTTCGCGGCGGCGAGCACGAGGAGCGACGTCAGGAGCGGCAGCGTGGCGAGCGTCCAGGTCGTCACGAGTCCGTGCGCCTCTCCGCCGGAGATCACCACGAAGAGCCGGTCGTGGAACACGTTCAGCACGAGGGCGACGAGCAGCGCGAGGAACGCGCGCCCGAGGGCCGCGCGCGGCGCGACGTCCACCGCGAACGACGACGCGCCCGGCTCGACGGCGCGCTGGTACGAGCCGGCGACGCCGAACAGCGTGGCGGTGATGCCCACGTCGAGCAGCACCGCGTTCACGGCCGACGCGAGCACGCTCACGAGTCCGTTCGCGCCGACGGGCGCGATCTCGCACAGCCCCACGTGCAGCGGACGCGCGAGCGCGGTCGCCACACCGATCAGCACGAGGTGCACGACGAAGATCATGCCGGTCCAGATCAGGAACGTGCGGTAGGCCTCGGGCGCCACCAGGTAGCGCGGCTGCGCGAACGTCCAGGCGAACTCCTCGGGATCGCCGATCTCCTCGAGCGCCTCGCGGATCGCCGCCTCGTCGGCGGGGCGGCCGGCGCGCGCGGCCAGCGTCTCGGCGCGGTCGAGGACCGTGCTCTCGAGCTCGAGCAGGATGTCGTTGCCCTCGCGGAGCGGCAGGTGGGGACGGACCCTACCCAGGAACTCCCGCAGCACCGGGCTGGCGGCCGTCCTCGGGCTCATCGTCTCCTCCGCTCACTGCGAGCACGCGCCACAGTGCGTCGTTCACACGCGCCCAGTCGGCCGCCAGGGCCGCCAGGACCGCGCTCCCCGTATCGGTCGTTCGGTAGTACTTCCTTGGGCGGGATCCCGTGGTGTCCCACTCGGAGCTGAGGAGGTCGTCGGACTGGAGACGACGGAGGATGGGGTAGAGCGTCCCTTCCTCGGTGGGGAGGCCGGCCTCCTCGAGTACGCGGAGCAGCTCGTAGCCGTACGTGCGGCGGCGCAGGATCGCCAGCACGGCGAGCTGCAGCACGCCGCGTCGCAGTTCCGCCTCTGCGCGCTCCTCGAAGGGTGTGGCCAACCGGAAGCCTCGTTGCGCTCACGATATCGGGCGGCACGAGGTATGTCCCGAAGCGCGCCCGCACGCCCTCGTACGTCCGAGTGGGATACGATGTCGCCCGTGCCGCGCCGTCTCAGCACCTCGCTCCTCGCAGTGGCGCTCGCCGCCGCCGTCGCCGTCCCGGCCTCGGCCGGCGTCCGCGACGGCGCGCTGCGCGACCTCGACGACCCCGCCGCGGCCGTGCGCGAGCGCGCCTTCCGGCGGCTGCGGACCGACGAGGCGCTCGACCTGGCGGTCCTCGTGGAGGCGCTCGCCGAGGCGTCGCCGCGCTCGCGTCCGATGCTGCTCGAGCTCGCCGGGCTGCGCGGGGCCGCGGGGGCGCTGCCGGCCGTCGTCGCCGCCGCGCAGGGCGAGGACCCGCCCTCGGCCGACGCCGCTCTGCGGGCGGCGGTGCTGCTCGGCGACGACGCCGTCGCCGCGGTGACGAAGGCGCTGGACGCGTCCGACCCGCGTCTCGCCGCGCGCGCGCAGCGCCTCCGCGCGCTGGCCGTGCGTGATGCCGTCGAGCGCACCGTCGTCTCGAAGTGGCGCCGCAAGGGCGGCACGTACGACGGCCGCTTCCGCGACCTCGAGGCGTTCGGGTGGCCCGTCCAGCCGATCCTCGTCGCGATGCTCCTCGACATCCCCGTCGAGGACCGCTTCCTCGCCCTCGCGCCCGACGGCTCCGAGCCGACGCCGCAGCGCAAGCTGCTCGGGCTGCGCGAGCTGCGGCTCTCGGAGCGCCGCGGCTACAGGCCGTTCCGCCCGACGCCGCCCGAGGTGGACGGGGAGGAGCTGGGCGGCCTCGCCGCGCAGGCGCTCGCCGACGTCGCCGACATCGACCTGCTCGGACCGCTGCTCGACGACGTCGCGCAGGACCTCGAGGACGCGCACGAGCGCTATCAGCTCCTGCGCGGCTTCCAGCTCCGGCAGTGGGAGGACGCGATGGCGGAGACCATCGGCGAGATCCTCGCGGCGCACGGGATGAAGGACCGCCTCGCGCAGCGCGCGCGCGCCCTCGAGATGGAGGTGCGGCAGGACCGCCTGTGGGCCGAGCGGCTGCCGGCGAGCCGCAGGGCGCGCGCGCTGCAGGCGCTCGCGTCGGACCTCGCGCGCCTCGGCGGCGTGCGCCACCGCATGCGCGAGTTCGACCGCGCGGCCGAGGCGTACGCGGAGTCCATCAGCGTGCAGATGCGCGAGTTCGGCGCCGTGCCGACCATCTCCGCCTACAACCGCGCGTGCGCGCTCGCCCGGGGCGGCCGCATCGACGAGGCCCTCGCGCAGCTCGACGTGGCGCTCTCCGGCGACCTGACCGACCTCTCGCGCGACTGGGTCGAGGAGGACGGCGACATGCACCCGCTCGTCGACGACCCGCGCTTCGCGGCGATCCTCGACCGCGCGTTCGGCCCGCGGGGGAGCGCGACGCCCGCGGCGTCCGACTCAGGAACGCAGCCGCGCTAGCAGGAAGCGCAGCGCGACGTACGCGAGGATCAGCCAGAAGCCTGCGTCGTACCAGCCGACGCCGAGCAGCCAGGCGGCGTCGACCAGCAGGAAGCCGAAGACGCCCGCGCGCACCAGCGCGCCGATGCCGGGGCCGTCCGGGACCTGCGCCTCGCGCGCGGCGGCGACGAGCGTCGCGAGCAGCGGCAGCAGCGCGAGCGCGGGGGCCCACCACCACGCGGCGGGGAAGTGCGGCCACGCGAGCCCCGCGGGCAGCGCCAGCGCCGTGACGAGCGCGGTCGCCGCGGCGGGGGAGATACGGCGCCCCTCGAACGTGCTCGTGTAGGTGAGCAGCAGCGTGTAGCCCGCGACGCACACGGGGTACGCGACGACGGCGTCCGACGCGCGGGCGAGAACGTCGTCGTGTGTCCCGGCCGACGCGAGCATGCCGGCCGCCGCGTTCGCGCCGCGCGCCAGCGCGAGCGCGATGCTGCCCGGCAGGCGCGCGCGCTTCGCGACGAGGTCGTACGCCACCGCGGCGAACGCCGCTGCGGTCACGGCGGCGCCGCACGCCGGCCCGGCCACGGCGAACGCGAGCCCGCAGCCCGCGGCGAGCAGCAGCGCCGCGAGACGTCCGGCGGCGCTGCGACCCACGGCGCCGGAGGGCAGCGGACGCGCGGGGTGCAGCTCGCGGTCGCGCTCCGCGTCGGCCCAGTCGTTCAGGACCACGCCGCCGAGATAGACGAGCGCCCCCGCAGCTCCGGCCGCGACGCCGGCCGCGAGCGTGCCCGCGCCGCCGGAGACGCGCACCAGCAGGAACCCCGTGACGGCGTTCGCGGCGGCCGTCAGCGCGCCCGGCCAGCGCAGGAGGCGGAGGAGCGCGGCCGCGGACATGCCGCAGGTCTACAGCCTGCGGATGTCGTTCGCGACCACGAACACCATGAGCGCGAGCAGCAGGATCAGCCCCGCGTACTGGAAGCCCACCTGCACGCGCTCCGGGAGCGGGCGGCCGCGCACGCGCTCGGCGGTCACCATCAGGATCTGCCCGCCGTCGAGCACCGGGATCGGCAGCAGGTTCATGACCGCGAGGTTCATGCTGATCATCCCGAGGAAGAGCAGGAGCTGCGGCAGCCCGGACTCGGCCGTGCGGTAGGTCATCTGCGCGATGGCGACGGGCCCCGCGAGGTTGGTGGCGCTCACGCGCCCCGTCACGAGCGACCCGAGCGTGTGCAGGATGCGCTTCACCCAGCGGTCCGTGCGCTCGAGCCCGAGGAGCGCGGCGTCGAGCGGGTGCTCCTCGCGGACGGTGCGCACCAGCGGGAGCGCGCCCATGTCCGTGAAGTCGGGCTCCTCGATGGTCGCGGGGAGAACCGCGAGCTCGCCGCCTCCCGTGGAGCTGACACCGCCCGGAACCCACGTGATGCGCAGGGCCCGCTGCTCCTCCGCGGCCTTCGCGACTGCGGGCGCGAGGTCCGCGAACGCCGCGAGCGGCGTGCCGTCGACGGAGACGATGTGCGCGCCGCTCGGCAGACCGGCGTCGCGCGCGGGAGAAGCGGCGTTGCCGCCGACGGGGGAGACGACGACGGCGTCGCCGCCGACACCGGCGATGGAGTCGGCCACCTGCGCGCGCGCGGCGGCGTCGCCGGGCGGCGTCAGCTCGACGCGCGCACCGTTGCGCTCGACGACGAGCGGCCCCGCGGCGTCCTCGGAGCGCAGCGCCTCCTGCAGCGCACCGCAGGTGGGGGTCGCGCGCGCGCCCAGGGCCACGGGAACGTCGCCGCGCCGCAGTCCGAGCGCCTCCGCCGCACTGCCGCGCCGCACGGCGCCGATCTCCAGCGAATCGGGCACGACGCCGATCACGGGCCTCGAGCGCGTCCGCCACGGCAGCACGACCTCGACCTCGGCGCCGTCGCGCTCGACCGTCCAGCGCGTGTCCCGTCCGGCCGCCGTCGCGCGCTCGCGCGCCTCCGCGAAGCCGCTCACGGGCTCCCCGTCGATCCGCACCACGCGGTCTCCCGAGCGCAGCCCCGCGAGCGCCGCGCGCGAGCCGTCCTCGACGCCGAAGACGCCGCTCGGGTCCTCCGCGGGGACCACGCCGATCACGCGGTGCGCGCCGCCGTCGGCGGTGACCACGCGCAGCGGCGGCAGCAGCGCGCCGTCGCGCCGCACGACGACCTCCACCGACGGCTGCAGCGCGACCTCGTGCACGATGTCGTCGAAGCCGAGGATGCGCCGCCCGTCGATGGTCACGATCTCGTCGCCCGGCTGGATCCCCGCCTCCCACGCCGGGCCGCCCTGGGTCGTCATGCCGACGACCGGCGCGAGCATGTCGACGCCCATCGAGAACGTGGCGACGAAGAGCACCGCCGCGAGCAGCACGTTCATCGTGACGCCCGCGAGCATGATCGCGACCTTGCGCGGGTACGTCGCCGCGCGGAACGAGTCGGGCGCGACGGAGATGTCGTCGTCGGACTCGCCGAGGAACTTCACGTAGCCCCCGAGCGGGATCGGCGCGAGCCGGTACTCGGTCGGGCCGGGCTTCCAGCTCAGGATCGCGGGGCCGAAGCCGATCGAGAACACCTCGGCGCGGACGCCGCACCAGCGGCCGACGAGGAAGTGCCCCAGCTCGTGGACGAGGATCAGCCCGCCGATCCCGATCACCGTCTTCGCGACGTTCAGGATGGAGTCGAGGGAGGCGAGGAGGGTCAGCACGCGAGGACCTCCGCCCGCGCCGCGGCGTCGGCGGCACGGATCTCGTCGAGTGTCGGCGCAGACGCCGGGGGAGTTGCGGGGACGAGCGCGTCCATCGCGTCCTCGACGCGCGCCGCGATCTCGGGGAAGCGCAGGCGGCCCGCGAGGAACGCCTCGACGGCCGCCTCGTCCGCGGCGTTCAGCACGGCGCCGGCGATGCCGCCTGCGCGCGCCGCGCGGTGCCCGAGGGCGAGCGCCGGGTAGCGCTCCGGATCGACCGCGCGGAACTCGAGCGCACGGTACTCGGCGAGCGAGAACCGCACCGGCGGATACGCGGGGCGCTCCGGGTAGCCCAGCGCGAAGAGCACCGGCAGCCGCATGTCGGGCCGGCTCATCTGCGCCATCACGCTGCCGTCGCGGAACTCCACCATGGAATGGACGATCGACTGCGGGTGGATGACCACCTCGATCCGCTCGGGGGGCAGGTCGAAGAGCACGTGCGCCTCGACCACCTCGAGTGCCTTGTTCATCATCGTCGCCGAGTCCACGGTGATCCGCGGGCCCATGCTCCACGTCGGGTGCCGCAGGGCCTCGTCGGGCGTCGCGTCGGCGAGGGTCGCGAGCGGCCGGTCGCGGAACGCGCCGCCGCTCGCCGTGAGCAGGATGCGCTCGACCTCGTCCTTGCGCCCGGCGCGCAGGCACTGCGTCACCGCCGAGTGCTCGCTGTCCACGGGCACGACGGTCGTGCCGTGGCGCGCCGCGGTCGCGAGCACGAGCGCCCCCGCGGCGACGAGGCACTCCTTGTTCGCGAGCGCGAGCACGCCGCCGGTCTCGAGCGCCGCGAACGTGGTGTCGAGCGCCGCGGCGCCGACCGTCGCCTGCAGCGTGACGTCCGCCTCGACGCTGCGCACCAGCGCCAGCCCCGCGCCCGGGCCGCCGAGCACGCGCGTCGACGTCCCCGCGAGCAGCGCGCGCGCGCGCTCCGCGGCGGCGCCGTCCTCGAGCGCGACCACGTCGACGCGGTGGCGTCGCGCCTGCTCCGCGATGCGCTCCGCGCTGCCGTGCGCCGCGAGTCCCGCCACGCGGAAGCGGTCGGGCAGCGCCTCGACGACGTCGAGGGTGCTGCGGCCGACGGAGCCGGTGGAGCCGAGGACGAGGACGCGTCGCATGGTGGGAGGCGCGGCGAGGCTACCCGGGCCCCGGAGCGCCTCCCACGCAACGCGGGGGGCCGCCGTCCGCGTCCCGGGCGAGCCCCGCGACCACGCGCGCGCCGGGCAGGCGCACGAGCGCCGACGGCGCGATCCGCAGCTTCGAGGTGCGCCCGCCCGTGCCGACGATGACCCACGGCAGGGCGGCGACGGCCGCGTCGATCAGGAGCGGCATGCCCGGCGGGAGCGCGAAGGGCGTCACGCCCCCGACCTCCATGCCGGTGGCGGCCCGCATGCGCGCGGCGTCCGCGAACGAGACGCGCGCACCGCCGAGCTCGCGCCGCACGGCGCGGTTGACGTCGAGGCGCGTCGTCGCGAGCACGACGCACGCGGCCAGCACGGACGGCTCGCCGCGCGTCGCGACGACGATCGCGTTCGCCGAGCGCTCGAGCGGCTCGCCGTAGTGCGCGCAGAACGCGGCCGTGTCGGCGAGGGCCGGGTCGCACGGGATGCGCTCCCAGCGCTCGCCGAGGGCGTCGAGCACGGCGAGCACACGGGCTTCGACGGGGTCGTCCACGCGGAGAGCATGACGTTGCCGCGCGCGCGCTGCCACATCGTCCCGCCGGTAGCATCCGCACATGGACCGACCGCCGTTCCACCTCGCGTTCCCCGTCCACGACCTCGCCGCAGCGCGCGCCTTCTACGGCGGCGTGCTCGGCTGTCCGGAGGGGCGCTCGTCGGACGCGTGGATCGACTTCGACCTCGCGGGGCACCAGATCGTCGCGCACCGCGTCGCGGGGCGCCGCGCGGAGGACTCCGGGACGAACGTCGTGGACGGACACGGCGTGCCCGTCCCGCACTTCGGGCTCGTGCTCGCGTGGGAGGCGTGGGAAGCGCTCGCGGCGCGCCTGCGCGACGCGCGCTGGCCGTTCGCCGCCGAGCCCTACGTGCGCTTCCGCGGCGAGGTCGGCGAGCAGGGCACGTTCTTCGTGCGCGACCCGTCCGGGAACGCGCTCGAGTTCAAGGCGTTCCGCGACCCGTCGCGGCTGTTCGCGCGCTGAGACTCCGAAGGGCGTCGCGGCAACCGCTCAGCGGTGCGTGACGACCCCGAGCGCCATCAGATCGCGGGCGTCCTCCAACGCCTTCGTCGCCTGGGCGAGCTTGCGCAGCAGTGCCTGTGCATTCACGCGCGACTTCGTGGCGGCCTTGCGCACCTTCAGGATCTGCCGCGCCGCCTTCGCGACCCGCGACTGCACGGCTGCTGCCGACGCGAAGTCCGGGAGCGGTCCGAGCGACGCGTCGCGGAGCTTCAGCAGGAGGCCGTCCGCCGTCGGCGTCGCCTTCTCGTCCAGCGCGGGGACCGTGCCGTACACCACCTCGAGGAACGCGTCTGCGGCGCGCACGGCGGCCGCCGTGTCAGGCGCGCTGCCGCTGCCGCCTGCATCGGGGCCGAGTGCGCTCGCGGCATCCGACACCGCCTGCGAGCAGCGGTCGATCTCCGTGAGGTACGGCTGCCACGTCGCGGCGCCGTCCGTCGACAGGGAGCAGTCGGAGACGAACACCTCCGCGCCCGCGTCCAGATTCGACGCGCCGAACCCGCAGTCGAGCGTGCTGCCGGGCTGGTACGCGGGGTTGCTGTAGAGCGAGACCCAGTCGCCGTCGAGGGCACGGCAGGCGACGTCGGCGCCGTTCTCCGGGTCGAGTGCGATCGTGAACTCGAGTTCGTCGGCGCCGGGGAAGTCCCGCGGCGTGCCGACGTTCGCACCGTCCGCTGCACAGTAGGCGCGGAGTCCGTTGACGGTCGGCGTGCAGCCGCCGTAGAGGAAGCGCTGGGGGATCTGCCCCGGCGTCGCGTCGACGTCGAACTCGCAGCCGAAGTTCGAGACTCCGGGGACCTGCCCCTGCCGCGTCGCGAGGCCGATCGTGTAGCGGATGCTCGTGCGGCGCCGTCCGCTGCGCACGAGCGAACCGAACCCGAACTGGCGACTCGACCGCGAACGGATCGCGAGCACACGACGCTTCCGGCCGAGGTACTTCGCGCGGCGACTGAGGAGCGCCAGGGCGCTGGAGCCGTCGCGGAAGACCCGACCCTTGCGCAGGAGGCGCTTGTCCACGAGCGCGACGAGCGTCGAGTCCTTCGGCAGGCGCGTCACGGAGCCCGGCCCGCGCGAGCCTCCGGGGTCGCGCGCGGTCATCGCGTCGAGTTCGTCGCCCGCCGCCATGTCGAGCTGCGTGTTGCGATAGATGATGCGCGCCGGGAGCGGCCACACGCGCAGGACGCCGTCGGCCCCGCCGGCGAACGTCGCGGCGCGCGTCGGCGAGGCGCGGTCGAGCGACACGTACACGAGGTCGCGCGCGTCGAGTTGGCCGAGCGCACCGCGGTCGCGGATGCAGAGCGCGTCGATGTTGTCGCCCGCCTGGAGTCCGAGCTGCGCCGCCGTGGCGTACACGGTGGGCGGTGTCACGCCCGGCTGCTGCACGTACGCGATGTCGGCGGGGCCGAGCGTCGTGAGCGTGGTCGAGCCGGCGCGGCTCACGGAGAAGAAGACCGGCATCTGCGTGCCCGACACGAGCCCGAGCGCGTCGATCTCCGACTCGGTCGTGCCCGACGATTTCGCCGTCAGGCCGTGATCCGGGGCGTCCGAGAGGCGCTGCGGACCGACGGTCCGTCCGTTCCTGAACGCGATGATGCGGAACTTGTCGCCCGCTGCGCCGTTGCCGTTCGCCTCCGTGGTGACGATCCCGCCACCCCCGGCGCTCAGGCGATCGACCGAGAAGTCGAAGTTGACGAAGTTCTCGATGCCCGCGGGCTCCGGCTGGTCGTCGCCGTAGCTGAACGCGTCGAGCTCGTCGTTCGCGCCGAGTCCGAGCAGCGGACCGGCGACGTTGATCGCGGTGCCGTCCTGGATCGCGATGTCGCCGGCGGCAAAGGTGAACGGCACCTCGGGCGAGCCGGTCTCCACCGAGTAGTCGTCGGCCTGCGCCACGAGCGCGATCGCGAGCGTGGGCAGAGCAAGCCAGAGTCTGCGACGCGAGCGCCGCCCGAGTTCCGTGAGCATCACCGCATCCCTCCCGTCGTGCTGCGACGCAGCCCACGATAGCGTGCCGCGCGGCGAGGTGGTGGTCAGTCCTGCAGAACCGGGGCGTAGCGGTAGTACGTCTCGAGCGTCAGGGCGCCGAGCGCGGTCGGGTAGAGGCGGCTGAAGAAGCGGTCGGAGTTCCAGCCGGACCACGAGCCGGCCGAGCAGCCGCCGGTCTCCTGCGTTCCGAGCAGCACCGCCTTCACGGACTTGTTCCAGTCGCGGAAGTACTTCCCGCCCATCTGGTGCATCGCCAGGGTGCCGTAGTACATGTGGTACATCGGGTACTCCTGGCGCGGCTGGAAGCGGTCCCAGCGCTCGTCCTTCGGGATCTCCGGGAGCTGCGCCGCGAGCAGCTTGTTCGCGCTGCCGATCGAGAACGGGTGCGAGCGCCGCAGGCCGAGCAGGATGCGGCTCATCAGGCCGAGCGCCGTGGTCGCGTACTTCGCCTCGAAGTTCGCGTTCTGGTAGCCGGTGTGGAACTCGTAGGTCGTGCCCTGCCCGACCTCGAACGCGTAGTTCGGGTCGATGTCGCGGTAGAAGTCCTCGCGCTCCTTCACCGGTCGCATCTGGTACGCCGCGAGCACGAGGTCGCAGCCCTCGAAGACCGAGCGCCGCACGCGCGCGCCGGCCTTCTCGGCACTCTTCGCCGCGAACAGCACCCACGCGACGACCGACGAGTCGTTCGCGTTGTCCACGACGCGGTAGCGCCAGCCGCCCTTCGCGGCCTGGATGCACGTGAGGAAGTCGACGCCGCGCTGCACGAAGGGCACGTAGCCCGCGTCGTGCGTCGCCGCGTACGCCTCGGCGTAGGCCTGCAGGGCGAGCGGCCGGTTGTAGCCGCCGATCAGATCGTTCGGCGCGTAGTCGCCGTCGGCCATCTGGCGCGAGAGCAGGTACTCCATCGCGCGCGAGAGCACGCCGCGGTAGCGCCCCGCGGCCGGGCTGCAGCCCGCGCCGTAGTAGGCGAGCGCGCACAGCGCCGTGACGCCGACCGGGTCCATCTGCACGCGCGCGCCGGAGTCGGTGCTGCAGGCCGGCTCGGAGCACAGGTCGAGGAAGTGCTGCTGGTCGAACGCGCCGCTCGGGTCCTGGTGCCGCGCGAGGTAGTCGAGCGCCGCCTGCACGGCGCGCTCCGTGTCGGGCGTCACGGCGCCCGGCTTCGTGTTCTCCTTCAGGAAGTCCTCGCGCCACTTGGCGCGCTCGACCTGCGCCTGCTCCTTCTCGAAGAAGTTCTTGTTCGCGTCGATCCACTCGCGCCAGAGGGCGGTGTCGCGTCCGAAGAAGTGCCCGGTCTGCTTCTCGAGGGCGAACTCGACGGCGAGCTGCTGCGCGCTGTCGGGCTTGGTGCCGTCGAGGAGCTCGAGCGCGAGGTCGAAGCCGTTGCGGTTGTGCCGCAGCCCGACGAACTCCGCCGCGCGCTCGAACGCGCGCCCCGCCGAGGCGCGGATGTGCGCCTCGGCGCGCGTGATCGCGTCGGGGTCGCGCACGCGCCAGAACGCGTCCATCGCCACGCGCCGCGTGATGGGGTCCCTCTCGTTCCAGATGCTCTTCTCGAGCGCTTCGAGCGCGCCCGTGCACTGGATGTCGCCGGCGATCTCGAACACGTAGCGCAGGCGCTCCTCGTCCTTCTGGCCCGTGCGCTTCTCGAGGAACGGCGACAGCTCGGGCGTCGCGCAGCGGCCGAGGGCGTGGAACGCGGCGGCGCGCACCCAGCGGTCGTTGCCGAGCATCTCCTGCAGCAGCGCCTTCTGCAGCTCGAGGTCGTGCAGCTCGAGCTTCGCCGCGGCGGCGCACGCCGCGATCTTCGCGTCGTCGCTGCCCGAGCGGACCATCGCCGCGATCCGGTCGACGTGGGCGGGCCGCGCGGCCGCGACGAACGCCTTCGCCTTGTCCACGGAGTTCCCGCTGCCGAGGCGCGCAGCGAGCGTCGGCACGATCGAGTCGTCCTCGATGCGCCCGAGCGCGATCGCCGCGAAGCCGGCCGTTCCGCCGTCGTTCTTGTCGAGCGCGCCGAGGAGCGGCGTCACCGCGCGCGCGTCGCCGACGCGGCCGAGCGCGACACACGCCGTGTTGCGCAGCGCCGCGTCGCGGGAGCCCAGCGCGGCGATCGCGGCGTCGACGACGCGCGGACTGCGCTGCGTGCCGAGCGCGCGGATCGCCTCGCGGCGCACGCGCTCGTCGCGGCTGCCGAGCAGGCGGTCGGAGGCGAGGACGTCGAGCGCGCGGGGCGTGGGGATCTCGGAGAGGAACGCCGCGAGCTGCGCGAGCTTGGCGGCCGGGATGCGATCGGCGCGCAGGCGCGCGTCGACGGCGTCCAGCGCGCCCTCGGGGTCCGCGGCCGCGAGCGCGCACCCGGCGAACTCCGCGACGTGCTGCTCGCTGCGGCCGAGCGCGAGGTCCACGACCTTCTCGGTCACGACCGACGACCGCACGCGCGCCAGCTGGTCGAGGCCCTCGAGCACGTCGCCCGTGCGGCCGGACTGCGTCGCCTCGAACGCCGCGAGCGCGGCGGCGTCGAGCTGCTCCTGCGTGGGTGGGGGAGGAGGTGCCGGCGGCGGCGCGTCCTGCGCGTGCACCTGCGCTGCGCCGGGCACGACGAGGGAGAGCATGAGCGCAGAGAGCGCGAGCCGCAGTCGCATGGGGCCTCCGGGCGCGCACGCTAGCGCCGCGGCCGGCTCGAGTCCCGCGCGGATGGGTGCGGAGGGGCTCACGTCGCGATCGCCCTCGCAGGTAGCCTGCCGCCGTGATCGGCACGCGGCTCGGGGCGGCGCGCATCGAGCGGGAGCTCGGGACCGGCGGCATGGGGCGTGTCTACGCCGCCACGCTGGAGGAGCCCGCGTTGGGTCTGCCCGCGGGGGCGCGTGTCGCCGTGAAGGTGCTCCACGCGCACCTCGGCGAGACCCCCGGCTACGCCGAGCGCTTCCGGCGCGAGTGCGCGCTCGGGTGCGCCGTGCGCGACGACCACGTGGTCCGCACCTACGGCTCGCTGCGCTGCGAGGTGGACGGCCGCGCCACCGACGCGCTCGTGATGGAGCTGGTCGAGGGGCAGACGCTGCGCGCTCTGCTCGGCGAGCTGGGCCGCGCGCCGGAGGAGCTCGTGCGGCACGTCGGGCAGAACGTCGCCCGCGCCCTGGAGGCCGTCCACGCGGTCGGTGCCGTGCACCGCGACGTGAAGCCCGAGAACGTCGTCTTCGCACGCGGCGCGGAGGGCGCGGCCGACGTCGTGAAGCTGATGGACCTGGGTGTCGCGCGCAGCCTCGGCGACTCGCAGCGCATCTCGCGCACCGGGGTGTTCGTGGGCAGCCTCGCCTACGCCGCACCCGAGTGCTTCGACGAGCACGCTCCCGAGCTCGACGGGCGCGCCGACCTGCACGCGCTCGGCGTGCTCCTGTACGAGCTGGCGAGCGGGGTTCAGCCCTTCGATGGCGACGACCTCGCGCGTGTCGTCCGGCGCGTGCTCCACGAGGAGCCGCGGCGCCTCGGCGCCGTCGCGCCGGAGATCACGCCGTTCCTCGAGGAGGTCGTCCACACGCTGCTCGCGAAGCGCCGCGAGGAGCGGTTCGCATCGGCACGCGAGCTGGCGCAGGTGCTCGAGGCGGGGGAGTCGGGCGCGTGGTGGCAGGCGCGCGAGCGGCTGCTGCGCGCGCGTGCGCGCGGACCGCTGCGCCGTCCGCGCGTCGCCCGCGAGACCGCCGTGCACGGACGCGACGCGGAGCTCGCGCTCCTGCGGCGCGCGTTCGACGCCGCCGCGGCCGGCGCGCTGCGCGTCGTCATCGTGGAGGGCGAGGCGGGCATCGGGAAGACGCGCCTCGTGGACGAGCTCGTGGCACGGCTCGAGGCCGACGGCAGCGCGTTCTCGTTCCTCCACGGCGCGTGGACTCCGGGCGGGACGGCGTCCGCCGCCGAGCCGCTGCTCCGGGCGCTGCGCGAGCACTTCGGCGCCGACGGTGTCGGCGACGCGCTCGCGGCGACGCCGAACCTGGTGCCGGCGTTCGACGCGTTGCTGCGCGGCGACGCCGCGCCGCCCGGGGCGCCGACGCTCGGGCGCGGCGCGCTGCCCGGCTGCATCGCGCAGGCGCTGCGCCACGTCGCCGCGACGCGTCCCGTCCTGCTGCTCCTCGACGACGCGCACGGCGCGCCCGACGACGCCGACGCGTTCGTCGCGACGGTGCTGCGCCAGCTCGCGGACGCGCCCGTGCTCGCGGTCGCCCTGTCGCGCCGCGTCGGCGAGGCGGAGCCGCTCGCGCGCACGGCGCAGCTCCCGGGCGCGTCGCGCTGCGCCCTCGAGCGCCTCGGCGCGCGGCAGCTCACGAACCTCCTGGTCGAGGCGTTCGCGTCACGCCACCTGGCCGAGGAGCTGGGCTTCCGCATCGCGCAGAAGTCCGACGGCAACCCGTTCTTCGCGCTCGAGATCATCCGCGGGCTGCGCGAGGAGCGCCTGATCGAGCGGCGCCGCGACGGCACGTGGGTCTCGACGCGCGTCATCGACGAGATCGCGATCCCGTCGTCGGTCGTGGACCTCGTCAACTCGCGCGTGGCCGAGCTCGAGACGGCGGAGCGCGAGCTGCTCGACGTCGCCGCCTGCTGCGGCGACGCCTTCGACCCGCTGCTCGTCGGCGAGGCGCTCGGGCTGCAGCGCGTGCCGCTCCTGCGCACGTTCGCGCGCATCGAGCGCCGGCACCGCCTCGTGCGCGCCGTCGGGGTGCGCTACGCGTTCGACCACCGTCAGATCCAGGAGGCGCTGTACGGCACGCTGCCGGAGCTCCTGCGGCGCGAGCTGCACGCGGCGCTGGCGCACGCGCTCGCGCAGCGCGCCGGGGCGCGCGCCGTCGAGGGCGAGGCGGCGGTGGAGCTCTGCGAGCACGCGCTGCGCGGCGGCGACGGCGCGCTCGCCGTGCGCACCTTCGACGCCGCGTGGACGCGCCTCGAGAGCGAGTACCGCAGCGCACGTTCCGCCGATCTGGCGGAGCGCCTGCTGGCCGAGCCCGGCGCGCTCGCGGGACGCGAGCGCGCGCGCGTCCTCGTGCTGCTCGCCGGCGGGCAGGGTCCGCTCGACCGGCTCGCGCGCTATGCGCGGCAGGAGGAGGCGGCGGCCGAGGCGGTCGAGCTGGCGGCCGCGTGCGGGGACCGCGAGCTCGAGTGCCGCGCGGCGCGCGCGCTCGGCGTCGCCGCCTACCGGACCGGACGCACCGCCCTCTCCGAGCGCTGGTACCGCCGCGCGCTGGAGCTGGCGCTCGAGACCGGCGATCGCGAGAGCGAGGGCTCGGCACACGGCGGTCTCGGGGCGCTGCTCTTCCGGCAGGGCGCGCTCAGCGCCGCGGGCACCCACTTCGAACGACACGCGTCCGTGGCGCGCGAGAGCGGCGACCGGCGCGGCGAGCTGCACGCGCTCCTCAACCTGGGCGTGCTGCTGCGGGGCCGCGGCGAGCTGCCGCGCGCCGGGGAGCACTTCGAGACGGCGCTGGTGCTCGCGCGCGAGACCGGCGACCGCCACTCGGAGTCCGTCGCCACGGGCAACCTCGGGGAGCTCGCCTGGCAGACGGGCCGGATGGCCGACGCGCGCGCGCTGTTCGAGCGCGACCTCGCGCTCTGCCGCGAGATCGGCCGCCGCCACGGCGAGATCGCCGCCGACCTGCGGCTCGGGCTCGTGTCCGAGGCCGAGGGCCGGACGAACGAGGCCTGGGCGCACTACGAGCGCGCCCTCGCGATCGCGGTCGAGGAGGGCGACCGTGCGCTCGAGGCGGGGGCCCACGTCGATCTCGGCAACGTGCTGCTCGGGCGCGGCCGTCCCGAGGAGGCCCGCACGCACTACCGGAGCGCGCTCGGGCTGGCGCGCGACGCGTCGCACCTCGAGGCCGAGACGGCGGCGCTGCACAACCTCGGGCGCGCACACGAGGAACTCGGCGAGCGCGCCGAGGCGGTCGCGTACTTCGACGCGTGCATGCGCTCGTGCGAGGAGCGCGGCGACGTGCACCGCGCCGCGCTGACGCACGTCGCGCTCGGCCGGATCGCGCAGGAGGAGGGCCGCCTCGACGACGCGCGCGAGGTCTACGAGCGCGCTCGGAACGCGGCGCAGGGACTCGGCATCGACGGGCTGCGCGCGGTCGCGCTGGCCCACGCCGCGACGCTGCCGGGCGGCGACGTGGAGGCCGCGGAGGCCGCCTTCGCCGCCAGCCGCGACAGGCTGGACGCCTCCGAGCGCCGCGATCTGCACTATCTGCTCTGGCGCGCGGGCGGCGATCCCGCGCACCTCGCCGCCGCGCACGAGCTCGTCCGCGCCGCGCTCGAGGAGGCGCCGCCCGAGCACCGCACGTCGATGCGCAACCGCGTGCGCATCGTCCGCGACGTGCTCCGCGCGGTGCGCGATGGCGCCGGCGAGACCGTCGCTCAGCCGCCGAAGGGGTCGTCGAACGCGTAGCCGTCGAGCGTGCCCTGCGCCGGCGGGAGCGTGAACTTCAGCCGGCCGAACCAGCCCGTGCCGGCGCGCACGCCCTTGAAGCTCAGGCGCCGCGCGCTGCCGGGCTGCTTGAGGACGAGCCGCAGCGCTCCCGTCGTCAGCCGCCCGGACAGCGGGAGGACGGCCCCGTCGTCGTTGCCGAAGCCGCCGACGAGCGTGCCGCTGCCGCCGACGCGTCCGAAGAAGTCGACGGTCGGCGAGACGGTGACGCGGCTCGTCGGGGCCGTGACGTGCGAGTCGGAGACGCCTGCGAGAGGCAGCGACGCGCGCCCCCCGGGGCCGCTGTAGACGACCTTGCTCGTCGCGGCGCCGACGTCGCCCTTCAGCTTGACGACGATCTTCGGCGTGGCCGCGCGCAGCGTCAGCGCGTAGCGCCACGCGTTGCGCGACGCCTGGTACTTCAGCTTCCCGCGCACGGTGACGGGGACGCCGCCGACCGTGCACGTGCCGCCGCTGGTGAAGCCGCCCGCCGCGTCGTGGGCGAGTTCGAGGCGGATCGGAACGGCCGTGCCGCCCACGTCCGCGTCGATGTCGAGCGTCTCGAGCCGCGGCGTCCCGGCGTCGAACGTCAGGTCGAGATCCGCGGGCGGCGGCGTCTCGGGGACGTCGCCGCGGCGGTACACGACGCCGAGCGCGGCGTCCGAGAGCCACGTGCCGACACCACCGGTCCCGTTCAGGTGGTCGCTCGCGAGGTTGCGCACGAAGAGACTCGCGCCGGTCTGCGTCGCGTCGGCAGCGGAGAACACGACGGCGCCGTCGTCGCCCGTGAAGCACGGCGCCGCGAGGATCTGCGCGTCGCTCACCTGGAACACGCCGCCGAAGTCGCCCGAGAACGTGTCGAGCGTGAAGATCGTCGTCGTGCCGGCGACGGAATCGACCGCCTCGAACGTGAGCCAGCGGTCGGTCGTGTGCGCCAGCGCCGGGTTGGCGATGTCGAGCCCCGGCGTCGGCTCGACGAGCGTGTACACGTTGCCCGTGTCCAGCTCGAGGGCGTAGATGCTCCACAGGCCGACGCGCGTGCCGTCGGCGAGCGACACGACGTTGAACGCGTCGTAGACGATCACGCTGCCGTCGCGTGTGAAGTCCATCGTGGACGCCGTGATGACGTCGATCGTGCCGCCGTCGATCAGCGGTGCGACGAGCGGGAAGTCCTGCTCCGTGTTGCTCGCGATGTCCACGACCGTGATCGCGTTCGTGGGGTCGCCGAAGCCGTCGCGCAGCACGAAGGCGAAGCGCGAGGCGTCGGGCGACATCGCGACGGAGTACACCGTGCCCGGCACGCCGGCGCAGACCTCCTCGTCGACGCCCGCGGTGTCGATCACGCAGACGTCGTCGACGGAGTCCACGAACGCGGCGAGCGAGCCGTCGGCGCTGACGGACGGCCGTGCCGGGCCGACGTCGAACTGCGAGAGCGGCACGCCCTCGGACGGATCGCCGAACGCGTCCTCGCGGCGCCCGAGGAAGAGCGCGCCGGTGCCCGGCGTCGCGTAGACGAAGAGCGTCGCGTCGTCGCCTTCGATCGCGGGGGCGGGCTGCGGCGCGGGCGTGCCGGCGGAGCCGAAGATCTCGACCGCGTCGAACGCGTCGGCGGTGGCGCGCGCCTGCGCCGACCCGGCGCCGAAGAGCTCCTCGGCCGACGCGATCGCGCCGATGCGGCAGTCCACGAAGCGCGACTGCTTGACGAGCTTGGTCGTCAGCGTGCGATAGAAGATGCGCTCCGCGGCCGCGAGTCCGACGGCGTTCGGCAGGCCTTCCGCGAGCAGGTAGTACGCGCGGTTGATGATCGAGCTGTTCAGGTGCACGCCGCCGTTGTCCTGCGACGTCTGGATGAACTGGCTCATGCGCGACGGGTAGGGGAGTCCCGCCTGGATGAGGATCGACGACGGGTTGCGCATGTCGCGCAGCGCCGCGCCGAGCTGCGAGCCGACCTTCCAGTCGTGGTTGCCGGCGGTCGTGCGCGCCTCGACCATCTCGCCGAAGATGTCGCTGAACGCCTCGTTCAGCGCGCCCGACTGGTCCTTGTAGACGAGACCGGCCGTCTTCTCGGTGACGCCGTGCGTGAGCTCGTGGCCGACGACGTCGAGCGAGGCGGCGTAGGGCTCCGCGTCGCCGAACGCCATGTACTGGCCGTTCCAGAACGCGTTCTGGAAGTTCCGGCCCACGCGCACGACCGCGAGCATCGTACCGCCCTGGCCGTCGAGCGAGTTGCGCTGGTGCCGCTCGAGGAAGTAGTCGTACGTCTGCGAGAGGCCGAACGCGGCGCTCACCGCGTCGCGCAGCGCGAACCCGTTCGGCGTGTTCGCCGTGACGTAGAAGAGGTCGGGCTCCGGGTCGGGCCCGCTGTTCCGCGCATCGACGACGGCGATCGCGCCGCGCGACGTGAACGGGTTCGGCGGGTCCGACGTCGGGTCGAACATCTGCTTGCTCGTGTCCGACAGGAAGTAGGAGCCGCCTTCCTGCCACACGTGCAGCGTGCGCGTCTGCCCCAGGAGGTCGGTGCCGGAGCCGACGACGTCCTCGTGCGCGACCTCGTCGAAGCTCTCGAGCACGCGCCCCGTGTGCGCGTCCACGACGACGAGGAAGCGCGAGGCCGCCGAGAGCGTCACGTGCATGCGCCAGGCGAGGCGCGACGGGCGGCGCTCCGGCGCGAACACGATCAGGTCGGGTTCCGAGACGGTTGCGTCGTCGCCCGCCGAGACGGCGGCACGCGCGGCCGCCGCGGCCCGCGGCGACGCGATCGTCGGGCGCGTGTGGACGCGGCGCGGCGTCGGGGCCGTGACGCCCGAGAGCGTGTCCACGGTGCCGTCGTCGCGCACCTGCACGACGAGCGCCGACGGCCAGACCTCGAGCTCCTCCCAGCGCTGCGAGAAGCGCACGTGCAGGCAGCCGAGCGCGTCGGTGTCGGTGCGCTCGACGCGCAACTCCGTGTCCGGGTCGCGCAGGCGCAGCAGGCCCCGCGCGGCGCGCAGGAAGCCGCGCGCGGCGGCCGTGTCGCGCTCCGTCCGGGTCGCCGTCGCCGGCGCGGGGCGCGCGAGCTCACGCGCACGCAGAGCGCGCACGACGCCCGACCCGGGCGTGCGCACGTCGGTGAGCGGCGTCCCGTCGGCGTCGTACGAACCCGTCTCCCGCGCGCGCGGGGTGCGGAGCGGCGCCACGCGTCGGCCCCGATCCGCCCGCAGTTGCGCGATGCGCGTGCGCAGACGGTCGGCGAGCTCCGACGCCCGCGAGTCCGGCGCGCCGGTCGTGGGGACCGAGCGGCGCACGCTCTGCCGCATGGGGAGTCGCTCCGCGCGCAGGCGCTGGAGGACCGCATCCGTCGGGTCGCCGGGGTCGGCCGCCGCGAAGAGCGGCGCGACGACGAGACCCGAGAGCGCGAGGACGATGCGAACGTGGCGGGCGGCGGGGCGGATGTTCTGCAGGGGACACCTCCGCGATGCGCGCGACGAGGCGGCGCGCAGGGCACGAGGCTACGGCGTGCGCCGCGCCAAATCGCGCGGTCCCGTCAGCGCTGCGAGAACCCGATGCCGAGGCGCCCGGGAGCGACCTCGACCGTCACGTCGGCACCGTCGCGCGCGAGCACCACCGGGATGCGCTCCACGCCGCGCTCCTGCGCCGCGCGCATCGCCGCGCGCAGCTCCTCCTGCGAGTCGATGCGCCGGCCGTCGTAGCTGACGAGCCAGTCGCCGACGCGCACGCCCGCGCCGGCGGCGTTCCCGTCCTTCACCACCTCGACGATCTCGAGGGTCGGCGCCGGATGCGTGTCGCGCGGCGTCCGCCAGAGCACCAGGTACGAGCGCACGACGTGACTCGCCGCCGCCAGCTCCTGGTCGGTGGGGCGCGCCTCGCCCGCGGGGAACTCGTAGGGCTGCGGTTCGTAGCGCAGCTCCGCCGTGCGACCCGGGACGAGCACGCCGGTGAGGTCGATCCACCACGGACGCACCACGTCGCCGGGCGCCCAGCCGGCGCGCGAGAACTTCCACGTCCCGAACTGCGGGCGGTTCGGGTTCAGGTAGCAGTCGTCCTTCCACAACGTGTTCTCGAAGCGGCGGACGCCCTCGTCGGGAGCCGCCGCGTCCGGCACGACGACGACGGCGCGCCGCGACGGCGTGAACTCGCCGACCTGCGAGTGCCCCGTCGTCGTGCAGAAGACGCGCGCGGCCTCGGCGTTCGCGTCGACCGCGACCGCGAGCGGTGCGAAGAAGTCGGCGAAGTGGTTCTCCGGCGTGCCGTGGTGTGCGGTGCCGTTCCAGAGCGGCAGGACGGCGTACGGCTCGAGGGCCGCGCTGCCGTGGTGGAAGTCGAGCGACACGCTCATCATGTAGCCGCGGTTCTTGTAGAAGGTCGTCCCCGCGGCCACCTCGAAGCGCACCTGGCCCGCGAGCCAGGGCCGGAAGTGGGTGACGTCCACCTGCCAGCGGCACGGCGTGCGGTACGACGTGATGAACGGCACGATCCCGCGCTTCGTGCCCGCCGGGTCCCACAGCGAGACCTCGCCGTTGCGGTCCCACTCGTCCCAGTTCGGCCCGGCGTCGTGGATCTCGAGCGTCAGCACCACGCGCCCGAAGGACCACGCGAGCGGCGGCAGCGAGGCCTCCGTCTCGAAGGCCGTGCGCGCGTTGTCCGTCAGCACGTGGTTGAAGAGTTCGACGTGCACGGGCGGCCGGCGCGGTGCCGCCGGGGCGCCGACCTCGAGCCGCGTGCCGCGGACGTCGAACGCGCCCGCGGCATCCGCCGACGTGCATGCGCCCGCCGCGACGCGCAGCTCGTACGGGTGCAGGTCCGGCACGAACCATGCGTCGTAGACGGTCTCGTCGCCGAGGCGCAGCGTCACGTCCGCGCCGCCGACGACGTGGACGACGCGCAGCTCGCATGCGACGAACTCGCCGCGGAACTCGCTCGCGGTCACGCGCTTCACGAGTTCGCGCCCGTCGAAGTGGAGCGAGACCTCGCGCTCCGGCCGACCGTTGACGTTCCCGAGCGGGCCGAACGGCTCGTCGTTCGGCGGGTCGTGCGTGTCGATGCCGACGCCGAGCGAGCCGCGCAGGTTCGGTGCGGTCCAGTCCGCGAGGAAGGGCGCCGGGCCGGTCGCACCGAACGCGTCGGTCGCGAGCAGCGCGAACCCGCCGCCGCAGCCGCCCTCCGTCACGCGCAGCTCGCACCTCAGCGTGACGCTCTCGTGCGCGCCCGTCGCCGCGCGCTCCCACGCGGCGGCGTTCACCTGGCCGCGTGTCCGCGCCGCATCGAGCAGGTGCAGTTCCGCGGCGTCGTACGTCGGCCCGGCGCCTGCTCCGAAACGCGCGAGCAGCGGCGTCGGCGCGTCCTGCGCCGCGGCCGGAACCGTGGCCGCAGCGAGGAGCGGGAGCAGCGCGAGAGCGTGCACGACCTGTCGCATGGTCACCTCGCGGCGCAGGCTACGCGCGGCGCCCGCGTCGCGCGCGGATGTCCGCTTGCGCGGCGCTGCGGCGGGGGTAGCTTCCGAGGAGGTCGCGCGCGCCCTCGCAGCATCGAACGGGGCGCGGCGCGGGAACCGACGCCCGATCTGCCGGGGGGAGCGACCGATGATGCGACGCGTGGGAGCGCTCGTGCTGTGCGCCGTGCTGTGGGGCTCGTTCGCCGCGGGCGTCGCGCCCGCGCGTGCCGCCGGATCGCTGAAGCTGGCGACGCCGCTGCTGCTCGGCGCCGACGCGCCCGCGAAGGGCACCGGCTCCATCTCGCTCGCCGTGCGCGAGCCGCGCGCCGCGCTGACGATCGCGGTCTCGAAGCTCCCGCCGGAGGTGCCGCTGCCGCTGCACGTCTTCGTCGACGACTCGGGCGGCGAGCCGACGCTCGTCGACGTGGCCGAGATCGACACGCTCAAGAAGGGCAGCGGGAAGGTGACGTTCGGCAGCGCCGACGGCAGCTTCCCCGAACTCGACGCGGACTCCGTCGACGCGCTCGTCGGCCGTCGCGTCGTCGTCCGGGACCAGGCCGGCGCGGAGCTCTTCGCCGCCGTTTTCCCGGCGGTCGAGAAGTTCGCGGGCACGAAGACGGCGGGGAAGTTCGCGGCCGCGGACGGGTCGCCCTTCCCGAAGGCGCAGGCGAAGTTCGCGGGCGTGCCCTCGTCGAAGAAGGGCAGCGAGAAGTTCGCGTTCAAGCTGAAGGGCGTGCCGACGACGGGCACGTACCACCTGCACGTCGAGGACGCCGTCGGCTCCGGTACGTTCAGCGACGTGGGCACCTTCACGGGCGCCCTGTTCGTCCGCGACACCGCGAAGGGGCAGCGCCTGCCGCTCGATCTCGCCAGCCTGGCCGCGTTCGTCGGGCGGGCGTTCCGCATCGACGACGGCGCGGGGAACGTGATCGTGAGCGGCACCTTCCCGACCGCGCTGCACGCGAGCGTGCCCGTGCGCGGCGTGTTCATCATCGACCAGGCCGGGAACGACGACGACTTCGTGCTGCGCCTCGTCGGCAACACGGGCCCGATGTACCGCACGCGCGTGGACCTGACGCAGTCGTCGATCCGCGACCTCGCCAGCGACTACGACGCGGAGTGGGAGATCGTCCCCGTCGGCAGCTCGAAGGCCGGGCAGATCGTGCAGATCCGGCAGGTCGTGAAGCCGAACAACTGGTGGCAGGCCGCGCGGGGCGCGTCGCCGTTCGGCCAGCCCGAGCACTATCTGCGCGTGCTGTTCAGCTCGGTCCAGCCCACCGTGGACGACACGAAGTTCGTGCTCCACAAGCGCCCGAAGATCGGCGGCCACACGACGTACCAGATCGAGAGCGTGCTCTACCCCGGCGAGTACCTGGCGAACGAGGGCCACTCGCAGACGGGCAACGGCGTCCTCATCTCCGCCGACGCGATCGACATCACGCTGCGCTGAACACGCCGCCGCCGGCCCGTCGCCGCGCCGTGCGCGGGCGGATCCGAGGGCGTGCCGTCGTGGCGACGATTGTGTCGCAGCGCACCAAGCCCGTCGCTACGCTGCCGCGCCCACCTAGGCCCCAGCGGAGCACACCGTGCGAACTCTCCTCGGACGCCGCATCGCCGCCGTCGCCGTGACGGCTTCCGCGCTCGCGCTGGCGACCCCGGCAGCCGGCGCGACGATCACGGTGAAGCCCGGCGGTGCAGTGCCGACGATCGCCGACGCCGTCGCGCAGGCGCAGGACGGCGACACGATCGTGCTGCGGCGCGGCGTGTACGCGGAAGCCGTGGTCGTGACGCAGAACCGTCTCCGCATCGTCGGCCGCGGCGCGGTGTGGGAGGGCTTCGTCGCGGGCGACGACGCGCGCTGCCTGCAGGTGCAGGGCGACGGCGTCACGGTCGAGGGCGTCACGTTCCGGCACGGTTACCCGCAGCTGCGCATCGACGGCGACGACTGCGTGGTGCGCCGCTGCCGCTTCCGTAGCGCCGGCGACTACGCCGTCGAGACCTACGGCGAGCGGACGCTCGTCGAGCGCTGCAGCATGGACGGCACGGAGACCGGCGCCGTGGTCTTCCGACCCGGCGCGCACGACGGCGCCGTGCGGCGCACGGTCGTCCGCGGTGTGTCGGGCTCGGGGATCGAGGCGAACGCGGCGGACCGGATCGCACTCGAGCGGCTCGAACTCTCGCGCACCGCGAGCGAGGGCGTGCTGCTGACGTCGAGCGAGGGCTCGTCCGTCACTCGCTGCCGCGTGCGCGTGGCGGGTGAGACCGGTGTGAGCGCACGGAACTGCCGCGCGCTGGTGGTGAGCGCCTGCACGGTCTCCGCCGTCGACGGCTCGGGCATCGCCGTGTCGGCGTCCGACGACGTGCGCGTCGAGGACTGCAGCGTGACGGGAGCGCTCGGCGAGAACCTCGTGAGCGTGTCGGGCGCACGCGCCGTCGTCCGTCGGAACCGTGTCGCCGGGAGCTACGACACCGGTCTCCGGATCAGCGGCGACGACGCTCTGATCGAGGAGAACGCCGTATCGCGCAGCGGCGATCCCGGAATCGAGGTGGTGGGGGCGCGCGCAGCGATCCGCGGGAACGTGATCCGCGAGATCGCGAACAGCGGACTGCGCCTCATCGGGAGCGCCGCCACGATCGAGCGCAACGTCGTCGCGGCGGTCGGACGCTACGGCATCGACGTCGTCGGCCAGGCAGCGCTCTCGGAGAACCGCGTCTCGGACTGCAGTGCGCGCCCGTACGCCGCCATCGCTCTCCGCGGCAGCGGGTCCAGCCTCGCGGGCGACACGGTGACGGATGCGCACGGCGACGGCATCCGCATCGAAGGCAGCGGGAACCGGCTCGTCGGCTGTGTCGTCCGCTTCGCGCGGATGGACGGCATCGACATCGAGTCCGGCGACGGGAACACGATCACGGACTGCACCGTGAGCGACTGCGATGCCGAGGCCCTCGACAACTCGGGCACCGCCACGAACGTCACCGGCAGCCGGCTGGCGAGCAGCCGCATCCTCCTCGCGAACGACGGCACGTTCGCGACGTTCGAGGGGAACGACGTCGAGCTCTCCGACGCGCTCCCGCCCCAGATCGACTGAACCGGAGGACTCGAGATGCGCAACGCCCCGGCTGCCCTTGCTGCCGTACTCGCCTTCGCGCTCGCCGCTCCGGCCCGCGGCGCGACCATCACGGTGCGCCCGGATGGACCCGTCGCGACGATCGCCGCTGCGGTCGCCGCCGCGCAGGACGGCGACCGCATCGTGCTGTCCCCGGGCGTCTACTTCGAGAACGTCGAGGTGACGCAGCGCCGCCTCACGTTCCTCGGGCGGAACGTCGTGTGGGACGGCTCCCCGGGCGGCAGCGCGGCGCCGTGCCTCTGGATCAAGGGCGAGGACTGCAAGGTCCAGGGCATCTCGTTCCGGCAGGGCGCGGATCAGGTGCTCGTGGACGCGCCGTCGGCGACGATCCGGCGTTGCACGTTCCGCGCCGGCCAGGGCGGCGGCGTCACGCTCCGCTCGTCCGGTGCGCTGGTGGACCGCTGTCTGTTCCTCGGGCCGATCACGGGCGTGCGGATCCTCGACGGCGCGACGGGGACCACGATCCGGCGCTGCGAGGTGTTCCACGCGGTCTTGGCCGGCATCGCTTCGGAGTCGACCTTCGACCTCACGGTCGACCGCTGCACGATCGCGAACGTGCAGGGCGCCGGCGTCTCGCTCGGGGCCGGCGCGGGCGCGACGATCCGGTCGACGCGCGTCGCGTACACGACCTCCCACGGCATCCAGGTCGACAGCGTGACGGACGCGACGATCTCGCGCTGCACCATCGACGCCACGGAGGGGGCCGGGATCGACGCCCGTCGCTGCGACGGCGTCCTGATCGAGAGGAACCGGATCTCCGACGCGACGGCCGACGACGGGATCTACGTACAGGCGGACGGCGCCCAGGTGGCGGGCAACCGTGTCACGCGCGCGTACGAGTCCGGGATCGTCCTCACCGGCGCCGACGGACGGATCGAGGGCAACACGGTCGCCGACACGGTCGCCGCCCTGATCCACGTCCGCGGGTCCGGGTGCACGCTGCGTGCGAACCGCGTCGCGGGAGCTCTCGGCGCGATCGGGATCGACTGCGTCGGCGACGGGACGGTGCTCGAGGAGACGTCCGTCGCCGACGCGCTGCGCGAAGCGGTCCGCGTCGAAGGCGTCGGGTGCGCGCTCCGGAACGTCCGTGTGTCGGCATCGAGCCAGTACCGCTTCGACGCGGCGGTGCGCGCGACCGGCGACGGGTTCACTCTCACCGGAGTCGTGGTCTCCGACGTCGCAGGCGACGGCATCGTCGTGTTCGGCGACGGCGTCACGCTCTCGCGCTGCAGCGTCCGAGTGGCCGGCAGCGACGGGATCATCGTGTTCGGCTCGGGCAACACGCTCGACCGCTGCACGGTCTCGACCTGCGACGATGCGGCGCTCGAGAACCGCGGCACCGGGACGAACGTGACGCGCTGCCGACTCCTCGACTCGCTGAAGCTCCTCGCGAGCGACGGCACGTTCGGCAACTTCACCGGGAACAACGTGTCCGTCGACGACGCGGTCGCGCCCGGCCACGACTGACGCGGCGCGTCCGCGTCACGCCGACAAGTTCCACGCCGCGGCCGGGCGTCACCGCAGCCAAGCGATCGGGCGCGAGGGCAACCCGTGACCGAGGTCGGTCGGCGCGGCCCGGTCGAAGGGACCGGGGCGTTGGTGGGCGATATAGGATTCGAACCTACGACCCCCTGCGTGTCGAGCAGGTGCTCTAGCCAACTGAGCTAATCGCCCACGCGGAGGGGCGCAGTCTACGCACCCGACGCCGGGCGGCAAGTTCCCCGGGGAAGGCGGCGGAGGGGGTTCGCGGAGCCTGGCGCGGCGCGCTGCTGCGGCGGCTGCGGCGGCGGCTGCGGCGCGCCGCGCGCCCGAAGGCGAGGTCGCGGCGCGCTCGTGCCGCGCAGGCCGCGGACGTCGTTCGCGGAGCGCGCGGAACTCGCGCCGCGCGGCGGGGTTCTGGGGCTGCGCACGACGCCCGTTCGCGCGGGCGGCGTGCGTCGGTCGTGCGGCGGTCGTGCGGCGTGGCCGCTGCGTGCGGCGCACCGGGCGGGAAGCGTGCGGGCGACGGGCTCGTCGCGCGGACTGCGCGTCGCGCGGGCGGGGCGTGCCAACATGGCGGGGCAGGGTGGAAGCGTGGCGCGACCTCGCGCGACGCCGTCGCCCGGGACGACGGAGACGGACATGAGCAAGCTGGCGGTGTTCCTGGCGGTCCCTGCGCTCGCGGGCGCGGGCGCGCTCCTGGTCATGAACCTGCAGATGCGCTCGGAGCTGGACGAGCTGCGCGCGCAGCTCGATGCGACGCGACCGGCGAAGGCCGCGGCCGCGAGCGCGGTGACGGCCGTGGAGCGGACGCCGCCGCGGCGTCCCGAGTCGGACACGCGCGTGCGCGCGCTCGAGGAGCGGCTCGTGACGCTCGAGACCCGCGTGCTCGAGGTCGAGCCCCACGCCACCGCGGCGCCCGCGGCGCCCGCGACGCCGGACGCCGGGGCGGCCGACGTGGCGCCGTCGGCCACGTCGCCGGAGTTCCGCCGCGCGGTCGAGAGCGTTCTCGAGGCGCGCGAGGCCGAGCGCCGCGCCGAGCGCGTCGAGCGCATGGTGGACGGGCGCACGCGGCAGCTCCTGCGCGAGGTGCCGGACCTGACCGACCAGCAGCGCGAGTCCGTCCATGCGGCGCTGGCGCAGCAGTTCGCGGCCCGCGAGGCGGCGCGCGACGAGGACCTCGAGCCGCAGCTCGCGCAGGAGCGCTTCGACGAGCAGCGCGAGGCCTTCACGCGCACGCTCGAGTCGATCCTCAGCGCGAACCAGATGGACGTCGTGCGGCCGAGGCTCGAGGTGGGCCGCCGGATGGCGGGCGCGGGGCTCGAGAACACCGGGCGCCGCGGCGAGGACGGCACCCCGCGCCGGCCGCGCGGCGGCGGCGCCGGGTTCCGCGGCCGGTAGTCGACGTCCGACGGCCGACGCACGGCCCGTGTCCGCCGGCGGCGGGATCTGCCGTCCGCGACGGCGTCCGGGGACTGCACGAACCGTCGCGCGCGGGAACGCGCCGCTCCGGCGCGCGCGGCCGTGCGCCACGTCACGGGCGCCGCCCGAACCGCTTTCCGGCCCGCCCGGGACGGGCGTAGCATCGGCCGCTTCCCGGGCGCTCCGCCCGCGGAAGCGAAGCACAAGGAGACCGGCGATGATCGTGGGCGTCCCGCGTGAGATCAAGGACAACGAAAACCGTGTGGCGATCGTGCCCGCGGGCGTCGACGCGCTGCGCCGCGACGGCCACGTGGTGCTCGTCGAGAAGGGTGCGGGCGTCGGCTCCGGCATCTCCGACGCCGAGTTCACCGAGGCGGGCGCCGAGCTCGTCGAGGGCCACGCGAACGTGTTCGCGAAGGCCGACATGATCATGAAGGTCAAGGAGCCGCTCCCCGAGGAGTACTCCCTGATCCGCCCGGGCCAGGTGGTCTTCACGTACTTCCACTTCGCCGCGAGCCGCGAGCTGACCGAGGGCATGATCGCGTCGGGCGCCGTGTGCATCGCCTACGAGACCGTCGAGGAGGGCCGCACGCTGCCGCTCCTCACGCCGATGAGCGAGGTCGCCGGCCGCATGTCGATCCAGGCCGGCGCCAAGTACCTCGAGAAGCCCCAGATGGGCCGCGGCATCCTGCTCGGCGGCATCCCGGGCGTCGAGCCCGCGACGGTCGTGATCATCGGCGGCGGCGTCGTCGGGACGAACGCGGCCAAGATGGCCGCCGGCACGGGCGCACACGTGATCGTGCTCGACCTTTCGCTCGACCGCCTGCGCTACCTCGACGACGTGATGCCCGCGAACGTCACGACGATGTTCAGCAACCAGTTCAACATCCGGAAGGTCCTGCGCTACGCGGACCTCGTGGTGGGGGCGGTGCTGATCCCGGGCGCCAAGGCGCCGGCGCTGATCACGCGCAAGGACCTGTCGCTCATGAACGAGGGCGCCGTGATCGTGGACGTCGCCGTGGACCAGGGCGGCTGCGTCGAGACGACGCGCCCGACCACCCACAGCAACCCGACGTACATCGTCGACGGGGTCGTGCACTACTGCGTGGCGAACATGCCGGGCGCGGTCGGCCGCACGTCCACGTACGGCCTGACGAACACGACGCTGCCCTACGCGCGCATCCTCGCGCGCGACGGCTGGTCGGCCGCCGTCCGCTCGAACCACGGCATCCGCACGGGCGCCAACGTGATCGAGGGCAAGGTCACGTACCGCGCCGTCGCCGAGGCGTTCGACATGGAGTACGTCCCGATCGAGCAGGTCGTCTAGCCGAGGACCGCCTCTCACGCGGGCCCGGGCCGTCGCCACGGTCCGGGCCCGCTCGATTCTCGCTGCGCTCCGCCGAACACGCCGCGGCCCCCGGGCTCGAATCCGGCCCGGTTCTCAAGTCGAGGACGTCCGCTGGCAGATAGGGATGCGAGGACGCCCGCCGGCGTGCGCCGGTGGCGTCCGTGGAGGCAGCTTGGAACTCTCGCTCAGCCGGATCGGAGCGCGTGTCGTGGTGGCCTTCCCACGCCGCGTGGATCTCGAGGACGAGTCCGCCGAGGCGTTCAAGACCTGCCTCAAGGCCCTCGTCCGCGACGGCGACCGCCACGTCGTCATGGACCTCGGCAACGTCGGCTTCGTCGACAGCCTGGGTCTCGGGGTCCTGATCTCGGCGCTCAAGGTGCTTCGCTCGGAGGGTGGTTCGCTGGTCCTCGCGAACGTCTCCGAGCCGGTCGAGGCGGTGCTGCGCATCACGCGTCTCGTGCGCGTCTTCGACGTCCATCCGACGGTCGTGGACGCGCTGAGCGTGAGTCCGGAGGAGGCGGCGGCTCACCCCGCGGCCGGCTAGCGCATGCCCGAACTGCGGCTCCATCTGGTCGGCTGTGACGGGGACACCGAGGCGCAGGTGCGCCGCCGTCTCGCCCGCGACGGGGTGCGGATCACCGGCGCCGTGCGGCTGCGCGACGCGTCCGCGGCACTCGTCGCAGCCGACCCCGACGTCGTGCTCGTGGACGTGGACGGCGGCGACGACGTCGGCGAGCGGCTCGCCGTGCTCAAGGACACGTACCCGGAACTGCCGGTCGTGCTGCTCGCGGACTCGGCCGACCTCGCGGCGCTGCCGGGCGGCGTGCGCGCCGCGGTGTTCGACATCGTCCCCAAGCCGCTCGACCTGACGCGTCTGGACCTCGCGGTCAAGAACGCCGCGCAGATGCACCGGCTCCTCCGCCGCGTCACGGAGCTGCAGGACCGCGGCGCACGCGGCGCCGGCTTCCACGGCATCGTCGGCGAGTCGCAGGAGATCCGCGACGTGCTCGACGCGATCGAGCAGGTCGCGCGCACGGCGGTGCCCGTCGTCGTCACGGGCGAGGGCGGGAGCGGGAAGGGACTCGTCGCCCGCGCGATCCACGACGCGAGCGATCGCCGGGGCGGGGCGTTCGTCTCCATGCAGTGCGCGGCGATCCCCGCCGAGCTCGTCGAGAGCGAGCTGTTCGGACACGACGTCGGCGCCTTCGACGGCGCCGACGCGCCGTACCAGGGCTGCTGCGAGCGCGCGCACGGCGGCACGCTGTACGTCGAGGAGCTGTCCGACGTGCCGCTCGGCGCGCAGGGCAAGCTGCTCCAGTTCGCGCGCGGGGGCGCGTTCCGCCGGCTCGGCTCGTCGCAGCTCCAGGAAGTGGACGCGCGGATCATCGCCGCGACCGTGCGCGACCCGCTCTCCGCCGTGCAGCAGGGGCTCCTGCGGGAGGAGCTCTACTACCGGCTGAACGTGGTCTCGATCCACGTGCCCCCGCTGCGCCGGCGGCTCTCGGACGTGCCGCTCCTCGCGCAGCACTTCCTCGCGCGCTTCGCCGCGAAGTACGGCCGCTACTTCCAGGGCTTCGCGCCCGACGCGACGTCGGCGCTGCAGCGCCACCACTGGCCGGGCAACGTGCGCGAGCTCGAGAACCTCGTCGAGCGCATCGTCGTGCTGCACGACGGTCCGATCGTGACGACGCGCATGCTGCCGCCCGGCGTGCTCGACTCCGTGCCCGTGCCCGCCGACGCCGAAGGACCGCGCGGGCCGAACGAGATCCTCCCGTTCACCGAGGTCGAGCGCCGCGAGATCATCCGCGCGCTGCGCATCTGCGGGGGCAACGTCTCACGCGCCGCGGAGCGGCTCGAGATCGGTCAGGCGACGCTCTACCGCAAGATCAAGAAGTACGGCCTGCGCTCGCGACGCCGCGCCACCGACGCGGTGGTCGAAGGGTAGGGGCGGCGACGTGCCGCGCGGACTGCGCCGCCGCGTCGTAGACGCCCTGGATGCGCTGCTGCGCCGCGTGCTGCGCGGTGCGCCGCGTCCCGCGCCGGTGCCCGTGCCCGTCGGGCGCGCACCGCGGCGGCGCCCGGGGTGATGGGCGCCGCCCGTCCCCCGATCGTCCTCGAACTGCCCGCCGAGCCCGCTGCCCCGGCGGCGGTGCGCGGTGCGCTCGTCGCGCTCGCCGCGAGCTGCCCGACCGTGCGCCTCGCGCCCGACGCGCTGAACGAGCTCTCGGTGGCGGTCCAGGAGGCGTGCACCAACGTCATCCGCCACGGGTACGGCGTGCGCCCGCACGCGCGCTTCCGCGTGGAGCTGCACCGCCACGACGACCGCCTCGAGGTGCTCGTCATCGACGACGCGGCCGCGTACGCGCTGTCGGATCGTCCTCCGCCGCTCCCCGAGGAGCTGTCGGAGGGCGGCTACGGCGTCCACATCATGCGCGCGTGGACGGACGAGCTCGCTCTCACGCGCGAGGACGGCCGCAACGTGCTGCGCCTCGTGCGCCGCTACACGGCGGTCGTCGCCGGGGGCCACGGTGTTTGAGGCCGCCGACCTGCAGCGGCTCCTCGGCCGCACGACGACTCTTGCGGCGCTGCGTGCGCTCGCCGTCGCCGCGGGCTCGCAGCTCGAGGTGCGCACGGACCCGGCCGCGCTGGGGGACGAGAGCGCCGGCGCGCCGGTCGCCGTGTTCGGGTCGGTCGTGGGGCGTGTCGCGGCGCGCGGCGGCTGCGCGGAGGACACGGTCGCCGAGCGCTGCGCGCGCGTGCTCGCGGAGCTCTGCGGCCGCGAGTACGAGGTGGTCGATCTCGCGCGCGAGGTCGCGTCGTCCTACGAGGAGCTCAACCTCTTCTACGAGCTCTCGGCGGCGCTCGCGGGAACGCGCGACCCGGCGCTCGTGTGCGACACGGTGCTCGGCGCGGCGCACCGCGTGATGCCGTGCGCCGCGGCGCGCATCGTGCTCCTCGAGGGCGGCATCGACAGCGGGCCGCTCCTGCGCCGGATCGCCGCCCGCGGCGCGGACGTCGGCGACGAGCGCGTGGACACGGCGGCGAGTGTCGCCGCCGACGTGGTCGCGCGCGGGCAGGCCGTCGTGACGGACGCGGCCGGGGGCGACACGTGGGAGCGCCGCGCCGCCCGCTCGCTCCTCGCGGTGCCGCTGCGGCTGCTCGACGCCGGACGCACCGGCACGCTGGGCGTGCTCGAGCTGCGCGACCGCCGCGCGGACGACGGCGGCGTCGCGTCCTTCAGCGCGGGCGACGCGAAGCTGGCGCAGGCGCTCGCCGACCAGGCCGCGCTGCTGCTCGAGAACGCCCGGCTCGTCGCGTTCGAGCGCGAGCTGCGGCTCGCGCGCGACATCCAGCAGTCGCTCCTGCCCGCGCAGGCCCCGGAGATGCAGGGACTCGACGTCGCCGGGACGTGTGTGCCGGCGAGCGACGTGGGCGGCGACTACTACGACTTCCTCCGCAGCGGGCAGCACGGACTCGTCGTGCTCCTCGCGGACGTCTCGGGTCACCACCTCGCCGCGGCGCTGCACCAGACCGCGGCGCGCGCGACGTTCCGCGCCGCCGCCGTGGCCGGGAAGGGCGCGGCGGCGATGCTCGAGACCGTCAACGCGGCGCTCTTCGACGACCTCGCGCGCTCCGACCACTACCTGACGGCGTTCCTGGCACGCGCCGACGCGCGCGACGGCTGCGTGGTGTGGGAGAGCGCGGGACATCCGCCGGCGCTCCTCTACCGCGCCGATTCCGGCA
This sequence comes from uncultured bacterium, assembly GCA_937996235.1. Lineage (GTDB taxonomy): Bacteria > Planctomycetota > JAJSAM01 > JAJSAM01 > JAJVHW01 > CALKVK01. Next base: position 240,485 of record CALKVK010000009.1, on the reverse strand, counting down.
GCGTCGAGCGGCTGGCCGGGCAGGGCCTGCCGGTCGGCGTCCTGCGCGATGGCGGGTTCGTCGACCATGTGGTGGACCTGCGCGCCGGGGACGTGCTCCTGCTGTACACGGACGGGCTCACCGAGGCGCTGGGAGAAGGCGGCGAGTTCGGGGAGGCGCGGCTCGCCGAGGCGCTGCGCGCCGCGGCGGGCGGCCGCGCGGCGGAGATCGCCGCGGCGGCGCTCGACGCCGTCCGCGCGCACGCTCCGGCCTCGGAGGACGACCGGACGGTCGTCGTGCTCAAGCGCGTCGGGCCGGAGGACCGATGACGAGAGCGGACACAGCCTTGTCCGCGGAGGCCTCGATGGCGATGCGCGTGCTCGTCGTGGACGACGAGCCCTTCATCCTGCGATCCCTGACCTTCGTGCTCGAGCGCGCGGGGTTCGAGGTCTTCCAGGCCCGCGACGGCGAGGAGGCGCTCGAGGTGCTGCGCGAGGCGCGCCCCGCCGTGTGCCTGCTCGACGTCATGATGCCACGCCGGAGCGGCTACGAGGTCTGCGAGAGCATCCGCGCCGATCCGGTGCTGCGCGGCACGTACGTGATGCTGCTGACGGCGAAGGGACAGGACTCCGCGCGCGAGCGCGGCATGCACGCGGGCTGCGACGAGTACCTGACGAAGCCGTTCAGCCCGAGCGCGATCGTCGAGCGCGTGCGCGCGGCCTGCCAGGGGCCGGCCCTCCTGCGCGCGGCCGAGCCCGGCCTGCGCGCGCACTGAGCGCGGCGCGACGGCGCGCGCATTCGTTGACCGTCCTCCGGGCGGCGCGTGGAATCCCCGGCCCCGCGACGGCCCCCGCGCCTCCGGGCCGCACGCGGCCGGAGTCGTTGCACGGGGCGCGCGTCCGGCGGGACCGCCGCGGCCCCGACGCAGCAGGAGGTCCCGTCCGGACGACATGAACGACCGCGCCGCGTCCTCCGGAAAGTCGCCCCTGCGCGCGCTCGTGGGTCTCGGCACGCTCCTGCGGCTCGGGCTGCCGCTCGTCGCCGGGATGGGCGGCCACGCCTTCTTCAACCTCGTGGACCTGGCGATGGTCGGCGCCTACGAGAACGTCCCCCTGGACGCCGAGCTGACGATCTCGGGCGTGACGGTCGCGTCGCTGCTCGTCACCGTGCCGCTCGTCTTCATGAACGGCATCTCGAACGGCAGCGTGGCCGTGATCGCGCAGCAGTTCGGCGCGGGCAACCACCGTCGCGCGAACCAGTCGTCGCGGCAGGCGCTGCTCCTCGGCGTCGTCCTCTCCGTGCTCCTCGGCGTCCTCCCCGCGCTGGCCACCGGGCCGATCGTGGCGGCGTTCCAGGTCCGTCCGGGGATCGAGCAGGAGGTCGCCGAGCAGTACTTCCTGATCATGAGCCACGGCGCGTTCACCGGCTTCCTGCTGATGCAGATGACCGCGAACATGCGCGCGATCGGCATGGGCGTGTGGCCGATGCTGCTCCTGCTGATCTCGAACGTCGGCAACATCGTCGGCAACTACGCGCTGATCTACGGCCACTTCGGCTTCCCCGCGCTCGGCGCGCCGGGTGCGGCGTGGGCCACGGTGATCGCGCGCGGCCTGGCCCTCGTCGTCGGCGTGTTCGTGCTCGTGCACGCGCGCGCGCACCCGGCGGTCCGCCTGAGCTGGGGCGGATGGCGCCCCCGCTGGCGCTTCCTGCGCGGCGTCGCCGCGGTGGGCTTCCCCGTCGCGCTGCAGTGGACGGTGCGCATGGCGGCGATGCTGCTCGTGCTGCTCGTCGTCTCGCCGTTCGGGCCGTCGGTCAAGGCCGCCTTCGGCATCGGCACCCGGCTCGACATGCTCGCCGTCTTCGCGGGCCTCGGCTGGGGCGGCGCGTGCGCGGCGCTCCTCGGGCAGCGCGTCGCGCGCGGGCGCATCCAGTCGGCGCGCCTCGTGGCCGCGCAGTCCGCGGTGCTGAACGTCGTCACGATGACGCTCGCCGGCGCGCTCTACTACGTGCTCGCCGCGCCCCTGATCCGGCTCTTCAGTCTGAGCGTCGAGGGGCCCCTCGACCCGACCGCGGTGCAGGAGGGCGTGGACTACCTGCGCATCGTGGTCCTGTCGTATCCTGCCTACGCCCTGGCGATCGTCTGGGCACACGGTCTGAACGGGGCGGGCAGCGTGAAGACCCCGATGGCGATCGACGCCATCGGCCTGCTCCTGGTCCAGGTCCCGCTGGCCTGGTGGTGGAGCGCACGGCACGGGGTGCAGGGCGCCTGGTGGGCGCTCGTGGTCTCGCAGGTGGTCATGGCGTTCGCGTACTGGATCGTCTTCCGGCGGGGCGCCTGGGAGCGCAAGAGGCTGCGCTAGGCGCGCAGGACGCGGGGCCGGGCGTGAGCGAAGCGGGGTCGAACGTGAGCGGATCCGGATCGGGTCGACGCAGGGCGAGCGGACCTCCGGCGCAGGGCGCCGGCGGGGGCGAGACCCCCGTGCGCATCGCCAAGCCGGAGCGGCTGCTCAACCTCGTCGCGTTCCTGCTCAGCTCGCGCGAGGCCGTGCCGTTCGCGAGCATCCGCGGGCGCGTCGCGGGGTACGACGACACCGCGTCCCCCGAGGCGCTCGAGAAGCGCTTCGACCGCGACAAGGCGGAGCTGCGCGCGCTCGGCGTCCCCATCGTCTTCGAGGCGGCGGGGGACCACGGCGAGGGCGGCTACCGCATCCCGCGCGAGCAGTACTTCCTGCCCGAGATCCGCCTCAGCGTCGAGGAGGCCGCCGCGCTCGCCGTCGTCCAGCGCTACGCGTTCGACGCGACGGGCGACCCGCTCGCGGCGCCGCTCCAGAGCGCGCTCCGCAAGGTCGTCGTGGACAGCCCGCTCACGGGCGCCGCGGCGGCATCGGTCACCGAGCAGCACCGCCTCGGCGTGCGCACGCGCGCCGGCGCGCCGGAGCTCGGCCCGAACCTGGAGGCGCTGACCGACGCCGTCATCCGGCACCAGCCCGTCCGCTTCCGCTACTACAGCATCGAGCGGGACGCCGTGGAGGAGCGCGACGTCGAGCCGTACGGGCTCGGCTGGCACCGCCGCTCCTGGTACCTCGTCGGACGCGACCGCGCGCGCGACGACATCCGGCAGTTCCGCGTGGACCGCGTCCGCGGCCGCGTCAAGGTGCGCAGCGCGCCGGCGTTCGCCGTCCCCGACGAGTTCGACGTCTCGTCGTACGTCGGCCGCCCGGCGACGGAGTTCGGGCCGGGCGCCGGCGAGCGCGTCGAGGTCGAGCTGCAGCCGGAGATCGCGTTCATGGCGCGCGACGCGCTGCGTGACGGCTGGACGCTCGCGCAGCGCCCGGACGGCGGCGCGACGCTCGCGTTCGAGTCGCACAACCGCGAGGCCGTGCTGCGCTTCGTCGCGCAGCACGCCGGGCGCGCGCGCGTCGTCGCGCCGGGCGGCCTGCGCAGCGCGGCGCGCGCGCACTTCCAGGCGATCCTGGCGCGGCACGAGGGTCCGCCCGCGGACGGCGCGGCGGGCGGGCGGAAGGCGACGCGATGACCCGCGACCCGTACGAGAGCGTGCGCCACGCGCTGACGATCATCCCGCTCGTCCAGGCGCACCAGGGCATCAGCATCGAGGAGCTCGCGAAGCGCACCGGGCTCTCGGAGCTCGAGATCCGCGACGAGCTGCGCAACCTCGTGATGCTGTGCGGCGTGCCGCCGTACTCGCCCAACAACTACGTCTCGCTGTGGTTCCACGACGGCCGCGTGTTCATCCGCTTCGCGGAGCAGTTCGAGCGCCCGGTGCGGCTCGTGGTGCCCGAGGCGCTCGCGCTGCTCCTGGCGCTGCGGCGCCTGGACGTGCGCGAGCACCCGTACCGCGACGCGGTGCGGCGGCTCTGCGAGAAGATCCGCGAGGCGCTCGGGCCCGAGGCGTCGCGGGAGCTGGAGCGCGCCGAGCGGACGATTCGCATGGGCGATCCGCAGCACGGCGGCCGCGTCCAGCAGCTGCGCGACGCGCTCTCGCGCGGGCGGGAGCTGCGCATCACGTACTGGTCCGCGCACCGCGGACTGCTGACGGAGCGCGTGATCCGGCCCTACGGCATGACGGAGTTCGGGGGCGACTGGTACGTCGTCGCGCACGACTCGACGCGCGACCGGCCGGTGACGTTCCGCCTCGACCGCATCCGCGACGCCGAGCTGCTGGAGTCCGAGTACGAGATCCCGGACGACTTCGACATCCAGGAGTGGCGCGACGCGTCGGACTTCACGCCGCCGCCGGGGCGCGTCACGGCGCGCGTGCTGTTCCGCGGCATGGGCGCGCGCTTCGCGCGCGAGGAGCTGCCGCGGCGCGACGTGAAGGACCTGCCGGGCGGCGAGGTCGTCGCACGGGTGCAGGTGCGTTCGGAGGCGTGGTTCCTCGGGTGGCTCCTGCCGTACGGCCCGGACGCCGAGGTGCTGGACCCGCCCGAGATGCGCGAGCTCGTGGCGGAGACGTGCCGCCGCATCCTCGCGTACCACGACGGGGAGTAGGAGGCACGGATGGCGGTGCGGGCGTCGGAACGGATCGCGTCACTCGGCGGCTATGCGTTCGCCGAGGTGGACCGGATCGTGCAGGAACTGAAGGCGCAGGGTGCCGACGTCATCGACTTCGGCGTGGGGGACCCGCGCGCGCCGACGCCGGAGCTCGTGCGCGAGGAGGCGTGCCGCGCGGTCCACCGCCACGCGGCGAGCGGCTATCCGTCGTACATCGGCTCGCTCGCGTTCCGCACGGCCGCGGCCGCGTGGATCGGCCGCCGTTTCGGCGTCGAGCTCGATCCGGCGCGCCACGTCACCGCGACGATCGGCAGCAAGGAGGCCGTGTTCCACGCGCCGTTCGCGTTCGTGAACCCGGGCGACATCGTGATCTCGCCGGACCCCGGCTATCCGCCGTACGTGCGCGGGACGCTCTTCGCGGGGGGCGTGAACCACCGCTACCCGCTGCGCGCGGAGAGCGGCTGTCTGCCCGACCTCGCCGCGCTGCCGGCCGACGTCGTCGCGCGGGCGCGCATGCTGTGGCTCTGCTACCCCAACAGCCCGACCGGCGCGCTCGCGACGCGCGCCTTCTACGACGAGGCGGCGCGCTTCTGCCGGCGGCACGACATCCTGCTGTGCTCGGACGAGGCCTACAGCGAGATCTGGTTCGAGGGCGGGCCGCCGGTCAGCGCGCTGCAGTCGGGCCTCGACCACGTGCTGACGTTCTTCTCCATGAGCAAGCGCTCCGCGATGACCGGCTGGCGCTGCGGGTTCGTCGCGGGCGACGCCGACGCGGTCGCGCTGTTCCGCAAGCTGAAGACGAACATTGACTCGGGCACGCCGGACTTCGTGCAAGACGCGGCCGTCGCCGCGCTCTCCGACGAGGCGCACGTGGAGGAGATGCGCCTCGAGTACCGGCAGAAGCGCGACATCATCTGCGACGCGTTCGTGGCCGCCGGACTGCCGGACTGCAGGCCGCCCGCGACGATGTACGTCTGGCAGGCGGCTCCCGCGGGCATGTCGTCCACCGACTTCGCGAAGCGGCTGCTCGATCCGGCGGTCGCGCTCGTGACGACGCCGGGCACGTGGCTCTCCGCCGGCGACGGCGCCGACGACCCCGGCGAGGGCCGCGTGCGGCTCGCGCTGGTGCCGACGCTCGACGAGTGCGAGGAGGCCGCGCGGCGCATCCGGCGCCTGCGCTTCTGAGCGCGCCCGCGCGCCGGGACACGATCCGCACGGAACGCGGGCGCGTTCCCGTGCGTAGAATCCCTGCATGAGATCCCGCTCCGCCGCCCTCGTCCCGTTCGCCCTCGTCGCACTCGTCACGCCCGGCGCCCGCGCCGCGGACGAAGATCCCGCGGCGGAGGCGCAGGCGCTCGCCGAACTCGCCGCTCCGCTGGTGCGGCGGGGCAGCTACGCGGAGGCGCTGCGGCACCTGCAGGAGGCGCGGAAGCTCGATCCCTCGAACGTGGCGGTGCGCGTCGCGCTCGCCGACGCGCTCACGGACACGGGCGACGTGGCGGGCGCGATCGACGCGCTCGCGGACGTCGCGGACCCCCAGCCGCCCGTGCTGACGCGGCGCGGCGCGCTCCTGCTCGCGGCCGGCGACGCCGCCGGCGCCGAGGCGGCGCTGCGCGCCGCGCTCGCACTCGACGAGAGCGGGCTGCGTGCGCGGCGCCTCCTCGCTCAGGTGCTCGAGGAGTCGGGTCGTCGCGAAGAGGCGCTCGACACGTACCTCGACGTCAATCGCCGGTGGGCGCGGAGCGACGCGGCCGAGAGCGACGAGGAACTGCTCGCCGTGGCGCGCGCGCGTCTCGGCGTGGCGCGCCTCACGGACGACCCGAAGGTCTCGCCGAACTCGGTGATCTCGCGCCTCGAGGAGATCGTGCGGCGCGGCAGCGCGTCGGCCGAGGTGCTCGTCGAGATCGGCGACGTCTACCTGGCGGGCTTCCAGGACCAGGACGCGAAGCGCTGGTACGAGAAGGCGCTCGAACAGAACGCGCACTATGCGCCGGCGCTCCACGGACTGGCGCGGCAGGCCGCGTTCCGCTTCTCCGACGACGACACGAAGTCGCTCGCGGAGCGCGCGCTGCGCGAGAACCCGCGACACGTCCCCACGCTCCTGATGCTGGCGGCGTACGAGCTCGGCGACGGCCGGCTCGACGCGGCACGCGAACAGGTCGCGAAGGCGCTCGAGGCGGCGCCCGCGGATGCGCGCGCGCGGGGCGCGCGCGCCGCGCTGCTGTACCTCTCCGGCGACGCCGACGGCTGCGACCGCGAGCTCGAGGCCGTCCTCGCCCGCAACCGCTACGCGTCGGCCGCGCCGCTGGTCGTCGCGCGTGCGCTGGAGGAGCAGCGCCGCTTCCACGAGGCGCTCGAGTTCGGCAAGCGCGCCGTCGCCGCGGACGAGCGCGACTGGGAGGCGCACTTCCTCGTCGGGCGCAACGCGCTGAACGTCGGCGACGACGCGCTCGGGGAGCAGCACCTGCGCATCGCGCAGGAAGGCGACGTGTTCCAGAACGTGTACCGGTGGAACTTCCTCGAGCTGTTCAAGAAGATGCAGCGCTTCCCGACGCGCAGCGACGACGCGTTCGTCGTGCGCCTGCCGGCCGAGGAGGACGAGGCGTACTACGCCCTGCTGCGGTCGCGCCTCGGGAGTTCCCTCGCGGGGCTGTGCGAGAAGTGGGGCATCGAGCAGCCGAAGCCCGTCTACGTCTCCGTCTTCGACCAGCAGGCCGACTTCGCGACGCGCACGATCGGCCTGCCCGGGTTCCCGGCGCTCGGCGCGTGCTTCGGTCGCGTCGTCACGTTGGACAGCCCGCGTGCGCTGCCTCCTGGGCAGTTCGGCTGGTACGGCACGCTGCACCACGAGTTGGCGCACGTCGTCACGCTCGAGCTCTCGAAGGGCCGCGTGCCGCGCTGGCTCACGGAGGGCGCGTCCGTCTACGAGGAGCGCAAGCACTCGCCGCAGTGGAACCGCGAGATGGAGCGCGTGCTTGTCGACGCCATCGCGTCGGACGAGGTGCTGACGCTCGCCGACGTCGACACCGCGTTCCGCGGCGCGCGCGTGATGTACGCGTACTACCAGGGCGGGCTGATGTGCGAGTTCATCGAACGTGACTTCGGGTTCCCGAAGCTGCGCGAGCTCGTACGGGTCTACGGCGACGGCGTGGACACGCCGACGGCGGTGCGCCGCGCTCTCGGCGTCGAGCCGGAGGTCTTCGACCGGCGCTTCCTCGCCTACGTGAAGGAGTACGTGGCGCCGATCCGCGTGCTCGAGCGCCCGTCCGGCGGCAAGATGCTGCGGCTCTCGCGCGAGCTGCGGAAGAACCCGGGGGACACCGACGGCTGGCTGCTCCTCGCGGCGGGGCAGGTGGCGCGCGGTCGGCGCTCCGACGCGCTCGCGTCGCTCACGAAGCTGCCCCCCGAGTTCGCGAAGCGGTCGGGCGGACGCGTCGAGGTCATCCGGGCGCTCGTCGCGGAGGCCGAGGGCCGGCCCGACAAGTCGTCGGAGTTCGCGGCTCAGGCGATCGCGGAGGGCGCGGACCTGTACGAGATGCGGATGCTGCTCGCCCGCGCGGCCGTGCGGGCCAAGGACTTCGAGGCGGCGAAGACGCACCTCACCCGTGCGATCGAGCTGTTCCCCCAGGCGAGCGGACCCGATTCGCCGCGCGTCGAGCTGGCCAAGCTGCTGCGCGGGGAGGGCGAGGCGCAGCTCCCCGAAGCCATGCGACTCCTGCGGGAGCAGGCCGACGTGGACGAGGACGCGTTCCAGATCCGTGGCGAGATCGCCGCGTACCAGCGCAGCCAGGGGGATGCGGCGGGGGAGCTGCGGACGCTCCTCGAGATGCGCGACGTCGTGCCGCTCCCGAACGGGGACTGGTCGCGCTCGGACGCGCTCGAACTGCACGGGCGCATCGCCGAGCTCCTGACCGCCGAGGGACGGAGCGACGAGGCCGAGCTGGCGCGCCGCTGTGCGGTGGGAGTCGCCCGGATGCCGGGAGCGGGCCGCGACGACCCGCCCCTCGAGGGACCGGCGCTGGCCGACGTGCTCGTCGACCACGCCGAGGCCCTGCGGCTGCTCGGCCGCGTGCGCGACGCGGAGGTCCGCCTGGACGAGGCGCTGCGGGCCGACGCGCAGTGCGCACGGGCCCTCGAACTGCGAGAACTCCTGCGCCCGGAGTGAGCGCGGCGGTGACTCCGGCCCATGCACGCAGGCCCGTGCGGCGCAAGGAGTTCCGACGCCGGGGTCTCCCGGCTTTTCCACACGGGACCGCGGCCGTCGGTGCCGGGTCCGGGGTGGCACGGAATTCAAGAAGAAACATGGCGGAATTCTGCCAAGCGAACTGAGACCGGCGGACCCGACGTCACAAGATCGCTTCTGGAAACGACTTGTGTCGCCAGTGGTGCCTTCATTCCGCCTTGACGATCCGGAACTGCCGCGCCACCGACGTCGGCGCGGATCGGCGCGCGCCGAGTTCTCCACAGCCCGTCCACACGCGCGCGGTGCGCTGTGGGCGACTCCGCGTGGGCCGCGCCGTGACGCCGTGGAACCGCTTCGGACCAGGGTTCCGAGCCCGGGCGGTACGCGCTGTCGATGTGGGAAACACGGCGCCGACGGCGGGCGTCGGGCCGGAGTGCCCGCGGGACGTGGATCCGGGGCCGACGGCAGGATCGGAGCGGCGTCGCCTGCCAGGCACGACGCCCGGCGCACCCGGACGAAGCCGATCCTCGACGGGTTTCTCGTAGAGTGCTCGGATGAGCGACGGTCCGGGGCTGTTCGTCGTGCTGGAAGGCGCGGACGGGTGCGGCAAGAGCACGCAGGCCGCCCGCCTCGTCGCCGCCCTGCGCGCCGCCGGGCGCGAAGCGCTCCACGTCCGCGACCCCGGCAGCACGCCTCTCGCGGAGGCCGTGCGCCGCATCCTGCTCGACCCGGACACCGGACATGTGTCCGTGCGCGCAGAGACCCTGCTCTACATGGCTGCACGCGCGCAGCTCGCCGAGGAGGTCGTCGTCCCGGCCCTGCGGCGGGGAGCGCTCGTCGTCTGCGAGCGCTGGACGCTCTCGACCGAGGTGTACCAGGGGCTCGCCGGAGGCCTGGGCCTGCGCACCGTGCGGCGGCTCGCCGACGTCGCCGAGGGCGCCGCGGCCCCCGACCTCGTCCTCGTGCTCGACGTGCCGGAGGGCGTCGGCCTCGGTCGCCTCGCGGGGGCGCCGGACCGCATGGAGGCCAAGGACCCCGCGTTCCATCGCGAGGTCGTCCGCGGCTACCGGCGGCTGTCGCGCCGACGCCGCGGCTACACGCTGCTGCCGTGCGGCGCACCGGACGACGTGGCCGGGGCGGTGCGCGCCGCCGTCGACGCGGCGTGGGGGCGGGATGGGCGCTGACCGCGCGCCCGCTGCGCCGCCCTCGCTCTCCGCGCTGCGCGGGCAGGACGCGGCGCGTCGCACGTTCCGGGCCGCGCTCGGCGTCGGCGGCGCGCCGCAGCGCGTCGCGGGCGCGTACCTGCTGCACGGCCCGGAGGGCGTCGGCCGCTCGCTGGGCGCCCTCGGCTTCGCGGCGGCCCTGCTCTGCGCCTCCCCCGACGACGACCGTCCGTGCGGCACCTGCCGCGCCTGCCGCTGGAACGCCGCCGGCACGCACCCGGACCTGGTGCAGCTCTCCGGCACGAGCGGGCCGTTCTTCAAGGACGACGGCGAGGCCGCGCGCGCGGGCGCGGCGTCGTTCACCCGCGCGCACCACCTCGCGGCGGGCGGGGACGCCGACGGCGCTGCCGAGCCGCGGCGCGGCATCCCCGTCCGCTCGCTCCGGCGCGCCCTCGAGCTCCTGGCGCTCTCCGCGGTCGGCTGCGGCCGCAAGGTCGTGGTGCTGGACGCCCTCGACGACGTCGAGGAGGAGGGCGTGGCGACGCTTCTCAAGAGCCTCGAGGAGCCCCCTCCCGAGACGACCTTCCTGCTCCTCGCCCGCGGGACGGACGGCGTGCCCGACACCATCCTCTCGCGCTGCCAGCGCGTGCGCTTCCAGCCGCTCGCACCCGAGATCGTGCGGGAGCTGCTCGCGGAGCACGCGACCACGCCGGAGCTCGACGACGCGCGTCTCGAGCTCGTCGTGCGCGTCGCGCAGGGCTCCGCCGGGCGGGCGCTGCGCGCCGTCGCCGGCGACCTCGCCGGACGCGCGGACGACGCCGTCCTCGGGCTGCTCGCCGCCGACCGGCCGCGCGGCGTCGAGGACGCGCTCGCGTGGGTGCTCGAGGCGGGACGCGACCTCGCGTCGCGGCGTGCCCGCCTGCGCGAGCTCGTCGCGCTCGCGCTCCTGCGCGCCCGCGACGCCGCCGCCCGCCGGGGCAGCTCCGACGAGCTCGACGCGCTGCTCCCGGCGCTCACGACGGCGCTCGAGTCGACCGAGAGCAACGTCGCCCCGGAGCTGGTGCTCCACGCGCTCTGGGCCCGCGTCGCACGCGCCCGCCGCCTGACGAACTGACAGTCACGGGATGCGCCGAATCGTTCAAAGGCCTGCGGTCTTTGGCCGATGAATGCCATGCGGCCCGGCGCACCACCCCCTCCGGCAGCCGCCGGAAGGGGCCCCGGGCAGGTCGGCGGAGAGCGGCATGCAGGACCGGCTGCAGGAGCAGATCGAGGAGATCGCGCGACGGGACCGGCGCTATCCGCCCGACGCGTACGTCCTCGTCTTCGAGGGGCTCGAGTGCGCGCTCGGCCGCCTGGCCGCGCGGCGCCACGTCACGCCGGCCGAGCTCGTCGAGGGCGTCCGCGACGCCGCGCTCGACCAGTACGGGCTCCTCGCACGGGCCGTCCTCGAGTCGTGGAACGTGCGCGACACCGGCGCCGTCGGCGACCTCGTGTTCAACCTCATCAAGCGGGGCCTGCTCGAGGCGGGCGAGGACGACACCGCGGAGCAGTTCCGCGGGGTGTTTGAGTTCGACGACGGCTTCGAGCGCGCGTTCGACGAGAGCCTCGAGCGCAACCCGCCGCGGCTCGCGGCGCGGGCGGTCTGAGCGTCCTCCCGCGAGGTGGGGGCGACGCGGTGAGCGCGCAGCGTCGATGATCCGCAGCGGGCGGCTCGCCGCGCTCCCCGGGATCCGGCACGGCCTGACGACGCGCGACGACGGGAGCGTCGGACCGCACTCCGACCCCGACGCACGCGCGCGCCGTGCCCGCTCCGCGGTGCTGCTCGGCTGCGCCGCCGCGCGGCTCGTCGCGCCGCACCAGGTCCACGGCGCGCGCGTCGCGGTCGTCGACGGCCGGCACGCCGGCTGCGCACCGCTCCCCGAGACCGACGGCCTCGCCACCACCGAGCGCGGACTCGTGCTGCTCGTGCAGGGAGCCGACTGCCCGCTGCTGCTGCTCGCCGACGCGGACGCGCCCGCGCTCGCGGTCGTGCACTCGGGCTGGCGCGGCACGGTCGCGGGGATCGCGGGCGTCGCCGTCGAGGCGCTCGTCACGCTCGGCGCGCGGCGCGAGCGGCTCGTCGCGGCCCTGTTCCCGGGCATCGCCCCGTGCTGCTTCGAGGTCTCGGACGACGTGCGCGACGCGTTCCGCGAGTCGCACGGTCACGCCGCCGACGCCTGGTTCGCCGCCGGCGCGCGGCCCGGCAAGTGGCAGCTCGACCTGCACGCCGCGATCGCTGCCACGCTCGCCGCGGCGGGCGTGAGCGCCGAGCGGCAGGACCGGGTCCCGGGCTGCACGGCGTGCAGCGGCACGCTCTGGTCGCACCGCGCGTCGCGCGGCGGTCCGGAGCGGCACGGTCTCTTCGCCGCGCTGACGTCGTAGCCCGCATCGTTCACCAGCTCGCGCGCCCGGCGCGTCGCCGGAGTCGCGATCTCTGCGTCGGCGCTCCTCGAACGGGGTGTTCAACCCCGACTTCGTCGCGCCTTCTTGATCTCGCGCCTCCGGCTCGGCCGGGACGGTCTGCCTCCTGGTGGTACCGCAGGCGTCACGGACGCAGGCCTCGATCTGACGGCGTCACAGCCGCACCCGCCGCGAGACCTGGTGAACGATGCGGGCTGGCCGTCGTCGCGCGGCGCTGCTGCGTCAGCGGCCGTCGGCGGCGCGCACCGGACGCGCGGCCGCGAGCGCGGCCGGGTCGTAGGTGGGCGGCACGTCGTACGTCCGCGTGCGCGAGAACGCGAGCACCTCGGGCAGCGTGAAGCTCGCGTCGTGATCGGCGAGGTCCGCGAGCGCGCGCTGGAGCTGCGCGTCCACGGCCCAGTCGCCAACGAGCAGGCGGCCGACCTCGTCGCTGGCGAGCGCACGCGTGCGGGCGTGCAGCCAGTACGCGACGTCGCCGGTCGAGAGCTGCGTGCCGAGAGATGCGTAGAACGCCTCGAAGCCGGGGTAGACGGTGGGGTCGTCGGCCGGACCCTGCGCAATGCCGATCATGGTGTCGCGCTGCGACGCGAAGAGCGGCTTCAGGTAGTCGTCGAAGACGCCCTTCTCCTCGAGCTTCGCGATCGCCTCGGCTCTCCAGCCGTCGAGCTCGTCGGAGTCGACGGGCACGTCGGGCTCGATCCCGCCCAGCCACTCGCGCCGCCCCGCGACGATCATCTCCTCGCGGTGGGGGTTGATCTGGTGCGCTCCCACCTTGTTGCCGACGTAGTACTTCGCGATCGTGATCTTCACGGCCGGGAAGTCGAAGTGGCCGTTGCCGTTCAGGTCCTCGTAGGGCTCGGCCGCCGTCCACGCGCCGCTCCGGTCGTAGTCGGCGAGCGGCTCGCCCGGATCCCAGCGGCCGTTGCCGTTCGAGTCGTTGTACGGCTCGTCGTCGTCCCACGTGCCGTTGCGGTTCGTGTCGGTGTACGGCTCCGCGAACGGCCGCGCGAAGATCGGGAACGCGTTCTGCACGCTGCCCTTGCCGAAGGTCCGCAGGCCGACGATGCGCGCCCGGCCGTGCACCTGCAGGCAGCCCGAGAGGATCTCGCTCGCGCTGGCGCTGCCGCCGTTCACGAGCACGCGCATCGGCACGCTGCGGCTCCACGTCGTCGAGGATCCGCGCGTGATGTAGACCTCGTCGCGCGTGACGTTCGGGCGCCCGGCCGTCTCGACGACGAGGCGGTTGGGCGGCAGCAGGTAATCGGCCATCTGCTGAGCGGTGCGCAGGTAGCCGCCGCTGTTCCAGCGCAGGTCGAGGACGAGCGCGGTGGCGCCGTCCTTCTGCAGCTTCTCGATGGCGATCTGGAACTCCTCCGCGGTGTCGCGCGCGAAGTTGTCCACGAGCACGTAGCCGACGGAGCCCGGGAGCATGGCCGCGTACACGGTCGGGACGTGGATCTGCGCGCGGCGCAGCGTGATCTTGCGCGGCTCGGTCCAGCCGCGGCGCACGACCTCGATCGTCACGTCGGTCCCGGCGGGCCCGCGCAGGTGCTTGACGATCTCGTCGAGTTCCTGACCGATCGTCTGCCAGCCGTCCACGCTGATCACGCGGTCGCCCGACTTCAGCTGGTTCTTCCACGCGGGGCTGCCGAACATCGGCCGCGTCACGACGAAGAAGTTCTCCTTGTCGTAGCCGACGTACGCGCCGATCCCGCCGTACTCCTTCGTCAGGTTGTCGGTCCAGTCCTCGCGCTCCTCGGCGCTCTGGAACGACGTGTGCGGATCGCCGATCGCAGCGACCAGCCCGCGCGCGGCGCCCTCCCAGAGCTTCGTGTCGGCCAGCTTCTCGGGGTCCACGTAGTTCTGCCGCACGCGCGACAGCACCTCGTACACGATGGCCTCGAGCGGATCGGAGGGCCCGCCGTCGTGGTTCGGCTGCGTCGCCTCCGCGGGCGGCGTCGGCGCGGGCACCTCCTCGACGGCCGTGTGGATGCGCATCCACTCGGCCTTCGCCAGCAGCGCCTCGGCGAGGCGACCGCGCTCGGTCGGCTCGCGCCGGATGCGCTGCAGCACGCCGCTCACGTCGGTCCCCGTGTCGCCGACCTCGGCCATCGCGAGCGCGCCCGCCACCTGCAGGTCGAAGCTGTCGGAGCGCAGCAGCTCGCGCATCAGCGCCTTCGCCTTGAGGTCCTTCGTGAGCAGCCAGAGCGTCTGCGCGGTCGTGGCCTTGAGGCGCGGATCGAGCGTGTCGTCGACGAGCTGCCAGAGGCGGTCCTCGCAGGTGTCGTCGGCGATCCCGACGAGCATGCGCACGGCCTCGGTCCGCAGCGCGACGGGCGCGTCGGAGGTGGCGACGTCGAGGAGCGCCTGCGTGGCGCGGTCGCGCTCGCCGAGATCGGCGAGGACCCGCGCCAGCGCGACGCGTCCGAGCGGCGTGGTCGCCTCCGAGGCGACGGCGTCGAGCACGAGCGGCGTGGCCTTGGCACGGTACGCCGACAGCTTCACGGCGTCGTTCCACGCGTAGCCGGCGTCCTCGGCCGTGGCGACGGACTCGACGAGCATCTTCAGCTCCTCGTCGTGCGCCTCCTGCGCTCGGACGGTCGTGCTGCAGAGGCACGCGGCGAGCGCGACGACGGCCAGGACGAGAGCGGTGCGGCGGGGACGCGGAAGGGGCATCGGTGCTCCTGGTCGGTGGGCACGCCGGGACCGATACCCGCCGTGCTCGGCAGAGACTAAGGTCAGATGGAACTCGCGCCCGTCTGCGTTCCGGGCGGAGCGTGATCGAGGGGCGATGTCACTTCGGGGCCGCTCGCGCGACCTCCGGTACGGGGCGCTCGCTGCACGGGGCGTCGGGCGCCGCTCCAGATCGGCGGCAGGCCGGTCGCGTTCGACGCAGGGGGACTCCGGGAACGACGGCCGCGCGGACGCTTCGCCCGTCGGCGCCCTCCGGCGCGGATCGCACGGTGCGGTCCCGTCCGCCGTCGGTCCCGCGCCACGATCCGTCGCCCTGCGCCGCGGTGCGGCCCGGCCCGCGCCGGCGCCGTGACCTGCCACGCCTGGAGACGCCGCCTGCGCGGCCGTCCCTTCCTACGACGTACGGGAGAGCCGCCGTGAACGACCTCGCTCGCTGCCATTCCGCCTGCACCCGCGGAGCCCACGGGGAGCCCACCGAGGTCGAGGTGCAGCTCCGCGACGCGACGCCGCGCTTCGACGTCGTCGGGCTGCCCGACGCGGCGGGCCGCGAGGCGCGCGACCGCGTGCGCTCGGCGCTCGCCGCGAGCGGCTACGAGTTCCCGCGCGGGCTCGTGGTCGTCAACCTCGCGCCGGCGGGCACGCCGAAGGTCGGGGCGGCGCACGACCTGCCGATGGCGGTGGGCATCCTGGCCGGGCAGGGTGTCGTGCCGACGGCGGCGCTCCGTCAGGCGCTGCTGTTCGGCGAGCTGGCGCTCGACGGACGTGTGCGCCCGGTCCGCGGCGCGTTCCTGCTCGCGTCCACGGCGGCGCCGCGCGGTCTGACCGAGATCCTCGCGCCGCCTGCGAACGCCGGCGAGGCCGCGCTCGCGACGTCCGTCCCCGTCCATGCGGTGGAGACGCTGGCCGACGCGGTGCTGCACCTGGCAGGCGTCCGCCGTCTGCCCGCGGTGACGCCGCCGACGACGCCGCGCGACCGCGCGCCGCGCGGCGACTTCGCCGAGGTGCGCGGCCAGAACGCCGTGAAGCGCGCGCTCGTCGTGGCTGCGGCAGGTCGACATAACGTTCTGTTGGTCGGCAAGCTACGCCCGGCACGTGGGGACGTGTTCCGGGCGTCCGGAGCGCCTCGCGTGCGCTGACTCCGGCGGCGCTGCGGCCCCACGACGCGGCGCCGCCCCTTGGCCCGCAAGGGCTGGGAGAGACCCACGATGACGACGATGTACGAGACGTCCCGCACGGCCGACACGACCGCCCGCTACGCGACGGCCGACGACGTGCGGTGGACCGCGCCCGTCTGGGACGGCGCGCGCCTGACGAAGTTGCGGGAGGCGGCGGGCCTGTCCCGCCGGCAGCTCGCCGAGATCGTGGACGTGCCGGCCGCGCTCGTGGCCGTCCACGAGGACACGAACAGCGCCGACAACGCCCGGAGCGCCGACGAGCCGCGCGTCAGCGACGCCGCGCGCTACGCGACCGCGCTGCGTGTGACGCTCGCCGAACTGCTCCTCGACACGCGGTTCGAGGCGGCCCGCCTCGACGCGCTGCACGAGCAGCCGGACCGCGACGACCACGAGGAAGCGGCGGCCGAGGCCGTGACCGGGTGCCGCCT
This sequence comes from uncultured bacterium, assembly GCA_937996235.1. GTDB lineage: Bacteria > Planctomycetota > JAJSAM01 > JAJSAM01 > JAJVHW01 > CALKVK01. The sequence continues at coordinate 223,891 of CALKVK010000009.1, read as the reverse complement.
CGACGGGGACCGCATCCGGGCCGGACGCGAGGCGCTCGGCCTGAGCCTCGAGGACGCCGCGACGCGCGGGCGCCTGCACCCGCGGGCCTGGGAGATGGCGGAGTCGGGCGAGCTGCCCGGGTCGACCGAGGAGCTGCTGCGCATCCTCGGCGTCCTGCACGCCGAGCCGGGCGGCGCCGTGGCGGCCCTGCCGGGCTACCTGTCGCCCGTGACGCCGCGGACGGCCGAGGACGTGCGCGCGGCGCGCGCGGCGCTCCTGACGCGGACCTCGCGTGCGTGCGAGGTTCCGGACGGCGCGGGAGTCGGCTCCGCGGCCTGAGGCGTCCTGCGGCGTCCTGCGCGGCCCGGGGTGCGCCAGCGCGCGTGCCCCGGGCTTCGACCACCACCTTGTGCTGCTCGGTCCGCTCGGCTACTCTCTCGCCAGCCGCGAAACGCAAGGCATGGGCGCCCGCTTCGGCGCAGCCTCGAGACCCGGTGCGGCGACGGGAAACCGGAGGGTCTCGGGCACTCCACGGACCACGTTCCCCGCTCTCGCGGGAAGGAGTTGCCATGCCTTCGCTCCATGCCCCCGTTCCCGAGCCCGAGCCCTCGCCGTGGCTCTCACGGTTCCGCGACACGGTCCAGCGTGTCTACGCCGCGTGCGCCGGCCAGGGACCGCACGACCCGCAGCTCGAGGCCGACGTGCGCCTCGTCGTCAACCCGTCGAATGGATGGCGCCGCGGCGACGTCAGCGAGTCGCTGATCCGGCACTACGCGGAGCGCGTCGCGGACATCCGCGCCCGACGGGCCTCCGGCCGCCCGGCCGTGTTCTACGGCGTGCCCGGCTACTTCCGCGGCTGCTGCCGCACGGCCCGCGCAGGTGGACGCGAGGGCTACTCGCTGCCCGGCTACCACCTGGGCCTGCACGTCATGGAGCACGTTCCGGACGTGAGCGAGGCGGGGGACCACGAGACGGCCGTGCGGCTGCTCTGCCGCCACCTCGAGGCGGACGACATCGACGCCGCATGGTCGTGGATCGCGGAGCGGCTGCCCGGCTGCGCAGCGATGATCCCGCCGCGCCGGAGGGAAGCGTTCCTTCGCGGTCTCGCCCGAGCGCACGCCGAAGGGCGCGTGGAGTAGGGGCGGCGATGAACAACGCCGAACTGCACGCCCTCGGCTACTCCGACGAGGACATCGCGGACCTCGTCGGCCGCATCGCGCGCGCCGCGGCTTACCAGCTCGTGGCGCACGAGCGCGGCGGGACGTGGCAGGACTACGCCCACCGCGCGCCCGCTGATCTTCTCGGCGACGAGCGGTGGAAGCGCCTCGCCACCTTCACGATCGGCGCCGCCTCGGGCCTCGAGATGGACGTCGAGATCGACGACGACGGGCCGGTCGTGCGCGAGGCCACGCTGCTCCGCATGGGCGGGATCGCGCTCGCGCAGTTCATGGTGCAGCCCGAGTAGCACGAGCGCGTGGCGCCTGCGGCCCCCGTCGTCCTCGTGGCGGCGGGGGCCGCTCTCGTTGACGGCGGCCTGTCTGTGCGATCCTGCCGCGATGGACGACCACGCCGAGCCGACGCACCGTTCGTTCCGCTGCACCTGCGGTGCCTGGGTCCACGTCCAGGGCGACGCCGAGTCGGTGGTGACGGTGCTCGACGCCCTCCGCCGGCGCCACGCCGACCACTACGTCGAGCCGCCGCTGCAGCTCCCGGAGGACTGGCCGCTCGACCTGTGACGGCGGCGCAGCGTCAGATGCCGACGCCCATCATCATCAGGCTGTTCGGCGCGGGCCCGGACGGTGCGCCCCCGAACGACCCGCCGCGCCACGAGTTGAGCAGCATCGACGCGATGACGATGATCTGCCCGATGCCCGGCCTCCCGGCGGTGTACGTCGAGTCCGACGCGGACGTGAGCGCCGAGCCGCTCGTCAGGTAGCTGCCCGGAGCACCGTCGTAGACGCTGTGCGTGCCCGCGATCGACTCGAGACAGAGTGCGCGGGTGCCGGCCGCGGACGCCGCGCCGCTCGCGATCTGCGTGTTGCTGCCGCCGTCGAAGCGGTAGACGCGGGCCGAGCCGCCCATGCGCGCCCCGTAGCCCGTCCCGGCGCCGTAGTCGACGAGCGTGCAGACGCAGACGGCGTTGCGCGCGGCTTCCTTCGTCTCGCTGAACTGACTGCCGAGCGAGCCGGACAGCCCGGAGATCGCGCCGACCTCGTTCGCGATGGCGGACGCGCCGTTGTTCGTCGTGCCGCCCGTGCCGTCGAGCTCGAGGCCGTTCGCGCCGCCGTACGTCTGCCACGTCCCGCCCGGATCCGTCGTGTCCGCGGTGCGCCCGTGGATGTCGGCGCCGGCCGAGCCGCTGAACGCATCCTCGGCGAGCACGGTCCCGCCCGACGTCACGAACCCGAGCAGCGGCGCGAAGCCCTCGTGGCCGTGGAGACCGGCGCAGCGCGCGAGCGCGTACGTGCCCACGCCCACGAGGAGCGGCAGGAGCCACGCCGGCGCGCGCACGGCCGGTCCGGCCGCGACGGCCCCGTGCGCCGCGTCGTCGGCCTCGAGCTGCGCGAGGAACGGGGCCATGTAGGCATCGCGGCGCACCGACCACGCGCGCGCCGCGGTCGGGGAGCTGTGCCGCACGCTCCACCGCTGCTGCGCGAGTCCGGTCGGTGCGTCCACCTGGATCTCCGACGCGCGTCCGGCGCTCGCGTAGGACGCCACGAGGGCCGCGACCTCGGCCGGGTCGCGGTCAACCGCGATGCACGCCCGGCGCGCACGGTAGGCCGGGATCGGCCGCCCGCCGGGCATGACGTCCGTCAGCGCGGTCAACTGCTCGAACTCCCAGCCGGCCGGGATGTCCGGCACCCGGACGTCGGTGCCGTCCTCGCGGTCGATGCGGTAGGGGACGACGAGCCGGTGCAGCATCGGGGAGTCCTCGCGCTTCCAGAGATCCGCGAGCCGTGCCGCGACGGCCCGCTCGAGGTGCTCATTCTACGAACCGCACCGGACGCGCTCGGGGGCGGTTACGCTGCCGTCATGGGGAACATGTCGCCTGCGCTGGTCGCCGCTCTCGCGCTGGCGTGCGCGGTGGTGAACTGCATCGTCTGGTACTACCTGATCCGCGCCGCTGTGCGGTCCGGCGTGCGGCAGGCGAACGCCCGCTGCGCGACGTGGACCGGGGAACCGGAGGGCGCGTGGCGGAGCGGGACGTGCCCGGAGTGCGCGAGTCCGCTGCGGTTCAGCGTCAGCCCGCGCGCGTACCTGACGACGTGCCACGACTGCGGAGAGCCGATCCGCGTCGCGCCCCGCACCGTCACGGCATAGCGTCGAGCGGCACGGCCGCGAGCAGCCCGGAGCACGGGACGTGCGGCTCCTCGGCGTTCCAGGCCTGGAGCCCGAGTTCCCGCGCCGCCTGCGCGTAGAGCCGCACGCGCCTCTCGTGGCGGATGCGGTCCTCGAGCGGCACGTCCGCGCTCGCGCGGTCGCCGTCGCCGTTGCGTCGGCGGTGCCGCCTGGTCCGGAGCGAGCGCACGATGCGTCTGCACGTACGGCACGTCCACTCGGCGCCGTCGCGTGTCCACGCCCGGTCGCGGCAGACGCCGCACGGGGCGGACGGCTCCACGCGGAACCGCTGGCGGTACGTCAACACGACCGCGGGTGCGCCTACTTGTGGAACTCGTACGTGCCGGTGCTCGTGTCGGCGTCGACCTTGAGGCCGTCGCCCATCGCGGCGAGGAAGCGGTCGCCGTCCGGCTTCGCCGGCACCGTCCACGCCGTGTCGGCGCCGTCCGGCGGCGGCTCGTCCGTGTGGAGCGTGACGGCGGCCTCGCTGCCGCCCACGAGGAAGCGCACCTTCTTGATCGTCGCGTTCGCGAGAACTGCCACGGGGGCCTCCTACTTCGTTGAGGTGGGGATGTCGCCCGGGTCCGCGGGCACCACGAACTGCCGCGTGAGCGCGACGCGCTCGGCGAGCGTCCCGACGCGCACGAGCACGAACACGAGCAGCACGACCGTCGAGAACGCGAGCAGTGTCAGGAGCGCCAGCGCGTACGTGTTCACGCGCCGGGCGCCGCACGGCTCGCGGTCATGGCGGCGGCCCTGGCCGACGCTGACGACGGCGCGGCACGCGCCGCAGCGCAGCACGCCCGAGAACTCGGCTCCGGCGCCGTCTTGGATCGACGGCCTCGTGCCGGTCACGGCCGCACGTCCGGGACCGGAAGCGACGCGAGGAGCTCCGCCACCTCGCCGACCGCCTCGCGCGCGCCCTCGCGGTGCTCGGCGCTCCACGGCTGCCGGAACGCCGCGTCGACGACCTCGTGCAGCACGACCGTGCGCCACGCGCGCAGACGCAGCATCGACGGCGTGTAGTCCGGGAACGTCTGCCCGAACAGCTCCGCCGCGGCGTCCACGTCGGCCGCCAGCGCGGGCGGGAGACCTCGGCCGATCCATGCGGCGTGCGCGGCTTCGTCGTCGTCCAACGCGCTGTCGTCGCCCGCCAGGACGTCGCGCACGTCGTCGTCGTCGTCCTCGCCCGTCACGCTGCACCGCTCTCGATCGCGTCCGCCTCGCGCTCGAGCACGACGACCCATGCGTCGAGCTGTCGCGCCGTCGCGTCGCTGCACGAGGACGCCAACCTCGCGGCGGCGCTGTAGCGCGACGTGCGGCTCGCGAGGAGCCGCAGCACGGCCACGGTCGCGGACCGCGCGAGCAAGTCGCCCGTCTCGGGCGAGAGCCCGTTCACGGACGCGAGGTTGCGGCCGACCGAGGGCGCGCGCAGCACGACCTCGCGAGCGCGCTGCGGCACGCCCGCGCGCAGGAGCCGCGCGTTGAGCGAGTCCACGTCGAGCGCCGGTTCGGTCGCGGTGCTCATGCGTCCGCCTCGAGCAGCGCGACCTCCGGGCGGACCACGCGCAGCATGGCGCGCGCCCACGTGACGGCGGGATCGGACGCGGGCAGCCCGGCCTCGACGCGCTCGCAACCCTGCACGACGCTGCGGAGCGCATGGAGCACGGCGCCGCGCAGCGCGATCTCGCGCGCGGTCGCGGAGAACGGCGCCTTGACGGTCCGGCCGACGTGCGCGCACGCGAGGAGCGCGTCGGCCGCCTCGGCGGCGCCGACGAGTCCGGACGCGCGGAGGCGGCCCGCGATGCCCTCGACGTCCACGGGCCGGACCTCGGGGTGCAGCGTCGGCGCGGCGGGCGGATCCCCGCTCATCCGCGCCTCGGGCCGAGACGGCCGGCCATGACGCCGCGGCCCTGCGCGCGCGCGACGACCGCCCGCGCGCCGCCCGCCGAAATCTTGTTCGCCATCGCGTCCGCGACCGACTCGTCGGGCGCCATCACCACGACGATCTGCTCCGGCCCGCGCGCCGACGCGCCCTTGCCCCCGTAGTTGTCGAGGATCAGGTCGGCGCCCGAGAAGCCCTCGGGGAACGTCGACGTCGCGGACAACGGCTTGGCCGACACGCTCGGGTTCGGGATCGCGTTCGGCGTCGTGACGTTGCCGCTGCCGCCGAAGCCCTGCACGAGCGCATTCGCGAGCGACTTGAAGATCGTCTCCGCAGCGGACTGCACGCCGAGCGCCTGGATGGCGCCGCGGATGAACGCCTCCGCGATCGAGTTGGTGAGCGCCTGTTCGATCTGCACGAAGAACCCGGCCAGGCCGCCGCCGTGGATCGCGGTGACGAACGCATTGGAGATCGACCCGGAGAACGCCTCCGCCTGTGCCCGCGCGACCGCGGCAACCTGGCGCTCCTCGGCCTCCCGGAACAGACGCGCGCGCTCCTCCGCGACCTGCCGCATTCGTGCGAGCTCGGCGTTGGTGCTGTCCTGCGTCGGGTCGCCTTGCGAGATCCCCGCGAACAGCGCGCGGCGGGCCTCGAGCGAGGCAGCGCGTTCGCGCTCGGCCGCCGCGGCGTCGCGCTCCTCCTGCGCCATCCTGTCGAGATCCGCCTGTTGGAACAGCCGGTGCCACTCCGTGTTGCCGCCGAGCGTCGGGCCTGCCCCGATGCCGAGTCCGGTGCTCGGGCCGAGGATGTCGCGCGCCATGCCGACGCCGCCGCCCGCGAGGAGCTTGCGCGTCTCCTGCGCGACCCGGACCTCCTCGGACTTCGTCTCCTCGGCGATCGTGCGGTTGATGATCGTGCTGAGCTGGCCGATGCGGTCGAGCAGAGCCGTCTCGGTCTCACGGAACATCTCGTCGCGACTCAGCGTGTGGCGCTGCCACGTCGTGAGCTCGAAGTCGGCGTTGGCGAGCACGCTTCCGCGGTCCGCGCGCTGCTGGATCCCACTGAGCGTGCCCTGCAACCGGTCGCGCTGCGCCGCGGCCGTGGCGCGATCCGCCGGCAGACTCGCGTACTGCGACTCGAACTCGGCGTCGCGCAGCTCCCGGAGCTTCTTCAGCGCGTCATAGACCTGCGCGAGCTCGTCGCGCATCTCGCCGACCTGGCGCCCGGCCGTTACTGCGCCGAGCGTCTGCCCGCTGCGGAGCGACTCGAGCTGATCGTTGAGCGCGACGATGCGTTCGAGCAGTTGGTCTGCGCGCTGGCTGCCGGACGCCAACGCGGCCTCGAGACCGCTGCGCATCTTCTCCGCCGCCGCCTCGCTCTCGTTGCCGAGCGCCGAGACGAGACTGACGAGGCCCGTTGCGCCCGCGAGCGCGAGACCCATCGGGCCGAAGCCCGACGCGACGAGCGAGCCGGCGGCCGACGCAAGCGTCTGGAGCGCCGGCGGGCCCTGCTGCCCGAGCAGCACGAGCGAGGCATTCGCCGCGCTGATCGCGGTCCCGGCGCCCTTGAAGCTCTGCGCCATCGAAGCCGTCTGCGTCTCGACGCGGCTCGCGCCCTTCTCCGCGGCCGCAGCCGACTTCGCCGACTCAGTCTCGACAGTGCGGGAGAAGCCCTTGACTTCGGCTTCGGCCTTCGACGTCTGGACGTCGTACGCGAGCACGATCTTCTCAGGCACGGTCGGCCTCCTCCCCGCTCGCGAGCGGCACGAACGGGAAGCGCGCGATGCTGATGATCGCGGCGTCCAGACGCAGCCGCACGAGGTACGGCAGACGCGCTACGAACTGCGGCGCAGCCTCGCGCGAGAACGGCACGTCCTCGCCCTTCGACGTGACGAACCCTTCCCACCCGACGACGTGCCGCGCCATGAGCACGGACGCGGCCTTGACCGGATCCGGCACGCCGTCCGGGAGCGCGGCGTCGTGCAGCGCGCGAGCGACTTCCTCGCCGGGTGCGCGGGTGAACAGGATCGCAGCGCCGTCGCCGAGCTCGAGCCGGTCCTGCTCGCTATTCGAGTCGATGAGCACGATGCCCACGACTACGCTCCCGCCGTCGCCGGCACGGGCGCCATCGCGGCCGGCACGCTGCGCGCGACCTTGCGCACGCGCTTCGCCTGGACCCACGCGGCGATCGCGGGTGCCGGACCGATGCCGCGGCCCATCACCCGCGCCGTCTCGCCGTTCGCGGCCGGCGTCCACTCGTGCGACCCGAGATCCACCGTGAACCGCAGCTCGCCGCGCTGCGGGTAGTTCGCGACGATGTCCTCGAGCTCCGCGAGATCGGTCCAGAGCGCCGGCGAGGCGCACGTCCCGGGACGCGAGTGCGCGAGGGCCTCGCGGATCTCGCGCAGCGTCCCGGCGACCCTGGTCTCGCCCCCGACGCCGAACCCGGTGCCGATCGCCTGCCGCAGCTCGCCGTCGAGCTGCGCAAGGTGTCCGTCCACGGCGCGCAGCTCCGCGACGAGCCGGTCGCGGTAGTGCCGCACGGCGCCGATGCGCTGCTCGAACGCGGCGCCCACCTCGCGGCCCGCGGCCTCGCCGGCGGCCACGACCTCGCGGGCCGCCGCCTGCATGGCCGGCACGAGCGCAGCCGGGATCGCGTCGCGGTGCGTCGTCAGGCTGTCGCGCGTCTCCGCGATGTCGCGGCGGAGCTGCGCGTCGTCGCGCGCCGCCGACTCGTCGCCCGCGGCGTGCCGCGCCAGGACACCCGCGCGCCGCTCGTGGAGCTGCGCGACCGCGGCCTCGAGCGCGTCCACCTTCAGGAGCGCGTCGCGCACCCGGTCCTCGGCCGCCCGCTGCTGCGCGATGGCCGCGACCAGCCCGGGTCGCTCGTGGACGAGCCGCGCGCCGGACGGGACCGGCGGAAGCGCGGGGAACGTGACCTCGTGCAGTTCGTTCTCGAACACGGGAACCCTCCTACGGAACGAAGTGCCACGGCAGCGCCGGGCGATCGACCAGGTCCAACGCCTCGAACGCGACCGACCGCGCCCACGGGTCGCCCGTGCGGCCGGTCTCGAGCTCCTGGTCCGCCGCGACCGACGACGCAAGGGCCCCGGCGACGTCGCGGCTTGCGGCCACGGCCCGCACGTCGCCCGCCTGCACGAGTGCCGCCGCGTCGGCGCGGCGCATGATGCGGAGCGACCGCCGCACCCTCAGGACGTGCCGGCGCAGCTCCCGCCCGCGGCCCGGGAGGCTCGACGTCCAGAGCTGCGCGGAGGAGCCGAGGAACCCGGGTGCCCGCTCGTCGTCGAGCGCGTCCCGCAGCCGGAGCCGCGCGAGCCGGTGGACGACGTCGCGGGCACGCGAGCGGCGCCGGAAGAACCGGACCGTGACCTCGAGTGCGAGCTGCTCGTCGTCGACCCGCACCGACTCGACGACGCCGATGCGCTCGGGGCCTGCCATGCTCGGCGGCGCGTCCGGGTGCGCGGCAAGCGTCGCGGTCGCCCTGACCGGCAGCCCGCGCCAGCCGCCGACCTCGACGGACTCGCGCAGCGCCTCGAACGTCACGCCGAACCTGCCGCGGAACCCGGCCGCGAGACGCAGACGCCAGCGCCACGGGTCGCGGGAACTTGACGGCGCGGAGTGCTTCGCCACGCGGAGCATCTTACCGCGTCAATCGGACGCTCGCGGACGGGTCGAATGAACGGGTTGGCCGCGGGTGCGAAGGGCCTCGAGATGGCCGTGCAGGGTGCCGTCAGGTGCTCGACGGGTGGGGGGCCGCCTGCGCCGCGGCCCGCCGTTCGGCGTCCTCGGCGAACAGGTCGGCGATCGTCGGCGGACGGTCGCGACGTTCGGCCGCCCGTGCGCGCTCGGCCTCCCGCTGCCCGTACCGGTAGCCGCAGAGGTAGTCGCGCGTCGGGTTCGTGTCCTTCACGCGGTCCCAGCGTCCGTCGCGGCGCCCGCGCTGGTAGTCGGCCTGGAACTGCTGGCGGCGATCGGGGTTGGCGAAGGGCATTCACGAAGCGTAGGCGGCCGACGCGGACGCGCAACCCGCGCTGGTGAGGGGACGGGACGACCTCGTGCCGTGGGTTGGCGGGGGGTGGAAACCGGGGAGGGGGAGCAACTGACCCCGCCGTCACTTGTTGGACGGTGGGGGGTGCCGGCGGCTCCGCGCGAGGACTACATCTTGTGGTCCGGCCCGCGCCGAGATCGGACAGACGAACGTCGCATAGTGTGTCCTATGTGCGGCTGCTCAGGCTCGATCCGGCCGTTACTGTCCGGTCGCGCCGCGGTCGGTGCCCGGTTGCACTCCCGACTGCACGAGGCGCGAGCCTGCGTCTGCGGTGGTCCTGCACTCGACGCTGACGACGGTCCGCCGGCGCCGGTCCTCGCGCTCGAGCGAGCTGCGACTACATCTTGTGGTGCGCCTCCGGCGAGCGGGGAGCCGCCGGGCGACGTGGTCCTCGTGCCGAGTGGGTTGGCGTTGCCGGGGGGCTACGCACCGCATGGAGCCTCCCGAATGACGGATGACACATCGTGACGCCATTTCCCGAAAGTCCTACATGCGCGCGCGTATGAGGGATTTTGGGGATCTGACGTCATGTTCCGTCATGTGTCATCGGTTGCCCCGGTCCGGTGGGTGTCCCCGTCGCCGCGTACGCTCCGGCCACGGTCGACGGGCTAGGACCTGCAGCCCGAACAGCGCATCCACCAGCGCTTGCCCGTCGACCTGGCTACGTGGTGGCGTCCCCCATCGGTGGAGGGGACATGGCGAAGCCGAAGGGCCAGAACTGGCTGGAGCACCTCGAGGACGACGCCATCGAGGCGTCGCGGCGACTCGCGCAGCGAGCCAGTCGCTACGTGCGCCAGCACTTCCGAGAGCGGCGTCGCGGCGAACCCGGCCTACTCGATCGGGCCGTGGCGTTCCTCGCGGCCGTGCGGTCCGTGCCTCCGCCGCCGCGTCCAGACCCGGACGAGGATGCGGACGACTGTCGCCGCGGGCACGACGCCGGGCAGGACACGGGGACCATCGACGACCTGTTCCGGGATCCGGCGCCGAGTGCCGTCGTGCCGGAGGAGATCGGCGGCGCGGGGCTAAGTGAGGCGGAGCGGAGCGAGCGGGCCGAGGCGCTCGCGTTCGTCGGTTTCTGCGCGCGTGAGTCGATCCCGGTCGAGTACGCGGAGTGGTTCTACCTGTGTGCGTTGTCCGGGAGCTGGGTCGCGACGGAAGCTGATGACCTGCTCGGAGTTCGCATTGATCCCGGCTTTGGCATCGGCGACGAACTACGCGACGAACGGGCCATCACGCTTCGCTTCGGAGCTCGGATGCGCGACGTCGATCTAGTCGAGATGCTTCGCGCAGCCGTAGCGCCGTCGGATGGCGAGCGGCACTGGACGACGTGGCCGCGAGCACAGGACTCGCTCGCCGTGACCTACCTCTGGTGCGACCTAGCGCACGTGCTCCAAGAGTGCTTCGGAGAGCTTGCGAGCGAGAGCAACGTCGTCACGCTCTGGCACGAGCGCGCGTGCCCGCGGCGCGTGCATCGGCACGCAGACCTGGCGTTCCATGGCGACGCGTCCGTTCCGAACTGCACCGACGCCACGCGCGGAACGCTGAGGGCGATGCTCGAACGGAGCAAGCCGTGGATGGCCTACGTCCAAGCGGAGCTCGCGCGCGAGCGGGAACACGCCCTGCGCAGAGTTCCGACGTCTGCGCAATGACGTCGCCGTAGTCGCGGTGTCTCCTGTCCTCTGCCGTGGGCCACGCCCCGGCCGGAGGACATATGCCGGAGGCCACGGAGACCCCTGAACTCGTCCGCGTCGGCCGGGCTTGCGCCGTTGTCGGGCGCACCGCGCGGACGCTTCGGCGATGGGCGGCTGCGGGCGAGATCCGCGAGTTTCGAGATGCGCGCGGGGTTCGCCACTACGCGCTCGATGACCTCCTGGCGAAGCGGCCCCGGCTCGTTCAGCGGGTGGCCCCGTGACGATCACGGCGGACGTCCTCGCCGCCGGCCGCGGCGCCACGGCCCTCTCGGACCTGCTCGGCCAAGCGGTTGCGGACCGCGGCGAGACGCGCGTCCGCTGCCCGTTCGGCTCACACCATCGCAACGACGACGCGCACCCGAGCGCGGACGCGAACGGGCCCAAAGGCCTGGTGTTCTGCCACACGGCCGGCTCGGGGTGGGACGTCGCACAGCTTGTCGTCGAGCTCGGGCACGCGGCCGACCTGCCGGGTGCGCGGCGCTGGCTCGAGGACCGCGGGCATCTGCCGCGCTCGGCGCCGACCGCGGGGGTGAACGGGCACGAGCGCCTCGCCCCGACGTGGCCCTTCTACCCCGAGATGGCGGAGCGCCTGGGCTGGCGCCTGCAGCGCCGGAGCGACGTCGAGTGCTTCGTCCTGCCCGTTGTCGACGCGGGGGGCGAGTGCTGCGCGATCAAGATCCGCGGTCCGCGTGTCGACGGCCGACTCGTCGCCCGCCTCGAGGCGAACCGCGCTGGCCGACGCGAACCCGGTCTCATCGTCTCCCCGGGCTGGAACGACGCGGCCGAGGACTCGCTCGCGCTGCTCGTCGCCGGCGAGACGGACCTGCTCGCGCTCCTGCACCACGCGGCGCGCGAAGAGCAGGATGTCGTCGCGGCCACTCACTCCAACGGCGAGTCCGCCGGGCTCGACGGGCTGGTCGGGGCATTCACGGCTCGCCGCGTCGCGGTCGTGTACGACGCCGACGCCGCGGGCCGGAAGGGTGCCGCAGCGCGCGTCGCTGAACTGCAGGCGGCCGGCGTGGCCGCGGTCGATCTGCCGCCGCCGGCCGGTGCGAAGGATCTGCGCGAGGCGCTCGAGGGCGGCGCGACCGTTCGCGACCTGCTCGATGCGGCGGATCGGGCGCTCTCGGCCCTTGACGCGCCAGCGCCCATCCACCAAGCCGGGGCGGTGGCCGATGCCGCTGACCTGGTGTCGTTCGCGCAGACCGATCTCGGCAACGCGGAACGGCTGCTCGCGAGGTACGGTTTCGGCCTGCGGATGGTCCCGGAGTGGGGCGGCTGGGCCGTCTACGACGCGGATCTCGGCGCATGGCGTCGCGACTCGGCGCGCGTCGTGCTGCACCTTGTGGGCGAGACGCTGCGCGCCGCGCAGGCTGCTGCACTCGAGGTTCGCGATGCGGAGCAGCGGCAGGCCTTGCTGCGGTTCCTCCTCCGATCCGAAGCCGCCCCTCGAGTCCGCGCCGCGGAGGAGCTCGCGCGCTGCGCGCCCTCGCACGTTCTCCCGTCCGGCGCGTTCGACGCCGACCCCTACTTGCTGAATGCCGCCAACGGCATCGTGGACCTGCGCAGCGGCGAGTTGCGTCCGCACACGCCCGCCGCGCTGTGCTCTCGACGGTGCCCGCATCCGTACGTGCCCGACGCTGCGGCGCCGCGGTGGGTGCGTTTCCTCGACGAGATCACCATGGGACGCGCCGAGCTCGTCGGGTTCCTCCGCCGGGCGGCGGGGTACTCCTTGATCGGGGAGGTGTCCGAGCACGTGCTGCTCGTGCTGCACGGGCGGGGAGCGAACGGCAAGAGCGTGCTGCTCGACGCCCTGCACGGCGCGGTCGGCACGTACGGCGTGCGCGCCGAGGCCGCGACGTTCCTGAGTCGGCGCGACGACACGAAGCCGCGCAACGACATCGCGCGGCTCGCGGGTGCGCGGCTGGTCTCCGCCGAAGAGCCCGGGGAGCGTCGCCGGCTGGATGAGGCGATGGTGAAGGCGATCACGGGCGGCAGTGCCGTGGCGGCCCGCTACCTCTACTGCGAGCCCTTCGAGTTTAGGCCTGCGTTCACGTTGTGGTTGGCCACAAACCACCGGCCCGAGATCGTCGGGACGGACGACGGAATCTGGCGACGCCTGAAGCTCGTGCCGTTCGACGCGCAGTTCACCGGCGACGCGCAGGATCGCGACCTTCCGGCACGTCTGCGCGAGGAGTCGGTCGGCATCCTCGCGTGGGCCGTGGCCGGGGCTCGGGAGTACCTCGAGCGCGGGCTCGACGAGCCCGACGTCGTGAGAGCCGCGACGCGCGAGTACCGCGAAGAGTCCGACGTCGTCGCGGCGTTCGTGGCCGACGTGTTCGATGTCGGCGACGGCCTGCAGGTGACGAGCTCCGCGCTCCGCGACGCGGCCGCGACGTGGGGCAAGGCCAATGGTGAAGCCGTGCCGGTCGGGAAAGCCCTGGCGACACGTCTGCGTGCGGCCGGGTTCGCGTCGTACCGAACCGCCGCCGGGCGCGGGTGGTCCGGACTCGCGCTGCGCGGTGAGCTACTCGAGCAGTGGAGGGCGTGATGATCGGCGTCGGACCTCTCCATCCCGACTGGCGCCCGTCCGCATGGCGCCTCTCTGCCGACCGATGGGGCGGCGCATGGCTGGCCGTCGGGGGCGACGACGTGGCCGTGAGGGCCGGGGCCCTGTGTACGCACAAGGGCGCAACGGCGGAGCTCTCCCGCGTCGGCGCGAAGCGCTCGACCGACCGCGAGGCGTTCAGAGAACTCGCGTTCCTGGCCGTCCGCGCCGGCGGCCTCGCGTTCGACGACGTCGCGGCGCTCGTCCGAGGATGGACGCAGCGTCGCGCCTGGAGCGAGCGGCGGCGCGCGGAGCACGACGGCGTGGTCACCGCAGCGCAGGCCGTAGACGACCTGCTGCAACGGTTCGATCGCGGGTACTCGGCATGACCGCTCCCACGATCGCGTGGCGGAGGACGGCCCTCGGCGATGCCCTGGTGGTCGATGGTCGCGGGCCGCTCGTCGTCCTGAGCGACGGCGCCGACCGCCGGCGCGAGCACGACGCCGCGGTGGACGCTCTACGCGCTGCGGCCGTCCTCGTGCCGCTGGCCGTCGCCGACGACCTCGCGCGCGCCGCGGTGCAACTCGGCGTCATAGCCGAGCCCGATGCGCTGGACGTCGTGCGTCTCGCGGCCCTGCGCGTCCTGCGGCGCTCGCGCGACCCGGAGGCCGTCATGGAGGCGCGCGCCGCGCTGCGCGTCGTCGCGAGGGTGCGGCGGCCCGCCGGGTTGCCCGGGAGCGGCGGAGCAGATGCAGGTGCTGGTGACGGGTTCGGCGCCCCTCGACGGGGTGCCTCTGTGCCACGAGAGGAGCGTGTTCGATGAGTCGAGACTGCCCGGCCGCCGCGGATCCCGTGGCACGCCGCCGCCGCCGCGCTACTGTGCCCTCCGCACGGGTCCGTCGTGGGGACGTCCCGGCAGACGCACGCGAGCTGACGGCCGCCGAGGCCGAGAGCTGGCGCACCGTCGTCCGCATCCTCGCCGCCGGCGCGCGCCGACTGGCAGCGCGCGAGGCCACACCCACGACCTGATCCGATGTCGTCCCGCCGCGTCGCCGCCTACTTCCGCGTCTCGACCTCCGCCCAGGTCGAGAAGTGGGGACTCCCCGCGCAGCGCACGGCGCTCGAGGCGGAGTGCGCGCGTCGCGGGTGGGAGATCATCGAGAGGTTCGAGGACGCCGGCATCTCGGGCGAGACGCTCGACGCCCGGCCGGCGATGAGCAGGATGCTCTCCGCCGCGCGCGAGGGGAGGTTCGACGTCCTGCTGGCTGTCGAGTGGGAGCGGTTCAGCCGGAGTCAGCACGGCCGCGACTGGGGCGAGATCCTCGGGGCGGCGGAGGAGGGCGGCGCGGTCCTCGCCGTCCCGGGGCAGGAACTGAACCCCGCGCAGCCGGACGACGGCTTCCTCGCGGGCCTGTTCGGCCTGCTCTCCGCGCGGGAGAAGCGCAAGATGGTGGCGCGGACGTCGCGCGGCATCCGGGAGCGCGTGAAGGCCGGGAAGTGGTGGGGGAGCCTCCGGCCGTACGGCTACCACGTGGGCGACGACGGCGTGCTCGTGGTCGATGCCGACGAGGCGGCCGTCGTGCGCCGCGTGTTCGCGATGTACCGCGCCGGCGAGCCGCTGCTGCGCATCGCGATCGCGCTCAACGTCGACGGCCTGCGGCCCCACAAGGGCGGGCAGGAGTGGCGCAGCAACACGGTCCGGCGCCTGCTCTCGAACCCCGTGTACGCCGGGCGGCTGCACTACGGTCGCACGACGAAGCGCGCCCGCGGGGGCGAGCCGATCGTCGTCGAGCACGCGCACGAGCCCATCGTCGCGCCGCACGAGTTCGACGCCGTGCAGACGCTTCGGGACGCCCGCAAGCGGGCGGGCGTGCCGATGTCGCGGTGGGACTCCGGCTTCGTGCTGACGGGGCTGATCGAGTGCCCGACCTGCGGGCACCGCATGTACGGCTGCAGCAGCGGGAAGCCGTCGCCGAAGTGCCCGAACCCCATCCGGTACTACGGGCACCGCATGTACGGCCCGGTGCGCTGCCGCAAGGTGCGGGCGGCGCCGATCGAGCAGGCGGTCATCGAACAGGTCGCGCAGGCGCTCGCGCGGCTCCACGTCGACGAGGACGTGCGCCGCGAGCTCGTCGCCGAGCGGCTCCGCGACGGCACGGACGAGTCGAAGCGGCGCGCGGAGATCGACTCCCTGCTCGCGCAGGAGGAGCGCCGCGTCGCGGCCCTCTACGACGACCGCGTCGCCGGCGTCATCACGCCAGCGCAGTTCCGCGAGTGGAACGCCGAGAGCATCGACCGGCAGCGGCGCCTCCGCGACGAGGCGCGCGCGATCGAGGACCGGCTGCTCTCGCTCGGCCGCCACGCGGACGTGGATCTGGTGGCGGGGGAACTCGGGGACGTGCGGGCCGTGCTCGCGGCCCTGGAGCCGCAGGAGTTGAAGCGGCTCGCCAACGAACTCCTCCGCGGCGTGCGACTCGTTGGGACGGGCGAGGACCAGGTGGTGGTAGTCGAGATGAGGGCGCCGCTCGATGCCCGGCGCAGCAGCTCAAGCTCAGCCGCCTAGCCAGCGCCTGGAATCTTGCTCCGCAGGTAGGTCAGCGCCGCACCGACCGCGACGTCTTGCGCGCGCTCCCACACGCCCGTCGCCACCTTCTCGCACGCACCCGTGAACCAACGGGCGAGGCGCGGCCCCATGCCGCCCGTGGCTGGACGTGGCTCCGCCTCGAGGATGTGCTGCAGCTCGGCAGCGTCCGCATCTGGGATCCGGATCATCGCGCGCAGGTCATGCACGAGCGACCTGCCGTCGACGATGGACGCGGTAACCGTCTGCTGGCTGCCGCTGCCCTGCACCACGACGTTGTTGGTGCCGCGCACCACCAACGACTGCGCGCGGCCGCGGCGAGCACTCCTAGCGGGTGCCGTGCCGTCGTCCACCTGCGCGTGCGAGCCGAGCAGCTCTGCGACGAGATCGCCGACCCTGAGCCGCACGTGCTCGAGGACGGTCCGGCAGGAGCTCAGCGGGGTGCGCTGACCGACTCTGGTGATCTGCCCGATCGGCGCCACCGCGACGAACTTGCACACGATCTCCGCGACCTCTGCCGGCATCACGGTCGCGACGTACTGCCCCTCGCGTCCGCCTAGGAGGTTCTCCAACTCCGCGATCGGGGACATGAAGTGGAACACGCGCGACGTCTCGGCCATGTAGTCGGGGAGCTGGCTCGACGCGATCGGGTGGTTGGAGCAGATGCTGCTCGGCGTGACGAAGTCACAGAAGAACTCGCCGTAGACCTGGCGATACTCGGGGACGTCTCCGCGCCTGTCGTAGCCGCGCAGCTCCGCGTCGATCCACCTGTCGACGCCGTCGTCGGAAACGCCGAACGTCCGTCGCAGGAGCTTCAAGCGGCGTAGCAGGTCAGCGACGGGGACGGTGGTGCGCGCAGCGTCCTGCGCTAGCGCTCGAAGCTCGCGGCGGCTCTCTCTGAGTTCACGGTTCGTCGGCATGACGCAAGTCTGCGGTCCGCCGGGGACGTCGTCGGGCGTTTCTTGCCTACGACGCTCCTCGTCGGGCCTCCCGGTTGCGGCAAGACGCTGCTCGCCGAACGCTTCCCCGACCTGCTGCCGCCGCTCACGCGTTCCGAGGCGCTCGAGGTCGCGCGCCTGCGCAGCGCGGCCGGGCTGCCCGTGGACGGTCTGCCGTCGCGGCGGCCGTTCCGCGCGCCGTCGTGCGGCGCGAGCATGGCGGGCGTCCTCGGCGGCGGCAACCCGCCCGGCCCGGGCGAGGTCTCGCTCGCGCACGAGGGCGTGCTCTTCCTCGACGAGACCCCGCAGTTTCGCGGCGACGTGCTCGAGGGGCTGCGCGGTCCGCTCGAGGACGGGCGGATCACCATCTCGCGGGCGAGCTGCCACGTTACGCTGCCGGCCCGCTTCCAGCTCCTCGCTGCGATGAACCCGTGCCCCTGCGGTCACGGGGCCGGTCCCCGCTGCACGTGCACGCCGCTCGCGCGCGACCGCTACCGCCAGCGCGTCTCGGGCCCGGTGCTCGACCGCATCGACCTGCGCGTGGCGCTCGGCGCCGTGCGCTACGAGGAGCTGCGCGACCGCCGCCCCGGTCTCGACACCGCCGCGATGCGCGCCGACGTGCTGCGCGCCCGCGACGTGCAGGCCCGCCGCCAGGGCCCCGACCTGCTCAACGCCGCGCTCGGCCCCGACGCGCTCCAGCGCTGGTGCGAGCCCGACGCGGAGGGCTCGGCCGCGCTCTCCGCCGCATGCGACGCCGGCAAGCTCACGGCGCGCGGCGTCGGGCGCATCCTCCGCGTCGCGCGCACCCTCGCCGACCTCACGGGGGAAGAGGGCCCGACGCTGGCGTCCGTCCACCTGCGGACGGCGCTGGCGTGGCGGTTGTAGGGCCGACCGCGCGCCGTTCGGTTCCCCGGCGTCCGGCTACACTCGGCCAGGGCCGCAGTTCCGGGATGGTCGCAGTCCAGCGGGGCGGCCAGGAGCCACGGAACCCGCTTCGTGCGCTCGGCGCATCCAACGCGACGCGACACGAAGAGATGGCGGCACAGCATGTCGTGCGGCACCGCGCGCCGGCCGCGCGCATGACGGGTGGCGTCGGGGCGGCGGCCATCGATCGAACTCGAAGTCGATTGGAAGCAGTTGCTCCGGAGGGCTGAGGGTCGCGAGGCCCCGAGTAACTCGACCGAGCTCGGTATGTCGGGAGATCAGAGAGATGCGTGATGCGTGCTCCGGACCCGATCCACGGACACGCGCGATGCGCATACTGGAACTGGTGAGGCTCAGTGGTCGATCTGATGAGGAGTCGCAGCGGCATGCGCGCAAGCTCTTTAGGGGGCGACTCCTGAGTAGTTTTCCGAGGGATTTTGCGGCCACGCTGCCGATGCATGCCCAGCACGCAGTCGCGGGTGGTGCGTTCCTGCGTGCATGGACTGCAGTCACCGTCACAGGGTTGTACGGCGATCTCTTGGCGGAAGCGGTAGCGGAGTTCGAGCGCGCGGGGGGGAGCGAGCGGCCGCCGGACTGGGAGCAGGTGCTCGACACGAGCGGGACCTTGGCGGGCGGGCCAGAGCCGCGCGGGGTCGCGCGGTTCCGGCCGTGGAGTGCGGCGCTGACGTCCATTTTCGCCACCGCGGTGATGAGTGAGGCGAACGGCCAAGGTGACGTGACGGTCCTCCTGCGTCGCGCGGCAGGCGTTGCCGCATCCGCGGCTCACGCGCTGGGTACGTGGGAGGAGGTGGTGCGGGCGAGGCGCATCCGCACGGCGGATGCGCGTGAGGAGCGGATGGGGGTGGTGGAGTACTGCCTGCTCCGCTGCGAACTCGCCTTCGCGCTGGACGGGCGGGATGCGCTGGCGAGTGCACTCCCGCCGAGGGATGTCGAGGCACTTGGTGCCCCGGAGACGCGGGCGGCGTTGCGTGCGCTTCGAGCGTTTGCCGCGCGCCGGAACGACGCGTCGCGCCGAGCTGTTCGCGAGACCTTGTGCGACCGCGTAGATGAGTCCCGCTCGAAGTTGGCGAGACTGCCGGTGACCGTTTCCGGGGCGCTCCTGTGCTGCACCCATGAGTGGACCGAACGCGCCGTCGCAGCCGCCCTCTGCCACCAGGCGACATCGACCGGCTGGACGGACTTGCGCTCCGCGTTCTTGACGTTCCTACGCGAGGCGTTCCCGGACGCAGCGTCGCCGGGCGCGACTCCGTCGGGAACTCCGTAGGTTGTGACGAACCGGGCGGAGTCGGGAGACGGCACGCTGCGCCGCTCCGCGCCGCGCCGAGGATGCGCTCGACGAGGTGCTCCAAAGGCTCCACCGGGTAGCGTTCGATGCGTGTGCTTCGTGCCGCCCCGCCTCGCTGTGTTCGAGTTCATCGAGGGATTCCAGAGTCCACAGCGAGCGGCAGACTCCACCCGGGTCTTGTGGGGCAGCGCCCCGTGCCGGCGCCGTTGGTCGTCGTCATAGAGCGAGGCGCGTGAGATCTCTTGGACCTCGTGCAGCGTGGTCAGGATCTCCACGTCGAGCCGATCCTTGCCCGACGACGGCGCTTGCCCCGCTTCCCGCAGCATCCGCACGATCTGGTCCGAACGGAACGTCGACTTCCTCCTCCGAGCCTCCCGGCCATCCAGACCAATGGCTCTCACAAGCCGTGGACCGGTCCACGGGGAGCAGGCCCAGAACGTCACGTTCCTGCAGACATCCGTGCGCGGTGCGACCGCCGGTCTCGTCGCAATGAAGCTCGACCGCGCGGCCAACGAGGAGCGCTTCGCGTCGTACGGGCTGAAGGCGACCCCCGCGGTGGTGGTGCTCGACCACACGGGTGCCGTGGCCGCCAAGTTCGAGAAGAAGATGAAGGCAGCGGCACTCGTGAAGGCGTTCACGGGCGCGGCGCGCGCGGCTGCGAAGGCGCGCTGATCGCCCGCGAGACCGTCCCTCCCGTACGCGTCAGCGGTGGTCGTCGAGCGAGATCAGCGTCGCCTGCCACGGGCAGTAGCGGCCGACGTTCAGGTAGCCCGCGAGGTCGTTCTCGACGATCTGCGGCGTGCCGTCGCACACCTCGATGGCGAGGTCCACCATCTGCACGTCGGCCGGGTCCACGTGCCACGACCACGGCGCGTTGTGCCCTGCGACGCCCTGCCCGGCGAGGAGTCGGCCTGACGGGATAGCACGCGTGCTCTTGCCCTGCTGCAGCAGCACGAGGTCCGCGATCGCGACGGGGTTCGTGACCCAGATGCGATAGCGCTGGCCGAAGACGTCGAAGGTCGCGAGCACACCGCCGGCGAGCGGATCCGGCACCGGCGGATCGCCGGGGCCACCCGGGTCGCCCGGGCCACCGGGAGGGGTGCTGCGTTCGAGGCGCCAGCGTCGGCCGCGCACGCGCATCCTCGGAGATGCGTCGAACGTGTTCGCGCCGAGTCGGATCGTGACCGCGAGTGCTGCGGCGTCGTCGCCCGTCAGCTCGGAGAAGTCGAGTCCGCGCGCCGTCACGCGCACGCGGCCGCGGAAGGTGTCGAGGCGGGCGCGCGTCTTGCCGGCGCGGGCGCGGAAGACGAACGCGGGGCGCTCGCGCCACGCGCTCTCCGTCGCCGCGGGGACGTCGATGCACGCGACGCCCCCGACGGCGACGTGGACGTCTCCCGCCTCCGGGTCGAACGCGCGCACGGCGGCGTCGGCGGGCACGAACACGTCGAGTTTCACGCGGTGGTCCGGCGTGCGCCCGGGGCGTGTCGCGGGCAGTCGCAGCTCGAGTCGGCGGACGGTGACCGTCGCCGCGGTCTCGCCATGTCCGCCGGCGGGGAACAGCGGGAGCGCGCACGCGGCGAGGACCACGGCGGCGAAGCGGAGGGCGTGCGGTCGGGGCATGGGACTCCTCGCGAGACCCTTGGTCCATGTGCCCGCAGCGTTGGGAACGACGGCCGCGCCGCGCGGGTTACGCGCGCGCCACCACGCGCCGCCCACGTGTCTCCGCGTTCCCCGCGAATCGCTCCGCGCGGGACGGGCCGCGACTACAACGCCCCGATGCGCATCGGGGTGAACGCGCTCAGCGTCGTGCCGCGCGAGACGGGCGGCGGCGAGACCTACCTGCGCGAACTGCTCGAGGCGCTCGCGGACCTGCCGCGCGCGGCGGCGCACGACATCGCCGTCGTGTGCTCCGCGAACGCCGCGGCGCTCTTCCCCGAGCGCGGACCCGTCCGGCGCGTGGTCGTGCCGCTCGACAACCGTGCGCGTCTGCGAAGGCTGCGCTTCGAGCACCTGCAGCTCGACACACTGCTGCGTCGCGAGCGTGTGGACGTCCTCTTCGCACCGGGCAACGCGCTGCCGTGGCGGCTGTCCGTGCCCGCGGTGCTCGGCGTGCAGAGCCTGCACTCGTTCGTCGTGCCCGAGGAGATGTCGAAGGCGCGCGTCGCGTACTTCCGCCGCGCCGTGCCGCGCTCCGCGCGACGCGCGACGCGCATCCTCTGCGTCTCCGAGGACCTGCGCCGGCTGCTCCTGCGCGTCGTCTCGGACCTCGACCCTTCGCACGTGCGTGTCGTCCACGAGGGCGCCCCGGCGGACGTCGCGCGCGTCACCGACACGGCGCGCGTCGCGGACGCGTGCCGTGCGCGCGGTGTCGAGCCGGGGCGCTTCGTGCTCTTCGTCTCGAGTCTCAACCCGTTCAAGCGTCCCGAGCGCGCCGTCGAGGCGCTCGCATGGTGGCGCGGACGGAGCGGCGAGACGTGGCCGCTCCTGCTGGTCGGGCGCGCGTCCGAGGTCCACACGCAGCGCGTGCGCGCGGCGGCCGCGGCGTGCGGCTACGCGGAGAGCACGCTGGTCGCGGGCACGGCGTCGCGCGGCGAGCTGGCGGCGCTCCTCAGCGGCGCGCGCGTGATGGTGTACCCGTCGACCGTCGAGACCTTCGGGCTGCCGCCGCTCGAGGCGATGGCGTGCGGCTGTCCCGTCGTCGCCGCGGACCGGACGAGCATCCCGGAGATCGTCGGCGACGCGGCGCTGCTCGTCGACCCGGACGACGTGCCTGCGTTCGGCGCGGCGCTCGGGCGCGCGCTCCACGACGAGGCGCTGCGGGCGGCGCTGGTGACGCGCGGCACGGCGCGTCTCGCGCAGTTCCGGTGGGACGCCGCGGCGGACGCCACGCTCGCGCTCCTCGAAGAGGCGGCCGCCACGCGGCGTGGGTAGCATGCGCCGCATGGCCGCACCCGCCGGCGACGGCAACGAGCTCACGCACCTCGACGCGCGCGGCGCGGCGCGCATGGTCGACGTCTCCGCGAAGGACCGCACGGCCCGCGAGGCGCGCGCCGAGGCGTTCGTCGCCTGCAGTCCGGCGACGCTCGCGCTCGTGCGCGACGGGGCCGTGCCGAAGGGCGACGTGCCCGCGGTGATGCGCGTCGCGGGGATCGCCGGTGCGAAGCGGACGCCCGACCTGCTGCCGCTGTGCCATCCCGTGGCGCTCACGGGCGTGGACGTGGACGTGACCCTCGAGGCGACGGGTCTGCGTGTGACGACCACGGCCCGTGCGCAGGACCGGACGGGCGTCGAGATGGAGGCGCTGACGGCCGCCGCGGCCGCGGCGCTCGCCGGCTACGACATGCTGAAGGCCGTGGAGCGCGGCATCGAGATCCGCGACCTGCGGCTCCTGGTGAAGTCGGGCGGACGCACGGGCGTCTGGACGCGCGACGGGGCCGCCGGCCGGTGAGCGCACGACCGCGCGCGACCGTCTTGACCGTCTCGGACCGCTCCGCGCGGGGCGAGCGCGCCGACGCGACGGGACCGCGCCTCGTCACGCGCCTCGGCGAACTGGGCTTCGACGCCACGCTGGCGCCACCGGTGCCCGACGAGCGCGAGGGGATCGCGGGGGCGCTCCGCGCGCTCGCGGCCACGTCGGCGCTGGTCGTCACGACCGGCGGCACCGGGTTCGCGCCGCGCGACGTGACCCCCGAGGCGACGCGCGACGTCATCGACCGCGAGGCGCCCGGGCTCGCGGAGGAGATGCGGCGGCGCACGGCCGCCGCGTTCCCGCGCGCCATCCTCTCGCGGGGCATCGCCGGCACGTGCGGCGCGTGCCTCGTCGTCAACCTGCCCGGCAGCCCCGGCGGGGCGCTCGACTGCCTGGACGCGCTCGCCGACGTGCTGCCGCACGCGGTGAAGGTGCTCCGCGGAGGTCTCCGCGACTGCGCCGACGACCCGCCCGGACGCGCCGGAGGTGCCGCATGAGTCGCGCTCTGCGCGTGGGGATCGCCGGCGCCACCGGCGCGGTGGGCGTCGAGCTGCTGCGGCTGCTCGAGGACCGCGACTTCCCAGCGGCGGAGCTGCGGCTCCTCGCGTCCGAGCGCTCGGTGGGCCGCACCATGCGCTTCCGCGGCGAAGACGTGCCCGTCGCCGCGCTCGACGACGCGTCCCTCGCCGGGCTCGACCTCGTCTTCTTCTCGTGCGGCGGCGACCGCAGCCGGCGGTTCGTCCCGGTGGCCCGCGCGCACGGCGCCGTGGTCGTCGACAACAGCAGCGCGTTCCGTCTCGATCCCGATGTGCCGCTGGTCGTGCCCGAGATCAACCCGGACGCCGCGGACGCGCACCGCGGCGTCCTCGCCGTGCCGAACTGCACGACGATCGTGTTCCTGATGGCGGCGGCGCCGCTGCACCGCGAGGCGGGGCTCGTGCGCGCCGTCGTGAGCTCCTACCAGGCCGCGTCGGGCGCCGGGGCCTCGGCGCTCGGCGAGTACGCGCAGCAGGTGCGGCAGGCCGCGGCGGGGGAGCCGCTCGAGGCCCGCGTGCTCCCGCGGGTCCTGCACGGGAACGTGATCCCGCAGGTGGACGTGTTCCGCGACGACGGGTTCACGAAGGAGGAGCGCAAGCTCCACGACGAGACGCGCAAGATCCTCGACGCGGACGACGTCGCCGTGGTCGGGACCTGTGTGCGCGTGCCCGTCGCCCGCGCCCACTCCGTGGCGGCCACGCTGGAATTCCGGACGCCCATCACGGCGGACAGGGCGCGGGAGATCCTGCGCGCGGCGCCCGGCGTCGTCCTCGTGGACGGGGGCGGGACGCCGGACTACCCTACGCCGCTCGACGTCTCCGGGCACCTCGAAGTGCGCGTGGGGCGCGTGCGGGAGGACTTCACCCGGCCTGGCGGGATCGTCCTCTGGGCGGTGGGCGACCAGCTGCTCAAGGGAGCGGCGTGGAACGCGGTGCAGATCGCGGAACTCTTGATCGGGAGGGGGCGCCTGTGAGCGCGGAGAAGTCGGACGGCAACCAGCCCAGACTCGACCTGGCCGAGGTGCGCAGGCTCGGGAAGCTGATGGAGTCGATGTCGCTCGCGGAGGTCGAGATCGACATCGAGGGCAAGCGCGTCCGCGTGGTCCGGGCGGTCCCCGGGATGCAGACGGGGCCGCTGGCGATGCCCATGCCGATGCCCATGGCCGGCTACGCCCCCGCGCTCCCGGCGGCCCAGCCGACCGGCGCCCCCGCGGCAGCCCCCGCCGCCGGCGGGCAGCGCGGCGCCGAGATCCCGTCGCCGATGGTCGGGACCTTCTACCGCTCGCCGAGCCCGGACGCGGCGCCGTTCTCCGAGGTGGGCGACCGCATCACCAAGGACTCGGTGGTCTGCATCATCGAGGCGATGAAGGTGATGAACGAGATCAAGGCCGAGATCGAGGGCGAGATCCTCGAGATCCTGGTCCAGAACGGCGAGCCGGTGGAGTTCGGCCAGCCGCTCTTCCTGGTCCGTCCCACCGGCGGCGGCGGAGTCTAGTCGCCGATGCTGTCGCGGGTCCTCGTGGCCAACCGCGGCGAGATCGCGCTGCGCGTCATCCGCGCGTGCCGCGAGCTCGGCCTGCAGACGGTGGCCGTCTACAGCACGGCCGACGCCAAGGCCGGCTACCTGCGCTTCGCCGACGAGACGATCTGCATCGGCGCGCCGGCCTCCGCGAAGTCGTACCTCTCGATCCCCAACATCCTCGCGGCGGCCGAGATCGCGGACGTCGACGCGATCCACCCGGGGTACGGCTTCCTCTCGGAGAACGCGCACTTCGCCGAGATCTGCCAGGCGTCGAACATCACGTTCGTCGGGCCGTCGCCCGAGGCGATCCGGACGATGGGCGACAAGTCGGCCGCGCGCGCGGCGGCGAAGAAGGCCGGGGTGCCCGTCGTCCCCGGCAGCGTCGGCACGCTGCGCGAGGAGACCGAGGCGCTGCGCGTCGCGCGCGAGATCGGCTACCCGGTGCTCGTGAAGGCGTCCGCCGGCGGCGGCGGCCGCGGCATGCGCGTGGCCCACAACGACATGAGCCTGCGCCAGGCGCTCCAGGCGGCGTCGGCGGAGGCTGCGGCCGCGTTCGGCGACGGCTCCGTCTACCTCGAGAAGTTCCTCGACCGTCCGCGGCACGTCGAGGTGCAGATCCTGGGCGACCAGCACGGCAACCTCGTGCACCTCTTCGAGCGCGACTGCTCCGTGCAGCGCCGCCACCAGAAGATGCTCGAGGAGAGCCCCTGCCCGTCGCTGCCCCGCGAGGTGCGCCGGAAGATGCACCGCTCGGCGGTCAAGCTGCTGAAGAGCATCGGCTACCACAGCGCGGGCACGGTCGAGTTCCTCGTGGACCGCGACAACAGCTTCTACTTCATCGAGGTCAACGCGCGCGTGCAGGTCGAGCACCCCGTCACCGAGATGATCACGGGCATCGACATCGTGAAGGAGCAGCTGCGCATCGCCGCCGGCGAGAAGCTCGGGTACGACCAGGACGACATCCGCGTGCGCGGCGCGGCGATCGAGGTGCGCGTGAACGCCGAGGACCCGGAGCACGAGTTCCGGCCGTCCGCCGGCGAGATCACGAACTGGCACCCGCCCGGCGGGCCGGGCGTGCGCGTCGACTCCCACGCCTACGCCGGGTACGTGGTGCCCCCGCACTACGACTCGATGATCGCGAAGCTGATCGTGCACGCCGCCGACCGCCGCGCGGCGATCGGCCGCCTCGCGCGGGCCCTCGACGAGTTCACGGTGTCCGGAATCCGGACGACCATCCCCTTCCACCGGCGCATCCTCGGCCACGCGGGGTTCGCTGCCGGGCACTACGACACCGGCTTCGTCGAGGACTTCCTGGCCGCGGGCGGGGTCTGAGGCGTGCGGCGGGGCGCGTGCGGGAGTGGCACGCGCCGAGGCGGCGCCGCCCGGGCTCGCGCACGCTCGCGGGACCGGTTCAAAATTCGAGCCTGTTCTGCCGATCGGTAAATTGCGTACCGCCTGTGCAGACGTAGCATCAGGCTGTTCAGCCGGGGAACGGGCAGGGGCTCGGCGCGTTCCCGCGTTGGCTGGAGTCCGTTGCCACGGAGCCTCGTGTCGGTTCCCAGGAGGCCGGGAATGATGTTCCTGAACAGGGGCGGTCGACGCCTCGGATCGCTCCGCGCAGGGCTTCTGGCCGCGTTCGTCGCCGCCGCAGGTGCGCTCGCCCTCGTCGGCTCGGCGCACGCCGCGTCGGCCGAGAACGCCGCCGCCGGCTCGCAGAGCGGCAAGGCGAACGTCGAGTCCGGCGGGAAGACGACGCCCGTGGGGGCGACGACGAAGTTCTCCGAGGGCGACATCCTGTGGGTCGCCTCGGGCAGCCGCCTCACGGTGACCCTCGCGGACGGCGCGACGCTCGCGCTGGTCGGCCCGACGAAGCTGGAGTTCGTCGAGCTGGCCCCGAAGGGGCGCCGCGTGCGCCTGCACTCCGGCGTCATCAGCGAGGCGTACACGCGCGGCGTGGCGGTCGAGGTGCAGACGCCGTACGACGTCTCGCTCGTCCTGCAGAACGCCACCGGCTTCGCCCGCGTCGCCCCCGGCACGCGGGTCTCCTTCGAGTACCGCGACGGCGACTTCGCCAAGATCTGGATGTGGGGCGAGCAGCGCTACCAGGAGCTCCGCGGCGCGTGGACCATGAACGTCCGCGAGGGCGACCCGAAGACGGGCGACGTCGCCACGACCGCGCGCGGCGACGCGACGCGCGACATGGCCACGCTGATGATCGGCGACCGGCCGATCGCGTACGGCCCGCAGCGGGAGTTCAAGGTCGAGCGCACCGGCGACGGCGGCGCGCGGCTCACCTACATCGGCAAGGACATCGGTCTCGTGCAGATCGGAAGCCAGTGCACGCTGGTGTTCCTCGCTCCCGGCGACTCGATCACGTTCGACGGCAACGGCAACGTGATCCAGAACGACGGGATCTCGCACATCTACCATCCGTTCGACGACCTCCTGCCGTACGACGAACCGGTGGAGAACGCGGCGGACGCGAGCGTGTCCCGCCCGGGGCGGCGCTGACGGGCGGGCCCGGGCGGCGGGGGTGACCCCGGCGCGCGGTCCCCGATGAGGCTGCGGACGCTACGAGGAAGGGTGGGGGAGACGTCACATGATGGGTAGGCGAGGGATGGCAGTGGCTGCGCTCGGCGTGTTCTCGCTGATCGCGCCCGCGATGGCTCAGTCCGCACCCGGATCGGCCGCGCCGCCGGCGCCCGCCGACGCGCCGGCCGCGACGCCGACTGCGGAGGAAGCTGCCCGCGCCAAGCGCGAGCAGATGGAGAAGGAGGCGGCCGAGGCCGCCGCCGCCCGCGACTCCGCCGTCGAGGAGGCTGCGCGCGAGATTCCGAAGTGGGAGCCGTACGGGGCGAGCAACCCCGAGACGCTCGAGGAGACGTTCTTCCGTCTCGCCCAGGACTTCGTGAGCACCTCGTCGCTCTCGTACCGCCGCCTCGGCCAGGTCCCCGTGTGGCCGCGCGGCGACCTCAAGTTCGGTCGCATCCGCATCCTGCCGTACGTGCGGGTGGGCGCGGAGTGGGACTCGAACATCTACCGGAAGAACAAGACCGGACTGCGCTTCCCCAACCCGGACCGGCCCGGCCGCCAGAGCGGCTGGAGCCAGACCGACGACGTGGGCGTGCTCGCCGACACGCTGCTGAACGGCGGCCGGACGCGCATCTCGGCCTCGATCGAGTCGCGCTGGCAGTTCCGCTTCCGCGACGAGCAGCCGAACGGCTGGGAGCTCGACTCGCAGGCCGGCCTGAGCCATCGCTTCAGCCGCGACGTGTGGGGCAGCCTCTCGTACGCGTACGAGGAGCGCGAGGACCCGACCGACATCGACTTCGCGAACCGCTTCGAGCGCACGACGCAGCGGGCGATCGCCCGCGTCGGCGTCGACCGCGACGTGCTGTTCGGCACGAAGATGACCTACCAGTTCTCGGCGTCGTGGCGCGACTTCGACACCGACGAGGACACGTTCAAGGACATCAACCGCCACGAGCTCGAGTACGCGGCGCGCGTCTCGTACCCGTTCTGGCGGCGCGTCCGGATCTACGGCCAGGCGCGCTACCGCGACGACAGCCGTGAGTCCGACCGCATCAACGACGGCAACGTGTGGGGCTTCGACGTCGGCATCGACGGCACGATCCCGCTGCGCTCCGGCGAGTTCCGCGGGCTGCGCGGCAACCTGTCGCTCGGCTTCGACCATGCCGCCTACCAGGACGGCAACTTCGCGGCGGGCAACCAGGTCTACCGGCGCGACGAGAACAGCCGCAACACGAGCCTGCGCGTGAACGCCGCGCTGCAGTACCTCATGAACCCGCGGACGACGCTCGACCTGCGCTACACGCGTGCCAACCAGTTCAGCTTCCACGGCAACTACCAGATCAACGACCGGATCGACTTCTCGGTCACGCACAGCTTCTCGCGCCGCGTGACGGGTCGCTTCCAGGCGTTCTTCGAGCACTCGGACCCGTCGGGGCAGCTCAGCCCGGACTACGCGAACGGTGCACCGCCGCCGACCCGCGCGCACTTCGGACCGGTCAACCGGGCCGGCCTGGGCGTCGGCGTCCGCTACCCCATCGAGGACTGGGTCGACCTGGACGTGTCGGTGGACTGGGAGCAGCGGCTCGCAGAGCACGACAGCAGCTACTCGAACCTCCGCGGCCTCATGGGCGTGACGTTCTACTTCGCCGGGTTCAACCGCCCGCCGCAGCTCGGCGGCAAGGCACCGAACCCGACGTCGCCTTCGTCGTCCACCTCGGCGCCCAAGCAGCAGCCGTAGACATGACGTCTCGGGTCGCGGGAAGCCCGGTCGGCCCGGGGTCCCGCGGCCCGTTTCCGTTTGCGCCGCGTCGTCTCGCGCCGGCCGCGGCCGGCGCGCAGCCGGCACGGCGCCCGCGGCACGCACACGACGGGGCGCTCGTCCTCCGCTGTGAGCGCCGACCTGTGCGGACTATGCTGCGCCGCACACGGAGATCAGGAGGTCGCCCATGCGTCGTCTCGCCGTTCGTCTGGCCGTCGTCCTCGGCTGCGTCGCCCTCGCGGCGCTGACGTTCCCTTCGCATGCGCAGGACGCCGCCGGCGACGCCGCCGTGCCGGCGAAGCGCGACCCCGCCGACCGCGACCTGACCGAGTACCAGGTGCGCGTCGGCGACACGCTCGACGTGACCGTCCTCGACCACCCCGAGGTCTCGCGCGTGAACATCACCGTGCCGGGCAACGGCGAGGTGTCGTTCCTGCCGATCGGCAAGCTCACGCTGAAGGACAAGACCGTCACGGACATCGAACGTGAGGTGGCGGAGCGCCTGAAGTCCGAGGAGATCCTCCTGAACGCGCGCGTGTTCTGCAACGTCACCAACTACGCGCCGCGCGACGTGTTCATCATCGGCGCGGTGCACGCGATCGTGCCGCTGCCCGTGTACCGGAACATGCGCCTGCTCGAGGTGCTCGCGCGCTCGACCGCGCTCGGCGATCCGACCGCCGACCTCTCGAAGGTCACCGTGAACCGCCGCGGACCCGACGGCTCGACCACGTACCGGCTCACGATCTCGGTGAACGACATCATCGACAAGAACGACGACAAGCAGAACATCGTGATCTTCGAGGGCGACTACATCAACGTGCCGCGCCTGCAGTCGGCGAACCCGCTCTCGGCCGACTTCGTGTACGTGCTCGGCGAGGTGAAGGTGCCCGGGCGCCAGCCGATCGTCACCGGACCGACGCCGTTCACGCTGACGAAGCT
The DNA here is from genome assembly GCA_937996235.1 of uncultured bacterium. Classification (GTDB taxonomy): domain Bacteria; phylum Planctomycetota; class JAJSAM01; order JAJSAM01; family JAJVHW01; genus CALKVK01. Next base: position 193,874 of record CALKVK010000009.1, on the reverse strand, counting down.
CGTCGCCCTCTGCGGCGACTTCCTCGACTACGCGAAGCGCGACTCGATCGTGATCATCCGCACCACCGTCGCCGGCAAGGAGCGCCTCGAGGTCGACTTCGACGCGATCATCGAGGGCAAGCAGCCGGACATCGAGTTGAAGGCCGACGATCTCGTCTTCGTGCCCGAGTCGTTCTTCTGATCGTCCGGCGGCGCGCCGCCCGACGACGGCTCGCCGCAACGAGGTGCTCGCATGCAACCCGCCTCATCGAAGGGCACGACGCCGGCGCGGAACTCCGCGCACCTGCGTGACTACTGGATCGTCGTCCTCAAGCGCCTTCCCTGGGTGCTCGCCAGCGTGCTCGTCGGGCTGGCGGTCGCGTGGTGGGTCAGCGAGAAGCAGACGAAGCTCTACCGCGCCACGGCGACCATCGAGATGCTCCAGCCGCGCGGCGGCGTCAACCACGGCAGCGACAACTACCTCGCGCCCCGCATCCTGCTCGATCCGACGTACCTGAACACGCAGCTCCAGAAGCTCGAGATGCCCGAGACCCTGCGAGAGGCGTGCGAGCGCTCGAAGCTGTCGTCGCAGCCGCAGTTCCAGGGGATGACGCTGACCGAGATCACGAAGCTGCACGCGGGGCGCGTCACGGCGCGCCTGCGGCCGCGTCAGTACATCGTCGACGTCTCGATCACCGGGCCGCGCAACGAGGTCCTCGACGACGTCACGAACGCACTCGTCGAGTACTTCAAGGAGGAGCAGCGCGACGAGACGCAGAACAACATCGAGCGCCGCAGCAAGGAGCTCGAGGAGCGCGTCACGTCGCTGACGTCGTCGATCCGGCTCGCGTCCCTCGACGAGCGCAACGCCTACGAGTCGGGGGGCTTCACGGTCGACACGTTCGATTCGGACTACAGCCGCCTCACCGACACGCTGCAGCAGTTCACGGAGCGCCGCAACCAGCTCTTCATCCAGATCTCGGACGAGCAGGCGGCGTACGATGCGTTCCGCACCGCGCTCGAGGACCCGAAGCTCGGCGCCGAGAGCCTGTCGCAGCACCCGCGGGTGCTCGCGCACCCGCAGATCGCGGAGCACCTGCGCGCGATCGCGGCGACGCGCGCGGCCCTCGACGAACTGCGGGCGCGCGGCGTCGGCGAGGGCGACCCGAACTACACCTCGCTCTCACGCTCGCTGTCGCGCGACCAGGACCAGCGCAAGCAGATCCAGGAGGACTTCGTCCGCGCGTTCGTCGCCGCATTCGAGGGCAACAAGCAGAGCCTCGCCAACCTCGACTCCGCCGTGAACGAGTGGCAGCGCAAGGTCACCGAGGCGACGCGCGTGAAGGCGAAGGTGGACGAGTACCGCGCGGAGCGCGAGCGCCTGACCGAGGACAAGCGGTCGGCGGTGCGCGAGCAGGAGCTGCTCGCCGCGCTCACGTTCCAGATGAGCGACGCCGTGCGCATCATCGGCCGCGCCTCGGAGCCCGACGTGGCGGCGCCCGTCTCGCCGAACAAGGCGATGAACTTCACGCTCGGCGGGCTGCTCGCGCTGCTCGCGGGCGTGGGTGTCGTCTTCCTGCTCGACTACCTCGACGACACGATCCGCACGAAGGACGAGCTCGAGAAGATCACCGACGTGCCGCTGCTCGGCGTCATCCCGCGCATCGAAGGCCGCGGCGCCGAGACGGAGAAGCGCGACCTCTACGCGTTCCACCAGCCGAAGAGCACCGTCTCCGAGGCGTTCCGCGGCGTGCGCACCGCCCTCACGATGCGCGCGCACGGCACGCGTCACCGCGTGCTCGCGCTCTCGAGCGCAGGCCCGCGCGAGGGCAAGACGACCACGGTCATCAACCTGGCCACGGTGCTCGCCTACTCGAGCAAGCGCACGCTGATCATCGACGCCGACCTGCGCAAGCCCCGCGTGCACAAGTCGTTCGGCCTCGAGAACACGCGCGGGCTGACGAACTGCATCGTCGGCGAGGACGACCCGCTCGCGTACTGCCTCGAGACGAGCGTGCCCGGCGTGGACGTGCTGCCGAGCGGACCCATCCCGCCGAACCCGTCGGAGCTGCTGGGCTCCGAGCGCATGCGCGAGATCGTCGCCGCGCTCCGCAAGCGCTACGACCACGTGATCATCGACACGCCGCCGATCGGTGCGGTGACCGACGCCGCGGTGCTCGGCACGATCGTGGACGGCGTGATCCTGGTCGTGCACGCCGGCAAGACGCGCTCGGGCATCGTGCAGCGCGGGCTCGAGCAGTTGCGCTACATCAGCGCGCCCGTGGAAGGCGTCATCCTGAACAACCTCCACGTGCGCGGGCGCTACTACCCGGGCTACTACACGTACTACTACTACTACTCGTACTACGGCGCCGGGAAGACGCGCGACGTGAAGCGCCGCCGCGACGACGCGCGCGAGTCGACGCAGCCGTCGGGCGCCGGGGATGCGAGCGCCTAGCCCGACCTTCTCACGACGGCTCGCGCACCTGAGCGGTCCAGAGCGCCGCGTGCTGAGTTGCCTCGGCTCCGCTCCGGCCTTCGGCCTGCGCTCCCGCCCCGCAGCAGCCCGCCCCCGCCGAGGCGGAGGCGCGAGATCCAGTCGGGTGGGCTGACGTAGCGTTGCGCGAGCGCCGCGCCGTCTGCCTGTTCCTCGCCGTCGCGGCCGGGGCGCTCTCCGCGCGCGCCGTCTCCGTCGCCTCCGTCGAGAGCGTCTATCGACGCGGCCTCGGCATCACCGACAAGCCGGCGGAGGATCTCCCGGGCCGCCTCGAAGCGTACGAGGAGGCGGGCGCGCGGGCACCCCACGTCTTCGAGTACCGCCTGCGCAGTGCGCAGATCCGGCTGGGCCGGGCGGCCGGCGGCGGGGCGGGCGCCGCCGCGGACGTGGAGCGCGCGCTCCAGCACGCGCAGGCCGCTGTCGCGGCGCATCCCCTCGACGCCGTGGCGCGGTCGGTGCTCGCGGATGCGCTGCTGCTCTCGGGTCGCGCCGACGAGGCGCGCACGGAGGCCACGCGCGCGCTGCGCCTCGGCCCCATGCACCCGGGCGCCCAGGGAGCCGTGGCGCGCCTCGGACTCGACACGTGGGCCGTGCGCGGCGACGTCGCGTTCCTGCGCCTCGCGCTGGACGCCGGCGCGCTGCTCGATGCGTCTGACCCCGCCGCGGAGGGCCGTCAGGCCCGCCGCAGGGCGGAGCGCGCGTGCGCGCGGCGCCCGGGCGGCGCGCTGCCGGACCTGCTGGAGGCGGCCGGCGGCGATGCCGGGCGGCTGCGCGTCGCCGCCGCCTGGCTCGAGCGCGCCGACCCCGTCGGCGCCACGGTGCTGCTGGACGCTGCCGAACGCGCGCGGCCGGGAGACCCGCGGTGAGCTCGCGCGTGCGCCTCGGGATCGCGCTCGCGGCCCTGTTGACGGCGCTCTCGGCCCCGTGGCCCTTCGCATCGGTGGAGCCGTTCTGGGCGACGACGTTCGCCGCGCTCGTGCTCGCCGCGGCGTCGGCGAGCGCGCTGACGGCGGCCCTGTGGCCCGCGACCGGTCCGTTGCCGCGTGCGGCGCTCGTGCTCGCGTGCTCGCTCGTGGCCGTGCCGCTCCTCGGAGTCGTGCCGCTGCCTGCCGGGGTCGTGCGCGCGCTCCTCCCCGCAGGCGCGCGGCTGTTCGAGTCGGTGGGGGCGCACGGGGACGCGCCGCGCGGGCTCTCGCTCTACGCGCCCGCGACCTGGGACGCGCTGACGCTCTCCGCCGCCTGCGCCGCGCTCGCGCTCCTCGTGGCGGGACAGGCGTGCACGCCGAAGCGCGCGCGCATCCTCGCGTGGGTCCTCGTGGGCGGCGGCGCGGCGATCGCAGCGTTCGGACTCGTGCAGCGCCTCGTCGAGCCGGATCACCAGCGCATGTTCTGGTCCGTGCGACTCTCCGAGGTGACGACGCCGTTCGGCCCGTACGTGAACCGCAACCACTTCGGCGGTGCGATGCTGCTCTTCGGCGGCGTCGCGGCCGGGCTGCTGCTCGACGCGCACGCGCGGCGACGCCCGCGAGCCCGCGCCGTGGCGGCGCTGGCCCTGCTGGTCTGCGGCGTCGCGCTGGCGGGGTGCGCGTCCCGCGGCGCGCTGGTCGGCGCCGCGACGGCGGCCGCGCTCCTCGTGGGAGCCACGTCGGGGCAGCGGCGCGTGCGTGCGGCGGTGGCGGTGCTGCTCGGCGTCGGCCTGGTGACCGGTGCGCTCGCCGCGACCGGCCTGCTCGACGACCTGCTGCGGCGGTTCACCCACGTGCAGGGGCGCTGGGAGAACCGCTTCCTCGTGCAGGCGGACGCGTTGCGCGTGTGGCGCGCGTTCCCGTGGATGGGTACCGGAGCCGGGACCTTCGCCGCCGTCTATCCCGCGTTCCAGTCGATCGACGGCACGCGGCACTTCGAGGACGCGCACTCCGACTGGGTGCAGTTCCTGATGGAGACCGGTGTCCTCGGCGCGGCGTGCGCGGCGGCCGTCCTCCTGCACGTCGGCGGTGCGGTGCGCGCCGCATGGCGCCGCCCGGGCGCCGGCTCCGCGCTCGCGCTCGGAGCGGCCGCAGGGTGCGCAGGTCTGGCGGCGCACGGCTGCTTCGAGACGAACCTGCACATCCCCGCCAATGCGCTCCTTGCCGCGGCGACGCTGGGGCTAGCCTACGGGGCCGCGCTGGGCGCCTCGCGCCCGGCGGCCGGGAGCGACGGCGCCGTGCCGTCCGCGATGTCGGGCGGAGCCGCTGCGGCGGCGCCGGATTCGGAGGGCAGCGTCGCATGAGTCTGCAGGCGAAGATCGAGGCACGCGAGGCGCGGATCGGCATCCTCGGCCTCGGCTACGTCGGTCTGCCGCTCGCGCTCGAGTTCGCTCGGGCGGGGTTCCACGTCATCGGCTTCGACGTGTCCGAGCGCAAGGTCGCGCAGGTGAACGCCGGCGCGAGCTACGTCGGGGACGTGCCGACGGCCGAGCTCGCGGAGCAGGTGCGCTCGGGGCGGATCGTCGCGACGACGGACTTCGAGCGCATCGCGGAGACCGACTGCGTCTCCATCTGCGTCCCGACGCCGCTCAGCAAGACGAAGGACCCGGACATGTCGTACGTGGAATCCGCCACGAACGAGATCGTCCGCCGCATGCACCGCGAGTTCCTCGTGGTGCTCGAGAGCACGACGTACCCGGGCACGACGGACGAGCTCATCCTGCCCATGCTCGCGAAGAGCGGCCTCGAGGTGGGGCGCGACTTCTTCCTCGCGTTCTCGCCCGAGCGCGTCGATCCGGGCAACCCGCGCTACCACGTGCGCAACACGCCGAAGGTCGTCGGCGGCGTGACCGCGCGCTGCACCGAGCTGACGGCGCTGCTCTACTCGAAGGCGATCGACACGGTCCACCCGGTCTCGTCCACGCGCGCAGCGGAGATGGTCAAGCTGCTCGAGAACACCTTCCGCGGCGTGAACATCGGTCTCGTCAACGAGATCGCGATCATGTCCGAGAAGCTCGGCCTCGACGTCTGGGAGGTCATCGACGCCGCGGCGACGAAGCCGTTCGGCTTCATGCCCTTCTATCCCGGCCCGGGACTCGGCGGACACTGCATCCCCATCGACCCGCTCTACCTGAGCTGGAAGCTGCGCACGCTCAACTACCGCGCGCGCTTCATCGAGCTCGCGACCGAGGTCAACACGGCGATGCCGGACCACGTCGTCGAGCGCGTCGCGCTCGCGCTGAACGACCGCGAGCGCTCGGTGAAGGGCGCGCGCGTGCTGCTGCTCGGCATGGCCTACAAGCGCGACATCGACGACGTGCGCGAGTCGCCCGCGCTCGACGTGCTGGCGCTCCTGCGCCGGCGCGGCGCGGACGTGCGCTACCACGACCCGTACGTGCCGCAGATCGACGACCACGCCGGCTCTGGCAACGTCATCGCGCGCAGCGTCGAGCTGACCGACGAGGAACTGCGCGCGGCGGACTGCGTCGTCATCACGACCGACCACAGCGGCACCGACTGGGCGCGCGTCGTGCGCGAGTCCCGGCTGGTGTTCGACACGCGCAACGCCACGCGCGGCCTGCCGCCCAGCGCGAACGTGGTGAAGCTCTGAGCCGCCGGCCCCCGGCCGGCCCGGGGGGGATCGCGTGAAGGTCCTGCTCGTCGCCGGCGCACGTCCGAACTTCATGAAGGTGGCGCCGCTCCACGACGCGTTCCGCGCGCGGGGCGCCGCTGCGCCGGTGTGCCACACCGGGCAGCACTACGACGAGCGCATGAGCCGGCTCTTCTTCGAGGAGCTCGGGCTCCCCGAGCCGGCGGTCAACCTGGGCGTGGGCTCGGGGTCGCACGCGGCGCAGACGGCCGCCGTGATGGAGCGCTTCGAGCCGGTCGTGCTCGCCGAGCGGCCGGACCTCGTGGTCGTGGTCGGCGACGTGAACAGCACGGTCGCCTGCGCACTGGTCGCCGTGAAGCTCGGTGTGGCCGTCGCGCACGTCGAGGCGGGGCTGCGCTCCTTCGATCGCACGATGCCCGAGGAGCTCAACCGCCTGGCGACGGACGCCGTCTCGGATCTGCTCTACTGCTCCGAGCGCTCCGGCGTCGCGAACCTCGTCGCGGAGGGCGCGCTCCCCGCGCGCGTGCACCTGGTCGGGAACGTGATGATCGACACGCTCCTGCGTCACCGCGACGCGGCGCGCCGCAGCGGCGCGCGTGCGCGCCACGCCCCGGCGGAGCGCTACGCGCTGGTCACGCTGCACCGGCCGGCGAACGTCGACGACGCGGACGCGGCGGCGGAGCTCGCGCGGGCGCTCCGCGACGTGGCCGAGCGCGTGCCGCTGCTCTTCCCGATGCATCCGCGCACGCGCGCGGCCTTCGCGCAGCACGGCCTGCTCGCGGACCTCGAGGCGCACGCGCGCGTCGTCGCGCTCCCGCCGCTCGGCTATCTCGAGTTCCTCGATCTCCTCTCCGGCGCGGCGCTCGTGCTCACGGACTCCGGCGGCGTCCAGGAGGAGACGACGGTCCTCGGCGTACCGTGCCTCACTCTCCGCCCGAACACCGAACGGCCCGCGACCGTGGACGAGGGCACGAACCGCGTGGTCGGGACGGCGCGCGCGGCGATCGTCGCGGCGGCGGACGCGGCGCTCTCGCAGCCGCCGTCCGGGCGTGTCCCGGAGTTGTGGGACGGAAGGGCCGCGGAGAGGATAGCGTCGCACGTCCTCGGGGGCGGGCTGGACGCCGTGGGCGCGCTCCGGCGCACGGCTCCCTCCCCGGCGTGCGGGACACGCGGGCAAGGGAAGGAACAGCGCGGATGAAGAAGTTCCTGGTGACCGGCGGTGCGGGCTTCGTCGGCTCGCACATCGTGGAGCGGCTCGTCTCGGACGGTCACGACGTGACCGTGTTCGACGACTTCTCGACCGGCAAGTTCGAGAACATCGCGGCGCTCGAGGGAGCCGGGATGCGCGTCGTCGAGGGCGACGTGCGCAACGCCAAGGCGCTCTCCAAGGCCATGAAGGGCGTGCAGTACGTGCTGCACCAGGCGGCGCTGCCGTCGGTCGCGCGCAGCATCGACGCCCCGCTCGAGACGCACGCGGTGAACGTCGACGGAACCCTGAACGTGCTCGAGGCCGCGCGGGAGCACAAGCGCTCCGTCCGCCGCGTCGTGTTCGCGTCGTCGTCGTCGGTGTACGGCGACACGCCGACGCTGCCCAAGGTCGAGACGATGCCGACGGCGCCGCTCTCGCCGTACGCCGTCTCGAAGCTCGCCGCCGAGAACTACTGTCGCGCGTACTTCATCGCGTACGGGCTCGAGACCGTCGCGCTGCGCTACTTCAACGTGTTCGGGCCGCGCCAGGACACCGACTCCCCGTACGCGGCCGTCGTGCCCCTGTTCGTCAAGGCGCTCCTCGGACGCGGCAAGCCCGTGGTCTACGGCGACGGCAAGCAGACGCGCGACTTCACGTACGTCGAGAACGTCGTCGACGCCAACCTGGCCGCCTGCACCGCGCAGAAGGCGCCCGGGAACGTGTTCAACATCGCCTGCGGCGCACGCGTGGCGATCGGCGGTCTGTGCTTCATGATCGGCGAGATCCTCGGGGTCGAGCGCGAGCCGAAGCTCAAGCCGGCGCGCTCGGGCGACGTACGCCACTCGCTCGCCGACATCGCGCGGGCGGAGGAGTTCCTCGGCTACCGGGTGCGCGTCGACCTGCGCGAGGGCCTGGAGCGCACGATCGCCTGGTACCGCGAGCGCTGATCCGCCTCCGGGCCGCGCGGCGGACCGCCTCCGCCGCACCCGAGTTCGCCGGTGTCCGGGGCAGGGGGTACCCTGCTCGGAATCGCCGCGCCCCCGCTGCGGAGGTGCGGTCGCAGGAGGACGCGATGGCCATCAAGGGCGTGGTGCTGGCGGGCGGTACCGGCTCGCGGCTGGCGCCGCTCACGCGGGTCACGAACAAGCACCTCTTGCCGGTCTACGACCGGCCGATGGTGTACTACCCGATCCAGATGCTCGTGGACGCGGGCGTCCGCGACGTGATGGTCGTGACGGGCGGCGAGAGCGCCGGCGACTTCCTGAAACTGCTCGGCAACGGCGAGGCGTTCGGCCTCGCGCAGATGCAGTACGGGTACCAGAAGGGCGCGGGCGGCATCGCCGAGGCGCTCGGCCTCACGCGGCACTTCGTGGGCGACGACGACGTCGTGGTCGTGCTCGGCGACAACATCCTCGAGCTGCCGATCGCGGGCGCCGTCGAGCGCTTCCGGTCGCAGGGCGGCGGCGCGCGCGTGCTGCTGAAGGAGGTCCACGACCCGGAGCGCTTCGGCGTCGCCGAGGTCGAGGACGGCCGCGTCGTCCGCATCGTGGAGAAGCCGCGGGAACCGCGCTCGAACCTCGCGGTCACCGGCGTCTACATGTACGACAACAGCGTGTTCTCGTTCATCGACGGACTCTCGCCGTCGGCCCGTGGCGAGCTCGAGATCACCGACGTGAACAACCGCTACCTCGCGCGCGGCGACCTGCGCTTCGAGGTGCTCGAGGGCTGGTGGACGGACGCGGGCACGTTCGAGTCGCTCCACCGCGCCTCGAGCCTCGTCCGCGCGGCGCGCGTCGCCGCAGGCGACGTCGCGGCCGGGGAGAGCGCGTGAGAGCGCTCCTCACCGGCGGACGCGGACTCGTCGGCACGCCCCTCGCCGCGCGACTCGCGGCGTCGGGTCACGCCGTGCACGTGGCGGACCTCCCGGAGACCGACGTCACCGACGCGGCGTCCGTCGCGGCCGCGTTCGACGCCGCGCGCCCGGACGTCGTCGTCCACCTCGCGGCCTGGACCGACGTCGACGGCTGCGAGGGCGACCCGGAACGCGCCGAGCACGTCAACGCGGAGGGTGCGCGCCTCGTGGCCGCCGCGGCCGCGGCGCGCGGCGCCCGCGTGCTGTACGTCTCGACCGACTACGTCTTCGACGGCCGCGCGGCCGAGCCCTACGTCGAGGAGCATCCGACCGCTCCGCTCTCCGCGTACGGCCGCAGCAAGCTCCACGGCGAGCTGGCGGTCCGGGAGCTCGTCCCGGCTGCGTGGATCGTCCGCTGCCAGAGCATCTACGGCCGCGGGAAGAAGTCGTTCGCCGACGCGATCCTCGCGCGGGCACGCGCGGGCGAGCCGGTGCGCGTCGTGACCGACCAGGTCGTCTCCCCGAGCTATGCCGAAGACGTCGCCGACGCACTCGCCGCGGTCCTCCGCGCGGCGCCGCCGGGCACGTACCACGTCGCCAACGCGGGCCACTGCTCGTGGCACGAGTTCGCGTGCGCCGTGCTCGCGGAGTCCGGCCTCGGGCACGTGCCGGTCGCGCCGATCCTCGCCGCCGAGCTGGCGCGCCCGGCGCCGCGCCCCGCCAACTCGCGCTTCTCGTGCGAGCGCCTGCGCGCGGCCACGGGCCACGTGCTCCGCCCGTGGCGCGAGGCCCTGCGCGCGTATCTGCACGAGCGCGCGCGCGTCGTCTCCGGAGGTGCGTCGTGACGCGCTGGCTCGTGACGGGCGGGGCGGGCTTCATCGGGTCGAACTTCGTGCGGCTGCTGCTGACCGAGCGGCCGGACGCGCACGTCGTGAACCTCGACCTGCTCACGTACGCCGGCAACCTCGAGAACCTCGCGGACCTCAGCGACCACCCGCGCCACACGTTCGTGCGCGGCGACGTCGTCGACCCGGCGGCGTGGGAGTCGCAGGCGGGCGGGCGCCCGGACGTGCTCGTGCACTTCGCGGCCGAGAGCCACGTGGACCGGTCGATCGACGACGCGCACCCGTTCCTGCGGACCAACGTGCTCGGGACGCAGACCCTCCTCGACTGGGCGCGGCGCGTCGGCGTGCCGCGCTTCGTGCAGGTCTCGACCGACGAGGTCTACGGCACGCTCGGTCCCGACGACCCCGCGTTCGTCGAGACGACGCCGCTCGCGCCGAACAGCCCGTACGCGGCCAGCAAGGCCGCGGCCGACCTGCTCGTGCGCGCCGCGCGCGAGACGCACCGCATGGACGTGGTCGTCACGCGCTGCTCGAACAACTACGGGCCGTACCAGTTCCCCGAGAAGCTGCTGCCGCTCATGATCACGAACGCGATGGAGGACCGGCACCTCCCCGTGTACGGCGACGGCCTGCAGGTGCGCGACTGGATCCACGTCGAGGACCACTGCCGCGGCGTGCTCGCGGCGGCCGAGGCGGGGCGCCCCGGAGGCATCTACAACTTCGGCGCGTCCGGCGAGCAGACCAACATCTCGATGGTGCGGCGCGTGCTCGGCCTGCTCGGGCGGCCGGAGTCGCTGATCCGACACGTCGAGGACCGCAAGGGACACGACCGCCGCTACGCGATGGGGTACGCGCACGCGCGCGCGGAGCTCGGCTGGGAGCCGCGCATCGCGCTCGACGCCGGCCTCGCCGCGACGGTCGACTGGTATCGGGAGAACGAGGAGTGGTGGCGTCGCGTGAAGTCGGGAGCGTACCGGGACTACTACGACCGGATGTACGGCGGCCGGCTGCAGGGGGGATCGGCCTCCCCGGGGACGGGCGCACGATGAGGGTGCTGCGCGTGGTGGCACCGGGGGCCGCGGGCCCGCTGGTGGCGCTCGTGCGCGACGGCATCGTCGCCTTCAACGCGGAGCTGGACATCCGGCTGCGCTTCCTCGCGATCGTCATCGAGGAGCGCGAGCTCGTGGTGGACGGCGTCGAGGACGCGGCGCTGCGGTGCGAGGAGGCGTTCGGGGCGTACCGGCCCGACGTCGTCGCGCTCCACGGCGAGGGTCCGGCGGCCGTCGCCGCGGCGACCGCCGCGGTCCGCGCGGGGCGCGTGCTCGTGCGCGTCGGCGCCGGGCGCCGCGACGGCCCGGACGCGGACGCCGCGCGCGCAGTCGACCGCCTGGCACACGCGCTCGTGGCGTTCGGCGACGGGCCGCTCGCCGCGCTCCGCGAGGAAGGCCTCGCGGGCCGCACCGTCGCGCTGCCCGCACCGGACGCGCCGGGCGTCGGCCGCGACATCATCAAGGCCCTGCGCTCGGCTCACGCGCGCGGGGCGGGGGACGCCACATGCTGATCCTGGGACTCGGCGGACTGGGCTACAAGGACTCGAGCGCTGCGCTCGTGCGCGACGGGCGGCTGCTGGCCGCCGCCTCCGAGGACCGCTTCTCGCGCATCAAGCACCAGGGCGGCTACCCCGCGCGCGCGGTCGACGCCTGCCTGCGCATCGCCGGCGTCTCGCTCGCGGACGTGGACCACGTCGCCGTCGCCAACAACCCGTGGCTCGCGCTCCGCTCGAAGGTCCTCGACTGGTACGGCGAGCGCTTCTTCGAGTCGCCGGAGTTCCGCGCCTTCCACATCTTCCACGACGAGCTGCACTCCACGCTCCTCTACCTCAAGTCCCTCGAGGATCTGCGCCAGGGACGCGACGGGCGCTTCCACGTCGTGCGCCACCACCTGAGCCACATGGCGTCGTCGTTCCTCGCGGGACCCGCGCCCGAGGCCGCGATCCTCGAGATGGACGGGCGGGGCGAGATCTCGACGTCGGCGGTCGGCTCCGGACACGGCGCGCGCATCGACGTCTTCCGCGTGGACGAGATGCCGAACAGCCTCGGCCTGCTGTACGCCGCCGTGAGCGACTTCCTCGGCTTCGAGGGGCAGGACGACGAGTTCCGCGTGATGACGATCTCGACGCAGGGCGAGCCCACGTTCGCCGCGCAGTTCCGCGAGATCGTGCGCCTCGGCCCCGACGGCTCGTTCCAGCTCGACCCGTCGTACTTCCACTACCGCGACGGCCTCGGCGCGCTCTCCGAGCGCTTCCTGAAGTCGTTCGGCACGCCGCGCCGCCGCGGCGAACCCGTCCTGCAGCGCCACCGCGACATCGCCGCGTCGCTCCAGCGCGCGGGCGAGGAGGCCGTGCTGCACGCGGCGCGCTACCTGCACGAGCGCACGGGCCTCGAGACGCTCTGCTTCGCGGGCGGCGTGGCGCTCAACTGGGTCGTGAACGGCCGGCTCGCCGCCGAGTCGCCGTTCCGCCACGTGTACGTCAACCCCATGGCGGGGGACGAGGGCACCGCGGTCGGCGCCGCGCTCCACGTCCACGCGAGCGTCACCGGCTCGCGCCCCGAGCCCATCACCTCGGCGGCTCTCGGCCCGGCCGCGACGGACGCCGAGATCGAGGACACGCTGCGCCGCACGGGCCACGCGTACGAGCGCCCGACCGACACGCCCGCGGCCGCGGCCGAGCTGCTCGCGGGCGGCGCGATCCTCGGCTGGTTCCAGGGCCGGGCGGAGTTCGGGCCGCGCGGCCTCGGGCACCGCGCGATCCTCGCGGACCCGTCGAACGCCGCGACGAAGGGGCGCCTGCTCCGCGACGTGAAGCCGCGCGCCGAGCACCACCCGTTCGCGCTCTCGATCACGGAGGAGCGCTCCGCCGAGCTGTTCCACGACGCCGCGGCGTCGCCGTACATGCTGCGGTGGGACACGGTCTCCGAGGCCGCGCGCACGGCGCTCGGCGGCGTCGTGACGAGCGGCGGGATCGTGCGCTGGCACGGCGTCAGCCCGCTGCGCGAGCCCGACTTCCACCGGCTGCTCGTGGCGTTCGGCGCCCGCACCGGGCGCGCTCCCGCGCTGCTCAACACCAGCCTGAACCGGCCGGGCCAGCCGCCCGCGGTCACGACGGCGGAGGCGCTCGAGGTGTTCGCGACGACCGGCCTCGACGCGCTCTTCGTCGGCCCCTACCTGGTCCGCAAGTCCGGCGCCGTCCGGACCTGATCGCGCGTCGCGCCGCCGCGGCGCGACGCACGCCGCGCGGCCCGGAGCGTCGCGCCCCGCGACGACGCGTGCGGGTGACGCTGCGACGCGATGCAGAATCACGAGGCCCCGCGCGACTGCGTGCCACGCGGGGCCTCGTGTTCGTGGTGGTGCGAGGCGGCTACTGCTGCGCGACGACCGCGCGGCGGCGGCGGCGGCGCGCGACGGCGCCCGCGATGCCGAGCGCACCCAGGCCGAAGAGCGCGAGCGTGCCGGGCTCGGGGTTCGACAGCGCGTCGATCACGACCGACTCGTTGAAGTCGATCACGAACGTGACGCGGATCGTGTCGTAGTAGCCGCTGAAGTTGCCGACGTCGCTCCAGTCGGTCGCCGCGTAGATCTCGTTGTACGCGTTGCCGAGGAGCGTCGTGTCGCCGCTCAGCGTGCCGGACGACCAGTGCGCCGCGTTGTAGGCGGTGTTGCGCGCGCCGACCGTGCCGGCGCCGCCGCGGTTGTAGAGCTCGATCGACGTGACCGTCGGGGCTCCGATCACCGTGAGCGTCCAGATGTGGAACTGCATCTGGTTGGCGTTCAGGTGGCCGAGGAACGTCTGGCCGGCGAGGTCGAAGTCGGCCACGTACGTGACGGACGCCGGGATCGCGCCGCCGTTCGACGAGCCGAGCGGCGGCACGTCGAAGAAGCCGCGCGAGTAGAGGGACGAGCCGTCGGGCGCGCCGCCGGTGCCGCCCGTGAAGTCCGGGCCCGTGGCGTCCTCGCCGACGTTCGGCGAGAGCGAGATCTCCTGCCCGCCGACGGCATAGCTCAGGCCGGCGTCCGCGGTGCGCGCGAACGGTGCCAGTGCGAGCCCGAACACGACAGCGGCTGCGAGTGCGACGCTCTTCACGTGCTCCCTCCTCCTTGCGATCGGCGGATGCTACGCCGGGGCCCCGGCCGGGGCAGCGAACTTCCCGACTCCGGTCACGGGCTTTCTATCGGCCGGAACGGCGCACGATCCGCAGCGCCCGCGCGGCCTCGGGCGGAGCCGGGTCGAGCTCGGCGACGAGCGCGGCGAGCTCGGACGCCTCGTCGCCGCGCCCCTCGGCCGCGAGCCACTCCGCGAACCGGACCACCACGTCGGGAACGGCGCGGGCCGCGTCGCGGCGCGTCGGGAACAGGCCGAGCGCGCGCTCCCACGACGTGCGGGCCTCCTCGGTCTCGCCCGCAGCGGCCGCGGAGTCGGCCCGCGTGTCCCAGTGTCCCGGGTCCTCGGGCGCCAGCTCGGTCGCCCTCCGCGCGTAGCGGAGGGCCTGGTGCGGGTCGCCCGCGCGCGCCAGGGCGAACGCCAGGTTGTTCCAGGCCACGGAGTTCGCGGGGTCGAGCTCGACGGCGCGCCCGAGGCTGCGCGCAGCGCGCTCGAAGCGCTCGGCGGCGGCGTCGGCCGTGCCGGAGATGACGCACAGCCGCGCCTCGACGGCGGCCTCGAGCTCGAGCGCGTCGCGCTCGGCTGCGGCCAGCGCGTCGTCGGCGATCGCTCCGGCCTCCTCGGCGCGGCCGAGCAGCAGGAGCGCCTCGCCGCGGAGCACGTCCGCGAGGCGCCGCACACGCGGCGACGCGGCGGCCGCCGCCCGCGCCGCCTCGGCCTCGCGGAGCCCGCGCTCGGGGTCCTTGAGGAAGCGCGCCGCGACGAACCCGCAGAGCAGGTGCGCCGCGGCTGCCTCCGTCTCCGGCACCGTCGCGAGCAGGGCCTCGGCGCGCTGCAGCGCCTCGGCGGCGCGCCCGAGGCGCGCCAGCAGGATGCACTCGAGCTGGACGAGCTCGACGCTCGGCGGCCGGTCCGCCGCGACCGTGCGCACGACGCCGAGCGAGGCCTCGGCGTAGCCGTTCACCGAGAGCAGGCCGGCCACGCCGAGCGCCGTCGCGGAGTCGCTCGCGTGGCGTCTCAGCCAGTCCGCGGCGAGCTCGGCGGCGGCGGCCGTGTCGCCGCCGCTCGTGAGCGCGTCGGCGAGGACGAGCACCGCGAGCGGCGGGGCGTCGTCCTGGAGGACCAGCGCGCGCAGCGCCTCCACGGCCTGTGCGCCGCGCCCGGCCCGCAGGTCGGCGAACGCGCGGAGCGTGACGCCTTCGGGCGACGCCGACTCCTCCTCCGAGAACGAGCGCAGGAGCTGCTCCGCCGTGTCGCGCTTGCCCGCGGCCGCGGCGGAGAGCGCCGCGCGGCGTCGGAGGGCGAGCAGCGTGGGGGCGTCCAGCTCGCGCGAGGTCAGCGCCCGCTGCGCCGTCGCCGCGGCCGCCGAGAAGTCGCCCGCCGACATCTGCTCCAGCGTGAGCGCGTTCCACGCCGGCCCCGACGCCGGATCGAGCCGCACGGCCTCGCGGAGCAGGTCGAGACGACGCGTCGCGCCGGCGGAGCCGGCCGCCAGCGCGACCAGGACGCCGGCGACGCGCCGCCGCATCGCCGGCGTCGCCCCCGGCGCGAGCACGGCGGAGCGGTAGCGCGGCAGCGTGCTCTCGCGCTCGCCGGCCGCCCAGCGCGCCTCGGCGGCGAGGTACTGGACCGCGGCGATGTGGCCGAGCGCGGCGGCGGCCCGTTCGAGGAGCGCCGACGCGGCCTCTGCGTTCCCGTCACGGAGCAGCAGACGCCCCTCCACGAGCGCGCGCTCCGGAGCGTCGTGCGCGGCCGACAGGGCCGCCGCGGCGGCGCGCGCCTCGGCGACCGCCGCGTCCGGCACCTGGTCGCCGTCGAGGAGGGCCAACACGAGCCGCCACGTCGCACCCGCGTCGCCCGGGTGCTGCTCGAGGACCTGACGGAGGACGCGCGCGGCGTCGTCGTGGCGCGCGGCCGCGAGGAGCAGGTCGGCGAGGACGAGCGTCGGCGCAGAGGTCTGCGCGCGCGCGAACGCACCCTCCGCGTCGCCTGCGCCGAGCGCGCGGACGAACTCGAGCGCGGCGCGCGTCTCGGCGTCGCAGTTCTCGAGCGCCTGCCGCACCAGCGTGTCCGCGCGGTCGCGCTCCCCCGCGCGGTAGAGCGCCTCGACGGCCTGCAGGAACGTCTCGCGCGAGCGCTCGGGTGTCGCCGCGAGGCGTGTGAGGTCGAGGGCGGCGGCGTCCCAGCGACCGAGCAGGCGATACGCGGACGCCCGCAGCGCGAGCAGCTCGCCGTCGTCCGGCGTGTTCCGGAGCGCGGTGCTGCACGCGGCGGCGGCCTCGCCCGCCTGCCCGAGGCGCAGCAGCGCCTGCGCCAGCCCGAGACACGCACCGCGGTGCGAGGGGTCGAGTGCGCGCGCGCGGTCGAACGCCTGGCCGGCGTCGCGCGCCGCGTCCTCGCCGGGCGGCAGGAGCGCACAGCGGCCGAGCAGCGTCCACGACTCCGGGTCGGTCGGCGCGAGCCGGGTCCGCGCGCGGGCCGCCGCGATCGCCGCGTCGCTCCGCCCGCGTGCGGCCTCCACCAGGGCGAGGGCGCGCCACGCATCGGGGTCGCCGCCGTCCGTGTCGCCGGTCAACGACGCGAGGCCCGCGACGGCGTCGTCGCGCTCCGCCGCCGACGCGCCGGGGCGTGCCGCGAGCAGTGCGAGCCGCACCGACGGCACGCGCGTCGCGCCGCCCGCCGCGAGCGCACGGCGATAGGCCTCCCGCGCCGCGGCGGCGTCGCCCCGCGCGGCCGCGAGATCGCCGCGCAGCGTCTCCAGGTACGGCAGGTTCCCCGCGCGCTCCGCCGTGCGCTCGAGCAACGCGCCCGCCTCGTCGAGACGACCGGCCTCGATGCGGACGGCCGCGAGGAACAGGGCGGGGGCGGGATCGGACGCGTCGCAGTGCGGCAGCAGCACGCGCTCCGCGTCGTCGAGGCGCCCCATGCGCACCTCGTAGTCGGCGACGAGCAGCGCGAAGCCGACGCTCGCGTCGGCCGCGACGGCCTGGTCCACGTCGAGGCGGCGAGGGTTGGCGTAGAGCTTGGGCTCGTTGTCGCGGTCGCGCGCGTCCCACGCCTGCGCGCGCAGGAAGAGCAGCGTCGCGCGCTGCGGGCCGGTCAGCCTGTCGCCGCCGGCCGCGAGCGCCTTCTCGCACTCGCGGAACGCCGCGTCCACCTCGGCCTGCGCCAGCAGGATCCGCACGCGCTCCACGGCGACGTCGGCGCCGTCGCCCCGTGCCGGCGCGTCGCGGTCGAGCACGCGCAGCGCCTGCCGCAGCAGCGCCGCGAACTCCGCGTCGGTCTCCGGGGCCGGTGTGGGGCCGCGGAGGCGCAGCCGGATCTGCACCTCCGTCAGCACCGCCTCCGGCGCGTCGATCCCGGCCTGCCGCGCGCGCCGTGTCAGCGAGAGCGCGCGGTGGAGGTCCGGCCGCGGGCGGCGCAGCTCGATCTGCAGGAGCAGCCACAGCACCTGCGCGTCCTCGCCCGCCGCGCTGCGGAGCTTCTCCGCGGCGGCCTCCGCCTCCTCGACGCGCCCCGCGTCGAGCTCCGCCTGCGCGACGAGCCGCAGCGCCTCGGGCAGCGCCGGGTCGAGCGCGAGCGCCTGTCGGACGTCCGCGAGCCACTCGGCAGGAGCGCGCCCGAGGCGCCGCTTGCAGATGCCCGCGAGCAGCCACGCGCGCTTCTCCCGCGGGAGATCGCGCGCGACCTGCTGGAACTGCTCGAGCGCCTCGCCGAACGCACCCGCGTCGTACAGCACGCGGCCGCTCTCGAGCCGCTGCCACGGAGACGGTGCGCGGCGCGCCCGGCGCCACGAGGCGAACCCGAGCGCGCCCGCGGCCACGACCACGACGACGACGAGCGCCACGACCTTCGTCCGGCGCGAGAGTCCGCGGCGCCTGCGCTGCGAGCGCTGCCGACGGCCGCACGCCGCGCAGCGCTCGGAACCCGCGACGACGACCGCGCCGCAGCCGCACATCCCGAGCAGCGCCGCTCCGCACGCGGGACAGTCCGATGCGCCGGCGGCGCACGCGGCACCGCAGCGCCGGCAGTTCGTCGTCACGTCGTCGGCCATGCACCTCACCCGCCCGGACGTCCGGACGGCAGGGAGGGTAGCGCCTGCCGCGCGGCGCGCGCACGCCCAACGACGCAGCGCGGACCTCGGGGTCCATTCCTTGTCGCGCGCGCGCGGCGGACGTCCAATGCGCCGCCGTCTGTCGCGACCCGCCGCATGCACGTCCTCGGACTGAACGCCGCCAGCCACAACGCCTCCGCCGCACTCGTGTCGGACGGCGCGCTGGTCGCGTTCGCGGAGGAGGAGCGCTTCAACCGCGACAAGTACACGATGGCGTTCCCGGACCAGGCGCTGCGCTTCTGCCTGGACCAGGCCGGCATCGAGATGAACGACGTCGACCTCGTCGTCTTCGCGGGCGATCCGGGCGCGGAGATCTGGCACTCGGCGCTCGGTGCCCTGCGCCTCGCGGGGCGCCCGTGGTATCGGCGCTGGCTGCGCGACCAGGCGCTGGTGACGGGCGGCTGGAAGCCGCTCCGCCAGAGCCGGCGCGTGCGCGGCCGCCACGGCTACCGCGGCGCGACGCGCACCGCGAACCACCACCTGTGCCACGCGTCGTCGGCGTTCCACTGCTCGCCGTTCGAGGACGCCGCGATCCTCACGCTCGACGCGCAGGGCGACGGCGTCGCGACCGGCATCTACGTGGGCGAGGGCACGCAGATCCGCCGGGTCGAGACGTTCGGCTTTCCCGAGCACTCGATCGGCCACATGTACGACTGCGTGTGCGAGTGGCTGGGGTTCCGCCCCGTGCTCGACGCCGGCAAGGTGATGGGACTCGCGTCGTACGGCGACGGCGACGCGCTCGCCGACCGCTTCGCGCAGTTCTGCAAGGTGGGCGCGGACGGCGACGTGCGCTTCGACCTCGACCGACTGAAGCACGAGCCCGACCGGCGCTCCTCCGCGCGCTTCGTCGAGCTCTTCGGCGAGCCCGTGCAGAAGGGCGACGACCCGACGGAGCCGCGCTTCGCGAACGTGGCCGCGGGCGCGCAGCGCGTCCTCGAGGAGGCCGTCCTCGCGCTCGGCCGGCGCGCGCGCCGGCTCACCGGGAAGTCGCGCCTCTGCATGGCGGGCGGCGTGGCGCTGAACAGCGTCGCGAACGGCAAGCTGTGCCTCGCGAACGTGTTCGACGAGGTCTGGATCCAGCCGGCCGCGAACGACGCGGGACTCGCGCTCGGCGCGGCGTTCCTCGGCTGGCACGAGACGGGCGGCGCGCGGCGCTTCACGATGCACCACGCCTACTGGGGGCCCGACACCGACACCGACGACGTGCGCGCCGCGCTCGACATCGCGAAGGCGCAGTACCGCGAGGTGGACGACCCGGCCGCCGCGGCGGCGGAGCTCGTGGCCGCGGACAGGATCGTCGGCTGGTACCAGGGACGCGCCGAGGTCGGACCGCGTGCGCTCGGCGGGCGCAGCATCCTCGCGAATCCCTGCAATCCGCAGATGAAGGACATCGTCAACCGCGAGGTGAAGCACCGCGAGCCGTTCCGGCCGTTCGCGCCGAGCTGCGTGCTCGAGGAGGCGGACCGCTGGTTCGAGCAGGGCGGGGCCTCGCCCTTCATGCTCACCGTGTGGCAGGTGCGGCCGGAGACGCGCGGCCGCCTGCCCGCGATCACGCACGTCGACGGCTCGGCGCGCCTGCAGACCGTGACGCGCGAGGAGCACGCGCTCTACCACCGCTACCTGGTGGAGCTGGGCCGCCGCACGGGCATCCCGTGCACGCTCAACACCTCGTTCAACATCCGCGGCGAGCCGATCGTCAACACGCCGATGGACGCGCTCAAGTGCTACTTCACGACGGGCATCGACGCACTCGTGATCGATCGCTTCGTGCTGGAGAAGGCGCCCAGCGCCCCCTGACGCGTGCCGCGCACCGCCGCCGCGCCGTCCGCAGACGCCGGCGAGGACGCCGCACCGTTCCGCGTCGCCTACGTCGCGTACTCGTTCCCGGTCCTGACGCAGACGTTCACCACACGTGAGGTGCTCGCGCTGCGGGAGCGCGGTCTCGACGTGCACGTCTTCGCCGCGCGCGCCGACGCCGACGCCGCGCTCGACGCGGAAGGACGCCGCGCGCAGCGGTTCACGACGTACCTGCCGCGCGCCGCGAGCGGTGCGGCGCTCCGCGCGTGCGCCGCATCCGCGCTGCGGCGACCCGCGCGCTTCCTCGCGACGCTAGCCGCCTGCGCCGGCGGCGGCTACACGGACCAGCCGCTCCGCTCGCGCGTCCGCTCGCTGCGTCACTTCGTCCTCGGCGTCGCGCTCGCCGCACGACTGCGCGGCGACGGCGCGCCTCGCCGCGTGCACGCGCAGTTCGTCGATGCGGGCAGCACGGTCGCGTTCGTCGCGGCGCGGCTCCTCGACGTGCCCTTCTCCTTCACCAACCACACGGCCTACAACCCGTTCCTGCTCCGTCCGAAGGCGCGCGCCGCGGACCTGCTGCTCTCGATCAGCGAGTTCGACCGCGCGCGCGTCGCGGCGGCCGTGCCGGAGGCCGCGGCGCGCATCGCGGTCGCCCGGGTCGGCATCCGCATCGAGGAGTTCGCGGACCTCCCGCGCCGTCCCGAGCGCGGCCGCCTGCTCGCCGTGGGCGCGCTGCGCGAGAAGAAGGGACACGACGTGCTCGTGCGCGCCGCGGGGGAGCTGGCGCGCGGCGGGGAGCGCGTGACGGTCGTGGTGGCAGGCGAGGGCGCGGAGCGCGAGCGCCTGGCCGCGCTCGCCGCGCAGCTGGGCGTCGAGCTCGAGCTGCTCGGTGCCGTCGGCCCGGAGCGCGTGCGCGAGGAGCTGGTGCGGGCCGAGGCGTTCGTGCTCGCGTGCCGCGTCGCCGCGAACGGCGACCTCGACGGCATCCCCGTGGCCCTGATGGAGGCGATGGCGGCCGGCGTGCCCGTCGTCTCGACGCGCCTCTCCGGTGTCCCCGAGCTCGTGGAGGACGGATTGTCCGGCTACCTTGCCGCGGTGGACGACGCCCCGGACCTCGCGCGCACGCTGACCCGCTGCCTCGCCGACGCGCGCAGCGGTCGCGCGACGACCGACGCGGCGCGCCGGCGCGTCGCCGGGCTGCACGACCTCCGCCGCACCTCCGAACGGCTGGCGGCACTGCTCCGGCGCGAGGCGCCGCCGCGATGATCTGGCGCCTCGACCTCCAGATCGTGGAGCTGGCCTACCGCTTCGGCGTGGGCTGGGCGGCCGTGACGGTGGTCTGTCTGCTCGTCATGTTCTTCGCGCGCCTCTCGCGCGCGATCGTCGTCGGCATGGCGGTGCTCCTCGTCTCGCTGGCCTGGTACCACCCGCTGATCGCGCTCTCGCACATCCTGCGGTGGTGGGTGTTCGGCATCCTGGCCGTGCGCGGCCTGCTCTTCGTCGCGTCCGTGCGCGGCGAGCGGCACGGGAACGAGCGACCTCCGTGGTCCCTCGTCGCCCTCGGCCTCTTCGCGCTCGTCTCGTGCGCGTGGTCCGACGCGCCCCTGTTCTCGCTGCTCATCGCGTGCACGTTCGTGTGCACGCTGATCCTCTCGTACGTGGTCGGCTGGCGACTGCTCGACTCCGAGGACTTCCTGCCGCGCCTGTGCGTCGGGGCGCTCCTCGTCGGCGTCGCGATGCACGTGGTCGGCGTGGCGTTCGGAGCCATGGCGCTCATCACGCGCGACTTCCAGCTCGTCCACGAGACCGGGGTCGAGACGCGCTTCTGCGGCGTGCTCTCGAACGCGAACGGCAACGGCGTGTTCGGCGCGATGCTGTGGCCGATCGTGCTCGCCGCGCCGCGCGCCTACCTCGGGCGGTTCGCCTTCCTGCGCT
This sequence comes from uncultured bacterium, assembly GCA_937996235.1. GTDB lineage: Bacteria > Planctomycetota > JAJSAM01 > JAJSAM01 > JAJVHW01 > CALKVK01. The sequence goes on along the minus strand of CALKVK010000009.1, from coordinate 171,931 downwards.
GGCCGGTGCTCGTGTGCCTCGCGATCTCCATCGTGTTCTCCGGCTCGCGGACCGCGGTCGGCATCGCGCTCATGTCCACGGTCATCGTGTTCCTCTACCGCTACCGGGCGGGCGCCGTGGTTGCGACGGGCGCCGTGTTCGTGATCGGCGCGATCGCCCTGCTCGCGACGCCGGTGGAGGAGATCGAGGGCTCCGCCGTCGACGACGTCGTGCTGCGCTCGAACACGCTCTCCGACGTCGGCGGGCGCCTCGAGCGCTGGCAGCGCGGCTGGGACGTCGCGATGGAGTCGCCGGTCTTCGGCCACGGCTGGGCCGCGTCGCGCGCACTCGACGACCAGGACACGGAGCAGTCGCTCGCGCTCGGCCGCGTGCGCTACGCGACGAACCTGCACAGCGCACACGTCTCCCTGCTCGTGGACGTCGGGTTCGTCGGACTGGGCCTGTTCTGGATCTTCGGCGCGCAGACGATCCTCGCCGGCATCCGCCTGCTCGCCGCACCGCGCTCGCCGGAGGCGGCCGTCTCCATGCTGTTCTTCGCGAGCGTGCTCGGCATGCTGGCCGACACGTTCGTCCACGGCGGCGTCCTGTCCGCGGGCAGCCCGAACGCGCTGATCTTCTGGGTCTCGAGCGCGATCGTGTCGAAGCAGTCGCAGCGGCTCGCGCGCTCCGAACCCTCCGGGGAACCCCTCGCGGACGCGCCGCACGCCGCGTTCCGCCCGGCGTTCTCCTGATGCGTCCCGGAGCGCGTGCCGTCGCGCTCTCGGCCGGCATCGCCGGCGCCCTCGCGTGCGGCTACGCCGCGCTCGGCGCGCCCGGCTGCACGTTCGGCGACGCCGCGGACCTCGCCGCGCGCGCGGCCCGCGGCGGACCGCTCGCGCCGTACGCGCGCTCGTATCCGCTGCAGACGCTGCTGACCCGCGGCATCGCGGCGCTCGGGCCGTCCCCGGCGCGCGCCGTGGTCCTCCTCGACGCCGCCGCGACCGGTCTCGCGGTCGGGGTCGTGCACGCCATCGCGACCACACTCCGGCAGCGCAGTGCGGCCGCGGCGTGCGCCGCGGCGGCGACGCTCGCCGTCGCGCACACGGTGTGGAGCTCGGCGGTCGAGGCGGAGGTCTACGCGCTGCTCGTGCTCTTCGTGACGCTCGCGGTCGGCGCTGCGCTCGCGGCACAGCGCGACGCGCGTGCGGCGGGCTGCCTCGGGCTCGTCGCCGGACTCGGCCTCCTGCACCACCGCGCCCTGCTCCCGCTCCTGCCCGTGCTCGCCTGCGCCGCCGTCGCCGGCGCGCCCCGCGGGCGACGCGTACGCCACGCCGCCGCGCTCGCCGGCGGCGCGCTGGTCGGCGCGCTGCCCTTCGCAGGGCTCGTCGCCGCCGAGGCGCAGCGGCGCGGCGTCCCGCTCGTGGACGGGGCGTATCTCGCGCAGGTGCTCGTCGGCGTGCCGCGCAACGCCGCGCTCGTCGCGGGCGACGCGGCGCCGCTCGGCGCGTCGCTCCTCTACGTCGCGAAGTGGCTGGCGTTCGACCTCGCGGGGCCGGCGCTGGCGCTCGCTCCGCTCGGACTCGCCGCGGTGCGCAGACGGCACGGCGTCCGCGGCCTCGCGCTCGCCGCCGCCGCGTGCGGCGCCGTCTGCGTGCTCCCGCTGCGCATGGGCGGCGTGGGCGACCGGTACGTGTTCCTCACGCCGCTCCTGCCGCTCCTGGCGCTGCTCTGCGCGGAGGGCGTCGACGTCGTCCGCTCGGAGCTGCGACGGCGCGCGCTCGCCCTCGCGTGCGCCGCGACGCCCCCGCTCTGCTACGCGGTCCTGGCCGTGACGCCGCTCGGGGCGCGGCTCCTCCCCGACTACGACGCCGCGGCCGTGCGCCGCTTCCTGCTCCCCGTGCGGACGGGATTCGACGAGCCGGAGCGCTGGGCCCGCGACGTGCTCGCCGCGCTGCCCGCGGGGGCGGAGGTCCAGGCGGAGTGGGGCGCGGGCGGCGCGCTCGAGTACATGCAGTCCGTGCGCGGGGTGCGCACCGACGTGGTCGTCCAGCGCGCGCTCGGCGCGCGGCACCCCGGCGGCGCGGCGGCGGCGGGCGGGTCGTGGTACGTCGTGACGCCGGTCTGGCGCGACCGCGCCGCGCGTCTCCCGCACGGCGTCGCCGCCGACGAGGTCCGGCCCGGACTGTTCCGGGCGCGACCACACTGACGCGCCCCGCGCGTCTGCGGTAGCCTCGCGGCGGCGAGTGGGGCAGGGAGGCAGCGCGGTGCAGGTGGTGATCGTCCAGGCGGCTCTGCCGTCCGAGCGGCGGCGGTTGTCCGATCCCTCCTACCCGGCCGTGGCCGCGGAGCTGGCCCGTCGCGGGCACGGCGTGACGCTGCTCGTCGGCGCCGCCCCGGACAAGCCCGAGGAGGAGCTGCTCGGCGGTGTGCAGGTCGTCCGGGCACTCGCCCCGCGCGAGGAGCCCGACCTGGATGCCGCGAGCGTCGGGCGGCAGTGCCGCGCGCTGCGCCGCGCCCTGCGCCGGCAGCGCGACTCGGTCGTGCTCTTCGCCGACGCCGCCGGCCTCCCGCCCGCGCTCCTCGCCGTCGACGGCGCCCGCGCGCGCTGGATCGACCTCGGCTACGACTGGGCGCTCTCCGCGTTCGCCGGCAGCCACCCGTGGTGGACGCGCTGGGAGGGCGTCGGCGCGTTCGCGCGGCTCGGAGCGCGCGCGGCGGGCGCCCCGATCGAGCGGCCGGACGCGCGCGCGGCGCGCTTCGTCGTCTTCGACGAGGAGCGCTGGAAGTCCCTCCTGGTCCGGGGACTTCCGGTGCAGTCCGCGCGCGTCCTCACCGCCGGGATCGACACGCGCCTCTTCGGCTACCGCGAGCCCACCATCCCGACCGAGGGGCCCGTCCGGCTGCACCATCACGGCGCGCTGCGTCGCTCGGCCGGGCTGAACGCGGTCTTCCTGGCGCTGCAGCGCCTCCCGGAGCGGGTCTGCCTGCGCCTGGTCGCGGACGCGACGGAGTCGTCGTACCTGGCCGAGCTCGCCGAGATCGGGCGTGCCGCCGGGGTCACCGGACGCGTCGAGGTCGTCCCCGCGCCGACCGACGCCCGCTCCGTCGCGCTCCTGCGCGAGGCCCACGTGTTCGTCCACGCAGCCGAGGAGAGCGACCCGTTCCCGCGCCGCGCGCTCGAGGCCGCGAGCTGCGGCGTGCCCGTCGTGGCGGCCTCCGGCACCGGCGACGCGGTGTTCGCGGGAGGCGCGCTCGGCGGCACGTTCGCCCCGGGCAACCCGCTCCAGCTCACCGAGCGCGTCTCCGAGCTGCTGGCCGCACCGGCCGAGGCCGTGCGCCGGTGCGCCGCGGCGCGGCGCGAGGTGGAGGCGCGGTGGGGTGCCTCCTACACCGCGGACCGCATCGAGCCCCTGCTCGCGGACTCCCTCCGTTGAAGTTCGGGCCGCTCCGGTCCGATGAGCTTTTTTACACAGCCTCCGCCAGGCTGGTTGTACCCTTCCGCCAGCGTCGGCGAGCCCGGCGCCCCCAGGGGAGATCGAGACGATGCACCGTCGTTTCCGGAGCCTGATCGCGTGTGCGGCGCTCGTTGCGGTCGCCGCCGCCGCCGAGCCTGCGATGGCGGGTCTCGACTTCGCGAACTCCGCCACGGCCGTGGGCGCCGTCTCGTCGTCCGCCGTGACGTTCAACGGCGCCACCGCGGCGGCCTTCGGCACGCAGAACCTGCCGAGCGGGTTCGCGGCGCCGGGTACCGACCGCATCCTGATCGCGGCGCCGACGGCGAACCCGATCATCCCCCAGACCGCCGCGCTCGACTTCAACTACAACTTCGCCGGCCCCGGCGGGCAGGGCTTCCAGTACTCGTTCGCCAACGGCGACGGCGACTACGACCTCGTCATCCAGATGGGGAGCGTGAACGTCGGCGCGGGCGGTGCGATCGTGCTGCAGCAGGTGCAGTTCTCCGAGTTCGGCTCGCCGCTGTTCAGCCTCGGCTTCGGCATCAACCAGGTGCTGACGGCCGCCGACGCGAACGGCCTCCTGCTGATCGACATCCCGGAGATCAACATCCCGGCCGACCAGCGTGACCTGGTCGACGTGGTGCGCATCACGTTCAGCTTCACGGGCGTCGGGACGTCGTTCGGCATCAACGCCGTCGCGAACCCCGAGCCCGGCACGCTGGCCCTGTTCGGCGTGGGAGCCCTGGGACTCGTCGGCCTCGTCCGCCGGCGCCGCCGCGCGGCCGCCGCGAAGGCGCAGTCGCCCTCGGCCTGAAGAGGCCGATGACCGACAGCGCTCGCTCGCCTGGAGCGGGGCGGGACGACGCGCCCGAAGGCGGTGTGACGAGCACGGCTCCGTCCGCCGCGGCCGCAGCCGACGTGACGCTCCTCGCGCGCCGCGAGCGCGTCTGGGCGCTCTCCGCCCTGGTGCTCCTGGTCGTCCTCTTCGCCCCGATCCTCGAGATCCGCGGGCGCCAGTACTGGGACGACCCGCGCTACTCGCACTGCCTGCTCCTGCCCGTCGTCTCGGGCCTCTGGGTCTGGGACCGCTGGGAGCGTCTGTGCGCCACGCCGACGGCGCCGTCGCGGGGCGGCGTCGTCGCCTTCGCGGTCGCCGTCCTCGCGTTCCTCTACGGGCGCGCGCTCGGAGCCAACTTCGCGCAGCACCTGGCGCTGCTCCTCGCGCTGCCGGCCCTCGTGGCCGCGGTGCTCGGGACGCGCTGGCTGCGCGCGCTCGCGTTCCCGCTCGGGTACCTGCTGCTCACGATCCCGCTCCCGCGGACGTGGGACGAGCGGCTGACCCAGCCGCTGCAGCGCACGGCCGCCGTCATCGCCGAGGGCAGCTTCGACGCGTTCGGGTGGGCGGTGGTGCGCCAGGGGAACGTGATCCAGCTCCCCGGGCTGAAGCTGCTCGTCGAGGAGCAGTGTTCGGGCGCGCACAGCCTCTACGCGCTGGGAGCGCTCGGCGTCGCCTGGGTCGCGTTCGTGCCGCGTCCCGCATGGCTGCGCGTCGTGCTGGTGGTGTCGACCGTGCCGATCGCCCTGCTGGCGAACGCCGTGCGCGTCACCGCGACCGGCGTGCTCGCGTACAAGGTCGACCCGAGCTACGCGACCGGCGTCTCGCACCAGACGGCGGGCATGATCGTGTTCGTCATCGGCCTCGCGCTGTTCCTGCTGACCGACTGGTGCCTGCGCCCCGACGACGTGCGCGGCGCAGCGCACGCCGATGGGTGACACGCAGCGCCTGCGGGTGGCGGTGCTGTCGGAGCTCCCGACGCCCTACCGGCGTCCGCTGTTCGCGCGGCTCGCCGCGCGGCCCGACCTCGACCTCCGCGTCCTCTACTACACGCGCACCGAGTCGGACCGCGACTGGGACATCGCGCGCGTCGAAGGCGACCTGCCGCACGAGGAGTTCCTGCCGGGCCGCGCGTGGCACCTCCGGCGCCGGAGGTCGCTCTACTTCCACTGGAACCCCGGGATCGGGCGACGGCTGCGCGAGGGCCGCTTCGACGTGGTCGTGCTGCCCGGCTGGTCGATGCCGTCGACGCTCGCGGCGGTGTGGACGTGCCGGACCCGCGGCATCCCGTACGTGCTCTTCAGCGAGACGAACGAGCTCTCGCCGCGGCCGCTGTGGCTGCGCAGCGTGAAGCGCGTCGTGCTGCGCCCCGTCGTCGGCGGCGCGTCCGCCTGGCTCGCGACCGGCTCGCTCTCCGCCGCGTACCTCGTTCGCCACGGCGCGCGCACGGAGCGCGTCCGCCGCTTCGCCAACACGCCGGACGTCGACGCGCTCGCCGCGGCCGTCGACGCCGCACGTCCGCGGCGCGCAGCGGTCCGCGCGGCGCTGGGCATCCCCGCGGACGTGCCGCTCGCCGTGTTCGTCGGCCGCCTGATCGGCGCGAAGGGCGTCGAGACGCTCGTCGCTGCGCAGCGCCTGCTCGAGGAGCGCGGATCGCGCGTGCACACGCTCGTCGTGGGCGACGGCGTCCTCTCCGAAAGCCTGCGCGCGCGGGCCGCGAACCCTAGCATCCGCCAGATCGTGTTCGCCGGCCCGCGGCGCCCCGACGAGCTGCCCGACGTCTGGGCGGCGTCCGACCTGTTCGTGCTGCCGTCGTGGCACGAGCCGTGGGGCGTCGTCGTGAACGAGGCGATGGCGGCGGGGCTGCCGGTCGTGCTCTCCGACCGCGTCGGCGCCGCAGCGGACCTGCTCGTGCCGGGGCGCACCGGCCACGCCTTCGCCGCGGGCGACGCACGTGCTCTCGCCGACGCGCTCTCGGCCGTCGCCGACGACGCCGACGCGCGCCGCCGCATGGGGGCCGAGGCGCGCGCCCACGTCGCCGGGTGGGGCTACGGCCCGAGCGTCGAGGGCTTCGTCGCTGCCGTGCGGCTGGCCGCGGGAGGTCCCGCGTGACGCCGCGCGGCGCGCTCCTCGCCGTCTGCGTGCTCCTCGGCGCGGCGCTGCCGGTCTCCTACCTCGTGGGCCACGGGGGCGGCCGCGCGACGGGCACCGTGCGCCTGCCGCACACGCTGCGCGAGGCCGTGCCGACGGAGCTCGGCGGCTGGCGCCTGGTCAAGGAAGACGAGCTGCGCGAGTACGAGCGTCAGATCACGAAGGTCGACGACTACGTCTCGCGGCTCTACGCGGGACCCCGCGGCGAGCAGGTGCTGCTCTACATGGCGTACCACGGCAACCGCGAGCGCGGCCTCGCGACGTACTACCACAACGCGAGCGTGTGCTACCCGGCGGCGGGCTGGGAGCTCGCGAAGGAGACGTTCGAGGAGGTGACGCTGCACGACGCCGCACGCCAGGTGCCGACGTGCCGCTACGACTTCCGGCGCCCGGGCGAGCGCATCTTCGTGCTGACCTTCTTCCGCGTGGACGACGAGCTCCTCGACCAGAGCCCGCGCAACAAGCCGCTCTGGACGCTCGCGGAGCGCCTGACGCCGCACTTCGACGACTCGCCGGGGACCTTCGTGCAGGTGCAGATCGTCGCGCGCGTGGACGGCGACGAGAACGCGGCCGTCGCGGCGCAGACGCGCTTCCTGCAGACGTTCGGGACGGCACTGCTGCGGGCGGTCCCGTGAGCGGCGCCGCGCGCCGTCGGCGCGGGGCGTGGTTCGGGCGGCGCGCGCGCGTGCTCGTGCTCGTCGTCCTCGTGCTGCTCTCGTTCGCGACGGCGCTGCGCGTGATCCGGCGCCAAGCCGACGAGCGCGGGGACCGCCAGGTCCGGCGCCTCCACGAGGACGCGCTCGTGCACTTCGAGGCCGGTCGCTTCGCGGAATCGGCGGAGCTCTACCGCCGGCTGCTCGAGCTGCGGCCGGGCGATCAGGTCGCGCGGCTCGACCTCGGGCTGGCGCTGCTGCGCCTCGGGCGCGACGACGAGGGCTGGCGCGCGGTGGCGGCCGCGGCGGCGGCCGCGCCCGACCTCGACGCGGCGCACATGCTGCTCGCCGAGCGGGCGCTGCAGGCGGGCGACAGCACGACGGCCGTGCGCGAGCTCGGGTACGTCGTCGCGCGGCCGCCCGATCCGCCGGGCGCACGCGCGCGCCTGGCCCAGCTCCTGCTCGACCAGGGCGAACGCAACGCGGCGCTCGCGCACCTGCGCCGCGCCGTCGACGACGCCGACGACGCGCCCGCGGCCCGGGCCCGAGCGGCGCTGCAGCTCGCGCGTCAGTACGGACTCCGCGCGCCGTTCAGCCAGTCGCCCGCGTCCGAGCGGCGCCGCGAGACCGAGGCGTACCGGCTCGCGCTCGAGATCACCGACGAGGCGCTGCGGCGCGCGACGCCCGAGGAGCGGCCGGAGCTGCTCGCGCTGCGGCCGCTCGCGCTCCTCGCGCGCGGCGAGTCGCCGCAGGCGCTCGCGGCGGTCGACGAGGCGCTCGCCGCGACGACGGACGCGGCGGCGCGCGCCGGGCTGCGCGTTCTGCGCGCGCAGGTCTACGCGGCGAGCGGGGCCGCCGCCCAGGCCGATCAGGAGCTCGACGCGGCGTTCGCCGACGCGGTCAGGCCCGCCGCCGACGCGTTCCTGGCCGCTTCCGACCTCTGGCTCGCCCGCGGGGCGCGCGACCGCGCGCTGTCGGTGCTCGCGCGCGGCGTCGCCGCGCACCCGGAGGTGCTGGCGCTGCGCCTCGCCTACGCGCGGACGCTGCAGCAGGCGGGGCAGACCGATCAGGCGGAGCAGGTCCTGCGCGCCGGCGAGGACGTTCCCGCGACCGTGCAGGCCCGAGCGCTCCTCGGCGACCTGCGGCGCGCCCGCGGCGACCTCGCCGGCGCACGCGGCGCGTACGACCTCGCGCTCGAGCTCGCACCCGACCGGACCGACCTGCGCCTGCGGCGCGCGGCGGTGGCGGCGGAGTTCGCGCTCGGTGGACCGGAGCCGTCCCTCGAGGCCGTCACCGAGCTCGAGCGGCTCGCGGACGAGCTCCTCGCGCGCCAGCCCGACGACCCGGAGGCGCTGCTCGCACGGGCGCGCGCCGTCCTCGTCCGCGGCCACTCCGCGCCGGCGGCGGTCGCCGAGGCGAGGCCGCTGCTGCGCCGCGCGATCGACGGTGACCCGCTGCTGTTCGAGGCGCACGTGGTGCTCGCGTACGCGGACCTCCAGGCGGGCGCGTACGACGAGGCCGCGGCGGAGCTGGAGCGCATCGTGGCCGCGCTGCCGAGCGATCGCCCGCGCCTGCGGCTGCTCCTCGCCGAGGCGTACCTCGGACTCGGCGCCGGACAGCGCGCGCTGGCGGAGGCGCGGCGTGCCGCCGCGGGACTCGGCTCCGACCCGGCGCCGCTGCGCGCGGTCGTGCGCGCGGCGCGACTCGCCGGCGAGACCGACGCCGCGCTCGACGCGCTCCGCCGGCTCGAGGCGTTGCAGCCGCGGGACGTCGCGCACGTGGTCGCGCAGGCGCTGCTGCTCGCGGAAGAAGGCCGCGCCGCCGAGGCCGAGTCGCGCTTCGCCGCGGCCGAGCGCGTCGCGGAGACGCTCGCCGACGCCGACGCGCAGGCGGCCGCGCTGCGCACGGTCGCCGAGGCGCGGGCCGCCGCGTACTCACGCGCCGGCGAGAACGACCGCGCGCGGGGCACTCTCGACGCCCTCGTCGGCCGCCTGCCGAACGACGCGCGGGCGCGCCTCCAGCTCGGCCGCTTCCAGCAGGCGACCGGCGACGTCGCGGGCGCGGAGCGCACCTATCAGGCGGCGATCCTCGTCGCACCCGACTCGCTCGAGCTCCGGCGCGCGCTCGTCGATCTCTGGGTCGGCCGCGGCGACGTAACGCCCGAGCTCGTCGAGCAGGTGGCGCGGATGCGCGTCGCCGGGGGCGAGGGGCATGCGCTCGTGCGCTACGCCGAGGGCAAGCTCGCGGCGCTGCAGGGCGACCTGCGTCTCGCGCAGGAGCGCTTCGAGGCCTGCGCCGCGGAGCTCGCGGACGACGCCGACCTGCAGTTCGCGCTCGGCAGCGTGCGCGCGCGCGCAGGCGACCTGCGCGGTGCGCTGACGGCGCTCGAGACGGCCGCGCGCCTCGCGCCGGCGAGCGCCGACGTGCGCGACCTCCTCGCGCGGACGCGCTACGCGCTCGCGCGCGACCTCGCGCGGCGCGGGCGGCTGCGCGAGGCGACCGCGACGCTGCGCGGCGCCGTCGATCTCGACCCCGACGCGCGCGAGCCGCGGGCCGCGCTGGCCGACCTGCTCAGCTTCACGGGCGAGACCGAGCTCGGCGAGTCGGAGGTGCGCGCGATGCTGCGGCGCACGCCCGACGATCTCGTCGCGCGCCGGATGCTCGCGGCGGCGCTCGCGCGGCGCGGCGCGCACGAGGACGCCGTGCGCGAACTGCAGCGCGTCCTCGACGCCGACGCGGCCGACTGGACGGCGTGGGGCGCGCTCAGCGCGTCGGAGCTGGCGCTGCGGCGCGTGGAGGCGGCCGAGAAGGCGGCGCGGCGCGCGCGCGAGGCGGCACCCGACGAGCCCGCGTCCCTCGCCCCGCTCCTGCACGTGCTGGTGTCCGACGGTCGCGTTCCGGCGGCGGTCGGCGAGATCGACGGCGCCATCGCCGCGCACCCGCGCGACGGCCTCTACCACCTGATGCGCGCGATGCTCCACGCGCGGGCAGGCGAACACGAGGGCACGGTCGCGGAGGCCGGCCGGGCCCTCGATCTCGCTCCCGCGATGAGCGCGGCGGCGCGCCTCGGCGTCGACGCGCTGCGCTTCGGGATCGGCGACGTGCCGCGCGCGCTCGCGTTCGCGCGCGAGCGGCTGCGCGCGGCCCCGGACGAGCCCGACCTGCGCTATCTCGTCGCGTCGCTCGAGAGCCAGTCGGGCGACGGCGCCGCCGCGCTCGCGACCCTCGAGCCGCTCGTCGCCGACGACGTGGAGCACCCGTACGCGCCCGCGCTGTCGCTCGCGGTGCTCCTGCGCGTCGAGAGCGGCGCGACGGCGCCCGCCCGGCACCTCGCGGAGCGCGGACTCGCGGACAACCCGGAGAACGTCAACCTGCAGTTCCTCGTCGCGCAGTCGCACCTCGTGGACGCGGCGGCGCTCGGCGATCCGGAACTGCACGGTCCGCAGCGCGGCGTCGTCGTGCGCGCGCTCGAGCGCGTGCTGGAGCTCGCCCCGCAGCACCACACGGCGCGCAACGCCCTCGCGTACGTGCTGTCGAGCGACGAGGCGACGTGCGCGCAGGCCCTCGAACTCGCGCAGCGCGCGGTCGAGGAGGCGCCCGGGCACGCGCCGTACGCCGACACGCTCGCGCTGGTGCAGCTGCGCCTCGGCCGCGCGGACGACGCGCTCGCGACGCTGCGCCGCGCGCTCGACACGATCACGCGCGCCCGCGACGCGCTGCGGCGCGAGCAGAGCGAGCTGGGTGCGCGCGCGGACCCGTTCCAGGTGCGTCTGCGGACCGGTCGTCTCGACGCGCAGGAGGCGGAGATCCGCGCGCGGCTCGACGAGGCGCTGCGGGCGAGCCGCGGGAACTGAGCGCGCGCGCGGCCTCGGGCTACGATCCGCCGCGGACGGAGGGCCGGGCGTGAAGCAGGTGCTGCAGGCGGCGAACGGCGGACGGACGCGGGTCGCGGACGTGCCCGCGCCGGCACTGCCGCGCGGGGGCGTGCTCGTCCGCACCGAGTGGTCGCTGATCTCCGCGGGCACGGAGCGCCTGATCATCGACCTCGCGTCGAAGTCGCTGCTCGGCAAGGCGCGCGCGCGCCCCGACCTCGTGCGCAAGATGCTCGACAAGCTGAGGCGCGAGGGACTCGTCGCCACGTACCGCACGGTCTCGGGCCGCCTCGCGGGCGACGTGCCGCTCGGCTACAGCGCGGCCGGACGCGTGGTCGCCGTCGGCGAGGGCGTGACCGACCTCGCGCCGGGCGACCGCGTCGCGTGTGCGGGTGCCGGTCACGCGAACCACGCGGAGCTGATCGCGGTGCCGCGCAATCTCGTCGCGCGCGTCCCCGCGGCACTCGCCACGCGCGAGGCGTGCGCGGCGACGCTCGGCGCGATCGCGCTCCACGGCGTGCGCACCGCCGACCTGCGTCTCGGCGAGGTCGCCGTGGTCATCGGACTCGGTCTGCTCGGACAGCTCGCCGTGCAGTTCCTGCGTGCCGCGGGCGTGCGTGTCGTCGCGCTCGACCTGGACCCTGCACGCGCCGCGCTCGCGCGGGAGCTCGGCGCCGAGGTCGCCCTCGCGGGCGACGACCCCGGCTCCGTCGTCCAGGGGCTGACGGGCGGCCACGGCGCGGACGGCGCGCTCGTGTGCGCGGCGTCGGACTCGAGCGAGCCCGTCGCGCTCGCGGCGCGCCTCTGCCGCCGCGGCGGTGCGGTGACGCTCGTGGGCGCGACCGGGATGGAGCTCGACCGGCGCGTCTTCTACGAACGCGAGCTGTCCCTGCGCATGAGCACGTCGTACGGCCCGGGCCGCTACGACACGCAGTACGAGGAGAAGGGTCTCGACTACCCCTACGCGTACGTGCGCTGGACGGAGGGCCGCAACCTCGGAGCGGTGCTCGATCTCATCGCCCGCGGCGCGGTGCGCATGGACCGGCTGCTCACGCACGAGTTCGCGATCGACGACGCCGAGCGCGCGTACGAGCTGGTCACCGGCGAGAGCGCCGAGCCGTTCCTCGGCATCCTGCTGCGCTACGACGCCGAGCGGCCGCTCGCTGTGCCGCCGCCGCGCGCCGCTGCGGCGACGGCGTCGGACGCCCGCATCGGTCTGGTCGGCGCGGGCCTCTTCGCGACGGGCGTGCTGCTGCCCGGGCTGCGCGCCGCGGGCGCGTCGTTCACCAGCGTCGCCACGGCGGGCGGCGCCACGGCCGACGCCGTCGCGCGCTCGTTCGGGTTCGCGCGCGTGGCCGCCGACGCGGACGCCGTGCTCGCCGACGCCGACGTCGACGCGGTCGTCGTCGCGACGCGCCACGATTCGCACGCGCAGCTCGTCGCGGCGGCGCTCCGGGCGGGGCGCCCCTGCTTCATCGAGAAGCCTCTCGCGATCACGCGCGACGGGCTCGACGACGTCGTGCGCGCCCACGCCGAGCGGCCCGGACTCGTGTGCGTCGGCTTCAACCGCCGCTTCGCACCTGCGGTCGTCGCGCTGCACGAGCGCCTCGCGCAGCGCACGTCGCCGTGGCACGCGCGCTACCGCATCAGCGCAGGTCGCATGCCCGTCGGCCACTGGACTCTCGACCCCGAGGTCGGCGGCGGACGCATCCTCGGCGAGGTCTGCCACTTCGTCGACCTGCTCGCGTTCCTCGCGCGCGCGCCGGTCGTGCACGTCCGCGCGGTTCCGGTCGGCGACGACGGCGTGTCGGCCCTGCTGCGCTTCGGCGACGGCTCGACGGCGAGCCTCGACTACGTGAGCGGCGGCGCGCCGTCGCTCGCCAAGGAGCACCTGGACCTCCACTGGGAGGGCCGCAGCTACGTGATGGACGACTTCCGCGAGCTGACGGAGCTCGGTCCGGGCAAGCCGCGGCGGCTGTGGAGCGGCGCGCAGGACAAGGGCCACGGCGCGGAGCTGCGCGCGTTCGTCGCGGCGCTGCGTGCGGGCGGCGCGTCGCCGGTGCCGTTCGAGGAGTCCGTCGCGGCGACACGCGCCACGTTCGCGGTCGCGGACGCGGCCCGCGGTCAGGACGCGGACCCGGGCGCGTGAGCCCGCTCCGGCGGCTCGCCCGGGACCTGCGCACCGCGCGCCGCATCCCGCTCGCGCAGCTCCGCGCCCGCGCGCGCTTCGTCGCGCTGCGCCGCCGCTACGCACGCAACCCCGAGCAGCCGCTCGACGCCGCACGCGACGCCGCGCGGCGCACGGGACCGCCGCCGCTCGGCCCGATGCGCCGGGACGTCGTCGCGCCGGAGGGACCGGCCGCGGTGGAGGCGCGCGCCGCGGCGTACGCGGGCGGGCGCTTCGAGTATCTCGGCGTCGCGCGTGACCTGGGCTTCCCGCCGACGTTCGACGTGGCCGACGCGAGCCCGCTGTGGGAGTACCAGCTCCAGTACCTCGGCAGCGTCCTCGACCTCGCGCTCACGGGACGCGGCGCCGCGGCGCGTGCGGTCCTCGATGCGTGGCGCGCGCGTCACGAGGCGCGCTGGGAGCGCGTCGCGTGGCACCCGTACCCGGCGTCGCTGCGGCTCGCGAACCTCGTGCACGCGGCGTCGGCGCTCGGCTCGTGGGACGCACTCGGCGACGGCGCCGGCGAGCTCGCGGCGCTGCATGCCGCGTACGTCGCCGCGCACCTCGAGGAGGACGTGCGCGGCAACCACCTGCTCGAGAACCTGCGCGCGCTGACGCTGGCAGGACGCGGAGCGGCGCACCGCGCGCAGCTCGCGACGGAGCTCGCCGAGCAGGTGCTCCCCGACGGCGGGCACTTCGAGCGCTCGGCGATGTACCACGTCATCGTGCTGCACGATCTGCTGCAGATCGCCGCGGTGCTGCCCGGCGTCTGCGACGACGCCGTCCGGCGCATGGGCGCATGGCTCGCGACCGTGCTCTGCCCCGACGACGAGATCCCGCTCCTCGGCGACAGCGCGCGCGGGTTCGCGCCGCCGGCGCGCGCCGTGCTCGCGGCGGCGGGGTCCGGCGACGGCGCACCGCGTGCGGGCGTCACGCACCTCGCGGATTCCGGCGTCGCCGTGCTGCGCGACGCGACGACGTGGGCGCTCGTCGACGTCGGCCCGATCTGCCCCGAGTACCTGCCGGCGCACGGGCAGTCCGACACGCTCTCGTTCGAGGCGTGGCTGCGCGGCGTGTGCGTCGTCACCGACCCCGGGCTCTGCGAGTACACGGGTCCCGAGCGCGCATGGGGCCGCTCGGCGCGCGCCCACAGCACGCTGACGGTGGACGACCGCGACGCGTCCGAGGTGTACGACAGCTTCCGTGTCGGCGGCCGCGAGCGGCTCACGGGCGTCGCGGCCGACGACCGCGCGGTGCGCGCGACCCTCGAGCCGTGGGGCGTGACGGCGCGACTGACGCGGCGTGTCGCGCTGCGTCCCGGCGGGGGACTCGTGATCGAGGACGCGGCGGCGGCGCCGGCCGGCAGCGTCGTGCGGGCGCGACTGCACCTCGCCCCGGACGCGCGCGTCGTGGGGTTCGACGACGACGCGCGCGTCGCGCGGCTCGCGACGCCGCGCGGCGCCGCCGTCGTGCGCTGCACGTCGCCGCTGCGCACGGAGCCCGGCCGCAGGTCGCCGCGCTTCGGCGTCGTCGAGCCGACGACGATCCTCGTGGCGGAACTGCCCGCGGGAGGAGCGGAGCGGCGCCTCTGCACGGAGCTCTTCACGGAAGGCGCGGCCTGAGGTGCGGATCGTCTGGCTCTGCCACTACTTCGCGCCCGAGATCGGTGCGCCGCAGTCGCGCCTGCTCGACCTCGCCCGCGTGTTCCGCGCGGAGGGTCACGAGGTCGCCGTCGTCACGTGCTTCCCGAACCACCCGACCGGCGTGCTGCGCGACGAGGACCGCGGGGTCTGGTTCCGGCGCGACGAGCTCGACGGGATCGCCGTCGAGCGCTGCCGCAGCTACGTGACTCCGAACCGCGGCTTCGTGAAGAAGACGCTCGGCCACCTCTCGTTCATGCTCAGCGGGCTGCGCGGACTGACGCGCGCCGCGCGGGACGGCCGGCCCGACGTCGTCATCGCGTCGAGTCCCACGTTCTTCAGCGTGCTGACGGCGTGGTGGTGGTGCCTGCTGCACCGCGTGCCCTACGTGTTCGAGGTCCGCGACCTCTGGCCCGCCGTGTTCGTGGACCTGGGCGTGCTGCGCAACCGCGCGCTCATCCGTCTGCTCGAGTGCGTCGAGCTGTTCCTGTACCGCCGCGCGCTGCGCGTGGTGACCGTGACGCGCACGTTCACCGACCACATCGCCGCGCGCGGCATCCCGCGCGAGCGGCTCGCGGTCGTGACGAACGGCGTCGACCTCGCGCGCTTCGCGCCCGTGCCGCGCGACGCGGGACTGGCGCGCGAGGCGGGGCTCGACGGCGCCTTCACCGTGCTCTACCTCGGCGCGCACGGCATCAGCCACGCGCTCTGCCGCATCGCGGACGCCGCGGCGCTCTGCGCCGACCTGCCCGACGTGCGCTTCGCGTTCGTGGGCGAGGGCGCGGAGAAGGACGCGCTCGCGGCGCACGTCGCGTCCCGCGGCATCGCGAACGTCGTGCTCCACGGCGGTGTCCCCAGCGCGGACGTCCCGCGCTGGTACGCGCTCGCCGACGTCGCGCTCGTGCCGCTCCGCGACGTGCCGCTGTTCGACACGTTCATCCCGTCGAAGATGTTCGAGCTGATGGCCGCGGGCGTCCCGATCGTTGCGTCGGTCCGCGGCGAGGCGCGCGAGATCCTGGAGCGCAGCGGCGCCGCGCTCGTCGTCGACCCGGAGGACGCAGGCGCGATCGCCGCCGCGGTGCGCACGCTGCACGCGGACCCGGCGCGGCGCCGGGCGATGGGGGAGGCGGGGCGCGCGTTCGTGGCGCGCGAGTACTCGCGCACGCACCTCGGCCGCGCCTACCTGCAGGTGCTCGCCGCCGCGCTGGAGGAGCGCCGTGGGCGACGCTGACACGGCCGCACCCGTGGCGCTCGCGGGCGCGACCGGCTTCACCGGCCGGCGCGTCGCCGCGCGGCTCGCCGCACGCGGCGCGCGGCTCTGCTGCCTAGTGCGCGCGACGAGCGACCGGGCCGTGCTGCCCGCGGGGGCGAGCGCCGTGACCGGCGACCTCGCCGACGCGGCGGCGCTCGGCGCCTGGCTCGACGGCTGCACGTCGCTCGTGTACGTCGCGTCGATGGGCTTCGGCCACGTGCCCGCGGTGGTCGCCGCCGCCGAGCGCGCGGGCTGCCGGCGCGCCGTGTTCGTCTCGACGACCGCGATCTTCACGCGGCTGCCCGCGCCGTCGCGCGCCGTGCGGACCGCCGCCGAGGAGTGCGTGCGCGCGAGCGCCCTCGCGTGGACGATCGTGCGCCCGACGATGATCTACGGCGCGCCGGGCGACCGGAACATGGAGCGGCTGCTGCGGCGCCTCGCGCGCTGGCCGGCGCTGCCCGTGCCGGGCGACGGGCGCCATCTCATCCAGCCCGTGCACGTGGACGACCTCGCGGACGGGATCGCGGCGGCGTGGGCGTCGCCGGCAGCCGTCGGGCGGGCGTACGCGCTCTCCGGCGCCGCGCCGCTCTCGCTCGACGCGACGCTCCATGCGGCGGCCGCAGCCGTGGGGCGCCGCGCGCGCCTCGTGCACCTGCCGCTCGGCCCGGTCGCAGCGCTGTTGCGCGTCGCCGAGCGCCTGCGCCTGCGCCTGCCCGTCCGCGAGGAGCAGGTGCTGCGGCTCGCGGAGGACAAGGCGTTCGGTCACGAGGACGCCGCGCGCGACCTCGGCTTCGCGCCGCGCCACTTCGCCGACGGCATCGGCGAGGAGGCGCGCCTGCTCGGGCTCGCCGCGGGGGCGCCGCGGTGAGGCTCGCCGTCGCGCTGGTCGCCGCAGCCCTCGTGGCGGCGGGGGGGACCTGGCTCGCGCTGCGCCTCGCGCTGCGCGACGGGCTGCTGGCCGTGCCCAACGCGCGCTCGAGTCACTCGCGCGCCACGCCGTCGGGCGGGGGGCTCGGGATCGGCTTCGCGGCGGCTCTGCTGCTCCCGCTCGCGGCGTGGTGGCTCGCCGTCCCGTGGGTCGCACTCGTCGCTCCCGCCGCGGCCGTGGCGTGCTGGTGCGGCCGGCGCGACGACCGGCACACGCTGCGGCCGCGCATCAAGTTCCTGGTGCTGACGGTCGCCGCGTGCAGCCTCGCCGCGAGCGCCCACGTCGATGCTGCGGACGTCCCGTTCGTCGGCCGCGTCGGCCTCGGCCCGCTGGCGCTCCCGCTGACCGTGTTCTGGCTCGCCGGGTTCGCCAACCTCTTCAACTTCATGGACGGCATCGACGGCATCGCGGGCCTGACCGCCGCCGTCACCGGGGCCGTGTTCGCGATCGCGGGGCTGCGCGGGGGCGACGTCGCGCTCGCGCTCGAGGGCGGCACGCTGGCGGCGGCCGCGCTGGGCTTCCTGCCGTGGAACTTCCCCCGCGCGCGCATCTTCATGGGCGACACGGGCAGCCTGGTCCTCGGGCTGCTGCTCGCCGACTGCGCCGTGCGCGGCGCGCAGTCCGGGGCGCTGCCGTTCCCCGCGGGCGTGCTCGCTCTGGGCCCGTTCCTGTTCGACGCGACGTTCACGCTGGCCCGGCGCGCGCTCCGCGGAGCGCGCCTCTCGGAGGCGCACCGCGAGCACGTCTACCAGCGTCTCGCGCGGCGCGTGGGGCGGCATCCGCCGGTCTCGCTGCTCTACGCCGGCTTCGCCGCGGGGACGGGCGCGCTCGCGCTGCTCTACGCCGACCGCGGCGAGGTCGGACGACTCCTTTCCCTCCTCGTCCCTCCGGCCTCGATGCTAGCCTTCGCCATCGCCGTGGTCCGCGAGGACGCGCGGCGGGAGCGGCTCGCGCCCGGCGCGGCGCCCGCGCGGCGCGAGTGACTCCGCGCACCGCGGCACCGAGCGCTGTCGGAGTGGGTCGCGCAGGGTGCCAGCGAGGTTCCATGCCGACTGTCCTCCTGCCGCGTGCACGGTCCGTCCCCGTCCACCGGGCGACCGCTCCCGGCGCTCCTGCGGCGCGTCGCCGGCCGGCCGACGCGCGCGTTCCGGTCGCGCGTGGATAACCCTCCGCCCCCTGGCCTCCAGACGGTCCTGCGCTACCGCATCGTCGTGGTGGTGCTGGTGCACGCCCTCCTCGCCACCGTCGCCTGGCTGGGCGCGTGGCTCCTGCGGCTGGACGTCGCGCTGTACGACCAGGTCGCGTCGCGCGGTGTCGCGTACCTCGCCCGCTGCCTCGAACTGCTGCCGTGGATCGTGGCCGCGCGGCTCGTCGCGTTCGGCTGGTTCGGCCTGTTCCGCGGGCTCTGGCGCTACGTCTCGCTGACCGATCTCTGGAACCTCTCGCTGGCGCTCGTCGTCGGTTCGCTGCTCTTCCTGCCCGTCGTCTCCGTGCTCGGCTTCACGGACTTCCCGCGGCTCGTGCTCGTCATCGAGCCGCTCCTCTGCGGCGCTCTCGTGGGCGGCATCCGCTTCGCCATCCGCACGTACCGCGAGGTGTTCGCGCCGCACCGCGAGGCCGGCCGGCGCGTCCTGATCGTGGGGGCGGGCGACGCGGGCGAGATGCTCGTCCGCGAGATGCGCGCGCACCGCCACCTCGGGTACAAGCCCGTCGGCTTCCTCGACGACGACCCGCGCAAGCACGGCACGAAGATCCACGGCCTGCCCGTCCTCGGGGCGGTGGCCGCCGTGCGCGCGGCCGTGGAGTCGACGAACGCCGAGGAGATCGTCGTCGCCGTGCCGACCGCGAGCGGCGAGGAGTACCGGCGCATCCTCGACGAGTGCGACTCGACGGGTGTGCGCCTGCGCCGCATGCCGCGGCGGGTCGCGGACATCGTGCGCCTCACGGAGCTGCGCGACGTCAACTTCGAGGACCTCCTCGACCGTGACCCGGTCGAGATCGACTTCGAGGCGCTGCGCAGCGCCGTCCAGGGCCGCACCGTCGTCGTGACCGGGGCCGGCGGCTCGATCGGCAGCGAGCTCGTGCGCCAGCTCGCGCCGCTCGAGCCGCGCGCGATCGTGGCGGTCGACCGCGCGGAGAACGCGCTGTACTACCTCGAGCACGATCTGGCGGCGCACCACCCCGGCGCGAAGCTGATCGCGCGCATCGCGGACTGCCAGGACCGCGCCGCGCTCGAGGCCGTGTTCCGGGAGTTCCGGCCGCAGTTCGTGCTGCACGCCGCGGCCTACAAGCACGTGCCGCTGATGGAGGCGCACCCGGTCGAGGCGGTCCGGAACAACGTCGGCGTGACGCTCGCGCTCGGGGAGCTGTGCCTCGACTACGCGGTCGAGCGCTGTCTGCTGATCTCCTCGGACAAGGCCGTGCGGCCGACGAGCGTCATGGGCGCGACCAAGCGCGCGGCGGAGCTCGCGCTGCAGTCGCTGCCCGAGCGCGGCACGCACTTCATGGCGGTGCGCTTCGGCAACGTGCTGGGCAGCGAGGGCAGCGTCGTCCCGCTGTTCGAGCGACAGATCCGCGAGGGCGGACCGGTCACCGTCACGCACCGCGACGTGGTCCGCTACTTCATGACCATCCCGGAGGCCGTGGGGCTCGTGCTCCAGGCGGGCGTCATGGGCCGCGGCGGCGAGGTGTTCCACCTCGACATGGGGCGGCCGGTGCGGGTGCTCGAGCTCGCGGAGCGCCTCATCCAGCTCCACGGCTTCCGCCCGTACGACGACGTGGAGATCCGGTTCATCGGTCTCCGGCCCGGCGAGAAGATGCTCGAGGAGCTGCTGATCGAGGGCGAGAACGTGTGCGCGACGGGGCACCCGCGCGTCCACGTGCTGCGTGCCGGACCGCCCGACCGCGCACTCCTGCGCGCGCGCGTCGAGGCGCTGCTCGCCGCCACGCACGACGGCCCGGAGTCGGCCGTCGTCGCACTGGCTGCGCTCGTACCCGAGTACCGCCCGAACAACGAGCGCTTCCGCCAGGCGCTCCGGGCGGCCGGCGTCACCGCGCGCGGCGAGGGGGCCGAGTCGTGAGGCTCCCCCCGCTCCTCGACGCGATGCGCCCGCGCCAGTGGGTGAAGAACTTCTTCGTGTTCGCGCCGCTGCTCTTCTCCCAGCGCTGGACCGAGGGCGACCGCGTGCTGCGCACCGTCGCGGCCGCGGGGCTCTTCTGCGCGGCGTCGTCCACGATCTACCTCGTCAACGACGTGCTCGACCGCGAGGCGGACCGCCTGCACCCGAAGAAGCGCCTGCGCGCGATCGCCTCGGGTGCGCTCTCGCCCGCCGTCGCGATCGCCGCGGCGGTCGCGCTCTGCGTCGGGGCCCTCGCCGGCGCGTGGTACGGGCTGCGCTCGGAGCCCGTCGCGCTGGTCCTCGCGACCTACCTCGCGATCCAGAGCCTCTACTCCTGGCGGCTGAAGCACCTCGTCCTGCTCGACGTGCTCTGCATCGCGTCCGGGTTCGTGCTGCGGCTCCTCGTCGGCGGCTTCGCCGCGGACGTGAAGCAGACGTCGTGGATCCTGCTCTGCACGATCTTCGTCTCGCTGTTCCTCGCCCTCTGCAAGCGGCGTCACGAACAGACCTCGCTCGGCGAGGGCGCGTCCGACCACCGCGCGATCCTCGCGGAGTATCCGGTCGCGCTGCTCGACCAGCTCATCGCGGCCCTCGCGACGGCGACCATCGTCGCGTACTCGCTGTACACGGTCGACGCGACGACCGCGACCGTCCACCACCTGCCCTCGCCCCAGGAGTCGCTCCCGCCCCTGCTCCTCACCGTGCCGTACGTGGTCTACGGCATCTTCCGCTACCTGTTCCTCGTCCACCGCCGCGACGGCGGCGGCAGCCCCGCGAGCACGCTCGCGCGCGACGTCCCCAGCATCGTGAACGTGGTCCTGTTCGCCGTGACGACGTACGGCGTGCTGCGGCTCGCACGCCTGCCGGGCTGAACGTCGGGGCGGCGCGCGTCGATCCCGCGCGACACCGCGACGTGCCGCGGCGCCGCGCCACGCTCGCCCTCCGGCGGCACGCGATGTGCCCGTGCGGCGCAGGCCCCCCGTGCGTCCCACCGCCGCCCCGCTCGCCGCCGCCCTGCTCACCACCGCCCTGGCAGCGTGCGCGGCACCCGCTCCGGATCCCGGCCGCAGTCCGGCGTTCGGCGACGGCCTGCGCGCGGTCGCCGTGCGCGGCGCGCCCGGCGCCCCGGCGCTCGACTACGTGATCGATCCGCCCGACGTGCTCGCGATCCAGGTCCGCGGCGAACCCGAGCTCTCGGCCGACGACGTGATCGTGGCGCCGGACGGCCGCATCGCGCGCCCGCTCGTGGGGTTCGTCGCCGTGCGCGGCCGCACCGTGCCGCAGGTGAGCGACGAACTGCGCAGCCGCTACGCGCGCTTCCTGCGCGACCCGGACGTGACGGTCTCGGTCGTCGCGTTCCGCTCCAAGTACGTCTACGTCGTGGGCGCCGTCGCGCG
Source organism: uncultured bacterium (assembly GCA_937996235.1). Taxonomy (GTDB): domain Bacteria; phylum Planctomycetota; class JAJSAM01; order JAJSAM01; family JAJVHW01; genus CALKVK01. The sequence continues at coordinate 150,483 of CALKVK010000009.1, read as the reverse complement.
GCCCGGACGTTATGCGTACACGGGTCGCGAGTCGGTCGTGGACGCCCTCGCGCAGGCGGGGTTCCCGACGCGCCGCGCCGACGTCGACGCGATCACCGTGGTCAGCGCCGACGCCGTGGGTCCCGTCGTCCGCGCCGTGCACCTCGGCGCCGTGGTGAGCGGCGAGGACATGACGACGAACTGGCTGCTGCACGCGGACGACATCGTCCACGTGCCCGAGACGGGCGTGTCGCGGCTCGGCGACACGCTGCAGGATCTGCTCGCGCCGTTCGCGCTGCCGATACGCGTCCATGGCGCCTCCGGCGACGCCCGCGACTCACAGTGAGAAGTCCCGGAAGGGACGCTTCACTTTCGCGAACACCTGTACCGATACAGCTTCGTGCGAGGCTCCGGCCCGGTCCGTCCGGGAGCCTCCGCGGCCATCGGAAAGGTGATCCGGATGAACACGGAGCGTTCCCCGCGCGGCGTCGGCGTGGTCCTCTCGCGCCGTAGGTACCAGGTCGCCAACGTCGCGGCGGGGATCCTGCTCGTCGCCGCGGGCGTGGCGCTCGTCCGCCCCCGCGACTACCGCTGCGAGGCGCGCCTCGAGGTGGCCGCCGTCGGCGACCTCGACGCAGGGGCCCTCGAGAAGCGCGTGCGCGGCGTCGCCGACGACACGCTCGCCCAGCCGACGCTCGAGAAGCTCGTGACGGACACGCAGCTCGACGCGTCGCTCACGGAGGTCATCGAGACCGAGCGGGTCGCCGCGCGCGCCCTCCTGATCGAGAAGGTGCGCGCACGCACCGAGCTGCTCACCGAGCCGCAGCCCTCCGGCACCTGGACCGTCACGATCCGCCACACCGCGCCCGAGCCGGAGACGGCGTTCCGCGTCGTGAGCGGACTCGCCGCGGGCTTCGAGGACGCCGCGTTCCGCCGGCCCGTCGAGGAGGCGGAGGCCGCGGAGCGCACGGCGCGGCGCGAGGCGGTCGCAGCCGAGGCGGAGCACACCCGCCTCGCGGCCGCGCTCGAGGAGTTCCTGCACGAGAACGCCGAGCTCCTCGACGACCCCGAGAAGCGCCTGGCCGACGTGCGCGGGCAGATCCAGGACGTCGAGCAGGTCGAGATCGCCCACGGCGAGGCGGAGCTCGCCCGCCTCGACACGATGCTCGCGGCGGAGCCGCCGTTCATCGAGCGCCGCGAGGCCGTGCACGACGACGCGCTGATCACGCGGATCGAGGAGGAGCTGCGCGAGTGCGAGGCGCGCCTCACGGTGCTGCGCGTCGAGCGCGGCCTGACCGACGAGCACCCGCAGGTGCTCGCGCAGCTCGACATCCGCCGGGACCTGCGCGCGAAGCTCCAGACGGCCCGCGACGCGACGACGGACCGCGTCTCGCGCGAGCCGAACGAGATGCACCAGTCGCTGCGCAACGCGAAGGTCGAGACCGAGGCCGCCGTCGCCCGTGCGCGCCGCAAGCTCTCGGTCCTGCGCACGAACGAGCAGGAGCTCGTCGAGCACGTGCGGCGCGCGCCCGAGGCGCGCCTCGAGCTCGAGAAGCTGCAGCGCGACGCCGACGCCGCCCGCGCCCGCCACGACGAGCGCCAGGCGCGCCTCGCCGCGGCCGCCGAGCAGCTCGAGCGCGTCGCCGGCGCACGCCAAATGCGCTTCGCGACGCTCGCGGCGGCCGAGGAGCCCGAGACGCCGACGGGTCCCGGCGCCCTCGTCACGGCGCTCGCCGGTCTCGCGGGAGGCGTGCTCGTCGGCGCGATGGTGGCGCTCGTCCGCGACCGTCTCGACCGGACGGTGCGCGGCGTGGACGAGGCGGCGAACGTGCTCGGACTGCCCGTGCTGGGCGCCGTGCACTCGATCTTCACGCCGGGGGAGCTGGCGGCCGAGCGCAGGGCCACGCGGCACTCGCTGACGGTCCTCGGGATCGTCGCGGGGGTGGCCGTGCTGCTCGTCGGGTGGGCCGCGCTGGGCAGCGCCGGCGCGCTGCAGTCGATGGTGAGGTCGGTGGTCGAGTGAGCGACGGGGTGTTCCCGCCGGAACTCGCTCGCACCACCGGGTACGGATCCGAGCGCCCGTCCGGGGCGCCGGCAGCGGGGGGTTAGGACGATGTATCAGGAGTTCTACGGCCTCGACAAGATGCCGTTCAACACGACGCCGGACACGCGCTTCTTCTTCCACTCGGAGCAGCACCAGGAGGCCCTCTCGAGCCTCCTGTACGCCGTGAACGAGCGGAAGGGCTTCGTGCTCCTGACGGGCGAGATCGGTGCCGGCAAGACCACCGTCTGCCGCGCGTTCCTGAATCGCCTCGACCCGAACACCAAGGTCGCGGTGATCACGAACACGCGGCTCACGGAGCGTCAGCTCCTGCAGTCGATCTGCGAGGAGTTCGGGCTCTGGATCCCCGGCAACGTCGGCAAGGTCACGCTGTTCAACGAGCTGAACACGTTCCTCGTCGAGCAGTACCGCCAGGGCACGAACGTCGTGCTGATCGTGGACGAGGCGCAGAACCTGCGCCCCGAGGTGCTCGAGGAGATCCGCCTGATCTCGAACCTCGAGACCGAGCGCGACAAGCTGATCCAGATCGTCCTCATGGGCCAGCCGGAGCTGCGCGACATCGTGGAGCTGCCCGAGCTGAAGCAGCTCAAGCAGCGCATCGTGCTGCGCTTCCACCTGTACCCGCTCTCCGAGCGCGAGGCGCAGGCGTACATCTTCCACCGCCTGCGCATGGCCGGAGCCGACGGATCGCTGAAGTTCAGCCGCAAGGCGCTCGCGCAGATCTACGAGTACTCCGGCGGCATCCCGCGCGTGATCAACATCGTCTGCGACAACACGCTCCTGCTCGGCTTCGTCAACGAGACGAAGAAGATCTCGGAAGGGCTCGTCAGCGAGGTCATCCGCGACCTCGAGGGCGCCCGCAACGCGGCACGCACGGCCTGAGGCAGAGGCCGGCCGCGCGGCGGCCGAGGAGTCCACGATGGGCAAGATGCACGATGCGCTGAAGAAGGTCAGGCCCGCCGGCGCTGCGGCTCCGGTGGACGTCGCGGACGACGCGGCCGAGCGCTCGACCACCACGGTCGCCCCGCGCAACGACGCCGACCCGCGGCTCGTCTTCGTCTGCGACCCGTCGGGGCGCCAGGCCGAGGAGTACCGGCAGCTGCGCGAGAACGTCGTCGCGCTGGCGACGCAGGCGCCGCTCGCCGCGCTGCTCGTGACGAGCGCCGGCGCGAACGAGGGCAAGAGCATCACCGCGGCGAACCTCGCATGCGCGCTGGCCGAGGACAGCCGGCGCAAGGTCGTGCTCGTGGACGCGGACCTGCGCACCCCGGCGCAGCACCGGCTCTTCGGCCTCGACCACACGCGCGGGCTGTCCGACTACCTCGCCGGCGGCACGATGTTCGAGATGGTCGTGCAGCGCTGGCGCCTGCCGAACCTGTGGGTCCTGCCGGCCGGCCGAACGCCCCCGAACCCCGCGGAGCTGCTCGGCGGCAAGCGCATGGACGATCTCCTCGCACGTCTGCGGCGCGACTACGACACGCTGATCCTCGACGGCCCCGCCGTGCTGCCGCATGCCGAGCCCGCCGCGCTCGCCCCGCGCGTCGACGGCACGCTGCTCGTGGTGCGCCTGCTCGAGACGGGCTGCGCGGACGCGCGGCGCGCGGTCGAGGAGCTGAAGCGCGCCCGCGCCAACGTCGTGGGCGCCGTCGTCACCGACCTGCGCAGCGACGGCATCCGCTTCTGATCCCGTCGCAGCGTCCGGCCCCCTGACGCGCCGAGCGCCTCGATTTCCCCCGGGGGCCCGCCGCACCTCTCCGACAATGCCGCGGGCTCGCCGGAGGGACGCGCGTTGCAGGCAGCCGCCGCGGGCGGACGGAGGATCGGGACGGCCGTCGTGGGCTGCGGGCCCTGGGGCCGCAACCTGGTGCGCACCCTCGCGGCGCAGCCCGGCTGCGATCTCCGCGTCGTCTGCGACCTCGACCCGGAGCGCCTCGCGCACGTGTCCGAGCGCTTCCCGCGTCCGCGCACGACGACCGACTTCGCGGACGTGCTCGCCGACGACGAGGTCGAGGCCGTGCTGATCGCGACGTCCTCCGCGTCGCACCACGCGCTCGCGCTCGCCGCGCTGCGCAGCGGGCGTGCGACGTACGTCGAGAAGCCGCTCGCGCTGTGCGAGCGCGACGCCGCGGAGCTCGTCGCGCTGGCGGATGCGCGCGGCCTCACGCTGATGGTGGGGCACCTGATGCTGCACCACCCGGCCGTCCTGCACCTGTCCGACCTCGTCGCGCGCGGCGAGCTCGGCGACCTGCTCTACGCCTACAGCCAGCGCGTGAACCTGGGCGTGGTGCGGCGCGACGAGAACGCCCTCTGGTCCTTCGGGCCGCACGACGTCTCCGTGATGGACCACCTGATGGGCGGCGCGCCGGAGACCGTCTCGGCGCGCGGCCAGGCCTACCTGCAGCCGGGCGTCGAGGACGTCGTCTTCCTGGATCTCCGCTATCCGGGCGGTCGCCTCGCGCACGTGCAGCTCTCGTGGCTCGATCCGCACAAGCTGCGGCGCACGACGGTGGTCGGCAGCCGCAAGATGGCCGTGTTCGACGACATGGAGCCCGCGGAGAAGATCCGCATCTACGACAAGGGCGCGGAGCGCTCGACGGACTACGCGACGTTCGGGGAGTACCTCGGCGTGCGCCACGGCGACGTGCTCGTGCCGCGCGTGCCGGCGACCGAGCCGCTCGCCGCCGAGGTCGCGCACTTCGTGGCGTGCGTGCGCGACGGCACGCGGCCGCGCACCGACGGCCGCAACGGTCTCGAGGTCGTGCGCGTGCTCGCGGCCGCCTCGCGTTCCCTCTCCCGCGGCGGGCTGCCGGAGCCCGTCGGCGCGGCGCAGTGATCCGGCGGAGGTGACGACGCGATGCAGGTGCCCCTTCTCGACCTGAAGCGCCAGTGGCGCACGCTGCGCGAGGACGCGCTCGCCGCGGTCACGCGCGTGCTCGACGAGCAGGCGTGCGTGCTCGGTCCGCACGTGCAGAGCTTCGAGGCCGCGTGCGCCGCGTACTGCCGCGTCCCGCACGCGATCGGCTGCGCCAGCGGCACCGACGCGATCCTGCTCGCGGTGCGCGCGCTCGGCGTCGGGGCGGGCGAGGAGGTGGTCACGTCGCCGTACACGTTCTTCGCGACGGCGGGCGCCGTCGTGAACGCGAAGGGGCGGCCGGTGTTCGTGGACATCGAGGCCGAGTCGTTCGACATCGACCCGGCGCAGATCGAGGACGCGCTGACCGAGTCCACGCGCGTGATCCTGCCGGTGCACCTGTTCGGACGCTGCGCCGACATGGACCCGATCCTCGAGATCGCGCGTCGCCGCGGGCTCGGCGTCGTCGAGGACGCGGCGCAGGCGATCGGCGCGGAGGACCGCGGTCGCCCGGCGGGGACGATGGGCGACATCGGCACGTTCAGCTTCTATCCCAGCAAGAACCTGGGCGGCGTCGGCGACGGCGGGCTCGTGACCACGTCGCGCGAGGACCTCGCGACGCGCCTGCGCGGGCTGCGCACGCACGGCGGCATGGTGCAGTACCACCACCAGGAGGTGGGCTGGAACAGCCGCCTCGACGCGCTGCAGGCGGCCGTGCTCGAAGTGAAGCTGCGCCTGCTCGAGGGCTGGACCGAGGCCCGGCGCGCGAACGCGCGCTTCTACGACGCGGCGTTCGCGGGCGTCGGCGACCTCGTCACGCCGCCGCACGGCGCCGGCAAGCGCCACATCTACAACCAGTACGTCGTCCGCACCGGACGCCGCGACGCGCTGCAGGCGCACCTGCGCGACCGCGGCGTGGGCACCGCGGTCTACTACCCGGTGCCGCTGCACCTGCAGCCGTGCTTCGCCGACCTCGGCTACCGTCCGGGTCAGTTCCCGGAGTCCGAGCGCGCCGCACGCGAGACGCTCTCGCTCCCCGTGCACCCGGATCTCCGCGAGGACGAGCGCGCGTACGTGGCGGAAGCCGTGCGCGCCTTCTTCGGCGCCTGACGTGCGGGTCCTGACGGTCGTCGGCGCGCGCCCGCAGTTCGTGAAGGCGGCGGCGGTCTCGCACGCGCTGCGCCGCGTCGCGGACGAGCGCCTGCTGCACACCGGGCAGCACACCGACGCGGCCCTCGCCGACGCGTTCGCCGCGGAGGCGGGCATGCCTGCGCCGGACCTGCGTCTCACCGTGCCGGCGACGCCGTTCGGGGCGCGCCTCGCGGCGATGCACCGCGGGATCGTCGCCGACCTGGGGACGACGCGGGCCGACGCGGTGCTCGTCTACGGCGACACGGACTCCACGCTCGCCGGCGCGCTCGCCGCGCGGAGCGCGCGCGTGCCGCTGGTGCACGTCGAGGCCGGCATGCGCAGCGACGAGCGCGCGCTGCCCGAGGAGCAGAACCGCGTCGTCGCCGACCACCTCGCGGCGCTGCTGCTGTGCTCGTCGGATGCGGCCGCGGCGCGGCTGCGGGCGGAGCACGTCGCCGGAGACGTGCGCGTCGTCGGGGACGTGATGCTCGACGCGTGCCTGCGCCTGCGCGAGAGACCGGCGGACGCCGCGCTGCTGGCGCGCCAAGGCGTCGAGCGCGGCGCGTACGCCGTCGCGACGGTCCACCGCGCAGAGAACACGGATGACGCGCCGCGCCTCGCCGCACTCGTCGCCGCCCTGGACGCGCTCGATCTCCCCGTCGTGCTGCCCTGCCATCCCCGCCTGCGCGCGGCACTTGTGCGCGGCGGCGTGCCCGCGCCCAGCGGGCGGCTGCGTCTCACGGAACCCCTGCCGCACGCGGCGATGCTCGAGCTCGTCCGCGCGGCGCGCATCGTCCTGACGGACTCCGGCGGCCTCCAGAAGGAGGCGTGGTACCTCGGTGTGCCCTGCGCGACGCTGCGCGCGCGGACGGAGTGGCCCGAGACGCTCGAGGGCGGCTGGAACGTGCTCGTGGACGCCGACCCCGCACGCCTGCGTGCAGCCGTCGCCGCGGCGCGGTCCGAGCGCGCGGCGCGCGACCTCGGGCGGCACGGCGGCGGGCACGCGGCGGAGCGCGTCGCCGAGGCGATCGCCGCGCTCCGCCCGTGAGCGTCGCGCGGCCCCGGCAAGCCGTTCGCGCAGACTGGGGGACGCGCCGACCGCGTGTCCAGCGCGATGAACACGTGTCCTCCCCGCCCGTGCGCCACGACGGCGCGGCGCGCTCCGCCGTGCCGTGCCCGGCGTGTCGATTCCCGTGGACACGCGCACGGCCTGCGCGAGGCGGCGTGGTGACCGACGCGCCGCGCATGCTCGACCTGGCGCCGCTCGGCGTCTCGCCGCTGGCGCTCGTCCGGCCGTTCGCCGGGCTGCTCGCGCTGGCGGCGTGGGTCGCGCTCGACGGCGTCGGAGTGGCGCTGCCGACGTGGACGCCCGTGCTCGCGGCCGCGATCGCGTGCGGCGCGCTGCTCGCGCGCGACGTGGCCCCGCTGCGGCTCGAGCGCCGCAGCATGCTGCTCCTGCTCGTCGCCGGTGCGGTGGGGGTCGCAGCGCTCGCGTCCGCCGGGCCCGCCCTCGCCGAGGCGTGGCGCCACGGCGTGGCGCGCTGGGCCGCCGCCGCCGCGTGCGCGCTGCTCGCCGGCGGCGTCGTTCGCGACGCGCGGCGCGTCCTCCTGCTCGTGGCGACGCCCGCCGCACTCGTCGGGTGCGCCGCAGCGTGGCGCGCGGCGGTCGGTCTGCTCGATCCGGGCGCAGGCGCCTCACTGGACGCGAACGGCAGCGCGGCGGCCGTCGCGGCGGCGGGTGCGCTGCCGTTCCTCGTCGCCGTCGGCAGCACCCGGCGCGTACACGCCGCGCTGCGCGGGTCGCTGCTCGCGCTCGCGGCCGCGTGCGCCGTCGCGGTGGTCGTGGCGCGCGACGCGGCGGGTGCGGCGGCGCTCGCGAGCGGCGTCGTCGCGTGGCTCTGGCTGCGGCGGCGCGAGAAGGGGCTCGCCGCCGGACTCGCGGTCGTCGCGGTCGTCGTGCTCGTCGCGGTGCCGCCGGGTGCGTGGCGCGCCGTCGTGTCCGCGGCCGCGTGGCGCGCGGCCGCCCGGTCGTGGCGCGGCGCCTGCGACCTCGTCGCCGCGCATCCGCTGTTCGGCGACGGCCCCGCGCTCGCGCTCGAGGCTCCCGCCCTCGCGCGACTCCTCGCCGGCTGCGGCGTGGTCACCTGCGGGCTCGTCGCCGCGCTCGTCGTCGTGACGCTAGAGCGGCTGGTGCGCGTGCGCGCGGCGGCGCCGGAGTCCGACACCGGACGTGTGGCCGAGGCGGCGTGCGTCGCATGTGCGACGGTCGTCGGCGGCGCGTGCGTGGCGCCGCTCGTCGCGCCGCTCGGCCTCGCGCTCGCGATCGGTCTCGCCGCCGCGCTGCCGCCCGCGGAGCGCCCGGAGTCCGCACGTGCGGCGTGAACGCCGGGCTGCAGTCGCCGCGGCGCTCGTCGCGGCCTGCCTCGCCGGGCACGGCCGCGCCCGCGGGCAGGAGCGCGACCCCGCCGCAGAGCTCACGACGGTGCGCGTCGTGGGGGAGCCCTGCCCCGTTCCGCTGACCGTCCGCGGCGGCGTGCCCCTGCCGGCGGAACTCGACGTGCGGGACCCGCCCTCGGAGCTGACGCTCGCACGTCGCGACGACGCGGGCCGCCTGGTCCCGGTCGACGTCCAGTGGCGCACGCTCGCGCGCTGGGGCGGCCCGCCGGACGACGCGACGCACCCCGTCCGCTGGGCGCTCGCGACCTGCGCCGCGCGCGTCGGCGACGAGCTCGTGCTCGTGCGCGGCGCGCACACTCCCGCGGGGCGTCCGCTCGCGCGCGAGACCGACGCAGCCGTCCTCGTGGACACCGGCCGCCTGCGGTTCACCGTCCCGCGCGACCGCTTCGCGCCGCTCTCCGACCTGGTCTGCGGCGCCAGCGCGGCGCCGGTGAGCGGCCTCGACGTCACGCTGCGGCTCGACGACGCGCGCGTGCTGCGGCTCTCCGCTCGCGCGCCGGAGCTGGTCGCGCTCGAGGAGAACGGTCCGCTGCGCGCGGTGGTCCGCATCGAGGGCCGCTGCACCGACGCCGGCGGAGCGCCGCTCCTGCGCGGGTTCTGCGGCTACGTGCTGCGGCTCTCCGCGACGCGCGACTCCGCCACGCTCGGCATCGAGTTCACGCTCGTGAACACGGCCGCGTCGGCGGGGTACGACGTCGACGGTCCCGCGCGCGGTGCGCTGCAGCTGCGTGCGCTCGAGCTGCGCGCGCTCGCCGCGCTGCCGTCCGACGCGAGCGTGCACACGCTGGACGCCGAGACGTCGTGGGCGCTCCGCGACGGCGTGCGGCTGCTGCAGCGCCACGTGCAGCGCGCCGACGACGACGAGTCGCGCAACTTCGAGTTCGAGCTGACGCGCGGCGGCGACGTGCTGCTGCGGGGCGCCCGGACGCTCGGAGCGCTCGGCGTCCGGTCCGGAGGAGGCGGCGTCGCCGTCGCGGTGGGCGACCCGTGGCAGGCGTGGCCGCGCGGTCTCGCGGCGGACGGCGCGGGCCTCGTGATCGAGCTGCTCCCCGACGGGGAGGGCCCGTACGTCGTCGACGCCGGGCGCCGCGTCGGCGCCGCCGCCGCGCTGACGTTCGCACCCGAGCCGGACGCCGCGACGCTGCGTGTCGCCGTCGCGCACGCGGCGCCCCCCGCCGGTCTGCACGTCGACCCGCGCTGGTCGGACCGCACGGGCGCGCTCGGCCCCGGGCTGCTCGTCGCCCCCCCGCTCGGGAACGCCTCGCTCGAGCGCGCCGCCGCACGCCTCGACCAGCTCGGGGCAGCCATCGTCTGCGGCGGCGGCGCGGACGCGCTCACCGACCTGCGGGAGCGCCGCGGCGCGGCGGTCCCGGGGACCGCGGCGCTCGACCTGTACGGCTCGCGCGACCTCGGCGACGTGCCGGACGGCGGCGGGTACGCGGCGCTCCGCGACGACCTGCTGCTCGGCGTCGCGCGGCTCTACCTGCGGAGCGGCGACGCCGCGGCGCTGCGCGAGCTGCACACGCTGACGCGGCACCGCGTCGACGCCGACCAGGACCGCACCCGCGAGCGCACGGGCGCGGACTGGCGCACGCGGAACGGCTTCGCGCGGACGCCAGGCGCACGTCACGGGCGCGCGTCCGACATCGCCGGCGGGGCGACGGACGAACACGGCGACCCTGGAGCGACGCACGTGCGCGGCCTCGTGGTCGCGTGGCTGCTGACGGGCGATGCCGACGCACTCGCCGCAGCGCAGGAGAGCGCCGACGCGTTCGCCGCCTGGCTCGCCGTCGCGCAGCCCGAGGAGCTCGCGCCGGAGGCCGCCGCGCGCGCCGTCGACACGCTGACGGCGCTGCACGACGTCACGCAGGAGCGCGCGCAGCTCGACGCCGCGCGCGTGTGCTTCGAGCGGCGGTTGCTCGCGCGCGAGGAGCGCTGCGGCGCGCGCGGTTCGTTCGCGGAGCCGGTCGAGGAGGGCGAGCCGACCGACACCCTGCTCGCCGTGCTGCCCGCTCTCGTGCGCTACCACGACGCGACCGGCGACGCCCGCGCGCTCGCGCTCGTGCTGCGCGTGCTCCGGCGCCTCGAGGGCGCCGGCTACGCGCGCACGGGGCGCGTGCTCGACGACGAGCGCTACCTGCCGCTGCAGCTCCCGACGCACATCGCGCCGGACGGCGCGCCCGCTGCCGACACGGACTGGTCGATCGCGAGCGGACTCGTCGTCGCGGACGTGTTCGCCGCCGCCGCGGAGGCCACGGGCGAGCGCTCGTACGCCGCGCGCGCGCGCGAGCTGCTGCGCGACAGCGTGCTCTTCCTGGACGCGCCCCCCGCGACGGCGCTCGCGCCGCGGGAGCACGTGCACGTCGGCTGGTCCCGGCCGCTCGACGCCGCACGGCGCAACGCGTGGCTGCTCACGGCGCATGCGCGCACGCTGGCCGTCGTGCGCGCTGCCGGCGACGCGCCGCAGCGCCTGGCCGCGGACGCCTTCTGCGCGCGCTTCCCGGCGGAGGCGGCGGCGCCGCCCGTGCCGCCGGCGGTGGACGTCGCCGACCCCGCACCGGCCGCGCCGGACGCGCCCCCGCCACCGCCGCCGCCGGTGCGCGCGGAGGCGCTGGCCAGCGTGGAGCTCGACGACCGCGCGGCGCGCTTCGTCGGCCCGTGGACGGTGGTGCACGAGCCCTCGGCGCTCGGCGGCTCCCAGCACGTCGCCGCAGCCGACGCGCCGCCCTGCGTCGCGGTCTACGCGTCCACGCCGCACGCGCGCGGGCGCTACCGCATCGCCGTCCACTGGGGCCGCGCACCGGGCGCGAGCTCCGCCGCGCTCGTCGAGGTGCGCTCCGCCGGCGGCGTGACCGCGCTGCGCGTGGACCAGGCCGACGTCGCCGGCCGCTGGCGCCTCCTCGGCGAGTTCGACGTCGAGCCGCGGTCCCCCGTGACCGTCTCGATCTCGAACGCCGGCGCGCGCGGAGTGGTGCTCGCGGACGGCGTGCGTCTCGAGCCCGTCGCGCCGGACGCCGACTGAGCGCGTTCGCGCGCGTCGTCAGGTGTCGATGCAGATGGACGCTCCGCGCGCCGCCGGGGCCGCCGCGGCGCCGGTGCCGCCCGGATCCACGGCTCCGGAACGGGCTTCAGCGCGACGGCCCGCGCACCCGACACGGTACGTGGGTTGCGTAGCGCCCGGCGGCCTCGCGCTGCCGACCGCAGTGCGTCCGGGAGACGCTGCATGCACGTGGAGAAGAACCGTCGCTCGAACCCGCGCCTGCGGCTCTCGTACCCGATCCGCATCCGCGCGGCGGGCGAGCGCGAGTCGCGTTCGGTCGGGCACACGGTCACGCACGACCTGAGCGCGCGCGGCGCGTACTTCTGCACGTTCGACGGCGGCCAGTTCGCACCCGGCATGCAGGTCGAGGTCGTCATCTCGGTCCCGCACCGCCTCGGCGCCGCCGGGCGCGAGGTCACGCTCGATCTCCGCGGCGAGGGCGAGATCGTGCGCGTCGAGAGCCCGTCGCACCGCCTCGGCGGCGAGGACGGCGTCATGCTCACCGGCGTCGCGCTCAAGCTGACGACGCCCCTCGCGTTCCACTACTGCTGGGTGTGATCCGCCGACTCGCCTGCCGCGGCCACGCACGCGCGGCGCAGAGGACGAAGCACGTACACGGTGTCGGGCGCGGCGACCGCACGCCCCGCGAACGAGGACCCGTGCGACGCCGTCGTCCGCAGGGTCGGGGAGCGGTCAGTAGCGCTCGAGCAGGTCGTACTTCCGCATCTTGTTGAAGAGCGTCGTACGGTTGATGTCGAGGGCGCGGGCCGTGTCCTGACGGTTGCCGCCGTAGGTGCGCAGCGCGTGCTCGATGATGCGGCGCTCGGGGTCTTCGAGGGCCTCCTTGAGCGGCACGACGCGGCCGGCCTCGAGCGGCGCGGGGGCGCTCGCCGCCTCCTCGCGCAGCGCCGGCGGCAGGTCCTCGATGGTGATGCGCTCGTTGCGCGTGAGCACGATCGCGCGCTCGATGCAGTTCTCGAGCTCGCGCACGTTGCCCGGCCACGGATAGCGCACGAGGACCTCGGAGGCCTCGTCGTCGATGCCCTCGATGCGCTTCCCGTTCTCCTTCGCGAAGTGCGCGAGGAAGTGCTGCGCGAGGAGCGGGATGTCGCTCACGCGCTCGCGCAGGGGCGGCATGTGCAGGCTGACGACGTTGATGCGGTAGTACAGGTCGCGGCGGAAGTTGCCCTTCTCGACCTCCTTCGCCAGGTCGAGGTTCGTCGCGAGCACGACGCGAACGTCCACGCGCATCGTGTCGTTGCCGCCGACCGGCTCGAACTCCTTGTCCTGGAGGATGCGCAGGAGCTTCATCTGCAGCATCGGCGAGGCGTTGTTGATCTCGTCGAGGAAGATCGTGCCGCGGTCGGCGGCGGCGAACTTGCCGAGCTTGTCGGCGTGCGCGCCGGTGAAGGCGCCGCGCTTGTGGCCGAACAGCTCGCTCTCGAGCAGCGTCTCGGGCAGCGCGCCGCAGTTGACCTCGACGAACGGTGCGTCGCGGCGCGGCGAGTTGTGGTGCAGCGCGCGCGCGATCAGCGTCTTGCCCGTGCCCGACTCGCCGGTGACGAGCGCCGTGGCGCGCGTCGGCGCGACGCTCTCGATCGTGTCGTAGATGCGCTGCATCCGGTGGTCGCGCCCGACGATCGAATCGAAGCTGTAGCGCATGTCGAGACGGCGCCGGAGCGCCGAGTTCTCGTCGCGCAGCGAGCGCTCCTCGAGCGCGCGCCGGATCACCATGCGCATCTCGTCGTCGATGATCGGCTTCGACACGTAGTCGTACGCGCCCGACTTCATCGCCTCGACCGCCTGCTCGACGGTGCCGTAGCCGGTCACGAGGATCACGGGCAGGTCGGCGCGCCGCGTGCGGATCTCGCGCAGGAGCTGCATGCCGTCGATGCCCGGCATGTTGAAGTCCGTGACGACGAGGTCGGGGCGCTCGGCCTCGAGCACGCGCAGCGCCTCGGCGCCGCCCGCGGCCTCGTCGACCTCGTAGCCGTCGATCCGCAGGAGCGCGCCCAGCGAGCGCCGGATGAGTGCGTCGTCGTCGACGACGAGGAGCCGCTTCTGTGACATCGTCCGATCACTCCCTGTGCGCCGCCCGCGGGGCGTGCGCAGCTTCGAGGAACTCGTTCTGACGGCGCGCGGCGGCGGCGTTCGCGCGGCGCCGCAGCGGCAGGTCCACGCTCACGGTCGTGCCGTGTCCGGGCTCGCTCTCGATCTCCATCGTGCCGCCCAGCCGCTCCACGATGCGGCGGCAGATCGGCAGCCCGAGGCCGGTGCCGCGGCCCACGTCCTTCGTGGTGAAGAACGGCTCGAACACGCGGTCCTGGATCTCCTCCGGGATGCCGCAGCCGTCGTCGCCGACGGTCACGTGCACGCGCCCGCCGCCGACGTGCGCCGCGACGCTCAGGCGTCCGCCGGCGGGCATCGCATCGAACGCGTTCTTCGCCAGGTTCGCGAGCACCTGGAACATCGCCCGCGGCAGCGCGACGCCCTCGAGCGGGAAGGCGAAGTCGATGCGGAACTCCGGCTGCGCCTCCTTCGGCAGCGACTGCGCGACGGCGTCGCGCGCCATGCGCTCGCCGTCCTCGTCGTTGCTCTCGACCGCGGCGTGCCGCGAGAACTGCAGCAGGTCGCGCACGATGTCGGCCATGCGCCGCAGGCCGCGCCGCGACTCGAGCAGGTAGGGGATCTGCGGCGCGTCCTTCGGCAGCGAGTCCACCGCGAGGTTGACGAAGCGCAGCACGCCGTCGAGCGGGTTGTTCAGCTCGTGCGCGACGCCGGCGGCGAGCTTCCCGATCATGGCGAGGCGTTCGTTCACCTCGATGCCGCGCTGCAGCTCCGCGTTGCGTTCCGCGAGCTCCGCGTGGCGCACGGCCTGCTCGAGCAGGAGCGTGACGCGCGCCGGCTCGAGCGGCAGCGGCAGGACGGAGAACGCGCCGCGGTGCACGAGCGCGATGGCGTCCGGCAGATCGAGCGACGCGGGCGTCGTCACGAGCACCGGCACGAACGCGACGCCCTGGGCGAGGCGCGACAGGCGGTCGTCGCCCTGCGCCTCCAGGAAGCTCTCGCGGTCCATGACGAGCGCGTCGAAGCGCGTGCCGACGGCGGGCTCGAAGCCCGCGAGGTCGTGCACGCCGTCGACCTCGTAGCCGCACGCCGCGAGCGTCCCGCCCAGGGCCTCGCGGACCGCGTCGTCGTCGCTCACGATCAGGATGCGCTTCGCGCCCACGGGCCTTCTCCGCTGCCTGGGACGAACCGGCGCAGGCGCCCGCCGCGCCGCGCGAGGACGCGGCCGCCGCGGGCGTGCGCGCCGACGAGCCTCCCATCGGGTCGCGCGCTGCCTGGGATGAAGCCCCGGGTCGAGATTCGTGGACGCCTGCACGCGCCGCCGCGGCGGGTCCAGCGGACGCGACACGGCGCGCGCGGCGCGCCGTCAGGAGCCGGCGGGAGCGGGAGGAGGCGCGGCGCCGCAGTACGTGATGCGGTTGCGGCCGGCGGCCTTCGACGCGTAGAGCGCCTCGTCGGCGCGCTGGAAGAGCTCCTCGGCGGTCGCGGCGTCGTCGGGGAAGCACGCGACGCCGATCGAGATCGTCAACCGCTTCTCCGGGAGCTTCTCCTCGCCGGGGAACTCGGTCGTCTCGACGCGCTCGCGCAGCCGCTCGAGGAACGGGAACGGCGCCTGCGCACCGGAGCCGGGACGCGCCGACGTCTCGGGCAGGAGCACCGCGAACTCCTCGCCGCCGTGGCGCGCGACGATGTCGACCTCGCGCAGCGACGTGCGCAGGATGCGCCCGACCGACGCGAGCGCGCGGTCCCCGGCCGGGTGACCGCAGAGGTCGTTGAAGCTCTTGAAGCGGTCGAGGTCCATGATCGCGAGCGTCAGCGGGCGGTCGTAGCGGCGCGCGCGCTGCACCTCGCGGTCGAGCGCGGCCTGGAAGTAGCGCCGGTTGTAGAGGCCGGTGAGCTCGTCGATGACCGCGAGGTCGCGCATCTGCCGCAGCCGCAGGGCGTTCTCGAGCGCCTGCCCGGCCTGGGCGGCCAGGAACAGCAGCGCGCGCAGGTCGCCCTCGTCGAACGCGCCGCCGCTGCGCTTGTCGGCGAGGCACACGACGCCCGCGACTCCCTCGCTCGCGTGCAGCGGCAGGATCAGGCACGACGGCGTGCGGTAGCCGTCGCGCCGCGCCGCACCCGGGATCGCGTCGACCGCGCGCTCGAGCTCCGCGTCGTCGCGCACGAGCAGCGCCCTGCCGGACGCGGCGACGGTGCCCGCGAGTCCGCTGCCGAGCGGGATCGGCGCGAACGCCTCGCGCTCGCGCGGCGGCTCCGCCTTCTGCAGCACGAGCGACTGCGCGGCGCGGTCGAGGAGGAGCAGCGACGAGCGCTCCGCGTCGGCGCGGCGCTGGAACGTGGCGACGATGACGCCGAAGAGCCGCTCGAGCTCGCCGACTGCGCGGTGCAGGACGGCCGCGTCGCCGACGAGCGTCTCGAGCGTGCCGCGCTCGGGCAGCGGCTCGAACGTGGCCGCGGGCGCGGATTCTGCGGCGTCGCCCCGCGCCGCGTCGCGGCGCGCCAGGGCGCGGACGAGCGCCGTCAGCTCGCCCGGATGCGCGGGGACGACGAGCGCGCAGTCGGCGCCGAGCCCGGCCGCGCGCGCCGCGCGGTGTGCCAGCGGCGCGCGGTAGAGCGCGCCGACGGCGCGCGCGCCGGCGGCGCGGAGAGCGGGCAGCGCCTCGGACTCGCGCCCGTCGATCTCGTCGCCCGCGACGAGCACGATCGGCGCGGCGCCGGGCCCCATGCGCGCGAGGGCGCGCAGCACCGACGCCTCGCGGCGCAGGCCGATGTCGGTCTCGCGCTCGAGCTCCGCGAGCTCGACCGGCTCCCACGCGCCGGCCCAGAGCACGTCGAGCTCGTCGCGCGTCACGGCGTCCCGTCGGCGGGGCAGCGCTCCACGAACACGCGCGCGAGCTCGGGGTGGAAGTGCCGCCCGGCGAGGTCGCGGATGCGCGCGCGCGCCTCGGTGTCGCTGAGCGCGGCGCGCCACGCCCGCGGCGCCGTGAGCGCGGCGTACGCGTCGACGACGCGCACGAGCGCCGCGAGGTAGGGGATCTCGTCGCCGCGCAGTCCGTCGGGGTAGCCCGTGCCGTCCCAGTTCTCGTGGTGGTGGCGGACGACGGGCTTCACGCGCCGCAGCCGCCCGACGGGCCGCAGCATCGCGTCGCCCGCGGCCACGTGTCCGCGCAGCACCTGCCACTCGTCGCGCGACGGGCGCCCGGGTTTCGCGAGCAGCTCGTCGGGGATGCCCACGCGCCCGAGATCGAGCACGCGCGACGCCGACTCGAGCACGACGAGGTCGCGCTCCGCGAGCCCCATCTCGCGGCCGAGGCGCACGGCCAGCGCGCGCACGCGCTCCGCGTGGCGCGCGAACCACGGCGAGCGCCCCTCCGTCGCGGTGACGACCGCGGTGAGCGTCTCCAGGTACGCCTCCTCGGCGCGCTCCGCGGTCCGCAGCGCGCGGAAGACGTCGCCGAGCGCGCCCGCGGCGAGCGCGAGCCGGCGCAGCGCCTCGGCGTCGAACGCCGGCGCCCCCGGACGGCGCGCGACGACGAGCACGCCGGCGTCGGGCGAGGCGGCCGCGCGCGGGCTCAGCGCCGCCGCGACGGCGGCGCCGCCGTGCGCGAACAGCGCGGACGCGTCGGCGGCATCGAGGGCGAGCGGCGCCTCGGACGCCGCCGCGGCGACGCACGCCGGGACGTCGCACGGATCGCCCTCGGCGGCGCGCGCCGCCCACGGCGCGCCGTGGACGTGCAGCGCGCCCTCGGGACCGGCGGGGGCCAGCAGCAGGGCCGCGGCGGCGTCGAGCGCACCGCGCAGCACGTCGGCGGCGCGCAGCAGCAGGCCGCGCGAATCGACGTCCTCGGCGAGGAGCGCGTGCAGGCGCTCCGAGAGCGACATCTCGGTGAGCCGCCGCGCGACCGCGGCCGGCGTGTCGTCGGGGCGCCGGATGCCGGACGCCGCGACCGGTTCGGGCTCGGCCGGCGCCCGCGCGCGCTCGATCAGCCGCGCCGCGACGCCGCGGATCTCGGCGACGCTGAACGGCTTCGTGACGAAGTCGTCGACGCCGGAGCGCAGCGCCCCGACCACGGTGTCGATCGACGCGTAGCCCGTGATGACGATCGTGCCCATCTGCGGGGCGTGCGGGCGCGCGGCGGCGATCAGCTCGAGCCCGCTCATGCCCGGCATCATGAGGTCGGTGACGAGCAGGTCGGGCGGCGCGTCGCGCACCGCCGCGAGCGCGTCCGGGGCGGCCGGGAACGCACGCACGTCGTAGCCCTCGCGCGCGAGGATGCGCTGCAGCAGCGAGCAGATCTGCTCCTCGTCGTCGACGACGTAGACGGTCGGGCGCTCCACCGGCGCTGCCTCCTCCGGGTTCCCAGGGTCCATGATCGCGTACCGCGGCGACGTCAGCGCGCCGCGTCGCCCCCGGCGCGCGGCAGCCGGACGACGACCGTCGCCCCGGCGTCGGGGCCCGGCACCACGGTGCACGAGCCGCCGTGGTGCCGCACGATCCCCGCGCACGCCGCCATCTCGAGCCAGGTCCCGGCCTGCACGGCGTCCACCCGCGGCGTCGGCTGGAAGAAGCGCGCGAGCTCCTCGTCCGAGAGCGGGCGGCCGCCGTCGCTGACGGCGATCTCGATGCCGGTCGCGTCCGCGCGCGTCGCGACGGCGACCGACTCGCCGCGCGGCGTCACGCGCACGGCGCGCTCGCGGACGAGCTCGAGCGCGGCGCGCAGCTCGTCCGGGACGGCGCGGACCGGCAGCTCGCCCGGGGCCAGCTCGAGCCCGAAGCGCGGGTCGCCGCGGCGCCGCGGCGGCGCGAACACCGACCGGACGAGCGCGTTCGCGTCGATCTCCACCGGCTCGGCGCGGCTGCCCGAGCCGAAGCGCGTCAGGTCGGCGACGACACCGGCGATGCGCGCGAGCTGCTGCCGCACCGCGGCGAGGTCGAGCGGCTCCTCGCCCGCCTCGGCGGTCGCGAGGAGGAGCTCCACGATCTGCAGCGGGTTCCGCACCGAGTGCGCGACGCCGACCGCGAGCTGCTCGACGGGCGTGGGGTCGTCGTGGTCGCGGCGCGGGGACGCGGGAGGCGCGACCCGGGCGGGCGCCGGCGTGACGTCGCCGCGCGGGGCGCGCGCGGGGCGGGGCGTCTCCGGCTCCGCGCTGACGGGCTCCGCGTGGACGGGCGCGGCTCGGACCGGCGCGGCGTGCGCCCGGAGCGGCGCCTCGCCGAGCCGCGCGAGGGCGCGCCGGGCGAGCGCCGAGAGCTCGTCGGGGTAGAACGGCTCGAGCAGCGCGGCGTCCGCGCCGAGCACGAGCGCCCGGCCCGCCCGTTCGCGGTGGTTCGCGGGGAAGAGCAGCAGCACGAACGCGTCCGGGCGGCGCGCGCGCACGAGCGTCACGGCGTCGAGGTCGCGGTCCTCGAGCGCCGTCACGGCGAGCACGTAGAGACCCGGCTCCGGCTGCTGCGGCGCGACCAGCGCCCACGGGGAGTCCGCGGCGTGGGCGTCGAAGCCCTCGGCGGCGACGAGGCGCAGAACGTGCGCGCGCATGCGGGCGTCCTCGTGGAGGACGAGCGCCCCGGGGGGGCCCGGGGTGCCTGCACGCACGTCGTCCGCCGCGTCGTCCATCCCCGCCACGAGGCTCCTTCCGCCGCGCTTCCGTGTGCTGCCGCGCAGACCGGCCGGCGCCGCCGCGCACCCTGGGCACACCCCGCGCGTGCAACGGGCGTGCCGCCGGGTGGCGCGCTCGGCGCCCGGCCCGCGCGGCCGCCCGCGTCGCACCGACGCGACGCGGGTTCAGGCGCGTGGACGCGGCCGCGCGGCTATCTTGCCCGCATGGACGTCCCGCGCGAACTGCTCGCGGCCGTGTGCGAGACGACCGACGCCCCCGCGGCCCTGGCCGAGGCGGCCACCGACAAGAGCGGCGTGGTGGGGCGCGCGGGCCTGGTGGCCCGGCCGCGGACGGCGGCCGAGGTCGCGGCGGTCCTCGTACTGGCCAACCGGCACGGCTTCCCGGTCGTCCCGCGCGGGGCGGGCACCGGGCGCTGCGGCGGCGCGGTCCCGGAGCGGGGCGGCGTCGTCCTCGACCTGATGCGGATGGACCGCATCCTCGAGATCGACCGCCGCGAGGCCGTCGCGCGGGTGCAGCCGGGCGTGCGCCTCGGCGCGCTCCAGCAGGCGGTCGAGGCCGTCGGCCTCTGGTTCCCGCCCGACCCGGCGAGCGCCCGGGACTGCGCGGTCGGCGGTGCCGTGGCCACGTCGGCCGGAGGGCTGCGCGGCGCGAAGTACGGCACGATGAAGCACTACGTGCTCGGGCTCGAGGTCGTCCTGCCGACCGGCGACGTGATCCGCACCGGCGCGCGCACCCGCAAGTCCGTGACCGGGTACGACATGACGTCGCTCTTCGTCGGCAGCGAGGGCACGCTCGGCGTCGTCACG
The DNA here is from genome assembly GCA_937996235.1 of uncultured bacterium. Lineage (GTDB taxonomy): Bacteria > Planctomycetota > JAJSAM01 > JAJSAM01 > JAJVHW01 > CALKVK01. The sequence continues at coordinate 130,468 of CALKVK010000009.1, read as the reverse complement.
GAGGCGACGCTGCGCCTCGTGCCGCTGCCCGAGGCGGCGGCGACGCTCGTCGCCTGGTTCGACGACGCGGACGCCGTCGCGCGCGGGATCGCGGCGGCGCTCGACGCGCCGCTCGTGCCGCGCGCCCTCGAGTTCCTGGACGCGCGCTCGCTCGACGCCGTGCTCGCGCACGTGCCCGGTCTGACCGCGCACGGCCGCGCCGGGCTCGTGCTCGTCGAGTGCGACGGCGCCGCGGAGGCCGTCGCGCGCGAGATCGCGCAGATGGCCGACGCGCTGCGCGCGGCGGGCGCGTGCCACGTCGCGCAGGCGACCGACCCCGCCGAGGCGGCGCGGCTGTGGGAGGCGCGCCGCGCCGTCAGTCCGGCCGTCACGGCGCGCTGGCCGCAGCGCCTCGCGGAGGACGTGTGCGTGCCGCGCACGCAGTTCGTGCGCATGATCGCGGACCTGCACGCGATCGCGGCGCGCCACGGGCTCGCGGCGCTGGGCTTCGGGCACGCCGGCGACGGCAACATCCACGCGTCGGTGCTGATGGAGCGCGGCGACCCGGAGGAGCGCGAGCGCGCGCACGCGGCCGTCGGCGACGTCTTCCGGCGCGCGCTCGAGCTCGGCGGGACCCTCAGCGCGGAGCACGGCATCGCGATCACGAAGCGCGCGTTCCTGCCGCTCGAACTGACGCCCGAGGCGCTCGCCGCGCAGGTCGCGATCAAGCGCGCTCTCGACCCGCGCGGCGTGCTCAACCCGGGCAAGATCTTCCCCGGGACCTGAGCGCGCTCCCCGCGGCCGTGGGGCTCAGGAGCCGGCGTTGCGCAGGAGCGCCCCGAGTCCGAGGGCGAGCGTCTCGAGCGCGCGCGAGAGCTGCGCCGGCGGCAGGCCGAAGCTGATGCGCAGCGCGTCGTGGGCGCCGAAGAAGAGCCCCGGCACGACCTGCACGCCGAGGTCCTCGCGCAGGCGCCGCGCGAGGTGGCGCGAGTCCGCGAGCCCGGCGACGTGCACGAGCCCCGTGATGCCCGCGGCGGGCGGGACCCACGAGACGCCCGGCGTCGCGTCGATCCACGCGTCCATCACGCGGCGGCCGCGGCGGGCGACGTCGCGTCCGCGCTCGAGCAGCGCGTCGGCGACGTCGAGCGCCGCTGCGGCGAGGTCGAGCGCCGGCACGGAGTCGTCGCCGTGCGTGATCTCGTAGATCGCGTCGGCGCGGTCGAGCACCTCCGGGTCGGCGACGAGGAATCCCGCGCGCAGACCGCCCGCGCCGTAGCACTTGGTGAGCGACGAGACGCACACGACGCGTGCGCCCTCGCGGTAGGCCGTGCCCACCGGACCCGGCAGGAAGTCGCGGTAGACCTCGTCGAGGACGATCCACGCGCCGTGGCGTGCGGCGAGCGCCGTCACCGCCGCGAGCTCGTCGTCGGCGAGCAGCACGCCGGTCGGGTTCTGCAGGTTCGTCAGGCACACGATGCGCGCGCCGTCCGCCAGCGCCGCCTCGACGCGCGCCGGGTCGAGGCGGTAGCCCTCGGCGAAGCGCCGGTCCACGTGCTCGACGCGCGCGCCCACGAGCCGCGCGGCCGCCTCGAAGACGCCGTAGGCCGGACGCTCGATCGCGACGAGCGGTGCCGTGCCCGTGCGGTCGCGCTCGAGCGAGACGAGCGCGGCGACCGCGAGCTGGGCGCCGGCGCTCGCGCCGTGGGTGGCGCGGACGTTCGCGGCCGGGACGCCCCAGCGCGCGGCGACGCGCTCCGCGAACGCCGCGCGCACCTCGCGCACGGCGCTCATGCCGAGGCGCGGGGGCGCCGTCAGCCGGAGGTCCGCGGCCGTGACCTCGGGCACGCCCGACATGCAGAGCACGTGCGGAGCGCCCTGCATCTCGTACCGCGCGAAGTGCAGGTAGTCGAACGGGTGGAAGCGTTCCGCGTGCATGGCGGCGGGGTCTCCTCGTCGGCCCGCGCGCGGCGCGGGTGTGGCCGCGGGATGCTACGTTCTCGGCGTGCCCCGCGGCCATCGAAGCCGAGCACGGATCGCCTGCGCCACGGCCTTCGCCGTCGCGCTGCTCGGCACACCGTGGGCGGAGCGCGGCGCCCGCGCGCAGGAGGCGCAGGAAGCGCCGCAGGCGGCCGCGGCGGAGCGAGCCGCGGCCGAGCGCGTCGTCGCGGTCACGGGCGACGACGTCTTCCTGCGCGCCGGGGCGTCCGTGGACTTCCACGATCTCGGGACGACGCGCCGCGGCGACCTGCTCGTGGTCGAGGGCGAGGACGCCGAGTTCCTGCGCGTGCGCGTGCCGGGCGGGCTCGTGCTCTACGTCTTCGCGGCGCTCGTCGAGTGGGAGGAGGGCGCGCTGCGCGGGACCGTGCGCGGCGACGACGTGCTGCTGCGCGCGACGCCGTCGCAGTCGTTCCGCCCTCTCGACGGGCAGAAGCTCGCGCGCGGCGACGAGCTGCTCGTGCTGGGCGCGGTCGAGGGCGACGGCGGCCGCTGGCTGCGTGTGCTCGCGCCCGCGCGCTGCCACGCCTGGATCGCTGCGCGGTACACGCGCGAGGCCGGCGAGACGCGCTCGCTCGCGGGCGTGCTCGAGCGCGCGGGCCTCGCGCGGCAGGACGAGCTGACGGGCGGCCGCACGCGCACCGAGCGCGAGGAGCGGCGCGCGGCGGAGATCCGCGAAGCGCACGCGCAGCTCGAGGACCTGGCGGCCCGCAGCCGCGCCGAGGCGGCGCCCGACGACACGGAGCTGCGCGCTGCGCTCCAGCGCCTCGCGCGCGACGCACCGCTCCCGGAACAGCGCGCGCGCGCCCGCGACCTGCTGCAGGGCCTCGACGCACAGCTCGCGAAGCGCCGCGCCGACGCGGCGGAGCGGGCGCGCCGCGCCGAGGCGGAGGCCGCGAAGGAGCGCGCGCAACGCGCGGCCGACGAGGCCCGGCGGCGGCGCGAGGACGAGGAGGAGCGCGCGCGGCGGCAGGCCGACCGGCGCGGCACGCCGGCGGCCGAAGGCGACGTGCTCGTGCGCGGCGGCGAGACGCTGCTCGTCGAGGGCGGCAGCGTGCGGCTCGTGCTGACGAGCCGTCGCTTCCGGCTCGGCGACTACGCCGGGCGCCGCGTCCGCGTGTGGGGCATCCGCGAGTCCCGCGCGGGCGCGACCGACACGCTCGAGGTCACGTCGCTCGAGATCCTCGCCGCCGGCCGCTGAGCACGCGACGCCGCGGCGTGCGGGTCAGGAGCCTTCCTTGCTGGCGAGGGCGAGCGCGCGCATCGTCTCCTGCATGCGCGCCTCGCAGTCGCTGGAGCGCGGGTCCATCTCGAGCGCGTCGTTGTAGACGTCGCGCGCCTTCTTGAGCAGGCGGTACGCCTCGCGGCGGTGCAGCGGCCGGTCGGTGCCGTCGGGCCCGGCGAGACGGAAGTGCTCGAGGCCGTCACGCTCGTCGATGACGGCCTGCTCGAGCCGCCGCCGCATGGCGTCGTCGAACGCGCCCCGGGGCACGCGCGGCACCTTGAGCGGCGCGGCCGCGCCGACGCCGCCGATGCCGCTCGGACCGTCGTCGTGCGAGCCCGGATGACGCAGCGGCTCGGTGAACGTCGGCTCGAAGTCCGCAGGGACGTCGAGCCCGCGCGCGGCGAGCGCGGCGCGCAGCGCCTTCGCGTGCGGACCCGCGAGCCCGACGAAGTTCGCGGCGCGCCGCTCCACGGGGCCGCCGTGCACGGCCACGTCGTACGCAGCGGCCACGGCGGCCGGCAGTTCGCTCTTGAGCCCCGCGCCCTGCGCGAGCAGTACGACGTCGAGCCACGCGTCCTCGGTGCCCGCGACGCGCGCCTTCTCCAGCAGTTCCGCGAGCCGCTCGCGCGCGGAGGCGCCGCGCAGGTCCGGCACGCCCGCGCCGTCGACGAGCGCCCAGGCGAGCACCGCGCGCTCGGCACCGACGCTCGCGCGGCGGCGCTGCGTCTCGTCGGTCGCGGCCACGCCGGCGACGCCGAAGAACGTGAGCGCGTCGCGGAACTCCCCGCGGTCGTACGCCGCCTCGGCCTTCGTCAGCTCGTTCTCGGCCCGCTCCGCCGGGGTCGTCGGCCAGGCGCCCGGGAGGGGGGACTTCGCGGACGACGCCTCGGAGTCCGGCGGACCGAGACCCACGAGGCGTTCGACGCCGACGAGGCCGTCGGGATGGACCCCGACCGCGACGGCGAACGCCACCGCGAGCGCGACGACGAGCAGGAGCAGCAGCTGTTTCACGTGGTGGTCCCCCGGCGACGCCGCACCCTCTCGTTCGTCGGCCGGAGCGCGCCGCCACCTTACCCGCCCCGGGAAGCGCGGCGCGCGGAGAGCCTGCGCGTGCGTCCGGTCAGGCGGCCAGCGCCGCCAGGGTCTCGCGCCGGAACGCATCGAAGCGGCCGGCGACGATCGCGGCCCGGGCGTCGCGCGCCAGATCGAGCATGTAGGTCACGTTGTGGATCGAGAGCAGCGTCGCGGCGAGCGGCTCGTCGGTCTGCGCCAGGTGCCGCAGGTAGCCCCGCGAGTGGCGCGCGCAGGTGGGGCAGCGGCACGCCGCGTCGAGCGGGGCCGGGTCGCGGGCGTGGCGCGCGTTGCGCAGGCGGAGCGGGCCCGTGCGCGTGAGCGCCTGCAGGTGCCGCGCGTTGCGCGTCGGCAGCACGCAGTCGGTCATGTCGACGCCCTCGGCGACCGCCGCGAGGAAGTCCTGCGGCGTGCCGATCCCCATCATGTAGCGCGGGCGATCGGCAGGGAGCGCGGCGTTCGTCGCGCGGAGTGCGCCCCACGTGGCGTCGTCCGGCTCGCCGATGCGGAAGCCGCCCGCCGCGTACCCCGGCGCGTCGAGCTCGACGAGCGCCTGCGCACACGCGACGCGCAGGTCCTCGTGCACGCCGCCCTGCACGATGGGGAAGAGCGCGACGTCCGCGCGCGTCCGCGCGGCGACGCTGCGCCGTGCCCACGCGACGGTGGTCTCGACGGCGCGTGCGACGGCGTCGCGCGTCGCCTCGTACTCGATGCAGTGGTCGAGCGGCATGGCGACGTCCGGGCCGAGCGCCTCCTGCACCGCGACCACGCTCTCGGGCGTCAGGCGCAGCAGCGCGCCGTCGATCTCGGAGCGGAACGTGACGCCGTCGCCGTCGAGTCTGCGGCGCTCGGCGAGCGACCACACCTGGAAGCCGCCCGAGTCCGTGAGCAGCGGGCGATGCCAGCCCATGAAGCGGTGCAGCCCGCCGAGCTCGCGCACGACCTCCGCGCCGGGCCGCTGCAGCAGGTGGTACGCGTTCGCGAGCACCATCGCGGCGCCCGCCTCCTCGAGGTCGCGCACCGTCATCACGCGCATGGCCGCGCGCGTGCCGACCGGCATGAACATCGGCGTCGCGCACGCGCCGTGCGGCGTCGTGAACGTGCCCGCGCGCGCGCCGCCGTCGGTCGCGTCGAGGGCGAAGGCGAACGCGCTCACCAGAGCCGGACCAGGCGCGCACCGGGGTAGTAGGTGCGCACGATCTCCTCGGCCCGCATGCCGGACTCCGCGAGCGCCTTCGCGCCGACCTGGCACAGGCCGACGCCGTGGCCCCAGCCGCGGCCGGCGACGTGCAGCCCGTCGGCGTCGAGGACGACGTCGTCGAGCCGGCAGGAGCGCAGCGCGGACGCGCCGACGGCGACGCGGAACTCGGACGCCTTCACGAGCGCCGTGCGGCCGCCGGCGACCACGCGGAAGCGCGTCGCGCGCCCGGACGCGTCGCGCTCCGCGATCGCGAACGACTCGAGGCGCCCCGCGAGCCGCGCGGCGCGGACGACGTCGCCGGGGTCGAGCGTCGTGCTCCAGCGGAAGTACTTGCTCGACGTGCACCACGAGCACGTGACGCCGCGCAGCGGCTCGCGGTCGGGGTAGGGGAACACGGTCGTCGCGTCGGCCGTGTGGCCGCCGCACGTCGAGTGGTACCAGGCGCGCAGCGGCAGGTCGCCGTCGCAGAGCACGAGCGCGTGCGTCGTCGCCACGGCGTCGAGGGCGACCGCGCGGTGCTGCTCGATCTCGGGGATGCCCACGTACTCCTGGTCGTCGCCGCCGGAGTCGCTGAGCAGGACGACGTCGCCGACGGGCCGCCGCTCGATGCTCGAGAGGGCGTAGGTGCGGGCGATGATCGCCTGCGTGCGCTGCGCCTCGCGCGGGAACGTGGCCGGGATCTCTCCCGGCACCACGCCCGCCAGGTACGCCTCGAGGTCCGTCGCGACACGCACCTGCCAGGCGCCGTCCACGCTCGGCGTGATGCGCAGCGTGCCCGGGTAGCGGCGCTCGTCCACGCGCAGGTCCCCGGGCGTGCCGGGCACCAGCACGGCGCCGTCGCGCGGGAGGACCGTGGCGCCGAGCGTGGGACGGCCGTCGAGCGTGAGCGACGCGTCGAGGGCGGTGCCCGTCGCGAGCGCGCCGCCCGCGACGTCCACGAGGCGCCACGCGCCGCGCACGCGGACGCGGCCGCGCCGCGCCTTCTGCACGCCGGTCAGCAGGATGCGCATCTCCGGGGGCGCGGAACGGCGCGGGGCGGGGGCGGCGTCGCCGGGAGTGCCGCTCGCTCCGCCGCCGCGCTGTGCGAGCGGCGGCGGGAGCGACGCGAGGATCTCCTCCGTCGGGTTCCCCGCCCCGGGGTCGGACGTGGTCGTGCCCCCGGGCGCGCCGCCCGTCGGCAGGTCGCGCTGCGGGGGCAGCGGCGCGGGCGTCTCGCCCGTCGCCGCGCACGCGGCGGTGAGTCCGCCGACGACGAGGGCTCCGGCGAAGGCTGCGCACAGGGCGGTCGCCGCGGTGCGCAAGAGGACGACGATCGACGGCATCAGAAGAGCCTCCCCGGTTCGGGCGCGGAGCCACGGGCCCACGCCTCGCCCCTCGGCGTCAGGCAGCGGCCGCGCGGTGTGCGGAGCAGGAAGCCCTGCGTCATGAGGAACGGCTCGTAGACGTCCTCCACGGTCTCCTCCTCCTCGCCGACGGCCACCGCCAGCGCCTTCAGTCCGAGCGGCCGTCCCGCGCCGTGCAGCGCGAGGAGCAGTCGCCGGTCGGTCTCGCCGAGTCCGTGCTCGTCGATCCCGAGGCGGCCGAGCGCGAGCGCGGCGACGGCGTTGGTCGCACGCCCGTCGCCCGAGACCTGCGCGAAGTCGCGCACGCGCTTCACGAGGCGGTTGGCGATGCGCGGCGTGCCGCGCGCCCGCGACGCGACGACCGACGCGGCCGCGTCCTCGATCTCGAGCCGCAGCCGCGCCGCGCTCTGGCGCACGATCGACGTGAGCTCCTCGGTGTCGTAGAGCCGCAGCTTCTCGACGTGCCCGAAGCGGCTGCGGAACGCCGCGCCGAGCTGTCCCTCGCGCGTCGTCGCACCCACCAGCGTGAACGGCGGCAGCGGGATCTTCACGCTCCGCGCGCTCGGCCCCTGGTCGATCATGATGTCGATCTCGAAGTCCTCCATCGCCGCGTAGAGGTACTCCTCGACGACGGGCGGGAGCCGGTGGATCTCGTCGATGAAGAGCACGTCGCCGCGCTCGAGGTTCGTGACGAGGCCCGCGAGATCGGCGGGGCGCGCGAGCGCGGGGGCGCTCGTCGCGCGGCACGTCGCGCCCATCTCGTGGGCGATGATGTGCGCGAGCGAGGTCTTGCCCAGGCCGGGGAGACCCGAGAGCAGCAGGTGGTCGAGCGGCTCGCCCCGGCCGCGCGCGGCCGCGATGAACACGCGCAGGTTCTCGACGAGCGCACGCTGACCCACGAACTCGTCGAACGAGCGCGGTCGGAGCGCGAGGTCGAGGCCGGAGTCGGCGTCGCCGCCCTCGGGGCGGAGGAAGGCTTCGGAGGTCACGTGCGGACCGGTCCGAGAGGGGGACCGGAGCGTACACGCCGCGCGGCGCACGTCGAAGAAAGCCCCTGCTCCGCGCGAGCGATGCCCGCGGGCGCCGCGCCGCTTCGCCCGAGGGCGCGGCCGCGTCATACTCCGTCGATGCAGCCCCTGCAGGAGCCGGCGCGCATCCGCGGCATGTTCGCGACCATCGCGGGCACGTACGACCTGCTGAACCATCTGCTCTCGCTGAACCAGGACAAGGGCTGGCGGCGCGCGGCCGTGCGCGCGGCGGGGCTGCGCCCGGGCGACACCGCCCTGGACGTGTGCACGGGCACCGCCGACCTCTTCCTCGAGCTCGCGGACGCCGTCGGTCCGGACGGGCGCGCCGTGGGGACCGACTTCTGCGCGCCGATGCTCGAGCTGGGCGCGCGCAAGGCCCGCGACCGCGGCCACGCGCCGCGTCTCGGCGTCGCCGACACGCTGCACCTGCCGTTCCGCGACGCGAGCTTCCGCGCGGTCACCGTCGGGTTCGGCATCCGCAACGTCGCCGACCTGCGCGCGGGCATCCGCGAGATGGCGCGCGTGACGGCGCCGGGCGGGCGCGTGGTGATCCTGGAGCTGACGAAGCCGACGAACCCGCTCGTGCAGCTCGTCTACTACACCTACTTCCTGATCGTTCTGCCCATCCTCGGCAACGCCATCTCGGGCGGGCGCCGCAACGCCTACGGCTACCTGCCGCGTTCGGTGCTGGCGTTCCCGGACCGCCACGAGCTCGCGCGGATCGTGGCGTCGTGCGGACTCGTGGACGTGCAGGTGCGCGCGCTGACGCTCGGGATCGTCGCCGTGCACGTCGGCACGCGCCCCGCGGGGGAGGCGGCATGACGCACCTCGTCGTCGCACTCACGGGCGCGAGCGGCGTCCGCTACGGCGTGCGCCTGGTGCGCGCGGTCGTCGCCGCGGGACTCGACGTGACGCTCGCGGTCAGCGCGGGCGGCGCGCGCGTCGCCGCCATCGAGGAGGGCCTGCGGCTCGACCCCGAGGCGCCCGACCCGCGCGTGCTGCTCGGCGCCGACGCGCCGCCCGAGTCACTCGCGCGCGTGCGCGCCGTCGCGCTCTCCGACATCGCCGCGGGCGTTTGCTCGGGCACGCACCCCGTCGACGCGATGTGCGTCGTCCCCTGCTCGATGGGCACGCTCGCGCGCATCGCGCAGGGCACCTCGTCCAACGTCATCGAGCGCAGCGCGGACGTGATGCTGAAGGAGGGGCGGCCGCTGGTGCTCGTCCCGCGCGAGACGCCGCTCTCGCGCATCCACCTCGAGAACATGCTGCGCGCGCACGACGCGGGCGCCGCGATCCTGCCCGCCGCCCCGGGCTTCTACACCGGGCCGCGCACCATCGACGACCTCGTGGACCAGGTGGTCGCGAAGGTGCTCGACCGCCTGCGCATCCCGAACGACCTCGTGCGGCGCTGGAAGGCGCCGGCGGCGGAGTGAGCGCCGCGACCCCGCGCCCCGGTGCGCTGCGGACGGTCGGCGCGATCCTCGCGGACATCCGCTTCGAGCAGACGCTCTTCTCGCTGCCGTTCCTGCTGCTCTCGGCCATCGTCGCGAGCGGCGGCTGGCCCGCCGCGCGGACGCTCGGGCTGATCGTCGTCGCGCTCGCCGGCGCGCGCTCGGCCGCGATGGCCGTCAACCGCGCGGCCGACGCCCGCTACGACGCCCGCAACCCGCGCACCGCCGGACGCGCCGTGCCGTCCGGGCGCGTCAGCCGCGTCGCGATGGGGGCCTTCGCCGTCGTGGCTCTCGGCGTCTTCCTCGCGGCGGCGGCGGCGCTCAACCCGCTGTGCCTCGCCCTCTCGCCGGTCGCCCTGCTGTTCCTCGTGGGATACTCGTGGACGAAGCGCTTCACCGCGCTGTGCCACCTGTGGCTCGGCACGACGATCGGCATCGCGCCGCTCGGCGCCTGGGCCGCGGTGCGCGGCAGCTTCGCCGCCGGTCTCGTGACGCCGCCGCACCCGGCCGCGCCGTGGCTGCTCGCGGCGGGCGTCGCGTGCTGGGTCGCGGGCTTCGACGTCATCTACGCGTGCCCCGACGCGCCGACCGACCGCGGCGAGGGACTGCACTCGATCCCGCGCCTCCTGGGCGTCGAGCGCGCGTTCCTGGTCGCGCGCGCGCTGCACGTCGGCGCGCTCGCCGCGTTCGCCGCGGCCGGCGCCGCGGCGGGGCTCGGACCGGCGTGGTGGGGCGGGCTCGCGCTCGGCGCGGCGATCCTCGTCGTCGAGCACCGGCTCGTCGGCCCCGGGCGGTACGAGCGGATGGGCGTCGCCTTCTTTCGCCTGAACGCCGTCTTCGCCGCCGTACTCCTCGCCGCGGGTGCCGCCGACGTCCTCGCGCACTGACCCGGGACGTCCCGGGCTCTCGCTAGGATGCGGCTCGCCGCCCCCGGGGCGGAACCACGGAGACCGAGAGATGTCCCTCGCGAGCTGGCTGGCCGACGGCGCGGACCCGACGCGCATGAACCCCGAGGAGGTGCGCCGCCTGCAGGGCGTGCTCGGCGTGCGCGAGGAGCAGGCGATCGCACGCCTCGAAGCGCTCGTCGGCGAGCAGGCCGACCTCGTCGCACGCGGCGCGGCCACACCCTCGGCGGCGCTGCGCCGCGCGCTCGCACGGCGGCACGCGCGCCTGGCGGAGGACGTCGAGGACACGGACCGCGAGCTCGCACGCCTCGGGAAGGAGCTCGCCGGCCTGCGCACGCTGCGCGACCTGCTCCGCGACGGCGTGCCGCTCGCCGCCCCGGGCGACTGCGCGCCGCTCCTCGCGCTCCTCGACGACACGTCCGCCGGCGAGGACGCGTTCGCGGACCAGCTCGGCGCCGCGCTCCGCGCCGGCCAGGCGCAGCGCCGCACCGCCGCGACGCGCGAGGCCCCGGACCTCATGGCGCTCTGGGAGCGCATGGACCGGGGCGAGCCGGTGGCGCCGCAGGACCTCGTCAGGCCCCGCGAGCCGCGCGCGGCCGGCCCCGGCGCGGCGTGAGCCCGGTCGTCGCGGCCGACGGCGTCCGCGCGGCGCTCGACACGGGCGGTCGTCGCGGCGGGGCCCCCGTGCGCGTCGTCGCGGCGGTCGGTCCGGAGAGCTTCCTGCGCGAGCAGGTGCTGCGCGACGTCGTCGCGACCGTGCTCGGCGACCCCGACAGCCCGGACGTGGTCGTGCTCACGGGCGCGCCGACGTCGAGCGACGCCGACGAGGAGACGCTCGCGCGCTTCTTCGACGAGACGCGCACCGGTTCCCTGTTCGGCAGCCGGAAGGTGGTCGTGCTGCGCCACGCGGACGCGCTCGTCGGCCGTCACAAGAAGGCGTTCGGCGACTGGTTCGAGAACCCCGGCAGCGCCGCGGTGGCGGTGCTGCTCGCGGAGGAGCTGCCGGCGGCGCTCGAGAAGGCCGCCGAGGCGGCCGGACTCGTCGTGCGCTGCGGCGGACGCGGCACGCGCGGGGAGTCGCCGTTGGCGTTCGCGTCGCGGCGTGCGGCGGCGCGCGGCAAGCGCCTCGGGCGCAACGAGGCCGAGCTGCTGGTCGAGCTGCTCGGCGCGGACCTCACCGGTCTCGAGAACGCGGTCGAGGTGCTCTCGCTCCACGCGGGCGAGGCCGAGGTGATCGGACGCGACGACGTCGAGGCGCTCTACCAGAGCTCGCGCGAGGGATCGGTCTGGGCGTTCGGCGACCGGCTCGTGCTCGGCGACGTGCCCGGCGCGCTCGCCGAGGCGAGCCGCTGCTTCAACGAGGGCGTGCCCGAGTACACGGGCAGCCGCAAGGTGACGCGCAGCGAGACGACCGTCGCCGTGCGCCTCGTCTCGGCGTTCGCGACGGCGGTGTGCCGCGTGCTCGAGGTGCGCGCGCAGCTCGACGCGGGCGTGCCGCGCCAGGACGTGAAGCTCGCGGGGCGCGTGCCGTGGAGCGCCCGCGAGGTCGCGCGCGACGCGGCCACGCGCCGCCGCCCGGCGGCGATCGAGGCGCTCGCGGTCTTCGCCGAGGAGACCGACCGCGCGATGAAGTCGGGCGGTGCGGTGGGGCGCGCGGCCGTCGCGCGGCTCGTCGCCGCCGTCGGGCGCGTGCCGTGACCGCACGCATCCGGCGCCTCCCGCCGGAGGTCGTCGATCGCATCGCCGCGGGCGAGGTCGTCGAGCGCCCCGCGTCGGTCGTGAAGGAGCTCGTCGAGAACGCGCTCGACGCGGGCGCGACACGGATCGAGGTGGACGTCGAGGGCGGCGGGCGCGACGCGCTCGTCGTGCGCGACGACGGCGTCGGGATGGGCGCCGACGACCTCGCGCTCGCGTTCGTCTCGCACGCGACGAGCAAGCTCGCCGACGTCTCCGACCTCGACCACATCGCGTCGTTCGGGTTCCGCGGCGAGGCGCTCGCGTCGATCTCGGCCGTCGCCGACGTGCGCATCGTGACGCGCGAGCGCGGCGCGGCGCACGGCCACGAGGCGGCGAGCCGCGGCGGCGACCTGTCGCCCGTGACCGTGGCGGCGTCCCCCGAGGGCACGCGCGTCGAGGTGCGTCACCTGTTCCGCTACGTGCCCGCGCGCCGCAAGTTCCTGCGCGCCGCGGGCACGGAGATGGCGCACGTCACCGCGACGCTGCACCGCATCGCCATCGCGAATCCCGGCGTGGCGTTCGCGCTCACGCGCAGCGGCACGACGGTGTTCCGCGTCGCCGCCGACGAGGACCGCGCGGCGCGCATCGCGCGCTTCTTCGGCCGCCGCCTGTACGAGAGCCTGATCCCCGTGGACGCCGCGCACGGCGACGTACGCGTGAGCGGCCACGTGGCGACGCCCGACGCCGCGCGCCCGACGGCGACCTGGCTGCAGCTCTACGTCAACGGCCGGCCCGTGCGCGACCGCGCGCTCACGCACGCGGTGCGCCACGGCTACGAGGGGCTGCTGACGCGCGGGCAGAACCCCGTCGCGTTCCTGTTCGTCGAGCTGCCGCCCGAGCGCGTCGACGTGAACGTGCACCCGGCCAAGACCGAGGTGCGCTTCCAGGACGGCGAGGCGGTGCACCGCGTGGTGCGCCACGCCGTCCGCGCCGCACTGCTCTCGCGCGACCTCGCGCCGTCGATCGTGCCGGACGCCGTGCGCGAGGTGCCTGCCGACGCGCAGCGGGCCGCCTACCTCGAGGTCGTCGGCGGCGCGCTCGCCGACTTCCTCGCGCGGCCGCACCCCGCCCCGGCGCACGAGCACGGACGCGCGCCGGCGGCGCAGCCGCGCTCCGCCGCGTCTCCGGCTCCGCACGCGCTGCCGGCGCCGCCTCCGCGCGCGGCGCGCCGCTACCTGCAGGTGCGCGACACGTTCCTCGTGTTCGAGGTCGACGACGGGATCGCGATCGTCGACCAGCACGCGCTGCACGAGCGCATCCTTCTCGAGGAGATCGAGGCGCGCGTGCGCGACGGCTCGCTCGAGGTGCAGCCGCTGCTGGTGCCCGAGCTGGTGGAGCTGCCCGGGGCCGACGTCGAGGCGCTCGTCGCCGAGAGCGACGAACTCGCGCGGCTCGGCGTGCGCATCTCGCGCTTCGGCGAGACGACGCTCGCCGTGCACGCGCTCCCGGCGCTGCTCGGGCGCCGTGCGCCCGCGCGCGTGATCGAAGGTCTCGCGGAGCGCCTGCGCGCCGGCCGTGGCACGGGGTCGCGCGCGAGTCTCCTCGACTCGCTGATGCACTCCATGGCCTGCCGCGGGGCCGTCATGGCGGGGGACCCGCTCGACGAGCGCCAGGCCGGGGAGCTGCTCCGGCGCGCCGACCTCATCGACAACCCGCACGGCTGCGCGCACGGCCGCCCGACGTCCCTGCGCGTGCGCTTCGGCGAGCTCGAGCGGCACTTCCGCCGCAGCTGAGACCGCGACCCGCAGACGCAGACCGGCTGCGTCGGACGTGCGCGCTCAGCGCGGCGGCGCGAAGTCGCTGAGAGTCAGCGTGTTGAACTTCACCGCCGCCGCGTAGAGGTCGAGGGTGCGGCGCAGCGGGGCGTCCTTCGCCTTCTGCTCGAAGACGTGCGTCTTGAACGGGAAGCGCAGCGTCGCGCCGCTCACCTTGGGGCGCTCCGCGTCGTACTCGAACTCGTAGTGCAGCGTCGCCGCGTCGGCCTCCGACGGCTCGACGCGCACCCAGCGCGGGTCGAGCGTCTCGGCGTCGAACCAGAGCGTGAGGTGCAGTCCGCTGCCCTTCGGCGGCTCGCGCCGGAGCGCGGTGCCGGGGTGCGCGGCGTCGGTGACGCTCTTCCAGACGCTGCCGTCCGCGAGCATCTTGCGCAGCACGGCGACGTCGAGCAGCGCCTCGGTGAGCCGCCGCTGCGCCAGGAGCTGCTCCACGTCCTCCGGGTGCGAGTCGCGCGTCACGTTCTGCGTCACGCCGTCCGCGCTGATCCAGAACGCGTCGCGTGTGCCGATCACGGCCTGCGCCACGCGCTTGCCGTCCGCCGACGTGACCCACGAGGTCCGCAGCGACGACGCCGCGTCGTCGTGGTGCAGCCAGTCGATGACGAACTCCGACAGCTCGCCCGACCCCGACTTCACCCCGGACGCCGACTCCGAGTCGTCCTCGACGAACGCCTTGACGCGGCCGAACTCGACGCGGAACGAGCGCAGCGCCCCCGCGTCGGCGAGCTCCTTGCCGCCCTGGCGCTCGACCGCGGCCCGGAGGAGGCGGAGCGCGGCCTCGTCGCTCGTCGCCGGTTCCGCGGGAGGCGGGGGCGGAGGGGCCGCGGGGCCGTCCTCGGCGCAGGACACCGTCGCACCAGGGAAGGCGACGCAGGTCAGCGCGAGCGCGATCAGCGCGCCGGCACCGCGGCGCAATCGGACTCCGCGGCGCAGTCGAGTGTGCGGCATCGAGCCTCCTCGGGCGGGAACGTGGTCCGGCGGGGCTCCGCATTGTGCGGGGCGCGCGTCACGGGTGCGTCGCAATCGGCGGGCCGTCGGGTTCGGGCGCCGACCGGAACGCCGCCGCCACGCGGCGCCCCGTCTGCGCGGCGGGCTCGTCGGCGGCGACGTCGAGCCACGTCACGCCCTCGAAGCGCCGCCACCAGGTGCCCTGGCGTCGCGCGAGCTGCCATGTGTGGGCGCGGACGGCCTCGAGGGCGTCGGGCAGCTCGCGCGGGCCCTCGGGCACGCCGGCGCGGCGCCGCTCGAGGTAGGGCACGAGCTCCTTCACCCCGATCGCCTCGCGCGCGGTCGGGCCGAGGCGCCCTGCGTCGACCAGCGTACGGATCTCCGCCACGAGCCCCGCCTCGGCCATCACGCGGACGCGGAGCTCGATGCGCGCGCGGAGGTCGTCGCGCGTGCGGCGCAGGCCGACGAGCCGTGCGGCGGTGCTCGGGGGCGCGTCCCACTGCGACTGGGCGGCGCTGATCGGGCGCCCCGTGACGGCGTGGACCTCGAGCGCCCGCAGCAGGCGCTTCCGGTCGTTCGGGTGGATGCGGGCCGCGGCGTCGGGGTCGACCTGCGAGAGGCGCGCATGGAGTGCCCCGGGTGTCGCGTCCTCCTCGGCGCGCAGCCGCTCGCGGAGCTCCTCGTCCGCCCCGGGGCCGGCGAAGAGGCCGGAGAGCAGCGCCTTCAGGTAGAGCGCCGTGCCCCCGACCACGAGAGGCGTCCGTCCGCGTGCGCGGATGTCGCCGATCGCCGCGCGGGCGAGCTCCGCCCAGCGCGCCGCGTGGAGCCGCTCCTCGGGCTCGAGGACGCCGACGAGGTGGTGGGGCACGCGCGCGGCGTGCTCCGGCGGCGGTGCGGCCGCCGCGATCGCGAGGCCGCGGTAGGGCTTCACGGAGTCCGCGACGACCAGCTCGGCGTCGAGCTCGGCCGCCGCATGGACGGCGGCGGCCTCCTTGCCGGAGGCCGTGGGGCCGAGGAGCACGAGCAGGGGCGGCTCGCGCGCGGTCACGCCGTCCGCGGCGCGGCGCGAGAGGGCCGCGCGCCGCCGGTCGCGCAGCAGACCGGGACGCCCGTGGACGTCAGCGCCGCCGTACGACACGAAGAGGGCGCCGCCCGTCGGGCGACGCCCTCTCGTCGTTCCGCCTGCGGCGGAAGCGCTCTCCCCGCGCCACGACCTCCCTCGTCACGAGCTGGGGGCGTGCGCGGAGTACCGTCCGAGATCAGTCCTCGAACGGGTTGTTCTTGTCGTAGTCGAACCAGTACTTGTTCGTCATGTCGCGCCAGTCGTCCAGGGACTTGCCGTAGTGGTTGATCTGGCGCACGTTCTCGTCCCAGTTGGTGAGCGAGAAGCAGCCGCCGACCGACAGCGTGGCAGCGACGAGCGTCGCCAAGAGCACAACCCTGCGGACCATGGTCTTCCCTCCGTGGCACACGGACTTCCTGTGTCCAGCCTGCGTGCGTCGAGCCTGCGTTCGACCGCGACCGGCGCTTCGCCTCGTCCGAGGCCCACGCTGGCGCCCCCCATTGCCCGAGGGGGATGGCGACCCCTTCCAGGCCGTCGCCGTCAACGGGCGCAGCGTAGGAAGGGCGCACGCGCCGGTCAACGGAAAAACCGCACTTGCGAGCGCGGACCGTCACGCGGCGTAGAGGTGGTGTTCGGCGATGTAGTCGGCGACCGCGTCGGGCACCCAGCAGCGCACCGAGCGCCCCTCTCCGACCCGGCGCCGCACCTCGGTCGAGGAGATCGCCTGACGCGGGGTCGGGAGCGTGCGCGCCCGCAGCTCGGCGACCGTGGGCTCCCCGAACGCGGCGGCGAGCTCGCCCCAGGGCGGCTCGGGCTGGTCGGGACGCGGGGCGACCACGATCGGGACCAGCGCCAGGAGATCGCGCACGCGGTGCCACGTCGGCAGCAGGGCGAGGGCGTCGGAGCCGACCAGCAGCATCAGGGACTCGCCGGCGCACGCTCCGCGGAGCAGTTCCTCGACGGTGTCCACGGTGTACGACGTGCCCCCGCGGCGCACCTCGACGTCGAGCACGTCGAGCAGGGGGTGGCCCGCGACGGCGCGGCGCACCATCTCCAGCCGATGCCCGGCGGACGCGTACGGACCGTGCTGCTTGTGCGGCGGGTCGGCCGACGGCACGAGGCTGACGCGATCCGCGCCGACGGCGCGCCCCGCCGCCTCCGCCACCGCGACGTGGGCGGCGTGGACGGGGTCGAAGGTCCCGCCGTAGAGCAGCCTCCGGAACGGGCGCTCGGCGATCACGGCGTGCGCAGGTCCTCGATCCGGTGGCCGAGGTGCTGCGGGAAGAGCGGCGCGAACCCGTGGTCGTACGCGGCGACGAGCGCGTCGGCGGTCGCGCTGGGCCGGAGCTGCATCTCGTACGGCCGCGGCGAACTCCACACGGCGAGCGAGAACAGCAGCAGCGCCGCCAGCGCTCCGGTGCCGATGCCCACCGCGGCGCCCGCCCAGCCGTCGTGGCGGAAGCGCCAGCGCTTCGTCAGGGGCTGGAGCAGGAACGCCGCGCCCATCAGGAGCGTGACCGCCAGCGCCAGCGCGAACGCGTGCGTCGCCCACGGCAGGTCGGTGGGGGACACGTCGAAGACCTTCTGGACGTACGGCTCGGCCCGCCCCGCCACGAGCGCGGCGAGGAACGCCGCGGCAGTCAGGAGTCCGAGCTCCATCACCGCCCACGCCAGCCCGCCGCGCGCGGCGTCGGCCACCGCGAGCGCGACGAGCGCGAGCGCGCCCAGGTCGAACCACGTCATCGCGGGAGTGTAGCCCGGAGGGCGCGTCGGCTCGCGTGCCCCGCGCGCGTCCGTCGCGGCCGGCAGCCCGTGGCCCGACCGGTGACGGAATCGCAAGGCCCCGCCCGCTTGCGCGGACGGGGCCGTCGAGTGCGAGAGACCCGTCGGAAGGGCTAGAGGATCGTCAGGAGCTCCGTCAGGGACGGAACGCTGCCGATCGCACGGAAGTTGATGTCGCGGGCGACGCGGGCAAGCGTCGGGACGTCACGGCGGTCACCG
This sequence comes from uncultured bacterium, assembly GCA_937996235.1. Classification (GTDB taxonomy): domain Bacteria; phylum Planctomycetota; class JAJSAM01; order JAJSAM01; family JAJVHW01; genus CALKVK01. Next base: position 112,746 of record CALKVK010000009.1, on the reverse strand, counting down.
ATCTGGCCGAGGGCCACGGTCACGAGAGCGCGCGTGATCTCCGGGAACTTCTTGTCCTTGTCCTCCGCGATCTTGAGCAGGGGATCGATGGCCCGCTCGTCACCGATCTGGCCGAGCGCGAGGGCGACGGAACCCAGGATGAACTGGCTCTCCTTCTCGCCCTCCACGATCTTGACCAGGTCCTCGATGACGTTCGAGTCGCCCATGAGGCCCGCGGCCACCGCCGTCTGGACGCGCAGGTCGCGGTCCGAGTCGTCGTTCAGGGCCGAGCGGATGGCGTCCTTCGCCTTGCCGTCACGGATCATGCCGAGCGCCACGGCCGAGTAGCCGCGGAGCTTCTTCTCCGCGCCGCGGTCCTTGAGGGCCGCGACGAGATCGGACACCGCGGCGCCGTCGCGCACGAGGCCCGAGGCGATCGCGTACGCGCCGCGGGCGCGCGGGTCGCCGCCCTCGGCGAACTTCATGCGCAGCGGCTTGCGGATGTCCTCCTCGCTCGGGGAGTCGGACGCACGCCCGACGAGGCCCATCGCCAGAGCGGCGAACGGCTGCGCCAGGTTGGCCGGCTTGCCCTTGTCGAGGTAGTAGTGGAGCGCCTGCATGACGTCCTTGCGGGCGCCGTCGGCGACTCCCTCGGCACCGCCGATGCGGCCGAGCGAGATCATCGCGAAGTTACGCTCCGACGCGTCCTCGCCATCCTTGGCGGCGTCCTTGAGCGTCTTGATGACCTTCTCCTGCATGTCGGCGGAGCAGTTCGCGCCGATCTGGCCGAGCGCGATCGCCGACGAGCGGCGCACGTTCACGTCGACCTTCTTCGCGAGCTTGCCGGTGAGACGCTCCGTGAGCGCGTCGACGACGGCCTTCGAGTTCTCGGCCGTGCCCGGGGCGCCGATCTTGCCGAGCGCCTGGACCACGAACGCGAGCTCGACGTCCGAGAGCTCCTCGGCCTGCTTGCCGTCGGCCGACTTGCGGCTCGACTTGCCGTTCTCGAGCATGAACATCAGCTCGGGGACCGCCCGGTCGTCCTCGAGGAGGCCGATCGCGAGCAGCGCCGCCGGCTTGACGTCCGGCTTCGTCTCCTTGCCGACGACGATCTCCATGAGCGCGTCGTAGGTCTGGGCGTAGCCGGTGCTCTCCTTGCCGAGCAGACCGAGCGAGATCGCCGCGAACGGGCGGACGAACGAGGCGTTGCGGTCCTTGTCCGACACGAGGTCGATCAGGAACTCGCGCACCTCGGCGGTGTCCTTCTGGAGCAGGCCGAAGGCCAGCGCCGCGGACTCCTCGACGACCTTGTTGTAGCCGCCGTCCTTGCCGTCGTTCAGGGCCATCTTCTTGAGCGTCGGGATGATCGACTCGTCGCCGATCTTCGCGAGCGCCAGCGCGGCCGCCGACTGGATGTCGAAGTTCAGGTCCTTCTGGTCGAGCATCGCCCGGAGCGCGGGGACGATCGACTCCTGGATCTTCGTGTCGGTCGGCGACTTGATCTCGCCGCCCGTCGTGCGCTTCTTGCCGAAGGTGTGGATCGCGGTGCCGGTGCCGGCCTGCGTGTCCTTCAGCGCGCTCTTGAGGAGCAGGATGTCGTCCTTGTTGAAGTTCCACCAGAAGGTCCAGTCCTCGTAGCCGGGACCCTTGCTGGAGGACGAGGGACGACCCGCGCCGCCCGTCTTCGGGCCGCCGCCGCCGCCGCCGCCGGTGCTCGGAGCGCCGCCGCCGCCGCCCGTCGAGGGGCCGCCGGTGTCGCCGCCGCCGGTCGTCGGGCCGCCGACGTCGCCGCCGCCCGTGGTCGGGCCGCCGGTCTCGCCGCCGGGGGTCGTGGGGCCGCCGCCCTCGGGGGGCGGGGGCGGGTCGGACGGCTCGCGGCTGTCCGGCGGAACCTCGCCGGCGGGGCCGCGGTAGGCACCGCCGTGCGCGAACGCGGAGCTCACGAGGCCGGGGGCGGCCATCAGGAGCGCGGCGCTCGCAATCGTCGTCAGGATCAGGCGCATCGTCTGGTCCTCCTTCCGTGGGGACGTTCTCGGTCCTGGTCTCTCGCGCAATCGAACTCGGCGCCGCCGGAGGGCCGGCCGCGCCACTCCTCCGTGCCGCAACCGAGATGCCAGCGGCGGCAACTCGTGCTGCGGACGGCACGATCATCCTAGATGATTTTGCACAAACGAGTTGCGACGGAACTGCGTGAGAGGGGCCCACCTCCGGGCCGCGCTCCGACGTTACCGCGTCACCACGCCGTTACGCCGCGTCCCCTCCGGACTCCCCTGCGCGGAGCCGCTCGAGGGCGAGCTGGACGGCGTCCTTCGCGCAGTGCGCGCAGTAGCCGGCGGGTCCGGTCAGGTTCTGCATCGCCCGCTCCGCGACGCGGCGGTCCGCCTCGCCGAGGTCGTCGAAGGCCGCCGTGCCGTGCAGGAGCAGGTGTCCCTGCGCCCGCTCCACGACCTCGCGTCGCTCCTCGAAGAAGTGGCGCCGCAGCGCGCGCTGCATGTCCGGGAAGAGCGCGCGGAAGTCGATCGTGCGCTCCTCGGGATGGTCCACCGCGTACGCCCCGATCCGCGCGACGACGTCGCGGCGGTAGGCATCCACGGGGCCCGCGATCGGCAGCAGCCGCTCGACGGACTCGAGCAGGCGCTCGTCGGGCGGCACGCGGGCGCCGGTGTTGGGATCCCGGACCGTCCCGCCGCGCGTGTGCGCGACGAGGTGCTGGAAGTAGGCGTCGAAGCGCCGGTCGTACTCGCCCTCGGAGACGAGCTGGAGCGCCTCCTGCACGTCGCGCAGCACCCAGTCCCCGAGCCGCCGCGCGGTCGCGCGGAGGAGCGCCGCCGCGTCGTGGTACGCGCCCTGCGCCTCGACCTGCAGGAAGCGGTAGAGCGACGGGTCCGAGATCAGGTGCTCGAGCCCCGCGAGGAGCGCCGAGTGCGACACGCAGGGCACGTCGTCGCGCACGGCCGCGCGCATGAGCGTCGCCCGCAGCTCGCGGGCGCTCGCGCCGATCCGGCCCTCGTACCACTGGTCGTTCTGGAACTCGTCGCGCAGCGCGGGGAGCGCGCGCAGCAGGAGCCGTGCGCGCGCGGCGTCGAGGCGCTCCGGCGTGCGCCCCTCGCCGTAGAGCTGCGCCTTCTCCGTCGGGGTCAGGTCGACGACGATCGCGCGGACCTCCTCGTCGTGGTGCTCGCGGACGGGGCGGTGCAGGCGCGTGAGGACGGCGAAGAACGCGCTGACCGCGGCGACGTGCGGCGCGACGTGGCGGCTGCGCGACATCTCGCGGCAGATGTCGTCGTAGATCGTGCGCTCCTTCGCGGTCTCGAGCAGGTACGGCACGCGCACGAACGACATCCGCGCCTGGAACGAGGCGAACTCGGGCATCTGCTTGAACGCCTCGAGGTGGCGCTCGTTCGCGGTCGCGAGGAACACGATGTCGAGCTCGAACAGGCGATGACCGATCGTGACGAACCCGCGCTCCGTCGTCTGCAGCAGGTACTTCGAGAACTCGATGTTGCGCTTCAGGAAGTCGCTGAACTCGAGCACGCCGCGGTTCGCGTCGGGCAGGTCGCCGAGCACCTCGAAGAGCGGCGTCGCGTGCAGGAACGGCGGCAGCCCGGCCGCGACGGAGTCCCCGGCGACGAGCCGCAGCTGGGCGTCGGCGGTCCCCTGGGGCTGCGTGACGACCGCGGCGCTGCGGAAGCGCCGGGAGACGAAGATGCGCTCGACCTGCACGTGGCGCACGACGCGCCGCCAGTCGCCGCGGTACGCGGCGAGGAGCGCCTCGTAGATCTCCTTGCAGCGCGGGCAGAGGTTGCCGGCGAGGAAGTGCCGGAACGACTCGCTGCGGCGGTGGGGGGCCCGCTCGAGCGCCGCGGCGAGCAGCGCCGGACGCTCGGAGTCGGGCACGACGAACAGCGGGTTGCAGCGCAGCTCGCACACGACGCGCGCGGCCACGTCCTCCGGTTCGAGGAGCGCGTACGAGGAGCCGTCGTCGCGCGCGCGGCCGCCCCCCGACGACCCGAAGCCGAGCCCCGCGCCCTCGGCGGGCGTCTTCGGGAAGATCCAGCGCAGCGCGTAGAGCGCGCCGTCGTGCTCGTGGCTGTAGGCCTCGAGACCCCACTGCAGGAGCTCGACGAGGCTCGACTTCCCCGACCCGTTCGGGCCGTGGAGCACGAGCATCCGGTCGAGCCGGCCCTCGCGCGCCGCGGCGGAGATGCGCTCCACGACCGCGCGCTGCGCGGCCTCCTGGCCGACCAGCGCGCGCACGCCCTCGTCGGGCGCACCGTCGAACAGCATCCAGCGCGGCACCTCGCCGCCGATCCCGGGCACCGTGTACACGCCGAAGTGCTCGATCGCGTCGCGCAGGTACTGCACGGCGTTGCGCGTCAGGCGGTACGGGTCGTCGGGGAACTCGGCGACGAGGTCGTCGAACGTGCGCAGACGTCGGTCGCCCGCGTAGCGCTCGGCGACGCTCCGTGCGATCCGGTCGAGGGGGGCGTCGTCCATGGGCCCATGGTACGGGCTCGCCCGGCGCCGGGAGCCTGTCCGAGAAGCCCGTCGAGGATCGGCTCCGTCCAGGTGCGCCGGGGACCGCGGCCGGTAGGGCGTCAAGACGCGACGCCCGCCTTCCGATGAGGGAGCGGAGACCCGGATGGAGAACGCCGCACACACCCGCGAACGCCCCGAGACGTGGCCGGATGGGCTCGTCCCGTACTGGCTCGACGCCGGCCAGGTGGTCGACGTCGAGGACGACCGCGACGAGCGCCCGGGCCACGACTCGCTCGGCAACGCGGGGCACGTGCTGCGCGCACGCCAGCGCGGGCGGATCGTCCTGCCCTGGTCGCGCAGCCGCGTCGTCGAGCGGCTCGAGTCCGCGGGACTCGCGCGCCAGCGCGACGTCCAGGGCGAGAGCGAGCTCGCGCGTGCGCCGCGCGACGTCGCGATCGTGGACGTCGACCCGTTCCTGCTCGAGGACAGCGTGCGCGCGGTCGTGCGCGGGCGCGACTTCCCCGGCAACCAGCGCGAGATGCTCGAGAAGAAGGTCGCCGCGCTACGCGCGGAGGTGCAGGCCGCCGGGACCACCACCGCGCGGCGCGACGAGGCGGCGGCGATGCTCGCCTCGCTCGAGGAGGGCCTGCAGGCCAGCGTGGACGTGCGCGCCGTGACGCGCCGCTTCCGCCCGGTGATCCAGGTGGCGGAGCCGCGCGCGAGCCTCGGCGACGTGGTGCCGCTCGTCGTCGGCTCGCGCGTCGTCTACCGCGTCGCGTCGGTCGTCCCCGAGGCGCCCGACGAGGACGGCGACGGCACGATGATCTTCCACGTGGTCGCGCTCGGCGCGCACGACGTGGTGGTGCTCTACACGGGCGGCGTGCACGGGATGCGCCACCTCGCCGACCTCGAGGGCAGCCGCGTGCACAACGCCTGGTTCGCCAACCGCGAGCGCACGCGCACCGACTCGACCGCACCCTGGCTCGGCCGCAGGGTCCTGAACGAGCTCGAGGAGTACGGCGCGTCGGAGCTCGTCGTCCACATGCGGCGCGATCCCGAGCCGGTCGCGATCGAGAAGACCGGCGAGGACGCCGTGCCGCTCGTGGTCGGCGAGTCCGAGATCGAGGTCCCCGTCGTGCTCGCCCGCACCAGCAAGGCGGACGAGCTCACGATCCTGCGGGACGTCGCGAACCCGCTCGTCCTGCGCCTGAAGGAAGCCGGCGCCGAGCTCGTGCGGACCGTGGAGCGCGTGCTGCCGCCGCTCCCGCGCCACGGCCTCGTCTGAGCCGGGCTGCCGCCGCGCGTCTCAGTTCCCGCCGCTGCCGGGGTTGCCGCTGCCCCCTCCGGCCGGCGTCGCGTCGGTGTCGAAGCGCTGCGGGAAGCTGACGTAGCGCGTGAACGTGCGCGGCTCGACCTCCTCGACGGGGTCGCCGCGGTCGTCCACGTCGACGGGCGGGAGCAGCGTGAGCGTCACGCGCACGCTCCACGGCAGCAGCTTCTCCTTCTGTGCGTCCCAGTCGCGCAGACCCTCGGCGTCGTCCGCCTCCGGGTCGCCCGGGTCGTCCTTGAAGAAGTCGAGGCGGAACTCCACCACGCGGTCGCAGAGCTTGTAGTACTTGCCGCCCTCGAGCGGCTTGTCGTCGACGCCGAAGTCCTCGCGCCGGTAGAGCGCGTACAGTCCCTCGGCGTGTTCGCTGCGGCGCAGCCGGTAGCCCACCTCGCAGAGCGCCGAGCGCACCCACTCGTCGTCCACGCGGACCTTCGCGCGCGACGAGACCGCCGTGACGAAGTCGATCTTCGTCGTGTCCGCGCCGCCGATGGTGTCGCCCTCGGCGCGGAACGCGTCGAAGTCCTTGTACGGCTCGATCAGCGCGGAGCGCAGGTCGTCGCAGATGACGTCGAGCACGGCCGGGCCGATCGAGTAGGGCAGCGCGCTGCGCTCGATCAGCGTGCGCTGGTTCGAGAGCGTGGAGATCGTGCCGAAGAGCGCGGTCAGGAACAGCAGCAGGATGAACGAGGCCGCGGTCACCTCGAGCACCGTCAGACCGCAGGTCGCGCGGCGTCGCACGTCAGTTGCCGCCGCCGCCGGGTCCGGGGGCCGGCGCCGCGGCGCCCGGCTGCGTCACGATGGGCAGGAACACGACGACCGTCACCGAGTCGCGCTCGTCGCCGGCGGCGTCGTCGCGCGGGGCGCTGACCGTGAGCGTGAGCTCGCGCAGGTACTGCGTCGCGCCCTCCTTCTTGGCCGGGTCGGCCGACGAGCCGCCGGCGTCGCCGCTCGGGTCGGTCTCCTCGTCGTCCTCCGCGGGCTTGCCGAAGAGGTACTCCGCCGCCTCGTCGTTCGTCGTCCCGCGGATCACGACGTCGCGCGTCACGAGGTCCCACTCCCAGTCGCGCCACTCCTCGCCGTAGTCGTCCGAGTCCTGCGACGGGAAGTTCGTCGCGTCGTAGTGCTTCTCGAAGGTCTCGATCTCGCCGAGCCGGCGCTCGGCCAGGAGCCGCAGCTCGCGGGCGCGGATCGAGCGCAGCGCGGTGTCGGAGCTGCTGACCACGTTCACGAGGATGAGCGCCGACATGAGCGCGAACAGCGCCGCGGCCGCGAGGACCTCGAGCAGCGTGAAGCCGGTGGGGCGGCGCGGACCGCGGGCGCCGCGCATCAGAAGTCGTTCTCGTCGCGCACTTCCTCGGCCTCCACGTGCCCGTCGCGGTAGTCGACGGCGCCCGTCAGTCCGCTCACCTCGACCGAGAGTCCGCGCTCCGGCCCGAGCTTCTCGTGCGTCAGGTACGCGACGAAGCCCGAGGGGAAGAGCTCGCCGCGCTCGTTGAACGAGAGCTCGAAGCGCGAGTCGACCTCCGCGTCGTGGCGGCCGAACGCGACCTCCTCGAGCGACACGCCGTCGGGCATCTCGTACCAGGAGCCGTAGAACGTCTCGTCCTCGCGCTCGTCCGGGTCCGGGAACTCGGCCGCCGACGGCCGGTCCACCTCGCGCCAGCGCTGGTGCTCGATGTCGATCTCGAGGCCCATCTCGCGCGACTGCACCACGGCCACGTCGCGCAGGAACTGCAGCTTGTTGCCGAGGTCGCGCGCGCTGCGCGAGAGCTGCGAGTGCGCGGTCACTCCGTCGAGGTTCACCACGACGAGCGCCGAGAGCAGGCCGAGGATCGCGACGACCACCATCATCTCGATGAAGGTGAAGCCACGGCTCGGCAGGCGCCGGGTGCGCACCCTCAGTCGCCCTGCGAGTTGCCCGACTCCCGCAGCGCCGCACGATCGATGTCGGCGTCCTCGTCGTCGCCGCCCTCGACGCCGTCGGCGCCCCACGAGATCAGGTCGTAGTCCTTGCTGCCGCGCGCCTCGTAGAAGAAGTCGTTGCCCCAGGCGTCCTTGGGAACGGGGCCCTCGCCGAGGTCGCCCTCCTCGCCCATCAGCTCGTCGAGCGTGTCGGGCAGCCGCCGGTGCTCGAGCTTGTACCCCGCGATCGCCTGTTCGATCGAGCGCATCTGCGTCTTGGTCGTGCTGATGTTGGCGCGCTTCATGTACTTGAAGACGTTGACGCCGACGATCCCGCCGAGGAGCCCGATGATCGTGATCACGACCATGAGCTCGATGAGCGAGAAGCCGCTCCTGCGGGAGCGGCGGGGCGAACCGGCATGGCGCATCTCGGACCTCCTCAGAGCCGCGCGGCCGCGGCGCTACGAGCTTAGACGATCGGGGCGGCGGCGGCTTCCCGGCGCCGAGCCCGTCAGACCCCGGCGGTCTGGCCGAGCTGCAGGATCGGCAGCAGGATCGCGATCACGATGAACCCGATCACCAGCGCGAGAGCGATGATCAGGATCGGCTCCACCATGGCCGTGACCTTCTGGGACGTGATCTCGATCTCGTCGTCGTAGGCCTCGGCGACGCGCTCGAGCATCTCCTCGAGCGTGCCGGCCTGCTCGCCGACCGCGATCATGTAGCCGACGACCGGCGGAAAGACTCCGGAGCGCTTCACCGGACCGGAGATGTCGGCGCCCTCGACGATCTTGTCGTGGATCTCGCTGACGACGCGCGCCATCACCGTGTTGCTGACGATGCCCTTGACGATGTTCAGCGCCTGCAGCGCCGGGATGCCGCTCTTCAGCAGCGTCGAGAGCGTGACGCAGAAGCGCGACACGCTGACCTTTCGGAAGAGGTCGCCGATGACGGGGATGCGCAGCCGGAAGCGGTCCCACGCGTAGCGGAACTCCTCGCTCCGCAGCGCGACGCGGAACGTCGCGTACGCCGCGATCAGCAGGAGCAGGATCACCCACCAGTACTGGCCCACGAACGAGCTCACGTTGACGAGGATCTCGGTGGGCAGCGGCAGGCTGACCTTCTTGCGTCCGGTCCCGCGCAGGAGCTTCAGGATGCGCGGCACGACGAACGTCATGAGCACGATGACGACGATCACGCCGAACGAGATCAGCACCATCGGGTACGCCATCGCCGCCTTGAGCTTGGCGCGGACGCGGTCCTGCTTCTGCGTGAAGTCGGCGAGGCGCCCGAGGATGACGTCGAGGTTGCCGGCCACCTCGCCGGCCTTGACCATGTTCACGAACAGCTCGTCGAAGTAGCCGGGGTGGTGGGCGAGCGCGTCGGCGAGCGACGCGCCCTGCGTCACCTTCTCGCGCACGTCGCGCAGCACGATCTCGAGGTCCGGGTGGCCGGCCTGCTCGATCAGCGCGGTGAGGCACGACGCGAGCGGGATGCCCGAGCGCAGCATCGTCGCGAGCTGCCGCGTGAGCAGCGTGATCGCCTCGCGGTGGCGGCGCTGCAGGAACGCCGGCAGGAAGCGGTTGTGCGAGGTGACGGTGAGCGTGTCGAGCGGCGCGAGCTCCGTGACGTGCACGTGCATCGCGCGGAGCTGCCCGCGCGCGTCGCGCGGGGAGTCGGCGTCGACGATCCCCGTACGCGGCTGGCCGCCCACGTCGAAGCCCTTGTACTGGTAGACCGGCATGCGTCCCTGCGCGCGCTCAGAACATGTCGAGCTGCGTCACGCGCAGGACCTCCTGCACGGTCGTCTCGCCCTTCTTCACCTTCTCGGCGCCGTCCATGCGGAGCGTGCGGCAGCCGCGCTCGATCGACGCGCGCTTGATCGCCGACGCGGACGCGTGCGCCATCACCTGCTCCTTCACCTCCTCGGTCACGGGCAGGATCTCGTAGATCGCCGTCCGGTCCACGTACCCCGTCTGGAAGCAGTTGGCGCAGCCGGTGCCGCGGTGCAGCCGGCCGTCGGGCAGGTCGTCGGGCGTCAGACCGATGTCCTTCAGCTCGAGCAGATCCGCCCCCGTCGGCACGAACGACTCGCGGCACTCCGGGCAGATCACGCGCACGAGGCGCTGCGCGATCACGACGAGCACCGACGACGCGACGAGGTACGGCTCGACGCCGAAGTTCAGCATGCGCGCCACGGCGCCGGCGGCGTCGTTGGTGTGCAGCGTCGAGAACACCAGGTGGCCCGTGAGGGCGGCCTGCGTCGCGATCTTGGCCGTCTCCTCGTCGCGGATCTCGCCGACCATCATCACGTCGGGGTCCTGACGCATCAGGCTGCGCAGTCCGGTGGCGAAGGTCAGGCCCTTCTTGTTGTTCACCTGGATCTGGCTGATGCCGTCGAGGTGGTACTCGATGGGATCTTCGATCGTGATGCAGTTCTTCTCGGCCGAGTTGATCTCCTGCAGCACGGCGTAGAGCGTCGTCGTCTTGCCCGAGCCCGTCGGGCCCGTGACGAGGATGATCCCGTGCGTGTAGTGCACGAAGCGGCTCAGGAGACCGAGGTTCACGGGGTCGAGACCCAGCTCCTCCATGCGCAGCACGCGCGCGGTCATGTCGAGGAGACGCATGACGATGCGCTCGCCGTTGCTCGTCGGCACCGACGAGATGCGCACGTCCACCTCGCCGTCGCCGAGCTTGATCGTCGCGCGGCCGTCCTGCGGCAGGCGGCGCTCGGCGATGTCCATCTTGCCCATGATCTTGATGCGGCTGACCACCGCGTCCTGCACGCGCTTCGGGATGGCCTCCATGTCGTACAGGATGCCGTCGATGCGGTTGCGCACCTGGAGCCGGTCCTCGTAGGGGTGCAGGTGCACGTCCGAGGCGCGCATCTTCAGCGCCTGGAACAGGATCATGTTCACGAGCTTGATGATCGGCGCCTTGTTGGCGACGTCGAGGATGTCCTCCGCGACGTCCACGTCGGCCGTCAGCAGGTCGATGTCGCCGCCGTCGAGGTCGTCGAGCGCCTCGTCGACCACGTCCGCCTTGCGCTTGTACGCATGGTTGATCGAGTTCGTGATCTCGACGCGCGGCGCGAGCACCGGCTCGACCTCGACCGACAGCAGCGTGGCCAGGTCGTCGAGCGCGTTGGTCTCGAACGGCGAGCACGTCGCGACGCGCAGTCCGTGGATGTCGGACGCGACGCCGATGACGTTGTAGCTGCGCGCGAACTGCACGGGCACCTGGTTGACGAACTCGACGGGCACCTGCACCTGCGTCAGGTTCTCGACGACCTCGAGCCCGAGGACGTCGCCGAACGCCCGCAGCATGTCCATCTCGGTGAGATAGCCCTTCTGCAGGAAGATCCGGTCGAGCGACTCGCCCGTCCGGTTCTCCTCGAGCACGCACTCCTCGAAGCGCTCGGCGCTGAGCAGCCGGCGCTGGAGGAGCACCTCGCGCAGGCGCTCCCTCATCGCGCCTCGCCGCCGTCCTCGGTGCGCGGCTGCGCGGGCGCCGGCGGCGGCGCGGGGGGCGTCTCGGCCGGCTGCTCGGACGACGCCGGACGGACTCCGGCCGCGCGGCGCGCCATCTCGATGCGCTCCTGCTCGGAGAGCGGCGCCTTCAGGCGCACGCCGTCGAGCGCGCCCGACTCCTCGAGCCGCCGCAGCCGGTCCTCGGCGCTCTCGTCGGCGTTGGGCCCGTGGAAGTTCTGACCCTCGAAGTGGACGGGCTCCTTGAACAGGTCGTCCTGCAGGAGCTTCTTCTCCCAGGTCAGGCGGTGGTAGTCGTTGAAGTACTCCGTGTCGCGCAGGATGCGCGGCGTCACGAAGAGGAACAGGTGCGCCGGGTTCGACGTCTCGTCGCTCGAGCGGAACAGCCACCCGACGAGCGGCAGGTCGCCGAGCACCGGGACCTTCGAGACGGTCGAGCGCTCCTCGCGCTGCACGAGACCGCCCAGGACGACCGTGTAGCGGTCCGGCACCGTCACCGTGGTCTGCACCTTGCGCGACGTGGTGTCCGGCGGCGCGTCGGGCGACGGGCGCGCACCGAAGTTCTCGACCGACTGGTCGAGCGTGAGGCGCAGGTAGTTGTCGCTCGCGATGGTGGGGGAGATGCGCAGCTCGGTCGTCGCCGTGACGTTGTCGAAGCTGTCCGTCGAGTCGTTGTTCTGGTTGCGCACCGTCTGCTTGAACGAGGTCGTGCGCGTGAGCGTGAGCGTCGCCTCCTCGTTGTCGTTCGTGACGACGCTCGGCATCGTGACGATCTTCGCGCGGCCGGAGCTGGCGAACGCGCTGAGCAGGATCGGCATGCGGCCGTCCTTGAAGATGCCCGCGGTCAGGCCGTCGCCGAGCGTCGGGCTGCGGTTCGTCGGCACGTCCACGCCGTTGATCGTCTCGGTGATCGTCTTGCCGATCCCGAAGAGCGAGCCGCTGAAGTACTTCTGCTCGTTGGTGAGCGTGTCGGCGACGCCGTCGCCGTCGGTGTCGACCGTGATGTTGTTGGAGGTGGAGAAGATCTCGGTCCCGATCGTGAGCTGGTCGGTGAGCTGCAGTTCCACCAGCGCCGTCTCGATCAGGACCTGCGGCCGGCTGTTGTCGAGCTTCGCGATGAGCCCGTCGATCTCGTCGAACTGACTCGGGCTCGCGTGCACGATCAGGCTGTTCGAGCGCTTGTCCGCGATGATCACCGGCTCGCTCTCGACGCCGCCGCCGCCGAACGCGCCCGGCGTGTTCGGCTGCGCGCTGGAGTTGGTCGAACGCCGCCGCGACGACGACGTGCTGCGCGAGCCGCCGGCGACGCCCGTGTCGGAGATCAGCTCCTGGATCAGGTTCGCCATCTCCTCGGCGTCGGTGTGCTTGAGCGGCCGGAAGTGGATGCGCTGGCGGACGTTCGCCTCGATGTCGAGCTGCTCGATGAGCTTCTTGATCTTGTCCATGTCGCTCTTGACGGCATAGACGATCAGTGCGTCGAGGCGCGGGTCGGCCATGATCTTCGGCTCGGGCTCCTCGTCGGGCGTCTGCTGCTGGCGCCCGCCCTGCTGCCGCGTGATCCCGGACTGGTCGATCAGCTCCTGCAGGATCGGCTCGAGCTCCGTCGCGACCGCGTGCCGCAGCGTGATCACCTCCATCTGCGGGTCGACGGCGACGTTCACCGTGTCGATGTAGACCAGCAGCCGCTTCATGGCGGCCACGATCGGCGCGAAGTCGCCGACGATGATGTTGCGCGTGCCCGGCACGTCGTTGATGCGCCCGAGCCCCGCGGTCTTGGTCGAGAGCTGCGAGAGCGCCTGGCGCACGCGCGAGGTGTCCGAGATGTTCTGGAGCTCGAACGACGTGACGACGTAGAGGCCGTCGCGGTCCTCGTAGTCGAGCACCTCCTTCTCGTCGAGGTACACGGGGCGCGAGGTCAGGTTCGCGTTCGCCTGGTCGAGGGCGAACCACTGCTGCTCGCCGCCCGGGCCGGTCGGTCCCACCGGCACCAGCACGAGCCCGTGGTACGAGAGCACGGCCTGCAGCCAGGGGAAGACGTCGCGCTTGCGCAGCACCTTCGTGCCGACCCACGTGATCTTCTTCTGGCGGATCGTCGTGTTGCCTTCCTCGTAGAGGATCGACGCGCCCGTGAGGTCGGAGACCGCCTGGAAGAGCTGCTTGATCTCCCAGCCCTCGGGACCCTGCGGGTTGAGCCGCACGAGGGCGTCCTCCCCCTCCTCGGCCACCGGCGGGGCGTTCTGCGCGCGGGCCGTCGAGCCGGCGGAGGCGAGCAGTGCGGCGGAGAGGGCGCAGGTGGCGAGCGGCAGTCTTCGCATGGCGGTGTCGTGCTCCGGACGGCGGGCGGGAGGGTGCGACAGGGTACGCGTGCACGCACCCGGCGTGCGAGATTGGACGACCGCGCCGCGCCGGTATTCCCCGCGCCCGGCGGGCTCGTCTCAGGCTCGCCCGGAGCGGAACTTCTCGGCGCGCGGCCCGACTCCGCTATGCTCTTCCGTTTGCACCAGCGGGTACGCCCCGGAGTCGGGCCGAGCCCCGTCCGTCCAAGGCCCCCGGCCGCGAAGGGAACGTATGGCAGTCCGTGTGATCGTGAAGAACGGTGAGCCGCTGGAGAAGACCCTCCGACGGCTGCGCAAGATCTGCAACAACGAGGGACTGACGCGCGACATCAAGCGCTCGTCGGTCTACGAGAAGCCGAGCGAGCAGCGGCGCCGCAAGGAGCGCGAGCGCCAGAAGGCGCTGCGCACCGCGATGAAGAAGGCGCGCGAGAAGAAGACGCGCCGCCCCGCCCGGGTCTGACCGCCGCGGTCCCGATCCGCTGACGGCGCGCGCGGACGGGCCGGGTCGCCCGCGCGTGACCGCTACACGCCACGCGGCGCACCCCGTGCGCCGCCTCGGAGGAGCGCCATGCGACTCGTGTTCGCCTCCGACCACGCAGCGGTGGACGCGCGGGAGGCCCTCGCTGCGGCGTGCCGCGCCGCCGGCCACGCCGTCGAGGACGTCGGCACCTACGGCAGCGAGAGCGTGGACTACCCCGACTTCGCCTACCGCGCCGCCCGCGCGGTCGCTGCGGGCGAGGCCGACCGCGGCGTGCTCCTCTGCGGCACCGGCATCGGCGTGTGCATCGCCGCGAACAAGGTGCCCGGGATCCGCGCGGCCGTGCTGTCGACGCCCGCCGCCGCCGAGATGAGCCGCAGGCACAACGACGCGAACGTGGCGTGCTTCGGCGCGCGTCTGCAGTCCCTCGACGAGATGCGCTCGCTCCTCACGCTCTGGCTCGCGACGCCGTTCGACGCCGGACGCCACGTGCGCCGCGTGGCGAAGCTCGACGCCGGCGCCGCCTGACGCGCGTCGTCACGCGTCAGAGGTCGTCCAGGCGCTCCTGCAGCGCGCGCAGCAGCAGGTCCGCCGTGCGCTGGTACGCGAGCGGGCCCTCGCCGTACGGATCCGGGATCTCCGCGCCGCGCCGGTCGAGCAGCCGGACGCGGTCGCGCGCCTCCGGGGCGAACTCGAGGATCGAGTCGCGCTGCGCGCGCGTCATCACGTAGATCTCGTCGGCCAGCTCGACCAGCGAGGGCGTGAGCGGTCGCGCGCGATGGCTCGAGATGTCCATGCCGCGCTCCGCGGCGACGCTCTCCGCCTCCGGCGTCGGCGGCGAGCCGTGGAGGCACGCGGTCCCGGCGGACTCGACGCGGTAGCCGGCCCCGGCCAGCTCCCACTCGTTCACGCCGCAGCGCCGTGCGAGCAGCTTCGTCGCGAGCGCGGCGGCGAGCGGACTGCGGCAGCGGTTCGCCGAGCAGACGAACAGGAGCGTGCGTGCCGCGGCCTCGCGGATCTCGGCGACGGGCACGACCCCGGCGCGCAGCACGTCCACGTCGCCTTCCGGCCCCACGCGGACGACCGTGGACTCGGCCCCGTGGCGGCACGCGCCGGCGTCGAGCACGGCGTCGAGCACGCCGTCGAAGTGCTCGAGCACGCGCTCGGCGTCCAGGGCCGGGGGGGCGCCGGAGGGGTGCGCCGGCACCGCCCCGACGCGGCACCCGGCGAGCCGCAGCAGTTCGCGCGTGGGCGCGAGGTCGGGCACGCGGAACCCGGTCGGGCGGCCGTGCCGGTCGGAGAGCACGAGCGTGAGCGGTCCGGGCCAGAGGCGGGCCGCCAGGCGCCGCGCGGCCACGGGCACCTCGCGCACGTGCTGCACGAGGTCGTCGGCGTCCGCGAGATGGACGGTCGCCGGGCCGTCGTCCGCGCGACCGCGCGCCTGCGCGAGGCGGCGCACGGCGGCCTCGTCGCGCAGGTTGACGGCGATGCCGTACACGGTCTCCGTGGGGATCGCGACCAGGCCGCCGTCGCGGACCGTCGCACCGAGCTCGGCGAGATCGGGCCAGGGCCCCGCCGCGGCATCGATCCGGACGACTCGCGTACGCACGCCGTCACGGTAGCGGCTCGAGCGCGGCGGCGGGGCGATTCGCGCGGCCCGCCGTTCGCACGGGACTACATTCCACCTGCCAACACGTCATGGACGAACACCTCAAGGACCGGCTGGCGTTCATGGGGAGCCTCGCGAGCGGGCTCGCCCACGAGATCAAGAATCCCCTGTCCACCATGACCATCACGCTGGGGCTCCTGCGCGAGGACTTCGAGAGCGCGGAGTCGCACCGCGACCGCCGCACCCTGCGCAAGATCCAGCTCCTCGAGCAGGAGGTGGCGCGCCTCGAGACGATCCTCGCGGACTTCCTGCGGTTCGCCGGGGGCCACACGGTGCGGCCCCAGCTCGTCGACGTGAACGCGTGGCTCGGCGAGCTGCTCGACTTCTACGAGCCGAGCTGCGACGACGCGCACGTGGAGCTCGTGCGGCAGCTCGGCGGCGGCCTGCCGCTCGTGCTGCTCGACACGGAGCTGATGAAGCAGGCCGTGCTCAACCTGTTCACCAACGCCCTGCAGGCGATGCCCGCGGGCGGCCGGCTCACGGTGCGCACGTGGTTCCGCGGCGACCGCGTGCGGATCGATGTCTCGGACACGGGCGGCGGCATCCCTGCGGCGCTGATGCAGAAGATCTGGCAGGTGTACTTCTCCACGAAGGAGCGCGGCTCGGGTCTCGGACTGCCGACGGTGCGGCGCATCGTCGCCGAGCACGGCGGCGACGTGCGCATCGAGAGCCGCGTGGGCGAGGGCACGCTGGTGAGCGTGCTGCTGCCCGTCCCCGCCACGATGTCCGGCTCGGAGCCGCTGCGCCTGCCCGGCGCCGCCGCGGCGGGGGACGACGCGCTGACGACGATCCTGGCGCCGCCGCCCGGAGACGCCGCCGGCGCCGCCCAGGAGGATCGCACGTGAGACGCACCGCCACCGTCCTCGTGGTCGACGACGAGCCGGGCCACGCCGAGGTCATGGCGGAGGCGCTCGAGCGCATCGGCTGCGAGACCCTGCCCACGGACAGTTCGCGCGAGGCCCTGCGCCTGCTCAACGAGCACGAGGTGGACCTCGTGCTCACCGACCTGCGCATGCCCGAGGTGTCGGGCATGGACATCCTGCGCGCCGCGAAGCAGCGCCACCCGGACTGCGAGGTGATCGTCATCTCGGGGCAGGGCGGCGTGGACGCGGCCGTCGAGGCGATGCAGGCGGGCGCCGCGACGTACGTGCGCAAGCCGCTGCGCATCGAGGAGGTGCGCGCGGTCGTCGAGAAGCAGATCGACAAGCTCGCGCTCCTGCGCCGCAGCGAGGAGCTCGAGCGGCGCATCGACGAGAACTACGGGCTGCCCGGCATCGTCGGACGCTCGAGCCGCATGCGCTCCGTGATCGCGCTCGTGCGGCAGGTCGCCGACACGAACGCGACCGTGCTCGTCCTCGGCGAGAGCGGCACGGGCAAGGAGCTCATCGCGCAGTCGCTGCACCGCCTCTCGCGCCGCCGCAAGCTGCCGTTCGTCGCCATCAACTGCGCGGCGATGAGCGAGACGCTGCTCGAGAGCGAGCTGTTCGGCCACGAGAAGGGCGCGTTCACGGGGGCGGTCCGCAGCCACCGCGGCAAGTTCGAGTACGCGGACGGCGGGACGCTGTTCCTCGACGAGATCGGCGACATGCCGCCGTCGCTCCAGGCCAAGCTTCTGCGCGTCCTTGAGACGCGCGAGATCGTGCGGGTCGGCTCGAACGCGCCGGTGCGCGTCGACGTGCGCGTCGTGGCCGCGACGAACCGTGACCTCGAGGAGGCCGTGCGCGAGGGGCGCTTCCGCGAGGACCTCTACTTCCGCATCAAGGTGGTCACCGTCGAGCTGCCGGCGCTGCGCGAGCGGCGCGACGACGTGCCGCTGCTCGTCGAGCGCTTCGTGCGCGAGTTCGCGCAGCTCCACGGCCGCCCGGTGCGGAGCGTGACGGCGGGCGCCCTCGCGGCGCTGCAGGCCTTCGACTGGCCGGGCAACGTGCGCCAGCTCCGCAACGCGATCGAGACCGCGGTGCTCGTCGCCCCGGGCACGTCGATCGAGTGGAGCGGGCTCGCCGCCGAGGTGCGCGCGGCCGCCCCCGGCGGCGCGGCGCTCCCGGCGGCGCCCGCGCCGGGTCCGGCGGCGCCGCCGCCCGGCGCCGCACCCGGGCGGTTCCGCGGCCTCGAGGCGCTCGACGACGTGCTTGTCTCGCTCGACGACGCGGAGCGCGTGCTCATCCGCAATGCGCTGCGCGCGCGCTCCGGCAACCGCGAGCAGGCGGCCGCGGCGCTCGGCATCTCGGAGCGCACGCTGTACCGCAAGCTGCGCCAGTACGGCGCCGACGTCGCCCCCTGACGCCGGCCGCGCCCGGGCTCCTCTGTCATCGTGACAGGCGGAGCGTGGCGGCGGCGCCCTCGGCTGTCACGCTGACAATCCGGCGTGTCGCCGTAAGTCCTTACGTTGCAAGGACGAACAGCGATGCGACGCCGCAGCGCCCCGGGCACGCGGTTTGTTCCGTGCAGGCCGACCTGGGTTCCGCGACCCCCGCCGGAGGAGCGACATGTCCACCACGAAGAGCGGCAAGATCATCGGGATCGACCTCGGCACGACCAACTCGGTCGTCGCCGTGATGGAGGGCGGCGAGCCCCGCGTGATCCCGAACGCCGACGGCGACCGCCTGACGCCGAGCGTCGTGGCGTACCTGGAGAGCGGGGAGCGGCTCGTCGGCGCGCTCGCACGGCGCCAGGCCGTGACGAACCCGCGCAACACGGTCGCGTCGATCAAGCGCTTCATGGGCCGGCGCCACTCCGAGGTCTCCGCCGAGGAGAAGTCCGTCGCCTACAAGGTCGTCGGCGGCGCCGAGGAGCTCGTGCGCGTGGAGGTCCACGGCAAGCAGCTCTCGCCGCCCGAGATCTCGGCGCTCGTGCTGCGCTCGCTCAAGGAGGCGGCCGAGGCGTACGTCGGCGGCGAGGTCACGGACGCGGTGATCACGGTGCCCGCGTACTTCAACGACTCGCAGCGCCAGGCGACCAAGGAGGCCGGGAAGATCGCGGGCCTGAACGTGCGCCGCATCGTGAACGAGCCGACCGCCGCGGCGCTCGCGTACGGACTCGGGCGCCTCAAGGAGGAGAAGAAGATCGTCGTCTACGACCTCGGCGGAGGCACGTTCGACGTCTCGATCCTGCACCTCGCCGACGGCGTCTTCGAGGTGCTCTCGACCTCCGGCGACACGCACCTCGGCGGCGACGACTTCGACGAGGTGCTGCTGCAGTACGTCGCCGACGAGTTCCAGCGCGAGAACCGCGTGGACCTGCGCAAGGACCCGATGGCGCTGCAGCGCCTGAAGGAGGCCGTCGAGAAGGCGAAGTGCGCGCTCTCGACCGCCGTCTCGACCGACATCAACCTGCCGTACATCACGATGGACCAGAGCGGTCCGAAGCACCTGGCGATGAGCCTCACGCGCGCCAAGTTCGAGCAGCTCGTAGACAAGCTCGTGGAGCGCACCCGCGGACCGTGCGAGCGCGCCCTCTCCGACGCGAAGCTCGGCTCGAAGGACATCGACGAGGTGATCCTCGTCGGCGGCTCGTCGCGCATCCCCGCCGTGCAGCGCCTCGTGAAGGAGCTCTTCGGCCGCGAGCCCAACAAGAGCGTCAACCCCGACGAGGCGGTGGCGCTCGGCGCGGCCGTGCAGGGCGCGATCCTCAACCAGGAGGAGGGCGTCCAGGACATCGTGCTGCTCGACGTCACGCCGCTCTCGCTCGGCGTCGAGGTGCAGGGCGGCATCATGGCGGTGCTGATCCCGCGCAACACGACGATCCCGGTCGCCAAGGAGGAGATCTTCTCCACGGCGAGCGACCGCCAGCCCGCGGTCGACATCCACGTCCTGCAGGGCGAGCGCCAGTTCGCGCGCGACAACCGCACGCTCGGCAAGTTCCAGCTCGCGGGCATCCCGCCGGCGCCCCGCGGCGTGCCGCAGATCAAGGTGAAGTTCGACATCGACGCGAACGGCATCCTGAACGTGAAGGCGATCGACCTCGGCACGAACCGCGAGCAGGAGATCCGCATCCAGGCGAGCTCCGGCCTCTCGAACGACGAGGTCGAGCGCATGGTCAAGGAGGCGGAGCGCCACGCGTCCGAGGACAAGGCGCGCCGCGAGCTGGTCGAGTTGCGCAACCGCGCCGAGCAGCAGGCGTACCAGGCGCGCAAGCTGCTCACCGAGCAGGGCGAGCAGCTCCCGGCGGACGTGAAGTCGGCGCTCGAGAGCGCCGTCGACGAGGTCGACAAGGTGCGCGAGGGCGAGGACAAGCGCGCCATCGAGTCGGCGCTCGAGAAGCTGGAGCAGACCAGCTTCAAGGCGTCCGAGGAGATCTACCGCAAGTCCGGCGCACGCGGCGGGGCGGCCGCCGACGGCGCGCAGACCGCGCCGGATGCGGCGGCAGGCGGCGCGACGGCCTCCGGCGGCGACGGCGTGATCGACGCCGAGTACGAGGTCAAGGACGCGCCGCAGTAGCGGTCGCCGCGCGGCGCGGCGGACACGGGAAGGTCGCTTTCCCTGTCCGTCCGTGCCGCGCGTAGTACCTTCGTCGGCTTGCGCCCCGAGAGCGGGGCCGGACCGGGCGGCCGCGGAGGGCGCATGGCTGCGATCGAAGTCGAGAATCTCACCAAGCGCTACGGCGCGCGCACGGCCGTGGACTCGATCTCGTTCTCCGTGGGGGAGGGCGAGATCGTCGGGTTCCTGGGCCCGAACGGCGCCGGCAAGTCCACCACGCTGCGCATCCTGACCTGCTTCCAGCCCGCGTCGTCGGGCACCGCGCGGGTCGCCGGGTACGACGTGTTCACGCAGAGCCGCCAGGTGCGCGAGAACACCGGCTACCTGCCGGAGAGCACGCCGCTCTACACCGACATGCGTGTGCGCGCGTACCTCGTGTACCGCGCCACGCTGAAGGGCGTGCCGCGCCGGGACCGCAGGGAGTACGTGCACGACGCGATGGCGCGCTGCGACATCCTGGACGTCTCCGACCGCATCATCGGCCACCTGTCGAAGGGCTACCGCCAGCGCGTCGGCCTGGCCGACGCGCTCGTCAACCGGCCGCCGGTGCTGATCCTCGACGAGCCGACGTCGGGCCTCGACCCGAACCAGGTGCGCGACGTCCGCGACATGATCAAGGAGATCGCCGGCGAGACGACGATCCTCTTCTCCACGCACACGATCCCCTGGGTCGAGCAGGTCTGCGAGCGCGTGATCGTGATCAGCCGCGGACGCATCGCGCTCGACGGCACGCTCGACGACATGCGGCGGCGCGTCGCACCGTGGGCGCGCGTCGAGTTCCGCACCTCGCTGGACGCGCGGCCGGCCGTCGAGTCCGTGCAGCTCGTGCCCGGCGTGGCGTTCGTCGAGAACCTCACGATCGGGACGCGCACGTCGCTGCGCTTCCTCACCGCGAAGGCCGACCTCGCCGCGTGCGAGGCGCGCGTGCGCGCCGCGCTGGCCGCCCAGGGCGGCACGTTCGAGGACGTGCGCGTGCACGAGGCGGTCGTCGAGGATCTCTTCACCAGCCTGACGCGCGGCGAGGCCGAAGAGCCCGCCGCGACCGACGCCGAGGTGCTCGCGTGAGCCGCCTCGTCGCGCTCGTGCGCCGCGAGTTCGAGAGCTACGTGCTCAACCCGGTGCCGTGGGTCCTCACGTTCTTCTTCCTGCTCCTCACCTGGTTCTTCTTCGCCCTCGAGATCAGCGGCAGCCGCGGGTACCCGGTCCGCGTGACGTACACGCCGGTGTTCGTCTCGCTGGACTTCATCCTGATGTTCCTGATGCCGCTCTTGACCATGAGCTCGGTCGCGGACGAGCGCAGCAGGAACACGCTGGAGACCCTGCTCACGGCGCCCGTGCAGGACTGGCAGGTGATCCTCTCGAAGTGGCTCGGCACGTTCCTGTTCTTCGTGCTGATGCTGTTCCCGACGCTCGTCTACTGGCTGGTCCTGCGGCACATCGGCGAGCCGATCGGGAAGCCCGATCCCGGGCCGATCGCCACCGCCTACTTCGGCGCGCTGCTGCTCGGCGGGTTGTACGCCGCCATCGGGATCTTCGCGTCGTCGCTGACCGAGAACGCGCTGATGTCCGCGTTCCTCTCGTTCTTCCTGCTGATCTTCCTCATCGCGGTCGGCGTGCTGCCGTTCGTGCAGGAGGCGAGCGCCGAGTGGGTGCGCCTCGCCGCGACCTACCTCAGCCCGCACGACCACTTCGAGGCGTTCCTCCGCGGACGGATCGAGACGAAGGGGCTCGTCTACTTCGGCTCCACGACGGCCCTGTTCCTCTTCTTCGCCGTGCGCAGCCTCGAGTCGAGGAAGTGGCGATGAGCGACCCGACACCGCACGACGACGATCGGCGCGACGCCGAGCCCTACCAGGCGGCGACGAAGACCTCGCCGTGGGTCTGGGTGTTCTGCGCCGGCATCCTGCTCCTGCTCTCCGGCCTGCTGTGGTGGTGGGTGGAGGACACGTCGGACTGGCTGACGCGCGGCTGGCTCTTCGTCGGCCTGGTGCTCACGCTCGCGCCGGTGTTCTGGCACGCGGTGGACATCTACGCCGCGGTGTTCTCGCGGCGCGGCGCGGCCAGCGGCTTCGTGCTGCTCTCGCTCGTGCTCGCGGTCGTCGGCTACGGCATCGTCGGCTGGCTCAACATCGAGCGCGGGGACACCTGGTGGAAGGCCGACACCACCAAGGGCGGGCGCTACACGCTCGACGACGAGTCGCAGAAGCTGCTCGCGCAGATCGAGGGCACGCTCTTCCTGACCTACGTGCAGCAGGCGTCGACGGACCCGGGGCTGCGTGCGGAGGCGATCGACCAGGTCCGCGTGTACGGCGACGCGGGCCCGAAGGTGAAGGTCGAGACGCTCAACGGCATCCGCGACCCCGCGCGGACGAAGGCCTACCTCGGATCGGTGGGCGTCGCGGGGACGACCTCCGGCGAGACCGACGACCTGCTCGTGATCTCCTACGCCGAGCCGGGGCGCGAGCCCGTGCCGGGCAAGCACAAGGAGGTCCGGATCGAGCCCTACTCGATGTACAAGAGCAGCCCGACCGGCGAGACCAAGTGGCTCGGCGAGCGCGTCATCTCCGACGCGATCACGGAGCTCGTCTTCCGGCGCTACACGGCGTACGCGACGGGCGGGCACGGCGAGCGGGCGCTCGCCGAGGAGCTGCGCGCCGTGCGCGATGGTCTGCGCGCGCAGAACGTCGAGGTCGTCGCCGCCCCGCTCGAGCTGGCCGCGACGCGCAGCGTGCCGGACGACTGCGACCTGCTGCTCATCCTCGACCCCCAGACGCCCTTCTCGCCCGAGGAGCAGTCGGCGCTCGAGTCGTACCTGGCGCGCGGCCGCGCGCTGTTCCTCTCGGTCGACGTGGCGCGACAGCGCCGCGAGCTGGGGCTCGAGAAGCTGCTCGACGGCTACGGCCTCTACGCGCGGCCGAACTACGTCGTCATCGCTCCGTTCCTGAAGGCGACGGGCATGACGAACGTCTACACGCCGCTTCCGCTCCTGGTCGTGCGTCCGCAGGACTACTCGCAGCACGCCGCCGTCGCCGCGCTGCGCGCGCGCGCCGGGCTCGCGACCGTGTTCAACGAGTCCACGTTCATCGAGATCGAGGAGCGCCCGAAGGCCGGCGTCCAGGTCGAGGGTCTCGTCTACGCGCCGTACGTCGAGGGTGTTGACCCGCCCGGGTTCTGCGCCCGGGTCGACGAGACGCGCGTCGACTTCCAGACGCCGAACCGGGACACCGACAAGGTGGGCGGACGTCCCGCGATCGCCGCCTGCGCGAGCCGTGCGATCGCGTCGGCTCCCGGCACGGCCCAGGCGTCGTCGCGCGTCGTGCTGTTCGGCGACACGGACGTGCTCACGGACCAGATGATCCAGCGCGCCCCCGCGAACCGCGACCTGGCCATGGGCGCGCTCCTCTGGGCCATCCGGCGCGAGGGGCTCGTCGCCGTGAGCGCGCGCACGCTCGAGACGGACACGGTGAAGCTCAGCCCGCACGCCGCGCGCCTCGCGCAGGCGTGGCCGCTCGGCGTCGCGATCCTCTCGCTCTTCGTCGGACTGCTCATCTGGTGGCTGCGCAGGAGGTGACCGCGTGACGTGGCGGAACGTGCTCGCGATGCTCGTGCTCGTGGCGCTCGCCGCGGGCGCCGCGTTCTGGCTGCGGCCCGGCGAAGGGACGGAGCGCAAGGGCCCGTCCACGCTGCTCGCGGCGTTCGACCGGAAGGACGTGACGCGCGTCGAGGCGAAGTTCCAGGGCGTCGAGCTGAAGCTCCGCCGTCGCGGCGGCGACTCCGAGGTCTGGGAGATGCAGGCCGGCATGGACTTCGTGCGCGCCGACGCGGCGCGCGTGGACGACCTGCTCGGCGCGCTGATCCGCTCCGAGGTGCGCCGCTCGTTCGCGCCGTCCGAGGTGGACGCCGCGGCGCTGCGCGAGTACGGACTGGACGCACCGGAGCTCAGCTTCACGCTGCAGCTCCCGGGCGGGGAGCGCAGCGCCCGCTTCGGACGCACGAGCCGCGAGGGCGAGAACGTGTACGCCGACCGCGGCCCCGGCACGGACGTGCTGGTGGTGCCCGTCGACGCGTTCCGCGACTTCGCCGGCGCGTTCACGAACAGCCTGCGCGACCTGCACGTCACGGATCTGCGGGCCTACGACATCCAGCGCATCGAGGTCGCGCGCCGCGGCGTGACGACGCTCGAGGCGTCGGTGGACCCGACCTCCATCTGGCGCGTCACGCAGCCGTACAAGGGCTACGCCGAGCGCCAGGCGTTCATGGCGCGCCTCTCGCAGATCGTGGGCGAGGAGTGTTCGCGCGTCGTCGAGGACGGCGCCCAGGACCTCGCGCGCTACGGTCTCGTCCAGCCGGAGGCGGAGGTCACGCTCACGTCGAAGCGCGGGGCCGTCCGCACGCTGTTCGTCGGCGCCGCGGACGCGGAGCTCGCGGGCGGCCGCTACGTGATGGAGAAGGACACGCACTCGGTGCTGGCCGCGTCGAAGCGCTTCGCCGACGCCGTCCTCGGCGACGCGGCGGAACTCCGCGACCGCGCGTTCGCGCGTGTCGGATTCGGCATCGTCGGCGTGACCGTGAAGCTCGGCGAGACCGCGTACGTCCTGAAGAAGACGCATCACGACTGGGAGATCGAGAGCCCCGGGCGCGAGCCGGCCGACGAGAAGGCGGTCGAGGACTTCCTCGAGGCGATCCGCCAGTGGCACACGGCCGAGTTCCTCGATCGCGCGCAGCCCGGCGAGTACGGGATCGAGCCGGAGGGCGACCAGATCGAGATCGCTCTCGACGGCGGTGCGAAGACGAAGCTCCTGATCGGCAACACCGACGCGTCGGGCCGCCTCTACGCGCAGCGCGCGGACGACGGCGGCGTCGAGGTGGTGCTCGCCGGGCCCGTCGATCGCGCGAAGCTCGGATGGCTGCAGTTCAAGCGCAAGAGCGCGCTGGAGCTGCCCATCGAGGACATCGAGTTCCTCGCGCGCGAGCCCGGGTTCGGGGAGGAGGGGTCGAAGCTGACCGCGGAGAAGTGGCGGCGCGACCTGTCGGCGCTCGACAAGGACTGGAAGGCCGACATGGGCGTGACCGGGTCGGGCCTCGACGCGACGGCGATGAACGGCGTCCTCGCCGCGCTGCGCAGCGTGACGGCCCTCGAGTGGCGTCACTGGGACCGCTCGAAGGCCGAGGAGTACGGCTTCGCGAAGGACGGCGGCGGCGCCGCGACGTGCTGGTTCGAGATCGGACTGCGCGGGGAGTTCGGAGCGGAGCCGGGCGCGCCGGGAACGGGCACGTACTACCTGCTGATCGGGAGCAAGCTGCCCGACCGCGACGCGTACTACGCACTGCGCAAGGGCCAGGACTACGCGTTCCTCCTCGACGGCGGCGTCGTCCGGCAGCTCACGGCGCCGCTGATGAAGACCGAGTAGCCCGCGCGGCGCAGGCTCGGAGCGACGCTCTGCCGCTGTCCCTCCCGAGGGCTACGCTCCCGGGATGCTCGACCGCTTCTTCCGCGACCTGCGCACGGCGCCGGACCTGGCTCCGAACATCGTGCGCTGGCACCGCGAGACGGCGCGCGCGGCGGTCACCGCGGACTTCCCGGAGTGGACACCGCCCGCGGTGCGCGAGGCCTTCGAGCGCGCCGGCGTGCCGCAGCTCTGGTCGCACCAGCGCGAGGCCGCCGACCACGCCCACGCGGGCCGCCACGTCGCGGTGGTGACCCCGACCGCGTCGGGCAAGACGCTCTGCTACAACCTGCCCGTGCTGTCGGCGCTGGTCGCCGACGAGCGCCCGGCGCGCGCGCTCTATCTGTTCCCCACGAAGGCCCTCTCGCGCGACCAGACGGCGTCGTTCGGCGAGCTCGTGCGCGGGCTGCCGCGGCGCATCCACGCCGGCGTCTACGACGGCGACACGCCGCCCGCCACGCGCCGCTCGCTGCGCGCCGCGGCCGACGTCGTCGTCACGAACCCGTACATGCTCCACTCGGGCGTGCTGCCGCACCACCTGCGGTGGGCGTCGCTGTTCCGCGACCTGCGCTACGTGGTCGTCGACGAGATGCACACGCTGACGGGCGTGCTCGGCAGCAACGTGGCCAACGTGCTGCGCCGGCTGCGGCGTGTGTGCCGCCACCACGGGTCCGACCCGACGTTCCTGTTCTGCTCCGCCACGCTCGCGAACCCCGGCGAACTGGCGGGCGCTCTCATCGGCGACCGCGTGGAGGTCGTCTCGCGCTGCGGCGCGCCGGCGCCGGAGCGCCACCTGCTGCTCTTCAATCCGCCGGTGGTGGACGAGGCCAGCGGCACCCGGCAGAGCGCGCTCGAGGAAGCGCGCCGCGTCGCGGCCCACGCGCTCCGCGCGGGACTGCAGACGCTCGTGTTCGCGCGGTCGCGCACGAGCGTCGAGGTGCTCACGAAGTACCTGCGCGACACGGCGCACGAGCTCGGCCTGCCGCAGGAGAGCGTGCGCGGCTACCGCGGCGGGTACCTGCCGAACCTGCGGCGCGAGGTGGAGCAGGGCCTGCGCGACGGCAGCGTGCGCGGCGTCGTCGCCACGAACGCGCTCGAGCTCGGCATCGACGTCGGCGGGCTCGACGTCGTGGTGCTGACGGGGTTCCCCGGCCGCATCGCGAGCGCGCGGCAGCAGGCCGGCCGCTCCGGACGCCGCGACCGCCCCGGCACGGCGGTGCTCGTCGCACGCAGCGACCCCCTCGACCAGTTCGTGCTCGCGCATCCGGAGACGCTGCTCGACGGCCACGCGGAGCGCGCCGCGATCGATCCGCTGAACCGCCTGATCTTCGCGAACCACGTGCGCTGCGCCGCGTTCGAGCTGCCGTTCCGCGAGGGCGAGCGGCTGGCCGGCGCCGAGACGACCGACGACGTGCTGACCGATCTCGCCGCGCCCGGAGGCCCGCTGCACCGCTCCGGCGGCCGCTTCCACTGGTGCGACGCGAGCTTCCCCGCCGACACGGTCTCGCTCAACGGCTTCGACGTCGACAACGTCGCCATCTACGACCTCGACGCGCGCGTGGTGCTCGCCGAGGTGGACCGCGCGTCGGCGCCGTTCTTCGTGCACGAGGGCGCGATCTACGGGCACCAGGGCGACACGTACTACGTGGAGCGCTTCGACTACGACGGGCGCCGCGCCTACGTGCGGCGCATCGACTGCGACTACTACACCGAGGCCGAGGCCGAGGTGGACGTGCGCACGACCGCCGAGGACGACGCCGAGGACTTCGGTGCGTTCCGCGCGACGTGCGGCACGGTGCTCGTCACCACGCAGGTCCCGCTCTTCAAGAAGATCCGCTACTACACCGGCGAGAACGTGGGGGCGGGCGAGATCCGGCTGCCCGCCGAGGTCATGGGCACCGGCGCCGCGTGGATCGACGTCGGCCCGGAGCTCGCGGCCGAGATGCGGCTGCTCGAAGGCGGACGCTCGCAGGCCCTGCGCGGCGTCGCGTCGCTGCTCCGCGCCGTCGCGCCGGCGTTCGTGCGCAGCGACCGCGGCGACCTGCGCGTGCACGCCGAGGCGCGCGCGGCAGCGACCGAGCTGCCGCGCATCGTCGCGTTCGACCGCGTGCCGAACGGCGTCGGCCTCGCCGAGTCGGTGTTCGCGTGCCTGCGCGGCGTGATCGCCGCCATGCGCGAGATCGCCGAAGGCTGCGCGTGCGAGAAGGGCTGCCCCTCGTGCGTGGGACCGCCGGGAGACGTCGGCGCGTACGGCAAGGAGGTCGCCTGGCGGCTGCTCGCCGGACTCGACGCCGCGTGCCGCGCGAAGCCGCCGCGCGTCGCGGCCGACCTGGCGCCGCCGATCACCTCGCGGCCGGCTGACGCCGCGCCGACGGGCGTGCGACTGGCGGACGACGCACGCCCTTCAGGCGTGCGATTGGCAGACGACGCACTCCCTTCAGGCGTGCGATTGGCAGACGACGCACTCCCTTCAGGCGTGCGATTGGGCCCCGAGGCCGAGCGGCTGCGCGGCGCATCGCGCGCGGCACCGGACGACGCGCCGCCCGCCGCACTGCGCCGCGTGCGGGACGCGCACGGGGCACGCGCGACCGAGGCGACGGACGTCGCGGGACCAGGGCAGGACTCCTGAACGTGGTGCTGCCGCCGGGTTCGGACGACGAGACGACGCAGCGCGCGGCGCGCGGCTCCGCCGTGCCGACTCCGCAGCTCGTGGAGCGGCGCTTCGGTGCGGCGCGGGTGCTCCTGCGCACGGAGCGCTTCGACGCCGACCTGCGGCGCGGCGCGTACCGCCTCGCCGACGCGCAGACGGTGGCGCTCGACGACGTCGCGCTGCTGTGCGCGGGTGGCGAGTTCGCCTCGCTCGACGGCGTGCTGTTCCTCGACACCGAGACGACGGGGCTCGCGGGCGGCGCGGGCACGTTCGTGTTCCTCGTCGGCGTCGCGGAGTTCCGCGAGGGCGTGCTCGAGATCCGGCAATGGCTGCTCCCCGACCCGGCCGACGAGGACGCGCTGCTCGACGCGCTGGCCGAGGAGGCCGCTCGCGCGCGCGGCATCGTCTCGTTCCACGGACGCGGCTTCGACGTGCCGCGGATCGAGGAGCGCTTCCAGCTCGCGGGTCGCACGTCGCCGTTCGCCACGCTCCCGCACCTCGACCTGCTCGTGGGGGCGCGGCGCGTGTTCCGGATGCGAGCGGGCGGCGTCGGGTTGCAGCAGCTCGAGCGGCTCGTGCTCGGGACGGTCCGCCTCGACGACCTCCCGGGCGCGGCGTGTCCGCAGGCGTGGTTCGACTTCCTGCGCGGCGACGCAGCGCCGATCGCGCGCGTCCTCGAACACAACCTGCTCGACCTGCTCGCGCTCCCCGCGCTGCTCGCCGCCCTCGCGGACCCGCCGGCCGGCCGCGGACCGGCCCCGGACCTGCACGCCGCCGGCAAGGTGCTCGCGCGGGCGGGCCTCGACGGGCGAGCGCTCGACCTGCAGCTCGGCGCCGCCTCGACCGCCGTCGACGCACACGTCGCCGCGCGCGCCCACGACGAGGCGGCGCGCATCCTGCGCCGCCAGCGGCGCGACGCCGAGGCCGCCGCCGAGGCGTTCGCGGCGACGCTCGCCGACCCCGACCTGCCCGGTCCCTGGCTCGCGCTGGCCAAGGACGCCGAACACCGCACCCGCGACCTCGAGCTGGCGCTCGCGTGCTGCCGGCGGCTCGAGCGCATCCTCTTCCTGCGCAGCCGCAGCGAGTCGCGCCGGCGCGACCTGCGCGCGCGCATCGAGCGCCTGGAACGCAAGCTCGCCGCAAACCCTGCCGACGCCGCGGAGGCGCAGCGCCCCGCCTGAGCGGCGGCGGCTTGGGTGTTCTCCGCCGCTCGCCCGATCTGCGCTGGCCCGCATCGTTCACCAACTCCCGCGCCTCCGGCTCGGCCGGGACGGGCTGTCGCGTTCCACGAGCGCAGCCGGCCCGAACGGAGACCGCGTCGTGAGCGCGTCCCGGCCGCACTCTTCGCGGGAGTTGGTGAACGATGCGGGCTAGCCTCCCCGCGACGTCCTCACGCGGCGGGCGCACGCGCGCCCGCGGCACGGGTGCGGCCTCGCCGCGGCGTGCCACCGCGTGACACGTCCCGCCGCGCACGACGCGGGCGGGGCGGCGGGCGCCCGGACCACGCGCACGGAGCGCGCGGCGCCGACGCGGACGACACGGTGCGGCAGTCACGGTGCGGCAGGAGGGTGCGATGGGCTACCAGGTGCGGGGACTCCACTTCGACGACTTCGAGCCGGGGCGCGTCTTCTTCTCCGCCTCGCGCACGATCACCGAGGCGGACGTCGTCGCGTTCGCCGGCGTCTCCGGCGACTTCAACCCGCTGCACACCGACGAGACGTTCGCGAAGACGACGCCGGCCGGCACGCGCATCGCGCACGGCATGCTGTCGGTCGCGATCGCGACCGGTCTGGCGAACCAGACGGGCATCTTCGAGGGCACGACCATCGCCCTCATGCAGCAGACGATCAAGTACACGGGCATGGTCCGGTTCGGCGACACGATCCACCTCGTGCTGACCGTCATGGACCGCAAGGAGTCGCGCAACCCGTCGCGGGGCGTCGTCACGTTCCGCGTCGAGGTGCTGAACCAGGACGACAAGCCGGTCGTCGACTCCGAGTGGATCCTCATGATGGCGCGCAAGGTCGAGGGCTGACGGGAGCGCTGCTCCGGACGGGCGCCGCGCCGAGCGCGGCAGGAACGGGAGACGAACGATGCGACTGAGCGGCAAGGTGGCGATCGTGACGGGCGCGGCGCGCGGCATCGGCGAGGCGACGGCGCTGCGCCTCGCCGAGGACGGCGCGGCGGTCTCGGTGTGGGACGTCAACGCGGACGCGGCCGAGAGCGTCGCGGCGCGCATCCGCGAGAAGGGCGGCAAGGCGATCGCGTGCGGCGTGGACGTGTCGCAGAAGGCGCAGGTCGACGGCGCCGTCGCCCGCACTGTCGCCGAGCTGGGCGGCCTGCACCTCGTGGTCAACAACGCCGGCATCACGCGCGACAAGTCCGCGCGCAAGCTCGGCGAGGACGCGTGGGACCTGGTGCTCGCGGTGAACCTGAAGGGCACCTTCCTCGTGTGCCAGGCCGCGATGAACGTGCTGTGCGAGCAGGGCTACGGCCGCATCGTCAACACGGCCTCCGTCGCCGTCACCGGCAACTTCGGCCAGGCGAACTACTCCGCGTCGAAGGCGGGCGTCGTCGGCCTCACGCGCACGCTCGCGCTCGAGTGCGCGAAGTCGGGCGTCACGGTCAACTGCGTCGCGCCCGGCGCGACGGACACGCCGATGTTCGACGCCGTGCCGGACGAGGTGAAGCAGGGCATCTGCAAGTCCATCCCGCTGCGCCGCATGGCGGAGCCGCGCGAGGTGGCCGCGGTGCACGCGTTCCTCTGCAGCGACGACGCCAGCTACGTCACCGGGCAGGTGCTGTTCGTGGACGGCGGCGCGACGCTGGGCGTCTGAGCACCGGGCGTCCGAGCGACGCCCCGCGCAGTCCCGTGATGCACGACCCGGGTCCGGCGGAACGGCCTCTCGAGCCGTTTCGCTGGCTCGGGCATGCCGCGCTGCTGCTGCACGCCCCGGAGACGCTCGTCGTGGACCCGTGGCGCGGCCGCGCCGCCGGGGCCGGCGCGCGTGCGGCACTCGTCACGCACGCACACGGCGACCACTGCGACGAGGACGACCTCGACGCCGCGTGCGGCGCCGACGCACCCGTCCTGGCGCCTCCCGCGGCGGCGGCGCGCCTGGCGCGGCGCCTGGGGCAGCGGCTCGTCGCGGTGCAGGCGGGCGACACGCGGCGCGTGGCCGGGTGCGACGTCACGGTGCTGCCCGCCGCCGGTCCGCTGCGACGCGGCCGCGCGAGCGGGTTCCTGCCGCCGGGGAGCGGCGCCGCCTACCTCGTCGCGGGCGCTGCGTTCCGCGCGCTGGTGCTCGGCGACTCGCGTGTTCTCGCGGAGCACGAGGGGCTGGCGCCCGACCTCGCGTTCGTCGCCGTCGGTGGGCTGGTCACAGCGACTCCCGAGGAAGCTGCGGACGACGTCGCGCGGCTCGGCGCGCGCTGCGTCGTGCCGGTGCACTGGGGCGACCTCGAGGGGCGGCACGTCGACGCGCAGCGCTTCGCGGCGCTGTGCGCCGCGCGCGGCGTCGTCGCGCGCGTCCCGGGCGCGCGCTGAGCGCCGGACAGCGCTCCGGGACCTCACGCCGATCCGCCGCGGCCGCCGCTACACTCCGCGGGCGAAGGGAGTCACCGCATGCTCGTCGACGCCATCATGAACACCGACGTCGTGACCGTCACGCGCGACCACACCGTGCTGCGCGCCGCACGGCTGATGCGCGATCAGGGGGTCGGCTCCGTCGTCGTGGTGGACGACCACCGGCGGCCGATCGGAGTGCTCACGGATCGCGACGTCGCCGTGAAGCTCGTCGCCGACAACAAGTCGCCGGAGACGCCCGTCGACGAGGTCATGTCGCACCCCGTGTTCGCGGTGCCCGAGAGCACGCTGATCTTCGACCTCCTGCGCGAGATGTCGCGGCGCAAGGTGCACCGCGTCCCCGTCATCGACGAGGACAAGCGCATCGTGGGCATCGTGAGCGTGGACGACGCGCTGCTGCTGCTCACGACCGAGCTCGCGAACGTCGCGGACGTGATGGGGCACCGCATCCGCACGCTTCCGTAGCGGCGCCCCGGTCCGTCGCCGTCAGCGACGCGCGCGGCCGCGCAGTCCCAGGTGTTCGCGCAGCACACGGCCCGTGTGGCTCGCGGCCACCTCGGCGACCTGCTCCGGTGTGCCGGTCGCGACGATGTGTCCGCCGCCGGACCCGCCCTCCGGACCGAGGTCCAGCACGTGGTCCGCCGAAGCGATCACGTCGAGCGAGTGCTCGATCACGACCACGGTATTGCCCTGGTCGACGAGCGCGTGCAGCACCTCGAGCAGGCGCCGCACGTCCTCGAAGTGGAGGCCCGTGGTCGGCTCGTCGAGCACGAACAGCGTGCGGCCGGTGCTGCGTCGCGCGAGCTCGCGCGCGAGCTTCACCCGCTGCGCCTCGCCGCCCGAGAGCGTCGTCGCGCTCTGGCCGAGCTCGAGGTAGCCGAGGCCCACGTCGAGGAGGGTCTGCAGCACGCCCGCGATGCGCGGGTGGTTGCGGAAGAGCGCACACGCGTCCTCGACGGTGGTCGCGAGCACGTCCGAGATCGACTTGCCGCGGTACAGGATCTCGCGCGTCGCCGCGTTGTAGCGCGTGCCGTGGCACGTCTCGCACGGCACGTACACGTCGGGCATGAAGTGCATCTCGACGAGGATCTGCCCCGCGCCCTGGCACTCCTCGCAGCGCCCGCCCTTCACGTTGAACGAGAAGCGCCCGCCGCCGTAGCCGCGCGCGCGGGCCTCCGGCAGCTCGGCGAAGACGTCGCGGATCGGGTCGAACACCTTCGTGTACGTGGCCGGGTTGCTGCGCGGCGTGCGGCCGATGGGGGACTGGTCGATGTCGACGATCTTGTCGACGTGCTCGAGTCCGCGGATGCGCCGGTGCCGCCCGACGCTCGTCTGCGCGCCGTGCAGCGCGCGCGCGGCGGCGGGCCGCAGGATGCCGTTCACGAGCGAGCTCTTGCCGGCGCCGGAGACGCCCGTGACCGCGATCATGCAGCCGAGCGGGAAGGCGGCGTCGACGTCGCGCAGGTTGTGCTCCGAGGCGCCCTCGATGCGCAGCTCGCGGCCGGAGCCCGCGCGCCGCTCGGTGCGGCGCGCGAGCGTCAGGCGTCCGCTCAGGTAGCCGCCCGTCAGCGACGAGGCGTCCGCGAGCAGGCCCGCGACGCCGCCCGAGTAGACGACGCTGCCACCGTGCACGCCGGCGCCCGGACCGAAGTCGACGACGTGGTCGGCCGCGCGGATCGTCGTCTCGTCGTGCTCGACGACGAGCACCGTGTTGCCGATGTCGCGCAGCCGCAGGAGCGACTCGAGGAGCCGCCGCTGGTCGCGCGCGTGCAGGCCGATCGACGGCTCGTCGAGCACGTACACGACGCCCGTCAGCTCGCTGCCGATCTGCGACGCGAGTCGGATGCGCTGCGCCTCGCCGCCCGAGAGCGTCGCCGCGCTGCGGTCGAGCGTCAGGTAGCCGAGGCCCACGTCGCGCAGGAAGCGCAGGCGTGCGAGCACCTCGCGCACGACCTCGGACGCGACGCGCGCGCGCGGCCCCTCCCACGTCAGCCCCTCGACGTGCGCGAGCGCCGACGCCACGTCGAGCTCGGTCGTCGCCGCGATGTCGAGGCCGCCGACGCGCACGGAGAGCGCCTCGGGGCAGAGCCGGCGCCCGCCGCAGTCGCGGCACGCGCTCTCCTCCATCCAGCGCGCGTAGCTCTTGCGCATGGCGTCGCTCGAGGCCTCGCGCCAGCGCTTCTCGATGCGCGGCAGGAGTCCGTCCCAGCGCGTGCGGAAGTCCGTCGTCCAGCGCTTGCCGGTCATGCGGACCTCGAACTCGCGCTCGCCCGCGCCGTGCAGGAAGGTCTCGCGCTTCTTCTTCGGCAGCTTCCTCCACGGCACGTCGAGCGCGATGCCGAGCTGCTCGAGGATGGAGCGCGCGTACTCGGCGTTCATCCCCGTCTTCCCGCGCTCGAGACGCGACTTCCACGGCAGCACCGCGCCCTGCTCGAGCGTGAGCTCCGGATCGGGGACGATCAGCGCCTCGGACGCCGACGGCATGCGCCCGAGTCCGTCGCACGTCCTGCACGCGCCGCGCGGGCTGTTCCACGAGAAGAGCTGCGGCACGAGCTCGGGGAACGCGGCCCCGCAGCGCGCGCAGACGCGACGGTCCGTGTACGGCCGCTCCTCGCCGTCGTCGGGGAAGACCACGCGCAGCCGGCCCTCTCCCGCACGCAGCGCCGTCTCCACGGAGTCGGTGACGCGCGGCCGCGCCGCGCCGCCGGTCACGAGGCGGTCCACCACGGCGTCGATCGAGTGCTTGCGCTTCGGGTCGAGCGCCGGCACCTGGTCGAGCGCCACGATCTCGCCGTCGATGCGCGCACGCACGAAGCCCGCGCGGCGCGCGGCGTCCAGGATCTCGCGGTGCTCGCCCTTGCGCGCCTCGACGAGCGGCGCGAGCACGAGCATCCGGCGCCCCTCGGGCTCGTGCACGAGCTCCTCGACGATCGCCTCGGCCGAGCCGGCGCCGACGGGTCCGCCGCACTTCGGACACGTGGGCTCGCCGAGGCGCGCGAAGAGCACGCGCAGGTAGTCGTGGATCTCCGTCACCGTGCCGACGGTCGAGCGCGGGTTGCGCGACGCGGTCTTCTGCTCGATCGCGATGGTGGGCGCGAGTCCGCGGATCGCGTCGAACGCCGGCCGCGGGAGCTGCCCGAGGAACTGGCGCGCGTACGCGGAGAGCGACTCGACGTAGCGCCGCTGGCCCTCGGCGAAGATCGTGTCGAACGCGAGCGAGGTCTTGCCGCTGCCGGAGACGCCGCAGAACACCGTCAGCGTGCCCTTCGGGATCTCGACGTCGACGCCGCGCAGGTTGTGCTCGCGGGCGCCGACGACGACGAGCGCGTCGCGCGGCGTGCTCATGCGCCGTCCGCGGGCAGCACGCGCACGCGGCCGTCCTCGATCCGCAGGCGCCCGGCGGCGTACAGCGCGAGGGCCTCCGGGTAGGCCTCGCACTCCTGCTCGAAGACACGCGCCGCGACGTCGTCCGGCGTGTCCTCGAAGCGCACCGGCACGGTGCGCTGCACGACGATCGGACCGGTGTCGTACTCGCGGCTCGCGAAGTGCACGGTGCAGCCGCTGACCTTCGCGCCGCTGCGGACCACCGCCTCGTGCACGTGGTGCCCGTACATGCCGTGGCCGCCGAACGCCGGCAGCAGCGCCGGGTGCACGTTCAGCACGCGGCCCTCCCAGTGCGGGGGGAACTCCCAGAGCCGCAGGAAGCCCGCGAGCACGACGACGTCGGCGCGCGCGGCCTCGACGTGGCGCGTGAGCGCGGCGTGGAACTCCGCGGCACGCCCGGCGCCCGGCCACGGCACGACGACGCACGGGATGCCGTGGCGCGCCGCGCGCTCCTCCGCGCGCGTGCCCGCCTTCGACGCGACGACGAGCACGATGTCCACGTCGAGCCGTCCGGCGTCGCGCCGGTCGATCAGGTTCTGCAGCGTCGTGCCGCCGCCCGAGACGAGGACGGCGACGCGCAGACGGGTCACGACGCGGTCCCGTGCGGCCGGAACGGCTCGCAGCGTGCGCACAGCGCGTCGGCGCCCTCCGGCACCTCGGCGCGGCGCCGCCAGCAGCGCTCGCAGCGGCGGAGCTGCGAACGCGCGACGGCGAGCTGCAGCCCCTCGCGCCCGGTGGGGGCGAGCCCCTCGAGCGCCGCCGGATCCTCCGGTGCGTTGACGCGCACGAACTCGGCGACGCCCAGGATCTCGCGCAGCCCCTCGTCCGCGTCGTCGCCGATGAGGGCCGCGGCGTCCACGGAGAGCGCGTGCGCGAGCGTCTCGTCGAGGCAGTTCCAGCGCACGGCCACGTCCTGCCCCGAGCCGACCTCGCCCGACTTGCGCAGCGGGTCCACGAGGCGCTGGATCTCCGTGCGCACCTCGCGCAGCTGCTCCATCCAGGTCAGGCGCGTGCGATCGTCCGAGCCGTGGTGCGGCCAGGTCGCCGCGTGGACGGAGCCCTCGATGCCGAACGGCGCGAGCGCGCTCCACGCCTCCTCGCACGTGTGCACGAGGATCGGCGCCCACAGCTTCACGAGCACGGTCGCGAGCCGGAACAGGGCGGTCTGCACGGAGCGGTGGTCCACGCCGCCCGGCTTCGCGCAGTAGAGCCGGTCCTTGACGATGTCGAGGTAGAACGCGGACAGGTCGTGGTCCATGAAGTCGCGCAGCAGCGCGGCCGCGCGCTGGTACTCGAACGCCTCGTACGCGCGCTCCACGTCGGCCGCGAGCACGTCGAGCGTCTGCAGCACCCAGCGGTCGGGAGCGCGCAGGTGCGCCACGTCCACGTGGTCCTCGCGCGGCGCGAACCCCGCGAGTCCGCCCAGCAGGAAGCGGAACGTGTTGCGGATCTTCCGGTACTGGTCCTCGGCGGGCTTCACGAGCCGCCGCGACACCGGCACGTCGCCGAAGTAGTTCCCCGTCATCAGGAACAGGCGCACGATGTCCACGCCGATCTGTTCGAAGATGACCTGCGGCGCGAGCTCCTTCATGCCGCCCTTCGACTTGCTGAGCTTCTCGCCGCGGTCGTCGATGAAGAAGCCGTGCGTCACGCACGTGCGGAACGGCGGCGCACCGCGCACGGCGAGCGCCGGCAGCAGCGACGACTGGAACCAGCCGCGGTGCTGGTCGTGGCCCTCGAGGTAGACGTCGGCCGGGAACTGCAGCCCGTGCGCGTCGGTGAGCACGCTGCGCCACGACGAGCCCGACTCGAACCAGACGTCGAAGATGTCGGTCTCGCGGCGGAAGCGCGCGCCGCCGCAGCCGCAGCGGAGTCCTGCGGGCACGAGCTCCGCGATGTCGCGCTCGAACCACGCGTCGGCGCCGTGCCGTGCGACGAGGTCGCGCGCGTGCCGCACCAGCTCCGGCGTGCAGTGCACGGAGCCGCAGTCCTCGCAGTAGACGGCGGGGATCGGCACGCCCCACGCACGCTGCCGCGAGATGCACCAGTCGGGGCGCCCGAGCAGCATGCCGCGCAGCCGCAGCCGGCCCCACGCCGGCACCCACGCGACGTCGTCGTCGCACGCCGCGACCGCGCGCGCGCGCAGGTCCTCGTGGTCCACCGACACGAACCACTGGTCCGTCGCGCGGAAGATCACGGGCCTCTTGCAGCGCCAGCAGTGCGGGTACGAGTGACGGAAGCGCGTGCTCGCGGCGAGCCGGCCGCGCTCGCGGAGCAGTCCGAGCACCGGCTCGTTCGCCTTGAAGACGTGCACGCCGACGAGCGACTCGACGCCGACGTCTGCGGTGTACACACCGCCGGCGTCCACGGGGCACGCGAGCTCGAGTCCCTCGCGACGGCCCGTCTCGAAGTCGTCCGCGCCGTGGCCGGGCGCGGTGTGGACGCAGCCCGTGCCGTCGTCCGCACTCACGTAGTCCGCCGCCACGACGGGCACCTCGCGGTCGAGGAACGGATGGTGCAGGCGCAGGCCCACGAGCTCGGCACCCGGGAGCACGAGCGGAACCGTGTGGTCGGTCGCGCCCACCGCGGCGAGATACGCGGCGACGAGCGGGAGCGCGACGATCGCGCGCTGCTCCCGGTCGGGCCCGTCGTGGACGACGACCGCGTAGGGGAGCTCCGGGTGGACGGCGACGGCGCGGTTCGCGGGGAGCGTCCACGGCGTCGTGGTCCAGATGACGACGTCCGCGGGCTCGCCGCCGACGCGCGCGAGGCCGTCCGAGCGGACCGCGAAGCGCACGTGGATCGAGGGCGACTCGACGTCCTCGTACTCGAGCTCCGCCTCGGCGAGCGCGGTGCGGCACTGCACGCACCAGTGGATGGGCCGCAGGCCGCGCAGCACGTAGCCCTTCTCGACGAGGTCGGCGAAGACGTCGAGCACGCCGGCCTCGTACGCGGGCGTCATCGTCGCGTAGGGGCGGCCCCAGTCGCCGAGGCACCCGAGCCGCCGGAAGCTCGTGCGCTGCACGTCGAGCCAGCGCTCCGCGTACTCGCGGCAGAGGCGCCGGATCTCGACCTTCGACGTGTCCTTCGCCGCGGCGCCGAGCTGCTTCACGACCTCCAGCTCGATCGGCAGTCCGTGGCAGTCCCAGCCGGGGACGTACGGCGCGTCGTCGCCGCGCATCGTGCGGTAGCGGACCGTGATGTCCTTCAGCACCTTGTTCAGCACGTGCCCGAGGTGGATGTCGCCGTTCGCGTACGGCGGGCCGTCGTGCAGCACGAAGCGCCGCGCGCCCGCGCGCTCGCGCCGGATCGAACCGTAGAGGTCCTCCGCGTCCCAGCGCGCCTGGATCACGGGCTCGCGCCGCACGAGGTCGGCCTTCATGGGGAAGTCCGTGGCGGGCAGGTTCAGAGTCTCTTTCCAGGACATGGCGCTCTCTCGTGTGCGGTGGGGGACGCGCGGCAGGTTACGCGAAGCGCCGCGAAGCCGTGCGGCTCACCGGAGGCCCGTCGCGGCGGCGATGCGCGCGCGCACGGTCTCGGGCGCGAGTCCCGCGATCCGCAGCGTCTTGCGCCGTGCGGCGTGGCCGCGCTCCACGCGGACATCGGCGGGGCGCACGCCGAGCGCCGCGGCGAGCAGTTCCGTGACGGCGTCGTTCGCGCGCCCGCGCTCGGGCGGCGCGGCGACGCGCACACGCAACGCGTCGCCGTGCGGGCCGACCACGGACGCGCGGGACGCGCCGGGCACGACGAGCACGTCGAGCAGCGTGTCGGCGCCGTCCGCTGCGACGCGCACGTCGGCTACTTGGTGGGGCGGACGCCCCAGCTGTCGAGGAAGCGGTCGCGCTCGCTCGTCGTCAGGAGCTGCGGGAGCGCCGACACCTCGCGCCCGTCGAGGAGCAGGAACGCGTCGGTCAGCACGTGCCGCTCGCGCCACTGCGTGATGCGCCGCATGCGCTCCTCCGGCTGGCCCGCGCCCGCGGACGCGCGCAGCGCGTCGTACTCGCGCAGCGCGGCGATCTCGGCCTCGAGCGCCACACCCTCGTCCACGTCGGGCGCCGCGCCGGCGCTCTTCGCGCGCTCGAGGAGCGCAGCGGCCGCCTCGGCGTGGGCCAACTCGACGAACGCGTGCGCGAGACCGAGGGCGAGCGGGCCGGGGATGCGGTCCACCCGGTCGCGTACCAGCGCCTCCCAGATCGTCGACGGGTAGAAGTCGGCCCAGCGGAAGGAGCGGCCGGCCTTCGCCGGCCCGGCGGAGACGTCCGCCTGCAGGAACTCGCGGTTCGTCGGCTTCTGCGTCGAGAGCGTCGCGCGCGATCCGGGCGGGAGGCCCGGGATGCCGACGATCGGCTCGTCCGCCTTCACCAGCTTGCCGTCGGCGACGAACTGCACGAACTCGGCCCACGCGGCCTCCGCGCGGTCGAGCCGCGCCGCGCGCGCGGCCGCCCTGTCCTGGTAGACCCAGGTGTGGAGTCCCTCGGCCGCCTTGCGGAACACCGTCGCGCACGCGCCGAACTCGAGCTCGAACACGCGCGGCGCCGCCGCGTCCTGGTCGAGCGTCCGCACGCTGCGCTGCGCCGTGGCGTAGAGCATCCGGTCCTGGACGAGCAGTTCCTCGAGCTCTGCGCGCAGCGTGTCGGCGCGCTCCTCGCGCCACGCCTTCGCGTCGTCGGCGAGCTGCTTGAAGGTCGCGTGCGCGGCCTCGTGGACGCGCATGCGCGACTCCCAGTCCTCGACCGCCTTCATCGCCTCCGACGGGTGGCCGTCGTCGATCTGCTGCGACGCCGCCGCGAGCGCGCTGTCGAACGACGCCCTGGCACGGCGCAGCGCGTCGCCCTCGACGCCGTCGAGATAGGTCTTGGCGTCGGGAACGTAGGCCGCGTGCTGCTTCAGCTCGGCGCCCGTGAGCACGTCGTGTGCGCCCGAGACGGCGCGGGTCCAGTCCTGCTCGCCGAGCGCCGTGTCGATGCCCGCCTTCGTGCGCTCCCACCACGTCTTCGCGCGCCCGACGGTCTCCTGGTACTCGCGCTCCGCGGTCTCGATGCGCTCGCGGATCTCCGTCGCGCGCGCGGTCGCGTCCCTCGCGGCGGGAGTCCCGACGTGCGCCTTCGCGAGGTCGTCGAAGGCCTTCGCCTGCTCGAGCCACTCCGCCCGGCCCTCGCGCCACTCGCTCTTCGGCTCCTTCAGCTTGAGCTGCAGGTAGGCGTTCTGCGCCGCGAGCTCCTTCTCCTTGCGGACGTCCTCGGCCGTCTTGATCGGGCCCTCGGGACGGTTGTCGGTCGGCCCTTCCTTGATGACCTCCTTGTACTCGACCTTCGTCTCGGGCCCCCGCATCCAGAGCCACGTCGCCACGCCGCCGAGACCGAGGATCGCGAGCAGGCCGATCGCCAGGATCCGCTTGCTGGGCCGGCGTCCTCCGGCGAGCTCGATCTGGTGCGCGATCTGGAACGCCTCGAGCGCCTCGAGCAGCTCCGTCGCGCTGGCGTAGCGGTCCTCGACGCGCTTCGCCATCATCTTGTCGATGATGGCCGAGAGGTCGGGCGGGAAGTCCGGCACCTCGTTGATCACGGGCACGTGCGGGTCGTTGATCTGCGCCCGCAGGATCTCCTTCACGGTCTGGCCGCCGAACGGCGTCCGGCCCACGACCATGCGGTAGAAGCTCGCGCCGAGGGAGTAGATGTCGGCGGCGTGCGTGACGTCGCGGCCGCGCGCCTGCTCGGGCGCGATGAAGTGCGGCGTGCCGAAGATCTTCCCGTCGCCGACCTCGTCGGAGCGCGCGGCCAGACCGAGGTCGCCGATCTTGACCTTGTTCTCGACCGTGAGCATCAGGTTGTCGGGCTTGATGTCGCGGTGGACGATCCCGTGGCGCTCGGCGAACACGAGGCCGCGCGCCGCGTCCATCACCATCGGCAGCGCCTCGATCCACGGCAGGCGCGAGTCCTCGCGCTTCGCGACGAGGTCCTGGACGGCTCCCCCCTCCATGAACTCCATGGAGAAGAAGTGCAGCCCGCCCGCCTGGCCGACGTCGAACACCTGGACGACGTTCGGGTGGTTGAGCTGCGCCGCGGCGCGGGCCTCGGCGACGAAGCGCTCGACGAAGGCCGGGTCGCTCGCGTAGCGCGCCGAGAGGATCTTCAGCGCGACCATGCGGTTCAGGCTCATCTGCCGCGCCTTGTAGACCGTGCCCATGCCGCCGCGGCCGATGCGGTCGAGGATCTTGTAGCCGGCGATGTCCTTGCCGATCAGACCGCCCGCGCGGCCCTTGTCGGTCTGCTCCTCCTCGAGGAACGAGAACACCGTCTCGCCGACCTGGATGCGGTCGCCGAACGCGAGGGCCTGCTCGCGCTCGAGCTTCTCCTCGTTGACGTACGTCGCGTTGCGCGAGCCGAGGTCGGAGACCAGCCAGATGCCGTCGGTGATGCGGATCTGGAAGTGCCGCCGCGACGCGGCGGGGTCCGAGATGATCACCTGGGCCGTGGGGTCGCGGCCGATCACCGTCGGCACGCCGGGCCGCAGCGTGAAGCTGAAGCCCTTCTCCTGACCACGCTCGATCACGAGGCTCGGCAACTCGACGCTCCTGGGTGCCTCATCGTCCCGGCGGCCGCTCGCACAACTCGGGCACGGGTGCCGTCCCCGCGCCGCCGGGCCTAGGCGGGCTCGAGGCCGCCGTAGAGGGTGCGCCCGATCCGGACGATCGTGGCGCCTTCCTCCACGGCGACCTCGAAGTCGCCGCTCATTCCCATGCTGAGCTCGCGCCCCACAAGGTAGCCCCGTGCGACGAGATCGTCGCGCAGTTCCCGCAGGACACGGAAGACCGGACGCACGTCCTCCGGGTCCTCGGCGTCGGGCGCCATGGTCATCAGACCGGCGAGCCGCACGTGCGGCAGCGCGCGCGCCGCCGCGCACGCGTCCGCCGCGGCGTCGAGTGCGAACCCGCCCTTCGAGTCCTCGCCTGCGACGTTCACCTGCAGGAGGACGTCCAGCGCGTCGCGGCCCGAGCGGGCGACCTCGGCGTCGAGCAGCCCGAGCAGCAGGGCGCCGTCGCCGGAGTGCAGCAGGTCGATCGCCGGCAGCGCGCGGCGGACCTTGTTCCGCTGCAGGTGGCCGATCATGTGCCATCGCAGCGCGCGACCGAGGAC
The DNA here is from genome assembly GCA_937996235.1 of uncultured bacterium. Taxonomy (GTDB): domain Bacteria; phylum Planctomycetota; class JAJSAM01; order JAJSAM01; family JAJVHW01; genus CALKVK01. The sequence goes on along the minus strand of CALKVK010000009.1, from coordinate 70,407 downwards.
CTCGCGCTTCGCCAGGAGGGCGTCCACGCGGTTCTCCCCGACGTCGCCGACGCCGAGCCGCGCCAGCTCGGCTAGCACGTCGGGGCCGACGTACTTGCCGGCCGCGACGAGCCGCACCGCGCCGGCGTCACGACCGGCGCGGCGCGCCGCGGACGCGATCCTGGCGCGCACCCCGGCGACGTTCCGTGCCAGCGCGGCCGCGGCCGCGGGGGCGAGGGACGGGGCGGGTTCGGGGTCTGCCATGCGGCTCGTCCACGGGGCCGCGCGGCGCACCGCGGGCAGCGCGAGCGTAGGCCCGCGACGGGCGCGTCGTCAATCCTCGGCGCCGCGGCGGAACCCCCGGGCGGCAGCGGATTTCGGCGCGTTCCGAGAGGCCGACAATCCGCTTGACTCCCCGTCGCGCCCATCTCTACGATCCGCGGCTCAGGGCATTGCGCGAAGGGCAGGCCGGTCGCTCGATGGGGCACTCCCCGCAGGGCGCGAGGCGCCTCGACCTGCTTCTCCAGGGAGGAGATGGAATGCGGCTTGCGTCCGCCACAGGGTTGCTCGTGTTGGCCTCGCTCGCTGCGGCGTGCAAGAGCGCGCCGTCCGCGCCGGACGACACGGGGATCAAGAACCGGCTCGCGGCGCTCGGCGTGGAAGGCCGCACGTACGTCCACGACCTCGGTGCGACGTCGTCCATCCTCGTCCACGCGATCCACCAGGCTGGCGACGACTTCCTCGTCGAGGACGTCCACGGCCACCTGACGTACGTGGACGGCGCGACCCTGAACGTGCGCTGGGAGTTCTACGGACTCCCCGGCACCTTCTCGCACGTCCCGTCCTTCACGCCCTCCGCCGTGATCGGCATGTCGAAGGGCTACCTCTACGTGCTCACGCGCTCGGCGGGCGTCCCCGAGCCGCAGCCGCGCTGGCTCGAGCTGATCCCGTCGGCCGCGCCCGTCGCGACCGACTCGACCGCGTACATCCCGACGTACCCGACGCCGGCCGGCAACCGCACCGTCTATGCCGTGAGCCTCGGCAGCGGCTACCTGGGCTGGGGCGCGCGCACATCCGGCGACGTCGTGTCCAACATGGCGAAGGGCGGACCGGGGGCCGGCGACACGGTCTACTTCGGCACCACGACCGGCGCGCTGGTCGCGTACCCCGCCGACCTCGCGAGCGAGCGCGATCCCGAGGTCGCGTGGGCGACGCACGCGCAGTCGGGCATCCGCTTCGACCTCGTGGTCGACGGCGACGACCTCGGCGTCGTCACCGAGGACGGCCGCCTGATCTGCTACGACCGCGTCACCGGCAACCCGCGCTGGGAGGCGTACCCGGACGCGGGCCAGTACGGCGAGTCGCCGGCGCAGTTCTCGTCGGAGATGGCGTTCTACCGCCGCGCCGGAGCGCTGTACGCGTTCGACCGCGCGACGGGCGCGCCGAAGTGGAAGGTGCCGCACGCGACGCGCTACCTCGCGCAGCGCGGCAACCGGGTGATCGTGGCCGCCGACGGCGGCATGGTCTACTCCGTCGACGCGACGACGGGCGAGGTCGGCCACCGCTGCCGCTTCCCCGGCGTGACGATCCTGCCGCAGCCGCAGAAGGACGCGACGGTCACGGCCGTGACCGACCGCGGGCTGTGTGTGGCGGTGGAGTTCGGCTGGTAGCCGGTCGGACACGGAGTACCGAAGGGCCCCGCCGCAGCCGTGCGGCGGGGCCCGCTCGATTCCGTCAGGCGACGAACTCGAGGACGAGGACGCGGCGCGTCTCGGACCGCACGCGCAGCCGCTCGGCCGGCGCGAGCCCGGCGACCCACACGGGCCCCTCGTCGTCGCAGACGACCGGCACGCGGTCCCGCGCCGCGCGGGCGACGCCGCGCCGCTGGAGCAGATGACCGAGCCGCGCGGGCGAACTCGCGCCGAGCACCTGCATGCGCTCCCCCGGCCGGCGCGTCCGCGCGACGAGTCCGCCGCGCACCGTGTCCGCGTCGGCGAGCTCGAGCGTCCTCCGGCCGCGCTCCAGCCGCTGCAGCAGCGCGTCGCCCGCGGTCGCGAGCGTCACGCAGACGCGCGCGCCGTCCCAGAGGGACGTGGTGCCGGGCACGGCCAGCGGGACCGGGGTCGGCGTCTCCCGGGCGGCGCGCGGCTCGGCTGCCACCACCGCAGGGTGCCCCGCGCGGTCCGTGACCGCCAGCCCGGCGGGCGCCGTCGTGTCGGCGCCGAGCAGCGCCGCGGCGAGCCGGCGCGTCTCGGCGCGCGTCAGCTCGCGCCCCCCCCGGAGCCCGGGGACGACCTCCTGCAGCGCGGCGGCGAGGAGCGCGCGCGGCAGGCGCTCGAACCCGGGAAGGGCCACGACGGACGACGCGTCGCGACGGAGGAAGGCGCGCGCGACCGACGTGCGCGACGCCAGCACACGCCGCGTGTCGGCGGCGTTCTCGGCGAGCCGCGCGAGCAGCGGCGCGGGGTCGCGGCCCGCCGCAGCGGCGAGCACGGGGAGCGCCTGCGTGCGCAGCCGCGCCCGCGCGTTGCCCGCTCGGTTCGTCGGGTCCTCGCTCCAGGTCAGGCCACGCCCGGCGACGAGTTCGCGCAGCGCCGCGCGCCGTTCGGTGAGCAGCGGGCGGACGAGCTCCACGCCGGGGACGAGCCGCCGCCGCTCCGGGATGCCCGCAAGCCCGCGGAGACCGGTGCCGCGCAGGATGCGCAGGAGCAGCGTCTCCGCCTGGTCGTCGAGGTGGTGGGCCGTGACGACGTGTGTCGCGCGCTGCTCCGCCGCCGTCCGGGCGAGGAAGGCGAGGCGCGCGCGACGCGCGGCGTCCTCCGGTCCGGCGCCGTCGCGGGGAGGGCACGCCGCGCGCGCCGCGACGCACCGGAGACCGAGCGTCGCCGCGAGCGCCCGCACGCGCTCCGCGTCGGCCGCCGAGTCCGGCCTGAGGGCGTGGTCGAAGTGGGCGAGGACGACGTCGCCCAGGGCGAGCGCGTCGCGCGCGCCGGCGACGAGGAGCGCGAGCGCGGTGGAGTCCGCCCCGCCCGAGCAGGCGACCAGGACGCGCGCGCCGGCGGGCAGGAGGGCGCGCTCCCGGACGTGCTCGACGAAGCGCTCCGGCAGGTCCACGCGGGGATGCTACGGCGCGGGCGCGCGTCGGCACGAGAGCCCTGTCCGGCCGCCGCACCACAGCGCACCCAGGCGGTGGCGTCCGGCGCCCCGCCGGGCAGGAGAGCCTCCGCCGCGGCCCACCTCGTGACGGCGCGGAGGCCGGCCGCACTCATCGCGAGAGCTCGGGACCGATCCGGGCTACCATCCGGGTCCGCGGTCGGACGCGGACGCCCGGCCTTCCCAGGTGGGGGAGACGCCGGCGGCGAGGGCTCGACGCCCCGCGGCTCGGGGCGCGCACAGGAGGTGGCAGCGGTGGGCATTCGCGTCGGGATCAACGGCTTCGGGCGCATCGGGCGCCTGGTCTTCCGGGTGCTCGAGGCGGACCCGCGCTTCGACGTCGTCGCGATCAACGACCTCTCGGATCCGGCGACGCTCGCGCACCTCGCGCGCTTCGACTCGACCCACGGGCGGTTCCGTGGCTCGATCGGCGTCGCGGGCGAGGGACGCCTCGCGGTGAACGGGCGCGAGGTCGCGATCACCGCCGAGCGCGACCCGGCGGCGCTGCGCTGGGCCGACATGGGGGTCGCGTGGGTCGTCGAGTCGACGGGCGTCTTCACCACCCGCGCGACGCTGCAGAAGCACCTCGACGCGGGCGCGAAGCGCGTGATCCTGACCGTCCCGCCGAAGGACGAGATCGACGCGATGGTCGTGATGGGCGTCAACCACGGCGACCTGCGCCCCGAGCACCGCATCATCAGCAACGCGTCCTGCACGACGAACTGCCTCGCGCCGCTCGCGAAGGTGCTGCACGAGGCGTTCGGCATCGAGCGCGGGCTGATGACGACGGTGCACGCCTACACCAACGACCAGCGCATCCTCGACCTCGTGCACAAGGACCTGCGGCGCGCGCGCAGCGCCGCGGTGAACATGATCCCGACGTCCACGGGCGCGGCGCGCGCCGTGGGCAAGATCCTGCCCGCGCTGAAGGGCCGGCTCGACGGCTGCGCCGTGCGCGTGCCGGTCCCGGACGGCTCGCTGGTCGACCTGACGGCCACGCTCTCGCGCGACGTGACCCCCGCCGAGGTCAACGAGGCCGTCCGCGTGGCGGCCGAGGGCGCGCTCCGCGGCGTGCTCGAGTACAGCACCGACCCGCTGGTCTCGACCGACATCGTCGGCAACCCCGCCTCGTGCGTCTTCGACTCCCTCGCGACGATGGCGAGCGGGAACATGGTCAAGGCGCTCGCGTGGTACGACAACGAGTGGGGCTACAGCAACCGCGTCGTCGACGTGATGGCGCACGCCTCCTCCCTCGACGCCTGAGCCCGGGGAGCACGACAGCCATGCTCGGCAAGCAGTCGGTCGAGGACCTCGACGTCCGGGGCCGCAGGGTGTTCCTCCGCGTGGACTGGAACGTCCCGCTCGACGCGGACCTGCACGTCACGGACGACCGGCGCATCCGCGCCTCGCTCCCGACGCTGCGGCTCCTGCTCGAACGCGGCGCCACGGTGATCGTCGGCAGCCACTTCGGCCGGCCGAAGGGCAAGGTCGTCGAGGAGATGCGTCTCGCGCCCGTGGCGGCGCGCCTCGCGGAGCTGCTCGGCCGCCCGGTCACCGCGCTGCGCGAGGTCGTCGGCCCGGCCGTGACCGCGGCCGTCGCGGCGGCGCGTCCGGGCGACGTCGTGCTGCTCGAGAACCTGCGCTTCGAGCCGGGCGAGGAGAAGGGCGACGAGGCGCTCGCGCGGCGCCTCGCCGAACTGTGCGACGTCTACGTCAACGACGCGTTCGGCGCCGCGCACCGCGCACATGCGTCCGTCTCGGTGCTGCCGCGCCTCGTCGGGACGGCCGCGGCCGGCCTGCTCATGGGCTCCGAGCTGCAGCACCTGGGCGGCGCGCTCGAGCACGCCCAGCGCCCGTTCGTGCTGGTGTTCGGCGGCGCGAAGGTCTCGGACAAGGTCCCCGTGCTGCGCAACCTGCTGCAGCGCGTGGACGTGGCGCTCGTCGGCGGCGGCATGGCGTACACCTTCCTCGCCGCGCAGGGCGTCCCCATCGGCGCGTCGCGCTGCGAGCCCGATCTCGTGGAGACGGCGCGCGCGATCCTGGCGGAGGCGGAGGCGCGCGGAGTGCGGCTGCTGCTCCCGACCGACCACCTCATCGCGGAGCGCTTCGAGCCGGGGGCGCCGTCGAAGCTCTCGTCGCCCGGAGTTCCGGACGGCTGGATGGGCCTGGACATCGGTCCGGCGACGGCCGGGGCGTACGCGCGCGAGATCGCGTCGGCCCGCACGATCCTCTGGAACGGCCCGATGGGAGTCTTCGAGATGCCGCCGTTCGACAGCGGCACCCGCGTGGTCGGCCAGGCGATCGCCGATGCCACGTCGCGCGGCGCGACGAGCGTCGTCGGCGGGGGCGACACCGCCGCGGCGGCGGCCGTCGCCGGCGTCGCCGAGCGCATGACGCACGTCTCGACGGGCGGGGGCGCGTCGCTCGAGTTCCTCGAGGGGCGCGCGCTGCCGGGCGTGGACGCACTCGACGCCGCGAGCGGTGCCGCGTGACGCCGCCGCCGATCCGCATCGCGCCGAGCCTGCTCTCCGTCGACTTCGCCCACCTCGCGGCGGGACTCGCGATGGTGGAGCGCGGCGGCGCGGACCTCCACCACGTGGACGTGATGGACGGCCACTTCGTCCCGAACCTCTCGATCGGCCCGCCGGTCGTCGCCGCGATCGCGCGCGTCGCGCAGATCCCGCTCGACTGCCATCTGATGGTGACGGACCCGCTCACGTACGCCCGGCGCTTCGCGAAGCTCGGCGCGTGGGGCATCACGTTCCACGTCGAGGTGAGCGACGACCCGGCGGAGACGGCGCGGACGATCCGCGCGCTCGGCGTGCGTCCGGGGATCTCGCTCAATCCGGAGACCCCGGTCGAGGCGCTGGAGCCCGCGCTCGACCACGTCGACATGGTCCTCGTGATGTCGGTCCACCCGGGCTTCGGCGGTCAGAGCTTCATCCCGGAGGTGCTCGCGAAGGTCGAGGCGCTGCGCACGCGCTACGGCTACGCCGGCGACATCGAGATGGACGGCGGCATCGCGCCCGACACGATCGGCGCCTGCGCCGCCGCCGGCGCCAACGTCCTCGTGGCGGGCAGCGCGATCTACGGCGCGCCGGACCCTGCGGCGCGCGTCGGCGAGCTGCGGCGCCTCGCCGAGTCCGCGCTGGCGGGGTGCACCTGATGGCGTGGCCCTTCCGCCGCAAGCGCGAGTTCCCCGAGGGCATGTGGCGCGTGTGCCCGGGGTGCGAGAAGTACGTCTACCGGCAGCAGGTCGAGGAGAACCTCAACTGCTGCCCGGAGTGCGGCTTCCACTTCGCGCTCTCGGGGCTGCCGCGCGTCGAGGCGACGGTCGATCCGGACTCGTTCGTGGAGCTGGCGGCGGATGTCGTCAGCCGTGACGTGCTCGGGTTCGTTGACAGCAAGGGACCGTACGCGAGGAAGCTCGAGAAGGCGCGCGCGGCGTCGCAGGTGAGCGACGCGTGCGTCGTCGGCACCGGGCGCATCGAGGGCATCGAGGTGGTCGTCGGCGCGCTCGACTTCGCCTTCATGGGCGGCTCGATGGGCCACGCGGTCGGCGAGAAGGTGGCGGTCGCGCTCGAGACGGCGCTCGAGCGCGGTCTCGCGTGCATCGTCTTCTCGGCGTCGGGCGGCGCGCGCATGCACGAGGGCGCGCTCTCGCTCATGCAGATGGCGAAGAGCTCCGCCGCCGTGCAGCGCTACAAGGAGCGCGGCCGCTGGCCGTTCGTGTCCGTGCTGACGGACCCGACGACGGGTGGCGTGACCGCGTCGTTCGCCGCTCTCGGCGACGTGATCCTGGCCGAACCCAAGGCGCTCATCGGGTTCGCCGGCCCGCGCGTCATCACGCAGACGATCCGGCAGGAGCTGCCCGAGGGCTTCCAGCGCTCGGAGTTCCTGCTCGAGAAGGGCTTCGTCGACCGCGTGGTCCCGCGCCCCGAGATGCGCGCGACGCTGGCGCGCATCCTCACGCTGCTCCTGCCGAACTGAGCGCGGCGTTCAGCGCGGGCTCAGCGCAGGTGCAGCGACGCGGCGTCGTACTCGATGCCGAGCGACGCGAGCCGCACGGCGCGTCGTCCGGAGTCGGCGCGGACCGTGCCGCCGACCCACGCATCGAAGCCGGCGCCGCGGGCGATCTCGACGCAGCGCGGCGCATCGTCCGGGCGCACGATCGCGACCCAGCCGACGCCCATGTTGAAGGTGCCGTACGCCTCGCGGTCGTCGAGGTGCGCGTGGCGCTGGAGGAAGCGGAACACGGGCTGCGGTGCGCGGAGTTCGGTCACGTCGTAGACGAACGGCGCGTCGAGCCGCATCAGCTTGCGCCAGCCGTGGCCGGTGAGATGGATGCAGTAGCGCAGGCGCAGCCCCTCGCGCAGGCACGCCGCGACGAACGGGACGTAGATGACCGACGGGTCGAGCAGGGCCTCGCCGTAGGAGCGCCCGTCGTCGAGCGGCGCCGCATAGCCGCCGTCGACACGCTCCGCGATGCGCCGGCACAGCGTGAGACCGTTGGTCTGGACGCCGCTGCTCGCGAGGCACACCAGCACGTCGCCGTCGGCGACGTCGCCGGCGATGCGCGCCGCCTTGGGCGCGATGCGGCCGAAGGCCGAACCGCCGAGAACCGCGGTGCCCGGGCTGATCATCCCGCGCAGCGTCTGCGTCTCGCCGCCGCCCCATGCGGCACCGGAGACGCGACACGCGTCGGCGAAGCCGCGCGCGAGGTCGGCGGCGCGGGTCGCGTCGCCGAGGTACGCGTCGTCGCCGACGGCGACGTACATCGCGACGACGAGCGGGAGTGCGCCGCAGCCGCAGAGGTCGTTGACGATCGTCGCGACGTCGTCGTACGCGACATCCGCGTAGCGGCTCCGGCCGGTCGCCGCGTAGACGGCGTCGGCCACGAGGATCTTGGTGCCGAGGGCCTCCTCGACGTGCGCCCAGTAGGCGTCGGGCGCCTCGACCAGGTAGCACGATTCGCCGCGCGTCCCCGGCGCCTCGCGCAGACCGTGCGCGCCGAGCGCGCCGACGGTCGCGGCGGCACCGCTCTGGCAGGCGCGCTTGAACGCGTCGAGCACGTCGTAGTTCACGCCCGCGGCCTCGTACGTCAGCGGCTCGTCGCTCATCGCGTGCCGTCGTAGTCGATCCCGCGCCGCTCGTCCACCTCGGCCCGCGCGCCGGCTCCGCCGTCCGTCGACGCGCGCAGCTCGGCCACTCCGCGGCCGCACGACACCAGCGCGAGCACGACGACCAGGCCGAGCGAGATGCGGCGGAACGAGCGGTCGTCGAGTCGCTCGAGCAGGCGGCGTCCGAGGCTCGTGCCCGCGACTGCGGCGGCGGCGATCGCGAACGCGCTGGGCGCGCCGGGCAGAGCGGCGCCTGGGACTCCGACGACGACGCCGAAGTACGCGAGCTTGAGCAGGTGCCCGCACGTCTGCGTGAACGCCTTCGTGCCGACGATCGCGCGGCGGTCGAGGTCCGAGCGCACGAAGAACACGTCGAGCAGCGGTCCGGAGACGCCGGCGGTGAGCTGCGCGAGCGTCACGACCGCGCCGCAGAGCGCGGCCCCGTGCCGCGACCGCACCGACGGCGCGCTGCGCGCCGGCACGCACACGCCGAGCAGCGCCGAGCCGCCGAGGACGAGTTGCACCGTGGCGCGGTCCGGCACGAGCCGCACGGTCGAGACGACGCCGAGGACCAGCGCCGCGGCGGCGAGGTACCGCCCGACCACCGCCCAGGCGACGTGGCGCCGCAGGAGCACGAACCGCGCGCCGTTCGCGACGGCCTGCGCGAGGCCGTGCACGAGCATGGCCTCGCGCACGGGGAGCACGACGGAGAGGAGCAGCATGAGCACCATGCCGCCCGCCATCCCGAAGACGCCGGACAGCACGCTCGTCAGGAAGACCGCCGCGGTCAGCGCCGGAAGCGTGTCCATGGCGGCATCGTCGGCGCCGCGGAGATCGGAACGAAGAGACTGATACGACTCGATCCAAGTAGAATTCCGACTCGATCATGATCGACCGCATCGAGGCCCTCGCCGCCCTCGCCCGCCACGGCACCACCGGGCGCGCGGCGACCGCGCTGCGCATCACGCAGTCGGCCGTCAGCAAGCGTGTGGCGGCGCTCGAGTCGGAGCTGGGGCGCCGGCTCGTCGAGCGCGACGGGCGGCGCGTGCGCCTGACCGAGGCGGGGGAGCGGTTCCTCGCCGCGGTCCGCGCGCCGCTCGCCGACCTGCGGGCGGCGTGCGACGCCGAGGCGGCACCTTCCGCTCGCGCGCTCCGTGTCGGCGTCTCCGAGTCGGTCCTCGCAAGCTGGGGTGCGCCGCTCCTCGCGCACGCGTGCGCCGCGGCGGGCGGCGTCACGCCGACGCCCCACGCGCACCGCAGCCCGGTCGTGCTGGACCACGTGCGCGCGGCCGACTACGACCTCGCGCTCGTCGCGGGCGAGAGCGATGCGGCGCCGGACCTCGTGTTCGAGCCGCTCGGAGAGGAGCGACTCGTCGTCGTCCCGTCTGCGCGTGCCCGGCTCACGGTCGTACGCGGCAGCACACTGCGCGTGCGGTCGATCGAGCGCTCGTCGGCCACATGGCGCAGCGTCGCGCGGCGCCTCGCGCACCTGCGCCGCGCGGCGGGTGTGGAGATCGTCGTCGACGAGGTCGTCGAGTCGTTCGCGGCGGCCGTGGCGTTGGCGCGCGCCGGGTTCGGACCGGCGCTGGTCCCCGCGGGCATCGCCGACGCGCTCGGCGTGCGGCGTCCGGTCGAGTTGCCGGCGCCCGGGCTCGCGCGGCCGGTCGCGCTGGCCGCGCGCCGGAGCGTCCTCGCACGTCCCGAGGTCCGCGCGTTCGCGGATGCCCTGCGCCGCGCCGCACCGCGGTTCGTCCCGGGCCCGGCAGCGACGCGGAACTCCTGACTCAGTCTTCCTCGCGCCAGGCCACCACGCGCGGCAGACCTGCCGCATCGAGGCGGAGCTCGGCCTCGACGCGCTGCGTCGCGCGCACCGCGCGTGCGACGACGACCACGTGCCGCTCCGCGTCCGACGCACCTGCGCTCACGCGGACCTCGATCTCCGAGCCGCCGAGCGTGCGCGTGCCGCCGGTCCACGCCGCATCGCGCGCCAGCGCCGCGCGCGCGAGCTCCACACCGCCCGACGCCGCCGCGGCGGCCGTGACCTCCGCGCGGTCGAGCACCGTCGCGTCCACGGTGCGCTGCACGCGCGCCGCAGCGCCCGCGGCGACGGCGGTCGCGACGACGAGGAGCAGCAGCGCCTGGATGAGTGCGGCACCGCGTCGGCGCGCTGCGGCGGGCCTCATCGCACGCCTCCCGCGCGCGGTGCGGCGAACGCGGTCAGCGTGGCGGCGGAGGCGTCGGCCGCGGGCGCAGACGGCGTGACGGCGATGCGAAACGTGCCGTCCGTGCACGTCGCGACTTCGGCGCTCGCCATGCCGCGCACGACCGCGACGCCGCCGCGTTCGAGCGCGCCGTCCCGCACGCGCCACACGACGCCGTCCGCGACGAGCGCGCCGTCGTCGACGCGGATCTCGTGCGCGGAGCGCACGGCCGCGGCGAGCGCGTCCGACGCGGCGCGCGCGTGACGGAGCTGCTCCGCGCGAGCGCCGGCGCTGGCCTCTCGCGCGTGCATCGAGACGAACAGCGTGAGCACGCACGCGGCGACGACGCTCGTGAGCGCGAGCGACACGAGCAGCTCGAAGAGCGTCACCCCGCGGCGCGCACTCACGGCGCGTCCTCCACGGCGATGTACGTTGCGAGCCGGACCTCGCGCGCGGCCCCGGTCGCGTCGGAGCCGAAGCGCACGCACGCCTCGACGCGGAGCAGGCCCGCTTCGACACGTTCCACGCGGCGCGTCAGCGTCGCCCCGCGTGGAGCCGCCGCGACGCCATCCGGGAGCACGGCGGGCCCGTCGTCCCCGGGCGAGGGCGGTGCGACGCGGGCGACCTCGAGCAGCGCCTGCGCGGTGCGCCACGCGGCCGCCTCGTCGCGCGCCGCATCCGCAAGTCGGGCCTCGGCGGGCCCCGCGGTGACGATCGACGTCGCGACGAGCCCGACCACGACGAGCGCGATCGCGGCCTCGAGCACGCTGAAGCCGCGCGCGTGGCGCGCCGCCCTCACGGGTGGACTCCCAGCGCAACGGACTGCGTGAACAGGAGCACGGCGAGCAGCAGGCCGCCCACGGCGGCGGCGGCGACGAACACCGTGCCGGGACCGAGCAGCGCGAGGGCGCGCTCGCGCGCGCGGGCGTCCGCGTCGCGACAGTCCTGCGCGGCGCCCGCGAGTGCGGCCGCGACGCGTTCGGGGGAGCCCACGAGGAGCGGAGCGCGTCGTTGCACGCGACGGGGCAGAGGGAGGTCGCCCCACAGCGTCGCGAGCGAAGCGCCCGCGCTCGCGCGCTGCGCGACGGCGCGGCTCGCACGCGCGAGCGCACAGCTCCCGGCGGCCGCCGATGCGCGCCGCAGCGCCACGTCCGCAGGTGCACCGGCGCGCACGTACGCCGCGAGCGCGTCGAGCCAGCCGGCCGCATCGCGCGCGCTCGGAGGCAGCCACCGCGCCGCGGCACGCACGAGCACGGCACGCGGCGTCGGCAGGGCGGCGAGCGCGCACGCGACGAGGGCGGCGGACAGCACGAGTGCGCAGTGCTTCACGAGGGCGGATGCGTCGTCCACGGTCCACAGGGGCAGCGGCAGCTCCGAGCAACTGACGACGTCGCGCATCCTGGGCGTCACGAGCGCGAGTCCACCCAGCACGAACAGCGGGTAGACGAGACGCGCCGCCGCGCCCCGCACGAAGCCGTCGTCGTCGCGGCGGCGCTCCGCGAGACGGGCCAACGCCGCGGCGAGCTGCGCTCCGTCCGGGGCCGCGGCGAGACCCGCAACGGCGGACGGCGCGAGCCGGAACGCGTGACCGAGCGCCTCGGCGAGCGGCGTCCCGGCGTCGAGCTCGCGCGCGGCGGCGAGGACGCGCCGCCGGAAGCGTCCGCGGAGATCATGGGAGATCGTCCAGAGGAGCGACGCGTCGATGGGCGCACCGCGCCGCGCGGCGAGCGCGAGCGTCTCCAGCACGGCAGACTCGCACTCGGCGCGCCGCGCGGCCGCGAGCCGCACGGCGACGGTCACTCCCAGCGCGATCGCGGGTGCCGCCACGATCAGGGAGACGACGCGTTCGCTCATCCGCGACTCGCCAGCGCGCTCAGCGGTGTCTGGAGCAGCGGCAGCACGTAGACCCACGCGATCAGCAGGACCACGCCGCCGACGAGCAGCTCGGCCGCCGGTCCGAGCACCGCGGTCGTCGCGCGGAGAGAGCGCTCGTAGCGCGCGGCGTACAGCTCTGCGAGGTCGTCGAGCCCTTCCGCGGGCCGGCCGGTCGTCGCCGCCGCGTCGAGCAGGGAGAGCAGCGACGGCGGCACGCAGCGGCCCGCGCGGACGGCGTCGGAGACGCTCGCACCCCCGTGCGCCGCGGACGCCATCGCGGAGGCCTCGGCCGCGAGCGGCCCGCCCGCCTGCGTCGCCACGGCCAGATCGAGGGCCTCGGGCAGCGGCACCTCACGGCGCACGAGCGCCGCGAGGGTCGCGAAGTGGGTGGCGAGCGCGCCGTAGGAGCGGATGCGCCCGACGACCGGCAGGCGCAGCGCCCAGCGCGGCGCCGCGGCGGCGCCGTCGAGCGGCCGCCGTCGGAGCACCAGCGCTGCGGTGACGACCAGGAGCGCGGTCAGCACGCCGAGCGCCGCCCACGCCACGTCCTCGCGGAGCCCGTTCGCGCTTCCTCCGAACACGCCGGACGCGCAGCCGGACGCAGCGAGTGCGGAGAGCCGCGGTCCGGCGAACACGGCGATCCCGGTGCCGACGAGCAGCACGACGACGCCGGTCGCCGCCGGACGCATGAGCGTCCGCCGCGTCGCCTCGACGACGCGCGCGCGCCGTGCCGCGTGGAGCGCGATCTCGTCGAGCGCGCCGGGCAGGTCGCCTCCGGCGACGCCTGCGGCCACGAGCGCGGCGTACGGCGCCGGGAACGCCTTGGCGTGCGCGGCGTACGCGAGCGGGAAGGGCGTGCCGGCCTCGACGTCGGCGGCGATGGCCGCGAGCGCGTCGCGGAGACGTCCGCGCCCGAGCTCGTCCTGGAGCGATGCGAGCGCCTGCGGCAGCGGCACTTCGGCGCGGCAGAGCTGCGCGAGCGTGGCGTGCACGCGCGCGACGGGATCGTCCACGCGCGTCGCGGACGACGCGGCCGCGCGGGCGGTTGCGATGTCAGATGCGGCCGAGGACACGCAACACCTCCGACTGGGTCGTGTGGCCCGCGCGCACCAGCTCGCGCGCACCGGCGAGCAGCGACGCGCCGCCGTCCTCCTCGGCCGCCGTCGCGAGACGCGTCCCGTCGCCGCGCGCGAGGATCGCGTCGCGCAGGCGGACGCCGACCGGCGTCCACTGCGCGGCCACGACGCGCCCGCGGTAGCCGGTCGCGCCGCACGCGTCGCAACCCGCGCCGCCGCATGCGCCGCACGTGCGGCGGAGCAGGCGCTGCGCGAGCACGCCGCGGACGGCCGTCGTCAGCACGAACGGCTCGACCTCCATCTCGAGGAGCCGCGCGAAGACCGCCGGAGCCGTCCCGGCGTGCACCGACGACGCCACGAGGTGACCGGTCAGTCCCGCCTCGAGCGCGATCGCCGCCGTCTCGCGGTCGCGGATCTCGCCGACGAGGAGCACGTCCGGGTCCTGCCGCAGCAGCGAGCGCAGCGCGCGTGCGAAGTCGAGCCCGGCGGCAGCATCGACCTCGGTCTGGACGATGCCGGGCACCGCGCGCTCGACGGGGTCCTCGATGCTCACGACGCTGCGGCCCTCGTCGCCCTCGGCGACGTGGCGCATGCAGGCGTAGAGCGTCGTCGTCTTGCCGCTGCCTGCCGGCCCCGTGACGAGCACCGCGCCGTCGCGCTGCGCGAGCGCGGCCGTGAGCGACTCGCGCACGACGTCGGGCAGTCCGAGGGCGTCGAGGGTGGGCGCGCCCGAGGCACCGGCCGAGAGCCGCAGCGCGACGCGCTCGCCGTGGAGCGCCGGGAACGTGGCGACGCGCACCTCCGCGCCGATCGGGGAGCGCGCGGCGGGGATCCGTCCCTCCTGCGGCAGGTCGGTGCGGTACGCGAGCAGGGCCGAGAGCGCCTTCAGCCGCCCGACGAGCGCGTCACGGAGCGCCGCGGGCAGCGTCTCCGACGTCTCGAGCACGCCGTCCACGCGGAACCGGACGCGCACGCCGTCCGGGCACGGGTCGAGGTGCACGTCGCTCGCCCCGCGCGCCGCCGCGGCGCGGAGCACCCGCTCGACGGCCTCGACGGCCGGTGCGGGCTCGCGGGCGGGGGTCTCGGCGCGCATCGGGGGCGCCCCGCGCAGGCGGTGTCGCCTCGGCCCTATCGACGCCTCCGTCGCGCGGCTTGAGGGTCGCTGCCGTGGGCCGCGTCAGCGGAGCGCGCCGACGTGCGCCTCGACCGAGTCCGCGAGCGCCGCCAGGTCGTAGCCGCCCTCGAGCAGGCTCACGAGGCGACCGCCGGCGAGTCCGCGCAGGAGGCGCGTCATCTCGGCGTACGCGGCGGTCGTCACGCGCGTGCCGGAGAGCGGGTCGCGCTCGTGCGCGTCGAAGCCGGCGGAGACGAGCAGCAGGTCGGGTGCGAAGTTCTCCAGCGCGGGCAGGAGCGTGTCCTCGAACGCGCGCAGGTACGCGGCGTCGCCGGAGCCCGCCGGCAGCGGCAGGTTGAGCGTCGCACCGAGCCCCGCGCCGCGTCCGCGCTCGTGCGCGGCACCGGTGCCCGGATACCAGGGCCACTGGTGGAGGCTCGCGTAGAAGACGTCCGCGCGCTCCTCGAACGTGTGCTGCGTGCCGTTGCCGTGGTGCACGTCGAAGTCGACGATGGCGACGCGCGCGGCGCCCGACGCGCGCGCGTGCTCGGCCGCGAGCGCGACGTTGTTGAACAGACAGAACCCCATCGAGCGGTCGCGCTCGGCGTGGTGCCCGGGCGGCCGGCACGCGACGAACGCGTTCCGCCACGTGCCCGCGAGCACGTGGTCCACGGCCTCGCACGCCGCGCCGGCCGCGAGCAGCGCGGCCTCGTAGGACGCCTCCGAGACGACGGTGTCGCCGCCGTCGAGCACGCCGCCGCCCGCCCGCGAAGCCGCCTCGGCCCGCGCGACGACGGACGCGTCGTGCACCGTCAACAGCCGCGCCGGGTCGAGCACCGCGGGCTCGCGCACGTCGAGTTCCGCGGAGAGTCCCGCGTCGTCGAGCCGCGTCAGGATCGCGCGCAGCCGGGCCGGGCGCTCGGGGTGCCCTGCGCCGGTCGCGTGGTCGAGGAAGCGGGGGTGGGAGAGCAGTCCGGTCGCGCCCATGCGCCCATTGTGGCGTGCGGCCGCGCGGGGTCCGGAATCGCTTCCCGCCCTCGCGCCCCGCTGCGTACGTTCCGGGGTCCGCGGCGGCGACCGCGGAGGAGAGACGCAGGAGGAGGTCCCGTGTCGGAGAAGACCGAGGCGACCGCAGGGGCGGAGCAGCACCAGTTCCAGGCCGAGGTCGAGCGCATCCTGGCGCTCGTCGTCAACTCGCTCTACACGCACCGCGAGGTGTTCCTGCGCGAGCTCGTGAGCAACGCGAGCGACGCGCTCGACCACCTCTCGTTCCGCGCGCTGACCGAGCCCGAGCTGCTCGGAGACCAGCGCACGCTCGAGATCCGGATCGCCGCCGACCCGGACGCGCGCACGCTGACGATCTCCGACGACGGCGTCGGCATGACGAAGGACGAACTCGTCCGCAACCTCGGCACGATCGCGCACTCCGGGACGCGCGCCCTCGCCGAGAAGCTGACGGGCGACGCGCAGCGCGACGTCTCGCTGATCGGGCAGTTCGGCGTCGGCTTCTACTCCGCGTTCCTCGTCGCGGAGCGCGTGGACGTGACGTCGCGCGCGGCCGGCAGCGACACGGCGTGGCGCTGGAGCAGCGCCGCCGACGGACGCTTCAGCGTGACGCCGGCCGAGCGCGACGCGCGCGGCACCGACGTCGTCCTGCACATCCGGACGGACTCCGAGTGCGACGACTTCCTGCGCGACTGGACGCTGCGCGACCTCGTCCGCAAGTACAGCGACTACGTGCGCCACCCGATCCGCCTGCGCAGCAAGCCGAAGGACGGCGACGCCACGTGGGAGCAGGTGAACGCGGCGTCGGCGCTGTGGACGCGTCCGAAGGGCGAGATCACCGAGGAGCAGGCGCACGACTTCTACCGCCACCTCACACACGACTGGCGCGCGCCGCTCGCCCACGTGCACTTCAAGGTGGAGGGTCTGCAGGAGCTGACGGGCCTGCTCTTCCTGCCGCGCGAGGCGCCGGTGGACCTGGTGACGCGCCGCCACGGCGTGCGGCTCTTCGTGCGGCGCGTGTTCGTGATGGACGACTGCGAGGAGCTCCTCCCCGACTACCTGCGCTTCGTGCGCGGCGTCGTCGACTCGGACGATCTCCCGCTCAACGTCTCGCGCGAGTTCCTGCAGCGCGACCGCACCACGACGGCGATCCGCAAGCAGGTCGTGCGCCACGCACTCCAGCTCCTCGACGACCTCGCCGCCGAGACGGAGCCGCCCGCGCGAACGGAGACGGAGGACGGCGCGGACGACGACGACACGCCGCGCGAGCCGCGCTACGTGACCTTCTGGAAGGCGCACGGCCGCACGCTGAAGGAGGGCGTCCACACCGACCCCGCGAACCGCGAGCGGCTCGCGCAGCTGCTGCGCTTCGAGACCAGCGCGGGGCCGGGGCTCGCGTCGCTCGCCGACTACGTCGGTCGCATGCAGGAGGGGCAGGAGGCCATCTACTACCACGCCGCGCCGTCGCGCGCGGCGGCGGAGGGCAGTCCGCACATCGAGGCGCTGCGCAGCCGCGGGTACGAGGTCGTCTACATGACCGACCCGATCGACGAGTGGGTCGTGGACGGCCTGCGCGAGTTCGACGGGAAGAAGCTCGTGTCGGCGGCGAAGGGCGCGCTCGACCTGCCGACGACCGACGCCGAGAAGGAGGAGCGTAAGGAGCGCGAGGAGTCGCTCGGCGGACTCGTCGGGCGCGTGAAGGACGCGCTCGGCGACGCGGTCGCCGAGGTGCGCCTCTCGACGCGACTGACGGATTCGCCCGCCTGTCTCGTCGTCTCGGACGACGCGCTCGCGCCGCACATCGAGCGGCTGCTGCGTGCGCAGAACGCACAGGTGCCGGAGCAGCGGCGCATCCTCGAGCTCAACCCGAAGCACCCGGTCGTCGAGCGCCTGAACGCGCTGTCGGCCGACGACGCGCGTGCGAGCGACGTCTCGGAGTGGGCGCACCTGCTGTACGACCAGGCGCTCGTCGCCGAGGGCAGCCCGCCGTCCGACCCGGCCGCGTTCGCGCGGCGCATCACGCGACTGCTCAGCTCGGCGCTCGCGTGACGCACGCCGCGCGGTCGCCGCGGGGCCTGGTGTAGCCTCCTCCGCGTGACGCCAGGAGCCTGTCCGAGCGACCCGTCGAGGATCGGCTCCGCCTCGGTGCGCGGCGCGTCGTGCCTCGCAGGCGTCGCCGAACGCGACGCGCACGTCGCGCGGCGGATCGCGCCGCGCGACGTCGCCGCCCGGCACGGGCACGCGTCGGCCGCGGACGCGCTCGCCCTCGCCGGCGGCGTGCCGTCGAGCGCTCCGGAGACGCCGCTGCTCGTCGTCGTCAACGACCCGGCGCGCGCGACGCCGACGGCCGACGCGCTCCGCGCGCTGGCGCCCGCGCTCGGCTCGCGCTCCGTCCGAGTCCTCGTCGCGACCGGCAGCCACGTGCACGACGCCGCCGCGCGCGCGCGTCACGAGGCGCCGCTGCGCGCAGCGCTCGGGACCCCCTGCGACGTGCGCTGGCACGAGGGCGCAGACGAGCGGAACGTGGCCGTCGGCGACGAGCTCTGCGACCCGTGGCTCGCGGAGGCGCGCGATGTCGTCGGCATCGGCTCCGTCGAGCCGCACTGGTTCGCCGGACTCACGGGTGCTTGGAAGACGCTGAGCGTGGGCGTCCTCGCACGCAGCGGCATCGCGCGCAGTCACCGGCGCGCGACCGAGCCGGGCGCGCGGCCGTTCGCGCTGGCGGGCAATCCCGTGCACGACGCGATCGTCGCCACACTGCATGCGCTGCTCGCCGACCGGCGCGTGCTGGCACTCGACGCACTCGGCGGCCGCTGGTCCGCCGGCCCGCCGCTCGCGACGCTGGAGGCGTGCGCGGCCGACGCGGTGGCGCGCTGGCGCCACACCGTCCCCGCGCCGCTCGACCACCTCGTGCTGCGCGTCGACGCGCCGCTCGACGCGGAGCTCTACCAGGCGGAGAAGGCGATCAAGAACTCGGAGCACGCGGTCCGCGACGGCGGCGCGATCGTGCTCGACGCCGCCTGCGCGCGCGGCGTCGGACCCCGGCGCTTCGTCGACCTGCTCGCCGCCGCGCCCGACGCCGCCGCGGCCCGCGCGCACGTCGCCCGCGCCGGGTACGCGCTCGGCGACCACAAGGCGCTGCGGCTCCGCGACCTGCAGGCGCGCGGCGTGAGGCTCGCCGTCGTCTCGTCCGCCCTCGCGGCCGACGACCTGCGCGCCGCCGGCTTCGACGCGCTGCCGTCGTGCGACGCCGTCGCCCCCTGGCTGCGCGCGCAGGTCGGAGACGGCGCGCGCGGCGCCACGGTCGAGGACGCGGCGCACTGCGTCGTCGAGGTCGCGACGTGAACCACGTCGCACGCTGCCGCCCGGCGCGCGGCACCTCCCGCACGCCCGCGGAGCGCGAGGTGACGGAGCGCTGGCTCGTCGACGCGGCGTACTTCCCGGGCGGCCGCGCCGACCGCGTCGTCGCGCCGCGCGACGAGGCCGAGGTCGCCGCCGTGCTCGCGGCCGGCGGTCCCGTGCTCGCGGTGGGAGCGCAGTCGTCGCTCACCGGCGGCGCGACGCCGGTCGGCGGCGCCGTGCTCGCGACCGACGCCCTCGACGGCTTCGCGCTCGACGCGAGCGCGCGCACGGTGCGCGCCGGCGCAGGCGTCGCACTCGTGACGCTGCAGGCGGCCGCACGCGAGCACGGCCTCTTCCTGGCACCGGCCCCGACGTGGGACGGCGCGTTCGTCGGCGGCGCGGTCGCGACGAACGCCGCGGGCGCCGCGACCTTCAAGTATGGACCGATGCGCACGGCGGTGCGCGCGCTCACCGTCGTGCTCGCGGGCGGCGACGTGCTCGACGTGCGGCGCGGCGAGGTGCGGGCGCACCCCGAGGGCTGGTTCGACATCGTGCGCTGCGACGGCCGCACCGTGCGTGTCCCGGTGCCGACGTACCGCGACCCCGACGTGCCCAAGTGCTCCGCCGGCTACCACGCGGCCGACGGCATGGACCTCGTGGACCTGTTCGTCGGCAGCGAGGGGACGCTGGGCGTCGTCGTCGCCGCGGAGCTCGCGCTGACGCCGCGTCCCGCGTCGTCGCTCGCCGCGTGGCTGCCGTTCCGCGACGAGCGCGAGGCG
Source organism: uncultured bacterium (assembly GCA_937996235.1). GTDB lineage: Bacteria > Planctomycetota > JAJSAM01 > JAJSAM01 > JAJVHW01 > CALKVK01. The sequence goes on along the minus strand of CALKVK010000009.1, from coordinate 50,763 downwards.
CTCGCGGTCGTCGGCGCGCTGCGCGACGCGTCGCGCGCGACGTGGCGCGACGGCGACGCGCGCGGCATCGACGTCCCGGCCATCGAGCACGCCGATCGTCGCTGCATCGAGCTGCTCGTCGAGGACGGCGCCGACCGCACGCACGGCGTGCCGCTCGACCCGCGCGACGCCGTTGCGATCTTCTTCCGCGTCGAGCTGCCCGATGCGCCGTCGGCCGACGCCGCCGCCGGAGCGCTGCTCGCGGGCGAGGGGCCCGACGGACCGCTGCAGCGCCTCGGCGAGCTGCTCGGACCGCACGCGGAGCGGCTCGTCGCCGCGCTGCCCGGCGAGGAGGCGCGCGCGACGCAACTCGCTGCCGTGCGCGAGGCCGTGCCGCTCGCGGTCAACCACCGCGTGCGCGACGCGCGGCTGCGCGATCCCGGCGTCCACAAGGTCGCCGGCGACTTCGTCGTGCCGTACGAGCGGCTGGGAGAGGCGCTCGCGCTCTGGCGCGCGGAGTTCGACGCACGCGGGCTCGACCACGCGACGTGGGGCCACATCGGCGACGGCAACGTGCACCCGAACGTGATCCCGCGCAGCGCGGCCGACGTGGCCGCCGGCAAGGAGGCGCTCCTCGCGATGGGGGAGACCGCGGTGCGTCTCGGCGGCTCGCCCCTCGCCGAACACGGCGTGGGGCGCCATCCCGTGAAGCAGGCGCTCCTGCGGACGCTGCGCGGCGCGCGCGGCATCGAGGAGATGCGTGCGGTGAAGCGCGCGCTCGATCCCGACGGACACCTCGCCCCCGGCGTGCTCTTCCCGGCATCGTGAGCGACGACGCGCCCTGGTCGATCGCCGTGGACCGCGGCGGCACCTTCACCGACGTCGTCGCGACGTCGCGGACGGGCCGCGTCGTGGTGCGCAAGGTGCCGACGCCGAACGCCGCGGACGACGGCGACACCGCGGTGGCGGCGATCCGCGAGATCGTCGGCGCGGACGCCGCGGGAGCGGTCCCGCGCGCACTCGTGCACAGCGTGCGCTGCGGCACCACGGTGGCGACGAACGCGCTGCTCGAGCGACGCGGCGAGCGCAGCGCGCTCCTCGTCACCGCGGGGTTCCGCGACCTCCTGCGCATCGGCAGCGGCGAGCGGCCGGACCTGTTCGCGCTGGCCGTGCGCCGCGCGCCGCAGCTCCCGGAGCTCGTGTTCGAGATCGACGAGCGCGTGCTCGCCGACGGCACCGTGCGCACGCCGCTCGACGCGTCGTCGGTGCTGCGCGCGGCGGAGAGCGTGCGCGCGGCCGGCATCGAGTCCGTCGCCGTCGTGTTCCTGCACGCGTACGCAGCGCCGGCGCACGAGCTGCGGGCCGGAGAGCTGCTGCGCGCGGCGGGCATCGCGCACGTGGCGCTCTCGCACGAGGTCGCCCGCGAGGTGAAGGTGGTGCCACGCGGCGCCACCGCCGCCGCCGACGCGTACCTGACGCCGCTCCTGCGACGCTCTCTCGCGCGCTTCCGCGCCGCGTTCGCGGACGACGTGGACGTGCGCTTCATGCAGAGCCACGGCGGGCTCTGCGACGTCGCGCACGCGGCCGGTCCGCGCGCCGTGCTCTCCGGGCCCGCGGGCGGCGTCGTCGCGACCGCCGCGGTGGCGCGCATCGCACGTGCGCCTCGGGCCATCGGGTTCGACATGGGCGGCACGAGCACCGACGTGTCGCGCTGGGCGGGCGAGGAGGAGCTCGTCTACGAGACGCGCGCCGCGGGACTGCGGCTGCGCGTGCCGGCGCTGCGCGTCGAGACGGTCGCGGCGGGCGGCGGGTCGCGACTCGACTGCGACGGACGGCGCCTGCGCGTCGGGCCCGGGAGCGTCGGCGCGGATCCGGGCCCGGCGGGCTACGGACGCGGCGGCTCGGCGGCGCTCACCGACGCGAACGCGGTCCTCGGACGGCTGCTGCCGGCGAGTTTCCCGCGCTGCTTCGGCGGAGACGGCCGCTCCGCGTTCGACGTGGACGCGTCGCGCCGCGCGCTCGCCGCGCTGGCCGACCGTGCGGGGCTCGGCGTCGAGGAGGCGGCGCTCGGCTTCGTGCGCGTCGCGGTCGAGCGCATGGCGCAGGCCATCCGCGAGGTCAGCGTGCAGCGCGGCCACGACGTGCGTGACCACGCGCTCGTGTGCTTCGGCGGTGCGGGCGCGCAGCACGCCTGTGCTCTCGCCCGCGCGCTCGGCATGCGGCGCGTGCTCGTGCACCCGCTCGGCAGCGTGCTCTCGGCGTGGGGCATCGGGAACGCGCGCTCCGCCCACGACGAGGCGCACGCGCTGCTCGGCACGTGGGACGATGACGCGCGCGGCGCGGCCGGACGCGCGTGCGGGCAGCTCGCGGCGCGGGGTCGCGCCCGGCTCGCGAGCGAAGGCGTGGATGCGGCGCGCGTGCGCTGCGACGCGCTCGTCGAGCTGCGCTACCGCGGTGTGGACCACACGCTCGCGGTCCCGCTCGGCGACGTCGCGACGACGGCCGACGTGTTCCACGCCATGCACCGTCGCCTCTACGGCTTCGCGCGACCGGGTGCCGCGCTCGAGCTCGTCGGCGCGCGCGTTCGGACCTCGGAGGTCGCGGAGGACGGCGCCGCGCCGGAGCGCTCCGTCGCGCGCTTCGCGCCGCCGACGCGCGAGCTCCCGGAGCGCACGCGCATCTGGTGGGAAGGCCCGGCGGGAGCCGCGCCGCTCGACGTGCCGGTCCACGCACTCGGCACGCTCTCTCCGGGCGACGCGCTGGCGGGACCGGCGCTGCTCGTGGACGACGTGACCACGCTCTGGCTGGAGCCCGGGTTCCGGCTGCACGTGGACGCGTCGGGCGTCTGCGTGCTCGAGGCGCACGACGTCGTCGCGGCGCCGCAGGCGACGACGGCGTGCGATCCCGTGCACCTCGCACTGTTCGCCAACGCGTTCATGTCGGTCGCCGAGCGCATGGGCGCCGTACTCGAGCGCGTGAGCCACTCGACGAGCATCAAGGAGCGCCTGGACTTCTCGTGCGCCCTGTTCGACGCGGCGGGCCGGCTCGTGGCGAACGCGCCGCACATCCCCGTGCACCTGGGCGCGATGGGGGAGAGCGTGCGCGCGGCCGCCGCCGCACGCGGCGCGGACCTGCGCGACGGCGACGCGCTGCTCACGAACGACCCGTACGCGGGCGGCTCGCACCTGCCGGACCTGACGCTCGTCACGCCGGTGCTCGTCGCGGGCGGCGTGCCGCGCTTCTTCGTCGCGAACCGCGCGCACCACGGCGACGTGGGCGGGATCTCGCCCGGCTCGATGCCGCCGCTCTCGCGCACGCTCGCCGACGAGGGCGTGCGCCTGCACGACGTGCTCGTCGTGCGCGACGGTGTGTTCGACGAGGAGCGCGTGCGCGCGGTCTTCGCCGAGGGCGAGCACCCCGCACGTGGACTCGACGAGCGCGTGCAGGACCTGCGTGCGCAGTGCGCGGCGAACGCCGAGGGCGCGCGGCTGCTGCGTGCGCTCGTCGAACAGCACGGGGCGGACGTCGTCGCCGCGTACATGGGGCACGTGCTCGACGACGGGGAGGCCGCGATGCGCGAGCTGGCCGCCGCGCTGCCGCCGGGCACGCACGCGGCCGCCGACGCCCTCGACGACGGCACGCCGCTGCGCGTCGCCGTGACGGCCGCGGCGCACGGGATCGTCGTCGACTTCGACGGCACCGGACCGCGGTCGGCGGGCAATCTCAACACGCCGCGCGCCGTGACGCGGGCGGCCGTGCTCTACGCGCTGCGGCTGCTCGTGCCGCGCGCGCTGCCGCTCAACGAGGGCTGCCTGCGGCCCGTGGACGTGCGCATCCCCGCCGGCTCGCTGCTCGATCCGCGCGCGCCGGACGCGGTGGTCGGCGGCAACGTCGAGACGTCACAGCGCCTCGTGGATCTCGTGCTGCGGGCGCTCGGCGCGTGCGCCGCCGGGCAGGGGACGATGAACAACGTCACGTTCGGGCGCGCCGACGGCCGCGGGGGCGCGTACTACGAGACGATCTGCGGCGGCAGCGGCGCAGGGCCCGGGTTCGACGGCGAGTGCGCGGTGCAGGTGCACATGACGAACACGCGCATCACGGACCCCGAGGTGCTCGAGCTGCGCTGGCCGGTGGTCGTCCGGCGCTTCGCCGTGCGCGACGGCAGCGGCGGCGCGGGCCGGCAGCGCGGCGGCGACGGCGCCGTGCGCGAGATCGAGTTCCTCGAGCCGCTGGTCGGCGGCGTGCTGTCGGAGCGGCGCGCGCACGGCGCGCCGGGGCTCGGCGGCGGCGGCGCGGGCGCACCGGGCCGCAACGTGCTCGTGCACGCGGGGCGCGAGACGGCCCTGCCCGGACGTGCGGCGTTCGTCGTCGCCGCGGGGGACGTCCTGCGCGTCGAGACGCCGGGCGGCGGTGGCTTCAGCCCGTCCGGTCCCGGCTCGGACCCCGGCGCCGGCGGCCGCTGAGGACGACGACCGCGAGCACGAGGAGCCCCGCGCCGAACACGACCGAGAGCAGCAGCACGGCGCGGTCGGCGGCCGCCCCGCGCAGTCCGGCGTCGCGGTCCAGGTCGTCGCCCGCGGTGGCGGCCTGCTGGGCGACGAGGACGACCGGGCGCGCCGGGGCGGGCACGCGGCGATTCTGCGCCGCGGGCGTCCCCGGAGAAGGAAGCGAGCGGCGCCGGTCCGCTTCGGGTTGAAGGTCGGGCGCCGCCGCTGCCGATCCTCCCGGGAGCGAGGCGTCCGCGCGGCGTGCGTCCTCCGCGCCCGCGTGGGCGCACCTGACTCCGTGCTGTGGCGCCGCCCCGGGGCGGCGAGGTAGCGTTCCGCCCGTGCCGGGTCTCCCGCGAATCCTGCTGACGACCTGCGCCGTCGCGGCCGCGTGCGTGCCGTGGACCGCGCGTGCGGCCGATCGCGTGCTCGTGGCGCGGCCGGCGGCCGAGGCGGAGCGCGCGAACCTCCCGGAGCCCGGCACCGACGCGTTCCTCGGCGTGGTGACCACGCGGGCCGCACGCGGGCTGTCCGTGGTGCGCGTGGTGGAGGGCGCTGCCGCGCAGCGCGCGGGACTCGCCGCCGGCGACCTGCTCACGCTCCTCGACGGACGTGCGCTCCGCACCGAAGACGATCTCGTCGCCGCGCTGGCCCGGCACGCTCCGGGCGACACGGTCGCCGTCACGCTCGAACGCGACGCCGCGCTGCTCGACCGCACGGTGCGCCTCGGCGGCCGGCGCGCACCCCAGCCGTACCACCGCGGCGCGCTGTTCCGGCTGCTCGTCGTCCCCCTGCGCTTCGCGGACGACCGCGACGACGGCGTCGCGCGGACGGCGCTCGAGCGCTTCTACTTCGCGCGCACGGGGACCTCCGGCGCCGGCGCGTCGCTCGCCGACTACTTCGCGGACCAGTCCGGCGGCGCGCTGCGCGTCGAGGGCGCCGTCGCCGAAGCGGTGCGGCTCGACGCGCCGCGCGGCGCGTACGACCGGGCGGGCATGGGCGGCGGCAGGGACTCGCCGTTCGCCGCCGCGGCGCAGGCACTCGCAGCCCGCGACGGCGCCGACGCGCTGCGCTCGTTCGACGGGATCGCGTTCGTGTACGACGGCGCCGTCGAGGCCGTCCCGGGCCGCGCGCTGTGGCCGCACCGCGCAGTCGTCACGCTCGGCGGACGCCGTCTGCCGTACTACGTCCACTCCGCCGACTGCGCCGTCGGCGGCGAGATCGGCGAGCACTGCCACGAGTTCGGTCATCTCCTCGGCCTGCCGGACATGTACGGCGCCGCACACCGGACCGGCGCAGGCGACTTCTGCCTGATGGCGATCGGCCACCGCGGCGCGGCGCCGGAGGGCGCGCGCGCGCCGTTCTCGCTGTGCGCGTGGTGCCGCGTGCAGCTCGGCTGGCTGCCCACGGTCGTCGTGGACCCGCGCACGCCGCAGCGCCTGCGGCTCGCGCCGGTCGGCACGCGCGGCGCACACGCCGTGGTCGTGCCGCTGACGCCGCGCAGCGACGAGTACCTGCTGCTCGCCGCGCGCGAGCGCCGCGGCTTCGACGCGCGGCTCCCGAGCGCCGGCCTCTTCGTGTGGCGGGTCGGCGGCGCCGGGACGCCGGGCCAAGGGCGCTATCGCGCGCGCGTGGACCTGGTGGAGGCGCACGGCGTCGACACGTTCGACGCGGCGCTCGTGCGGCCGGGCGAGATCGCGTTCCCGACAGCGCGGGCGCGAGATCTCACGCCGGACACGCAGCCGTCGACGCGCAGCGCGGCGCCCGGCGCGTTCCGCGTCGATCTGACCGACATCGAGCGCGCGGCAGACGGCTCCGTCTGCGTCACGCTCGGCGTGCCGCGCGACGTGCGCCAGGCCGCTCCCGAGCCGTACGACGCGGGAGGGCGCGAGCCGGGCGGCTACCCGCGTCTCGACCCCGTGACGGGCGAGCGCGTGCTGCTCGACCCGAGCCCTGCGGGGAGCGGCGCCGCGCAGCCGGTCGACGCCGGCGAAGGCCGCTGACCGCGCGGCGTGCTCAGCGTCCGCGCTGATCCTCGCGCGGGCTCACCCACGCGTCCTCGTCGCGCAGCGAGGCAGGAGCGAGGCGTCCGGCGACGACGCGCGCGAGGGGCACACGCGGGAACGGCGGCCGCGTCGGCCCGCCGTACGGGTAGCCGTCGACGGTGTGGCGCAGCAGGCCGTCGTGCTGCGTGCGCAGGTAGGCGCGCATGCCCGTGGTGCCCGGCTCGACGGGCCACGCCACGAGCAGCCAGGCCGCCTCCGCGAGGTCGGCCAGCGCGGGGTCGTCGGACGGCGGGGCGGGTGTGCGGTCGCGCCCCGGCACGAGCGCCGTGAACCAGTAGCCGCCGCGGCGCCACGCGTTCGCGGCGTCCGCCCTGCGGAACGCGCGGGCGCGCTCGCCCAGCATGTCGCCGAGCGGGCCGGTCTCGCCGACGCCGTCGTGGTCGAGGTCGCGCGCCGCGCTCGCGCGGTAGGCGTCCACGCGGGTCGCGAGGTCGCGCAGGTCCGCGAGCGCGGCGGACTCCGCGCCGAGCACGTGACGCACGGCCACCTCGAGCCGCAGCACGGAGAGCACGAGCGCCACGCCCGCGACGAGCAGGAGGGTGTCGAAGAGCGTGGCGCCGCGAGAGAGCGCGCGGCTCACGCGCGGACGGCGGCGCGCCGCTTCGCGGCGACCTGTTCGTCCGTGACCTTGACCGTCGGCTCGTGGCCCGGCGCGAACTGCTTCTTGTCGTAGCCGAACGCCTCGTACAGCGTCTTGAAGGTGTTCGGGCCGGCCGAGATCTCCACGTCGTGCGGCGTGAACTGGCCCGGGTGGTGGTACCCGGCCGCGTGCGTGATGGCGTCGAGCTCGTTGCGGAACGTCTCGATGTAGTTCTTCAGCCGCTCCGCGTTGACGTCGGGGTCGAGGCCGCGCTGGAGCCACGCGTTGTGCGTCGTGACGCCGGCGGGGCAGTGTCCGGTGTGGCACTTCTGCGCCTGGATGCAGCCGATCGCGAGCATCGCCTCGCGCGCGACGTTGATCATGTCGGCGCCGAGCGCGATCGCGACGATCGCGCGGTCCGCGAACCCGAGCTTGCCCGAGCCGATCCACACGATGTCGTCGGCGATCCCGACGTCCGTGAAGATCTTGAAGACGCGCGTGAAGCCGAGCTTGTAGGGCAGCGAGACGTGGTCGGCGAAGGCCAGCGGCGCGGCGCCCGTGCCGCCCTCGCCGCCGTCGATCGTGATGAAGTCCGGCCCCTTGCCGGTGGCCTTCATCTTGTCGGCGAGCTCGTACCAGAAGTCGAGATGGCCGATCGCGGACTTGATGCCGACGGGGCGGCCGGTCGCCGCGGCGACCTCCTCGACGAAGCGGATGAGACCGTCCACGTCCGAGAAGGCGCGGTGGCCGTTCGGGCTGATGCAGTCCTGGCCCTGCGGGACGCCGCGCGCCTCCGAGATCTCGGCCGTGACCTTCGCGCCCGGGAGCACGCCGCCCTTGCCGGGCTTCGCGCCCTGGCTGAGCTTGATCTCGATCATCTTGATCTGCGGCACCTCGGCGACGAGCTGCTTCACCTTCTCGAGACTGAACTGGCCCTTGTCGTCGCGGCAGCCGAAGTAGCCCGTGCCGATCTGGAAGCACACGTCGGCGCCCAGGCGGTGGTAGCGCGAGACGCCGCCCTCGCCCGTGTTGTGGTAGCAGTTCGCGGCCTTCGCGCCGCGGTTCAGCGCCGTGACGGCGTTGCTGCCGAGCGAGCCGAAGCTCATCGCGGAGACGTTGATGATCGACGTCGGGTGATAGGGCTGCGCGCGGCCGTGCGCCTTGCCGATCACCTTGGCGCAGGGCACCTGCTTGGTCTTGTCCTTCGCGCTGCCGGTGAACGACTCCTCACCGACCGTGAACATCGCGTGCTTGATGATCGGGTAGCCGATTCCGTAGATCTGGTCGTCGGTGCCGAAGCCGAAGTAGTTGTTCTTCTTGTCGGCCGAGCGCTCGATCCACTCGCGCTCGCTGCGGTTGAAGGGCGCCTCCTCGCGGTTGCTCGCGACGATGTACTGGCGCAGCTCCGGGCCGATCTCGATCAGGAAGTAGCGGATGTGCCCGAGCACGGGGAAGTTGCGCAGGATCGGGCGCCGCGTCTGCGTGAGGTCGTAGATGGCGACCAGCACGAGCACGAGCGCGACCAGACCGCCGATCCCGAGGAGCACGAACCAGAGCATGCGCAGTCCCTCCGCCACGTCCCGCGTGCGCGCACCCCGTGCGCCGCGTCGGCGCCGTCCGAGGGCTCCGGCACGGGCCGCGCACCCGGGGCAGGCTAGTCAGGGTCGGTGGAACTGCGATCACGAATCCTGCAGCACGCCCTGCGCGGCCACACGACCGCTCGTGTTCAGCGCGCGCCCGGCACCGACCGGTCGCGCCACGCGGGGCACGCGTCGCGGATGCGTCGCACGCTGAGGTGCGCGCGCGCGCCCTCGGCGTCGGACAGCGCACCGGGCGTGGCGCGCAGCGCCTCGAAGGCCGCGGCTGCCGCCGCGTCGTCCCCGGCCTCTTCGAGCGCGCACGCACGCGCGAAGGCGACGCCTGCGCCCCGCTCCTCGGCGCTGTCGTCGAGCGCGGCGGCGGCCCGGGCGGCGGCGGCGGCGGAGCCGGTCTCGCGGAACTCGCGCAGCGCGTCGCCCACCGGCCCGGGCGGCGGACCTGCTGCGCGCAGATCGGCGACGCGCGCGCGACGCGGCGCGAGCTCGTCGGCGCGGGCGCCGCGCGCCTCCGCCACGTCGATCGCGAGGTCCGCCACGGGCGCCCCCGCCTCGAGGCACGCGTCGGCGCAGCGCAGTGCGATGCGCGCGAGCGACGCGTCCGCGCCCGGCGCCTGGACGTGCGACGCGTCGGCGATCGCACGGGCGGCGGCCTCGGGACGACGCAGCCGCAGGAGCGCGAGCGCTCGATCGAGGTGGGGTTCCGCGAAGACGTCGCCGGCGGCGGCCACGGCGCGGTCGGCGTGCCAGAGCGCCTCGCCGGGCCTGTCGAGGTACAGGCAGAGGCTCGCCGCGTTCGTGTGGGGCGCGGCGACGACGTCGCTCACCGACTCCGCGACGCACTCGAAGCGCCGCCAGAGGTCCAGCGACTCGTGCGCGCGCGCGAGTCCCGTCTCGTAGCACGCCCGCGCCTCTGCGCGGAGCGCGGCGCGGCGCTCCGCGGCGACGTCCCCGGACGCGCTCCGTTCGAGGGCCAGGCCGCGCTCGCGCTGCTCGGCGGCGGCCCACGCCGCGGCGCGCGGGCTCCCGCCGTGCGCCAGCGCCGCCTCGAAGAGCGTGCGCGTGTCGCGCCAGTCGTCGCACCTCACGTACGACGCGGTGCCGAGTGCGACGGCCGCCGCGCAGGCCGGGACGAGGGAGCGCGCACCGAGACGGCGCACGGCGACGGCCACGAGCAGCGCGGCGCCGGAGAGCGGCAGGTAGAGGAAGCGCTCCGCGGTCGGGATGCCGATCGCGAACGGCCAGTTCGCGACCGGGACGAGCGGCGCGTAGAAGAGCAGCGCTGCGGCGGCGAGCAGCGGGGCGCGGCGCCGTCCGCGTACGGCGAGCACGATCAGGGCGACGTGCAGCGCGATCGCCGCGAGCACGGCGGCGTGTCCGAAGCCGGTCGCCGGCTGCATGTACCAGTCCGCCGCCGGGCGCACGGGCAGGACGGCGAAGAGCACGTACACGCCGAGGGCGAGCACGGCGGTCGCAACTGTGCCCGCGGTGCTCCCGCCGAGGACGAACGTCGTCGCGTGCGCGGTCGCGCCCACCTGCACCGCCGCGCGGTAGACGAGGTAGAGCGCCGCGACGACGGCGAAGGGCCACGCGGCTCGGAGCGCGGGGCGCAGTTCGCCGGCAGCGCCCTCCCGCGGGTGCGCGAGGCGCACCGCGAACACCAGCGCGGGGAGCACGACCGCCGTCTCCTTGTAGAGCATGGCGGCGGCGCCCGCCGCGAGGGCGGCCACGAGCGCGCGGTCGCGGCCGCGCGAGCGCAGCGCGCAGAGGAGCGCGAGGAACGTGAGCGCGCCCGTCGCCACGTCGCCGCGGCTGGAGATCCAGGCGACGGACTCCACCTGCATCGGGTGGAGCGCCCAGACGAGCGCACCGACACACGCCGCGCGCACGTCGCCCACGAGCAGGTGGAGGAGCCGCAGCAGCAGCAGGGCGGCGAGCGCGTGCCAGAGCAGCGAGTGGACGTGGAACGCGGCCGGCGAGAGCCGGAAGAGCGCGTTGTCGAGCGCGAACTCGAGGGTGCGCAGCGGTCGCACGATCCCCGTCGGCGCGTCGGGGTCGACGGTGCGCGGGTCGACGAGCAGCCGGAGCCACCCGGCGACGCCGCGCGTCGCGGCGACGTGCGGGTTGCGCTGGATGAAACGGTCGTCGTCGTACGCCCACCCGTTCAGCGCGGCGGAGCGCGCGTAGACGGCGGCGACGGCGGCGAGCACGAGCAGCGCCGCGCGACCCGTGGGACGCAGGGACAGGAGACGCGCGCCGTCCATCGCGAGCGAGGCTAGCCCGCATCGTCCACCAGCTCTCGCGGCGAGTGCGGGTGTGACCCGGTCGGTTCGAGGGCTGCGTCCGTGGCGCCTGCGTGCTCGCCACGCGGCAGTCCGTGCCGGCCGAGCCGCACGACACGGCGCCGCCGCCACGGCGTGCCACACGTCGCTACGATGGCCGCGTGAGGCGCGCGGCACTGCTGCTCCTGCTCGCCGCCGCCGCACGGGCGACGGCCGAGGAGCCGGCGCCCAAGGACGCGCCCGGCGCACCGCGCGAGGCACCCGTCCCGACGGCGCCGGCTCCTCCGGCGGCGCCGGCGCAGGACGTCGTCGACGCCGCCGTCGCGCGCGGCGTCGCGTGGCTGCGCGGCGAGCAGAAGCGCGACGGCTCGTTCGGGCAGGGGCCGGGGGAGACGGCGCTCGCGCTCCTCGCGCTGCGCCACTCCGGCGTCGAGGGCGACGACGACGCCTGCCGGCGCGCCGCGCGGCGGCTCGAGCACGAGCTCCCGGACGGCACCGTCTACGGAGCCGCGCTCGGCGCCGTCGCGCTGCTCGCGCAGGACGCGCGCCTGCACCGCGCGAAGGTGGCGGAGCTGGTCGACGACCTCGTCGCCGCGCAGTGCGCGAACGGCCAGTGGAGCTACGGCTACCGCACGACCGCGCGCGGGAAGAGCGGCGACAACAGCAACACGCAGTTCGCGCTCTTCGCGCTCGCGGCGGCGCGCGTGCGGCGGCTCCCCGTGCCGGACGAGCCGTTCGCGCGGTGCGCGGAGTTCCTGCGCGCGACGCAGAACACGGACGGCGGCTTCGGCTACTCCGCCCGCGAGCGCACCGACTCGTACGCGAGCATGACCGCGGGAGCCGCGATGTGTCTCGCGCTGGCGGCGTCGGCGGCGGCCGGCGAGCCGTTCGGCGGCGCGGCGGCGCGCGAGGACCCCGCGGCCCGCCGCGCGCTCGCGTGGCTGGCGGAGCACTTCGACGCCGAGCGCAACACCGGCGCGGCCGCCGCGTTCGGGGGCCGGAAGGGGCGGCGCAGCGACGCGTTCTGGCGTCACTACTGGCTCTGGTCGCTCGAGCGCGCCGCCGCCGCGAACGACACGCGCGAGCTCGGCCGCCACGACTGGTACGCGAGGGGAGCGGAGGTGCTGCTCGCACGCCAGGGCGACGACGGCCAGTGGCGCGACCCCGAGCGCGAGCTCGTAGCGACGTGCTTCGCGCTGCTCTTCTTCCGCCGCAGCGCAGGGCGCACCCTGACCCCCTCGGGCGAGGACCTGCCGGAGATCACGCCCGGGGGCGGCCCGCGCCCGGCGGCGGGAGACGACGCGCAGCCGCCGCGCACGGAGTAGGCAGCGGCCGCCCGGCGCCGCCGCAGCCGCGCGCCGCGGCGTCGACGCGGGCACGACTTCGGGACGCCGCTCGGCGTAGCATGCGGCCGTGACGCATCCGATCGAGGAGCAGCGCGCCGCCGCGGCGCACGTCGCCGCGCGGCTGCGTCGCGCGGGGCACGAGGCGTACTTCGTGGGCGGCTGCGTGCGCGACGCACTGCTCGGCCGCGCGCCGCGCGAGTACGACGTCGCGACGTCGGCGGAGCCGGAGCACGTCGAGCGCCTCTTCCCGAAGCACCACGCGGTGGGGCGGCAGTTCGGCGTCGTCGTCGCCCACGTGGACGGCATCCCGATCGAGGTCGCCACGTTCCGCTCCGACGACGCGTACGTAGACGGCCGCCGGCCGACGGGCGTGCGCTTCACCTCGGCGCGCGAGGACGCCGAGCGCCGCGACTTCACCGTCAATGCGCTCTACGAGGACCCCGCGACGGGCGAGATCCTCGACTTCGTCGGCGGGCGCGCGGACCTCGAGCGGCGCGTCCTGCGCGCGATCGGCGACCCGCGGCGGCGCTTCGGCGAGGACCGTCTGCGCATGCTGCGCGCCGTGCGCTTCGCGACGACCGGCCCCTTCGAGATCGAGCCGGCGACGTGGGACGCGGTGTGCGAGATGGCGCCGCGCATCCTCGAGGTCTCGTGGGAGCGCATCCGCGACGAGCTGTCGCGCATCCTCGTCTCCGGCCGCGCCGAGCTGGGCCTCGACCTGCTCCACCGCTCGGGCCTGCTCGCGGCGATCCTGCCGGAGGTCGCCGCCTGCGAGGGCGTCGCGCAGCCGCCCGAGTTCCACCCGGAAGGCGACGTGCTCGTGCACACGCGGCTGTGCCTGCGGCACCTCGACGCGCTGCCGGAGCGCCCGCTCGAGCTGGCGCTCGCCGCGCTGCTGCACGACGTCGGGAAGCCGCCGACGTTCCGCGTCGCGGAGCGCATCCGCTTCGACGGACACGACCGCGTGGGTGCCGCGATGACCGAGGAGATCCTGCGGCGCCTGCGCTACCCGCTCGTTCTCGTCTCCGCCGTGCGCGAGCTCGTGGACCGCCACATGGCGTTCGTCCAGATCCGGCAGTGGCGCCCGGCGAAACTGCGCCGCTTCCTGACCGCGGACCGCGCCCCCGGCCACCTCGCGCTGCACCGTCTGGACTGCCTCGCCGCGCACGGGCTGCTCGACACCTGGAGCTGGTGCGAGGCGCGGCGCGCCGAGTTCCTCGCGGAGCGCCCGCCGCCGCCCCCCGTCCTCTCGGGCACCGACCTCCTCGGGGCCGGGTACCGCGCCGGGCCCGTGATCGGCAGGGTTCTTGCTGCAGTGGACGACGAGCGCCTCGAGGGGCGCCTGAAGACCCGCGACGAGGCGCTCGCCTGGGCGCTCGCGACGTTCCCGCCGGAGGATCCCTCGTGAAGCTGCGTCTGACCGTGCCGTTCGCTCTGACCGCCGCGGCGTCGGCCCTGGCGCTCCTCGCGGCCGCGCCGGCCCGCGCCGGCGACCCGCCGCCCGCCGTGCGCGCGCTCGACGCGGGCGACGAGGCCGCGCGCGCCGCCGCGCTCGCCGCGCTGCGCGCGGCCGAGGACCGCGACGCACTCGTCGCGGGCACCCTGCGCGACGCCGAGGCGTTCGCCGCGCTCGGTCCCCGCGCACGCCGCGCGCTCGTCGAGCTGGCCGGCGAGCTCGGGCTGCCGTTCGTGAACGCCCCGCTGCGCGCGCTCGTCCGCGACGCGGACGCCGACACGGAGCTGCGCCGCGCGGCCGTCGTGGCGCTCGGCGCGCACGGCGGCGTCGGCGACGTCGCCGCGCTGACCGAGGCGCTCGAGACCTTCCCCGGCGAGGCGTCGCGCGCCCTCGTGGCGATCGGCGGACACGCCGCGGAGAACGCTCTGCGCCGCCGCGCCGAGGCGGGGGATGCGCCGCTCGCCGTGACCGCCGCGCTCGTCCACCTGGGCGACGACACCGGGATCGCGCCGCTCGTCGCCGCACTCGGCGACCCGGCCCGCGCCGCCGAGGCGGGGCGGCTGCTCGTCTGGGCCACCGGACGCGAGCTGCCTCCCGAGGGCGCGGCCTGGGCGGACTTCGTGCGCCGCCGGCAGCTCGCACGCGCGCTCGCGGCGCGCGACGTCGACGCCGCCCAGCGCGCCGAGGAGGAGACCGCGCGGCGCCTCGCCGCGGGCGGCGACCCGCGGCTGCTCGACGACCTGGTCGCGGTGCTCACGGACCCGGCGTGGAGCTCCGAGGAGCGCAGCGCCGCCGCGCTCGTGCTCGGCCTCGGCGGAGCGCGCGACGCGCGCGACGCGCTGCTGCGCGTCTGCCGCAACCAGGAGGACGGCTCGGTGCGGCTCTACGCGGGCGAGGCGCTCGCGCGCGTCGGCGACCTCTCGTGCGCCGTGCCGCTCGCCGACATGCTCGTGCACGACGAGGACCGCGACCGGATCAAGGCCCGGCGCACGCTGATGGGGGAGGCGGGCGAGTTCGTCCCCGTGGACCCCGGGTTCGTGCGCGCCCTGTTCCGGATCGGCTGCCCGGGCGGCGCCGAGCCGCTGCTCGAGCTGCTCGACGGCGACTACCGCACGCGGCTCCACCGGGACTCGATGCGTGCGTTCCTCGAGCTCCCCGGCGCCTCCGACTTCGGGTTCGAGCCGGACGCGTCGAAGCGGGAGCGCCAGCCGCTCGTCGCGCAGTGCCGCGCGTGGTTCCGCGAGAACCGCGACACCCTCGGGATCGCGCCGCGCGCGGACGATCCGGGCTGGGAGGCCTTCCGCGGGCACGTCGCCGAGCGCATCAAGATCCTCGGCGGCTTCAAGTTCCTGTACCAGCTGCGGGCGAAGAAGGCGCTCGTCATCGTCGCCGAGCCGGCGCTGCCGCAACTCGTGGCCGCGCTGGCCGACCCCGACCTGCACGTGCGGATGGGCGTCGCCGAGGTGCTGCGCGGCGCCACCCTGCGCTCGGCGGCGGACCCCCTCGCGGCGCGCCTCGCGCACGAGGAGAGCCCCGTCGTGCGGACGAAGCTCGTGTGGGCGCTGGAGGTCTGCGGCCGTCCCGGTCCCGCCGGCAGGGCGCCGTCGGACGCGGTGCGCCGCGCCGTCCGCGCCGCGCTGGGCGACGTGAACCTGGACGTGCGCATCGCCGCGGCCCGCACGCTCGGCGTGGTGGGGGAGCGCGAGGCCGATCGCGCGGCGCTCGTCGCGGCGCGCGGCCGGAAGGAGAACGCCGTGCCTGCGTTCGCGGCGGCGTCGGCGGGCGCGCTCGAGCTGCTCGGCGACCGCAGCGCCTTCGGCGATCTCGCCGAGGAGCTGCTCTGCGACGACGTGGCGCGGCGCGCGGACGCCGCCGACGTCCTGCGGCGCGCGGGTCGCGACCTCCACGGCTACGACGCGGACGCGGGCGAGGCCGCCCGCCGCGCGGCGGTCGACGCGATGCGGGCCGACGCGTGAGCCGCGGACACGACCGTCCGGACACGGAGCCGGACGGATATCGAGACCGTGTCGCAGGAGGGACGACGCGCGGTTACCCGGCTGCGCCCGTCCGTTACCGTGGTCACCCCCGGGGCCGCGCGCAGTGAGCGCCCCGGCCGCCCTGGAGGTCCGCGACCTGCACGTGCGGATCGGCGGCGTGGACGCGCTGCGCGGCGTGTCGCTCGACGTCGGCGCGGGGACGTGCACCGCGGTGCTGGGGCCGTCGGGCTGCGGCAAGTCGACGCTGCTGCGCTCCATCGCAGGCCTCACGCCCGCCCAGGCCGGCACGATCAGCATCGGCGGCGCGCGGACCGACTCCCCGGCGGCCCACGTGCCGCCGGAGGCGCGGCGGGTCGCGCTGGTCTTCCAGGATCTCGCGCTCTGGCCGCACATGGACGTCGCCGGGAACGTGGACTTCGTGCTGGAGGCGCGCGGCGTCGCGCGCGCCGAACGCGCCGCGGCACGGGCCTCCGCGTGCGACGCGGTCGGACTCCCCGAGGTGCTGCGCGACCGGCGCCCCGGGGAGCTGTCCGGCGGCGAGCGGCAGCGGGCGGCGCTCGCCCGCGCCCTCGCCCAGGAGCCGCGGCTGCTGCTCCTCGACGAGCCGCTGACCGGCCTCGACCGGCACCTGCGGCGGCACCTGCTCGCCACGCTGTCGCGCGTGCGGAGGGAGCGCGGCCTGACGACCGTGGTCGTCACGCACGACGAGGAGGAGGCGTTCGCGCTCGCCGACCGGGTGGCCGTCCTGCGCGACGGGGTCGTCGAGCAGGAGGGCACGCCGCGCGAGGTCTACGAGCGGCCCGTGTCGGCGTACGCCGCCGAGTGCGTGGGCCCGGCCGCGTTCCTGCCGGTCGTACGCGACGGCGGCGGACTGCGGACCGCGCTCGGCGCGCTCGCGGCCGCGGGCGCGCCGCCCGGCGAGCTCGTCGCGTGCTACCGGCCCGAGGCGGTGCGCGTGGTCCGCGCGGCGGACGCCCCCCGCGGACGCGTCGCGGCGGCCTTCTACCGCGGCGCGCACCACCTGCTCGTGGTCGAGGTGGGCGAGGGCCCCCTGCGAGGCGAGCTGCTGCTGCACGCTCCGGACGCCGTCGCGCCCGGCACGCAGATCGCTCTGGACGCGTCGGCACCCGTCCTCGTCCCGAGGCGCGCGGGTGCGACGGAGGTCGTATGAACACTCGCGTGGTCCTGCTGCTCGTGCTCGGCGCAGCCGTCGCCGGCGCATTCGCTCTGCTGTCCTCGGGCGGTCGACCGGCGGCGCCCGGACCGGGGACGAACGCGTCGGGACCGGTGGGCGTCGGCGCGGAGCGCCCGGGCGGGCCCGCGGGAGCGGCGGACGGCGGCGGCGCCGCAGAGGGCCGCGCGACGCCCTTCGTCAGCGCCGCGGAGTGCCGCGCGTGCCACGAGGAGGTCTACGAGGAGTGGCGGCGGAGCTACCACGCCATGGCGTGGACCGATCCCATGGTCCAGGCGCTCTCCCAGGGCTTCCGCATGACCGAGTGCATCGACTGCCACGCGCCGCAGCCGATCCACCTGACGGGCGTCGATCAGCGCGTCGCGCCCCGGCAGCACGGACGCAGCGACGGCGTGGACTGCCTGTCGTGCCACCTGCTCGAGGACGGCGTGTCCGTGGCGGCAGCCGCGGACGTGGACACGTCCGCGGTCGCGGGGGCGTGCCGCCCGCGCAGGAGCGAGACCTTCACGACGTCGGTCGTGTGCGCCGGGTGCCACAACCAGCACGAGACCGTGGACGAGCTGCTCGCCTCGGGCGTGGACGCCGAGTGCCAGACCTGCCACATGGAGGAGACCTCGCGGGGCGCCGGCGACGGCGCGCGCAAGGGGCGCAGCCACGTGTTCCCGGGTGCACACGACACGTCGATGCTGCAGCGCGCCGTCTCGCTCGCGGTGCGGGTCGAGAGCGGGAAGGTGCTGGCCCAGGTCGAGAACGTCGGGGCCGCGCACAAGACGCCCACCGACGCCCGCCACCGCTCCTACAACGTCTGGATCAGCGCGTGGGACGCACGCGGCAACCCGGTCGTGACCGACCAGGCGATGACCGACGGCGAGTTCCGCCTGTACTACCGCGACGACTTCAAGGAGAGCACGCAGCTCGTCCACGGCACGCCGCGCACGGCGTCGTGGCAGGTGCCCGAAGGCTTCCGCGGGCGCGTGCGCGTGCGCCTCACGTACGCGCTGAACCCGGAGGAGCTCGCCGCGCGCCGCGTCGCCGAGCTGCACCAGCAGGAGGTCGAGATCCCGTGAGCCGACACGCCGTCCGCCTCGCCCTGGTCATCGCATGCGCCGCGCTCGGCACGGGCCGCAGCGCGGCGGCGCAGGACGCACCCGACGCCGCGCAGCCGGCGGCGGAGGACGCTCTCGCGCGGCTGCGCGACGCCTACCGCGCCGCGACCGGCCCCGAGCGCCTCGCGGCGGCGGCCGCCTACGCTGCGGCGCTCGAGGCGGCGGGCTATCCGCTCGAGGCCGCCGGGCTGCGCCGCGAGGTGCGCAGCGCGGCGCCGACGCCGGAGAACGCGTACGCCGAGGCGCGCGCGTACCTCGCGTTCGCCGAACAGATGCTCGCGGGCGGCAGCCCCGGATCGGGCATCCGGGCCGCGTTCGAGGACGCGCGCCTCGCGCTCCTGCGTGCGCGGGAGCTCGGCGCGAGCGGACCGGACCTCGTCCTCGGGATCGCGCGCTGCGCGGCGGCGCAGGGCGACGCCGCCGCCGAGATCGCGGAACTCGAGGGCGGGCTCGCGGCGCTCGGCGACGACCCGCGGATCGCGCGCGCCCTGGCGTTCGCGTACCAGAACGCGGAGCGCTTCGACGACGCCGTCCCGCGCCTCCGTGCGCTCTCGGACGCCGCACCGGAGGACCTGCTCCTCGCGCGCGCCCTCAGCTACAGCGCGACGCGCGCCGGCGACGAGGCGCTCGCCGTCGCCGCCGCGGAGCGCGCCATCGCCGCCGCGCCGCGCGCCCCGGAGGCGTGGCAGTCGCTCTGGTCCGTGTACTCCGGCGAGAAGCGCTACGGCGAGTTGGCGCGGGCCGTGGTCGCGGCCGCCGAGCGCTACCCGGACGACCCCACGGCGGCGCACTACGCGGGCTTCGCGTGCGCGTCGGCGCAGCGCGCGGACGACGCGCTCCTGTGGCTGCGCCGCGCGTGGGAGCTCGACCCGGCCAACGAGACGGCGCGGCTCCAGGCCGCCCGCGTGCTGCTCGTGGAGAAGCGCGACACCGCCGGCGCGACCGCGCTCTACCAGGACGTGCTCGCCCGCGACCCGCAGAACGCGGCCGCACTCGACGGGCTCGCGTTCCTGGCCGTGCGCCTGGGCGCCGAGCTCAAGCACGAGGAGGCCCTGCCGCTGTTCGAGGCGATCGCGCGCGCGCGCCCGGACGACGGCGCGTCGCAGGCGAACTACGCGCTCGCCCTGCGCTGGGCCGGGCGCTACCCCGAGGCGCTCCGGGCGTACGAGCGGGCCGAGGAGGTCGCGCCCGACGACGCCCAGATCCGCAACGACCACGGCCTGCTGCTCTCCGTGCTGAAGCGCGACGAGGACGCCACGCGCGTCTATGTGTCCGCTCACGAGATCGACCCGCTCGCGAACGACGGCCTCGAGAACATGGGCTTCATGGCGCGCGAGGCGGGGGACCTGCCGCAGGCGCTGCACTGGTTCCGCCTCGCGTGGGAGGCTGCGACGAAGCGCGGGCGCGACGACCTGGAGGCGCGGCACCGCCGCAACCTCGACGACGTGCGCTTCCCGCTGCCCCCGGTGCGCTGAGCTGCGCGCGCCGCGCCGGCGACCGGCACGGCATTGGCTGTAACTCGCAGGGTCCCGCGATCGTTGGGATCCACGGTAGAGGGCCTGGTCCCGGGGCGCCGCTGGCCCCGGGCCGGGGCGCGCGACTAGCATGTGCAGCGGCCGGACCTGAGCCGGCGACGACTGCGACGAGAGGAGACCACCATGCGCCGCCAACTGTTGCTCGCCGGGCTCGCGGGAGCCGCCGTCCTCGCCGGCTCGCTGCCGCGCGTGCACGCGGAGACGAAGGTCAACATCCCGCAGCGCGCCAAGATCGAGGCCGAGGTGAAGGACGTCGTGGGCGGCGACATCGCGGCCGACGACACGGTGGAGCGCGACAAGCGCTTCAGCGAGATCGACAAGCTGATCCAGAAGGACAAGGCCAACACGGCCCTGCGCACGCCGGAGTTCTGGGTCGAGGCGATGCAGGGCAACTACTTCGCCGGCAAGAGCCGCCCGAGCACGAAGACCAAGGTCGTCGTCGAGGAGGAGCTCGAGATCTACTACGTCGACGGTTCGCGCGGCACGGTCCCGATCGCGTACCTCGGCGCCGCCGCGTACCAGAAGTCGCGCCCGCACCCGCTGGTCGTGACGCTGCTGCCTGCGGGGACGAACCCGAAGGAGTGGATCGAGGCGAACTGGAAGGCCGACGAGACGGCGTCCAAGAACTGGATCGTGGCGGCGGTGGCGGAGTCGCCGAAGTTCCGCGTCGCGGAGCAGCCGCACCTCGCGACCTACCCCTTCGCGTTCATGCGCGAGAAGTACAACACCGACGGCAACCGCTGGTTCCTCGAGGGCGTGGGCGACGCGTGCGGCGCCGCGCAGCGCGCGGCGTGCGAGGTCCTGCCCGACCGCCTCGCGGGTCTCGTCCTGCGCGACCCGAAGGCGGCGGCGACCAACGTGAACAGCAGGTTCTTCGGCACGTACGTGCTGCACGCCGAGGGCGACGACGCCGTGGCGAAGGCGTACACCGAGGCCGTCGGCGAGGCCGCCGTCTCGGCGGTCCACGGCGAAGGCGACGTCGCCGCGCTCGCGCAGTGGATCGACACCCACGCGCCGCGCCGCACGCTCGCGAGCTACGAGTTCCAGACGGCGACGAGCGAGCAGGGCATCACGAGCCAGTGGACCGGCACGCTCTGGCTGCAGAGCCCGAACCGTCGCGGCGATCCGATCCACGTCAAGGTGCAGTACGACCGCGCGACGAACCGCGTCACCGTGGACGGCGAGAACCTGGGCGAGTTCCACCTCTATCTGAACGACGACCTCGTGGACCTCGACAACGCGGTCACGATCGTCTGCAACGGCCAGGAGCTCGTCTCGAAGAAGTTCGAGCGCGGCCTGAAGCTGCTGTTCGACACGGCCGACAACCTCGGCGACTACGGCCGCGTGTTCACCGCGCGGTACATCGGGAACGCCCCGACCGTGATCGCCGCGGCGGACGCCGGCGCGGGCGGCGGCGACACGCAGCCCGGTGATCCCGAGAAGAAGTGACGGCGCGGCGGCCCGGCCGCCGGTCGTCCCCTTCCGATGAGCGACACGCAGGCGTCGGCACCTGACGCCCGGCCGCCGCACGCGCCCTCGCGTGCGGCGGCTCTGTTCCTGCTCGCCACCGTCTTCTGTTCGGGCACGGCCGTGATGATCGTCGAGATGACGGCGATCCGCGTCCTGCAGCCGTCGTTCGGTTCGACGAACTACGTCTGGACGAACGTCATCGCAGTCGTGCTCGCCGCGCTGTCGATCGGCTACGCGGTCGGCGGCCGGATCTCGGACCGTCGGCCCTCGGCCGTGGTGCTGTACTCGGTCCTCGGCGTGGCCGGACTCCTGGTCGCGGCGTCGGCACCGCTCGCGACGCCCGTCTGCGAGTGGCTGCTCCCGGTGAGCCTCCACGTCGAGGGCGTCGCGCGGACGCTCGCCGAGGGCTCGCTCGCCGCGACGCTGGTCCTGTTCGCGCCTCCGATGCTGCTGCTCGGCATGGTGTCGCCGTTCGCCGTGCGGCTGCTCGCGGACGCCGGCGTCGGGCGCGCCGCCGGCAGCGTCTTCGCCGTCGGCACGGTCGGCTCGATCATGGGCACGTTCCTCCCGACGTACGTGCTCGTGCCGCACGTCGGCTCGCGCTCCACGCTCATCGTCGCGGCCGCCCTGCTCGTGCTGCCCGCGGCGGCGGGGCTCGTGCGCTTCGCGCGCGTCCGCGGCGCACTCGGGGCGGTCGCCGTGGTCGCGACGGCGATCCTGCCCGCCGTCGTCGTGCAGGCGACGCCCGGACGCCCCGTCCCGCCGCTCCCGGACGGCGGGGTGGCGGAGGTGCTCGCGGAAGGCGAGTCGCCCTACCAGTACGCGTCGGTGCGCGAGGACCGCTTCCCCGAGGGCGTGACGTACCGCCTGCTCTGCCTGAACGAAGGCGTCTACACGTACCACTCGTTCCGCGTGATGGGGAAGGTGCTGACCAACTCGCGCTACTACGACGACTACGCGCTGCTCCCGCTGCTCCTCGACCTGCCGCCGGGCGCGGAGCTGCGCGGGGCCGTGGTCGGGCTCGCCGGCGGTGTGACGCCGCACCAGTGGCGCCACTTCTGGAGCGGGATCTACGACCTGCAGGTGGACGGCGCCGAGATCGACCCGCTCGTGGTCGAGTACGGCAGGCGCTGGTTCCACCTGCCCGAGACGGACGAGCCGTGGCTGCGGGTGCACGTCATGGACGGACGACAGATGCTCGCTGCGGCGCCCGCCGCGTCGGGCGCCGGGGACGGCTACCACATGATCGTGGTGGACGCCTTCACCCACGAGCTGTACATCCCGTTCCACGTCGGCACGCGCGAGTTCTTCGAGCTGTGCAGGAGCCGCCTCGCGCCCGGCGGGCTGCTCGCGATGAACGTGTACGCGGCGCGGCCGGACTCGCCGAACCTGAACGCGATCGAGAACACCGTGGCGAGCGTCTTCGGCTCCGTGGTGCGTGCGCGGCAGAGCTTCGGCGGCAACTTCGTCCTCGTCGCCCGCAACGCGGACACGCCGCCGGACGTCACGCGGCTCGCGCCCGCGCGCATCGAGAACCGCTTCGGCCGCCGCGAGGACGTGCCCGAGTGGACCGATCTCGTGCGGCTCGCGCAGGCCGTGCCGGGCAAGAGCCTGCGCGTGACGGCGCGCGACGACGAGCTCGTGCTGACCGACGACTACGCCCCGCTCGAGTGGCTGATGGACCGGATGATCGACGCCATGGAGCGCGAGGTGCGCGGCCAGTGAGGCGGCCCGCTCTCGCGCTGGCTCTCGCCGTCGCGCTCGGCGCGACCGCGCGGGCCGCCGAGGATCCCGACGCGGCGCTGCTCGACGCGGCCCGCGCGTGCGCCGCGGAGGACCCGCAGCGCGCGGCGGAGCTGCTGCGCCGCGTCGGCTACGACGGCGTGGCGCCCGGCTCCGTCCGCGCGGCGGCCGCGCAGGTCGCACTCGACGCGCTGCCGTTCGAGCTCGGCAACCGCGTGGCGGCCGACATCGTGCTCGCGGTGCTGCGCCAGAACCGCGCCGAGCCCACGGCGTGGCGACTCGCGTTCGACATCCGCAACCGCGCCATCGACGGCCTCGACCTGGACACGGGGATCGAGTTCCTGAACGGCATGATCGAGCGCTACCCGGACCAGCTCCGCTTCCGCTACTCGCTCACGGACCTGCTGCTCGACGCCGGGCGCCCGGCCGAGGCCGACGCGCAGTGCGAGCAGATCCTGCGCCAGGTGCCGAACGACGCGCGGGCGCGCTTCATCCAGGCCCTCCTGCGCGAGCTCGACGGCCACGCGGACGAGGCCGAGCAGATCTACGACGAGATCGTGCGTACGACGGGCGATCCGGAGGCGCACGTCCTGAAGGTGCGCCTGCTCTGGGACACCCTGCGACGCTACGACGCGGCGCAGCGTGCGCTCGCGGAGGCGCGCGCCGCGATCGAGGCGTCGCCTCCGGGCGCCGAGCGCGACCGCGCCCGGGCGCGCCTCGACACCGAGGAGCGCCTGCTCCGCGCCGAGCTCGAGACGCAGGCGTCGCTCGCGCGCGCCGCCGGCCATCTCCACGCGGCGCTCGCCGGGATCGCCGTCGCCTGGCTGGTCGGCCTCGGTGGGGGACTGCTCTGGCTGCGGCGCCGCGGAGCGCTCTGACCGCGTGACGGACGCCGCGCTCCGCCTGGGCTCCGTGCCCTACCTCAACGCCCGCCCGCTGCTCGAGGGCCTCGCGGAGGACGTCGGCGCCATCACCTTCGCGCTGCCGTCCGAGCTCGCGCGCCTGCTGCGTGCGCGCGTCCTCGACGCCGCGCTCGCCCCGGTGGTGGCCGCGTTCGACGACCCGGCGCTCGTGATCGTGCCCGCCGGGGCGGTCGTCGCCCGCGGACCGGTGCGCTCGGTCCTGCTGTTCGCGCGGCGCCCCGTCGAGGATCTCCGCACCATCGGGCTCGACACGTCCTCGCGCACCAGCGCGGCGCTCGTGCGCGTCCTGTGCCGCCACCGGTGGGGGACGAATCCCCGCTTCGTGCCCCGGGAGCCCGACCCCGACGTGCGTCGGCTGCGCGACGACGCCGCGCTCCTGATCGGCGACCCCGCGCTCCGCGCCGTGTGGGACGGCCCCCCGCCCGTGGACCTCGGCGCGGCGTGGACGGAGTGGACGGGGCTGCCGTTCGTCTTCGCGGCCTGGCTCGCGACGGACGCCCGTGCGGCCGAGCGCGCCCGACCGGCCCTCGAGCGCGCCGCCGCACGTGGACGCGAACGGCTCGACGCGATCGCCGCGGACGGCGCACGCCGGCTCGACCTGCCCCACGACGACGTCCTGCGCTACCTGCGCGACCACCTGTCGTTCCGGTACGGACCCGACGAGGCCGCCGGTCTCGAGCGGTTCCGCGAACTGTGGCGGGCGACCCATCACGGTCCCGGCTGACGGTCACCGCCCCGGTGGGGCGGGCGCAACGCGGCGTCCGTAAACGAAACGCAGCGTCCGTGGCCGCCGTGACGGCCGCCTGCCGCCCGGACGCCGGAGACCGCCGCGCCGCGCCGCACCGCGCCGCGCGGGACCGGCGTGGCGGCGACCCTGCGCCGCTGCATCCGGTGGGTCGGGCTCGAACACCGCCCGGACGCGCCCGCGTGGCGACCCCGGCGACCGCCGGGCGGCGTCGCCGGCACGTCCGCGGACACGCCTCCGCCCCATTTTTTACATAATATGTATTATGCGACGTACTGGATCAGGCACAGGGGGAGATAAGAACCGGCAGACATCAGTTGGAAACTGACTTGCGACGGAGTGTCGCAGATCGGTTATCGAGAACGCTATTGCGACGCACCTGAGGCCGGTCGAGGCCGAGGCGCACGCTGCACACGTACGTCACCCACCGTAGGCGGCGCACGCCCGGCCACTCCCGGTGCGGTCGGCGGGTGCGACGGCGGCGCGTGCGACGCGGTCCCCACCACGCGCCACGCGCCGCGCGTCGGTTCGAGAACACACGGCGCGCGCGACCCGACGCGACGTGCGGGCCCCGGCGGGGCGCCTGCCGGCCGCCGCAGAATGGCTGCGACGCCCGCGACGACCGGTCGCGCGGCCACGACGCCCCTGGCCGGTCGTCACGGGCGACGCGACCCGCACGCCGGTGGTCCGCCGGACGGAGCGCGGAGGAAGGAGGACGTCAGGTCGGGCGGAGAACCGCCGCGGAGCGGCGTCCCGCGCGCGGGGCTACTGCTCGTTCGGCGGCTTCGGGACCGGCGGCGGCGGGGGCGGGTTCCGGTCCTTGCGCCGATCGAGCCAGCGCTGTTCGGCCGCGGTGGGGCGCGCCTTCCGCGAGATGACGCCGGGGTCGAAGTCGGGACCCTCGCCTCCCCCACGCCGCCGGGGATCCGTCACCAGCAGCGTGTGGACGAGGCGGTCCTTGTCGAGGACGACTCCGCGCAGCACGCCGAGCGGCGTCGCCACCTGGATCACGCGGCCGGTGCCGCGCGCGGCGTGCGTCTCGGGATCGCGCTCGAAGCACTGCAGCAGCAGTTCGCGCACCGGAGCGAGGAAGCGGTCGGGCTGGCCGCTCGGGGCGATGTCCTCGCCCAGCAGCTCGCCGCGGGACTCCAGGACGGCCGCCTCGACGGCGAGCGCCTGCACGAGCGACGGCCAGGCGGATGCGAACAACTTGCCGTCGCCGAAGGTCTCGACGACGACCGGCGCGCCGTCGACGACCGCGGCGTAGCCGACCGTCTGGAGCCCCAGCGGGGCCCTCGAGAGCGAGCCGAGCGCGCGCTGGTAGTCGGCGACGCGGTCGCGGATCTTCGCGCCCTGCGCGAGGTCGACGGCGGAGCGGCGCCCGTCCTCGAGACCGGCGTCCGCGGCCCAGTCCTCGAGCGTGTCCGCGAGGTCGCGCTCGGGGGCGTCGGGCCCCACGGCCCAGCGCAGGGTCGGCGGCAGCTTCCCCGGCAGGAAGCGGCGCTCGGTGCGCGGCTCCTCCTTGGGTGCCGGCTCCGAGACGTCGGCCAGCGGCAGCTCCGCGTGGGACTCCGGGCCGACGACCACGTGCTCCGTGACGGCGACGTCGACCTGCTCGTCGCGCACGACCTCGCCGGGCAGCACGAGCAGCCGCCCCTCGATCAGGTGGTCGAGACGCAGCGGGCGGCGGCGCCCCCCGCCGGGGCCGCGGAACCCGAGCGCGTCCTGGAGCGTGTCCTGCGTCGCGTGGACGTCCTCCGGTGCCGCGTCGAGGCTCGACGCGAACAGGGGGTGCACGGTCAGCAGCCGGAACTCGTGTCCCGGGCCGACCTGGAGCGACGCGATGTGACGGGTCAGAGGGTTCGAGGCGGAGGCCTCCGCGGCCTGCACGGGGGCTGCGGCGCCGCCGGACACGGCGAGTGCCGCGGCGGCGAGGGCGAGCGCTGTGACGGCCGCGCGGACGAGGCGCGGCGACGGACGCCGCCGCCGCGGGACGGGCGCGGAAGTGGTGGGCATGACACCACCTTAAACGCACGTGGCGCGGGTGGCGTTCCCGCTGCGGCTCAGCGCGCGAACGGAGCGGGCGACGACGGAGCTGCCGGCGACGCCGCGCGCGACGCGGCGTCCGCCGGCCCGCGCGCCTGCGCCAGGAGCCCGCTGTAGAGGTCGTCGTGACGTGCCACGCACGCCTCGATGCTGAACCGCGCCGCCACGTGGGCGCGGGCGGCGCGGGCCATCCGCTCGCGCACGAGCCGCGTGGAGGACAGCCGCAGCAGCGCATCCCCGAGGGACTCGGCGCGCAGGTCGCTCACGAGCAGCCCGGTGCGACCGTCCTCGACGAACTCCCCCATCCCGCGCCCCTCCTGCGCGATGACGGCGGTGCCCGCGGCGGAGGCCTCGAGTGCGTCGCGGACCGCGGTGGGGCTCGTCCCCGCGACGACGGCGACGTCGAGCGCGGCGAGGTGGTCGCGGTCGTCCACGGTCCCGTCGCTCGCGTGCACCGCACCGAGACAGCCGTGCGCGGCGGCGAGCTGCTCCAGCTCGTCGTGCACGCCGGGAGGCACGCGCAGCACGAGCACCGCCGTGGGGTTCACGGTCCGCACGCGCGCGAACGCGCGCAGGACCTCGAGCGGCGGTCCGCCCCGCGCGTCGGCGCCGCACACGAACGCGCCGGGAGCGACCCCGAGAGCGCGGCGCACCTCCGCGACGGGGTGCGCCGCCGCGAACCACGTGACGTCGACGCCGGGACGCAGCGTCAGCGTGCGCTCCTGCGCGATGCGCGTGCGCGCGAGCACGGCGTGACGGAGCGCGTCCGACGCCGCCGTCACCACGTTCGCGTGGCCGTACAGGCGGTGCGCGAGCCGGGCGCGCACGCCGGCGGGCCAGCGCAGCTCGACGTCGTCCCACGCGTCCACCGAGTGGAGCACCACCGGAACGCCCGCACGGCGCGCCGCCACGAGCACCCAGCCGCACTCGCGGCCGCGCGCGTGGAGCACGTCCGGGCGCTCGATCCGCAGCATGCGCTCCAGGCGGCGCAGCCCCCAGGGGCCGCAGTCCGCCTCGGAGCCGGCGGGCAGCATGCGCAGACCGCCCCAGCCCTGCCGCGCCACCTCCTCGCGCCCGCGTCCGCACACGAGGACGCCCACGGAGAAGCGCGCCGCGTCGAGGCGCGCCGCGACGTCGAGCGCATTCAGCGCGGCCCCGGGGCGGCGCTGTGCATCGAGCACGTGCAGGACGCGGACGCTGCGCTTCATCGGCTCCCCGCGGCGGACGCGCGGCCGGCCGACGGCCGCGGGCCGGACGCGCCGCGTTCCGCACCGGCTGACCACCGGCGGGCGGCTCCCTGTGCCACCCCCGCCGCTCACGCCGGCGCGACCGCGTGCGGTCCGGTCCGCGGCGCCACCCCACGGCGGCGGGACCGAGTCGGCACGAGCGCACGGTCGGCGCCGGCGGCACACCCTGCCGCAGGACCTTCCGACGTGTCCTTGATCGGCCCCTGCCGCGCGCGCCTGAAGGCGGCGCGCCCGCCGTCAGGAGTCGGGAGTGATGAGCGGCTCGCCCGCGGCACCGCCGCCGGCCTCGGCGACGAAGCGGTCGAGGAAGTCCTGCACCACGCGGCGGCGGGCGACGTCGTCCAGGCCGACGAGGGGCAGCTGCCCCCCGGCCATCGACGGGTGTCCCCCACCGGAACCGTCGGGCGGCAGCAGGCGCAGCATCATGCGCCCGGCGTCCGCCGCCTCGTCCACCGTCCGCATGGAGACGTAGAGCGTGTCCTTGTACTGTCCGGCGACGCACGACCAGCGGGTGCAGTCCGCGCGCAGCAGGAAGTCCGCCATCTCGGGCACCATGTCGGGCACGCGCACGCGGCCGAGGGCGGAGGTGACGACGTCGCCGTGGAGCACCGCGCGCTCGAGCGCGCGGCGCAGGTCGCGGAAGTAGTCGCGCGGCACGCGCTCCGACTCGATGCGCGACAGCACGCGGCGGTCGATGACGCGCTCGAGCTCGCGGTAGACGGCGACGTCCGCCTCGGACGTGTCGCGCGACAGCTCCTGCGTCTCCGTGCGGATGCCGAAGTAGAGCGCCGTGGCGACGTCGGTGGGCACGGGGATGCCCTTCGCCAGCAGCATCTCGGCGACCAGCGTGGACGTCGCACCGTACCCGGGCTCGATGATGCACACGCGCGCCGAGGCCGAGAGCGGCCGCGCCGGGTGATGGTCCACCACGACCGTCGGCACGAAGCCCTCCGGGAAGCTCGTGTGGTTCGTGCCCGGCTGCGTGTCGCAGACGGCGGTGAAGTCGTATGCGTCGTAGTCGAGGAGCGAGCCGGGCGTCAGCGGGATCGCCAGCTCGCGCACCATCGCGCGGTTCTCGCTGCGCCCGACGATCCCGCCGAACGCGATCACGGCGCTGTGCCCGGTGTAGCGCTGGACCAGGTAGCGCAGCGCGAACGCGCACGCGATCGAGTCGGG
The DNA here is from genome assembly GCA_937996235.1 of uncultured bacterium. Classification (GTDB taxonomy): domain Bacteria; phylum Planctomycetota; class JAJSAM01; order JAJSAM01; family JAJVHW01; genus CALKVK01. The sequence continues at coordinate 21,792 of CALKVK010000009.1, read as the reverse complement.
GTCCGGGTTGTTGTGCGTCTGGATCAGGAACGACTCGCATCCCTGGAACGCCTCGACGATCGCGTCGAGCCGGGCGGCCGCGGCGCCCTCCGCGGTCATGCGCCGTCGCCGTCCGCGCGCTTCTCGTAGCCGAGCGCGCGCACGATGTGCAGCACCTCGCTCCAGGTCGGGAACGGGCGGCCGTGTCGCTGCTTGTAGGCGTTGACGGCGTTGATGAACTCGAGCTCCTCGGGCGACAGCGGGTACTCGTTGATGCGCCGCTCGCTGCCGCGGTAGAGCTCGATGTCGGGCGGGTCGCTGCGCCGGTCCTCGCCGCGCCGTTCGCCGCCGCGGCGCTCGACGCCGGGAGGAGCCTCGCGGCCGGCGCGACGGTCGCCGCCGGCGCGGCGGTTCCCGACGCGACGGTCGCGCGGGTCCGGGACCACGTCGGCGCGCTCGTCCGGGGTCGGTGTGGGCGCGGCGCTCATCGCTGAACACTATCAGGAAGGGCGGGGCGCGTCCCCGTTCGGGGCGCGCCACGGCGCGCCTCCGCCGGGCGCCGCGCGAAGTCCCCGCGCGGCGTCGGCCCGCCGCCCGTAGCCTCGTCGCATGGCCGCGTCCACGCGCACCGAGCGCGCCGTCCTCTTCTGGCGCCGGGCCGCAGCGGCGCCGGGCGACGGGGCGCGGGCGCTGCTCTACACCGAGCTCGCGGCGCTCGTGCAGGCCGGGTTCGGACTGCGTGCGGCGGTGGCGTCGCTCGCCGAGCGCGCCGGGCGCGCCGCCCCGCTCGTCGCCGTCTGGGCCGTGCAGGTCGAGCGCGGCACGCCGCTCCACGAGGGCATGGCCGCCCACCCGGAGCTGTTCCCGCCGCTCGACGTCGCACTCGTCCGCGTCGGGGAGCGCTCCGGCCGGCTCGTCGAGGCCCTGAACCTCCTCGCCGAGCGACTCGAGGCAGCGGTGCGGACGCGGCGCGCCGTGCTCGGAGCCGTCGCCTACCCGGCGCTCGTGCTGCACGTCGCGCTGCTGCTGCCGACCGTGCCGCTCGTGCTGCTGCAGAGAGGCTTCGCGACGTGGCTGACGCTCGTCGTCGCCGGGCTCTGCGTGATCTGGGGCGTCCCCCTCCTCGCGCTCACGTACGTCGCCGCCGTGCGCGACGAGCCCGGTGCCTCGCACGCCCTCTGCCGGGTGCCGCTGCTCGGCGGCGCGCTCCACGCGGCGTCGGCCGCGCGGTTCGCCTGGACGCTCGGCGCGCTGCAGCAGGCCGGCACGACGGCCGACGAGTCGCTGCGCGAGGCGGGCGCCGCGGCGGGGCTCGGCTGGCTCGCGGTCCCCGCGCGCGCCGCGGCGGAGCGCCTCGCGCACGGCAGCAGCTGGTCGGACGTGCTCCCCGACCTCGCGGCGCTCCCGCCGGACCTCGCGCGGCTGATCGCGACCGGGGAGCGGTCCGGGGCGCTCGCGGAGTCGATGGAGCGCGGTGCGGCGCTCTTCGACGAGCGGGCGACCACCGCGGCGCGCCGCGCGGCCGTGGCCGCGGGCGCGCTCGCGTTCGCGCTGGCCGTGCTCGTGGTCGTCGGCCTCGTGGTCACCGTGTTCGCGAGGGTCTACGGCCCGCTCTTCGCGATGTGACGCGGCGCTGCCGCGTCAGCGCGCGCGTGCGGCGCGGTCGAGCGCGAGACGCACGAGCACGTCGCAGAAGGCATCGAAGCTCATGCCCGCCGCGCGTGCCGCGAGCGGGCACAGCGACTGCGGCGTCATCCCGGGCACGGTGTTCGTCTCGAGGAACCACGGCGCGCCGTGCGCGTCGACGATGAAGTCGCTGCGCGAGACGCCGTCGCACCCGAGGACGCGGTGCGCGAGCAGCCCCGCCGCGCGCACGCGCTCGGCCACGTCCTCGCCGACCCGCGCCGGGCAGATCTCACGGCTCGCGCCCTCGTACTTCGCCGCGAAGTCGAAGAAGGCGCGCCCCTCCGGCACGATCTCCACGAGCGGCAGCGTGCGCAGTTCGCCGTCGTGGTTGCCGAGGACGGGGCACGTCAGCTCGGTGCCGACGATGCGGTGCTCGACGAGAGCGCGCGCTCCCGGGCTGTCCAGCGCGGTCTCGAGCGCCGGCACGAGACCCTCGGCGTCGTCCACGAGCGTCACGCCGAAGCTCGAGCCCTCGCGCGCCGGCTTGACGACGTACGGCGGCTCGATGCCGCGCAGCCGCGCGAGCACGTGCGCGCGCTCGCGCGTCCAGGTGCGCACGTCGACGCCCACCCAGGGCGGCGTGCGCAGGCCGTGGTGCGCGAGCACCTCCTTCGTGCGCTCCTTGTCCATCGCGAGCGCGCTCGCGAGCACACCCGAGCCGGTGTACGGCACACGCAACGTCTCGAGCAGCCCCTGCAGCGTCCCGTCCTCGCCCCACGACCCGTGGAGGGCGATGAACACGACGTCCGCCGCGGCGGAGTCGCCGGGGTCGCCGAGACGCGCCAGCGCCGCCCCCGGCGGCGCCGGGAGCTCCGCCGGCGACGCCCCCGGCAGGCGCCACCGGCCGTCGCGGTCCACGTGCACGTCGAACACGTGGTGGCCGTGCGCGGCGAGCGCCTCGACGACCGCGCGCCCGCTCCCGACGGACACGTCGTGCTCGCGCGACGGCCCGCCGGAGAGGACCGCGACCCGCAGGCGCGGCCCGCTCACAGCGACTCCTCCGCGAGTCCGTGGAGCGCACGGAACGCGCGCTCGTCGGGCGCGTCGAACGGATCGACCTCGAGCGGCCCTTCCGGCACGGCGAGCGCCGCGCGCTCGTGCCACCCGCGGAACAGCGCGTCGAGATCGCGGGCCGCCGACGCGGGGCTGTCGTCGCCGGTCGCGTTCTTGATGGGCGAGAACTCCTCGGCGCGCAGCGTCTCGAGCACGAGCGTCCGCGGCGCGAGCGGCAGCGCGTCGAAGAGGAACGCTTCGAACTTCGTCGCGTTCGGCGTCCGGGGGTCCACGGCGCGTCCCTCCGCGTCCACGTGCGGCACCTTCTTGCGCGCCCGGTGGAGCGGCAGTCCGCGCTCCGCCATCTCGCGCGCGAACGCCGTCTCGATCGCGTGTGCGGCGATGTTGCCGTGGCCGAAGAGCAGCCGGCCCGCGGCGTCGGTCGCATGCGCCTGCTCGGCCGTCAGCTCCGTGTACTCGACGATCGCCGGGCGGCCGTCCACGCGCGCGAACACGCCCACCTTCTCCTCCGGCGCGCGCTTCGCGACGCCCTTGCTGCTCATCGCGGCGTCCGCCTCGGCGTGCAGGCCGAGGAACAGCGGGTCGACGACGTGCACGAGCGGGTTGTCCACCTGCACGTACGAGAGCGTGCGCACGCCGTCGCGCTCGAGCGCGTCGAGCACACCCGAGTCCACGAGCGCGCGGTAGAGCCCGCCGTGGCCGTTCGGCGCGAGCGCGATGCGTCCGCGCGCCTCGAGCAGCAGCCGCCCCGCGTCGTCGAGCGCCGGCAGCGAGCCCTGGCAGGCGACGTGGACGTGCTCGCGCGGCAGCCCGAACCAGTCGTGCCGGACGAGGCACGCGCGCGTCGCCTCCTCGGTCGCCGCGCTGACCATCAGCACGAGCGGGACCGGGCGCCCCGCAGCCCGCGCGTGGTGCCGCAGCTTGGCCGTGAGCCACGCGAAGAGCGGCCTGCGGCTGCGCGGACCGACCGGGAAGAGCCCCTTCGGTGCGTCGCTGCCGAGGCGCGTCCCCTGTCCGCCGGCGGCGATGACCACCGCGACGCGTCCCGCGCGGAGCAGCTCGCGCCCGCGCGCGGCGGCTGCGCGGCGCCGCGGGTCGCGCGCGTCGTGGCGCACGAGCTCCGCGCCCGGCGGCTCGATGCGCCGCGCTGCGGCGGTGTGCTCCGGCGCCGCGGCGAGGCGCGCGACGAGCTCGAGATCGAGGGCCGCGAGCTGCGCGAACAGCGCGGCGCGCTCGTCGTGCGGCAGCTCGTCCGCGAAGCGCAGGACGTGGCCCTGCCCCGCCGCCTCGCAGCGCGCACGCACGGCGTCGTGGTCGTGGTGATCGCGCGCGTCTCGCATCCGCTGGCCTCCGCTCCCCCGCGCCGCAGACTCTACGGACGGAGCGGGCGCGCGGGAGATTTCAGACGTGCGAGAGCACGAGCACCGCGTTGTGCCCGCCGAACCCGAGCGAGTTCGAGAGCGCGTGGCGGATGTGCAGCTCGCGCGCCGCGCCCGGGACGTAGTCGAGGTCGCACTCGGGGTCGGCGTGGTCGAGGTTGAGCGTCGGGTGCACGACCTGGTCGCGCATCGACAGCGCCGTGACGACGAGCTCGATCGCACCTGCGGCGCCGAGCACGTGACCGACCATCGACTTCGTGGACGAGATCGCGATGTCGCGGGCGTGCTCGCCGAAGACGGCCTTGATCGCCTGCGTCTCGAGCGGGTCGTTCACCGGCGTCGACGTGCCGTGCGCGTTGATGTAGTCGACCTCGGAGGGATCCACGCCCGCGTCGTCGAGCGCCATGCGCATCGCCGAGGCCGCGCCCGCGCCCTCGGGCGCCGGCGCCGTGATGTGGAACGCGTCCGCGGTCATGCCGAACCCGCTCACGGCCGCGTAGATCGTCGCGCCGCGGCGCCGCGCGTGCTCGTACTCCTCGAACACGAGCGCGCCGCCGCCCTCCCCCATCACGAAACCGTCGCGGTCGCGGTCGAACGGGCGGCTCGCGGCCTCGGGGGCGTCGTTGCGCGTCGAGAGCGCGCGCAGCGCGCAGAACCCCGCGATGCCGAGGGGCGTGATGGTCGCCTCGGCGCCGCCGGTCACCATCATGTCGGCGTCGCCGCTGCGGATGCTGCGCATCGCGAGGCCCATCGCGTGGTTCGCGGACGCGCAGGCGGAGGCCGTCACGAAGTTGGGCCCGCGCAGTCCGTAGCGCATCGAGATGCGCCCGGCCACGGCGTTCATCATGATCTTCGGGATGAAGTGCGGGCTCACGCGGCGCGGACCGCGCGCCATCATGAGCTCCTTCGTGGCCTCGATGTCGGTCAGGCCGCCGATGCCGACGCCCATGATGCAGCCGGCCCGGTCGGGGTCGAAGCCCCCGTCCGCGAGGCCTGCGTCGGTGAGCGCCTCGTGCGCCGCACCGAGGCCGAAGAGCGTGAAGGGGTCGTACTTCCGCGCCTCGTGCTCCTCGACGATCGTCGCGGGGTCGAAGCCCTTGACCTCGCCCGCGATGTGGCACGCGTAGTCGGCGGGGTCGAAGTGGGTGATCCGGGAGATGCCGGAGTGCCCCTCGAGCATGCGCCGCCAGCTCGCCTGCGCTCCGCACGCGAGCGCATTGATGCTCCCGATCCCGGTGATGACGACGCGGCGGCTCATGCTGCTCCGGCCCCGCACGGCGCGCAGGAGGCGCGCGCCACGCGCGGGGAAACGGCTAGGTGTGCGATTCGATGTAGGCGATGGCGTCGCCGACGGTCTGGATCTTCTCGGCGTCCTCGTCCGGGATGTTGAGGTCGAACTCGTCCTCGAACTCCATCACGAGCTCGACCGTGTCGAGGCTGTCCGCGCCGAGGTCGTTGATGAACGACGTCTCGTCCGTGATCTTGTCGCGCGAGGCGCCCATCTGCTCGCAGACGATGTCGATCACCTTCTCCCGGATGCTGTTCTTGTCATCCGCCACGGCACTCTCCTGTCCTGTGTCGCGCCCGCGTAGCTCCGCGCGGCGTCGTCTGCCTCGAAGGCGTGGGAGCCGCAGGCCGCGGCGCGCGTGCCCAACGGGCCTCCCGCGGCGAGGGGTTTCTATCGGGCCGACCGCACGGGCGTCCATTTATCCGACGGCAGCACCTCGCGGTGCCGCGCCACGCGGCGCGAGGCGGCGAGCGCGTGGCGCGCGCCCGCGCGCTACGTCATGCCGCCGTCGACGGCGAGCACCTGCCCCGTGACGTACGACGCCGACGGCGACAGCAGGAACGTGACCGCAGGCGCGATCTCCTGCGGCTCCGCGACGCGCCCGAGCGGCACGCCCGTGAGCATCGCGTTCTTCACGTCGTCGGGCAGTCCGGCGGTCATGTCGGTCGCGACGAAGCCGGGCGCCACGGCGTTGCAGCGCACGCCGCGGCCGCCCAGTTCCTTCGCGATCGACTTCGTGAGCCCGACGAGCCCGGCCTTGCTGGCCGCGTAGTTCGCCTGACCCGCGTTGCCGGTGAGCCCGACGACGCTCGTGACGTTCACCACCGCGCCGCGCGCCTTGATGAGCGGCCGCGCGAGCGCGCGCACGAAGTACAGCGCACCCTTCAGGTTCACGTCGAGCACGCGGTCCACGTCGTCGTCCTTCATGCGCATGAGCAGGCCGTCGCGCGTGATGCCCGCGTTGTTGACGAGGCCGTCGCAGACGCCGTGCTCCGCGAGCGCCTCCTTCACGGCGCCGTCGATCGACGCCGACGCGCCCGCGTCGACAGCATGGCAGGAGACCTTCGGCGCGCCCGCCTCGCGGCACGCGGCGGCCGTCGCGTCGAGCCCCTCGCGCGTCGTCGCGAAGAGCGCCAGCGCGGCCCCGGCGCGCGCGGCGTCGAGAGCGATCGCACGACCGATCCCGCGCGACGCGCCCGTCACGAACACGACCTTGCCCGACAGCACTCCGCTCACGCCGCACCTCCCGCGATCCGCGCCGCGACCTCGTCGGCCGTGTCCGCACTCTGCGTCACGGCCGCGCGGTCCACCTTCTTGACGAAGCCCGTGAGCGTGCGCCCGGGGCCGGGCTCGAGGAACTGCGCCGTGCCGGCAGCCGCGCCGAGCACGTGCACGAGCGACGCCTCGAACAGCACGGGCTCGACGATCTGCCGCGCGAGCGTCGCGCGCGCCTCCGCGGCGCTGCGCACCGGCGCCGCCGTGACGTTCGAGACGACGGGCACGGCGGGCTCGCGGAACTCCGTCGCGGCGAGGTCCGCCGCGAGACGTGCCGCGGCCGGCTGCATCACGGGCGAGTGGAACGCACCCGCGACCTTGAGCGGCACGAAGCGCCGCGCGCCCGCAGCCGTCAGGCGCTCGCCGCACGCCGCGAGCGCGTGCTTCTCGCCGCTCACGACGACCTGCCCCGGCGCGTTGCGGTTCGCGACGACGACCACGCCGCCCTCCGCCCGCACCGCGGCGCACGCGGCCTCGATGGCGTCGAGCTCGAGACCGATCACGGCCGCCATGCCGGAGGGCACCGCGTCCGAGGCCTCCTGCATGTACTGCCCGCGACGGCGCACGAGCCGCACCGCGTCCTCGAAGCGCAGCGTGCCCGCGACGCAGTGGGCGGTGTACTCGCCGAGCGAGAGCCCCAGCGCGTAGGCCAGCACCGCGGGGTCGAACGCGCCCTCCGTGCGCAGCACCTCGAGGATCGCGACCGAGACCGTGAGGATCCCTGGCTGACACACGTCGGTGCGCTCGACCTCCTCGGCGCTGCCCCCGAACACGACCTCCGAGAGCGGGAAGCCGAGCGCCGCGTCCGCACGCTCGAAGACCTCGCGCGCGACGGGCCAGCGTTCGGCGACGTCGCGCCCCATGCCGGGCACCTGCGCACCCTGGCCCGGACAGAGCAGCACCTTCATGCCTGACCTCCCAGCGCGGCCGCGACCTCCGTGTCCTCCGCGAGTGCGGCGAGCGCGTGCGCGATGCGGCCGTTCACGCCGGCGGAGACGTAGCGGTCGGCGGCCGCGACCGCGTTGCGGATCGCCGTCGGCGGGCTGCGCCCGTGGCAGATGACGATCGCCCCCTCGTAGCCGATCAGCGGCGCGCCGCCGTAGCGCGTGTAGTCCGTGCGCTGGCGCAGGTCGTCCAGCACCTGCGCCAGCGAGCGCTCGAACGCGTCGTCGGACTCGCTCCCGACGTGCGTGCGCAGGCGCGCGAGCGTGTGCTGCACGAACGCCTCGAGCAGCCCCTCGGAGCTCTTCAGGATCACGTTGCCGACGAAGCCCTCGCACACGATCACGTCCACGTCGCCGCCGAAGATCTGCTGCCCCTCGACGTTGCCGAGGAAGCGCACGCGGCGGAAGCGCCGCAGCGCGTCGGCCGCACGGCGCACGAGCGGGCTGCCCTTGCCCTCCTCGCCCCCCACCGAGAGGATCGCCACGCGCGGCTCCGCGATCTCGAGCACCGCGCGCGCGTACTCCGCGGCCATCACCGCGTACTCGACCAGGTCCGACGCCTTCGCGCCGAGGTTCGCGCCGACGTCCATCAGCACGCAGTGGCCGGTGCGCGTGGGGAACGGCGCGGCGATGCCGCCGCGCCGCGCGCCGGGGAGGCGCTCGAGGGCGAACGTCGCCGCGGCGACCGCCCCGCCGGTGTGCCCCGCCGAGACGACGGCGTCGACCTCGCGCCCGGCCAGCAGCGCCATGGCGCGCGCGATCGACGCGTCGGGCTTCCTGCGCAGCGCGTCCACCGGCGGCTCGTGCATCTCGAGCACGTCCGCTGCGGGAACGATCCGCGCGTTCGACGGGAGCGCCCCACCGGGCAACTCGCCGCGGATCGCCTCCTCGCGCCCGACCAGGACCACCTCGACGCCGGGGATCTCGCGGGCTGCGCGGAGCGCGCCGCGCACGGCCGCCCCTGGAGCGTGGTCACCGCCCATCGCGTCGACGGCGACGCGGGGCACGGACGATCAGCCTTCGTCCTTGACGACCACCTGGCGCGTGCGCGAGCCGCCCGCGCCGCGGGTGCGGTAGTGGCCGCAGTTCGGGCAGATGCGGTGCGTCGGGATCGAGAGCCCGCAGTTGCCGCACGGCACGAGACCCACCGGGCTGAGCGAGTCGTGCGTCCGGCGCTTGCGCTTCTTCGACTTCGACGTCTTGAACTTCGGGACCGCCATCGGTGCCTCCCATGACTGCGACGACGGCGCCCCGCCCAGGCGGGACCGTCCCGGCCGCTTCGAGCGGCTCGGCCGGCGGAAACCCCGGATCGTAGTGTCGCGGCGAGCGCGGTCAAGGAAGGCCGTGCCGCGGCGACTCCACGCCCCGTTCCGGGTGACCCGGCCGGTCAGCGGGCGGCGAGGGCGGCCGCCGCCGCGGCGCGGAGCGCCGCGACGGACACGTCGCCCGTCAGCGCGCCCTGCGCGGCGGCCGCGCGGCCGCCGCCGCGCCCCCCCACCGCGCGCAGCAGCGCCACGGCGTCGAACCCGGCCTCGACGGCCGCCTCGTTCAGGGCACAGACCGCCGCGACCTTGCCGTCGTGCACGCCGACGAGCAGCGCCCCCGCGGGCGGCCCCTTCGCGCCGGGCACGGGCTTCGTCGCGCTGAGGACGGCATCGCGCGGCTGCTCGACCACCTGCACGTGCAGCCGCAGCCCGCCCGCCTCGACCGGTTCGCCGCCGAACGGGTCCAGCGCCGGCGCCGCCGCCTGCGCCCGCTTGCGGAGCTCCTTCACGTCCTTCGTCAGCTTCTCGATGCGCGCGCCGATCTCGTGGGCCGGCACGCCGAGCTGCCGCGCCAGGGCGCCCAGCACCTCGCGGTCGGACTGCATGCGCGCGACCGCCTCGCGACCGGTGACCGCCTCGACGCGGCGGATGCCCGCCGCGATCGACGCCTCCGCCACGATACGGAAGCTGCCGATGTCGCCCGCGGCGCGCGCGTGCGTCCCGCCGCAGAGCTCGCGGCTGTATCCGCCGACGGCCACGACGCGCACCGGGTCCGGGTACTTCTCGCCGAACAGGGCCACCGCGCCGCTCTGCTTCGCCGCCTCGACGGGCAGGAGCTCCGTCGTGAGGCGCGCGTTGTGCAGGATCTCGCCGTTCACGGCGTCCTCGAGCGCACGCACCTCGTCCGCGGTCAGCGGTCGGTCGAGCGTGAAGTCGAAGCGCAGCCGCTCCGGCGCGACCAGCGAGCCGGCCTGCTGCACGCGGTCGCCGAGCAGGTCCTTCAGCGCGCGGTGCAGGAGGTGCGTCGCCGTGTGGTTGCGGCGGATCGCGTCGCGCCGCTCCTCGTCGACGACCGCGCGGCACGCCTCGCCGACGCGCGCCGGGGCGCTGCCGGAGTACGTCCCGCCGTGCAGGCGCAGGTCCTCCGCGACACGCACCTCCTCGACGCGGAACACGCCGTTCGCGAAGCGGATCTCGCCCGTGTCGGAGACCTGTCCGCCGGACTCGGAGTAGAACGGCGTGCGGTCCAGCACGAGCAGCGCGCGCTCGCCGTCGCGCAGCTCGCGGTGCAGCGCGTCGTCCTTCGCGAGCACGATGCCGACGAGCGTCGCGCCGGCAGCCACGCCGCGGCGCTCGTCGTCGGTCGCGCGCGCGGGGTCGTCGTAGCCGACGAACTCGGTGGCCGCGACGCCGCCCTCGAGCAGCTCGCCCACCGGGCCGCGGTCGAAGATCTCGTCGGTCATCTTCTGCGCGCCCTGGCTGCGCCGCCGCTGCTCCTCCATCAGCGCGTCGTAGCGCGCGCGGTCGAAGCCGAGCCCCTGCTCGGAGAGGATCTCGGCGGTGACGTCCACGGGAAAGCCGAACGTGTCGTGGAGCTGGAAGACCACGTCGCCCGCGAGCGTCGTGCCGCCCGACTCGCGGAGCGCCGCCACCTCGCCGTCGAGGCGGCGCAGACCGTTGCGCAGCGTGCGGCGGAAGAGTTCCTCCTCGGCGCGCAGCACGCCCTCGAGCAGCTCGCGGCCGCTGACGAGGTCGGGATAGGCGCCGCCCATCGCCTCCACGACCGCCGGCACGACGGACGCCAGGAACGGCGTCTCGATGCCGAGCCCCGCGCCGTCACGGATCGCGCGGCGCAGGATGCGGCGCAGCACGTAGCCACGCCCCTCGTTGCCCGGGCGCACTCCGTCGCCGACGAGGAAGCAGCCCGCGCGCACGTGGTCGCTGATGCGGCGCATGCGCACGCCGTCCTCGCCGTCGCGCGTGTACGCGTCGCGGCCCGCCGCGCGCGCCACCGCCTCGACGATCGGCCGGAAGAGGCTCGTCTCGATGTTGGTCGGCGCGCCCTCGAGCACGCGCACCAGGCGCTCGAAGCCCATGCCCGTGTCGATGTTCTTCTGCGGCAGCGGCTCGAGCACGCCGCCGTCGCGGCGGTCGAACTGCGTGAAGACGAGGTTCCAGATCTCCTCGAAGCGCCGGCAGTCGCACTCCGGGTCGCAGCGCTCGGGCGCGGGGCAGTGCGGCTGCGGGCCGTAGTCGAAGAAGATCTCGGAGCACGGGCCGCACGGCCCGTTGGGTCCGTCGTCCGGTGCGTTCGCGGGCCAGAAGTTGGACTTCGCGCCGAAGCGGTAGATGCGCTCCTCCGGCAGTCCGACGACGTCGCGCCAGATCGCGTACGCCTCGTCGTCGTCGCGGTACACCGTCACGCGCAGCCGCTGCGGGTCCATGCGGAGCACCTGCGTCAGGTACTCCCACGCCCACATGATCGCCTCGCGCTTGAAGTAGTCGCCGAAGCTGAAGTTGCCGAGCATCTCGAAGAACGACTGGTGCCCCGGCGTGCGCCCGACGTTCTCGAGGTCGCCCGTGCGCAGGCACTTCTGCGAGGACGTCGCGCGGCGCAGCCCGCGGCGGCCCTTGCCGAGGAACTCGTCCTTGAACTGGTTCATCCCGGCGCCCGTGAAGAGCAGGCTCGGGTCGTTCTCCGGCACGAGCGAGGCGGAGGCGACGCGCGTGTGGCCCCGCTCCTCGAAGAAGCGCAGGTAGCTCTCGCGGATCTCGTTCGGCGTCATGGCGTGGTGTCCCGTCTCTCGGAGGCCTGCGGATCGCCGCGTCGCCGCCGCGCAGCGTCGCGCTCCGCGTACGGCCCCGCGACGCGGCGCCGGGGCGTCGGCACCGCCTCCGCCCCCGTAGCGGGCGCGGAAGCCGCGGATTCTGGGGCGCCGCAGCGCGACCGGCGCGGAATCCGCAGGCGCGCCGTCGCGTGCGGGTCGCGCGCCGCGCGTGCAGCAACGCGCCCCGCCGCGAGCGGTGCCCGCCCGCAGCGCCACCCGTCCGCAGCGCCACCCGTCCGCGGCGCCACCCGTCCGCGGCGGTGCCCGTCCGAAGCGGTACCCGTCTGCGGCGGTGCAGAGCCCTGCGGCGGTGCAGAGCGCTGCGGCGGTGCGGCGGTGCCCGTCCGCACGCGTGCGGATGCTCGGGCGTGCCGGGATCTCGGCGGACCGGTCCCGGCAGCCCTGCTCCCGCCCGGCGCGTCAGTCCTCGGACGGGCTCTCGTCGCCGTCGCCGTCGCCGTCGCCGCCGCCGCTCGCGGGCACGGTCGCCCCCTTCGCGACGACGGCCGTGAGCAGCTCGCGCAGGAGCTCCTGGTTCTCGGTCAGCAGCGCGCAGCAGCGCTCGCGACCCTGCCCGAGGCGCTCGCCCTTGTAGCTGAACCACGAGCCCGCCTTCTCGACGACCCCGTGCTGCACCGCCAGGTCGATCACCTCGCCCTCGCGGTGGATGCCCTGGTTGAAGCGGATCTCGAACTCCACGCGGCGGAACGGCGGCGCGATCTTGTTCTTCACGACCGTCGCCTTGACGCGGCTGCCGATCACCTCGTCGCGCTCCTTCACCTGGCCGATGCGGCGCAGGTCGATGCGCACCGACGCGTAGAACTTCAGCGCGCGGCCGCCCGGCTGCGTCTCCGGGCTGCCGAACATCACGCCGACCTTCTCGCGGATCTGGTTCGTGAACACGACCGTGCACGTGCTGCGCGCGATCGCGCCCGTCAGCTTGCGCAGCGCCTGCGACATCAGCCGCGCCTGCAGGCCGACGAAGCTGTCGCCCATCTCGCCCTCGAGCTCGGCGCGCGGCACGAGCGCGGCCACCGAGTCGACGACGACCAGGTCGACGGCGCCCGAGCGCACGAGCATCTCGACGATCTCGAGCGCCTGCTCGCCGGAGTCGGGCTGCGAGATCAGCAGCTCGTCGATGTTCACGCCGAGGCGCTTCGCGTAGACCGGGTCGAGCGCGTGCTCGGCGTCGACGAACGCGGCGACGCCGCCCTCGCGCTGGACCTCCGCGACGATGTGCGACGTGAGAGTCGTCTTGCCGGAGCTCTCCGGGCCGAACACCTCGATGATGCGGCCCTTCGGGACGCCGCGGCCGCCGAGCGCCAGATCGAGCCCCAGGCTGCCCGTCGAGACGCACTGGATGTTCATCCGCGTGGCCTCGTTCATCTTCATGATCGCGCCCTTGCCGAACTGCCGTTCGATCTGGGCCAGCGTCTGGACGAGCGCCCGCGAGCGCTGATCCTCCGACAGGGTGTTGTCGCCTCGCAGTCCGATGCCGGTGGCGGCGTTCTTCATGTCGACTCTCCTGACCATGGGATGCCTCCGGGCGCCCCGCCGGCGCGGGCCGCGCCGAAGGGACCGTTCCGGGCCTCGTCCGTACCCGATGTCCGTTCCTCGTCCGCCGCACGCGCGGCGAACGTTCGCGTGAGCGCGACGCGCGCGAGCACGCGGTAGCGCGCGCTGCGCGCTCCACCGGCGTAGCGCGCGCTGCGCGCTCCACCGGCATCGCGCGCTGCGCGCGCTCCGCCGGCGCCGCGCGTCCGGTCCGCGGCGCGGTCGGCCGCAGGACCCGGCGACTCGAACAGCGCCACGTGCGTGACGGGGAACGTGCCGAACGCGCCCGGCGAGCCGTCGGCGTCGGTCCCCGTGAACGCGTCCGCGATCCGGGCGCGGTCCTGGCGCGCGCCCCCCGGCTGCAGCCGGGCGAGCGTGACGTGCGGCGTGTACGGCCGCTCGTCGAGGCGCTGCCCCGGCGCGAGCACTCCCGGTGCACGCAGCTCGCGGAGCACCGCGCGCTCGAGGGCTTCGAGCGGCGCGGCCTCGCGCACGCCCGCCCATGCGACGCGCGCCCGCGCGGGCGAGGGGAACGCACCGAGTCCCGCGCACACGGCCGCTCCGGCGGCGGACGCGGCGGCGGCGCGCGCGAGCGCGTCGCACACGCCCTCGACGCGCTCCGCCGCCGTGTCGCCGAGGAACGCGACGGTCACGTGCAGGTCCTCCTCGGCGACGAGACGGGCCGCGCGCAGGGCTCCGAAGCGTTCCCGCCCTTCGCGCGCGAGTCGCGCACGCAGCTCGGGAGGCAGCTCGACCGCGACGAACAGCCGCAGCGGCGACGCGGCGCGTGCGGAGCGGTCGGGCGAAGGGCTGCGCGACACGGGCTCACGAGACGAAGTGCAGGAACTCGTGGAAACGCAGCTCGAAGTCGTCGCGCGACGCCGCGGCGAGCGCGGCCGTGCCGAACGCCTCGACGGTGAAGGACGCGGCGACGGTGCCGTAGACCATGCCGCGCTTGAGGTTCCCGATGGTCACGCGCCCGGCGCGTGCCAGGTAGCCCATGACGCCGCCCGCGAACGAGTCGCCGGCCCCCGTGGGGTCCACGACCTCGGGCACCGGGTACGCCGGCAGCGCGTGGAACGTGTACGTCGAGAACAGGAACGCGCCGTGCTCGCCCTTCTTCACCAGCGCGACCTTCGGGCCGAGGTCGAGGATGCGGTTGCCCGCGCGGATCAGGTTGCGCTCGCCCGTCAGGCTGCGCGCCTCCTCGTCGTTCATCACGATCGCATCGACGCGGCGCAGCACCTCGAGCAGTCCCGCGCGGTCGCTCTCGATCCAGAAGTTCATGGTGTCGGCCATCGCGAAGCGGCGACCGGGCGTCTGCTCGAGCACGGAGAGCTGGTTCGCGGGCGACGCGTTCGCCAGGAACACGAACGGCGTCGCGCGCAGGGACGGCGTCAGCTCGGGACGGAACGTGCCGAGCACGTTGAGCTGCGTCTCGAGCGTCTCGGCGACGTTCATGTCGCCCTCGTAGCGGCCGGACCAGCGGAACGTGCGCCCGCCGGGCACGACGTGCAGCCCGCCGATGTCGATCTCGCGTCCAGAGAACACCGCCTTGCGCTCCTCGGGGAAGTCCTCGCCGACCGGCGCCACGATCCGGACGGTCGTGAAGCGGGAGGCGGCGAGGGAGAAGTAGGTGGCGCTGCCGCCCGTCTCCTCCGAGACGCGTCCGGCCGGGGTCTCGATCGAGTCGAATGCGACGCTGCCCACCACCAGCAAGGACATGCGAGGGCTCCCGAGGTTACGTGGCTCCCCGGGGCGCTCCCCCGTGCGTGCCGCCGCCACGAGGGGCGGACGCGGGGCGAGGGGCGGGCGCCGAGGGTGCCGCGACCCCTGTCGGGCCCGCGGCCGTCGCATCGTACGCCGCGCTGGGGACAGCACGACGGAATACCTAACGGAATGCGAACCGGCGTGTCAGTCGGGGTCGGACGCCGCGCCGGGAGCGGGCGCGCCGGCGGGGTGCGGCAGGGAGTCCGGCGACGCCTGCGCCTCGTCGCGGGCGGAGGCGGTGACGGCCCGGACCGTCGAGCGGTCGAGGATGGTGTAGACGCCCCCGAGCAGGCTCCACACGAGCTGGTTCATGCCGCCCATGACCGAGAGCGCCACCGCGGGGCTGCGGTCCACGCCGACGAGGTGGAAGCCGACGGCGAACGCGGCCTCGCGCACGCCCCACGCGCCCGGCAGCGAGGGCAGCGCGGTCACGATCCACGCCGCCGGGAGCACGATCATGTGGTCGGAGACCGGCACGGGCGCGCCGCTGCGCGTGGTCATGTGCAGCGCGTGCGCGAACAGCACCATGATGAACTGGATGGAGAGCTGGTTGCCGAACGAGAGCAGGAGCGCGAGCAGCACGCGGCGCTTCTGGTAGCGGTACAGGAACACCGCGTCGTCGAGCCGCCGGATCAGCGCGGCGAACGGCAGCCGCGCGGTGATCGCGTCCACGCGCAGCACGCGCCGCAGGCGGCGGCTGAAGAAGACGGTGCACGCGAGCGCGAAGCAGCCGAGGAAGCCGTAGATGAAGAGCGCGAGCTCGCGGTACTCGGGCTGACCGAGGCGCGTCGAGAGCACGATCGCGGCGATCAGCGCGAGCGCGACGATGCCGACGACGCGGTCCATCAGGACGGTGATCGCCGCCTCCGCGCGCTTCGAGGTCTGGCGCGCGACGTAGACGGCCTTCACCAGGTCGCCGCCCGTCGCGCCCGGCACGACGTTGTTGAAGAAGAAGCCGATGAACGTGAGGCGGTGCGCCTCGCGGTACGGGATGCGGATGCCCTGGTCGCGCAGCAGCAGCCACCAGCGCCACACGCCGAACTGGGACGACAGGCCGAACGCCAGCACCCCGAGCACGAGGAGCAGCTTGTCGGCGCGCCCGACGATGTGGATCAGGCCCTCGTCGAGCACCGGGACCGCGCGGTCGCCGATCGTCTCGGTGCTGAGTTCCGCGGCGCCGAGCACGCGCGGCGCGGAGTCCGGCGGCGCGTCGGCGGTCCGGAACGAGACGGTGGACTCGGGCGTCCAGTCCGCCGGCACGTCCCCGACGATCTCGCCGACGAGCACGGTCCCGTCGGCCAGATGCGCGCTGTCGCGCCAGTTCACCTGACTCAGGACGAACGCCAGCAGCAGGACGCCGAGGAGCCGCAGCCCCCAGACCGCGAGGCGCCGGACGAGCCCGGGCCGCTGCCCGCCCGAGTCGCCGCTCACCGAGTGGCGCCGCCGTCGGAGGGCGCGCTCTGCGCGGACCACCAGCGCTGCCACGCCGCACGGTCGTCGCCCAGGTCCTCGCCGGTCGCGGCGGCGAGGGCGCGCGCGGCGGCGCCGCGCACGTCGGGCAGCGGGTCCCGCAGCGCGTCGAGCAGCGGCGGCACGGCGACCTCGGCCGGATGGCGGCCGAGCGCGGTGCACGCGGCGCGGCGCACGGGCGAGCTCGTGTCGCCGCGGACCGCACGCGTGAGCGCCGCCGCACCGACGGGGAACGTCAGCTCGCCGAGGTGGCGCGCCGCGTTCGCGCGGACGGCGTCGGAGCCGTCGGAGGAGAGCGCGACGACGAAGGAGAGCCGCAGCACGCTCGCACCGAGCGAGACGTAGGCGCGGTCCATCGCGTCGCGGATCTCGGGGTCGGCCACGAAACCCTCGAGCAGGCTGGTCGTGAACGACTGCAGCACGCCGCGCGCGCTGCGCAGCTCGCTCGCGCGGCGCTGCGCGAAGGCGCGGTCGGACGCGTCGGCGCCGACCGAGGCGGGCGACTCGAACCGGTAGCCGCCGAGGGTGCGCACGGCGTGCAGCACCTCGGCCGTGAACGACGGGTCCGAGTCGCTCTTCCCGCGCGCCTCGCCGAGCACGCGCAGCGCGTCGAACGCGTCGGCCTCGGTGTACGAGGTCTCGGCGGGCACGTCGGCCGCCACGGTCCACGGCGCGAGCTGCGCGAGCGTGTCGAGCGACTCGACGCGCACGAGCCCGGCGGTGTGCTCCGTGGCCAGCGCCGACACGACCTGGGTGACGATCGCGGCGTCGCGCCACGACGCGTAGTTCGTGGCACCGAGCGCGCGCAGCGCCGCGCAGCTCTGCTCGAGCGCGTCCGGCACGTCCGCACGCAGCCGCCGCAGGTTCGGCTCCTGCAGGTCGCGCAGCCGCCGCAGGTGCTCCGACGGCAGGTCGAGTGCGAAGAGGTCCTCGAACCCGGAGACGGCGTCCGTGATGCCCTTCGAGACCACGTCGGCGGGGTTCGACGCGCAGCGCACGCCGCCGACGACGGTCAGCGCGAGGAGCGCCGCGGCGCGCAGCGCGTGGCGCGCGCGCGTCACGACGCGGACTCCTCTTCCGCGATCCCGGTCGTCACGCCGAGCACCGTGAACCCGCAGTCCACGGGGATCAGCGTGCCCGTGACCCCGGAGGCGAGGTCCGACACCAGGAACGCGACGACGTTGCCGACCTCGTCGGGCGTGACGTTGCGGCGCAGCGGCGCGACGGTCTTCACGTGGTCGAGCATCCTCGTGAAGTCGCCGACCGACGAGGCCGACACCGTGCGCACCGGCCCCGGCGCGACCGTGTTCACGCGGATGCCCGAAGGCCCGAGGTCGTACGAGAGGTAGCGCATCGCGGAATCGAGCGCCGCCTTCGCCACCCCCATCACGTTGTAGTT
Organism: uncultured bacterium; assembly: GCA_937996235.1. Lineage (GTDB taxonomy): Bacteria > Planctomycetota > JAJSAM01 > JAJSAM01 > JAJVHW01 > CALKVK01. The sequence continues at coordinate 3,941 of CALKVK010000009.1, read as the reverse complement.
CGGGACGACGCGCTCGCCGCCGAGGTAGGACAGCGCGACGATCGACCCGCCGGACGTCATCAGCGGCGCGAACGCGCGCGCGACGGGGATCACGGAGTAGGCGGAGATGTCGAGCGCGACGTTGAAGCCGTCGCGGGAGGTGTCGCGGAAGCGTCCCTTCAGCTCGGCCGGGTTCGCGTAGGCGATCGAGTGGACGATGAAGTCGAGGCGGCCCCAGCGCGCCCGGAGCGCGTCCGCCGCGGCGTCGATCTGCTCCTCCGCGCCGACGTCCACCCGCAGGACGGGGAAGGTCTCGCCGCCCGGGAGCTGGCACGCGAGGTCGCGCACGCCCTCCTCGAAGCGCTCGCCCTGACAGGTCAGCGCGAGCTCCGCGCCGTGCGACGCGCACGCGCGGGCGATCGCCCACGCCAGGCTGCGCTTGTTGGCGACCCCGAGAACGAGGCCGCGCTTGCCTTGGAGCATCCGATCCCTCCGGGACGCCGGCGACGGCGAAGCCTGCGGAGGATACCGAGACCCGCGGACGCCCTTCGGTTTTCGCCCCGCGCGCGCGGCGCGTCACCTCGAGCGCGCGCCGCGTCAGCGCGTGGTGCGCTCCCGGTCCGCGCTCGGGCGCGCGCCGGGATCGCTGGTGCGGAGGGGGGGACTCGAACCCCCACGACCGTAATGGCCACAAGAACCTGAATCTTGCGCGTCTGCCAATTCCGCCACCCCCGCACGGGGAGCAAGCGGCAGAGGATGCCCGACGGCGCGGGCGAGTCAACTTCCGGCGGGCACGCGGCGCGTTTCCGCACGCCGCGTGCGGCGCCGGGTCAGCGGCGGACGCGCGCGATCTCGCGCTTCGCGTCGCGCTCCTTGAGCGCCTCGCGCTTGTCGTGCAGCTTGCGCCCGCGCGCGAGGGCGAGCTCGACTTTCGCCTGGTGGCGTGCGCTGAAGTAGATGCGCAGCGGCACGAGCGTGAGCCCCTTGCGCTCGACCTCCTGGCGCAGGCGGTCGATCTCGCGCCGGTGCAGGAGCAGCTTGCGCGTGCGCAGCGGCTCCTGCGCGGCGTAGCCGCGCGCGGAGTACTCCGCGATGTGCACGCCCACGAGCCACAGCTCGCCGTTGCGGAAGCGCGCGTAGCCCTCGTCGAGGCTGGCGCGCCCGTCCCGGATGCTCTTCACCTCCGGGCCGTGCAGGACGAGCCCGCACTCGATGCGCTCGAGCACCTCGTACTTGTGGCGCGCCTTGGGGTTGCCGATGACGACGGGCGCCTCGTCCGCCTTCTTCCCGCCGCGCTTGCCGCCGTGCGCCATGGTGCCGAGGTTCCGCGCGCCGCACGCGCGGTGCGGAGCTTTCCCGGAGGGCCGGCGCCGACCGCCCTACTTCTCGGACTCGCCCCAGCGCTTGAAGTCCTCGAGCATCGCGGCGAAGTCGGTGCCCTCCCACTTCGCGGCCGCGACGAGCGGGTCGCCGGTGTCGCGCAGCGTGCTCACGTACGCGTCGAACGCGCCCGCGTAGCGCTTGCCCTGCTTCGCGTGGCGGAAGAACCAGACCCAGGCGTAGAGCTCGTCCTGCGCCTCCTGTGCGTTCGGCACGTCGGCGGACGTCAGGTCGAACCACTGGTCGAGCCGCCGCGACGCCTTGCGGACGACGCCGAGGACCCGCTTGAAGCGCTCCTTCTCGGGCTTCTGGGGCTTCCCGCCGTCCGTCACGCCGGCGTCGAGGTACATCAGCAGTCCGACGTTGATCCAGTAGGGCGGCGTGCCGCCGAAGTACTGCGCGACGTACTGCTGTGCGAACTGGAGCTGCGCGTTGCCGTCGAAGGTCGCGGCCGAGCGGCTGGCGAGGCGCAGGAGCACCGAGCGGTCGGAGAGGTCGACACCGGCCTGGTCCAGCTTGCCGCCGGTCGACGCGATCGAGAGCTCGTCGAGCACGCTGCCCGAGACGAGCGCCTTCACGATCGGCGTGGAGGGGTCGAGCGGCTTGCCCGGGAGCAGCTTCGGCATCAGCTTGCGCACGTCGCCGTAGCGCTCCACCAGCTTCAGGGCCTCGTCGACGTCGCTCCCGCTGCCGTCGGTCCAGACGCGGAAGTCCTTCACCTTCTTCTCCGTCCAGCCGTCGCGCGGCGCGGACGGTCCCGGGGGCTTCGTGAGCTCGAACGAGGCGAAGATGGACTCCGCGAGATCGCGCCACTTGTCGGCCCGGTCGCGGTGCGTGATGAAGCGCACCATGTAGACCGCGCCGCCCGCCTCGATCTGGCGCTCCCGGACGACGAGCACGCCGTCGCGCCACGCCGTCTCGGTCCAGCCGTCCGCGGCCTTGCGCGAGTCCGGGATGACCTCGACGCTGCGCTCCTGATTCGCGCGCGCGAGCCCGGCGCGCATGACGTTCGGGTTGCGGAGCACGTACACGAAGGCGTTGAACTGCTCCTCGCCGACGGGCCAGTTCCAGATCGCGAGGACGGGGTCGCCCTGCTCGTTCTTCGCGGAGCGCCAGTTCCGCGGCAGCTTCAGCCGGAGCATGTTGCGGGGGTCGGAGAACGCCTGCAGCGCCTCGATCTCCTCGCCCTCCGGCTCCGCGCCGTCCTCGGCGTGGGCGGCCGGCGTCAGACGGGAAGCGGTCACGCCGAACGCGGCGAGCCCCGCGAGGGCCGTGAGCACGAGGGGCAGCAGGGTACGTCGCGACATCGAGTCCTCCGCGGGTCCGATCCGACCGCAGCGCATGGTAACCCCGGACCGCCCGGCACGTCGCGCGCGGGCCCGGAGGCGCACCGGGGAAGTGCACGAACCGTGCCGATCCGGACGTTCGTCACGCCGCGCGCACCGCACGCTATGCTCGCCCCCGACGCCGCGCCACGAGCGCAGGCGTGTCCCCGCGAGGGGACGCTGACAGAACGGAGGCGATCCCTCGCCGTCGCGCCGGCGCACGCCCCATCGCGGGGCGTGCACCGCCACGGGGGCGAATGGACTCGACCGGGTGGAACGTCTTCTCGGGTGGCGCGTCGAGGTTCCAGGCGGCCTCGTAAAACCCTGGACACACTCAGGTGCCAACCACACCTACTCCCTCGCGGCCTAACGCAATTAGGTGACAGCGACGTCCCCCGCCGGCACGCCCGCGGCCGGCGACGGGACGCAGATTTGCGGGCTGGTGCTCCGTGGTGCCGACCGGCGGAGCACGAGATGAAATGGCCGGCTGGCCCCGAAGCGAGCGTGCCGTGCGCGCGCAGCGGGGCGAGATCAGTACAACGGCTACACGCGTAGAAGCCCGACAAGCGACACCGCGGGACGGGGGTTCGATACCCCCCGCCTCCACCACTGTCTCGACGGCGAGCACCGCCCGCATCACAACGGTGCTCGCCGCAACGAGGCCCCCTCGCGGGCGGGGGGTATCGAACGGGAGCGGTCGTGAGCACGCCGTAGGCGTGCGAGCGATCGGAGGCCATGAACAATGGCCTCCGAAGCTCCCCGGGTTTCGTGCGTTCCGTTGCAGGGTGGTCGTGCGCAGCACGACCGGGTGCCCTGCTACGGAACGCCGAAACCGATACCCCCCGCCTCCACCACTGTCTCGACGGCGAGCACCGCCCGCACCACAACGGTGCTCGCCGCGATCGAGCCCCCTCGCGGGCGGGGGGTATCGAACGGGTGCGGTCGTGAGCACGCCGTAGGCGTGCGAGCGACTCGGAGCCATGAACAATGGCTCCGAGAGCACCCCGGGTCCGCTGGCAGCCGTTGCGGGGTGGTCGTGCCCGTCCGCTCGCGTCAGCGAGCGGACCTCGAGCGCAGCGCGCCGTGGCGACGCGCACAGCGCGCGCGCCACGACCGGGGCCCCCGTTACGGATGCCTGCGGACCGATACCCCCCGCCTCCACCAACATCGCAAACGGCGACGGCGCCCGCCACGCGAAGCCGTCGCCGCGATCGAGCCCCCTCGCGGGCGGGGGGTATCGAACGGGTGCGGTCGTGA
>CALKVK010000008.1 GCA_937996235.1 uncultured bacterium | reverse complement strand
TGGCGCCTCGTCGGACGACGGCGCGCGGCGCGTCCGCGTGCCGCCCGGGCGGCGCGGCGGCGGCGCCGCGCGCCGCGGCGCGCCGCGCACGAACGCGTCGACGTCGCCCGCGTGCCGCTGCCACCACGTCGCGGCGGCGGCGCGCTCGGCGTGCGAGCGACGGGGGACGAGGAGGTCCAGCAGCCCCGGCTCCTCGCGCCCCTCGAGCGGGTGCAGGAGCCACGTGCCGTCGCGCCCCTCGAGCACCCCGCACGGCGCGCCGCACGCGATGCAGTCGTAGGTCAGGTACGGACCCCCTTCCGCCTCGCTCCGGACGCGCAGTACGCTCTCGGTCGAGAGCGTGGAGGCGGGGACGCGCGCCGCGCAGTGCCAGCACGGGGCGCCGAAGGTGTCGAAGGCGGTGCGACGCGGCATGGAGACGGGGGCGCAGTTTACCGATAGAGAAGGGCGCGGGAGGGTTCCCGAACCCGCTCGGCGCGTCTGGCAACGTGTGTGATCTCCGCCGCGCGCAGGCGTGTACACGGTCGTAGACACCCACGCGCCGCGCGCGCGGTCCGGGCCGACTCCGCGGCATTGGCACTCGCCGTGCGTATCTCCCCCGGACCAGCGGTGCCGCGGCTCGCGCCGGGCGCCGCGCAGAGATCGCCGAGAGGAGGTGATCGGGGTGCTCAGACTGCTGAACCGGTACTGCTCGAACTGCCTCAGGACCCAGCGCTTCCTGGACCTGGGCTCGCACCTCGTGTGCGAGCACTGCTCGAAGAGGCTCGAGCGGATCCGCCCCCAGCCCGTGGCGACGACGGCCGAACGCGCCGCCGTGCTCTGGGCGGAGCGGACGGAGCAGCGCCGCGACGCGATGTGACGCGCCGCGGCCGCATCCGGCCGCGCGCGGACCCGATCCCGAAGATCTCCCGCCGGAGCGGCGGGATCCTGCACGTGGTCCACCCCACACACGACGCGCCGCGCCCGCACCTGCGGACGCGGCGCGTGCGCGTCTCGGGAGGGCGTTGCGCGGTCCCCCGGTAGAGTGACCGCGTGTCCGATCGGGAACGTCCGCGGCGCGTCGTCCTCGTCACCGGGGCCGCACGGCGCATCGGCTGTGCGATCGCGCGCGCGTGCGCCGCGCGCGGTCTCGACGTCGCCGTGCACCATGCGACCTCCGGTGCCGCGGCGGAGGCGCTCGTCGACGAGCTCCGTGCTCTCGGCGTCGCGTCGCACGCGTTCTGCGCGGACCTGACGGCCGACGGCGCGGCGCGCGCGCTCGCGGACGCCGTGCTCGCGCGGTTCGGGCGCGTCGACGTCCTCGTCCACAACGCATCCGTCTTCGAGCGCACGCCGCTCCTCGCCACGTCCCCCACCGCGTGGACCGCTGCGGTGCGCCGAGCGTTCGCGCTGCACCCGGCGGCCGCACTGGAGCTGGTCCACGCGCTCGCTCCCGGGATGGTCGAGCGCGGCGGCGGCGCCGTGGTGTTCCTCGGGGACGCCGACCGGCGGCGGATCGCGCACGCGCCCTACGCGGCGTCGAAGGCCGCGCTCGAGGCGCTCGTGCCGGTGCTCGCGCGCGAGCTCGCGCCGCACGTGCGCGTCAACGCCGTCGCGCCGGGCTCGATCCTCCCGGCCGCCGGCGGCGCGGCTCCCGACGCGCTCGTGCGCGCCGTGCCCGCCGGCCGCCTCGGCACGCCCGCAGAGGTCGCCGACGCCGTGCTCTTCCTCGCGCTCGGACCCGCGTTCGTCACGGGCCAGGTGCTCGGCATCGACGGCGCGCAGCACGTCTGACGCGGACTCGACGCGCCGCGCGGCGCCCGCGCTCAGAAGACGGTCTCGTCCTCGAACGGGGTGATGCCGTCGACGGCCTGCGGCAGCGCGGCGCGCAGCTCTCCCACCGTGCGCCCGAGCGCCGGGTGCAGGACGGGCGCGGCGATGTCCGCGAGCGGCACGAGCACGAACGCGCTCTCGGCGACGCCCGGGTCCGGGAGCACGAGAGGCTCCTCGGTCCGCACGAGATCGTCGTAGAGCAGCACGTCGAGGTCGAGGGTACGCGGTGCGTTGCGGTCGGCGCCGCGCACGCGGCCGTGCGCCTCCTCGACGGCGCGCAGCGCCGTCCACAGCTCGAGCACGCCGAGCTCGGTGCGCAGCTCGACGGCGAGGTTCAGGAAGTCCGGCGCGCCGGCGCAGCCGACCGCGCGCGTGCGGTAGACGGGCGAGACGCGCAGCGCGCCGAAGCGCTCGTGCAGCGCGCGCAGCGCCGAGCGCACGTTCGCGACCGGCTCGATGTTCGAGCCGACGCCCACGAACGCGCGGTGCGGCGGCCGGCCGTCCGGCTCCCCGCGCGAGCGGGTGACGACCACCGCGACCGCGTCGGCGTAGCGCAGCGCGCCGCGCTTGTCGACACGCACCTCGACGCGACTGACGCGGCGGTCCTCGAGGCAGCACGCGGCGACGTCGCACGCGAGCGCCTCGAGGAGCAGGTGGCGGCTCGACTCGACGCGCTCGCGCACGCGCTGCGTCAGCGTCTTGTAGTCCACCGTGTCGGCCACGCGGTCGCTCGCGCCGGCGGCGCGCAGGTCGCAGTGCAGCACGAGGTCGAGGCGCAGCTCCTGCCGCACCATCCGCTCCCAGCCGTAGAGGCCGATGACGGCGTCGCAGCGCAGCCCTTCGACGACGATCCGGTCGGGCACGCGCCGCCTACTCGGCCCCGCCGGGCTTGCCGCGGGTCTCGTCGGCGCGGCGCAGCGCGCGCTCGCGCAGCGCGGCGAGCCGGCGCTCGAGCGCCGCGCGGCGGCGGGCGATCTCGGCGCGCCGCTCGGCCGCGATCTCGGCGACACGCGCGCGCAGTGCGTCGAGCGGCGTCACGATGCGCTGCGCGGCGACGCGGCGGCCGCCCTCGCCGACCAGCGCGAGGCCGCGCAACTCGTTGCGGCACACCGGCCCGTCGTCGGTCGCGACGACGCGGAAGCAGCCCTGCGACTGGCCGAGCACCTGGAGACGCGGCCCGTCCCTCCAGAGGAAGAGCACCGCGCGCTCGCCCTCGGCGAGCTGCGGCGTGCCGGAGACCTCCTGCGTCAGCGCGCCCACCGTGCCGCCGGGGACGCTCACGCGCAGCTCGGCCGCGGCGTCGCCCCAGAGCGTCTCGGCGACGCGCACGTCGTAGTGCGTCCAGATCGCCCCGGCGGCGGCGTCGAGCTCCACGCTGCGTGCCCGCACGGTCCCGTCCACGGCGACGTCGCACGTGCGCGCGAGCCGGTCGACGTCGGCGTGGACGACGACGGTCGCCGCGGCGACGGCGGCCGTGGCGACGAGCGCGAGCGCGGCTAGCCCGCATCGTCCACCAGATCCCGCGCCCGGCGCGTCGCCGGAGTCGCGATCTCTGCGTCGGCGCTCCTCGAAC
>CALKVK010000007.1 GCA_937996235.1 uncultured bacterium | reverse complement strand
CATCGGTCTTCGGAACCGAGGGTTGTGGGTTCGAGTCCCCCCGGGTGTACCAATCTCAGTTGCACGCGAGCTCCGCTACCGCGCACGCTCCACAGCCCGGACCATGGCCGTCGACCCCTTCATCGCCCTAACCGACAAGGCGTGGTTCGACTTCCTGACCGGCGTCAGCGATGGGGGCCGAGTCGACGAGGTGAACTTCTGGTCGCCACGAGCACAGCGGCCAATGAAGGACATGCGCCCAGGCGATCCGGTGTTCTTCCGCTTGAAGGCGCCGATCAACGCGATCGCCGGCTACGGGTTCTTCGCGCACTTCGCGCTGCTGTCCCTAGACCTGGCGTGGGACACCTTCGGAGTGAAGAACGGCGATCCCGACAAGTTGCGCTTCCTCGAGCGCATTGGCGCCTAACGAAGAGTGGATCTGCTGCGCCCCGATGCCGCGCGCGGCTCGATCGGGTGCACGATCCTCCGCGACGCTCGGTTCTGGCCCCGCGAGCGCTGGCTGCCGTGGGGGGCCGCGGAGGGCTGGCACACGAACATCGTTCAGGGCAAGACTGAGACCGATCTCAACCGCGCGTCGCGGCTGCTGTCCGAAATCACGCTCGATCGCAGCGATCTGCCGGAGGAGTTCGCCGAAGAGTTCTCACTTGTTGACGTGGACGATCGCCAGCTCGTTCTTGCGCAGTCCCGCAAGCGCGAGGGCCAGGGTGCCTTCCGATCCCGGCTCCTCGACGCCTACGGCCGACGATGCTCGATCTCCGGAGAGCGCACCGAACCCGTCCTCGACGCCGCGCACGTCCAGCCCTACCTCGGCCCCCGCAGCAACCACGTCCAGAACGGGCTACTCCTCAGCAAGGAGCTGCACGCCCTGTTCGACGACGGCCTCATCACGGTCACGCCGGAGTACCGAGTCCGCGTTTCTTCCAAAATCCGAGAGCGTTGGAGCAACGGGAAGCGGTTCTACGCATTCGACGGCGAGCCGCTGCGCGCGCTGCCTGACTCGATCGAAGAGCGCCCCAGTCAGCGCGCGCTGCGTTGGCACAACGAGCGAATGTTCGTTGCATGACCGAGTCTGGTCGTGTGTGCTCGGCCCGATTCGGTCGGATCAGTGGAACTGTCCTTACTGGTGACCCAGCCCCCAAGAACCGGCCCATCGCGCGGACCACACTTCAGGTAGAACGTCACTACGATCGAGTCGCGAAAATGACGACCGGTGATCGCCAGAGGAAGCGTGTCGTGAGGCGGAACGCCTGCCGAACTGATCCGCCTTTGTTGACTGTCGATCGTGCGCGACATTGTCGCGCACGCGACGAGTTCTCTGCGCTTTGCTCCGAATCGCACTTGAGCGTGTAGCGCCTGCGGCCGAACGCCCGACGAGCAGCATGCGAATACTCCACGTCATCCACGGATACCCGATGCGCTTCAACGCCGGGTCCGAGGTCTACACGCAGTCTCTCTGCCACGCACTCGCCAACAGGCACGAGGTGCATGTCTTCACGCGCGAGGAGAATCCGTTTGCTCCGGCGTACGCACTGCGCCAGGAGCAGGATCCCGCTGAGCCTCGAGTCGCGCTGCATGTTGTGAACATGCCTGGATCCCGCGACCGCTACCGGCACGAGGCCGTTGATCGGCACTTCGGCGAGGTGATCGACCGGACTCAGGCCGAGGTGATCCACGTCGGACACCTGAATCACCTGTCCACGTCTCTCGTTGGGGAGGCCGCACGCCGTGGGCTGCCCGTCGTGCTCACTCTCCACGACTACTGGCTGATGTGTCCTCGCGGCCAATTCATGCAACTCGCCCCGGAGACTCCGGGCGAGATGTGGACGGTCTGCGACGGCCAGGAGAACGAGAAGTGCGCGCGTCGCTGCTATAGCCGTTACTTCTCCGGCGCTCCCCTCGAAGAGGCCAGAGACCTGGCCGAGTGGACCGACTGGGTCACGCGCCGCATGGCGCACGTACGTGAGATCTGCGAGCTGATCGATCTCTTCGTCGCCCCGTCTCAGGTGATGGTGGACCGATTCCACCGCGAGTTCGGGCTGCCTCTGGCCAAGCTCCGCTTCATCGACTACGGCTTCGATCGCCAACTCCTGGCCGGACGGCGACGCACTCCCGCGGAGCCGTTCACATTCGGGTACATCGGGACGCACACGCCGGCGAAGGGCATCCAGGTGCTACTCGAGGCATTTGGGCGGGTGCAGGGCCCCGTGCGCCTGCGGATCCACGGCCGGCCGCGCAGTCCCGAGACCGCCGCGCTGCAGTCGTATGGCCGATCCCTCCCCAACGGGGCCGCGGACCGTGTGGAGTGGTTGCCCGAGTACCAGAACCGCGACATCGTCCGCGAAGTGTTCGATCATGTGGACGCCATCGTCGTCCCGTCCATCTGGGTGGAGAATTCCCCGCTCGTCATCCACGAGGCACAAGGTGCTCGGGTTCCCGTGATCACCGGAGACGTCGGGGGAATGGCGGAACTCGTGCAGCACGAGGTCAACGGTCTGTTGTTCCGACACCGCGACGCGGCCGACCTCGCACGTCAGATGCAACGACTCGCCGACGATCCGGCGCTGGCGCGGCGCCTTGGGGAGTGCGGCTACCTCCGAGATCCAGAGGGACGGGTTCCCGAGCTCGCAGAGCACAGCGCGGCGATCGAGTCGATCTACTGCGAGGTGATCGAGCGCCGTCGCACCTCGCGCGTCGAGCCGTTGCCGGGTCCGTGGCGCATCACGCTCGACACGAACCCTGACGACTGCAATCTCCACTGCATCATGTGCGAGGAGCACAGTCCGCACAGCAGGCGGCAGATGGCGCGAAGAGCAGCGGGGCAGCCGCCGCGCCGCATGCCGATCGAACTCGTGCGGAAGGTCGTTGCGGAGGCTGCGCGAACGGGGCTGCGCGAGCTCATTCCGTCCACGATGGGCGAGCCGTTGCTCTTCGCGGAGTTCGAAGAGATCCTGGCCCTGTGCCGCGAGTACTCCGTCAAGCTCAACCTCACGACGAACGGCACGTTTCCGCGTCTAGGCGCCCGCGCATGGGCCGAGCGCATCGTCCCGCTCGCGTCCGACGTGAAGATCTCGTGGAACGGTGCGACCAAGGAAACACACGAAGCTGTCATGCTCGGCGTGCGGTGGGACGAGGCCCTCGCCAACGTCCGCACCTTCATCGAAGTTCGCGACGCGCATGCAACCGCCGGGGGCAATCGCTGCCGAGTGACGTTCCAACTGACGTTTCTCGCGATGAACGTCGACGAGCTTGCTGACATCGTGCGCCTCGCCGCCCAGCTCGGGGTCGACCGCGTGAAGGGACACCACCTCTGGGCACACTTCCGGGAGATCGAGGGGCTCGCCGTGCGGCGAAGCGCGGATGCCGTAGCGAAGTGGAACGCCGCCGTGAGCGCAGCGAAGGCGGCGGCGGCCGAATTCCCGCTTCCCGACGGCCGTCAGGTCCTCCTGGAGAACATCTTCCCCCTCGGCCCGGACGCCGCCGCCGACATCGCTCCAGGCGGGGCCTGCCCGTTCCTCGGCCGCGAAGCGTGGATCAGCGCCGCGGGCCGTTTCGACCCGTGCTGCGCGCCCGATGAGAAGCGACGCACGCTCGGCGAGTTCGGCAACTTGAACGAGGCGACGCTGACCGAAATCTGGAGCGGCCCGGCGTATCGGCAACTCGTCCGCGGCTACGCGAGCCGCGAACTCTGCCGTGGATGCAACATGCGCAAACCGGTGAGTCGATGAGCGACTGGCGCCGCGCCACGGTCGCGCCCGACGGCACTCACCACCTGGTGGACGGAAGGCCGGTCTACGACGTCCGATTCCTATCGGTCCTGAAGTTCCACGCTCCGGGCCTCGCCCCGGTCCGAGGAGACGACGGCGCATGGCACATCGACATCGACGGGCGACCGGCCTACGCGCCACGTCACTTGCGGACGTTCGGCTTCTACGAGGACCGCGCTGCGGTCGAGGGAGCCTCGGGCTGGTTCCACATTCTTCCTGATGGCTCACCGGTGTACGCGGCGCGGTATGCGTGGTGCGGGAACTTCCAGGAGCACCGCTGCGTCGTCCGAGATTCCAGCTGCGGCTACTTTCACATCTCGCGAGTCGGCGCTGAGGCCTACGCCGCACGCCATCTCTACGCCGGCGACTTCCGCGACGGCGCCGCCGTTGTGCGCCGTCGAGATGACGGTCTCTGCGGACACATCGATCCGAGCGGACGCGATCTCCACACGAGCCGGTTCCTCGACCTCGACGTCTACCACAAGGGTTACGCGCGGGCGCGCGACGCGAACGGCTGGTTCCACGTCGATCGCGACGGACGTCCGGCGTACGCGCGCAGGTTCCTCGACGTGGAGCCCTTCTACAACGGCGCCGCTCTGGCTTGGACGAACGCCGGCGCGTGTGCGTTGATCGACGAACACGGACATACCTGTCACGAGGTCGTCGACGTCCGTCGGCGTGCGGCCGCGTCCGAGCCGCGGCTGAAGGTCCTCGTGCTTGGGAACATCGGCTCCGGCAAGAGTTCCCTCATCGCGGCGCTGGCGCCGCGAAGAGCCTGGAGTGCCGCTTCGATCGACGACTGCCGCCGTGCGCACGGTGATGGCAGCCCCGTCGGCGAACTGCGTGCGTGGGCCGCATTCGTCGCGACTGCGGGTTCCCCTGGTCCTAGTTTCCTCGAATGCACGGGCGTCGGACCGCAGATCCCGCTGTTGCGCCTCGCGCTCCGGGACTCGGGCGATCGAGTCGGAGTCCTGTGGCTTCGCACGCCGGTCGACGTGTGTCGATCCCGCTTGGCGCAGCGTTCAACGTCGCCTCCCTACCCCGACTTCGGATCGACCGCCGTCGAGACTGTTTCGGATCTGGAGCAACCCCTCGCTCGCGCGATGTCACCCGGCGGCGTCTGGCACAAGGACGTGATCGGAGAACTCGACGGAACACGAGCGCCCGACGAGGTGGGCGCGGAGGCCGAAGGCATGATCGACGCCTGGGAAAGGAGGGCGCCCACGTGCGGCATCTGACCCAACTCGCGGATGACGTGCGACGCTGGGCGCAAGGCGAGGACGCCGTTCGAGCGCTGCTCTGGTACGGGACTCTGGCGCTCGAGCGGTCGAGCCCATACTCGGACGTCGATGCGGCGGTCGTCCATCGGGGCGCGGTTTCCGAAGTGCTCGCGTCCTTGCGGCAGTTCCTTGGTGCGCGCGTCCGCGAAGTCGCGGTCATCGCGTCCCGCGGGGAGGCGGCCGTATGGGTCGACGACGCGCTGATCAAGATCGATCTCCGCCTGGCTGGCTCGCCGGACGGTCTCATGCCCATGGCGACGACCGCGGACGTCCCGGCCCCGAGGTTCGTCGTCGTGCTCGACAAGGACGGGTGCATTGCGCCGCTCGCCGAGGCGGCCGCAGCGAAACTCCATCGCGACCCCGGCCCCCTCGTCGACGAGGAGATCGAGAAGTTCCTGATCGCGTTCGATGCGGCGTCGAACGCGCATCGCCGCAGCGACGGCTACCGCTTCTACTTCGAGTACAACCTCGCTCTGCACCGGCTCGCGCGACTAGTGGAACTCGCTCGCGGCGGTGACGTCTACCTCTTCCTGCCTCGCATGCTTCTGTCGGAACGGCTGACTCTTGCAGAGCAGGAGCGCTTCCGGGCGCTTCACGGTGTGCTGTATCTACCTGACGCGGCCCCGCTCAAGCGGCGACTCGCCGAGGAGTTTCTGGGGACCGTCGAAGAGGCGTCTCGCCGGTTCTCCCTCCGCCGCGACGTTGGCTCCCTTCGTCGGTTCCTGGACTCGGTCCTTGAGCGCGACCTCTTCTTCAACGTGCGGGACTTCGCCGACGCTTTCGATGGACGGGTCAAGAGGGGCGTTCTCATCCGGGGCTCGACGCTAAGCCGGTGGACCGGGACCGCGCAGTTCGATTCCTGGGTGGCCGCGAAGAACGTGCGCAGGGTCCTCGACTTCCGCGACTTCGAGGAAGCAAACGCGAAGCACCCATACTCGTCCGAGTGGGCGCAAATACTCGATGTGCGGGCGCTCCCGCTGTCTGCGAAGCCACGCGGGGGAGGCATCCCCAGCGGGAGATCCGTCGGCGAGGGCTACTACCGGAACTTCCTCGCCTACATCGGCAACGTCGCGAACGCACTCCGCGTGATCGCTGATCCTTGCGATGGCGCCGTCGTCGTTCACTGCTACGCCGGGAAGGACCGCACCGGGTGGTTCTGCGCGACGATCGCGCTGCTCCTCGATCTCGATCGCGACCTCATCGTCGACGACTTCCTCCGAAGCGGTCAGGACACGAAGGAACTCGCCATCCGCGAGTTCCTGAAGCTGCTGCAGGACGGTGAGGGTGTGGTGAAGCACCTCGCCGATGCGGGGTTCGTCGAGGCTGACATCGCGCGCCTGCGTACGCGGCTGCTCCAGCCCGGACCGTCGGAATGACGCCGCGTCGCGATCACGCGATCCGGCCACCAACACATCGAGCGGAGAGTGGCGATCAGAGCAGGCTGTCCCACGTCCGGGGGTCGTACGCCGCTCGATCGAGGAGATACGGATGGTCCCACTCTCCGAAGGGCTGCCGCTCCGGGGGCATTGGAGTCATGCGTCCTCTCCGCGCGAAATCCGCGCACTGCGCGCGATCGCCATGCGCCAGCGCAAGTCGGGCGGCGAACAAGAGCGGCTCCGCCCGCGGCCCGATCGCGGCGGCCGCCTCGTAGTCGTCGTACGCGGCTGCCACGTCGAGACGGGCTGCGTGGCAGCGCCCGCGCATCATCAACGCCTCGCTGCGGTGGTAGCGGTAGCCGGGCGGACCAGCAAGGTACCGCGTCAGCCAGTCTTCGGCAGACGCGAGGTCTCCCTCCTCGAAGCACGTCGCGCCCAGGTAGTAGAGGATGTGCGGCTCGGTCGGAGACCGCAGCGCTGCCCGTTCGAGAATCGCCCGGTAGCGGCGTGGGCGACTCTCGCGTTCGTGCTCGACAATCGCGCCGTGCGCCGCCACGTCTCGGCCGGCACGCGACGGCAGCGGATCGAGGAGTTCGTGAACTGGGTACTTCCACCGGAACGCCGAGCGGCGGTGACAGCGTGGGAACCAGTGGACATTTGTCGCGTGATACCGACGGCGAACGAAGACCCGATCCGCGCCCGCTTGCTCCGCGGCCGCGACCTCGGAGGCCAGCCACGTCGGCTGCGCCCCCGGTGCGTCTGCACGAAGCCGCTCATCTGCGTCGAACCGCACAATCCAATCGTGTCGCGCCTGTGTCTCGGCGTACGTGCGCGCTTCCGCGAAGTCGTCGCACCACGTGAACCGGCAGACCCGCGCACCGGCGGCCCGCGCGACCCCAATCGTGCCGTCCGTGCTTCCGGTGTCGCAGACGACGATTTCCGGAACATCTCCGAGGCTTGCCAGCGCGGCGCCTAGAGCACGTTCCTCGTCACGGACGATGAGAACAACGGACAGCACGTCGTCACCAAACGCGAAGGACGTATCGGCGTCCTTCTCCGTGCCGCGGTGGTCGCTCCTCCCATCGAACCACGTCGCCGTGCCACCGACAGTTCCCGAAGGACAGGCCGACGTACGCGTCGAAGCCAGTTGGCTCGACTCCGGCGCGACCTACTCGACGGGTGAGGGCGAGGAGACGATGGTTCCCGTCAAGGATGGTGAACGGTCCCTCACGGCTCCGCCCGAAGAGCGTGACTCGACGATCAAGGGCGGTCAGATCCAGGGCGGACTCCCACGCCGCCACGCGGGCGTAGTGTTGCGACCCGGGGGCGAGGCTGGCGGTGACCGAACGCAGGTCGCGGTCGGCGCGTGATGGGTCGGAGAACCACGACTCCTCGGCGATCACGCGCAAGTCGCCCAGGTCGCGGGGCGCCTCGATTCGGACGCGATACCAATCACACGGCGGGAGGAAGCGGAGGAACAGCCACGAGCGCTCGACGAGTGCGCTGTATCGCTCGGACTCCGTTCCAGGAACGCGTCGCGTGGAGGACACCGGCGTGTCGTGACCGCCGATGCCTCCGCTCTCCAGAATCCCCGTGCAGACATCGTCGAACGGGACCTGCTCCCAACTCCTCATTGGCCACGCTGTCATGAGCCCTCCGTGCGCGTCACCGCGAGCGCCGGTCATCGTACGCGCTGCTCCGCTGCTCGCAGGTTCGCCGCGGGGCGCGCATTCGACTCATCACACAACTCACAGAGCACCAGTTGCTGTCAGCAAGTAGAAAACGGACCGCTGCGGCGCCTTGAAAAGGGACTCCGTCGGCGATGGCCGGTGACGGTCGGTGTGGTGTCACACCAAACCTTTCCGCTTTGAGGGTCGGGACAGTCGGCCGTTTC
>CALKVK010000006.1 GCA_937996235.1 uncultured bacterium | reverse complement strand
GAACGCGAAGCGCAGGCCGAAGGCCGCAGCGGAGGAAGCGAGGGTGCGGCGCAGCTGCACCCTCGCTCCCTCAGCGACGCCACGGCGTCGCCATCGCCTCGGCGCCTTGCCCGCGACGCTCTGTCCTCGCTCAGGAGGCCGCCGGCGGTGCGCACCGTGTACGCCGCATCCGCTCGGAACGTGGATTGCGCAGGGGTCCTCGTCACGACGTGCGCGAGCCTCGTGAGAAGGCCGGGCCAGGTCAGCGCCCGACCGGCGCGCCGTCGCGCGGAGCGACGTGCAACGTGCGGCCGTCGAAGCGCAGCCCGGGCATTGCGACGAGGCGCGCGGCCACGCGATCGCTCCAGCCGTCAACGCCGCGTGAGCGCGCGGGCGCGCCGCGTCCGCCCTCGAGCAGCACGGCCGTGCCTGCGCGCCAGCGAAGCTGCCGCGAAGCGGCCAGCGGGGGCGGCGGCCCGAGCGCGGCCAGGTCTGCGGTCAGCGCAGCGCGGACGTTCGCGTCGAGCGGCGTCTGCACGCAGAGCAGCAGGAGTGTCTCGGTGGGTCCCGCGCCCACGTCCCACAGCCACCAGCCGCCGCTCGCGTCGGTCAGGAACTCCTCGGCGCCGTGGAGGGTCGCGGCGCCGTGACCGTCGATGCACAGCACGTAGGGCACGCCGCCGCCCGCCTGCGCCGCGTGCAGCCGCAGGCGCGCGCCCGCCTCGACCTGTGCGTAGGCGTCGCCGACCTCGGACGGCGTGCCCACGTCCGCTCGCTCGTGGAGGATCTCGAGGCAGGGCGGGGGCGCGAGCGCGGCGACCGCGAGCGCGAGTGTGTCGAGACGCGCGCGCTCGTCGGCGGACGCCGCCGCGGCCTGCGCGCGCACGCCGTCGACGCGCGCGACGAGCAGTCGCGCCAGGTCCGCGTCGCTCGCCGCGGCGTCGTCCTGCGCAGCGCGCACCGCCGCGGCGCGTTCCGCGATCCGGCCGAGGAACTCGAGCTGCAGCGACGCGAACGCCTTCCCGCCGCGTGCGGCGTCCTCCTTCAGCGCCTCGCGCAGCGCGACCGGGAAGCGTTCGAAGAGCTCGTGCGCGGCGACGGCGCGCGTCTCCGTGGGCATCTGCAGCCCGGCGTGCGTACACGCGCGGTCGACGAACGCGCGCCAGACGCCGACGCCGATGCCGCCGTCCGAGCGGCCCTCGAGGAGGTCGAGGAGCGCGCCGCCGAGTGGGCGCTCCAGCTGGAGCGGCGCGCTCGCCGCATCGAGTGCCGCGAGTTGCGCGGAGAGTTCGTCGATCCGGACGCCCTCTGCCTGCGTCCGGGCGCGTCCGGCGAGCTGCGAGCGCAGGGCCGTGCGGCGGTCGCGCAGCGCGCCGCGCTGCTCCTCGAGCGCGAGGTCGCGCTCGACCTGGGCGTCCCACCAGTCCGTCGCGGCGACGGCGAGCCGGGCGAACTCCCCGGCGCGCTCGAGCCCGCCGCTCTCGGCCGCGCGCTCGAGCACGACGCCGACGGCGTAGCCGGAGAGACGAGTCAGGTCGTGGTTGCGGAACAGCTCGTCGGCGTCCGGCAGCGCCGGGGGGCGGTCCTGGTCGAGTTGCGTCGCCACCAGGTTCGCGGCGACGTTCGCGAGCATGAGCGCGGCCGCGGACGCAGCCCCCAGGCGCGACGCGACCGCGCGGCCGCCCGTACCGGACTCCGCGGCCCGCGCGCGATCGGCGGCGCGCGATGCGTACACCGTGAGGGCCACGTAGACGGCGGCGAGCAGCGCCATCGTCCACGTGAAGTGCACGCCGAAGGCCCAGCACAAGACCGCGCCGAGCAGGAGCGGCGCGGAGATCCAGAATGCCGCGCGCAGGCGGCGTGCACGCTCGCTGGTCGCCATCCGGACGCGCCCTCCCGACGGACGCGCCAGCCTAACAGGAGGCGCAGTGCGACGCGCGCGCGCAGGTCGGCAGGGGAGGGGTTCGCATGCCGGTCGGATTGGCTCCCACCCGCGCTCATTCCTACACTCCGCCGCACGCCACGCGATCGCGGTCCGCCACCGCACGCCGCACACAACCGAGGAGATCCCCCATGACCGCACGCGTGTCGCACGCTCTCTGCATCGCCGCCTTCCTCGCCCTCGCGGGCACAGCGCAGGCGGCGACGCTGCGGGTCGGCCGCGGCCGGCCGCACGCCACGATCGCCTCGGCGGTCGCGGCGGCGGCGCCCGGCGACACGATCGTCGTCGGCAAGGGCCGCTACGTCGAGACGGTGCAGATCGACGTCGCGGGCGTCACGCTGCGCGCCGCGCGCGGCGTCGAGTGGCAGCCCGGCACGTGGCGCGAGTCGTGCGTCGTGGTCGGGCCCGAGGGCACGAACACGACCGTGCAGGGCTTCCTGTTCCGCGGGGCCGGCAGCGCGATCGCCTCGACCGCCGACGGCCTGAGCGTCGTGAAGTGCCGGTTCCGCGGGAACTCCCTCGCCCTCGAGGCGACGGGCGACGCGGTCTCGGTGACGAAGTGCGACATCGCGCAGAGCGACAGCGCGATCAACATCACCGGCCATGCCGCGCGCGTCGAGCGCACGAGCGCCCTGGGCACACGCTCCACGTCCGTGCGCATCTCCGGCGACGACGCGCTCGTCGCGCGCTGCACGGTCCGGCGTGTCGACGACGACCCGCCGATCTCGGTCGTGGGCGACCGCGCGCACGTCGAGCGCAACCGCGTCGGGATCACCGAGGAGGAGGGCATCCGCGTCCACGGGAACGACGCGAGCATCACGCGGAACGAGATCCGGGCGACCACGCACGACGGGATCTCCGTGGTCGGGAGCGGCGCGCTCATCGAGCGCAACGAGCTGCGGTCGTGCCGGGACAACGGCATCCACGTCGAAGGCGACGCGTGCGTCGTCCGCGACAACCGCGTCGAGGACGTGCTCGCGGCGCAGGGCGTGTTCGTCGTGGGCGACGACGCGCTCGTCGAAGGGAACACGGTCGCGGGTCTGTCGCGGTCCGACGGCATCCACGTCGACGGGCGCGCGTTCGCGGTCGTGGGCAACCAGGTGCTCGACGTGGGCTACGCCGGGTCCGGCATCTTCGTCAGCGGCGAGGAGGGCGGGGCGCAGTCGCCGCGGGTCGCCGACAACGTCGTGGTCGGTTCGAGCGGCGACGGCATCCGCGTCCTCGCGCCCGGAGTGACCGTCTCGGGCAACCGCGTCGAGCAGTGCAGCCGGAGCGGCATCTACGTGTTCGGTCCGGGAGGAGCCCTGCTCCAACGGAACGTCGTGACGGACGTCGGGGAGAACGGCTGCCTGTTCGAGGCACCGGACACCCACGCGACGGACTGCGTGGTGAGCGGTTCCGGAGGCGACGGCTATCGCGTCGCGCCGTCCGCGACCGGCATCGAGATCACCGCCTGCCGGGCGAGCGACTGCGCCGCCGACGGCCTGCACAACTCGGGCGTCGCGACGTTCACCGACTGCACGCTCACGAACAACCGGCAGGACGTCGCGAACGACGGGACGCTGACCGACGGCGGCGGCAACCGCTACACGACGGGCGGCGTCGACGCAGCGCCCGTGGACTGAGGCGGGAGAACGGCTCGCGGTAGTGCGCCTGCGCTACCGCGGGCCGGTCGGCGCCGACGGCTCCGCGTGCTCGTCCGGCTCGTCCGGCTCATCCGGCTCGATCTGGTAGTCCGGCCGGTACTCGTGCGAGTGGCTGTCCACCGTCCGGGCAAAGCCCGCGACGGCGTCCGTCACCTGAGCGGGAACGGGCGCCGCGCCGACCGGCTCGGACAGTTGGATGCCCCGGACCGAGATCGTCCAGGGGAGCGACGCACTCGCCGTATCCGACGGCTGTGACGCACCGCCCGCGCCCTCGATCGTGGCGAAGTCGATGCCGCGGAAGAAGAGCGCGGGCGCCCCGCCCCGCGCGGCGGCGTCGGCGGCGCGGAGCACGACGCCGAACGGCGCATCCGGCGCGGCGTCGAGCTCGACCGCAGGGCGCTCGTCGGACGGCGTGGCCGCGAGCCACTCCGTGATCGCGAGCGGATCCGCCACGCCCGCCGCGCGTCGGATCCGCACCGTCGCGCAACGCCTGCCGTGCGGCGTCTCCGGATCCTCCCCGAGGCAGTCCTCCGGCATGAACATCGCGAACGCACCCGCGGCGCCGCCCTGCTCGTGGCGGCACGCGAAGAACACGCGCGACGCGCGCACGGCCGGATCGGTGCACGTCTGCAGCACGCCGCAGACGTGCCGCCACGCGGCGCGCGCGTCGGCGGCGATCACGACGGCCACGCGCGACGGACCCCAACGCTCGTCCCATACCATCGACGCCGCCAGCGCCTCACCGAGTGCGCGATACGACGGCACGGGCACGCCGTTGCACGCAAGCGAGCCGTCCGCTGCGACGCGCACGAGCACGTGGTCCTCGGCCGGGAACACGCCGACGGTGCCGATGCGCGCGAGCTCGAGACCGTCCCACGCGTCGGCTGCCGCCGTGGGGTGCGTCGCAGACCATTGCGGCGAGTGATCGGAGCACGCGACGCCGACGAGCGCGGCGGCGCAGACGAGCGCGAACACCCGCGCGCGGCTCATCGTCTGTTTCGAACGATCACGCACGCACCCCTCCTGTCGGTTCGCGCGATGCGCCGCCGCCGCGACCGCGAGTGCCATCGTAGCGAAGACTCCGCGGACGCTGCCCGGCGACGCTCCCCCAGCGTGCGCGTTCGGGTACGCCGCGCGCTACCGCGGACCGCTCGGCGCGGGCGGCTCGTCGTCTCCCGGCAGACCGTCACGCACCGGCGGGAGGTCGTCGTCGGGCTCGACCTCCTCTTCCGGCATCGGCGGCGGCCAGTCGCCGATCTCGTCAAGCGCGAAGCCCGCGACGGCGTCGGTCACCTGGGCGGGAGCGGGGAGTGCGTCGACCGGCTCCTCGAGCGTGATGCCCGCGATCGCGACGGTCCATGGAAGCTCTCCGGCGCCGGACTCGTTCGCCAGGTGCGCGACCGGTGCGCCCGTGGCGCCGTCCCACGGTATCCCGACGAAGCAGAGGGCCGGCGCGCCGCCGCGCGCCGCCGCGTCGGCCGCGCGCAGGACCACGTCGAACGGTGTGTCCGGCGCGGCGTCGAGCCACACGGGCGGGCGCTCGGCGGACGGAGTCGTCGCGAGCCACTGCGTGACGGCGAGCGGATCGGTGACGCCGCCACCACGTCGGATGCGCACCGTCACGGGACGCACCGCGCCCGGCGGCACGTCCGCCAGGTGAAGGAAGCCGCGGTCCTGCGGCATGAACATCGCAAACGCACCCGTGGCGCCGCCCTGCTCGTGGCGGCACGCGAAGAACACGCGCGTCGCGCGCACGGACGGATCGGCGCAGGCCTGGATCGCGGCGGAGACCAGCCGCCACGCGGCGCGCGCGTCGGCGGCGATCACGACGGCCACGCGCGACGGACCCCAACGCTCGTCCCATACCATCGACGCCGCCAGCGCCTCACCGAGTGCGCGATACGACGGCACGGGCACGCCGTTGCACGCAAGCGAGCCGTCCGCTGCGACGCGCACGAGCACGTGGTCCTCGGCCGGGAACACGCCGACGGTGCCGATGCGCGCGAGCTCGAGACCGTCCCACGCGTCGGCTGCCGCCGTGGGGTGCGTCGCAGACCATTGCGGCGAGTGATCGGAGCACGCGACGCCGACGAGCGCGGCGGCGCAGACGAGCGCGAACACGCGCGCGCGGCTCATCGTCTGTCTCGCGCGATCGAGCACCCGACCTCCAGAGCGTCATCCGATCCCGTGCGCGGGACCGTCGCCCGGCGAGCACGAGCCCGACTCGCACCGGGGTGGCCGGCACCCGCCACGTCGCCGCGCGGACGAACTCCCGCAGTCTCCGCACACGCACGTCCGCGTCGCGTCGTCGCCGCATTCTACCGAGCGCGCACTCACGCAACGGCCCCGCGGGCGCGCGCAGCGCGGCGGCGGCGCAGCAGCAGCCATGTGGACGCCGCGACGACCGCCGCCACGCCGCAGCCCCAGAGGCACAAGTCCGGTCGCGGATCGCCGGTGAAGTCGGTGTACTCCCACTGCCCGACGGCGGGATGGACGGCTTCGATCGCGGCGACGATCGCCTCCATGCGCCTGTGCCAGTCCGTGCGCTGAGCGGCGGAAGGGCTGTAGCCGGCGTAGACCTCCACGCGCAGACGGCCGCGGTCGCCGTCGAGGACCGCGAACTCGACCAGCTCCAACCGGTCCGCGCCGGCAAGCGGTGTGAAGCGTTCGCGGTACGACGCCCCCTCCGCGACGCGCGTCTGCCAGCCGTCCGAGTCCGGGAGCGCCTGCTCCAGTTCCGCTGCGGTCAATCCGGCAGCACCGCACTCGGCGGTGTACCCCCAGCGGACGACGCAGGCGGAGAGCGCCACCGCGATCACGGCGAGGAGCGCGACCGCGGCGCCGCGCAGGGCTGTCAGCATGAGGCGAGACTACGGGGCGCCTGCGCGCCCCGGACTACGGATCCAGCAACGCCCGCAAACGGGCGACGACGTCCGGCAGTTCGTCGGCGAGGTTCTTCGTCTCGCCCGGGTCGGCCGTGACGTCGTAGAGCTCGAGCGTGCCGTCGGAGCGGACGATCAGGTCGTGGCGGCCGTCGTAGACCGAGCGCTGCGACACGTGGAACGGGCGCTCCTGCTCCTGCGTGAGGTCCGGGTGGCGCGAGCGGAACGTCTGCACGGTGTCGCTCTGCGCGGCGTAGGAGGCGCGGGAGATGCGGCCCGCCGTCGGCGCGAGCAGCGAGACGCCGTCGACGTCCGCGCGCGGCGGCAGGCCGCAGACCTCGAGCACGGTCGGCAGCACGTCCTCGAGACGGACGACGTCGTCGACGACACGTCCGCCGTCGAGGCGGCCGGGGTAGCGCAGCACGAGCGGCACGTGACGGATCGTGCGGTGGATGCTGAAGCGGTGGTCCCAGAGGCCGTGGTCGCCGAGGTTCTCGCCGTGGTCCGAGGTGATCACGACGAGCGTGCGGTCGAGCAGCCCGTCGGCGCGCAGCTCGTCGAGGAACGCCCCCACCTCGGCGTCCACGGTCGCGATCTCGGCGTCGTAGAGCGACGGCAGGAGCGCGAGCATCTCGGGCGCGGGCACGGGGTCGGCGAGGCCGACGTTCAGGTCGATCGTGTACGGGTTGTTGAAGTGCCGCGCGAGGTGCAGGAGCTCGGGCGACACGTCCGCGGGCACGAACGTGCGCTGGTGCTCCTCGAGCGGCTCGTACGGCAGGTGCGGCTCGAAGTCGTTGACGTAGACGAAGAACGGCTTGCGCTCCTCGACGGAGGTCTCGATGAACGCCTTCGCGCGGCGGTGCGCGTCGCGCGCGTTCGGCAGCGGGCGCTGCTGGTTCAGGAAGAAGCGCGGCGCGTGCTCGAAGCCCTGCACGAGGCCGTACGCGTCGCTCACGACCGCGTTGTTCGAGAAGCAGCCGGTGCGCCAGCCGGCGTCGCGCAGGATCTCCGCGAGCGTGACCGCTTGCGAGCGCAGCAGCGGGATGTTGTCCTCGAGGTAGCCGTGGTGCACCGGGCGCTGCCCGGTGAAGAGCGACGCGTGCGAGGGGCCCGTCCACCCGGCGGGCGTCCAGGCGTCGCGGTACGTCACGCCGTCCGCGGCGAACTGCGCCACTCGCGGCGTCGTCGGTCGCGCGTAGCCGCAGAGCGTCGTGTGGTCGGCGCGGACGGTGTCCATCACGATCACGAGCACGTTCGGCTGCGAGGTGTGCGGCGCTTCGGGCGCGCGCTTCCCCGGCGTGTCGTCGCCGCAGCGCGCGAGGAGGAGCGGCAGCGCCGCGGCGACGGCGGCGAGGCACGCGGCGAGCGCACGCCGCGGACGGCTGCGGGGCGGGCGGGGCGTTGCCGCGGTCACGTGCCCCGGACGGTAGCGGTCCCGGCGCGAACGGGCCACGTTCGCGACGCGCCGCGACCGTCGGCGCGCGGTTCGGGCATCATCTCGGCGTGACCGCCACTCCTCCCCGGGCCCGCAGCCGCGCCGTCGCGCTCGCGCTCGTGCTGCTGCTCGCGCTGCTCGCCGTGCTCGCGTGGTACGTGCTGCGGAGCGGTGACGTCGCCCCGTCCGCACCGCCACCGCAACCGCGTGCCGCGCCGACGCAGCACGAAGGGGAGGCGCCCGACGACGAGCCCCCGGCGCAGCGCCGGCACGCGCGGGTGGAGCCGCCCTCGGCACCGGCGCAGACGCCGGACGCGGCGCCCTCGGAGCACGCTGCGGACACGCCCGCGCAGCCGGCGCCGGGCGCGGACCGACGCAGCTACGTCGTCGACACCGCCCTCCACGGAGTCGCGGGCGCCCACGTGACGGTGCGCGCGCACGACGACGCGGACGCGCCGCCGCTCTACGACGGCGTCACCGACGACGCGGGCTTCTTCGCCGCGGGGATCGACCCGTCCGCCGTCGCGCACGCGGTGGACGTGCTCGTCACGGACACGTGGGGGCGCGTGCACACGCGCACGGTCCCGAAGGGCGAGCGCTGGTCGGTCGTGATCGCACGCGCGCCGCTGCGCGGGCGCGTGGTCGAGCCGGGCGGGCGCGGCGTCGCGGGCGCCCTGGTGACGGGTCTCGCGTCCCCCGTCGCGTCTCCGTTCGGACCGCCGGATCCGGACATGCTGCGCGCCCTCGAGTCGCTTCACGAGTCGGAGGGCGGCGTGACGGCTGCGTGCGTCATGACCGACGCCGGCGGCGCGTTCGAGCTGCGCGGGCTGCCGCTCGTCCCGGCGACGGTGACCGCCACGACCTCCGCCGACGCGCGCGCCGGGGCGCGCGTGGCGGTCGCGGCGGACGTCGCGCCGGACACGGCCGAGATCGAGCTCGTGCTCGGGCCCTCGCGACGCATCGAGGGGCGCGTGACCGACGAGGCGGGCGAGCCGATCGCCGGCAACGTGCGGGTCGTCATGCGGGGCGCGCACCCGGGCGGCGACGACGGCGCGGTGTGGTCGCCCGAAGGGAGCGTGCGCGACGACGGCACGTTCGCGATCGCGGACACGAGCCCGGCGAACACGCTCTGGGCGTGGGTCGAGGGCGAGACCGAGTACGCGCTGACGATCCTGCGCGACGTGCCCCCGGGCGGACCGCTCCTCGACGTGCACCTGAAGCGCGGCGTGCGCACGGAGGCCGTGGCGGTGGGCGCCGACGGCGCGCCGCTCGCGGGGATGGTGCAGTGGTACGTCCTGACGCCCGAGGTCGGCATCTACAACGGGGGCAACGCGAACAGCCCGAACGTCCGCACGCACCCGCTGCCCTACGACCTCGTGTTCGACCTCGTCGTGTTCGGGACCGACGGCAGGTACGGCATCCTGCGCCGCGTGCGCGCCGGACAGACGGGCCTGCGCGTGCCGACGGCACCGCTCGCGCCGATCACGGGCCGCGTGGTTCTGCAGGACGGCTCCGCGGCGCCCGAGGGCACCGTCGTGCGCGGCTGGATCCCCGAGGTGCGCGGGCGGCGTCGCGTCGGTCTCGAGGCGGAGACGACGGTGGACGCCGACGGCCGCTTCACGCTGCCGCCGCTCGCCGACCTCGGCGTGCTCGTGTGGGCCGAGCCCCGCGCCGGCGCCGGGCCGGCGGCCGCACCGGGACGCGCCGCCGCGGGCGACGACGTGCGGATCACGCTGCCCCCGGGCGCCGCGCTCGAGGGCGTCGTCGCCCACGCCGACGGACGCGCGGCGCCGTCGGTCGAGCTGTGGATCGTGCCGTCGGGCGACGTGCCGTGGGCGCGGCGCGTCGCGGTCGACGGCGAGGGACGCTTCCGCGCCGACGGACTCCCGCTGGAGACGCTGCGGATCGTGCAGCCCGCCGCAGGCGAGGACGCCGTGCGCCTCTCCGTCACACCTCCGGACCACGACGTGCGGATCGTCGTCCGCGACTGAGACGCGCCGGCAGCGCGCGGACGTTGCGCCGGCCGCACGCAGCGGCGAGCCTGCGCGGGGACCGGGAGGGACGCCCGTGACGGAGACCGCGCCCGAGATCGACTGCGTCGTCTTCGACCGCCGCGACCAGAGCGCGCGCCGCGTCGCGGTCGAGGAGCTGCCGAAGCTGCTCGCGTCGCCCGAGCGCTTCGCGTGGGTGGACGTGCACGGGCCCGACATCGGCGTCACGCGCCGGATCGCGGCGGACCTCGGGCTGCAGATGTCGCCGAAGGACCACTTCGGCACGCCGGAGATCCTGCCGCGCCTCCTCGAGGCGCCCGACCACTGCGGCTTCTATCTCTACGAGGTGCTGCACCCCGAGCGGCACCTCGAGATCTCGCACGGGCTCTCGCCGATCGAGATCGTGCGGCTGTTCGTCGTCATCGGCGGCAACGTGATCCTGACGCACCACCGGCGCACGGTCGAGGCGGTCGAGCACGTGCAGGCCACGTGCGCCGACGCGTTCCGCATCGCGGGCCGGACGCCGTCGTTCGTCGCGTTCCTGCTGCTGCAGGAGAGCCTCTACGACATCGCGCACCTGAACCTCGCGAACGACAACTACCTCGACGCGATCCAGGAGCAGGTGCTCGCGCCCGGCGAGACGCAGGTGCCGCCCGACGTCGCCGTCGCCGGGACGAACATCCTGACGCTGAAGAAGCTCGCGACGAGTCTGCACATCGTGCTGATGCGCCTCGCGACGAAGCGCAGCCCGTTCGTGAGCGACGCGGCGCGCGAGTCGTTCCTCGTGATGATGGAGAACGCGCTCGCCGTGCGCGAGGCCGTCGACTCGAGCCGCAGCCTGCTCGACGGCATCCTGGCCGCGGTGCAGGCCGAGGCGGCGAACCGCACGAGCGAGATCGCGCGCGTGCTGACCGTCATCTCGGGCGTGCTGCTGCCCATCACGGTCGTCGCCGGCATCTACGGCATGAACTTCGAGAACATGCCCGAGCTCCACACGCGCTGGGGCTACTTCGCGGCGCTCACGGTGATGGCGGGGATCGCCGCCGGCCAGATCGTCCTCTTCCGCCGCCTCGGCTGGATCGGCCACCCGCGCTCCCTGCGCTGACGCGGCGCCACAGCTCCGCGAGCACGACGGCCGCCGCCGCGGCGACGTTCAGGCTGTCCACGGCGCCCGTGCCGGGGATGCGCACGACCTCGTCGAGCAGGGCGCGCACGTCCGGCGACATGCCGGAGACCTCGCCGCCGAGCACGACGACGACGCGCTGCGGCAGCGCGGCGCGGAAGAGCCCGCGGCCGTCGCGGCCGTCGGTGCCGACGATCCGGAAGCCCGCCTCGCGCAGCGCGGCGAAGGCCTCGCCGGTGCGCGGCACGCGCACGAGGTCCACCGTCTCGGCGGCGCCCTCGGCCACACGGCACGCCGAGGGGCTGAGCCGCGGCATGCGCTCCGAGCCGACGAGCGCCGGCACGCCGAAGTGCGCCGCGGTGCGCAGGAGCGAGCCGACGTTGTGCGGGTTCGAGACGCCGTCGAGCCAGCAGAGCGTCGCGTGCGGCGCGTCCGCGAGGCGCGCGAGCACCTCGGGGAGCGTCGGCTGCGGGCGCTCCCTCGCGACCACGGCGACGCCCTCGTGGTGCACGCTCTCCGTGAGGCGCTCGAGGTCGTCGTCGCCGACGACGCGGTAGGGCACGCGGCGGCGGGCGCACTCCTGCAGGATCGCACCGAAGCGCGGCAGGCGCGCCTCCGTCACGTAGACGCGGCGCACGTCCTGCGGGCGGTGCACCCACAGCGCCAGCACGGCGTGCACACCGTGCACGCGCAGCTCCCGCGCCCCGTCCTCCGCCGTCTCGCGGCCGTCGTCCTCCGTCACGCGGGCAGTATCGCGCCGCGTGCAACTTCGTCGCGGCCACGGGCCGCTCAGCGCCGGCGGCGGAAGAGCGACGGCCGCGGGGCCGCGGGCGCGGCGGGCGCGGACGCCGCGCCCTCGGCGAGCGCCGTCAGCTCCGCCACCAGCGCGGCGGGCGTCGGGTGGCGGCGGTCGCGGTCCTTCTCGAGCATGCGGGCGAGGACGCGCGCGACCGGCTCCGGCGTGTCGGCGCGCCGCGTGCGCACGTCGGGCACGGGCTCGTTGACGTGGCGGTCCATGAGCTCGGCGGAGCGACCGCCGCCGAACGGCGGGCGGCCGGTCAGGAGCTCGTACAGCACGCAGCCGAGCGCGTAGGTGTCGGCCCGGACGTCGAGCGTGCGCTGCGTGATCCAGTCGGGGGCTCGGTACGGCGCCGCGGCGTCGTCCGGCTCGAACCACGTCTCGTTCTTCTCGGCGCGGTGCGGCCGCGCGAACGAGAAGCCGCGCAGCTTCACCACGCCCGAGTCCGCGAGGAGGATCGTCTGCGGCGTCACGTTGCGGTGCAGCAGCCCGACGGAATCGACGTGCTCGAGCGCGCGGGCGACGTCGCGCGCGATCCCGAGGGCGCGGCGCACGCCGAACCACTCCCCCGCGGCGAGCAGCGCGGCGAGGCGGCGTCCGCCGACGTACTCGGCCGCGATGTACTGGTGCCCGCCGACCGACCCCGCGTCGAGGGCCGAGAGGATGTTGTCGTGACGCAGCTTCGACGCCGCCGCGACCTGCCGCTCGAAGCGCGTCCGCAGCGCCGGCCGGTCGGCGAGCGCCCGCGGCAGGATCGTGAGCGTCACGATGCGGTCCATCGAGAGCTGGTGTGCACGGTAGACGCGCGCGCCGCCGCTCGTCCCGAGGAGCTCGTGGACGACGTAGTTGCCGAAGCGGCGTCCCTCCGCAGCGTCCTCGTCGCTCATGGGCGAGACACTACCGCGGCGGCGCCCCGGCGGCGCAATCCCCCGCCGTCCACTGCTCTGTTGCAGCCGGAGGCGATCGGCTCGACCATTCACGCGGGCGAGACCCGCCCTGGAGGGACTGCACATGCCGGAGTTCAGGAAGTTCGTCGTCTCGGCCGCGATCGCGGCGCTGGTCGTCGGTGGCGCGTGGCTCGCGGAGCCGGCGCACGCGGCGACGCGCTCGTTCTCGTTCACGCTGAAGGGACTCAGCAAGACGACGGCGGGCGAGAAGTTCAAGTACACGGGCTCCGGTTCGCTGGCGTTCGACGACCAGACCGGCGCGTTCACCTACTCGGTCGAGCTCTCGAACGGGCTCACGTTCGAGGGCGACGGCCAGGGTGCGCTCACGTCGAAGAACGAGCTGTTCGCGGTCGGCAACTCGGCCGCCGGGGGCATCTCGGGGACGGTGCTCTTCGTGGGCAAGCTCAAGGGCTCGAAGCTGAAGGGCAAGTTCACGGCCGCGATCCCGAACCGCCTCGGCCCGCCGCCCGCGGGCTTCGTGCTCTCGACGGCGGCGATCAACGGCAAGGAAGTCAGCTGACGCTCCGGCGGGACCCGCGCGGGGCGGCGTGCCGCCCCGCGTCGGGTCGGCGCTTCTGCCTGCGTCAGCACCCCGCGGGGCGTCTACGCTCTCCCCCCCCAAGGGATCGAGACCAAGCGGAGGGAGAGACCGATGTCCGAGAACTGTGAGATGCCCCAGCCCACCGAGCAGCACCGCCTCGTGCTCGGCGGCGTGGGCACGTGGAACGTGGACTGCACCTATTGGATGGGTCCGCAGGAGATGAAGTGCCGCGCGAAGGAGACCGTCGAGGCGGTCGGCGGCTTCTGGACCGTCAGCCGGTTCGAGAGCGACTTCATGGGCATGCCGTTCGTCGGGCGCTGCACGCTCGGCTGGGACGGGATGGCGAACGAGTTCGTCGGCGTGTGGGTGGACAGCATGAGCCCCCACATGTTCGCGATGCGCGGCACGTTCGACGCGGCGAAGCACGTCCTCACGATGAAGGCGCGCGGCCCGAACATGCAGACCGGCGAGATGACCGACTTCCGCATGGTCACGACGTTCCGCGACGCCGACCACTTCGCCTTCGACATGTTCATGGCGCTGCCGGGCGCGGACGACGTGCACGTCTTCCACTACGAGTACGAGCGCGCATAGCGTGAGCGCGGAAGCCGGGCGCGTCCTCCCGACGCGCCCGGCCCCGCGCCGATCCGGCCCGCAGCGTCGACCAGCACTCGCGCCCGGCGAGTCCGGGCTGCGGGGGCGGGACTCTCCTGCGTGCTCCGACGCGCGGAGGAGGCTCGGCGACGACGTCGTTCACGTTCCGGGAGGCGACGTCCTCCAGATCGAGTGACGTGCGTCAGTCGGACGTGCGTGCGCTCTCGAGCAGGCGGGCGACGGCGTCGGCGTCCTGTGCGTAGGCGTCCGGGAGCGCGTGCCAGTCGTCGTGGCGGGCATGCCATGCGACGCGCGCGGCGCGGCCGCTGCGAACGACCTCGACCGCGTCCACGTCGCGCCAGAGGACGCGGTGCGGGCGGAAGAACGTCGCGTACGCGAAGCCCTCGCTGTCCACGCGCAGCCACGCACACTGCGGCAGCGAGAGCACGGCGAAGAACAGCGCCACCGCGAGTGACGCGTACGTCATCGCGTGCCCGATGTCGGGCTCCTCGACGGCGAGTCGCGTGCCGCCCCACGCGGGCAGGAGGAACAGCACGGCCACGAGCGCCGTGCGGACGGCGGGCGGACGCAGCACCACGGGCAGCGCGGGGGTGTCGCGCATCGATGCCTCCGCGGGGCGCGGTGTCGCCGCCCCCCACGAGGGGGGAGTGTACGCCGCGGCAGCCCGCCGCCGCACGCCGCCGACGTGGTGCACACCGGGCGGGGCGCGCGGCGTCCGAACGCGCGCGGATGTCGCGCGAGCACGACGTGCGCGTCGATCCGGCGCGACGCGGGCGGCGTCGTGAGCCCGGGCGAGCCACGGTGCGGGTTCGCGTCAAGTGCTTGGCAGGACGGATGTTGAGAGCGCGTGGGGGCGGCAGGCGCCGCGGCGGCACGGCACGTGATCAGGGGCGGCGGGGAGCGGCGCGGCCGCGTCGGCCGTGCGCGCTCGCCGGATGGGAGCGACCGTGCGCAAGACCGAGTTCGTCGCCGTGGGCTGCCGCGACCTCGCGGCGTGTCAGAAGAGCCTCGAGGGCCGCGGGTGGACGGCGTCGTCGGCCCGGAACGAGTTCCTGGCCGCGGCGGGCGTCGAGGGACCCGTCTGCGAGTTCCGGCACCCGGAGGCGCCGTTCCCGCTGCTCGTGGCCGAGGGCGCCGAGGGCCTGCGCGCCACGGCCGTGGCGCGGGGCGGCGGGCGCGGCTACGTGTGGGTCGAGCTGATCGTCGACGACGAGTACCAGGAGCGCGAGCTCAGCGAGTCGCCGCTCCTCGCCGCCGTCGTCGAGCACATCGTCCGCGACGCGGGCGCCTCGACGCGCATCTGACCCCGCCCGCAACGAACGGGGACGGTCCTGGTTTCTTGCGCTACGCAAGAAACGCCGGCCGAGGGGGACACTCCTTGGCCGTGCGCGCCGCGGCACGCGGGAACGACGCCGTGCTCACGCGCGGCGCAACCGTCCGGGGCCGTCGAGGAGTGTCCCCCGGTGGAGCAGTATGTTGCGTAGCGCAACTTGCGAGGACCGTCCCCAACGCAAGTTCCGGCGTCAGGCCGGGCGCCGCGCCAGGATGCACCCGCGGCCCATGAGCGGCCCCGGGTCGAGCCACGCGACGTCGTCGAAGCCCGCGCGCTCGAACGTGTCGACGAGCTCTTCCCCCGTCGACTGCCACGCCTCCATGCGGTCGACGAGGTGCTCGACTCCGGCCGGCGTCACGACGAGCCAGTGGAACTCGAGGATCGAGCGGCGCCCCTCGTGCACCGGCGCCACGGCGCGCACGAGCTTGAGCGGCTCCGGCGGCGACGCCTTCCCGCCGTCGTAGTGCTGCACGACCAGCTTCCCGGGGAGCACCTGCTCCGGCGTGATCCACGGCTCCACCAGCACCACGCCGCCCGGACGCGTCGCGGCGAAGAAGCCGGCTGCGGTCGCATCGAGGCGCTCGGGGGGCACGTGGCCGATCGAGCTGAACAGGCAGACGACGGCGTCGTAGGGCTCGGCGACGCGCAGCTCCGTCATGTCGGCGCGGAACGTGCGCACGTCCGGGAGCTTGCGCCGGCACTCCGCGAGCATCGTGTCGGAGATGTCGAAGCCGGTGACGTCGTACCAGCGGCGGAGCTGCGCGAGGAAGCTGCCGGTGCCGCACGCGGCCTCGAGAATCCGCGCGCCGTCGGGCACGCCGGCCGCGCGCAGCACGGCGCGCAGCCGCGCCGCCTCGCCCGCGTAGTCCTTCCACGTGTAGATGCGGTCGTAGAGGTCCGCCCGCTCGCCGTACATCCCGGCTGCGCTCATCGCGGTGGCTCCCTCGTGTTCCGGAGGACAGGGACACGGATCGTAGCGCCCCCGGCGGAGCGCGCCGCGGAGCCTCGGAGGAGTGTCCCCATCGCAACGACTCGTCGCGTTCCGAGCCTGCGCGAGGACCGTCCCCTTCGGAACGGGGAGGGCGTGGGGGTCAGGGGGCGGCGGTGACTTGCACCGAGAGGCCGCGCACGGCGTAGATCGGCTTGCCGTCGCACGCGAGGAGGCCGTCGGCGCAGACGGTCCGCGTCGCCGCGTCGCACGCGGTGACCTGCAGCTCGACGGTCACGCGCGACGCGCTCGGCAGCACCTGGCCGCGGTACGTCCACTCGTGTGCGACGCCCGGCGCCGTCGCGAGGAACACGTCGCCCGGCCCGAGCTCGAACGCGCGCGCGGCGTGCACCTCGAGCGCCTGCACGAGCGACTCGAGTCCGAGGGATCCGGGCCACACGGGGTCGTCGCGGAAGTGCGCGCGGAAGAACCACGCCGAGGGCTCGACGTCGATCGCGCCGCGCACGTACCCGAGTCCGTGCTCGCCGCCGGTCGCGTCGTACGCCTCGATCACGTCGAGCATGCGCCAGCGGTCGCGCGCGAACGGCGCGGCGTCGGGCGCGCGGAACGTCTCGCCCGCGCCCCCGCGGAGTGCGGTGTCGCGCAGGCCGACCTGCGCCGCGAGCGACGCCGCCGTGAAGAAGCCGAAGTACGTCGTGCCTTCGTACACGAGGCCCGCGTCGTCGTGCACCGCGAATGCGTAGTGCTGGAGGATCATCCCCGCGGACGCGCTCACGCCGGTCACGCGCACGTGCGTGCGGAGCGCGCCTCCGCCCGCGGGTCCGGCGCCCGGGTGCACGGCGCGCGCGAGCGTCGCGCTGCCGCCGAGGTTGCGGAAGCGCAGCTCCGCGTCGCTCGTAAGAGCGGAGCCCATGTACGCCGCGCACCAGCCGCAGGCCTGCAGCGCGACCTCGAGCAGCGCCGCGAACGGCAGCGGGCCGCCGCCCGACTCGTCGAAGACCCACGCGCCCCCGTCGCCGCGCGCGGGCACGTCCCACACGACGACGGCCTCGAGCCCCTCGCGCATCTCGAACGGCGGGCGCGAGACGGACTCGACGCGGTCGAGGAACTGGTACGGCGGACGCGGCAGGCGCGCGAGGAAGCGGCCCGCGTCGAACGGAGCGAAGCGCGGTCCGAGCGCGTCGCTCGGGCGGCCGTCGGCGTGCGCCAGGATGCCCGCCTTCGAGAGGAACGGCAGCGGCGCCGCCGCGCTGCGCCCCGCCCACAGCCGCTCGAGCGCGTCGCGCGAGGTGCCCGTGACGCGCAGGCTCATGTCGAGGATGTGCACCACGGCGCGGCCGTCGGCGTACATCAGGCAGTCCGCGAGCGCGTACGGCTCGGGGCGGAACCCGGACTCCTTGACGTGCACCTCGTACGCGCTGACACGCGTGCCCGCGACGACCTGGCCGCGACAGCGCAGCCGGCTTGCGACGCCGGGCACCGGCTCGTACGCGAGCGCATCGTGCTCACCCACGACGCCGCTCCGCGCGAGGAACACGCGCAGCGCCTGCAGCGCGCACTCGTACATGAGCGTGCCCGGCATCACCATGTCGTCGACGAAGTGGCACGTGAGGAACCAGTCGTCGGCGTGCACGTCGATCTCGGTGCGCACGAGGCCGATGCCGAAGCGGCCCCCCGCGGGATCGAGGTCCGTGACGCGGTGCACGAGCGCGAGCTCCGCGCCGGGCAGGCGCGAGGGCGACGCGAGCGCGAGACCTTCGAAGTCCGCGCCGAACGCGGCCACGAGGTCGCCGCGGCGGAGCGCGTCGACGCGCACCGCATCGAGCGTCGTCCGCGTGAACGGCACGAGCGCCCGCCAGTCCGCGGGCAGCACGCCGGCGCGCGGCTCGCGGTCGCGGGCGGTCAGCACGACGCCCTGCCCCGCCGCGAGCTCCTCCTCGGAGAAGAAGCCGGCGCAGCCGTCGCGCATCGACAGGACCGGCACGCCGTCCACGCTGCCCTCGAACGCGAAGCGGAAGAGCAGCGTGCGCCCCTGCCGGAAGAAGCGCTCGATGCGGATGTCGAAGCGGATCGTGTCGCCGGGGCGCGGGAGCCGCGCGTGGAACACCACGGCGGCGTCGAGGAGCCGGTAGACCGCGCGCCCGCGCGTCTCGAAGTCGGCGCCGAGCCACGCCGAGAGGAACAGGTCGGCCTGACCCGCCTCGATGCAGAGCCCCGCCGGGATGCACCCGTGGTCGAGGTACCACGCGCCGTGCGGCACGTCGTGCTCGGTGACCACGCGGCCGTGCGTCATCGAGAGCGGCTCGCCCTCGACCGCGACGATGCGATCCACGAAGTTGTACGGCTCGTCGGGCAGACGCACGCGGCTCGGGAGCGCGTCCACTTCGGCCCACCGCGGGCCGAGCACCGCGCCGATCCGGCCGCGCGCGAACTCGAGACTCTGCGCGCGGTCGAACGCGGGCGGCGGCGCGGCGTCGTGCGCGGCGTCGTGCGCGGGAGCGGCGCGCTGCGGCGCGACGCTGTCGACCGCCGTCGCCACGTCACTCGCGTCCGCGGCTGCACCCGCGAGCAGCGCGTGCTGCGTCGCGACACCCGCCGCGACGAGCCGCGCGGAGCGATCGGCGAAGCGCACGAACGCCTCGTGCGCGGCGGCGCGCGCGGCGGCGGCATGCGCGAGCGCCTCCACGAGCGCGGGCGGTGTCGCGACGGCGACGGAGGGCGACGGCACGGTCGTCGCGGGCACGTTCGCGCGCGGGGCGGCGACCGTGGACGCGGCGACAGTGGGTGCGGCGACGGGCACGCGCGGCAGCACGAACGGCTTCATGCCGGGCGTCACCGTCGCGACGATCGGCCGCATGTCCTCGGCGGGCGCGGCGTGCCCGTACAGACGATCGAGATCGACGTCGAAGCCCTCGACGGCCACCGCCGCGAGCACGCGCAGCACCGACTCGTACGCGTCGCGGCCGTCGACGCACAGCGACACGGCGCGGTGCGGCCGGTCGCCGAGGATGCTGCGGACCGTGCGCGTGCACGAGTTGCCGGGCCCGATCTCGACGAACACGCGCACGCCGTCGTCCCACGCCTGCCGCACGACGCGCGGCCAGTCGAAGCCGTGGCGCGCGTTCTCGACGATCGAGTCGGCGCCGCTCGTGCGCGTGACGTCGTACGCGCGGCCCCACGCGCACGAGTAGACGCGCGCGCCGTCGCGCGGCGGGCCGGCGTCGTCGAACACGTGCAGCGCGTGGTACGCGGCGGCGACGGGCTCGAGCACCGCGCAGTGCACGGTCGTCACGCCCGAGAGCGGCACGAACGGACGCGCGACGTCCGCGACGAGGCGCTCGACCTCCGCGCGCTCGCCGCCGACCACGCACTCCTCGTCGGTGTTGACGATGAGCAGGTACGCGCGCTCGCGGCCGCGCAGCGCCTCGCGCACCACGTCGGCCGGAGCCGCGAGCACGCCGAGGAGCCACGCGACGGGCGCGTCGTCGGGCAGGCCCCACGCGGCGCGCGCCGCGTCGCACGGGCCGCAGAGCTGCCGCGTGAAGAGATCGGACGCCGCGACGCGGTCGAGCATCGCGCGCCGCGCCTTCCACGCGCCCGACGCGTAGAGCGCCGCGGTCTCGCCGAGCGAGTAGCCGAGGTACGCGGTCGGCCGCAGCCCGAACGTCTTCAGCAGGCCCGAGAGCATGGTGCCGAGCGCGACCTGCGCCTGGATGTGCGGCCGCTGGTCGTCGTCGGTGAGCGGCGTCTCGCCGGTCCAGAAGACGTCGGGGCGGAGTTCCTCGGCGAAGGTCTCCGGGCCGAACGGACCGCCCGTGACCACGTCGGGGAAATGCTCGGCGAACGCGCGCCCCATGCCCATGAAGTGCGAGCCGGAGCCGGGGAACACGAACGCCAGTTCGCCGCGCGCCGCGAGCGGTGCGCGCGACACGAACACGCGCGCGTTCTCGACATGGCGCGGCGGCGCGCCGTCGAGCTGCGCACGCGCCTCGGCGATGCGCTCGCGCAGATCGTGCGCGTCACGCGCGACGATCGCGACGCGCACGTCGCCCCCGGCACCGTGCGCGCGCTCGGCGCCGGCCCACCGCGCCGCGGCTTCGTGGCACGGCCCGTCGCACGCCGCGAGCTCCTCGAGCCGACGGTGCACGTCGGCGGCGTCGCGCCCGCGGATCACGAACACGCCGGGCGCGCTGCGCGGGACGTCCGTGACGACACCGACGCGCGGCGCCTCCTCGAGGCGCGTCGCGACGGAACCGCCGAGCACGACGTCCGCGTGCAGCGCGATCGCGCGCGGCGGGTCGTCGTACGAGCGCACCCACGGCGCGAGCGTGTCCGGGTTCTGCCCGAACCGCAGCAGCCGTGTGGCGACGGCGGCAAGCCCTCGCCCCTCCATCGCCGCACCGGCTGGACCCGGCGCCCTGACCAGCGCCCGGACCGGCTCCCCGCGCGCCTCCGCATCGGCGACGCGCCGCAGCACCAGCGCCGACGCGCCGTTCCACTCCGGTCCGGCACCGGGGACCACGCGCGGGTCCGCGGCGATCTCGACGGATCCCACGACCGCCACGTCGATGTCGCCCCGCGCCAGCGCGTCGCGTGCGAGTTGGAGCGCCACGATGTCCGTCCCCGCCTCCGCGCCGACGGACATGGTGACGCCGCCGAAGCGCATCTCGCGGGCGATGCGCGCGCCGGCGACGCCGCCGAGCGCGCCGAGCACGCGGTGCGCGGTCAGCGGCTCGTGCACGGCGTCGGCGACCGCCGCGATCCACGCGCGGCCCGCGTCGCACTCGGGCTCGACGCCGCGCGCGCGCGCCCACTCGGGACCGCGGGCGAGGGCCGTCCAGCGCAGGTCGTAGTCGGTCGTCTCGGGATCGAGCCGGATGCCCGCGAACACGCCGGCGCGCAGGTCGGTCGCGCGCTCCGTGATGCCCGCGTCGTGCAGCGCGCGGTCGGCGGCGTCGAGCAGCGCCGCCTGCTGCGCGAGCATGTCCGCGATCTCGGTCGGTGGGATGCGGAAGCGCCCCGCGCGCACGGCGGTGGGCGTGCCAACGCGCGCCGAGCCGACGATCGCCACGGGCGCGTCGGCCGGCGCGGGCTCCGTCTGCGGCACGCCGCCGAGCCACTCCTCGAGCAGCACGTGCGCATTCGTTCCGCCGAACCCGAACGCGCTGACGCCCGCGCGACGCGGGACGCCCTCCGCGCGGCGCTCCCACGTGCGCGGCGTGCGCAGCACCTCGAACGGACTGTCCGCGAGCGGCACGCGCTCGGGTGCGCGCTCGAAGTGCGCCGTCGGCGGGAGTGTCGCGTGGCGCATCGCGAGCAGCACCTTCGCGACGCCCACTGCGCCCGCGCCGGTGAGCAGGTGCCCCACGTTCGACTTCGCGCCGCCGATGACGCAGCGGCGGCCGCCCGCGTGCGAGCCGTCCCAGAGTGTGCGCAGCGACGTCACCTCGACGCCGTCGCCGACCGGCGTGCCCGTCGCGTGGCACTCGATCAGGTCGACGTCGTCGGGGCGCCACCGCGCGTCGGCGTATGCCGCGCGCAGCGCGCGCACCTGGCCCTCGGACGACGGCGCGAGCAGGTTGCCCTCGACGTCGTTCGAGACGCCGTAGCCGCGGATCACGCCGAGGATCTCGTCGCGCGAAGCGACTGCGTCGTCGAGCCGCTTCAGCACGAACGCGACGGCCCCCTCGCCGACGACGAGCCCGTCGCCGCGCGCGTCGAACGGCGTGCAGAAGCCCTTCCGCGAGAGCGCGCGCAGTTGCGAGAAGCCCATCTGCGTGTAGAGCGCGTCGGGGCGCGACGCGCCGCCCGCGATCACGGCGTCGGCGCGGCGCGCGCGCAGTTCCTCGCACGCGAGCGCCAACGCGAAGAGCGACGACGAACACGCGGCGTCGATGGCGAACGCGCGGCCCGACAGGCCGAGGTCGCGCGCGACGGCGAGCGGCGGCAGACCCAGCGCGTGGTGGGCGTGCGCCGGGACGTCGCCCGCGCCCGGATCGCGGCCCGTCACCTGCGTCTCGATCGCGCGGCCGATCACGGAGCGCGACAGCGCCGACATGCCGTCGGTCGGCAGCGCGATGTGGCCGAGGATCACCGCCACGCGCGCGCCGTCGATCCCGTCGGTCCGCGCCGCGTCCCACGCCTCGCGCGCTGCCTTCAGCGTGAGGATCACCGACGGGTCGAGGGCGTCGAGCGTCTCCGCATCGAGCCCGCCCTCGCGGGGGGCGAGCCGCACGTGCGGCACGAAGCCGCCGCGCGTGCAGAGCACGCGGTCGGGCTTCGGCTCCGACGGGTCGTGGATCGACGCGGGATCGAGCAGCCAGCGGCCGGGCGGCGGCTCGGAGAGCGCGTCCTTCCCCTCGACGATCAGGCGCCACAGCCCGTCGAGGTCGTTGCCGCCGGGGAGCACGCCCCCGGCCGCGACGATCGCGATCGCGCGCAATGGCAGCTAGCTCCGCGTGGCGTCCGCGAGCGAGCGGCGGCGGTACGCCGCGTCGAGCGACGGGTCCACGACGCACTCGTAGCCGCGCATCTCCGCGAGCACGCGGCCGTCGTCGGCGGTGAAGAGCACGTCGGCGCGTGTCGCGTGCTCCGCGTCGGACGTCACGTGCGCCGTGATGCGCACGCCCGAGTCGGGGAACGCGGGCGCGAACTGACGGTAGCGCGCGAAGCCCGTCGGCAGCGACGGCGCGCCACGGTGCGCGCGCGTCCACACAACGAGCGCCTGGAACGCGCAGTCGAGCGCGAGCGGGTCCGCCGGCCACGCGGAGCGCAGCGGCGCGCGCACCCACGCGGAGGGCGCGGGCGCAGCGTCGCTGACGACCGCGACGCCCGCGCGCGAGAGGTGCTCGACCGCGCGGATTCCCTGCATCGCGGGCCCGTGGAAGAGCAGGTCGTCGTACACCGTCGCGCGCGACGGCGCGCCCGGCTCCGGCGCGAGCGGCCGCGCCACGGTCCCGTTCGCGTGGGCGCCGCGGTCGCCGAGGACGACCTGCGCGCGCGCGGTCACGCGCTCGCGGCCGTGCGCGTCGGTCGAGCGCAGCTCGGCGGCCGCGGCGAACGTGCCGTCGGCCTGCGGCTCGAGGCGTCCGACGTGCACGCGGAGACGCGCGGCGGCGCCGTCGTCGAGCGGCACGCCGCGCAGCATGCGGAACGCGTCGAAGCCGTGGAAGCGCAGCCCGGGGTGCACGTGCAGCGCGCCGTGCGCGAGCCACTGCAGCATGAGGACGACGGGCACGACCGGGCGCCCGTCGAGCACGTGCGACGCGAGCACGGGGTGCGACGTCACGTCGACGCTGCGCTCGAACGCGAGCGGCAGCGCGGAGGTGTCGTGTTCAGCGGACGGTGCGGCGTCTGCCGCGAACTGCTCCGGCGCGCGGCTGCCGGGGCCGAGCACGACCACCTCGACGGCCGCGCCGGCGCCGGCGTGCAGCTCGCGTACGAGGTGGCGCGCACCCGCGCGCAGGCCGATCAGCCCGATGCCCTCGTCGGCGAAGAGGCGCCGGTGCGCGGGCGTCACCATGCCGCCCTCCCACGGGCCCCAGTTCACGCTGACGACGCGGCACGCGGGACGGCGCCGCGCCTCGCGCTGCGCGATCTTGTTGAGCACCTCGTTCGCGGCGGCGTAGTCCACCTGGCCGGCGCGCCCGAAGCGCCCCGTGGACGACGAGAAGAGCACGAGCGCGCGCAGGTCGTCGTCGCCGGCCGCCGCGAGCAGCGCGCGCAGACCGTCCACCTTCGTGCCGAAGACGTCGTCGAACTGCGCGGGCGTCTTCTCCTCGATGCGCGCATCGCGCAGCACGCCGGCGCCGTGCACGAGCGCGCGCACGGGGCCGTGCGACGCGCGCGCTTCCGCGACGATCGCGGCGACGGCCGCCGCGTCGCGCACGTCCACGCTGCGGTACGCGGCCGTCGCACCGTGCGCCGCGCAGCGCGCGAGCGTCGCGCGGACGGCGCGCGCCGATGCGATGCGCTCCCACGCCGCCTGCAGTTCGCGCGGCGCGGGGCGTCCGCCCATCTCGGCCGCGAGCGCACGCTTCGCCGCCGCCGCGTCGTCGATGCCCGCGACGCACGCGGGCTCGTCGGCGGGCTCGGGGCTGCGGCCGAGGAGCAGCAGCGCCGGGCGGAACGCCTCGGCGAGCGCGATCGCCGCCTCGGCGGTGACGCCGCGCGCGCCGCCGGTCACGACGACGAGGTCGCCCGGCGCGAGCGGCGCGGCCGACGCGCCCGCGACGGGCTCCTCGGCGAGGCGCAGCGCAACGCGCGACGCGCCCGCGAGGCCGACCTCGAGCGGACCGCGCAGGAGCGCCTCCTCGACGACCGCGCGCGCGGCGGCGGCGACGTCGTCCACGTGCACGGGCACGTCGAGGGCCTTGCACGCGACCTCGGGCCACTCGTGCGCCGCGGTCTTCACGAAGCCGGCGAGACCGGCGCACTCGGGCGCCGCGCCGTTCAGCTCGACCAGCCCGAACGCGCCGTCGAGACGCGAGACGCCGACCAGGAACGCGCCGCCCTGCCGCGCGCCCTCGCGCAGCGCCGCGCCGGCGCGGCCGAGCAGCGCGAGGGCGCCGCGCAGGAACGCCGCGTCGGTGCCGCGTGCGGGCGCGACGAGCACGAGACCCGCGAGCGCCGACGGCACGTCGCCCGTGTCGAGCTCCGCGACCTGCGCGTGCGCGCCGACCGCGGCGAACGCGGCCGCGACGGCCTGCGTCAGCTCGCCGCTCACGTCGCCCGCGACGAGCACCGGCGCCGCGGCCGGGGCGACGGCCGCGCGGGCCCGCCCCTCGAGCGCGACGGACCCGAGCACGTGGCGCTGCACGTCGAGCTGCTCGGCGGCGGCCGCCGCCGGAGCCTGCGTGGCCGCGACCGGCGACGCAGCAGGCGCCGCAGCGGACGGCGCGGCCGTGCGGTCGAGCGCCGCGAGCACGTCGGCGAGTGTGCGCAGGCGCCCGAGCTCGTCGGACGCGACCGCCGCGAGACCCGGCACGCGCTCCTGCATCGCCGCCAGGATCTCCACCCGCTTGATCGAGTCGATGCCGAGGTCCGCGTCGAGCTCCATCGGCAGTTCGAGCATCTCCGCCGGGTAGCCCGTCTTCTCCGAGACGACGGCGAGCAGCACCGGCGCGAGCTGCACCGGCGTGATCTGCACCGGTGCGATCTGGGCCCGCGGCGCCGACGCGGTGGCGGGACTCGCGGCGGCGGGAGTCGCCGTCGGCGGCGCGCTGCGGTCGAGGGCCGCGAGCACGTCGGCGAGCGTGCGCAGGCGCCCGAGCTCGTCGGACGCGACGGCCGCGAGACCCGGCACGCGCTCCTGCATCGCCGCCAGGATCTCCACCCGCTTGATCGAGTCGATGCCGAGGTCCGCGTCGAGCTCCATCGGCAGTTCGAGCATCTCCGCCGGGTAGCCCGTCTTCTCCGAGACGACGGCGAGCAGCACCGGCGCGAGCTGCACCGGCGCGAGCTGCACCGGCGCGATCTGCACCGGCGCGATCTGGGCCCGCGGCGCCGACGCGGTGGCGGGACTCGCGGCGGCGGGAGTCGCCGTCGGCGGCGCGCTGCGGTCGAGGGCCGCGAGCACGTCGGCGAGCGTGCGCAGGCGCCCGAGCTCGTCGGACGCGACGGCCGCGAGACCCGGCACGCGCTCCTGCATCGCCGCCAGGATCTCCACCCGCTTGATCGAGTCGATGCCGAGGTCCGCGTCGAGCTCCATCGGCAGCTCGAGCATCTCGGCCGGGTAGCCCGTCTTCTCCGAGACGACGGCGAGCAGCACCGGCGCGAGCCGCACCGGCGCCGGAGCGGGGCGCGCCGCGGCGGGCGCGGCTGACGGCGCAGGTGCGGGCGCGACGGGCGCGGGAGCCGCGACGGCCTGCGGTGTCGCGGCGAGGGGCGCGGCGGCCGGAGGCGCCACGTAGGGCTGCGCGGCGAGGGGCGCGGGCGCGGGGAGCGCGAGGGGCGGGAGGCCGAGGAGGGCGCGCTGCTGGTCGAGGAGGACTTCGAGGGACCGCTGGGCGGCGTCCTGCGACTCGAGGAACCGGCGGTGGAGGTCCGCCGTCTGCGCCGAGAGGCGCAGCAGGGCCTCCGTCTGCGCGCGCACGGCGTCGAGCGCCGCGGCCACGGAGGCCCCCGCGGCGACGCCCCGGGGCGGCGGCACGGGCACCCCGCCGGGCGTCGCGGCCGGAGGGACGGGCTGTTCGTGTGTGTGCGGCATCGGAGGCACCGGAGTGGGAGGCGGCGCGGACGCCGCGACGGTGCGCGGCGTCTCCGCGGCGAGCGGGAGCGGCGCGCGCGGCGGGCGCGGCGCCTTCGCGCGGACGATGTTCGCGCCGGAGACGGCGACGGTCATGCGGCGGCCGGGCGGTGCGGCGGGCTTCGCGACGCCCTCGTTCCAGCGCGCGAGGTCCACGGAGTGG
The DNA here is from genome assembly GCA_937996235.1 of uncultured bacterium. Lineage (GTDB taxonomy): Bacteria > Planctomycetota > JAJSAM01 > JAJSAM01 > JAJVHW01 > CALKVK01. Next base: position 380,943 of record CALKVK010000006.1, on the reverse strand, counting down.
CCCTGCACCGCGATCTGCGCGAGGCACGCGGCCAGGTCGGCCATGCCCGAGCGGCGTCCGCCGGAGGCGTCGACGGCGCACGCGGCGTGCTCGCGCTCGGCGAGGATCGCGCCGACGAGGCGCGTCAGCGTCGTGCCGGGGCCCACCTCGACGAACGTGCGCGCACCGTCCGCGTACATGCGCTCGATCAGCGCGACGAACTCGACGGACGACGCGAGCTGCGCCGCGAGCGTCGCCCGCAGCGCGTCGGGATCGGGTGGATACGGCTCCGCGGTCGCGTTCGCGTAGACGGGCGTGTGCGGCGCCGCGACCGCGACGGCGTCGAGCGCCTCGCGCAGCGGCGTCGCCGCGTCTGCGACGAGCGGGCTGTGGAACGCGGCCGCGACCGCGAGCTTCGTCGCGGCGAGACCGAGCGCGGCGCAGCGCAGCGCGGCGCGCTCGATCTCGTCGCTCGCGCCCGACAGCACGACCTGCTGCGGCGCGTTGTGGTTCGCGACGGCGAGCTTGAGGCCGTTCTCCTCGACGATCTGCACGGCGCCCGCGCGGTCGGTGCGCACGGCGAGCATCGCGCCGCGGTCGCCCTCGCCCTCGGCCATAAGGCGGCCGCGCAGGGCGGAGAGCTGCGCGAGCGTGTCGGCGTCGAAGGCGCCGCCAGCGTGCAGCGCGGCCAGCTCGCCGTAGCTGTGGCCCGCGAACGCGGTCCCGCCGACGCCGAAGACGGACGCGAGCACGGCGAGCGCGCCGAGGCTGACGGCGCCGATCGCCGGCTGGGCGACGCGCGTGTCGCGCAGCAGCCACTCGGCCTTCTCGCGCATCACGTCGTTGAACGGCGCGTGCGGGAAGATGCGGTCGGAGAGGTGCAGGCCGACGGTCACGCCGCCGACGACGCCGCCCGCCGCGAGCTCGTACGCGATGTCGGCCTTCTCGAGCACGTGCTGCACGACGGGGAAGCGGCACGCGAGGTCGCGCAGCATCCCGACGTACTGGCTGCCCTGGCCCGGGAAGAGCATCGCGAGCTTGCCGAGGAGCTGGCCCTGGCCGAAGTGCGCGCCGTCGGGCGTGGACCACGAGCGCGCGTGCGGGTCGCGGCGCAGCATCGCCGCCGCGTTCGCGACGAGCTTCGCGAGGTCGGTGCGCCCGCGCTCGACGACCAGCACGAGGCGGCACGGCGAGAGGACGTCGAAGCGCTCGCGGGCCGTGGCCGCGCGGCGCGCGAGCTCGTCCCACGCGAGATCGGCGGGCCACGCCTCGAGGTCGCGCAGCAGCTCGCGCACGGTCTCGGCGCGGAACGGCAGCAGCTCGACGTCGGGGTCCCAGTCGATGCCCGGCTTCGTGCTCGCGTGCTCCTCGAGCACCGCGTGGTAGTTGCTGCCGCCGAAGCCGAAGGCGCTGAGCGCCGCGCGGCGCGGGTGGCGCAGCGGTCGCAGCCACGGGCGCGCCTCGGTGTTCAGGTAGAGCGGCGACGACTCGTCGGCGAGCGGCGCGATCGGGTCCGTCACCTTGATCGTGGGCGGCAGCACCTTGTGGTAGAGCGCCAGCGCCGACTTCACGAGTCCCGCGACGCCCGCCGCCGCCTTCGCGTGGCCGATCTGCGACTTCACGGAGCCGAGCGCGGCCCAGCGCCCGGTGCGCCCGCTCTCGCGGAACACCTCGCCGAGCGCGGTCGCCTCGACGGTGTCGCCGACCTTCGTGCCGGTGCCGTGCGCCTCGACCAGCTCGACCGTCGCCGGGCTGACGCCCGCGCTCTCGTAGGCGCGGCGCAGCGCGCGCGCCTGCCCCACCGCGCTCGGCGCGTAGATCGCCTGGCCCTTGCCGTCGCTCGACGTGCCGAGTCCGCGCAGCACCGCGTAGACGCGGTCGCCGTCGCGCTCCGCGTCGGCGAGGCGCTTCAGCACCACGACGCCGACGCCCTCGCCGAGCACCGTCCCGTCGCCCGTGCTGTCGAACGGCTTCGCGGCGCCCGTCGGCGACAGAGCGGTCGTCTTGCTGAAGCACATGAACATGAACACGTCGTTGAACGTGTCCACGCCGCCCGTCACGACCATGTCGGAGCGGCCCGTCTCGAGCTCGAGCGCGGCGAGGTGCAGCGCGGCGAGCGACGAGCCGCACGCCGCGTCCACGACGCAGTTCGTGCCGTGCAGGTCGAGGCGGCTCGCGATGCGCCCCGCGACGACGTTGCCGAGGAGGCCCGGGAACGAGCCCTCCTGCCACTCGGCGTAGCCGTCGCCGATGCGCGCGACGACGTCGTCCGCGACCTCGTCGGGCACGCCCGCCTCGGCGAGCGCGCGGCGCCAGAGCGGGTGCCCGAGTCGCGCGCCGAGGGGGATCACCAACTCGAGCGTGCCGGTCACGCCGATGATCACGCTCGTGCGCGCGCGGTCGAACGGACGCGCGCGCTCGCCGAAGCCGTAGCCCGCGTCGGCGAGCGCGCGCTTCGCCGCGATCAGCCCGAGGATCTGCGACGTGTCCGTCGCCTCGAGGTCGTTCGGCGCGATGCCGAACTCGAGCGGGTCGAAGTCCACCGCCGAGAGGAACCCGCCGCGCGCGGCGTACAGCCGGTCCTGCGCCTTCGGGTCCGGGTCGAGGTAGTCCTGCGTGCGCCAGCGCGTGGGCGGCACGTCGCCGATGGCGTCGCGGCCCTTCTGCACGTTCTGCCAGTACGCGCCGAGGTCCTCGGCCTTCGGGAAGAGCGCGCCGATGCCGACGATCGCGAGCGGCACCTGCGTGCCCTCGGCGCTGCGCGGCGCTGCGCTCATCGCAGCACCTCCGCCAGCTCGGCGTCGGTGCGCGGGCGCCATGCGGCCGCGGCGGCGGGCACGTGCACGCCCTGCGCGGCGAGCGCCGCGGCGCGCGTGCGCACGGCGGCGCCCGCGAGCAGGTTGCGCGCGACGTTCGCGACGCGGCGCGCCTCGGGCCGCGCGAGGAAGCTGCCGCGCGTCCACTCGTTGAAGGCGCCCATCGCCGGACCACACCAGACCTGGTAGTCGAGGCGCCGCGCCGCGTCGCCCGCGTTCGCCCAGCGCGAGGACTGCCCGAGGTACCAGCGGAACACGAGCGCCATGCGATGCCTGGGATCGGCTTTCGCCTTCTCGATCTGTCGCGGGTCGCGCTCGGCGAAGTACGCGCAGGTGTCGCGCCAGACGCTCTCGAGGTCGGTGCGGAAGAGCGTGCGCTCGAGCTGCGCGCGCTCGTCGGCCGTCAGCGCCTCGAGGCTCTCGCGAGTGCGGTAGAGCTCGAACAGCTTCTGCGCGCGCATCGCGAACATCGTCCCGCGCTTCAGCACCTGCACCTTCACGCCCATCTCGAACATGTCGGCGGCGGGCGCCATCACGACGTCGGCCTGCTCGGCCTCGGCGAGCATCGCCCGCACCGCGTCGGAGCTGCCCGACTCGACGCACGCCTGGTTGACGGAGCCCGTCAGCACGTACGCGGCGCCCATCGCGAACGCGGCCGCGGCGGCGTCGGGCGTGGCGATGCCGCCTGCGGCGCCGACGCGCAGCGGCCGGTCGTAGCCGTGCTCGGCCGCGGCGCGGTCGCGCAGCGCGAGCAGCGTCGGGAGCAGCGTCACGAGCGGGCGGTTGTCGGTGTGGCCGCCCGAGTCGGCCTCGGCGGTCAGGTCCTGCGCGACGGGCACGTGCCGCGCGAGCTCGGCCTGCTCGCGCGTCAGGTCGCCGCGCCGCACGAGCTCGTCCACGAGCGCCGCGGGCGCGGGCGCGAGGAAGCGCGCGGCCACCTCGACGCGCGAGACCTTGCCGATCACGCGGTGCGGCGTCTCGACGCGTCCCTCGGCGTCGCGACGGATGCCCGCGAGGCGGTAGCGCACGAGCGGCAACGTCAGGTCGAGATAGGCGGACGCCTCGACGGTGCGCACGCCGCGGCGCACGTAGAGTTCGGCCACGGCCGCCTCGAGCGCCGGCTCGTTCGGGCTGTGGATGAGGTTGCACGCGTACGGCGCGTCGCCGAGCTCGGTCGCGAGCCGGTCGAGCGCCGCCTCGACGCGCGCCGGCGCCAGGCCCGCCGCGCCGAAGCTGCCGAGCATGCCGGCGCGCGCCATCGCGACGACGATCTCCTCGGACCCGATGCCGTTCGCCATGGCGCCCGCCACGTAGGCGTAGCGCAGGCCGTGGTCGGCGCGGAAGCCCGCGTCGCCGAGGTGCTCGGGGCGGCACGGCGGCGCGATCGCGAGGGCGTCCAGGGCGTCCGAGGGCGCGCCGTCGCCGACGTGCAGCGTGCCGCCGACGCCGACCGCGGGGCCGTCGGGGGTGCGCACGACGCAGAAGGGGCGCGCGAGGTCGGTCAGCGCGGCCCGCAGCGCGTCTTCGCCCGTGCGCGGCGCGACGGCGCCCGGGCAGAAGCGGCCGAGCGCGGGCGCACCGGCGTCAGCGGCGCGCCTTCCGGGCGCCGTCCTCGGGTCGAGGGCGGGTTCCGTCGTACTCAGGGCGGGGGCAGTCCGGTAGCCGGTCCCCATGGACATGGGTTGGCGACGGGAAACTACCACTCGCGGGGCCGCGGAGGGAGGACCGAGGGGGCGGGGGGGAGGCCGCCGTGCGGCTCCGAGGCCGCGCCGGCCGCTGCGGGGCGCGCGCCGGATCCGTGTTTCGAGGGGCGGAGGCGCCGTTCGGCGGCGCACCAGGTCCCCTTCCCGGAGGTCCGCCCGTGAGCTCCCACGTCCCCCCCGCCTTCCCCGGTCTGCCCACCGCCCCCGCGCGGGCCGCGCGCCCGGCGCGCCCGCTGACCGCGGTCCGCGCGTACCACAGCGTCGCGGCCGCGGTGCTGCTGGTGCTCGTGTTCGTCGGGTTCCGGCAGTTCTACACGCACGGCCGCGCCTACCCGGGCCGTCCGATCGACCCGTCCATGCGCACCGTCGTCATCACGCACGGCGTCGCGATGACCGCGTGGCTCTTGCTGTCGGTGGTCCAGCCGCTGCTCGTCGCGCTGCGCAACATGCGCCTCCACCGCGTGCTCGGGACGGTCGGCGTCGTGCTGGCCGCACTGATCACGGTGCCGGGCGTGCAGGTCGCGATCGCATCGGTCCGGAACACGCCGCCCGAGGCCCGCATCTGGGGCCTGACCGCACACGAGTTCATGATCGTGCCCGTCGCGAGCCTGGTGCTGTTCCTGGCGTTCGTCGCGGCGGGGCTCGTCACGCGCAGGCGGCCGGCGATCCACCGTCCGATGATGCAGCTCGCGACGCTCGCGGTCGCGTCGGCGGGCATCAGCCGCATCGACGCCCTGAGCGAGCTCTACATGGGCACGGTGTTCGACCGGCTGTTCGGACCGTTCTTCCTCACCCTCGTCTTCGGCGGGCTCGTCCTCGCGGGCCGCTGCCTCGTGACCCGCTCGTTCGACCGCTGGTTCGCGGGCGGCTACGCGGTCCTCGTGATCGCCAACTGCGCCATGATGCAGCTCGCGACCTCCGGCCTCTGGACGGGCATCGCCCACGCCCTCGCGGGCTGACGCCCCCCCCAAGCCGCCGAACGGTGTCGGACACCGTTCGTAGCGCCTCGAAGGGCGGGCGCGTTCGCGCTCGGCGGGCTAGGCTCTCGCGCATCCATGGCGCGTCTGGTCGTCACGCGGGGACCCGGCAGCGGGCGCTCGTACGAGCTCCCCGCCTACCCCGCCGTGATCGGACGCGAGGCCGGCTGCGAGTTCGTCGTCGAGGACCCGCGCGCGTCGCGGCAGCACGCCTGCGTGCGCCTCCGCGAGGGACGCTACGAGGTGCGCGACCTCGACACGCCGAACGGCACGTTCGTCGGGAACGAGCGCATCTCGGGCTGGACGCCGCTCGCGCACGGCACCACGCTGCGCCTCGGCCACAGCGTGCTGCGCTTCGAAGACCCGCCGCCGCCGCGCGCGACGGCCCCGACCCCGACCCCCGCCGCCGCACCGTCCGCGGCCGCACGGGCCGCAGCCTCGCCGTCTGCGGCGGCGCCCGCCGCGGCGGCGCCCGTCGCGACCCCCGTCTCGGGGACGGCGTTCCCGCGCGTCCCGGGCCACGACGTCCTCGAGCAGGTCGGGGCCGGCGCGGGCGGGACCGTCTACCGCGCGCGGCAGCGCACGCTCGAACGCGACGTCGCCCTGAAGGTGCTCGCCCCCGCGCTCGCGCAGCGCCCGCGCTTCGTCGAGCGCTTCGTGGCCGAGGCGCGCGCGGCGGCGGCGCTCTCGCACCCGCACGTCGTGCCCGTGTACGACGTCGGCGAGAGCGACGGCGTGCACTGGTTCACGATGGAGTTCATGGCCGGCGGCACGGTCGAACAGGTGCTCGCCGACGCTCCCGACGGACGGCTCCCCTGGCGCGACGCCGTCGCCCTCGCGAGCGCCGCCGCGCGCGGCCTCGCGTATCTCCACGAGCAGGGCTTCGTGCACCGCGACGTCAAGCCGGCCAACCTGCTGCTCGACCCGACTGGGCTCGTGAAGCTCGGCGACATGGGCACGCTCACGCGCGCGGACGACGCCGACGCGGCGCGCATCGGCACCCCGCACTACATGAGCCCGGAGCAGGCGCGCGGCGAGCCGGTCACGCGCGCGTCCGACGTCTACTCCCTGGGCGCCACGCTCTACCGCATGCTCGCCGGCCGCACGCCGCACGCCGACGGCGACGGCCGCGCGGTGCTGCGCGCGGTGGCGTCGGAGCGTCCCCCCGATCTCGCGCGCTTCGCGCCGCGCGTCCCCGCCGAGGTCCTCGACGCCGTCGCCGAGATGATGGCCCCCGACGCGGCGGCGCGGCCGACCGACGCGGGCGCCGTCGGCGAACGTCTCGCGGCGGCCCTCGTGGACGTGCACGTCTCCCGCACGGAGGGCCGGCGCGCGCGCCGCCTGCGCCGCGGGCTCTCCGAGGTCCTGATCCGCTTCCTGGCGATCCTCGTCGGTGTCGCGGGGCTCGTCTGGTTCCTCTGGCGGCAGCAGTTGACGAAGTGACGCGGCCTGCCACGTGACCCCCGCCGCTCGCGACCCGCGGCTCCGGTGCATAGACTGACGCGCGATGACGCGCCGCGCCCCCACCCGCCTGCTGGCCGCCGCCCTGCTCGCCGTCGCGTTCACGGGTGCGGCCGGATGCCGCGACCGCGCGCCGGAGGGCGGTCCCGCACCCGCGCCGCCGCCCGCCAAGACCCCCGTCGCGGCGCCCGCGCACACGCTGACGTACGACGCCCACGACGACTTCGGCGATCCGCCGAGCGCCGCGGCCCAGGCGAACCTGGTCCACGTGCTCAGCGCACGCCTCACGGGCATCGGGCTCCCGGCCGCGAGCGTCGCGTTCCCCGAGCCCACGCGCCTCGTCGCACGGTTCGGCGAGGCGCCGGACGCCGAGGCGCGCGCGGCGCAGGCCATCGAGCACGAGATCGAGTTCCGCTTCCGCGTGCGCGCGCCGGCCGAGTTCGAGAACCGCGAGCGGACGCGTCGCGACACGCTCGGCGACATGTACCTCGTGACCGAAGGCTTCGCGTGGTTCCCGCTCGACCCGCGGCTCGGCGAGGGCGAGGTCCTCCTGATCGTGCCGGAGGTGCCGGTGGTCGAGCGCGTGGCGGCGGAGCGTGCCCGCGAGCCGCGCGACGAGAAGGCGCTCGCCGCCGCGGAGCAGGAGCTCGGCGAGGTGCTGCTGCGCGAGGTCTTCGGCGCGCGCGACCTGTGCGCCGCCTCGGCGCGCCACGACGCGACGGGCTCGTCGGTGCTCGTCGTGCTCGCCGAGGACCGCCGCGCCGCGTTCCTCGAGTTCACGCAGCACTACCTGGGCAAGCCCCTCGCCGTGGTCGTGGACGGACACGTCATCGCCGCCCCGGTGCTCACCTCGCCGCTGGCGGACGCCGCGGAAATCCGCCCGCCCGGCGAAGGTTTCGACCGCGAGACTGCCGATAGGCTCGCTGAGGGGCTCCGCCGGTCCGCCTTCGGCATCCGGCTGGAGCGCCGCGACTGAGGGACAAGCGGGTCGTCCGCAGCGGGTGAGCGTGACGCGAGAGCACGGAGCTGTAGGGGACTCCGGCGAGGCGGCGGCTGATCTTCGCCAACGGGCCGAGATCATGCGGGCGGCCGCGACCGGTCTGCCCGTGGTGCTGTGGGAGCTCGACGAGGCGGGCACGTTCCGCCTCTCGACGGGTGCCGGTCTGGAGCGACTCGGGCTGCGCGACGGCGAGGCCGTCGGCCAGTCCGCGTTCGAGCTCTACCCGCAGGCGGCCGAACCCATCCGCCGCGCGCTCGCGGGCGAGGTCGTGCAGTTCGTGTCGTACGGCACGAGCACGGCCGGCGACTGGTCCTTCGAGAGCATCGTGATGTTCGACGCGGCGCGCGGCCACGGCGTCATCGGCGTGTCGATCGACGTCACCGAGCGCGTGCGCGCGGAGGCCGCGATGCGCGACCGCGCGCGCCAGAACGCGCTCGTCGCCGAGCTCGCGACGGACGCGCTGCGCGGCACCGACGTCGACGCCGTGCTCGCCGCGGGCGCGCGCACCGCGGCGGCCGGGGTCTCCGCCGACCTCTCGGAGGTGCTCGAGCACGACGAGCGGACGTCGGAGCTGGTGCTGCGCGCCGGCGACGGCTGGGAGCCCGGGCTCGTCGGCACGGCGCGGGACCCCGAGGCGCAGCGCACGCTCGCCGGCTTCGCGCTGCGCTCCTCCGCCCCCGTCGTCGTCGCCGACGTCGGGGTCGAGGAGCGCTTCGTGCCGCGCGCGCGCGTCGTCGCGGCGGGCGTGCGCTCCGAGGCGTGCGTCGCGATCCCCGGCGAGAGCGGCCCCATCGGCCTGCTCGTCGTCCACTCGCGCCGCGTGAACGCGTTCGCCGCCGAGGACGTCACGTTCCTGCAGGCCGTCGCGAACGTGCTCGCCGCGACGCTCGGCAGGCGCCGCGCGGAGGAGCGCACGCACGTCGCCGAGGCGCGCTTCAGCGAGCTGGTGGACGCGCTGCCCGACGTCGTCGTGGTCATCGACGCCGAGGGACGCGTCGTCTCGCTGAACCGCGCGTTCGAGACGGTGACGGGCCACGGCCGCTCCGACTGGCTCGGTCGCCACTTCACGCCGCTCGTGCACCCGGACGACCTGCTGCGGATCGAGCGCGCGCTGATCGCGGTGCGGCGCGAGAACGCGTCGCGGCTCTTCGAGGTGCGGGTGCGCGTCGCGGACGGCAGCTACCGCACGTTCGAGCTGCAGCTCAGCCCGCTGCGCGACGGACGGCGCATCGCCGGCGCGGTCGGCGTCGGACGCGACGTGAGCGAGCGCAAGCGCCTCGAGAACCAGCTCCGCCACGCGCAGCGCCTCGAGTCGCTCGGCCGCCTCGCGGGCGGCGTCGCACACGACTTCAACAACCTGCTGCTCGTGATGAGCGGCCACGCCGCGCTGCTCGTGGACCACGTGCGCGCGGACGAGCAGGCCACCGAGCACGTCGAGTCGATCGCGCGCTCCGCGGAGCGCGCCGCCGACCTGACGAAGCGCCTGCTCGCGTTCAGCCGCAAGCAGATCCTCGAGACGCGCGTCTTCCCCGTCGACGAGGTCGTCGAGGAGACGTCGAAGATGCTGTGCCGCATGATCGGCGAGGACGTGGACGTCGAGACGACGCTCGCGGCGCCCGAGGCCCACGTGCACGCGGATCCCACGGCCATCGAACAGGTGCTCGTGAACCTCGCCGTCAACTCGCGCGACGCGATGCCGACGGGCGGACGCTTCTCGATCCGCACGTCGCTGGTCGAGCTCGATCCGCGCGAGGCCGCGCGCGAGGACGTGCAGCCCGGCACCTACGTCGCGATCGCCGCGTCCGACACGGGCTGCGGGATGGACGAGACCGTGCTCGCGCGCATCTTCGAGCCGTTCTTCACGACGAAGGAGCCGGGGCGCGGCACGGGTCTCGGGCTCGCGATGGTGTACGGCATCGTGCGCCAGAGCGGCGGCGTGGTGCGCGTGCGCTCGCAGGTCGGCAAGGGCACGACGTTCACGATCGAGCTGCCGCTCGCCCGCGCGCCCGCCACGGACTGGTCGCCGGAGCCGGCGCCGACCGGCGGCGCGCCCGGCGGCAACGAGCGCGTGCTCGTCGTCGAGGACGACGCGGACGTGCGCGAGTTCGTGGTCGAGGTCCTGCGCGAGAGCGGCTACCACGTCACGCCCGCGGTCGACGGCGTGCACGCGCTCGAGATCGCGGACCGCGCGCACTTCGACGTCGTCGTCTCCGACGTCGTGATGCCGCGCATCGGCGGCCTCGAGTTCGTCCCGCGCATGCGGCGCGCGCAGCCGAACGCGCGCGTCCTGCTGATGAGCGGCTACGCCGCCGATTCGGAGCACGTCGAGGAGCACCTGGCCGGCGCCGACGGCTTCCTGCCGAAGCCGTTCACGCCGTCGGCGCTGGCGCTCAAGCTGCGCAGCGTCCTCGACTCGCCGCGACACCAGCCGGTCTGACGGCGGGGAACGACTCCGCGGGTCAGCGCTCGCAGCCGCGCAGGGCCGTCAGCGCGTACGCCGTCGCGAGCACGGGGTCGGCCTCCATCCAGCGCGCGGTGTCGTTCGCCCACGAGCCGTCCGGCCGCTGCGCCGCGAGGAGCGTCTTCGAGAGCTCGGCGCGCCAGTCCACCTTGCCGGAGGACGGCGTCTCGAGCGTGTCGAGACCGACCTCCGGGAGCGTCTTCCCGATCGCGGCGTAGTAGTAGTAGAGGCCGAGCCGCGCCTGCTCGGGCGGCATGCCCGGGTTGCGGTCCACGGCCCAGTGCTTCGACACCCACTCGACGGCGGCGGCGACGCGCGGGTCGCTGCGGTCGAGCCCGGCCATGTGGTAGCAGCCGAGCAGCGTGTACGTCATCGAGCCGTACGAGCGCAGCACGTGCGTGCCGTCGGGCAGCGCGTCGGTGCCCGCCTTGCTCTCGCCGGGGTAGTAGTACCCGCCGCCGTCGTCGCCGCGGACGATCGCCTCGCCGTTCTCGCCCTTCCACTGCGTCGGCTCGCCGGCCGTCTCGTTCTCCTTGCGGTTCTGCACGCGCCCGAGGAACACGAGCGCGCGCTGGAACACCGGGTCGTCCGGCGAGACGCCCGCCGCCTTCAGGCTCGCGAGCGAGTAGTACGTGTTGCTCAGGTCCGAGCGCGGGCCGTCGTCGCCGTAGCCGATGCCGCCGTAGCTCGGGTGACCCTGCTCCGCGTACTGCAGCTTCTTGATGTACGCCGCCGCGCGGTCGATCACCGGGCGGTACTGCGCGTCCCGCGACGCGGCCAGCGCGAGGATCGCGGCCGAGGTCTCGTAGTTCGACGAGAACTCCGCCTCGACGGAGCCGTCGGGCCCGACCTTCGACGCGATCCACGCGAGCGACGCGTCCACGAACGTGTCGCTCGCGCGGCGCCCGCCCGGGCGGTTCAGGAACGGCGCGACGGCGAGTGCGGTCACGCCCACGTGCGGCGCGCCCTGCACCTCGAACTTCCCGTCCTTCTGCGCCTTCGCGAGGAAGTCGAGCCCGCGGTCGTACGCCGCGCGCAGCGCGCTCGCGTCGCCCCCCGCGTTCGGCTGTCCGCCCGTCTCCGCACCGCCCGCGGGAGCCGCGGGCTGCTCCTTAGCGGCGTCGCACGCGCCGAGCGCGACGGCGAGGACCAGGGCTGCGGACGTGGCGAGGGCGCGCGAGGTGGTCGGCATGGCGGCGTCTCCGAGGGGCTCCGTGGATGGACGCCTGAGGCTAACGGACGAGCACGTGAAGCGTCCGTCGCGCCCGGTCCGGGAGTCAGCCCCGGCTGCGCGGATCGGGCCGGACGCGCCGCGCCATCAGGTAGCCGAAGGCCGCGACGCTGCCGAGCGCGACGAGCAGAGCGGCGTCGCGGCGGTACGCGACGTCGTGGTCGGGTGCGCCGCGCGCCTCGAAGAAGCGCGCGCGCTCGGCCTCGTCGCCCATCGGCACGCTGCCGGCGACGACGGCTGCGGCGTACTCTGCCTCGCAGGCGTGGCTGCGCCGCAGCGCGTCGTTCGTGTCCCAGGCGCGGACGGCGTAGGCCGCCGCGCAGACCAGCGGCACAGCGAGCCCGAGGCGCATCGCACCGAGCGCGAGGCCCCGCGCGCGCGGGTACTGGAGCGTCACGATGGCGAGGATCGCGAGCACCGCGGCGGCAGCCCCCGGCACCACGTACTCGTCGCGCGCCGGCACGCCGGGCGGCGCCATCGCCTGCGTCGCCACGCCGGCGCCGACGAGTGCCGCCGCGTAGAGGAACAGCGCCTGCGCGAACGGCGACGCCGCGTTCCAGACGCGCTGGTCCTCGGGGCGCGGCGCGTCAGCCACTGCAGCACTTCTTGTACTTGCGCCCGCTGCCGCACGGACACGGGTCGTTCGGCGAGATCTTCGGCGCCGGCCGACGCAGCGGCGTGCGCACGACGCCCGACGCGGCGAGGTACGCGCCCCGCGCGGCCCGCAGCGCGAGTCCCGCGCTGCGCCCGTCGGCGACACGCCCGACGCGCTCGAGCTCGGCGAGGAACGCCGCGCACGCGTCCGGGACGCCCTCGTGCACCGACGCGGGCAGCTCGGTGCGCGCGACCGCGCCGAGGAACGCGCGCCGCAGCTCGGGCTCGGCGACCTCGCCCGGCGCGCAGGTCGCGAACTCGCAGGCGTCCACGAGCAGCGTGACGAGGAACTCGGACGCGTACTCGCGGACGACCGGCGCGAGCGCGCGCGCCGCCTCCGCGTCCACGAAGTCGGAGACCCAGTTCTCGACGGTCTCGCGCAGGTAGCTGCTCGGCACGGCTCAGTCCTGGTTGCGTGTCGGCACGCCGAAGCCGAGGGTGAAGCGTCCGTCGTCGAACGCGGCCGCGACGTAGAGCCCGCGCCGGCGCAGCAGCGCGCCGACGGCGAGCGGCCGCGACTCGGCGTAGACGAGGTCGCGCGCGACGCGGTACGTGCCCGTGCCGTCGAGCGTGAACGTGCCGGGGAGCGGCTCGCCCGCGCCGTCGTGCGAGAGCACGGCGCGCAGTCCCGAGACGGCCAGACCGCCCGCGCCGTCGTGCAGCACGTCGGCGTCGAGCAGCGAGACGTCCACGCGCGTGGGGATCGCCGCGACGGAGCCGGCGTCCTCGTGGACGTCCACGCCGAACCCGCGCACGAGCGAGCGCCCGCGCAGCAGCGCCGCGTCGCCGCCCGAACCGGCGCGCACGAGGACCACGAGCCGCAGCGTGGCGGAGTCGAGATCGTCCGCGACGCCCGAGAACGCGCGCGCCACGCCGACGAGCGCGTCGCCGCGCACGACGGGCGCGAGCACGACCTCGTCGAGTCCCGCGTCGAGTCCGACCGCGAGGGTCAGCGCGACGTCGTCGCCCGCGGGCAGCAGCGAGCCGCGCGGCACCGGGCGCCGGTCGGTCTTCGTGACGGGGCGGCCCGCGGCGCCCGGCCAGCGCGTGACCGTGCGCACGACGTCCGACGGCGTCGCGCGTCCGAGCGGGTCCACGTCGAGCTCGAAGGTCTGGCCCGTGACGCTGCGCACGGTCGCGCCCGACGCCCCCGCGTGCGCGGCGCCGAACTCGACGACGAGCGCGTGCCACGTGCCGCGCAGCACGCTGCGCGTGGGCGTGCCCTTCGCGCGCCGCAGGAGCACGGCGGTGCCGAGCTGGCCGGGCTGCACGATGCGCCGCACGAGCACGTCGCCGCCGCGCCCGCGCTCGAAGACGGTCTGCACGTTGCCGAGGTCGAGCGTCAGCTCGGTGTCGGCCGACACGACGCCGCTCTGCGCGCGCCGGTCCACGACGCCCTCGATGAGCGAGCCGCCGCCCGAGCGCGGCGTGACGCGCAGCCGCGTCCGCTCGACGTCGCGCGTGACGGTGTTGCCGGTGCGCGGCCCCTTGTCGCCGTGGACGACGTGCAGGCCGAGCGCGATCTCGTCGGTGAACCCGCTCTCGAGGGAGCCGGAGAGCTCGAGCTCCACGAACGTGCCCGCGAACGGCCGCGGGCGCGAGGAGAGCGGTTGGAAGCGCGAGAAGTGCGACGTCTGGAACGTCAGCGTGCCCGCGTCCACGTCCACCGACGCCGGGACGATCGTGACCTCGCCCGTCGCGCCGTCCTGGATGCCGACGCTCGTCGCCTCGCTCCCGGGGTCGTCGAACGCCTGCGTGTCGATGGGCACCGTGACGGTGACGGCCTCCTCGAACGAGAGACCCGACGGACCGAACTCGAACGTGGCGCCGCCCGCGTGCTGGACGTCGTCCACGAAGAACTCCTCGCCGCCCGCGATGCTCACGACGACGGGGTCGGAGACGGCGCCGGCCGGCACCTGGATCGTGACGCCCTCGAGTCCGGTGCCGCCTTCGAGCGGCTGCACCACGCCGCCCTCGGCGCCCACGCTCCGCGCGAACACGGGCTGCGTGCCGCTGAACTCGCCGGCGAGCGCCGCATCGCGCAGGTCCGAGGAGACCTTCGGGGCCGTGGGCGGCGCCAGGGTGACCGTGACCGACCACGCACCGGCGGCGCCGTCGTTGCGCAGGTGCACCGTGTACTCGCCGGTCGTCGCGCACGCGACGTCGCGCACGACGTGCCGCGTCGCGCCGCCCGCCGGCGCGGCGGGAACGATGTCACCGCCCGTCGGCGTGGAGACCGCCGTGACGACGGGCAGGAGCGCCGACTTCTTCGACGCCGCCGCCACGATGCGCGCCACGCTGCCCGCGGCGGCGCCGAACGCGAACGTCGCCTCCTCGCCCGGGCCGAGGTCGGTCTCCGAGCCGCCCGCCCAGCGCCGCGGGGCCTTGGCCTTCACCTTCAGCCGGTAGTCGCCGTCGCTCTCGCCGTCGCCGCAGAGACGCACCACGTGGACGCCGCCCGCCGCTGTCGTCAGCGGCCCGATGCGCGTGGCCGCACCGCGCGGCGCACCCGTCGCGACGCTCGCGGCGTCGGGTCCGAGCAGGTCGAGCGCGAGCACTCGCGCGCCCTCGCCGAGGGGCTTCGCGGTCACGCGCACGACGCTCCCGCGCGGCACGAGCAGCGGGAAGCTCTCGCGCTCCTCGGCCGGGCGGAGCGTGCCGTCGACCGACGCGTTCGGGCCGACCTCGAAGTCCACGGTGTCGACGAACGCGTCGCCGCTCGCGGCGCGGGTGTGCGGGAGCAGCAGCGCCAGGACGGCGGCCGCGGCGCCGGAGGCGACCGCGCAGCGCACGGCACGGCCCACGACTCGGGTGCGGGGGTCGGTCATGCGGCGATTGTAGGCACGTGCACGGCGGGACGGCAGGGGGCGCCCGCCCGTCCGTCCGCGGGCGGCGGCGCTCAGCGCGGGATGACGACCATCCCGTTCGCGCTCTCGGCCGTGGCGATGTTCTCCGTCGCGACGGCCGTGAGCGTGCCCGTCACCGGGTCCACGGAGAACGAGCGCACGAGGCCGTCGCTCGCGGACGCGGTCACCAGGTGGAGGCCGTCGGGCGAGAACCCGTGGGACGTCACGTGCCCGAGTCCCGTGTCCTGCGGCTTCCCGAGCCGCTTCAGCTTGCCCGTCGGCTTCAGGCTGAAGATCTGCACGTCGTTCTCGCCCGCGTCCGCGAACACGGCCACGAGTCCGTTCGACGCGATCGACATGCCGCCGTCCGCCTCGCGGATCTTGAGCTTCGTCCGCGGCCCCGTCCGGAGCGCGCCGGACTTCGACGTGAACGAGAACGAGTAGATCGTGCGGCCGCGGCGCCACTCGCCGATGAACGCGTGCGCGCCGTCGGGTGAGATGCGCGACCAGTAGATGCCGCCCTTGCCGGGCACCTTGCGCGGCGAGCGCGGGACCTCCGTCAGCGTGCCGTCCGCGGCGGCCGTGAACGCGGCGATGCGGTGCTTCTCCTCGTCGCAGAAGACGACGCGCGACCCGCCCCCGTCGACGACCGACGATCCGGGCCGGCCGGTCAGGGGCAGTCCGGAGACGCGCACGAGCGAGCCGTCCGCGGCGATCTCCCAGCCGTCCATCGACCCGCCGAAGTACTGCGTCGCGTACGCGAACGCGCGGTCGCCGAGCGTCACCGTCGCGACGCCCGTCCCTGGTTCGCTCACGTCGAAGCGGAACGGCGAGCCGGAGCTCTCGACGAGACCGCCGCCGCCGGTGATCTCCCACGTCGTCACGCCCGCGCTGCCGACGCTGAGCAGCACGTCGCGGAGCGGCGACCATGCGAGCGCGTTGCACGCGCCGGTGCAGTCCCCGGGGCTGTCGGGCGACACGGTCGGCGAGCCGGGGAGTGCGGTGAGCGAGCCGTCGCTGCCGAGCTCGAAGCCGTAGAGGAGTGACTGCGAGCCGACCGCGTGCACGTACACGAACGTGCGGGGGCCCTCGGCAGCGCGGCCGGACTCGCTCAGCACGGCGAGCGCCGCGCCGAACAGGGACGCCGAGACGACGAGCGCGATGCGACGGGACACGGGCACCTCCGGGAGGACGACGCGCGCCGCATGCTACCGCCGCCACAAGCGGCAAAACCGCGGGGCGTCAGAGGTCGTCGAGGGTCGCGGGCCAGTCGTCGTGGAGCAGGCGCGAGAGGACGCGGTCGCGGAGCAGCTTCCCGCCCGTCTGGCAGCGCGCGCAGTAGTTGGTCTCGCGCTCGGCGTGCACGATGCGCTGCACCGGTGCGCTGCAGTCGGGGCACGGCCGGCCGAACTTCCCGTGGACGGCCATCTCGGGCCGGAACGCCGTCACCTCCTCGGGGAAGCCGTCGCCCACCTGCGCGCGCAGCCGCTCGGTCCACTCGAGGAGCACGGCGCGCGCCGCGTCGTGGAGCCGCGCGCACGCGGCGTCGTCGAGGTGCGACGTGAGCTGCACCGGCGAGAGCCGCGCGCGGTGCAGGATCTCGTCGCCGTAGGCCCCGCCGATCCCGTCGAAGAGCCGCGGGTCGGTGAGCGCGCGCTTCAGCGTGTGGTTCTCCGATCGCAGGCGCGCGGCGAACTCCGCCGAGGTCGCCGCGAAGACGTCGAGCCCGCCCGCGTGGAACGCCAGGACGGCGTCGCGCCCGCGGACGACGTGCAGGGACGCGCGCTTCTTCGTGCTCGCCTCGGTCAGGACCAGGGTTCCGTGCTCGAAGTCGAAGCACGCGTGCGTGCGGCGGCGCTGCGCGGTCGCGCGCGGTCCGCGCCAGCGCAGGCGCCCCGCGACCATCAGGTGCAGCACCGCGAAGACATCGCCCTCGAACGCGACGACGATGCGCTTCCCGAGCCGCTCGAAGCCGAGCACGCGGCGCCCCGCGAGCGAGCCGACCGGCGGATCGAAGGTCTTGACGAGCGACGGCCCGAAGAGCCGCACCGCCTCGAGCACCCGCCCCGTCAGGAACGCGTCGAGCCGCTCCACGTAGACGGCGACGTCGGGCAGCTCCGGCATGCGCGCCGATCATCCGCGCCCGCCGCGGCGCGCGCGAGCCTCATGCGCGCTCCGCGCTACGAGAACGCGCCGGGGACGGGGCGTGCGAGCACGTCCACGAGCACGCGGCGGAGCGCCCGCCACGTGCGCGCGTCGCCGGTCGTCAGCGCCTGGCTGACCTCGACCTCGACGCCGGCGTACGGCGCGTCGCCGACCTCGCGGCGCAGGCGCGTCGGGAGGCCGTCGGAGACGCCGCGGTAGGGCGCGTTGCGGCGCACGCGCAGGTCGGGGCGCGCGCTGCGGAGCGCGGCGATCCACGCATCCACGACGCGGCGCTCGGCGGGACGCCGCGGGTCGTAGAGGAAGCCGACGTCGACGGTGCGCGGCACGCCGTCCCACACCGGCGTGAACGAGTGCGCGGCGACGTGCACGAACGGCGCACCCGCGCGGACGGCGCGCGCCACGACGGCGCGGACGGCCGCGTGGTGCGGCGCGTAGTGGCGCTCGAGGATCAGCGCGCGTTCGGCGTCGGGCAGCGGACGCGTGCGCTCGGAGAAGAGCCGACGGTGGCGCGGCGCGCGGTTCAGGTCGACGAGCAGGCGCGTGGTCGTCGAGGCGACGAGCGGCGCACGCAGCCGCCGCGCGAGGTCGCGCGCGTAGTCGAGCGCACCGGGATCGTGCCCGCGGTGTGACGCGAGCAGCTCCGCGTCGTCGGCGAACAGCGCGCGCCAGCGCGGCGGCACGCGGTTCCCGCCGTGCTCGCAGGTGACGAGGTGCCGGATGCGCACGCGCCGCGTCAGACGCCGAACTGCCGGCCCTCGCGCAGGCAGTCGGCGACGTCTCCGTAGACCTCGACCAGGCGCCCGCGCGACGGCTCGCCGCCGAGCGCGCGCACGAGCCGTGTCGCGAGCGTCCCGTGCGAGAGGATGCGCCGCACCGCGGCGTGCGGACGGCTGAGGCCGCGCGGCGGCTCGGGCAGGAGCACCTCCTGGAGATGCCGCCAGACGTCCGCGGCCGTGCCCTCGGTGTCGGGGAAGCCGAGCACGCGCAGGAGCGCCTCGTCGTCGACGAGCGTCTCCTCGGCGGTGCGGATCGTGGCGAGCAGCAGCTCCGCGAGCGGATCGACCTCGAGCGCCTGCAGCTCGCCGAGCCCGGCCCAGCGCTCGGAGGCCAGGGCGCGGATGGTCTCGCTCGCGAGCAGCGAGATGCCGATGTCCGCGGCCGGGCACTCCTGCACGTCGAGCACGCGGATCTCGATCGCGTCGCGGTCGAAGCGTGCGATCGCGCCGCGGCTGTTCAGGAACTCGAACTGCAGCACGCCGTCGGGATCGAGCGGCGCGACCTGGCGGTAGAGCGGCTGCAGGATGCGCTCCTCGTACTGCGCGCGCGTCCACGCCTGCTCGGGGATGACGCGCGCCGCGGCGAGCGGCGTCTTGCGCTGGTTCGAGCGGTAGACCTCGAGCCGGTTGTCGAGCATGCCCGTCACGCGCCCCTCGACCACGGGCGACGCGGCCGCGAGCGCGGGCAGGAGGGGCAGCACGGGCCGGATGGCGGCGTGCAGGCGGCCGAACTCGTCGTCGTCGCCGAAGGGCAGGTTCAGGTGCTGGCTCTGCAGGTTCGCCCAGCCGTGGCCCTTGCAGCCGTGGATGCGGTCGTACGCCTCGTAGACGACGCTGTAGTCGTGGGGCCACAGGCGCGCGTCGGTCAGCGGGTCCATGAACGGGTGCATCGCACCGCCCATGAGCCGTCCGCCGAGCGGCGCGACCAGCGCCTCGATCTGGCCGAGGTCCTTCTGGAACGCCTCGGCGCAGCCTGCGAGCGACGGCGCGGGGCCGTTCGTCTTGATCTCGATGACGTGCAGGACCAGCTCGTTCGACCACGCGACGGGTCCGTTCTCGTAGTCGGACACGTACGCGCCGGCTGCGCCGCGCAGGATCTCGTCCGACGCCGGCAGCAGCGCGAGCTCGTCGTCGCGCACGATCATGTACTCGAGCTCGACGCCGTACCCCTCGAAGAGACGCAGCGGGCGACCGTCGCTCATGTGTTCAGCGGCTCCCTTCCTTGCGGCGGCGGATGCGTTCGAGGAACACGCGCATGATGCGCAGGTAGAGCTCGTCCTTGAGCACCGCGTCCTCGAAGCCGGCGTCGATCGTCGGGTTGTCGTTCACCTCGATGACGAACGGCTTGCCGCCCGATTCCTTCACGTCCACGCCGTAGAGGCCGTCGCCGATCAGCGCCGCGGCCTTCACGGCGGCCTTCACGATCGGCGTCGGCGCCATCTCGACGGGCAGCGTCTCGGGCACGCCCCAGTCCTCGCCCTCGCCCTTCTCGTCGCGCTTGACGATCTGCCAGTGGTCCTTCGCCATGAAGTAGCGCGATGCGTAGAACGGGTGCCCGTCGAGCACGCCGATGCGCCAGTCGAACTCCGTCGGCAGGTACTCCTGCGCGACGACGAGGTCCGAGCCGCCGAGCAGCCGCGCGACCTCCTCCTCGAGCTCCTCCGGCGTCTCCACCTTCACGACGCCGCGCGAGTACGACGAGTCCGGCTGCTTCAGCACGGCGGGCAGCCCGATCGTGCTGCGGATGCTGTCCACGTT
Organism: uncultured bacterium; assembly: GCA_937996235.1. Lineage (GTDB taxonomy): Bacteria > Planctomycetota > JAJSAM01 > JAJSAM01 > JAJVHW01 > CALKVK01. The sequence continues at coordinate 361,115 of CALKVK010000006.1, read as the reverse complement.
GTACTTGTGGACGATGAGCGTGCGCGGCGCCGGCACGCCGTTGCGCTCCATCACCTCGGCCAGGAACACCTTGTTCGTGCAGCGCAGGATCGACGCGGGGTCGTCCATCACGACGAGCCCGAGACCCTCGGCGCGCCGCGCCGCGCGGAAGGTGCGGTGGTTGACGGCGGTCGTCTCGCGCAGGAAGAGCGCGTCGTACTCGGCGATGCGGCCGAGGTCGTCCGGGCCGATGACGTCGACGCCGAGCCCCACCTGCTCGCCGGCTTTGACGAAGCGCTTGATGGCGCGCTCGTTCGACGGCGGCTCCGCCTCCTCGGGGTTCACGAGGATCGCGAGGTCGTAGCCGCTCGACGCGCGCCGCACGTGGCGCCGGCTGCGCGCGGCGAAGTAGTCGTGCGCGACCTGCCGCACGTACGGGCGGTGCGCCTCCGGGATGTCGCCCACACCGATCGAGTCGATGTTCCTGAGCTCCCAGCGCCCGTCGCCCTCGTCGCGCTCGAACTGCGCGCGCAGGAACGGCGCGGGGAACTGCTGGAAGAGCGCCGCCGCCAGGCGGTCGTGGCGCTGCGCCATGTTGTGGCCGAAGTAGACGGAGAGCACGAACTCGCGCGACTGCAGCGGCGCGAGGCAGCGCTGCGCCAGCTCGTCGACGTCGTCGGACGCGAGGCGCACGACGGAGCGCGACTTCAGGTCCTGGATCGTCTCGATGTCGGGCAGCGGGCGGTGTCCGCGCGCGGCGGCGAGCAGCGAGACGTAGTAGCCCGTGCGCTGGTAGCGGTACGACCGCGCGATGTTGAACACGCGCACGCCGCGCAGCTTCGAGTACGTCGGGTCGGTCAGGTACTCCCGCGCCGGCACCACCTGCACGCCCTCGACGTCCAGGTCCCACTCCTCGGGGTTGTTCACGACGATCAGGTTCTGCATCGCACCCGCCTATCCCGCGCGGTCCTCGGCGGGCTCCACGACCAGCAGGTTGCCGTCGTAGGTCAGCACGCCGAGCAGGATCGCGCACACCAGCCGGTCTGCCGAGACGTGGTACTTGTGCTCGCCGCGGTGCAGCGGGCTCGACCCGAGCGGGTCCGCCACATGCACGAGCCGCCCGCCCGCCGAGTAGCCGTACACGACGACGAAGTGCCCCTGCGGGTCGCCGCGCACGTCGTCGTCGTCCGGCCCCACCTCGCGCATCGCGCGGTAGAGGTACGTGGACGAGAGCCCGGCGAGCACCGGCACGTCGCGCTGCAGGTGGCTCTGCACCAGCTCCGGCGTCAGGTCCTCGAACACGACCTCGCCGCCGCGGCGCAGGAACTCGAGGTACGCGTCGCACGACGCGCGCAGGCGCTTGCCCTCGCGGGCGTCGCGGCGCTCGCGCAGCCGCTCCGCGAGGTCGATCCCCGGTCGCGTGAACCACGTCGGGTCCATCACCTGCAGGTTGTACGACCAGAGGCGCACGCGGTATCCGCGCGCGAGCGCGTGGCAGCCGAGGTGCACGGCGAGCGTGCCGCCGTGCGGCAGACGCGGCACCTCCTTGATCACCTGGTCGAGCGCGACGTCGTCGCCGTAGTACGCATAGACCGCGTGGAGGCTGGTGGGCCCGCACGTGGTGTCGTCCGGCTGCCGGAGGATGCTCAGGTCGAGCTGGCGCTGCATGCCACGTCCGTCCGCGGGCGCCGTCCGGGACTGGGTCCGTCCGGACAGGGGGCAGATTGTCGGCCGCGCGTCGGCCGCACCGCACGAATTCGCACTGAACCCGCGCCGCCGCGGCGCGGCGCCGTCAGAGCGGGCGCGTGAGGAGCGCCTCCTCGGCCACCGAGCCGCCGTCGGCGGCGACGCGGTAGCAGCCGGCGCCCGGGCGCGAGGCGACGCACGCCTCGAGCTCCGTCCCGCGGAACACGAGCGCGGCGCCGTCGTCGGCCGCGTAGCCCGCCGGGAAGCCCTGCGCGAGCAGGTGGTGGTACGTCGGACGGCGGTCGGCCTCGCCGTCGTAGTGCGGGCACGCGCTGCCGGGCAGGAGGCCGAGGCCGTCGCGCAGGGGCGCGAGGCGCCCGAACGAGTCCGTCACGCCGCACTCGAACCAGCACAGCATGCCGGCGCTGACGCCCGTCAGCACGACTCCGCGCTCCCACGCCTCGCGCAGGTGCACGTCCACGCGGTGCGCGCGCCAGACGGCCAGCATGTTGGCGGTGTTGCCGCCGCCCACGTAGATCACGTCCGCGGCGAGCAGGTAGTCGCGCAGCGCGGCGCGCGGCCGGCCGAAGAGCGTCAGATGGCGCGCGTCCACGTCGCGGTCCTGGAAGGCGCGGTGGAACTGCGCGACCATCCGGTCGGAGTCGCCGCTCGCGGTCGGCAGCAGGCAGACGCGCGGGCGCGCGCGCCCCGCGAGCGACAGCACGAAGTCGTCGAGGCGCGTGTCGTCGCCGTCCATCAGGAAGCCGCCGCCGCCCATGGCGACGATCCGGCGCACGGGGTCCTTCGCCGTCACGGGGTCACTCCTCGTCCGCGAACACGCACGAGTCCGCCTGCAGCCGGAAGATGCTGCGCAGGAACTCGGGGTTCTCCTCGGCCTCCACGATCGACAGCGTGCCGGTCACGACGAACGGCATGTACGCGTCGTAGTACGCGCCCGCGTCGCCCGTCATCTCGACCGAGATCACCTCGTTCGCCTTCGGGACGAGGCCGAAGCAGCAGCTCATCATGTAGCGCGAGAGGAAGAACGTGCGCACGCGCCCCTTCTCGAAGCGCAGTGGGATCATGAAGCCCTCGATCGTGACCTTCTTGCCGTCGAGCGCGCGCACGGCGTCCGGGATGCCGCGCGCGCCGCGCTCGTGGTCGACGGGCTTCGTCGTCGACGCGGTGTGCTGGGCGAGGGTGCTGTCGCTCGCGAGCGCGTCCACGCCAGGGTCGAAGTCGCCGAGGTAGAGGAAGCTCGTGTGCCAGACGCCGTCCACGAGCTCGGGCGCCTTCGGCTTCGGGTGTGTCTGCGCGGCCGCGCCCGGCTTGACGTCGGGCGCGGCTGCGGCGACGGGCTCCTCCGCGGCGGGCGCGGGAGTCTCGGCGGGCGGCGGCGGCACGAGCTCCGCGGGCCCCGTCGGGTCGCCGATGGCGACGTCGGACGCGGCGCGCGCGGGCGGCGGCTCCGTGGCCGCCGCGGCGGCGGCCGGATCGGGCGCAGCGGGCGTCGGATCGACGGGCGGCGCGGCCGGCGCGGGCGAGGTGTGCGGCGCGGGCGGCGGCGTCTCCGCCGGCACGCCCTGCGGCGCCGCGGCGAAGCTCTCGCCGCGCGCGTCGGCGTCCACGGGCACGGCGAGGTCGTCACCGCACGCGGCGGCGAGTACGAGGAGCCACGGGAGACAGGCGCGGCGCGACACGGTCGCCCGAGGCTACCGGTCCCCGACGGAGGCGTCCCCGCTCTTCGCGTCGCGCGCGCGCAGGTACGCGCGCAGGTAGCGGACCGCGACGGCGACGTAGAGCACGATCGCGAGCAGTAGGTGCACGCCGAGCGCACGCGCGGGCGGCACCGCCAGCCCCGCGATCGAGATGCAGCCGGCGACGACGAGCTTGCGCGGCGCGGCGCGCAGCGCGAGGAGCGCCGGCAGCGCCCACATGAAGTAGTGCGTCCAGACGAGCGGCGAGACGAACAGCATGCCGAGCGCCGCGAGCGAGAAGACGACGAGCCACGCTTCGCGGTCGAAGCCGCGGCGCTCTGCCACCTTCACCACGGCAAGCCCGAGCACGGCGAGCAGCGCGACCGTCACCCACGCGACGCGCCAGATCTCCGGGAGCGGGCGGCGCGCGAGGCGCACCGCACTCTTCACGCGCACACCGCCGAGGTCGCCGAACGTCCGCGCGAGCGTGATCGGCAGCGACTGGTTGTTCGAGCGCAGCGACTGGTCCTGCTCGACCATGCCCTGCGGCGACTGCTTGGTGCGGATCGTCTCGACCCAGCGCGCCGTGGACTCCGCCGCGTCGTCCACGCCGACGAACGCGACGAGCGCCGCGCTGGTGACGCAGAGCGCCGCCGCGATGCCGACGAGCGTCCGTGCGCCGCGGCGCACGCCGCCGAGGAGGAGCGCCGGCGCGGCGAGCGCGACGACGGGCACCTTGAAGAGCGCGGCGAGGCCGAGCAGCGCGCCGCCGCGGACGGGCGCCGCGCCGCGGCACGCGTTCACCCCGGCGAGCGTCGCCCAGAGCAGCACCGGTCCGCTCTGACCGAGCGCGAGGTTGTCGATCACGTACGGCGCCGCGACGAACCACGCGGGCCACTGCGCGCGCGGCGCCACGCCCGAGAGGCGCTCGAGCTCGCGCGGCGTCGCCACGAGCGCGGCGACGGAGAGGAGGTACCAGAGCACGCCCGCGGCGGCGACCGGCAGCAGCGCGAACGGCACGTGCAGCACCTGGAAGTGCGGCAGGTAGCGCGCGACGTTCTCGGCGTCGAGCACGCGGTGCTGCGCGAGCACGTGCTCGGCCGCGCGGTGGAAGCCGTCGAAGTCGTAGCTGCCCTCGTGCGCCTTCAGTCCGCAGCGCACGCCGAGGCCGAGGAACAGCAGCAGCCCGAGGACGCGCAGCAGGCGCTCGGTCGTCGACGACCCGGGCGGGGCGAGCAGGCGGACGACGCGCTCCTTCACGTCGCTCGCTGCAGGTTGGCCGCGACGTCCGTCGCGTACGCCTCGGCGGCCGGCAGCAGACCCGCGCACGCGCCGAGCGCCGTCATGCCGAGCGGCGCGAGGACGAGCACGGGGTGCCACGCGAACACGTCCACGAAGACACCGGTCGCGCCGCGCACCACGCTCGCGGCGAGAGCGAGCACGCCCACGTGCACGGCCAGCCCGAGGAGCGCGCCGAGGAACGCGATCGCCGTGGACTCGAGCACGACCACGGCGAACACGTCGCGGCGCCGTGCGCCGAGCGCGCGCAGCACCGCGAACTCGCGCCGGCGCTCGCGCAGCGTGTTGTGCAGACTCGCGAGGATCGACGCCGCCGCGAGCAGCATCACCAGGTACGCGACGACGCGCAGCACGCCGCTGACCCACCCGAGGCTCTCGAACAGCTCGGCGACGGTGCGGTCCACCGGCCACGCGAGCGTCGCGCGGTCGCCGACGCGGTTGATCTCGTTGTCGAGGCCGAGTCCGACGACGGGGTCGCGCAGCCGCAGCAGCACCGCGCTCAGCTCCTTCGCGGAGTCGGGGATCGGCACGCCGTCCTGCGGCCGGTACTCCGTGCCGCCGCCGCGCAGCACGTGCGAGTCGAGGCGGAACACCGCCTCGAGCGGCAGCCACACCACGCGGTCCGCCGGCGTGCCCGTGTCCGCGAGCACCCCCACCACCACGAACTCCTCGGCGTGCTCGTGCCCGTGCTCCGAGACGTCGTGCGTGACGTGGAAGCGCGCGCCGACGCGGAGGCCGGTGCCGCGCGCCGCGGACGCGCCGAGCACGGCCTCGCGGCGCTCCGGCTCGAAGACGCGCCCGGCGAGCAGCGCCGGCGGCTCACCCGGCGCGCGCTCCGCGACGGCGAAGAACTCGGGCGACGTGCCGACGACGCGGAACCCGCGCACGTTGTCGCCGGTGACGAGCGGGATCGCCGCCGCGACGCCGCGGCGCGCGGCGATGTCGGTGTACGCCGACCACGGCAGGTTGCCCGGCGACGTCTCGAGGTGGAACACGGAGTTCAGCACGAGCTGCACGCGGCTGCCGCGCGCGCCGAGCACCGCGTCGAAGCCGAGCGCACCGCCCGTGAACGCGGCGCGCGACTGCTCCGCGAGACAGAACACGGCCGTCACGAGACCGACGCCGAGCGCCGCCGAGAGTGCGGTCACGAGCGTCGAGAGCAGATGCTCCCGCAGACTGCGGCGCACGATGAGGAGCAGCCCGCGCAGACGCGTCAGCACGCTCACGCGCCCACCACCGCGGCGCGGTTGACGTCCGCGAGGTCGAGCACGCGCGGGAACGCGCCGAGCACGTTCGCGTCGTGCGAGACGACGAGCAGCGCGGCGCCGTGGCGCGTGCACGACTCGCGCAGGAGCCGCAGCGCCACGCCCGCGCTGCGCGCGTCGAGACTCCCCGTCGGCTCGTCCGCGAGCACCAGCCGCGGACGGTTCGCGAGGGCGCGCGCCAGCGCGACGCGCTGCTGCTGCCCGACCGAGAGCTGCGCGGGGCGGTGTCCCAGGCGGTCGCCGAGTCCGAGTTCCACGAGCAGCTCGCGCGCGAACGCGGGGTCCGGGCCCGGACCGAACAGCATGCCGAGCAGCACGTTCTCGAGCGCGCCGTGGCCGGGCAGCAGGTGGAACGACTGGAACACGTACCCGATGTGCCGCGCGCGGAAGGCGTCGCGCTGCGCCTCGCCGAGCCGCGTCAGGTCCGTGTCGGCGACCACGACCGACCCCGCGTCGGGACGCAGCAGCCCCGCGATCACGTGCAGGAGCGTCGTCTTCCCGGAGCCGCTCGCGCCGCGCAGCGCGACGTGCTCGTGCTCCTCCACGTCGAACGCGGGCACGTCGAGCACGAGCTGCTCGTCGCCCTCGGGCCGGCGGAACGACTTCCGCAGGTCGCGGACGCGCAGGAGCGGCACCGCGTCAGTCCGCCTCGGCGATCCGCGCGACGAACTTCCCGATCGCGCGCCCCGCGGCGATCTCGGCGAGCGCCGACGGCACCTCCTCGAGCGCGACGACGCGCGAGACGTGCGGACGCAGCGCGCCGGCATCGGCGAGTCCGGCCGCGAGCCGCAGGATCTCCGCCTGCCGCTCGAAGCCGACGCCGTGGATGCCCGGCACTCCCATGTACTCGTAGATCAGCGTCGCGTTGCGCTGGAACAGGCGCTGCGAGATGACGCGGCTCTCGTTCGCGACGATCGTCACCATGCGGCCGTTCAGCGCCACGCACTCGAGCGAGCGGTCGAACGTCTCGCCGCCGACCGTGTCGAACACGACCTCGGCGCCGCGGCCGCCGGTCTCCTCGAGCACGCGCGCGACGAAGTCTTCGCTGCGGTGGTCGATGACGACGTGCGCGCCGAGCTCGCGGCAGAGCGCCTGCGTCTCGGGGCGGCTCGCCGTCGTGAGCACCCGCGCGCGCCGGTGCCGCGCGAGCTGCAGCGCGACGTGTCCGACGCCGCCCGCGCCCGCGTGCACGAGCACCGTCTCGCCCGCGTGGATGCGCGCACGGTCGAGCAGCGCCTCCCATGCGGTCAGGACGACGAGCGGCAGCGCGGCGGCGGCGACGTGGTCGAGACGCGCCGGCTTGTGCGCGGCGAGTCGCGCATCGACGCAGACGAGCTCCGCGTAGCCGCCGTCGCGCAGCCGCCCGGGCGAGACGTACACGCTGTCGCCCGGCGCGAAGTCGCCGACGGCCGAGCCGACCGCGCGCACGACGCCGCAGACGTCGTAGCCGAGCACGTAGGGCTGCTCGCGCGCGCCGTAGCGTCCCTCGCGCACCTTCACGTCCACGGGGTTCAGGCCGCAGGCGCGCACCGCGACGAGCAGGTCGTGAGGGCCGGGGACCGGCTCGGGATGGTCGTCGCGCAGCGCGAGCACCTCGGGTCCGCCGTGGCCCGTGGCGACGAGCGCACGCATCACGCACTCCCCGGCCGCGCGGGCGGCTCGTAGCAGGGGCGGCCCGGCGCGTCGCACGCGCCCGGGCCGGCGGCGGAGCCGTCGGGTCCGAGCGCCTCGGTCGTGCGCGCGCACCACCAGACCGCGGTGTCGTAGGGGTTCGGCGTCGCGTACGCGTCCGGGAACGGATACGCGGCGGCCTTCGTGCAGAGCTGACGGCAGCGCACGCGCAGCGTCGCCCGGAGTTCGTCGCGCGCGCTCATCGCACACCCTCCGCGGCGCGCACGAGCGCGCGGCGCACCACCACGCGCACGAGGTCCGCCTTGTACGCGTTGCCGGGGAGCGGCCGCGCGCCCGCGAGGGCCGCGGCGGCCGCGGCGTCGAACGCCCCGGCGACGGGACTCTTCCCACGCAGCGCCGCTTCCGCGCCCGCGGCGCGGAACGGTGCGGGCGCGACGGAGCCGAGCCACACCGCGGCGTCGGCGATGCGTCCCTCGCCGTCGAGCGCGATGCGCGCCGCGCACGACGCGAGCGCCCAGTCGAAGGCCGCCCGCTGCCGCACCTCCTCGTACGCGACGCCGCTCCGCGCCGCGAGCGGCGGCACGCGCAGCTCGGCGACGACCGCGCCCGGTGCGAGGTCCACGTCGGAGTCGTCGCCGCGGGCGGGCGCGCGCCAGAACGTCGCGAGCTCGCGCGTGACCGGCGCGTCGCCGCCGTGCACGACGACGCGCGCGCCGGCGGCGCACAGCACCGGCGCGAGACTCGAGGGGTGCGACGACGCGCACGCGTCGTTCCCGAACAGCGCCGCGTGCTCCTGCACAGCGCCCTCCTCGAGCACCGGGCACGTCGCGTCGCCGCGCCGCAGGCACGGGAACGAGAGCAGCCGGTAGTAGCCGCAGCGCGAGCGCTGGCAGAGGTTCCCGCCGACGGTCGCACGGTGCCGGATCTGCGGGCTCGCAGCCAGCTCGGCCGCCGCCGCGAGCGCCGCGAGGCGGCTCCGCACGTGGGGCGACGCGGCGACGTCCGCGAGCGTCGCGAACGCGCCGATCGCGAGCGTGCCGTCCGCGTCCACCACGATCGCGCGCGACGCGTCGCCCGCCTCGCCGACGGCGACGACGTCGTCGGGTGCGGTGACGCGCTCCTTCATGCGGTCGAGCAGGTCGGTGCCGCCCGCCTTCAGCACCGCGCCCTCGTGCGCGGCGGCGCGCGCGGCGGCGGCCAGCGACGCGGGCCGTACGTAGCGGAACGCCTTCATCGCGGCCTCCGCAGCGCGGCGAGCACGCGCGCCGGCGTGATCGGCAGCTCGGTGATGCGCACGCCGAGCGCGTGCGAGACGGCGTTCGCGACCGCGCCCGCGGTCGGCACGGTGACGGGCTCGCCGAGCCCCATCATGCCCGCGTTGTTGAAGCCGCTGTCGAGCGAGGTGAGCACGCAGTCGATCTCCGGACAGTCGGCGATGCCGAGGATGCGGTACGTGTCGAGCGTGGGGTTGACCATGTCGCCGAGGTTGCGGTCGAGCTGCCGCTCCTCGTGCAGCGCGTACGAGATGCCCTGGATGACGCCGCCGACGACCTGGCTGCGCGCCGTCAGCGTGTCGACGATCCGCCCCGCGTCGTGGACGGCGACGACGCGGACGACGCGCACGACGCCCGTCTCGGTGTCCACCTCGACCTCCGCGAACTGACAGCCCGCGGTCTCGCCGTGGAAGCCGTCGTAGTTCGCGCGCCGCGTGCCGCTGACCGAGAGGCCCTCGGGACCGAGCAGCGCGCAGGCCTCGTCGAACGTCGCGGTGCGCGCGCCCGCCGTGAACGCGCCGCCCTCGAACGCGACGTCCGAGGCCTCGACGCCCCACTCGCGCGCGAGCACCTCGGCGAGTCCTTCGCGCGCGCGCACCGCCGCCTCGCGCGCGGGCGGACCGATCGAAGGCGCCGTCTGGCTGCCGCCGCTCGGCGGGCCCGCCGGGTCGCGCGTGTCGCCGCAGCGCACCGTGACGCGCGCGGGCGCGATGCCGAGCTCCTCGGCGACGAGCACCGCGAGCACCGTGCGCGTGCCCGTGCCGATGTCCTGCACGGCCGACGCGGCCGTCACCGAGCCGTCGCGGCGCACGTCCACGCGCACGACCCAGTTGCCGCCGCCCTTCTGGTACCAGATCGCCGCCGCGCACCCGACGCCGCGCCGCACGCTGCCCGTGCCCGGCCCGGCGCTACGCAGCCGCTCCCACCCGATGCGCTCCGCTCCGAGGCGCCACTGCACCTGGCGCAGCGGGTGCGGGTCGTTGCGCAGGCGCAGCGCGAGCGGGTCGATGCGCAGCGCCTCGGCGAGCGCGTCCATCGCGCCCTCGAGCGCGAACATGCCCTGCGGGTGGCCGGGCGCGCGGAACGCGCGCGCGCGGCCGGTGAAGGTCGCGACGTTCGTCTGCTCGCGCAGCAGGTTCGGCACGGCGTAGACGCGCGTGTTCGCGGCGTCGGCGCCGTTCGCGCCGTTGCCGGCCGTGCCGAGGGTGCGCGCGACGAGCGCCGTCAGCGAGCCGTCCGCGTCGGCGCCGAGCGTCAGCGCCTGCACGGAGTCCGGGCGGCACCCCGCGACGAGGTGCTCCTCGCGGCGGTCGAGCATCGCCTTCACGGGCCGTCCGAGCTCGCGCGCGAAGAGCGCCGCCTCGCGGTCCCACTCGTCGATGCCGCCGAGCTTCGCGCCGAAGCCCCCGCCCATGTGCTCGGTGATCACGCGCACGCTCTCGACGGGCACTCCGAGCGCCTGCGCCATCGACGCCTGGAACGCGCCCGTGCCCTGCGTCGAGGCCCACACCGTGTAGGTGTCGTCGGCGCCCGGCTCGACGATGCAGCCGTGCGTCTCGAGCGCGGAGTGCGTCTGCACCTGCGTGCGGAAGGTCAGCGCGATCTGCGCGTGCGAGCGCGCGAGGGCGGCGTCGGGGTCGCCGCGACGCTCCGGCCCGCGCGCGTCGGGGACCGCGTTGCCGCGGCGCGGGTCCACGCGCGCGGCCGCGTCGTCGCGGGCGTCGTCGGTGGTGGCGGGTCCGGGCCGCACGTCGTACGTGACGCGCACCGCGTGCACGGCGTCGTCGAGCGCCTCCTCGCTCTCGGCGCAGACGGCGACCACGCCCTTGCCGGAGAAGGTGACGCGCCCGCCCGGACCGACCAGCGTGCGCACGCCGAGCACGCCGCGCAGCTTCGACGCCGCGGCCGTCTCCACCTCGCGGACCACCGCGTGCGCGCGGAAGCAGCGCACGAGGCGGCAGTACGCGAGGCGCGGGCGGGCGACGTCGTACGTGTAGCGCGCGGCGCCCGCCGCCTTCGCGGGGCCGTCGACGCGCGGCACGTCGGTGCCGACGACGCGCAGCCGCGCGGCGGCGTCCCAGCGTGGCGCGTCGAGCTCGTGCACGGTCACCGTGAGCTCGCGCGTCGGGCCGCCCGGCAGGCCGACGGTGGTCTTCACGTTGCGCGGCATCTCAGCGTCCGCCCTTCGCGCCGTCGCCGGCGCCGGAGTCGCGCGCCGCCGTCATCTCGCGCGCGCCCTCGAGCGCCGCCTGCACGACGTGCGGGTACGTGCCGCAGCGGCACAGGTTGCCGCAGACGGAGCGGCGCAGCGTGGCGTCGTCGAGCGCGGCGCCGTGCGTCTCGGCGGCCCACGCGCACGCCATCACGAAGCCCGGCGTGCAGAAGCCGCACTGCAGCGCGTCGCGGCGCGCGAACGCGGCCTGCATCGGGTGCGGCGCAGCCGGTGTGCCGAGTCCTTCGATCGTGGTGATCTCGCTCCCGACCGCCTCGATCGCGAGCACGCTGCACGCGTAGGCGGGTGCGCCGTCGAGCCAGATCGTGCACGCGCCGCAGGTGCCGCGGTCGCAGACGCGCTTCGCGCCGGTCAGGTCGAGGTCGCCGCGCAGCGCGTCGAGCAGCGTGCGCCGCGGCTCGACCTCGACCTCGCGCGCGGCGCCGTTGACGCGCAGCACCAGGTGCACGGGTCCGGGACCCGCGATCTCGACGCCGTCGTCGGCGTGCTGCGCGAGCGCGGCGGCCGGCCGCGCGATCACGCCCGCCGCGGCCGCCGCGCCGGCGCCCTTCAGGAGCCCGCGCCGTGTGACACCGCGCCGCTCGCCGCGCTCTCTCCCGCTCATGGACGTCCTCCGTGACGTCCGAATCTACGCGCGGCGACGCGGCGACGGACGGCGGATCCCGCGCGGGTCGCCCGCAGCTCTGCGCTCAGTCCTGCGCGCTCACTCCTTGGCGCGCAGCTCGACCGCCGCGGAGTTGATGCAGTAGCGCAGGCCCGTCGGCGGCGGCCCGTCGTCGAAGACGTGACCCAGGTGCCCGCCGCAGCGCGCGCAGGTGACCTCGGTGCGGATCATGCCGTGACTGAGGTCGCGGTGCTCGGCGAGCGCGTCCTTCGTGACCGGCTCGAAGAACGCGGGCCAGCCGCACTCCGACGGGAACTTCGCGTCGGAGACGAAGAGCGGCGCACCGCACCCGGCGCACACGTAGGTGCCGAGGGTGGTCGTCATCCAGTACTTGCCGGTGCCCGCGCGCTCGGTGCCCTTCTCGCGCAGCACGTGGTACTGCTCGGGCGTCAGCCGCGCGCGCCACTCGCCGTCGCTGAGGACGACCTTGCCTTCCGCGCGATCGGAACCGATCGGAGTCCCGGCCTGGGCCGGCGCGGAGGCAAGAGCGTTCTCGGGCGTGGCGGCGGGCGCCGGCGTGCCGGCATCCGCCTCGGGAGCGGGAAGCGGAGCCCTTCCGGACGAGACCGCCGCTCCGCACGCGGCGGTGGCTGCGACGACGACCAGCAGGGCGAGTGACGGGAACGGCGCGCGCATCCGGAACCTCCGGACGCGAGAACAGCGCGGGGCCGCCGCGACATTCCCGCGACGGACGGTCTGACGCGTGAGTTTCAGCGCTGCGGCGCGTTCGCACCGCGGGCGAGGCGCCGCGACGCGTCCACCGCCGCCGGACGCGGCGCGTCGACCCGCGTGCCGCGCGCCCAGGCGCGGACGGAGTCGTGGCGCGCGTGCGGCGCGAACGGCGAGGTGTGCAGCGTGCCGCGGCCGATCGGGCGCAGCTCGGAACGACGGTCGTGGATCGACATGGACGGCTCCCGGCCGGCTGCCGGGCCGGCGCACATGACGTCCGGACGGCTCGCCCGGACCCCCCCGTGTCGGCGGAAAGGGGCGCCGATCATGAGCGCCCCGCAGGTCGTCGTCCAACGAGATCCGGAGGGTGCGTGGGCGCGCCGGACGAGGTCCGGCGCGCCCGGGCCGGTGCACCCGGCCCCTCGCGCTCAGCCGACGATCAGCTCGTCCTCGATCGCGATCGGCCGCGACAGGTTGAAGAAGTTCGGCGACGTGGCGCGCACGGCCGCGTGGATCTCCTCGAACTGCTCGGGGGTGGCGTCGCCCCGGATGCGGACGCTCACGCGCAGCGTCTCGTACCCCGGCGCGACCTCGGGGTCGATGCCGAGGAAGCCGCGCAGGTCGAGCGCTCCGCTGCAGCGGATCTCGAGGCCGTCGAGGCGGATGCCGCGCAGCGCGGCGCCCGCGACGTAGCCGACCGTCATGCACGCGCACAGCGCACCCATGAGGTACTCCTGCGGGTTCGGCGCGGTGTTGCCGCCGAACAGCTCGTGCGGCTCGTCGCTCGCGAAGCGGAACTCGCGCGCCACCGCGCGCCCCCCGATCCCGTAGCCGCGCACGTGCGTCTCGCTGCGCGTGCCGCCCTTCCACGTCGTTGCCACGTCGAAGCTCACGGCGCCCTCGCGCGGGTCCGCGGCGATCGCCGCGGCGGCGCCGCGCAGGCCCTCGACATCGATTCCGTTGACGGTCGTCTCGTTCGCTGTGGTCTGCATCGCATCTCCTGGTGCGGGGGGGGTTCGTGCCCGCGTTCACCGGGAGGAACACGGCCCGCAGCCGGAGACCGCAATCGTCCCGCGATCGCGAGAACCGCTGCGGCTCCGCGGCCCGGGCCGTGTTCCCGCTTCCGAGCCCGCACACCGCACATCGGCGGCAGTTCCGGCGGGCCGAGAGGAGATCGAGATGCCCACGATGCAGACGACGTACACGTACGAGAGCGCGCTCGCCGCGTCGGAACAGGTCGCGTGGACCGTGGACGACGTGATCGGCGGGCGGCAGCTCGACTTCGCGCTGCCGTTCCTGCCCGAGTCGCTGGCGCGGACGGCGGACCTGACGACGCTGTTCGCCCGCGAGCGGCTGCTGCTCAACCAGATCCGCGGCCACGACTACCTGTGCATGTTCGGGATCGTCGAGGAGTTCATCCTGCCGTTCGTGCTCGACCACGTGCGGCCGCACCTCGAGGGCGACGACCAGCGCGTGCGCGCGTTCCTGACGTTCGCCTCGGAGGAGGCGAAGCACATCGAGCTGTTCAAGCGCTTCCGCAGCGCATTCCGCGCCGGCTTCCCCGTCGCCTGCGGCGTCATCGGCCCGGCCGACGAGATCGGGCGCGCGGTGCTCGCGCACGACCCGCTCGCCGTGGCGCTCGCGATCCTGCACATCGAGTGGATGACGCAGCGGCACTTCGTCGAGAGCGTGCGCGACACGTTGGGGCTCGACCCGCTGTTCGTGCGGCTCCTGCGCCACCACTGGATGGAGGAGGCGCAGCACGCGAAGCTCGACACGCTGATGGTCGCCGCGCTCGCCGAGGGCCGCGACGAGGCCGCCCTCGAGCGCGCCGTCGACGAGTACCTGGCGATCGGTGGGTTCCTCGACGCCGGCCTGCACGCGCAGGCGGGCCTCGACGTGGACGCGCTCGAGGCGGCGTCCGGGCGGCGCCTGGCGGCGCCCGAGCGCGAAGCCGTGGTCGCGCAGCAGCACCAGGCCCTGCGCTGGACCTTCCTCGGCTCCGGCATGACGCACCCGGAGTTCCGGGAGACGCTGCGGCGCCTCGGCCCCACGGCGCTCGAGCGCGTGGACGCCGCCGCGGCCGCGTTCGTGTGACGGCTGTCGCGGGAGCCGCGCAGGCCGGGGCGCAGGCTCCCGCGCATTCCGAAGCCCGCGTGAAGACGGAGCCAAGGCCGCGTGTGCGCCTCGGATCCGTTCGCGCGCGGCGCTCCGCCCGGCCGACAATCCCGCGGGTGAAGCGTGAACGCGGCACCCGCGGGAAGGACAAGGCGTCGAAGCGCGCGGCCGAGCGCCGCGCGCTCGACGCGCCGCGTCCTCCGGAGCCGGAGGCGCTCGACCCGTCTGCGCCCGCGTTCGTTGCGCCGCGCAACGCGCCGTCCGCGTACATCAACCGCGAACAGAGCGTGCTCGCGTTCGACCGGCGTGTGCTCGAGCAGGCGAAGGACGCGTCGCTGCCGCTGCTCGAGCGGCTGCGCTTCCTCACGATCTGCAGCTCGAACCTCGACGAGTTCTTCGAGGTGCGCGTCGCCGGTCTCAAGCAGCAGATCGCGTACGAGCTGAACTCGCCGACGTTCGACGGTCGCACGCCGCGCGAGACGCTCGAGCTGGTCGGCGAGACGGCGCACGCGCTCGTGAAGGAGCAGTACCGCGTCCTCAACGAGACGCTGCTGCCCGCACTCGAGGAAGAGGGCATCCGCATCGTGCGCCGCGCGGCGTGGGGCAAGCGCACGCAGGCGTGGCTCCGGCGCTACTTCCGCGACGACGTCATGCCCGTGCTGACGCCGATCGGCCTCGACCCCGCGCACCCGTTCCCGAAGGTGCTCAACAAGAGCCTCAACTTCATCGTGCGCGTGGAGGGCACGGACGCGTTCGGACGCGAGATCGGCATGGCGGTCGTGCAGGTGCCGCGTGCGCTGCCGCGCCTGATCGCGATCCCGCCGAGCGTCGCCGGCCGCACGCACGACTTCGCGCTGCTCTCGTCCGTCATCCACGAGCACGTCGCGGAGCTGTTCCCCGGCATGCACGTGACGGGCTGCTACCAGTTCCGCGTCACGCGCAACAGCAACCTGTGGGTGGACGAGGAGGAGGTCGAGAACCTGCTCCACGCCCTCAAGGGCGAGCTGCCGAGCCGCCGCTTCGGCGCGGCGGTGCGGCTCGAGGTGGCGGACAACTGCCCCGAGGACGCGACCGAGTTCCTGCTCGAGCAGACGGAGCTCGAGCCGACCGACCTCTACCGCACCGACGGCCCCGTCAACCTGGTCCGGCTCTCCGCGCTCTACGCGATGGTCGATCGCCAGGACCTCAAGTACCGGCCGTTCGTCCCGGGTCTGCCGCGCCGTATGAAGGCGGAGCGCGACGTCTTCGACACGCTGCGCCGCGGCGACCTCCTGCTGCACCACCCGTACGAGTCGTTCGCGCCGGTCGTCGAGATGCTGCGGCGCGCGGCGTCCGACCCCGCGGTGCTCGCGATCAAGCAGACGCTCTACCGCACCGAGGCCGGCTCGCCGCTCGTCGAGGCGCTCGTGGACGCGGCGCGCGCGGGCAAGCAGGTGACGGCGCTCGTCGAGCTGCGCGCGCGCTTCGACGAGGCCGCCAACATCGACCTCGCGACGCGCCTCGAGGAGGTCGGCGCGAACGTCGTCTACGGCATCGTGGGCTACAAGACCCACGCGAAGATGCTGATGATCGTGCGCCGCGAGGGCCGCCGCCTGCGGCGCTACGTGCACCTCGGCACCGGCAACTACCACACGGGCACGGTGCGCGCGTACACGGACTTCAGCCTGCTGACCGCGAACCGCGAGTTCGGCGAGGACGTGCACCGCATCTTCCTGCAACTCACGGGTCTCGGCCGCCCGTCGCGTCTGCAGAAGCTGCTCGAGTCGCCCTTCACGCTGCGCAAGACGCTCTTCGAGATGATCCGCTTCGAGGCCGCCGAGGCGCGCGCGGGGCGTCCCGCGCGGATCGTGGCGCGCATGAACTCGCTCAGCGAGCGCGGGATCATCGACGAGCTCTACGCCGCGTCGCAGGCGGGCGTGCGCATCGACCTCGTCGTGCGCGGCATCTGCTGCCTGCGGCCCGGCGTGAAGGGCCTCTCCGAGACGATCACCGTGCGCTCGATCGTCGGGCGCTTCCTCGAACACTCGCGGGCGTACTGGTTCCACGCGGGCGGCGAGGAGCGCGTCTTCTGCGCGAGCGCCGACTGGATGTCGCGCAACCTGCTGCGGCGCGTCGAGACCTGCTTCCCGATCGAGGACCCGCGCCTGCGGCAGCGCGTCATCGACGAGGGCCTGCAGCCGTATCTCGAGGACGACCTGCAGGCGTGGCGTCTCGACGCGGACGGCGCCTACACGCGCGTCGCGCGCGGGAAGCACGCCGTCTCGGCGCAGGAGCAACTGCTCGAGCGCCTCGCCGACTGAACGCGCCGCGCGCGACGCGGGCGGGCGCGCGCTACGCGAAACGCAGCGTGAACCCGGCCCCGCGCAGCAGTTCCGCCTCCTCGTCGAGGTCGGCGCGCGAGAGCGGGTGCGCGTCGAGCCAGCCGTCCGGGAACGCGAGGTCCACGGAGTCGCCCTCGACCACGATGCGCGTGGGCTCCGTCGGCCGCGGCGAGCGGCTGCGGCACAGGCGGCGCGCGATGCGCAGGAGCACGGCGAGGCGGCGCACGTCGTGCTGCGTCGCCTCCGGGACCTCCGCGAAGAGCCCCGGCTCGAAGCGCCGGCGGTGCGTGCGCACGAGCGCCGCCAGCGCGCGCTGCTCCTCCTGCGAGAAGCCGGGCATGTCGCTGTTCGCGACCAGGTAGGCGCCGTGCTTGTGGTAGCCCGAGCGCGCGACCGAGAGCCCGATCTCGTGCAGGCGCGCGGCCCACGCGAGGAGCTGCGCGTGCGCGGGAGCGTCGAGCCGCCACGCCGGCGCAGCGCGGGCGAGCAGCCGCAGCGCCACGCTCTCGACGCGCGCCGCCTGGCGGCGGTCCACGTGGTAGCGGCGCTGGAACGCGCGCACGGTCTCGTCGCGCAGGTCGGCGTCGTCCTCGCGGCCGAACAGGTCGTAGAGCAGCCCCTCGCGGAGCGCGTGCTGCGACGTGTCGAGCGCGTCGATGCCGAGGCTGTCGAAGATCGCGCACAGGATCGCGACGCCGGGCGCGATGACGTCGCGGCGGTCCTCGGTCAGCCCCGGCAGCTCGAGCGCCGACGCCGACGGCGTCGCCTGGATCGTCTTGCGCAGCTTGCGCAGCGCCTTCGCGGAGACCCCGGACGGACACCAGCCGGCGGCGACGACCACCTTCTCGACGGCGAGGATCGTCCCCGACGCGCCGATCGCGTGCTCCCACCCGAGCGACGCGTACCGCCGGCGGATCGGCTCGATCTCGCGGCGCGCGGCGATGCGCGCACGCGCCATGCGGTTGCGGGAGATGCGCCCGTCGCCGAAGAAGCGCTGCCCGTACGAGACGCACCCCATGTAGAGGCTGTCGCAGGTGCGGACGAGCAGCCGGTCCCCCACCACGAGCTCGGTGCTGCCGCCGCCGATGTCCACGACGAGGCGCCGCCCGCGCTCCGCGTCGTGGGCCACGTCGTGCGCCACGCCGAGGTAGATGAGGCGCGCCTCCTCCTTGCCGCCGATGACCTCGATCGGGTGGCCGAGCGCCTTCTCGGCGCGCGCGAGGAACGACGACTCGCCGCGGATCTGCCGCAGCGTGTTCGTGCCGACGGCGCGGACCGCCTGCGACGGCATGTCGTGGAGGCGCTGGCCGAAGCGCTCGAGGCACGCGAGCGCGCGCTCGGCGGCGGCGTCGGTCAGCCGTCCCGACGCGTCGAGCCCCGCCGCGAGCGCCACCCGCTCGCGCAGCTTGTCCACGACATGGAGCCGTCCGCCGTCACGGCGGGCGACGACCATGTGGAAGCTGTTCGAGCCGAGGTCGAGCGCCGCGACGGTGCGCTCGTCCCCGGCGCGGCCGTTGCGTCCCACCCTCCCATTCTCGGCGGGCGGGAGGACACACCCGAGCGCCCCTCGCCGAGGGCGCGCGTCCGCCGCCGCGCCGCCCGCGCCCCGGTGCGGATCGAGGCCATCCGAAAAGTTCTGCGGCCCGGGGGCGATACGGAGGGTGCGGAGGAGGCCCGTGAGCCCGGGCGGCCCCCGCTCCTGATCGGCGGGCGCCCCACGGCGCGGGAGGAGCGGCATGGCGGCAGACGGCTTCGTGGTGTTCGGCACCACCCAGGCGGAGGACGCGTTCGGCGAGGCCGGACGCCGAGGCTGGGGCTCCTCGCCCGCACCCGAGCCGGTGCGCGCCGCCCTCGGCGCGCTCGGTCCCTGCCGCGCGTTCTCGCACCCGGACGCGCCGCTGACGGTCGTCGTCGTCGAGAGCCGCGTCGCCGTGCGCGCCGTCGGCAGCCGCGGCAGCCGCGGCGCCGTGCGCATCTCGCACGACGCGTCCGTCTTCGCGGACGTCGTGGACGACTGCCCCGTCGTCGCCGACCTCGTGAGCGCTCTCGGCGCGCCCCAAGCCGCAGTCTCGGCCGCGTAGCCGCTCCATACGGTGCCGGACACCGTTCGTAGCGATTCGGCGTCCGTCCGCTCAGCGCGCTGGTGCCGACCAGACGAGCACGTGGCTGCGCGGGTCCTCGACGGCTCCCGCGCCCGCTGCCACGTGGCGCCCGTCCGCGCTGACGGCCAGGCACTCGACCGGATAGCCGTCGCTCTGCATCGTCAGCAGGTGGTGGCCGTCGCGTGCGTCCCAGACGCGCGCGGTGCCGTCGCGCGACGCCGTCACGATGCGCGCCGCACCCGGGACGAACACGCAGTCGAGCACCGGCCCCGCGTGGCCGGATAGCACCAGCGTCTCGGCGAGTTCCGGGCACGCGAGGATGCGCGCCGTGCCGTCGGCGCACGCGGCGGCGAGGCGCCGGCCGCCCGGCTCGAAACGCAGCCGCTCGACCTGCGCAGCCGCGACCCGCACCTCACGCGGCGCAGCGCGCGCGTCGGCCGACCACAGAACGACCCGGCCGTCGTCCATCCCGAGAGCCACGAGACCCGACGCGGGGTCCTCGGCGACACAGCGCGCGAGGCCCTCCGCGGCGAGGACCGCGGGGTCGCCGCCGTGCGCCCCGTCGCGACGGAACGCCTCCGAGCGGCGCCCGTCGGCCACGCCCTGCCGGAAGCCGTAGCGCGGTCCGCCGAGCGCCGCGGGCAAGGACGGCCCGCCCTGGACGCGGAGCCAGGCCTGCATCCGCGCCGACGCCTCCGCCCCGGGGTCGGCCCACGCCACTCGGACGACGTCCCTCGGGTCGTCGGCCGCCGACGGGGCGTCCACGAACTCCAGGGACCCGGCGCTCGGCGCGCGGCCCCGGAACACCTCGCGGCACGCGGGCAGCTCGGCGACGAGCAGCGTGCCGTCGGCGCAGCACGCCGCGAGGTGTCCGCCCGCCGCGTCGAACGCGAGCGCGACCGCGCGGTCGGGCAGCCCGCGGAGCGTCGGCGCGTCGACGATGTCGCTCCGCCAGGTGCGCACGCGGCCGTCCCAGCCGAACGACACGAGCCGCCCGCGCTCCGCGGTGAACGCGACCGCCGCGACGGCGCCTCCGTGCCCGCGCAGGACGCCGAGGTCCGCGGCAGTCCGCGGATCCCAGAGGCGCACGGTGCCGTCCCAGGACGCCGTCGCGAGCAGGTCGCCGGACGGGGCGAACGCGACGTCCGCCACGACGGCCCGGTGGGCGGCGACGACCGCCAGCGAGCGCCCGTCGGACGCCGCGGACAGGCGCAGGGTGCGGTCGCGCGAGACCGACGCGAGCGTCGCGCCGTCGGGGCTCAGCGCCACCGCCTCGACGCTCGCGCCGTGGGCGCGGAACGCGAGCACCGGGTCGGGCCCGTCGCCCGCGAACACCCGGACGAAACCGTCGCGGCAGCCGGTGACGAGCCGCTTCCCATCCGTCGAGAACGCCAGCGCGATCACGCGGTCGCCGTGGCGCGCGAGCTCGCGGCGGAGCGCGCCCGTCGCGGCGTCCAGGAGCTGCGTCCGGCCGTCGGCACCGGCACTCGCGAGCAGACTGCCGTCGGGTGAGAAGAGCAGCCGAACGACCTGGCCGTCGTGCAGACCCGGCACCTCGCGCTCGACGCCCGTCGCCAGCTCGCGGAGGTGGACGGAGCCGTCGCGCAGACCCGCGGCCACGCGGCTCCCGTCGGGGGCGACCGCCACGGCGGCCCGCGCGCCCGCAGCCTCCCAGACGTGCAGCACGCGGCCCGCGCCGTCGAGCACGCTGACGCGCACGCTGCGGCCGTCGCCGTGGGCGGCGGCGAGCACGCTCCCGGCGCGGGACGCGGCGCCGCTCCACACGGGATCCGCGGCGACCGTGAGGGACGCGACGGACACGTCCGCGCGCGCGCGCAGGTGGCGCCACTCCCAGTCGCGGTGCGCGGCGGGCGCCGCGTCGAGGCGCCGCAGCGCCTCGGCGGAGTCGTCGGCGCGCAGCGCGGCGGCGGCGGCGGCGACACACGCCGCGTACTCGGAGCGCTCCGCCTCCGCGAGCGCCCGCGACGTGGCGCGCGCCGACGCGACGCTCACGAGCGTGACGACGACGAGCGCCGCCGCGACGGCCGCGAGCGCGGCGGCGGTCGCGCGCCGCCGTCGCGCGAACTTCAGCGCGGCGTAGACGGGCCCGCCCGCGTGCGCCGCCACCGGCTCGCCGTGCAGGAAGCGCGCGACGTCCGCCGCGAGCGCGTCCGCCGACGCGTACCGCCGGTCGCGGTCCGGCTCGAGCGCGCGGCGCAGGATCGAGCGCAGGTCGGCCGGGAGCCGCGCGCGGGCAGCCGGTCGCGCGTCGGCGCCGGGCGCCGCTCCCGTGAGCAGCTCGTGCAGGAGCGCGCCCAGTCCGTGGACGTCTGCGCGGGCGTCGACGCCGCCGGGGTCCCCGCGGATCTGCTCGGGGCTCGCGTACCCGCGCGTCCCCGCCGGCAGCAGCGGGGCGGTGCCGGCTACGTCGCGGCACGCGATGCCGAAGTCCACCACCTTCGGGCGCCCTGCGGAATCGACGAGCACGTTGCCGGGCTTCACGTCGCGGTGGATCACGCCCTGCAGGTGGGCGTGGTGCACGGCGAGGCAGACCTCGCGGAACAGCGCGAGCCGCGCGTCCCGACCGAGGCGCTCCTCGTCCGCGTAGCGCGTGATGCTGCGCGCGCCCTCGACGCGCTCCATGGCGATCCACGGCACGCCGACGCCGTCCGCATCGTGCACGCCGGCCGCGTACACGTGGGCGATCGCGGGGTGGCGCAGACGGGCGAGGCTCTCGGTCTCGTCGCGGAATGCGCGCAGCGCCGACCCGGGGACGCCCGCCGAGCGCACGAGCTTGAGCGCGACGGCGCGCCGCGGCTGCTCCTGGAGCGCGTCGAGCACCACGCCGCCGCCGCCCTCCCCGAGCACGCCCGTCACGGTGTACCCGGCGACGACGTCCCCGGGCGCGAACGCGGGCACCGCCGCGCCGCCCTCGAGCAGCGCCGCCGCCGGCCGTTCGAGGAAGCTCCCCATCGCCGCCTCCGCGGCGAGCAGGGCCAGCACCTCGTCGCGCAGCGCGGCGTCGCCGGCGCACGCCGCGTCGAGCAGCGCGTCACGCTCCGCGGCGGGCGCGTCGAGGGCCGTCTCGAACAGCTCCTTCGCGCGGCGCCGCCGTTCCGGCGTCACCGGCTGCGGCGTCACCCACTCCGGGGTCACGGAGCGAGCTCGCGGAAGAGCCACGCGCGCGCGCGGTTCCAGTCGCGCTCGACGGTCGCGTCGGACACCCCGAGCTGCGCCGCCGTCTCCGTGATCGAGAGCCCGCCGAAGAAGCGCAGCTCGACGACGCGCGCCCAGCGCTCGTCCACCGCCTGCAGACGCTCGAGCGCCTCGTGCACGGCCAGCACCTCGTGGCCGGCGTCGTCGGCCGCGGGCGTGTCGGGGTGGAGCGTGACGCGCAGCGCGCCGCCGCCCCGTCGCGCGGCCGCGCGGCGCCGGGCCGTGTCCACGAGCACGCAGCGCATCGCGCGCGCCGCCGCGGCGAGGAAGTGCGTGCGGTCGGCGAACGCGGGCGCAGCGTCGCGGAAGAGCCGCAGGTACGCCTCGTGGACGAGCGCCGTCGGCTGCAGCGTGTGGCCGGGCCGCTGGCGCCGCATCTGGCGGTCCGCCAGCCGCACGAGCTCGTCGTGGAGCGCGGCGACCAGCGCCGCGCGCGCCTCCTCGGAGCCGAGCTCGACGCGGCGGAGCAGCGCCGTGACGTCGCCGTGCGCCCCGCTCATCCGCGCGCCGCCCGCGTCATGGCGCGAGAGCGTAGCACAGGCGCGCGCGCGACGACGCGGGCGCCGGAATCGGTGAGGGAGCGCGGGCCCGTACTGCGTTTGCGTCGTCGGGACCGCCCGCGTCCGCCGCGGTCCCCCGCCACGCCGGCGTCGCGACCCGGTGGACCGTTCGCCGTGAGGGAGATCCGATGCGCACGCCGCCCAGCCCGACGCCTCCGCGCCCCACGCTCCGCCGAACCGCCGCGCGCGCGGCGCTGATCTGCGCCGCCGTGGCGGTCGCGCGTGCGGGCGACCCGCTCGTGGAGTCGGCCGACGTCCCCATCACCGACGGGCCCGTGAGCGGCGCCGCGGCCGTCGGCGACCTCACCGGCGACGGCGTCCCCGAGTTCGCGACCGGGCACCCGTCGGCGAAGGGCAACGGCGCGACGACGCTCGGCCTCGTGTCCGTCCGCGACGGCGTGACCGGCGCCGAGCTCTTCCGCATGCTCCCGGAGCCCGGGGACCCCGTGAACAACGGCTGGGGGATCTTCCTCACGCTCGTCGGCGACCTCGACGGCGACGACGTCCGCGAGCTCGCGGTGAGCGACGTCGGCGCGGGGCAGCTCGGGCGCCCGCCCGGGTACGTGGACCTGATCTCGCTACCGACGCGGACGCGCATCCGCCGCCTCTCGGGCGTGGTCTCGGGCGGGAGCTTCGGGATCGCCGTCGCCGATCTCGGCGACGTGGACGGCGACGGCGTCTCCGACCTGGTCGTCGGGGAGCCGGGCTCGCAGCCGGAGCCGGGCGGCGCGGCGTGGGTCTTCTCCGGCGCGACGGGGGCGCGTCTCGACGACCGCTCGCTCCACGACACTCCCGGGGACGGGCACCTCGGCACCGCCGTCGCCGCGGCCGGGGACCTCGACGGCGACGGCGTCCGCGACTACGTGGCCGGCGCTCCGGGCAGCATCTTCACGAGCGACAGGCGTGGGCGCGTGGTCCTCCGCTCGGGGCGTCCGGGCGGCTTCCAGGTCGAGGTGAAGGGATCGGCGAAGGTCCCGGAGTTCCTTGGGCGGGCCGTCGCGGTCGGCGACCTCGACGGCGACGGACGGCCGGAGATCGTGGCCGCCGGCGGCGGGGCGCAGGGCGTGCCGGGCGACGAGTTCCTGCGCGTCCTCTCGGTCCGCGTGAGCCGCGGCCGCGTGCGCGCCCGGCGCGCCTTCGACGTGCCGAACCTCGACGGTGCCCTGCTCTTCGGCGCGCGCCTCGCGGTGCTGCCGGACGTCGACGGTCGCCCGGGGGGCGAGCTGTTCGTCGTCAGCGAGAACCGCTTCTCCGTCTACTCGGCGGGGACGTCCGGACCCTCCGTCTTCTCCACGTACACGGCGCCGGCCGACGCGCCGCTCGCGTACGGCGCGTTCCCCGCCTACGACTACGGCCGCGACTCGGCGTCCGGCGCCGACCTCACGCCCGACGGCAACCCGGACGTCCTCGTCCTCGCGGGCGGCGCCGCGTTCGGGGGTGGGCGCGTGCGCGCGATCGCCCTGCCGCCGCGCGTCCCCCAGCTCCCCGCGAAGCTGAAGCAGCGCCTGCCGTTCCAGCCCGCGGTGGCGGCGCCGGGTCGCCCTGCCGCGGGCCAGTTGGCGACCGTCCTCCGCAACGGCCAGGCGGGGTTCGACTTCACGTTCTCGCGGCTGCCCTCGGCCGGACCGCACACGCTGCACGTCGAGGACGCCGCGGGCGCGGGCACCTTCCGCGCGATCGGCTCGTTCGCGGGCACGTCGGGACGCATCTCCCTCGCGGCCGCCGGGGTCCTCCCGCCGGAGCTCGGCGCGAGCGACGTCGCGCTGCTCGGCGGCCGCGCGGTCGAGCTGCGCGACGCCGTCGGGGCGACGGTCCTCGCGACCGTGCTGCCCTACCCGTCGCAGCCCCAGTCGTCGAAGCAGCCGCTGGCGCTCGCGGCCGATCCCGCGGGCCCCGCACCCGGCCTGAACGTGGCGTCGAAGCTCTCGGTCGACCTGAACCGCGGCACGTCCTCGTACACGCTGTCGGTCAAGGGCGCCCCGAAGGGGGCCGCCCTGTCGCTCTGGGGCGAGACTTCGCCCGGCTCGGGGAACTTCGCCAAGATCGGCGACCTCCCGGGCGGCTCGCTGCGGCTCGACCCGAAGTCCGTCGCGTCGGCGTTCCCGCGCATCGACGTGCCGACGCTCGTCCGCCGCGTGCTCCAGGTCCGCGACGCGAACGACATCGTCTACGCGGGCACGGCGATCCAGGCCACCCCCGCGGGACCGCTCCCCGACCTGCGCATCCCGCGCGTCTCGCTGCGCTACATCCCGCCGCCGATCGACGCGTTCGCGCTGCGCGTGAACCTCGCGAACCGCGGCGCTGCGGACAGCGGCCCCGTGAACGCCGTGGCCGTCGTCGAGTTCAGGAGGTCGGGCAACTCCCTGACGCGCACCGCGACGCTGCGCACCCTCGATCCGCTCCCCGTGGGCAGCGTGCTCGAGAACGTGCCCTTCGAGCTCATCGACAACCCCTTCCCGGCACAGCACCCGACCGTCCTCGCCGACGTGACCGTGGACCCTGCGCCGGCCGGGAGCTGGGGCGAGGTGCGCGAGTCCGACGAGTCCAACAACCGCAAGTTCCCGTGCTTCATCTGGCAGCCGGTCGAGGACGACGACGGCAACCCGCTCCTCGACGGGAACGGCGATCCGATCTTCGACTACGAGCAGTACCCGGCGGGCGACGAGGGCTGCGACCAGCGCTGATCGCGCGAGACGGTGTCGGACGCCGTTCGTCGGGCACCGTTCGTAGCGGCTCGTCCGTCTTCCGCGGACCGCTACCCTTGGCACGTGCGCCATCTCCGCGCCGCGGTCGCCGTGTTCATCGTCGCCGCCCTCGCCGCGTCGGCCCGGGCGGACGACGCCGCGGACCGCGCGCTGCTCGCGGGCGTCGCCGCGTCCGAGGCCGACGCGACCGCCGCCTGGGACGCGCTCCCGGCCGTCGACCGCGTGCGCATCCTCCGTGCAGGGCTGCTGGGCGAGAGCGAGGTCGCCGCGTTCGCCGCCCGCGAGGCGTCGCCGTGGGATCTCGACCTCGGCGAGCTGGCGCGTCAGTTCCGCATCCTCGCAGCGCAATCCGAGTGGGACGGCGACGCGGCGTGCATCGGCGGCGCGGAGGTCGTTCCTGCGTGGCGCACGCTCCCGCCCGACGTGCTCGTCGGCGGCGAGGCGCATCGCGTCACGCGCGTCGGAGACGTGCCCGCGCTCGTGACGCTCGCCTCAGAGCGCGCGGATCTGCGTGCGGCGATCCACGACGACCTGCGCATCGTCGCGCAGTGCACGGACCGTCACCGCGCGGCGCTCGCACGGGCATTCCGCGACGACCTGAGCGCACGCGACGGCGCCGATCCACCTCCCACGCCGCCCGCGGGCAGCGGCCTGCCGGCCGACTTCGTCGCGCTCGCCCACGCCCGCTGGGGCCTCGAGGGGCTGAACACGCTGCAGCGCGAGGCGCGCAGCAGCGTGCCCGGGTGGTGGCTCCTGCGCTGGAGGGCCGAGCTGACGCCGACCGCCGCGGATGTCGCGTTCATCGAGCGCGTCGCGGACACGTCGCCCGATCGCGACGCGCGCGTGTGGGCGCTGCGGCACCTCGCACGGCTGCGCGCAGGCGGCAGCGTCGCGTGGCTGCTCGCACGCGTTCCGGACGACGAGCTTCCGGACCCGGACGTCGCCGCGGTGCTCGCGCTCGCAGGCGAGCGCTCGGCGTGGGAACGGCTGCGCGCCGCGCGCCCGGTGACCCGCGACGAGCCGCTCGCATGGGAGCTCGCCCCGGAGTCCGCGCGCGCGGCGTGGGCCGACGACCCCGCCGCCCTCACACGCTCGCGACGTGCCGAGCTGCGCTTCGAGTACGGCGTCGACGTGACCGACGCGGACGTCGCGCGGCTCGCAGCCGAGCTCCCGCGCTCGCCGGACGGTCTGGCCGCCGCGTTGCGCGCGTACGCGACGTGCGCGAGCGAAGGGCTCCGCGGCGAGACGCTCGCGCAGTTCGCGCGCGCCCTGGCGACGCGCGACGGCGCGGAGGCGTGCGCCGCGTTGCGGGAGGACGACGTCCGCGTCGTGCTCGGGCTCCTGGAACTGCGCGCGCCGGACGCGCTCGACGCCGTCACACGCGCGTGGCTCGAGCAGGGCGGCGACGTCGGCGCACTGGCGGCGTCGGCGCGGCTCCGCGCGGGCCTGGCGACCGACGTGCGCACGCTGTTCGCGCTGTGGCGCGGCGCGCCGCGCGGCAGGCCGTGGGACGACGCGTGGGTCGTCGGACTCGCGGACGGCGAGGAGGTCGCGGACCGTCTGCGCGCGGTCGCCGAGGGCGAGGGCGAGTTCGCCTCGGCCGCGGTGCAGGCGCTCGCCGCGCGGAGCGGCCCCGACGGCGGCGCGTGCGATTGGCTCACGCCGCCGGACGACGACTGGACGGTCACGCCGTGGGACGCCGCGCGCGCGGCGGTCCTCGCCGGTCGGCCGCACGCCGCGGCGGACGGGCTGCTGGACGCGGGAGTCGCCGACCCGCACCTCGTGTCTGCGCTGTCCGACGAGCGTCTCGCCGCTCTCCGCGGGCAGCGCAACGACGGCGCCTACTGGCCGGCGACGCTCGCGCTCGCACTTCGCGGCGACAGCGCGGCGCGCGCGGAACTCGATCGGGCGCTTGCCGAGAACCGCACACCGCTGCTCGACCCGCTCCAGTTCGACACGGACCCACGTCGCGCACGCTTCCTCGCGGCGCGGCACATCGAACGCCTCGAGCACAACTGCTGCGCCGCCTTCCAGGCGCGCGTGGCACTCCGCGCGCTCTTCGCGACCATCCCGCTCGACGAGCACTGGAACCCCGTCGAGGTCGAGAGCGACGTCGCAGCCGCGTGGCTCCGCGAGAACGAGGCGCATCTCGCGTGGAGCGCGGTCGCGGAGACCTGGCTGGTGCGGTGACGCGGCACGAACTCCGACGACCGGCGTCTCACACCGTTCGTACGCGCCGGAAGGTCCGCGCGGCTCCGCGGTGTCCTCCTTCCCGTCCTGTGGCTCCGCGTGGTGCGGGGCCGGACGAAGGAGGAGAGATGAAGAAGCTCCTGCCGATTGCGCTCCTCGGCGCACTCGTCGGCGGCATCGCCTTCGCAGGTGACGGCGCGGGCATGCTCGACTGCCCGAACGAGTGCCCGTTCGCCCAGCAGGCGAATGGGCTGCGCTCGAACGGCGCCGAGGCCGGCTGCGCGGCGAAGACGGTCCGTGAGGACGTCTGCCGCGAGGTGCTGGCCGCCCTCGACCGGGTCTGAGAAGACCCGGCCCGCGGGGCCGGGCCCGTCTCGGCCGCGGCCGCAGCGCGACCTCGCGCACGCCGCCGGGAGAGGCCCGGCCCCCACAAGTCGCCCCCCCCGGCGGGGCGCGTTCCCGACGAACGGTGTCTGACACGGTTCGTAGTGGTCAACCCGACGAACGGTGTCTGACACCGTGCGTACGGGCCGCCCCGCCATCCCCCGCCCCCTACCCGACCGTTCCGCACCGGAGGTTCCCGTGAGACGAGCCCTGATCGCATCGACCCTCGTCGCGTCCGCCGCGCTGGCGTTCGCGACGTTCGGCGGCTTCGCAGCCGCCGACGAGAAGCCCGCGGCCGCCACCCTCGAGAGCGCGACGAAGGCGTTCGAGGAGGGCCGCTTCGACGACTGCGCGAAGGCCTGCGCCGACCTGCCGAAGACCGGCGACGAGGGCGCGCGCGCTCTCTACCTGCGCGGCGAGTCGCTGCTGCTCCTGCACAAGGCCGAGGAAGCGGAGAAGGACTTCCGCGCAGTGCTCAAGCTGCACGCGAAGTCGGTGCCCGCGCGCATCGGACTCGGGCGCGCGCTCGCGGCGAAGGGCTCGCTCGAGGACGCCGAGAAGGAGCTGCGCGAGGTCGTCAAGACCGAGAAGAAGAACGCCGTGGCGCACCGCGCGCTCGGCGAGGTGCTCGTCGCGCGCCAGCAGTACTCGGACGCGCGCACGATCCTCAACAAGGCGTGGAAGCTCGACGAGGGCAACCCGCTGACCGCGATCCCGCTCGTGGACGCGGAGCTCGGCTACAAGAACGCGAAGGGCGCGCTCGGCATCGCGAAGGACGTCGTCAAGGCGCACCCCGACCACCCGGTCGGACACTTCCTCGCCGGGCGCGCGCTCGAGTACGACGGCGAGTGGGAGGCCGCGGTCGAGGCGTACGAGAAGGCCGTCGCGTGCGACGACACGTACCTCGACGCGCACAAGAACCTGGCCATCGTGCTGCACACGCAGAACCCGATGTACCGCGACCGTCCGATGCTCGACAAGGCGATGACGCACTACGCGCGCTACTTCGAGCTCGGCGGCAACGCGCCCGAGCTGCGCGACATCTACGACAAGATGGTCGCGTTCGTGAAGTGGTGGGACGAGCAGCAGGGCAAGTAGCCCGCGTCCGTCGCGCGAGGGTCGCCGGCCCCGGAGGACGTGCTCCTCCGGGGCCGCTAGTGCCTCAACGGCGACGCTTCGGCTGCGGGACCGACGCGCGGACCTGCTGCAGACGACCCGCCGCGTCGAAGCCGACGCTGTACGAGCCGCGGTCGTCCGTGACCGTGAGCGACGTGCCGAGCAGCACGCGCGAGACCGTGATGACGCCGCCGCCGCCCGGCCGCGTGAACTCCTGCTCGTCGGCGTCCGGCAGCGCGCGACGCGCCTCGTCGAGCGTCGCGTCGTTCGGCAGCGCGACACCACCCGCGCGCTCCGTGAGCGTCGCGCCGAGCACCTCGCACACGTGACCCGCCGCGTCGAGTGTGACGCTCCGCTCGCGCCCGCGCCGCCAGCGCAGCGTGCGCGTGCCGTCGCGGCCCGCCGTCTCGTCGGCATCGTCGCCGAAGGCGCGCCGGCACGCGGCCTCGTCGTCGCCGAGCGCGACGCCGTCGACCGACCACGGCCCGCGCGAGATCGCGAAGCGCGGCGGCTCCGTCACCTCGCACGACAGCGCGAGCCACGCGACGCCGGCGATGCAGCCGAGCACGAAGAACGCGAGCGCCAGGGTCCTCACGCTTCCTTCTTCGGCCGCGGGCCTCGCTCCCTGAGGGGGGCTTCCCACGGCAGCGCGCGCGGCTAGGCTCGGGCAGACGAAGAGCGACGGATCGCAGTCCCGGTGGGCATCCGGGAGGAGTGACGAGATGAGCTCGCAGCGAACGGTGCGTCGGCGCCTGACCCTCGTGGCGCTCGGTGCGGCGGCGACGGCGCTGGCCGCGGGTCCGGACCCGACCTTCTTCGACCCGCAGCGCTTCGACCACACCGATCTCGGCGTGATCGGTCCCTACACGGTCGCCGCGGCCGACATGGACGGCGACGGCGTACGGGACCTCGTCGCGGTGCCGTTCTGGTACCGCGGACTCGGCGACGGCACGTTCGAGACGACGCGGCGCGGCGCCTACGTCCCGCTCGTCGGCGCGTACGCGAACGTCGTCGATCTCGACGCCGACGGCGACGGCGACCTCTTCTTCGCGGCGACCAACGGCACGGTGCGCGACTACGTCGGCGTGTCGCTCTACCGCAACACGGGCGACGGGACGCTCGTGCAGGTGCCGATCCCGGACTACGCCGACGACGTCAACACGCGCGGCGGCGGCTGCACGTTCGATCTCGGCGACGACGGCGACCTCGACATCGCGTCGCTGCTGGTGCTCGACGCGCCGTCGTACCAGCGCGTCGTCGAGATCATCGAGAACCGCGGCGCGGAAGGCTTCGTGCGCACGCAGCGCATCCCGCTCGGGCAGATCGGGGGCACGCCGAAGGCCGCCGACATGAACGGCGACGGGCGCGACGACCTGATCCTCGACGGCGGCACGCGCTTCACCGTCTGCCTGCAGCAGGAGGACGGCACGCTCCAGCCGCTCACGCCGGTCTCGTACAACGGCGCCGCACAGTACGACAAGGCCGTCCTCGCCGACTTCGACGCGGACGGTGACATCGACGTCTTCGCGGGCGACCTCGTGCTGCGCAACGACGGCCACGGCGTGCTCGTCCCCGACCCGATCACGGCGCCGAACGGCCGCGCGCTGCTGAAGATCACCGCGAACCAGTACGCGGCGGGCGACATCGACAACGACGGCTGGGTGGACTTCGTCGGACAGGCCGACGCGGGCGGAGACGTCGCGTGGTTGCGGAACGACCACGGATCGTTCGAGGGCGCCGTGCCGCAGTCGCTCGGCATCGAGACCCGCGGCGCGCGCGCGCTGGCGCTCGCCGACGTGGACGGCAACGGACGCCTCGACTTCCTGGTCTCGGCGAGCTCACTCGCGCGCGTCACCGTGGCGCGTCAGAGCGGCGCGTCGCCGCCGTCCGCGGCGGCCGTCTCGCCGGACGTCATCGACCGCCCGGGTGCCTACGACCTCGTCGTCGCCGGCGACGACTTCACCGCGGGCGCGACGGCGGACCTCGGCG
The DNA here is from genome assembly GCA_937996235.1 of uncultured bacterium. GTDB lineage: Bacteria > Planctomycetota > JAJSAM01 > JAJSAM01 > JAJVHW01 > CALKVK01. The sequence continues at coordinate 330,016 of CALKVK010000006.1, read as the reverse complement.
TGGACGTGACCGTCGAGAGCGTGACGGTCGAGTCGCCGCAGTCGGCGCGCGCGCACGTGATGGTGCCGCCCGCGATCGGCGGCGGACTGCGCACGCTGGCCGTCGTCAACCCCGACGGTCAGCGCACGAGCCGCGGCGTCGAGTTCCGCAGCGTGGACGCGACGCTGCGTTCGGGCCGCCTGCGCGCGACGCCGGCGCCCGCGCGCGACGTGCTGCGCCTGCGCGGCTCGCTCGCGTCGAACGAGCTCTCGGAGTACGACGCGTTCGTGGCGCCGACGGAGGGGCTGCACCTCGGCTTCGGGCGCGGCGCCGAGCAGTTCGTGCTCGACGTGCCCGCCGGCGATCCGCGCTGGACGTCGCGCCGCGGCGGACGCGCGCTGCGTTTCGAGACGGCGCCCGACGAGTTCCCGCGCGTGCGGCTCGACGTGCGCGCGCGCGACGCACGCTTCACGCTGCGCGTGAGCTTCGCCGACGTTCCCGCGGACTCGGCAGGCCCCGTGGAGCTGCGCTACGCGGCGGCGTCGGACATCGGCGCGGACGACGCGGCGTGGGAGAGCCCGCGGCGCGGCCGCACGCTGCGGCTCCGGCGCAGCGCGCGCTGAACGCAGCGGCGAAGCTCGGGCCCGACGCTCAGGAGAGGGCCGGCTGCCAGGCCTGGAAGCCGGCCCAGAACCACGGCGCAACGCCGTCCGCGGCGAGCGCGCGCTGCGTCCGCGCGAGTGCCGTCGCGGCGTCGGCGCCGTCGCGGCGTGCGGCGTGCAGGCGCGCCATCAGCTCCGCGGTCGCCGCGTCGTCCACGCGCCAGAGACTCGCGACGAGCTCGCGCGCGCCGGACGCGAGCACGCCGCGCACGAGGCCGTGCACCTCGTCGCCGGCATCGACGGCCGAGAGACCCGTCTCGCAGCCCGAGAGCACGACGGTCGAGCCGCCGAGCGCGAGGCGCGGGAACTCGACCGCGCGCAGCCAGCCGTCGGCGAGCCGCACGCCGCAGAGCGCGGGCACGTCGGCGCGGTAGCGGCCGTGCGCGGCGACGTGCAGAGAGCGCGGCGCGCGGCGCGGCAGCGCGTCGAGACGCGCCGCGTCGCCTTCGAGGAGCTCTGCGTCGAGCAGCTCGGCGACGCGCCGCGCCTCGGTCGAGATCTGCGGCGCCGCGGCGTCCGCGACGGCCACGACGACGTCGCGTCCGCGCGCGACGGGCGTGCGGACGCGCGCCGCCGCGAGGGCGGGCGCCAGCACGACGTCGGCGTGCGCGACGAGCGGCGCGCCGTCGAACGGCAGCGCGGCGAGCGGCGCGTGGTGCCACGCGCCGTGCGGCACGATCACGATGCGCCGCGCCGCGCGGATGCGCTCCGCGAGCGGCTCGAGAGTGACGGCCGCGAGCTGCGCGAGGAGCTCGCCGACGCGGCGTCCGAGACGCGCCGCGTGGCGCGTGCGGAAGTCGGCGCCCAGCTCGAACTGCCCGAGCTGGAAGCGCAGCGCGTCCACGAGCTCCGCGACGTGTGCGGCGGTCGTCGCGCTACGGACCACGTGCACGCCCGCGCGGTCCACCGCGAAGTGGAGCGCGCCCGCGTCGTCGGCGAAGAGCGCCAGTGCCAGCTCGCCGGGCGCGAGGCGACGCCGCAGCGCGCGCAGGTCGAGTGCGGGTGCCGTGCCGTCGGCGGCGAGACGCGCCGCGTCGCGCAGGCGCCGCTCCGCGCCGGCGAGCGCGCGCGCCGCCGCTTCGGGCGCTTCGCCGGGACGCGCGCGCACGAGCTCCGGCCCGACGACGCCCTCGACGCGCCGCTCGAGCTGCGCGAGCCGGTCGCGCAGCGCGTCGAGCGTCGCCTCGCCCGAAGCGAGCCGCGTCGCGCCCGCGAGCAGGTCGCGCAGCGCGCGCGCACGCCAGCGCTCGAGCAGCGCGAGCGCCGCGTCGGCGCCGCCGGGACCGTCGAGCACGTGACGCACCGCGCGCGCGAACCACGCCTCGCGCCCGCGCAGCACCGCGGCGCGCAGCGCGTCCGGTCCGAGGCCCGCGCGCACGCGCTCGAGCTCCGCGAGCGCCTCGTCGAGGGCCAAGGACGCCGCGTCGCGCTCGCCGGTCGCGTCCGCGACGAGGAAGCGCACGGCGGCGTGCGCGTGGCGCAGCGCGGGCAGGTCGAGGCCGCGCGCGAGCTGCATCGCCGCGGTCGTCTCGCGCCGCGCGCCCCGCGCGTCGCCCGCGGCGAGCAGGCACGCGGCGGCGGCCGTGCGGCAGCGCGACGCCCCCACCGGGTGCCCCGCGCGCGCCTGCGCCGTGGCCGCGCGACGCAGCGTCGCGGCCGCGTGCGCCGCGCGGCCCGCGAGCGCCTCGGCGCGGCCGAGGATCTCGAGGCGCTCCGCGTCGAGCCGCGCGAGACGCCCGGCGACGGGCGCGCGCAGGAGCCGCCGCGCCGCGTCCGCGCGGCCGAGGTCGACGAGCGCGCGCGCCGCGACGAGCCGCGCGCGCTCGCGCTCGACGGGCGGCACGCCCGTGCCCATCGCACGCCGCGCGCGCACGACGAGGTCGTACGCCTCGGCCGCGAGTCCGCCGCGCAGGAGCACCTCGGCGCGATCGAGCGCCGCGAGCGCCGCCTGCTTCGCGTCGCCCGCGCGTCGCAGCGCGCGCTCGGCGTCGCGCAGCGTCTCGTCCGCGTCGCCCAGGCGGTCGGTCGCCGCGTGCAGCGCACCGATGTTGTAGAGACAGCGCGCCGCCTCGTGCGCGAGTCCGAGCCCCTCGAAGAGCGTGCGCGCCGCGGCGTAGAGCGGCGCCGCCTCGGCGTAGCGGTCGAGCAGCACGAGCGCGTTCGCGCGGTTCTGCGCGGCCGTCGCCGCGAACTGCGCGTTGCCCGCGGCGGCGAACGCGCGCTCGGCCCGCGCGTAGAGCGCGAGCGACTTCGCGGGCGCGCCGCCTTCGTGCAGCGCGACCGCCTCGTTCAGGTCGGCGCCCGCCGCGAGGAGTGTGTCGCGACGTCGTCGCGCGTCGCGGCGCACGTCGCGGCACGCGGCGACGGCGTCGTCGAAGCGGCCGAGCCGCAGCAGCGCGGCGGCGCGGCCGAGGCGTGCGCCGTCGCGCGCGGCGCCGTCGAGGAGCCGCTCGGCCTGCGCGTAGTGCGGCAGTGCCGCGGCGTGGCGGCCGAGGTACGCGGCGTGGGAGCCGGCGAGACGCGCCGCGCGGCCGCGCGCCTCGTCGCCGCCGTGCGCCCGCGCCACGGCGCCGAACGCACGCACGAGCGCCTGCGCCCGGCGCGGCGACGTGCCGAGCTCGGTCGCGAGCGCGGACTCGGCCTCGCGCCAGCCGTCGTCCATGCCGCGCACGGCGGCGCGCAGCGCGGCGGGCGCGAGGGCCCGGCGCGCGTGGGCGCGGACGACGGAGGCGAGGGCGCGTCCCACGGCGGTCTCTCAGTCCACCAGGAACGGCGGGGTGCGGAAGGCGGTCGAGCCGACGGTCCCCGCGAGCACGTACGTGCCCGCCGGGAGCGACCCGAACGAGAACCCGCCCTCGTCGTCGAGTGTGGCCGACGCGAGCGCGACGCCGTCGCGCTCCGCGCGCACCGCACCCGTCGGCGCGGCGTCGTCGGCGTCGTCGGCCGGCAGCACCTGGCCGGTCATGCGCGCCGTCGCGCCGAGCACGAGCGTCGCCACGACCTCCACGCCGTCGAACGTCCAGAGCAGACGCCGCGCGGAGCCGGGCGCGCCGCGCAGCGCAGCCGCGGGCGCGAGGCGCTGGTCGAGCACGAGCGACGCGAGCACCTCGCGCACGCGGCCGACGAGCGCCCGCGCCTGCGCCGTGCGGAAGAGCAGCTTCGCCTGGCGCAGCGCCGCCGCGGGCGGCGGCGGCAGCGGGCCCTCGCGCAGGAGCGCACGCAGGTTCGTCGCCCCGACGAGCGCCGCCGCGCAGGCGTCGCAGCCCTCGGCGACGTGCGCGCGCACGCGCTCGCCGCGCGGTCCGGCGAGCGTCCCGTCCGCGAGATCCGCGATCTCGCGCCGCGACGCATGGCGTTCCTCGATGCCCCTCACGACGCACCTCCGAGTTCCGACTCCAGCTTGGCCAGGCAGCGGGCCCGCGTGGGGCCGATGCTCCCGATCCGCATGTCGAGCTTCTCTGCGATCTCCGCGTACGCGGGAGCGGGGTCCGCGAAGTAGAGGAGCTGCAGCAGCTCCGCGCAGCGCGTGCCGATGCGCCCGAGCGCCCGCGTCACGCGGGCGCGCTGCTCGAGCCGCTCGAGCTGCGCGTCGTCGAGCGTCTCCTCGCGCGCGTCCTCGGCCACGCGCTCGTGCGCGCGGCGCGCAATGCCGTAGCCGCGGCGCACGCGCATGCACTGGTGCCGCGCGACACGTCCGATCCACGCGCCGAACTTCGCGTGGTCGCGCAGCCGCGAGAGTTCCTCGAGCGCCACGATCCACGTGGACTGGAAGACGTCCTCGGCGTCCGCGCGCACGAGGCCGTGGCGCGACGCGACCGCCCAGACGAGCCCGCCGTGGCGGTCCACGAGCGTCGCCCACGCGGACGCGTCGCCCGCGAGGCAGCGCGCCACGCACGCCGCGTCGCTCGTCACGTCCACCTCCAGCTCGTCCGTCTCGGTCACGACGTCACGCCGTCACTTGACGAGTCTCGAGAGGTCGAGCGCGCCCGCGCCGAGCGCCTTCCTGTCCGCCGCGGGAGCGCGTCGCCCGAGCGGCTTCGCCGCGCGGGCGACGGTGCGGACGACCTGCGTCGCGCGCAGGTCGGGCTGCTGCTGCTCGAGCAGTGCGACGCCGCCGCTCGCGAGCGCCGTGGCGAAGGACGTGCCGTCCCACGTGCCCCAGCGCTCGCCGGGGTACGGACCGACGAGACCCGTGCCGGGCGCGGCGAGCGTCGTGCGCACGCCCGCGTTCGAGAACGGCGCGCGTGCGCCGGTCGCGTCGAGCGCGGCCACGGCGACGACGCCCGTCAGCCCCGCCGGGAAGTTCACGGCCGCGGGGTCGCCGGCGTTGCCCGTCGCCGCGACGACCGCGACGCCGCGCGACAGCGCGTAGCGCACCTCGCCGCGCAGCGTGTCGCTGCGGGCGCGCGCGCCGAGACTCAGGTTGACGACCGTCGCGCCGTGGTCCACCGCCCAGCGGATGCCCGCGGCGATGTCGGAGATGGTGCCGCGTGCGTCCGTGTCGAGCACGCGCACGGGCAGGATCTGCGCGTCGGGCGCGGCGGCGAGCACGAGTCCCGCGACGAACGTGCCGTGGCCGAAGCCCTCGTCGATCTCGCCGTCGCCGTCGTCGTCGAGACCGTTCTCCTCCTCGGACGGATCGTCGTCGCCCGCCACGAAGTCGTGGCCGGGGAGCACGTGCCCCGCGAGCAGCGAGTGCGTCGCGTCCACGCCCGTGTCGAGGACCGCGACGACCACGCCCTGCCCGGTGGCGCGCCGGTGCGCGACCTCCGCGCGGATCTGCGCGAGCGCGGCCTGGCGGTCGAAGTCGCTGCGCCCGAGCGACGAGCCGAGCACGACCCCGTTCGACTGGAGCCCCTCGGGCGTCTGCAGGCGCGCGTCCGTCTCGGCGGAGAGGACCTCGGGCAGCAGGTCCTGGGCGCGGCGCGCGTCCTCCGCCTCGAAGCCCTCGCGCCCCTCGGGCGTCTCGAGCACGGCGTAGCCGTCGCGCACGCGGACGAGCGTGTAGCCGAGCTGGGACGCGACGAGCGCCGGGTCGGCGCCCTCCGCGAGCTGCACGACGATGCGCCGCGGCTCGCGGTCCTCGTCCTCGTCCTCGACCTCCGGCAGGTCGTCGTCGTCGTCGCCGAAGCGCCCGCGGACCTCGTACGTGCCGGTGCCGCCGCCCTGGGCGGCGATCTCGACGACGAGCCCGCCCGCGACCGTGACCGGGACGGGGTACGTCCGGACGCGATTCTTCGTCGCCTTGCGCACGGCGAAGCCGATGGAGCGGCCGGACGCGTCGCGGACGTCCACGAGCGTGGGCGCGACGCCCGCCTTGCGGCGCACGTCGATGCGCACCGACGCGCCGACGGGCGCGTCGAGCGTGACCGAGCCGCCCGTGCCGGAGACGTCGATCGTGGACCCGCCGCCCTCGGGCAGCTCGCCCTCGAACGTGACCTTGTAGCCGCCCGCGTACGTGCCGGCGCGCACCTCGACGCGGTAGGTCCCCGTGGTCGCGGCGGTCACGCGGACGCGCGGCCGGCTCGACGTGTCGGAGCCGATCACGCCGCTCGACGGGTCGAGGACGAAGAGCGCGGGCGCGGGGCCGTCGTCGCCGCCGCCGCCCTTGTCGGCCTCGCCGCCCCCTCCGCCGGCGTCCGCCTCGACCCGGGCGTCGAGCACGGTCCCCGCCACGAGACTCAGGCGGTAGACGTGGACGTCGGACGCGCCGATCACGGCGCGGATCTCGTCGCCGAGGGCCGCGTCGCGCTCGACGACCGCCGCGAGCGCGACGAGGGCGACCAGCAGCGCGGCGGCTGCTGCGAGGACGGGCCGAAGCCGGCCGGGGACGAGGCGAACGCGGGACATGCCGACTCCTGGGGGGGCTTCCGGGACCTCCGGTCCACGGCGCGCCCTCCTTGATACACGGAAAGTGCCGATCCGGTCGGCGGAGCGGAGCGCGCGCGGCCTGCTCGCGCGGGGCCGAGCGCGCCCCGAACTGCGACAGCTTCGCAAAACGGCCTGCGTACCATGTGATCGGAGTCACGGCCCCGGACCGCTTCCGCCGCCATGCTGGATGCGTCGCGCCGCCGCGGAGACGACCATGAGCCGCTACGCCCAGCCTGCCTCGACGTACATGCGCAGCCCCGTGCGGACCGTGTCCGCCGGCACGGACCTCCAGGCCGTGCTCCTGCTGCTGAACAGGTACCGCATCTCGGGTGTCGCGGTGAGCGAGCGCGACGAGGCCGGCAGCCCCGTCGTCGGCGTCGTCACGCGCACCGACCTGCTCGCCCTCGAGGAGGCGCCGCGCCCCGGCGACACGCGGACCGCGGGCGAGATCATGACCCGCGGCGCGATCGCCGTCCCGAGCGACACGCCGCTCCGCGACGTCGCCGCGCGCATGGTCGACGCGCACATCCACCGCGTGTTCGTGGTGGACGACGACCGGCTCGTCGGCGTCGTCACGCCCCACGAGCTGATCCGCGCGATCGTGGACGCGCGCGACCCCACGCCGGTCGCCGAGTGGGTCAGCCGGCCGGTCCTCGCGGTGCTGCCCGACACGACCCTCGAGGCGGCGCTCGCGCACCTCGACGAGACCGGCGTGACCGGCCTCGTGGTCGTCGAGGACGAGTGGCCGATCGGCGTCTTCACCCAGCGCGAGGCGCTGGCCTTCCGGCGCCTGCCGAAGGACACGCAGATCGAGGGCCTCTACAGCCCCGGCCTCGTGTGCGTCTCGACGACGACCGCGCTGCACCGCGCCGCCACGCAGGCGCTCGCCGCGCGCGTGAAGCGCGTGCTCGTCATGGACGGCTGCGAGGTCGACGGCATCGTCAGCGGGCTCGACATCGCGCGGGCGGTGGCGGCGGAGACGTAGCCCGAACTGTTCATGACGACTCACGCACCCGAGCGGTGCAGCGCGCCGTGTGCGCACGGGACATCGTTCGCACCGGCACCGGCGTCACGGCATGCGCGTGCCTCATGAACAGTCCGGGCCGGCGGAAGATCACCGGAGGGACGGCGTCCAACTCCGTGCGACGCGCACACTGGACGAAAGGGGGTGTCGCTTGCCCGCTCCTTCCGCTCTCCCGTTCCGGACTCCGCTGCCGCTGCTCGCGCTGACCCTGGCGCTCGCGAGCTGTGCAGCGACGCGCGCCGAGACCGCGAGCCATCCGGCGCCGCGCGGCGAGCCCGTCGCCGCGACCGTGAACGCCGCACGCCCCGCGGAGGCGGCGCCGCTGCCGACCGCCGCGCCCGTGCGCCTGACGCGGCCCGACGCCGCGTATGCGCGCATCGCACGCTTCGGTCGGCGCGAGGTGCCCGCGCAGAACGACCTCATCACGTTCGACGCGCCGGCGGACGGCATCGAGTGGCGTGAGCTGATCCAGCGCGTGGCGACGGAGGCGCGCGTGACGATCGTCTACGACGAGGCCAACGCCACGATTCGCGGGCGCCGCGTCACGCTGCGCGGCAAGCTCGCCGTCCCGCGCGGCGATCTCGTCGCGTGGAGCGCTGATGTCGCCGCCGTGAACGGTCTCGCGCTCATCCCGCTCGGCCCGGCCGATCGCCGCCAGTTCGTTCTCCTGGACATGGCGAACCCAGTCCTCTCGCAGACGCCCGAGTTCGTCCCGGAGGACGAGCTGCCCGAGTACGCGGGACGCGGCGGGCTCTACATCTCGTCCGTCCTCAAGCTCCCTGCAGGCGTCGACACCGCCCGCGTCCGGCAGATGCTCTCGCAGTTCTCGACGCGGACCGCCGGGCTCGGACGCGTCACCGACCTCTCCGACACCGGGTCCATCGTCGTGTCCGACTTCGCCCACGTCGTCGCCACCATGCGCCGCGCGCTCGACGAGATGGAGATCCGGGCCTGGGAGGAGCAGGAGCGGGCGCGGGACTGAGCGGGAGAAGGCGCTCGCTCCGCCACGTCGCACGACACCGAACCCGGTACGCGCCCTCGACCCGCCGCGCTCACCCTGTGCAACGGGGAGGCAACGACGGTCAGCCGACGGAGTGTGGCGGGTTCCGCATTGCCCACCGCCCCTGCCGCTCGCTACGCTCCGCCGGCGGCGCGCGCCCTCTCCGATGCGCCCGCAGAGGAGACCTGCTTGGGACACCTCCACCCGTTCCGCGCGACCTCGGCACTCCTCGGAACCGCGGCGCTCCTCGTTGCCGGGCTGCACGATGCGCCATCTGCCGGCGCCGTGTGCGTCGCCGCGCCGGCCGACGCCGTGGCGTGGTATCCGGCAGAGGGCGATGCGGCGGACATCGTCGGCACGAACGACGGCACGCCGACCGGCGGGCTGGCGTTCGCCGCGGGGCAGGTCGGGCAGGCGTTCGTCCTCGACGGCGTCGACGACCACGTCGTACTCGATGCGACGACGGAGGCGCTCGACTTCGGGACCGGGGACTTCACCGCGGAGTGCTGGATCAAACTCGACTCCACCGCGACCGACCAGACGTTCTTCCAGCGGCTCACGTCGGATTCGTTCGGCCCCAGCTACTTCTTCGAGTTTCGCGCACCGGGAGCGCTCCGGTTCGGCGTGTTCGAGTCCGTCGCGAACCGCAACGACTTCGTCGTGGACGCGACGCTGACCACGGGCCAGTGGTACCACGTGGCGGCCGTCCGGAGCGGCGACACGAGCCGCATCTACCTCGACGGAGAGTCCCTCGGCGAACAGACAGCGGGGTCTGCCGTGCACACGGGTACCTCCGGGCAGTTCGCGATCGGGAGCACCGCGAACGGCACGCTCGGGTTCATCCGCTTCGTGCACGGCGCGATCGACGAGCTGACGCTCTACAGCCGTGCGCTCTCGGGCGACGAGATCGCCGCGATCGCCGCCGCGGGCGCCGACGGCAAGTGCGTGCCGGAGCCGCCGACGATCGCGTCGTTCTTCCTCCCGAAGTCCGTCGTCGCGAAGTTCGACTCGCAGACCCCCGCGAAGTCCCGCCTCACGGCGGTGGGCAGCTTCGACACCGGCCCTGGCGCACCCGACCTGGGCGGCGCTGCGCAGATCGATGTCGGCGGCGTCCATGTGACGGTGCCGGGGCTGACCGCTCGTGGCAGGAGACTCGAGTTCACGGGAGACGGGCTCGAGTTCTCGGTGACACCGAACTCGCGCGGCTCGTCTCGGGCCAAGTTCAAACTGCGCTACACCGGAGACCTCACCGGCCGGGTCGCGGCGTCGGGCCCGCTCGACCTGCACTTCGAGAACTCCGCCGCCACGGGCGGCTGCAGGGTCACTCTGTCGGGTGGGAAGTTCGGACTCGGGAAGGTGCGCGGTGCCCTGCTCGAGCCGAACCTCTCCCTCCGCAGCGCGAAGGCGACGCTCAAGGGGACCGGAAACGACTCGCTCGCCGTCGTCCTGGGGTTGGCGCACGGCGACGCGATTCCCCCGACCGCGTCGGAGCTCACGTTCCAGTTCGGCTCCGGCCCCGCGACGACGATCCCCGCGGCGTCGTTCACGCGGAAGGGGAGCGTCGACACATTCAACGGGAACGCGTCGGGCATCACGAAGGTCGTCGTGGACTACGCGCGCGAGCAGATCTCGATCCGCGCGAAGACTCTCGACCTCGGCGAGTACCAGCCCGGCGGCAACGACGTGACGATCGTGGTCGGGCTCGGAGACGAAGTGCGCGCCGTCGCGGTGCGCATGGCACGCACCGGCTCGCAGTTGCGGTACTGACGGGACACGGCGCCCGCCACACGCTCTCCCGCGCACGACGCCGCGCCGGCCTCGCCCGACCACCTACGGCGCGGCCCGCAGTCGAGCAGGGTGCGCCGCAGTCGTCGCACACGGCGACAGCACCGCGATTGCGCAGTTCCGCGCTCGCGGGGGCTGGTACCCGCCGACTCCGGCCGCTACGAGCGTCCCTTCCCTTCCGACGCCGCGATCTCTGCGCGGCCGGAAGCTCATGGTCATCCGCGTCGCCGTTGCGGATCCTCGGGGAGCGCGGCGGTCGTTCCACCCCGTGCGCTTCGCCGCGAGGACGTGGCGGAGACCCGGCGCGACCCGAGGCGACGACGGAGGGCGCTGGATGACCTCACGCAGTCGCACACCCGACCCCCTGACGCCGGTCGAGATCGAGTGCCTTGACCCGCATCGTTCACCAGCTCCCGCGTCCGGCGCGTCGCCGGAGTCGCGATCTCTGCGTCGGCGCTCCTCGAACGGGGTGTTCAACCCCGACTTCGTCGCGCCTCCTTGATCTCGCGCCTCCGGCTCGGCCGGGACGGGCTGCCGCACGGCGCGGGCGCAGGCGCCACGGACAGAGCCCTCGAAGCGACTGCGGCACACCCGCACTCGTCGCGAGAGCTGGTGAACGATGCGGGTCAACTGGCTCGAGCTGGTCGGGACGCAAGGCCTCGTCCCCGCACCGGGGCGTCTGGTGCGGAAGTCCCAGGCGGTCCGCCGCATCACATGCACGGCCGACGGCGGACTGCTCTCGCTCTACGAGGTCTGCTGCGGGCAGAGGCCGATCGACGACCGCTGGCGCGAGATCGACCACTCGATCGCGTCGTTCGGGGCGTATCGGCGCGCGACGGTGGACGTCGTCGTCGACGCCCGGCGCGCCGCGCTGCGCGACGCGCCGGATCCGAAGCCGCTGCCCGACCCGCCGACGGGATGGCAGCGCTTCCGCTTCTCGGAGACGAACAACCAGGCCGACGCCGCGCCCGCCGCCCACTTCGCCGGCTTCGACTGGTCCGGCGTCCCCGCGTGCGACTAAGGGACGGACGCACTCGTCCTGCCGGATCAGCGCGACGTGCAGATCGTCTGCATCTGCCCGGCACCCGCCGTGCCGAAGATCCAAGCGGCGATGGACAGCTCGTCGATCCCGTGCATGGCGTGGTGTTAGGCGCGCTTCACCCGCACGATCGAGACCTGCAGACACCCGTGCTCGAAGCACCGAATCCAGCACGCGCCACCGGCACACGGTAGCCTGCGCACCAGATCTCGGTACCGGGGCGCTCAGCCGAGAGGACGTGCCGGGCTCGGCGTTTCGCGACGAGCAGCAGGACCGGCCACGTGCGAGAACGCGCTCCGCGCATCGGCACAGCGTACGGGAGCCCGCTGCCGGCGCTTGTCACGCCATTGGCGCCCTCAACGCGGCACGGTCAGTTCGCCCTGCAGCGGCACGCGTACCGTCGCGAGAACGGGCGCGCTCGCGGGGTTGCCGATGGTGCCGTCGAGCACGCGGACGTGGTACTCGCCGGGCCTCAGTCCTCGTGCGTCGAACTCGCCCGATCCCGCGATCGGGAAGCGCCTCCACGGGTGGGAGTGGTCCACCGGCTCGAACGCGATGGACTCCTCGACGCCGGCGGGCCCGTGCGGCGGCTGTACACGCCCGTGCACGAGTTCTCCAGGGTCCAGCACGACGTTCAGCTCCGCAGTCTCGACTGGATCGATTCCACGGATCGACTGAGGGCAGAACTGCTGTGCAGCGCCGAAGGCCGGACCGAGATGGAGGAAGTGCGTTCCGGCTCTCACTCCCTCCACGAAGACGTCGGATCCGCCTCCGTGGCGAACGAGGAGTCGGTTCCGTACGCCGGCGAGAGGCACGTCACGGGACAGGGACAACTCGCACGCCGGGACCGGCGATCCGTCCGCCATCGCCAGCACGATCCTGAGTCGGCAGGACTGCACGCAGTGCACGCTCACCGGCTCCTCGCCCGTCGAGCGCTCCACCACGCAGTCGCCGAGATAGCGCAGGTCCCCGACTCGGGCCGTCACGCGATAGACCCCCGGCAGGACCCGGTCGAAACGGGCAACGCCGTCGGTGTCGGCATTCGCCACAAGGCTGAGACTCGGGCTCAGTACTGAGTCGCAGCGCAACCGCGAGCCGTCGATCGTGACCGACTCCGGGGCGAGTTCGCACCGCGCCCCCGCCAAGGGGCGTTGCCCGTCGAGGACTCGGACTTGCACGTGCGGCTGCGCGGGTCGCATGGACGTCGAAGTGAGCTGATCTCCGTCGGTCGCCACGAGCACGGCCCGCAATCCACCCGCCTCGGGACCTTCGTCCACGAGGATGCACCGCTCCTCGGGATCGGGAGACGCGCGCTCCGTCAGCCGAGTCGGGTACGCGATCAGCGTGCCTGGGTCCGGGGCGGAGAAGCGGACCCGCGGATACCGCGTCCATTCGGAGCCGGCGCCTGCCCGCCCCAGCACGGCCAGGGGCCGCAGCAGCGCGGGTGCATCGTCGACGCGTGCGCGCGGAGCCCGCGTCAATCTGATCGCCACCGCCGCCGGGACCGTCGCCGAGCCAGGAGGTGCGTCGATCTCGGCCTCGCCGAACCCCTGCGGCGCGGCGCAGGAGAGGACGGTCGGCTCGGGTCCCACGCGAACGAGCGCGGATCCTGTGGCGTCCGTGAACACGGAGGTGGTCCAGCCGAGACGTCGTATCGCCACGGCCGCAGCGCGCACCGGCACGCCGTCGTGCTGCACCGTCACGCGTACGGTGCGCCAGGACGCGGGTCCGTGCGCCGGGTCCGACATCACGGTCCCGCTCGCGTCGTCGGCGTCGGCGTCGCGACCGATCTCGAACTGCACCCACTCCCCGTCCGCCTGGGTGGCGCGCACCTCGACGACGCCTTCCGGCACGTCGAACGCGACGCGCCCGGCCTCGTCGGCAATCGTCTGCGCGCGCCGGATGCCGTCGGCATCCAGGAACTGGACGTCCGCCGCCCGCGGACGGCGGAGGCTTCGGCCCAGGTCGAGGTGATACCGCCTCGTGGCGGGGAACTCGATCGGCTGACTCAGCCGGACCGAAGCTCCGGGGCATACCGTCAGCGGTTCGTCGAGGCATGGATTCAGCCCGGCGCTGCGGACCCGCGCCGTCACTCGCACCAGGTTCGCGGGAGCCGGGAGCGTGACGACGAACGGCGACTCGACGTCCGTCGCGACGGACGTGCACCACTTCACTCCCGACGCGAGGTACTCCGCCTCCACCAGAATGCGACCGGCGTCCCCGCTCGCCACGCCGCTCCCGGACGGCACGTGGACACCCCCGAGGACGCGTGCGTCGCCCGCGTCGACGACTTCAACGGGATCCGTGACGGGGCATCGGAACCGTCCGCGCGGAACCAGCGCGTCTCCCGCACCCGACGCGACGAACACCACGAACTCCCCGGGCTGCAACCCCGTCAGTCGCGCGGTCCCGTCGGAATCCGTGAACGCGTCGCGTCCGGCGACCGCGAGTCGCGGCTCGGACACGAGTGCCGGGCCGGCTGCGGACACGCGAACGCCTTCGCGCACGGGCCGGCCGGCCGCGTCGAGCACGTGGACGCGAACATCCGCGGCGTCGGGCTGCTGGACGGCGATGGACTCCTCGAAGCGCGTGTCGGCGACGACGGCGACGACCGCGCGGTCCGGTGCGGCGACACGGATGCTCAGCTCCGCTCGAGGCAGGCCCTCGAGCAGCGCGCAGCCGGTCCCGTCCGTGACGCTCCCCGCGATACCGGCTGCGCGAGACGCCAGCCCGATCCACGTGGCGACGCGGCCCGCCGAGTAACCCTGCGGCTGTACGAGCGCGGGGATGGCGGCGACCGATGCACCGGGCACCGGCTCGCCGCGTTGCCCCACCACCCGCACCCGGAGGCTGGCCGGCGGTGTGGTCTGGATCCAGCCGAGGTCGTCGGTCGCGTCGCGCAGGTGCACGAGTGATACGGCGGCACGCTCCGCGTCCGCAGCGCTCGTCACGTCGAGCACGAGTGGCACGTCGCACGGAAGGCCCCGGAACTCGGCGAGGGCTCCCGGTCGCACGTCGGCTTCGGCCACGACACGCTCGCCGTTCAGGACCCGCGCATGCGCGCCGGTCGTGGATGCAGAACCGCTCGCGTCCGTGATGCGGAAGCGCAGCACTCCGGACCCCGGCGCCGAGTCGACAGGCACGCCGTCCGGCTCGTCGGCACGATGCGCGACCAGCAGCGCTGCGATCGCCGAGAGGACGACTGCAACGGCGACGCCGACCATCCACGCACGCCGGGCAGCGGGATCGCGGCGCCGGGCGCGGCGCGACGCGTGTGAGTCTGCGCCTTGGGGTCCTGCTTCCGACATCGTTCCCCCGATGCGGCTCTCTGAGCGTTCTATGCACGGCCTCACGGCGTGTCAACGCCGGGTAACGAGCGACGCCTCGCGCGCACGGACCGCCCCGGGAGGTTCGTTCGATGCGCCGAGTGGCGACCGCCGCATCCGGAGTGCGCGGACGCGCGGGCGGCAGGGCGCGCGCCCGCGCCGCGATCCGGGTGCCGACTGCGCTGTGCAGGGAGACCACCCCCGCTATCGTGGGACCGCGTGGAGTGCGCGACCCACGTCGCGCGGACAGGCGCGTTCGCGCGGGGGAGGCGGGTCATGTCGGCAGCGAACGAGAGACGTCGCCCGCTCGTGCGCGTCGCTCGGGCGCTGTGCCTCGTCGCGTTGCTCGGCGCGCATCGCGGAGCCCCGGCACGTGCGGAGGAGCCGGCCGACGCGGCCGCAGCTCCGGCCCCGAACCCGTCCCCGAAGTGGGCGCCGCCCGAGCTCCAGCGGCGCATCGACGCCGCGATCGATCGCGGCGTCGCGTACCTCTCGGCACGTCAGGGCGAGACCGGGAAGTGGCTGCGCCCCTTGACCGAGACCGGGATGGCGTGGGACGTCGGCCACAACGCGCTCTGCGGACTCGCGCTTCGACACGGCGGCGTGCCGGCGAGCGACCCGCGGGTGCGGAGCGCACGCGACGCCGTCGCGACGAGTCTGCGGAGTCGCTGGAGCCGACACCGCAACCAGCCGGCCGTGGACGTGTACGCAGCCGGGCTCGCCGTGCAGTTCCTGCTCGACGCGGGTGCCCGCTCCGACGACGAGCTCGTCGTCGGGACCGTGGCGATGCTCGACGACGCGTACTGCAGCGACGGGAGCTGGGACTATCTCCCCATCTGGGCGGCGCCGCCGCGCAGTCGCCAGGGCGTCGCGAGTTCAGCGAGAGGCGCAACCGGCAACTGCTCGACGACGCTCTACGCCCTCTTCGGCCTGCGAGCCGCGCACGCACGCGGCATCCCCGTCTCGGACACGGCGGCGCTGCGCCTGCGGGCCACCGTGATGCAGGCGCAGTGCCCGGACGGCGGCTTCTACTACAAGATCTTCGAGCCGAGCATCGTCGGCGGGCGGCCGACGGGCGACCCCGAGTACTTCGGGGCGACGGTGTCGTGGCTCGCCTCGTATCTCATGGCGGGCGAGATCTCCGGAGCCTGCACGAGCCCCGAGGAGGCGGCCAAGGACCCGCTGCAGGTGAAGGCCGCCGCGTGGCTCTCCGAGCACATGGACCAGGCCGGCTGGCGCATCTCCGGCCGCGACGCGCACATTTCCTGCGCGACGTACAACCTCTACGCGCTCGAGCGCGTCGGAATGCTGCTCGACTCGACGAAGGTCGGATCCACGAGTTGGTACGAGGACGGGGCCCGCGAGCTGCTCGCGCACCAGCAAAGCAACGGTAGCTGGCAGGTATCGGTCAATCCCGGCGCCTACCCTCCTTGGCTGCGCACCGCGTTCGCGGTCCTGTTCCTCGCGCGCGCGACGGAGCCCATCGGCCGCGCCACCACGCCTCGCGACCGGTTCGCCGTCACCGGCTCGACGACCGACGGGTTCGACCTGACGGGCGCATGGCGGCTGCGTCGCCTCGAGTGGTACGACCTCTACCACGCGGCCGTCGAGCGCATGTCCACACTGTCCGGAGCCCGCCGCGCGGAGTTCGCCGCCCGCTTCTCCGGGTTCGGGCCGCGCATCGTGCGTGTGCTCGTCGGCGACCTCGACTCGGACGACCCGTCGCGGCGCGCCGCGGCGAACGACGTGCTGCGCGCGCTGACGGGCGAGGAACTCGACTACGACCCCGAGGGAACGCCCTCGTCGCGCCGGAGCGCCACCGAGTTCTGGACGCGCTGGCTGGGCGCGTTCGAGGCGCGTCTGCGGCTCGTGGACGGCAAGCTGGTCATCGGTCCCGCCGAGGGTGAGGACGAACGCTGAGACCGTGCTCCGCCGCGCGCGCGGCGGCGTCCTCGTCGTCCACAGCGATCAGAAGCCTTCGAGGGTCGTCCCCGCCGCCGCTGCGAGGGCGCGCAACTGATCGCTCATGCGGTGCTGCGAGTAGATCAGCAGGGCGATGTCGCCCTGCTGCGTGTAGAGACGCGCGAGGCGCCCGCACGCCTGCGGACGGTCCACCATGTTCTCGGCGACGAGGTGCATGCGCCGCCGCGCGTCGCTCCGCCAGGGCATGCGGCCGAGTCCCTCGTGAAGCGCGGCGCTGATGCACTGGCCGTCGGTGTCGACGCCGTCGGCCGAGATCGCGTCGACGAAGCGCAGCACCTCGCGCAGGTCGTACGTCAGCGGGAGCGACTTCGTGCGGTAGCTCTTGCGCCGCTGGTTCGCGTCCCGCAGATCGTCGCGGTAGAGGACGATCCCCACGCGCATGTCGGTCCCCCGCTCGACCGACGACTGGATCGACTCCGCGATCCGGTCCTTCAGCCGCCGGATCTTCGGCCCGCGCTGCGACGCGGTCGTGTCGATGGACCAGATCTCGTCGATCGCCGGACGTGAGAACTCCGGCTCGCGCGGGTCCTCCCCGGGCTTCGCGTACTGCGTGCCGCGGACGCGGTCGCGCTCCGCCATCTCGCGCAGCCACGCCAGCCGTTCCTGCAGGTACGTGGCGCGCGCCGCGACGGCCTCCACCGGATGCGACGCGAGCCGCCGCAGTCTCTCGTCGAGCGGTTCGAGCGGGCCGAGCGCCGCGTTCCGGAGGAGGTCCAGCGCGGTGACGAGCGAATCGACGTGGTCGCGCTCGCCGACCACGATCGCGGCGACCTCGTGCGCCAGCTCGCCCGCGTCGGCGCGAGCGCGCAGCGCGGCGAGCGCCGTGGCGCGCGCGTCGTCGTCCTCGCCGAGCGCCAGCACGTCGAGCGCGCGCCGCGACCCGGGGTCCGTGCCGCTGCCGAGTGCGGCCACCAGCGCGATCCGTCCGAGCGCGTCGTCCTGCTTCGCCGCGATGCGTCGGACGACACGCTCGAGGCCGCCGTCCTGGGAGAGCGCCGCGCGCGCGACCGCCTCGCGCACCGCAAGCGGACCGCCGTCGACGATGAGTTCAGAGAGCAGCGCCGGGGCGCGTGCCGTCTTCATCTCCCCGAGACACCGCGCCGCCTCACGCCGCACGGCGACGCTGGACGACGTCCGCACGACCTCCGCGAGCGCCTCGGCGGAGCTCTGGTGATCGGACTCGCCGAGGCGCCGGACGCGCTCGATGCGGCGCGCCTCGCTCTCGTCGGCGTCGTCGTCCTTCAGGAGGTCCGCGACGTCGTCGTCCTGCGCACGCGCGTCGCGCAGCGCCGGCGCCGTCAGCACGAGTGCCAGACACGCCGCGTGCGCCCACCGAGCCACCATCGCCGCCTCCCGTCCGCGACCCCTCCGAACCCTACCACGGAGCGCGGGTTGCGGCTGTCCGGGGCGCTCCTGCGGCGCGCCGTCTTCGACCGGCGATCACGTCGCGTCGCGGAAGGGGTTCTCGATGCGCACGCCGTCGATGCTCTGCCCGTCGTGCAGATCCTCGGTCAGCACGCGCGTGCAGCCGCTCTCGACGGCCGCCTGGATGACGAGGGAGTCCCACAGCGACATGGAATGGCGGCCGACGCGATCCACGGCTGCGAGCACGGACGCCGCGTCCAGGTTCGCGACGGGGAGCCGGGCCAGCGCGGTGACGGCCTGCGCGGCGGCGTCGTGAGTCATCCGACGCTCGAGCTTGCGCGTGACGACCACGAAGAACTCCTGGAGCACCTGCGTGCTGACCACGTAGGCACCCGAAGAGGCGTCGGCGACGATGCTGCGCGCGCGCTCCTGCTTGAGCCCGGAGTCGTCGTCGAAGACATACACCAGTACGTTCGTGTCGAGGAACGTCCGCTCAACCATGCGCTGCACCGCGGTCGTGGAGAGCGTCGCGTGACCAGGTTGCCCGACCGCGGCCGGCACTCGTACGTGCCGCGAGATCGAGCAGCGACCGGACGGCGCGCTGATGCTCGTCGCAGGCACCGGCGTACGCAGCCAGGAACTCGCGAAGCACCGCGTTCACTGAAGTTCCGCGCTCGAGAGCGCGGATCCGCGCCCGCCGCAAGACATCCTCGTCGACCGTCAGCGTCAAGTTCGTCATCGCCGCCAGTGTAGCACGGGTCTCGTGCTACACGTGCAGCGTCGAGGCCGAGACACGTAGACCGAGGGGTAACTGGGCGCACCCCAGCGCGGCTGAGCGCGCGCCGGCGCGGGCACCGTCAGCCTCTGTTCGGAGAGCGCGTCGAACCTCAGTTCACGAGACTCCAGACCCGCCCGTCCGCAGCGGTTCCCGCCTGCAGCCCTGTCGGCAGTCCGGCGCCCGGCGCGGCGTCGGGCCGCGGACCGATCGAGCCGACGAACGCCGGCTCGTGGATCCAGAGCCCGACCTTCTCACGACGGCTCGCGCACCTGAGCGGTCCAGAGCGCCGCGTGCTGCGTTGCCTCCCCTCCGCTTCGGCCTTCGGCCTCCGCTCCGCGTTCGCTCGTCTCGGAGGCTCCGCAGGAGCCTCCTCGTGCGGCTCCGCCGCACCCTCGCTCACTCTGCGACGCCACGGCGTCGCGATCGCCTCGGCGCCTTGCCCGCGACGCTCTGTCCTCGCTCAGGAGGCTGCCCGCTGCGCGCTCCGTGCTCGCCGCGTGCAGGCCGGACCTCGACTGCGCGGGAGTGGTCGTCACGATCTGCGCGACCGTCGTGAGAAGGCCGGGCCAGCATCGTGCCGGCCTCGTCGATCACGTACGTCGCACGATGTTGCGCCCGGCACTGGGTCACCGGCCACGCGTAGCAGAGGAAGCCGCGCTCGGCGGCGTCCGCATCGACCGCATCCGGATCGGTGCCCGGGCAGACCCACGACCCGGCCGAGCTCCTGACGTAGAGACGGAACCTGTAGGTCGCACGAGAGACGGCTCCCGTGGCGTCGGGCGTTCGGTACACGCCCGAGAGCACCGCTGGGTCGAGGTGCGTGGTGCGACCGCGGAGTCGCGCCGCACCGCTGAGTTCGCGGAAGCTGCCGTACTCGGGCACGCCATCCCCGTCGATGTCGACCGCCCCCGCGGCCAGGAACTGGGCCTCGGCGCTCGCGATCCCCCGGAGCGTGGCAACCCCAGTCGTATGGCAGTCACAGTGACTGTACGCGGGACTGCAGACGCTCAGCACCACCAACGACAGCAGGCAGAGGAGCAGCGCCCCGACGACGATTCCGAACACCCTCCACCCGAACCAGTCCCGCGCCCGCGCCGGTCCGCGCGGCAGCGGCACGAGGTCGGGGTGTGCGAGAGTCGATGGTTGCGCCACGCTCTCTGGATCGGCGGCAGGCGCGGTCGGGTGAAGCGGGAGGAGACCTCGCTACGCCCGTCATGTGTGCTCTCCGTGCTCCCCCCGGGCACTCACTGACCGGAGCCGCCGACAGCACCGGAGCCAGGACTCGCGCGGCGACGCGACAACTACCCTGACGCTTGGGGGAGTCCGCCGTACGGCTTCGAAGCGCAGAGACCGGCTCGCTGCATCGGCGCGGACCGCACCTCAGCGGGGACGTCGAGCCAGGGCCGACACGTCGCGGCGGTCACGCTCACCCACGATCGGACTCACTCGATCCCGAAGAAGTCGAGGCTGTCGAGGGCTTTCCCTTCGACGACGCGCGCGGGGACGAACGACAGGACGACGACGCGCGACTCTGGCACGTCTGTCACCAGCACCCGCGCTCCGAACCCAATTCGCCGAGCGGAGACCGGGCCAGCGAACTCGGTCACGAAAGTCGCACCCCCGGGATCGACCTGGAACACAGATGCCGTCCCGGCTTCCTCATCCCTCTGCATCTGCACAGGTGCACCGACAACGACCAGATTCGACGACATAGCGCACGAGTATCCGAAGTCGTCGTTTCGGCACTCAACATCCGACCGTGGCGCCTGAATCATCGCCAACTGCTGCCACACGCCAGCGCGCCGCTCGTACACGGTCACGATGCCCTCATGTCGATTGAGCTCGTCGACATTGCGCCCGACGCACGCGCGGTCTCCCGAGATCGCGACAGATTTCACGCTGAGCACGGGGAGTGGAGCACCCAGTTCACAGGTCTGCACCACTCCGGGGCCTGAGAGGGAACCGTCAAATGCCCACCCGCCGACTTCACGCCGATACACGCGGGCAAGTTCGAGCGGGGAAGCGTCGGACAGCGAGGTTACTCCAACGACGACTCTGTCCGAAGACGCTGCGAGGGCGTGACCGAACGACAGTGACGGTATCTCCGCAGCAGGGTCGATGAGCCTCTGCGCAGCCTTCCAGCCGGATGCGAACTTCTCGTAGACCAGCACCGATGGCCACGCGCTATCGAGGCTAAGTCGCCACAGACGGTCGGAACCAACGAAGACACTCTCGCCGGCGACCGCCAGCGTTGGAACTCGCCCCGCCATCACGACCGTGCCGCCGTCGTCGATCAGTTCCCCATCGCTCCGCCACTCTCCTTCGGCATCCCTTCGGAACACGTGTGCGGCAAACGTTCCCATCCCTCCGGTCACCGCTCTCCCGGGCTCGGCCACGACCAGGAGATCCCCGGAGATGCAGACGCTCTCGCCAAAGTGACCGAGTCGGCGGGGCTCGGGCGCCGAGATCACCGCGTTCAGTTGCCACGCAGCGCCATCCCACGCGTAGACGAGCACCTCACCGGAGTCGAACACCCCGCTGGCCACTCCGCCGGGATGGCCGACCACCAAGGTCGTGCCAGAACTGTCCGCGCTCAAGCGCGTCCTGGGTTCTGACTCTGAGAACGCCTGCAGCGTCCCAGCCGTCGGCGTGAAGACGACGATGGCTCTGCCCTTCTCTTCGACAATCCAGTCCGAGTCTGGGACTTCGATTACGTCACCCTGGAGCGTGCGCAGAAACACCCTCGCCGGCGGCCACCACCCGCTCGGATGACCGCTCCACGGCCGGAGGGTATCGGTGAGCGGCAGCCGGAGTTCGATGGGCTCGTCAAATGTCCCCGCCGCACTGGGGTGTGTTGCGACGACCATTGGGAGGCTCAATGGATCGAGCGCGGATTCTGTCACGAGCAATGCGTCCCCGAGGGCGGCGACGACCGTCGTCCCAGGCGGCAGCGCGGACGCGGGCACCCGAAGCTCTCCGCCAGCGAGCGGGAGCGAGGGCGGCAGCCTGGCCGTCGACCAGCGGACCGACTGCGCCACTGCGAAGATCGCGGATCCCTGGGCCCCGTCCAATACGGAGGGCTCTGCGACGATCCGCCGCGTACTGCGATGGCGGCGGATCTCGAGCAGGGCTGGGCCCGCGCCGCCCTGTCCCGTGAGTTCGAATCTGAAAACTTGGGAGACGAGCGGCTCGAAGACGACGACGTCGGCGTCCGCGAGATCGAGATCGGTGTCCCCATCTGCCGACCTCAGCCGGCCGAGACGAGGAATTGCGTGCGAGCGACGCGGGGCGCGGATGCATGCCCCGATGAGTTCCCCGGCACCGCCGTAGAATGAGACGTGCTCGCTCTCACGGGACGGAGGCTGCACCTGCACCCGATGCCGCTCGCGCGCACGGATCGTCCAGCGCAGCGAGACGACCGCATGCACTGGTGCGGCGTCCGTCGTGGGCCGCAGC
This sequence comes from uncultured bacterium, assembly GCA_937996235.1. Taxonomy (GTDB): domain Bacteria; phylum Planctomycetota; class JAJSAM01; order JAJSAM01; family JAJVHW01; genus CALKVK01. The sequence goes on along the minus strand of CALKVK010000006.1, from coordinate 307,748 downwards.
TCGAGCCGGTACGCGCCCTGCTTCTCTGTCTCGAGGCGCAGATGCGTCGTCCGACCGGTCTCCGCCCGCGCCGGGAACCCCGCTCCGGGCTCGGAGAGCGACACGTTGATGGGCCCGCCTGCGTCGCGCGCCCGCACGCGGGCACGCAGCGTGGTCCCGGCCGGGCACTCGACGACCAGCGCGAGCGGCGCGTCTGCCGGATCGAGTTCGACCTCGACGCGGTCGCCGTTCTGGACGATCAGGTCGGGCCCCGCCGACGCGCGGCCGGCGAGGCCACTGACGAGGCACAGGAGTGCGGCGACCGCTGCTGCGAGGCGACGGCGCTGCCGCCCCGGCGGGCTGCGGCGCGCGAGAGTGCCCGCGTTGTCGCAACAGCCGTCTCGCGGATGGGCAGCCGCCGCGCCGCTCGTCCCCCGTTCGCACCGGCGCGCGTGCCGGTGGACGTCATCGACGATGCCGTGCAGATCTCCGCTGGATTCGAGGTCGCGGTCGTCGTCGGTGCGTAACACGGGGGCAGTCTAACGGGGCGCATGTGGTCCCAGGCCCGCCACGTCGAAACAGCGAGCCGGGTTCAGCATGCCGGGCAACTCACGCCAGCCACGCCGCGACACCGTCCGGCGGTGCGGGGTGGAGCAGGACCAGGGCGTCCGCGGGCGGGGTCGGGCCGACGTGGAACGAGGCGCCGGGGCGGGCGAGGGCGTGCGTCCAGAGGCGGGCGAGGGCGCCGAAGGTGAGGCGCGCGTTGATCTCGCCGAGGGCGTGGAAGTGGGTGCGGCCTGCGCGGTCGTGGGGTCCCGGGCGCGCCGTGTGGCGGTATGCGTCGACGCCGAACGGACCCGCGTAGCCGCGTCGCGCGAGCGCCTCGCCGGCGGCGACGAGCGCCTCGTGGAGAGCGCGGCGTTCGTCGGCGGCGAGTCCGTGGGGCGGGGGCTCGTCGTCAAGGGGATGGATCGCGCGCAGCGCGCCGCCGCCCGCGAGCTCCTGGCGGTGCAGTCCCGCGATCTCGACGTGCCCCGCAGTCACGCGCGCGACACCGCCGAAGTCGGCCGTGCGCTCGCACCACGGCTCGAACAGCAGCTCGCCGTGGCAGGCGAGGAGCCCTTCGAGGCGACGCGCATCGCCGCCGCGCGGCAGCGCGCGACCGCGCAGGCGCTCGCGCCCGGCGGCCGACCACGGCGCCTTCAGCACGTACGCGCCCGTCGGCGACGCATCGGCGCCGCCGGCCGCGAGGTGGCGCTCGAGCGCGTCCGTGCCGTCGATCCACAGGGCGCCCGGGAGCAGCGTGCCGCGCGCGGCGGCGAGCTCGTACGCGACGCGGCGGTGATTGGCCGCGGCGGCGTCGGGCCGCGCCCAGGCGAGGTCGCCCTCCGCGATCACGTCGCAGGGCCCCGCGACGAGGACGACGTGCGCCACGCCCGGCAGATCGGGCAGACGCGCGGGATCGACGGGGAGCGGCGTGCGCAGCGTGTCGCCCTCGTGCGCGAGCACGCGCAGGAGCGTGCCGAGCGCCGAGAGGCTTTCGAGCAGCCGACGCGGCGGCGCGGGCGGCAGCGGTCTGCCCGCGGCGCCTGCCGCCGCAGCGGCCCAGTCGCGCTCGCAGAGCAGGTTCGCGACGAGCGTCAACGCGCGCCGCCGCCCGGCGCCGTCGGCGACGTCGCCTCGAGCCGCGCGACGAACGCCGCGTCGAGTCCGGCCGCCTCGCGTCCGGCGCGGTCGAACGTCGCACCGCGGGCGCGCTCCGGCGCGCGCGGCGGCGCCGACGCGACGAACGTCTCCCAGTCCCCGGCGCCGTCGGCCTTCCACGCCTGCATCCAGCGCCACGCGAACGCGACGTGCGCGACCTCGTCGTCGTGCACGGTCTCGAGCACGCGCGCGGTCTCCTCGTCGCCCGCCGCGCGCGCGGTGCGCACGTGCTCGAGCGAGAAGTCGAGGTTCGCGTTCTCGAAGGTCAGACCGAGCGTGCAGACGAAGTCGAGCGGCGTGCGCAGCGCATCGATGCGCCGCCAGAAGAGCCCCGAGAGCGGCAGATCGCCGAAGCGTCCGCCGTGCGCGGCCAGCCGCTCGAGGTAGAGCCGGCAGTGACGCTGCTCGTCCGCGAGGATCGCGACGCAGCCGCGGCGGAACGGGGCGGGCGCCTCGGGGAACGCCAGCAGCGCCCACGCGAACAGCTCGGCCGCCTGCAGTTCGTGGTTCGCGAGGGCGTGCAGGATGCGTTTGCGCTGCGCCGGGTCGCACATGCCCTCGGGCGGCGGCACGCGCACGTCGCCGCCGCGGGCGATCGCGAGACCCGGGGGCCGCGCGGGTGCGGCGCGCCGCTCGGCCGCGCCCGGCGCATCGTCGGCGAGGTCGCGCGGCGGCGGCGCGAGCTTCTCGTCGAGCGTCTCCGCGTCGAGCACCCGGGCGGCGAAGGCGCGCAGCTCCATGCGGGAGAAGCTACGCCGCGCGCGGCGGCGCGCAGGGAACGAACGCCGCCCGCGAGGAGGACGGCGTCGCCACGAGCGCGTGCGGACGTCAGCGCGAGTCCGGGACGCGGCCGGCGAGCAGCGGCGCACCGTCGCCGCCGCGCACCTCGATCCGCGCGCCGACGAGTTCGGCCCAGCCGCCACCGGGAATGCGGCGGCCACGCAGCGTCGAGCGCACGAGCACGCCGTTCGCGTCCAGACGCCCGAACGCGACCTCGCGACCGTCCTCGCGAGTCGCGACGACGTGGAACGGCCCGTCGTCCGGGAAGAGATCCACGGCGCCGACGCGGAGGAACTCCTGCGACCGGCGGCCGCGCTGGCGAAGGCTCAGCTCGATCGCGCCGTACCACGGTGCCTCGGCATCGAGCGGCAGGAGCCCCGCGGTCATGACGCGGTCGGCGCTGAACCCGGGGAACCCGCGGCCGCCGAGTCCGGGCAGGGTCGGGAGCTGCGCGGTCGCGACCGGCCGGCCGGCGTACGAGAAGCGCAGCCAGCGGGCGGCGGAGGACCCGTCGGCGGCCGACCCGACAACGGCAGACACGTCCTCCGTCAGCGGGGGCTCGAGTTCCACATAGCAGCGTGAGGCGGGGCGGAACCAAGTCCCCCGCGTGGTTCCCCAGTACGGCCCTGGCGCGGTCGTGGACTCCGAGTCCCACGTCACTCGCTGGCCCGCACCGAGTTCCAGGCGAAACGGCAGCGGACTCTCGCGCCCGCCGCAGTGTCGGGCGCCTCGTCGGAAGCTCACGTCCACGGTCATCCGGTCCGGCGGCGCGCCGTCGCGCGATTCGGCGGTCGCGCGCCAGAAGACAGGGCTCCACCGGCTCGGCTCCGTCTCCCGGCACCGCCCACGTGCACGCACGACCGCGCGTCCGAGCGGAGCCTCCGGGCCATTGACACGCTCCCAGCGCCCTCCGTCACGGCCGGTGGCGCCGACCGCGATCTCGCCGGTGATGTACGTCACGCCCGCGCCCGTGGGGGTGAACGCAGAACCTGACTCGGAGGGTGCCACGCCAGCGCGCCGCAGGCTCTGACGCCCCCATGCCCCCGGGCGGGTCAGATCGAATCCGTGCGCATCGTCGACCCAGCGGCCGGACATACGGGTCGTCACGATCCCATCCTGATTCACGAAGTACGTGCGCCGGCCTGTACCGACCTCGGCGGGAACTGCGTAGCACGCCCAGTACGCCTCCGCCAGCTCGTAGGAGAGGGTTCCATTGATGACATCGTCGCCCCGCGGCGTCGCGGACTCGGCGACGCCATCGCCGTATGGGCCCGGCAGGAACATGTTGAACCGGTAGCCGTGCCGCACGGGCCCCACCCTGTACGTGTAGTAGTCGGGCGACGAGACGACTACGCAGCCGAACTCCGGCGCAAGCAGAGGCTCAGCCAACTTCACGCCACCGTAGTTCTCCCCTGTCGTGTAGTTCCTCACCCACGTTGACCCGGACAGTTCCTGGAACATTCCGAACTCGCCGACGCCGTTGCGATCGAGGTCCACCGCGACGCGCGCCTGGAACTCCCGCTGCGCCTCGTGGATCCGGCGCATTTCCGCCACGACGGCGGCTTCGTTCGCGACGCTGCGCGCAGTCCGGTCCTCGCCGGGGACACCGAACACGATGTGCCAGCGGTGCCCGTCGCGGGCCTGGACGCCCACGGCGACGGCGCCCGACAGCGCGTCGAGCGGACGCTCGTCCATGCGGAACGCGCTGCCCGCGTTCTCCGGGCCGAGCCGCCCCGCGTCACGCGTCACGTCGGCGCGGGTCGCGACCACGTCGCCGCGGGCGTGCGCGAAGAACGTGCGCAGGCCGCGCGCCGGGCCCTCGGGCCACGCGTAGCAGCCCCAGACGGCCTCCGCGCCGTCCGTGTCCACGACGCCGTCGAGCGTGTCGTCGGGTGCGCGCGGCTGCTCGCCCACGCCCTGCCACGCCGTGCCGGGGAGCAGCAGCGCGAAGCGATAGCCCGCGTGGCGCGCCGCTCCGTCCTTGCCGAGCGACGCGAAGGCGGGCGGGAGCAGGGGCGTCGCGAGCGGCTGTCCGCCTGCGTTGTCGCCGTCGGCGGCGGTGCGGACCGCCAGCGCGCCCGCGAGCTCGCGCAGCGTCCCGTACTCGCCGACGCCGTCGCCGTCCACGTCCACCGCGAGGCGCGCGCGGAAGCGCCGCTCGGCCTCGGCGATGCGCCGGAGCGTGCGGATCGCCTCGACCTCCTCGGGGGCGAAGTGCTCCTCGTCGAGCGCCGCGCGGGAACGCGACGCCGCCGCGGCCGCGAGGACGGCCGCGCACAGCACGGCGCAGGTGCGGGGCCGCGGCACACCGTCGTCATCGACCGGACGTCGCGCGCGGTTGAGGCGTGGCTCGCTCGCCCCGCGGATCGCCGCCCGCGCCCGAGCCGCCCGCGCTCGCAATCGACGGTCCCCATCGGGGAGACTCGGTCGCGACGGAGGACAGCGCGATGTACGAACCGAAGCCCGAGATCTCCCGCCAGGCCCACGTGTCGTCGCTCGAGCAGTACCGGCGCATGTACGCGCGCTCGATCGAGAACCCGGCCGTGTTCTGGCGCGAGCAGGCGGAGATCCTGACCTGGTTCCACCCGCCGCAGACGGTGATGGACCGCGACTACGACGTCGTCGACTTCTCGTGGTACTCGGGCGGGCGCCTGAACGCGTGCTTCAACTGCGTGGACCGCCACCTCGAGACGCGCGGCGGCAAGACGGCGATCCTCTGGGCCGCGGACGAGCCGGGCACGTACCGCCACATCACGTACCGCGAGCTGAAGCACGAGGTCTGCCGCCTCGCGAACGTGCTGCTCGCGCACGGCGTGAAGCGCGGCGACCGCGTGTGCATCTACCTGCCGATGGTGCCGGAGCTCGCGTACGCGATGCTCGCGTGCGCGCGCATCGGGGCGGTGCACTCGGTCGTCTTCGCGGGCTTCAGCGCGGAGAGCCTGCGCGACCGCATCCTCGACGCGGGCTGCAAGGTGGTGCTGACGGCCGACGAGGGGCTGCGCGGCGGGAAGCACATCCCGCTCAAGGCCACGACCGACGCGGCCGTCGAGGGTCTCTCGATGGTCGAGACGGTGCTCGTGGTGAAGCGCACGGGCAAGGACGTGCCGATGCGCGCGGGCCGCGACCACTTCCTCGCCGACGAGATGGCGAAGCACCGCGCGACGTGCCCCGTGGAGTGGATGTCGCCGGAGTCGCCGCTCTTCGTGCTCTACACCTCGGGCTCGACGGGCAAGCCGAAGGGCGTGCTGCACACGACCGGCGGCTACATGGTCTACGCGGCGCTCACGCACAAGCTCGTCTTCGACGTGCACGACGACGACGTGTACTTCTGCGCCGCCGACGCCGGCTGGATCACCGGCCACACGTACATCGTGTACGGCCCGCTCGCGAACGGCGCGACGACGGTGATGTTCGAATCCACGCCGCTCCACCCGGACGCGTCGCGCTACTGGCAGGTGATCGACGACATCGGCGCGACGATCTTCTACACGGCGCCGACCGCGCTGCGGGCGCTGCTGCGCGAAGGCGACGCGTGGGTCACGCGCACGTCGCGGAAGTCGCTGCGCATCCTCGGCAGCGTCGGCGAGCCCATCAACCCCGAGGTCTGGGAGTGGTACCACGACGTCGTCGGCGAGGGCCGCTGCGCCGTCGTGGACACGTGGTGGCAGACGGAGACGGGCGGCATCCTCATCACGCCGCTGCCGGGCGCGACGCCCTGCAAGCCGGGCTCCGCGACGCTGCCGTTCTTCGGCGTCGAGCCGCTGCTCGTGGACGAGGAGGGGCGCGAGATCGAGGGCAACGGCGTCTCCGGCAACCTCTGCATGCGCGCGTCGTGGCCCGGCCAGGCGCGCACGATCTACGGCGACCACGCGCGCTTCCGCGAGACGTACTTCTCGCGCTTCCCCGGCCTCTACTTCACCGGCGACGGCTGTCGCCGCGACGAGGACGGCTACTACTGGATCACCGGCCGCGTGGACGACGTGCTGAACGTCTCGGGGCACCGCCTCGGCACCGCCGAGGTGGAGAGCGCGCTCGTCGCGCACGCCGCGGTCGCCGAGGCGGCGGTCGTCGGCTTCCCGCACGACATCAAGGGCACGGGCATCTTCGCGTACGTGATCGTGACGCCGGAGTTCGAGCGCGAGGACCCGCGCCAGCTCGAGGGCGCGCTCAAGGAGCAGGTGCGCCACGTCATCGGGCCCATCGCGACTCCCGACCACGTGGTCGTGGTGCCGGGTCTGCCGAAGACGCGCTCGGGCAAGATCATGCGGCGCATCCTGCGCAAGGTCGCCGCGGGCGAGTTCGAGGAGCTCGGCGACATCTCGACGCTCGCGGACCCGGCGGTCGTCGAGAAGGTGATCGCCGCGCGGCGCACGCGGAGCTGAGCGCCGCGCGGGCGCGCCGGCGTCTATGCTTCGGGCGCGGGACGCGCGGGAGCGGCGCGACGGCCCGGGGAGGAGACGACGATGAGCGATCCACAGGTGCCCCCGGTCGGCAGCGTGTGCCACCTCGAGATCCCCGCGCCCGACCTGGACGCGGCGCAGCGCTTCTACGGCGCGGTGTTCGGCTGGACGTTCCACGCGATGGGCCCCGAGTACGTGATCTTCCAGTACCCCGGCGGAGGCGGCGGGCTCGACGCGTCGCTGCCGGTCGGAGACGGCGGCGCCGTACCGGTGCTGGCGGTGCCGGAGGTCGCGGAAGCGCTCGGCCGCATCGACGCGGCCGGCGGGAAGCGGCTGACGGAGAAGACCGAGATCGGCGGCGGTCACGGCTTCTGCGCGTACTTCCGCGACCCGCTCGGCAACAAGATGGGCGTCTGGTCGCGCGCCTGACGCACCACGTGGACGCCGCGCCGCAGGAGTTCGCGCGACCGGTCGTCTTCTTCGACGGCACCTGCGGTCTCTGCGACCGCACCGTCACGCGGCTCCTGCGCGCGGACGTCCACGAGCGCCTGCTGTTCGCGCCGCTCCAGGGAACGACGGCGCGCGCGCTGCTGCCGCCGCTCCCGGCCGACGAGAGCACGTGGTCGCTGGTGCTCCGCGACGCGGACGGCGTGCACGAGGGACCCGACGCGGTGCTGCGCATCGCGCGCGTGCTCGGCGGCGCGTGGCGCATGGCCGGGCTCGCGCGCGTCCTGCCGCGCGGCGTGCGCGCGTGGCTCTACCGGCTCGTCGCGCGCCACCGCTTCCGGTTCTTCGGGCGCCGTGCGGCGTGCCGCGTGCCGACGCCCGCCGAGCGCGCGCGGTTCCTGCCGTGAGCGGGTCGCGCGACGCGAACCACTCTCGACACGTCAGCGCGTGATGGGCGCGAACCCGTCGGGGTCCAGCGACTCCGTCGGGACGACGACCTCGCTCACGCGCCCCTGACGCAGCACGCCGAAGGTCACGCGCTCGCCGGACTGCGCGAGCGCGATCGCCGCGCGCAACTGGCGGTCGCCCTGGTACTCGCGGCCGCCGATCGCGACGACGACGTCGCCGACGGCGAGCAGGTCGCGCAGCGCGTCGGGGACCGACTGCACGCGCAGCGCGTCGTAGGGTCGCGGCCGGAAGAGCACGCGGCCGGGCGACGGGATCGTCACGTGCATCTCGCCCGGACTGCCGTCGCCCCACGCGCGCACCACGTAGCGCCCCGCGGGCAGCGCGGTGAAGTGCGTCAGCGCGCCCTCGCGCACGCCCTCGTCGAGGAACTGCATCGCCTCGCCGTGCGCCGCCTCGTTGTGGAGGTCCAGGTCGAGCGCCTCGCCCTCGCACTCGACGGTCAGGTCGTAGAGGTCGGGCAGCGAGATGGCGAGCGCCAGCTCGCCCGACGCGAGCGCGGTCGTGCGCGTGACGACGTCGCGCCAGCCGTTCTGCGGGGTCAGCGCCTGAACGACGACGTCGTAGTCGCCGGGCGCCACGGGTCCGGCGCGCGCCTCGCCGCGCGCGTTCGGCTTCGCCTCGGTGTCGTCGTCGCTGCGCGACCCGAACGACGTGTCCGTGGCGTGCGCGCGCAGCACGGCGCGCACCTTGCCGAAGAGGCGGCTCTGCGCGTAGCCGTCGATCGTCAGGTTCACGAACGCGGGCAGGCCGAAGCGGACCTCGAGCTCGCGATCCCGCGCAGGGTCGTAGGCGAGCGTCGCGCGACCGAGCGCGGAGCTGTGGACCGCCACGGTGTACTCGAGCGACGACGGGATGCGCCCGGCGACGACGCCGCCCGACTGCGACCAGCCGTTGACGCCCGAGCGCTCGCCTCCGGGCGCGATCGCGGGCACGCGCCACGAACCGTCCTCGTCGCGCTCGGCGGAGACGTTGCCCTGGAACCAGACGCCGTCGCCGCGGTACGAGACCACGAAGTCGCAGCCCTCCGTCACGGCCGCGCCGTCGGCTCCCGTCACGCGCACCCGCACGAAGTCCCGCACGTCGCCGGCCGCCACGAAGTCGTGCAGCGTGATGCCGGTGCCGACCTCGACGACGGCGCTGTCGAGCACCGTCCCGTTCCGCAGCACGGCGGCGACGAGGTGCGGTCCCTGCCCGAGGTCGAGCAGCGCGAACTCCCAGGGGTCCTGCACCCAGGTGGCGTCGTCCGCGCCGAACAGGCGCCGCGGGTCGAGATCGGGCAGCGCGCTCGTGCGCACCGCGAGGATCCCGACCGACGCCGGTCGCGCGTCGCCGGCGAAGTGCACCGTGCCGCGGACGCCGCTGCGCGCGACGAGCGGCACGTCGAGGCGCTGCGTCGTCGCCTCCGAGACGTCCACGCGCAGCGGCTCCGAGCGGTACTCGTCCTGCGCGCCCGCCGTGAGCGTGATCTCGTACGCGCCGGGTGATAGCTCGAGCGACGGGTCGTCCGGGGTCCACGGGCTGTTCTCGACCGAGTTGTCGCCGAGGTCGTGGACGCTGACCTCGACGTCCGTGAGCGGCGCCCCGTCGCTCGTGTGCGGCACGAGCTCCACCAGCGTCAGCCGCGTGGCGACGAAGTCGACGACGTCGCCCGGTCTGCCGGCGGACTCGTGCGCGGCCGTGATCGCCCAGCCGTCGCACGAGGCGTACAGCTCGTACTGCGCGTCGGCGAGGTGTTCGATGACGTACGTGCCGTCGGACGCCGTGCGCGCCTCCACGCGCGTCGCTTCCTCGAAACGACGACGGCGCACGAGCGCGCGCAGCTCCGCCTCCAGCGTCCCGCCCTCGTCCGTCAGCTCCGGGTGCGCCTCGAGGTACCCGTCCCAGTCGGCCGATGCCGACACGCGCACGTCCGCGACACCGTCGCCCGCGGCGTCGAGGACCGCTCCGCGGATGCTGCCCGTGCCGCGGACGGCGGTGTCCCCCGCCGCCCGCAGCGCGTTCTGGACCGCCTGGTCCTCACCCGACGGTGCGCGCTTGCGCGCGGCCCCGCCGCCCGCGTCGCCGGACTCCGCACCCGACTCGGACGCCGCGCGCCGCGGTGTCTGCGCCGGCGACTGCGGCGTGTCCGCGTCCCCGCGCCCGCCGAGCACGACGACGCCGAACCCGACGCCCGCCACGAACCCGAGCGCGAGCGTCAACAACGGCAGCACGAGCAGCACGGACCGCTTCACGACGACCGACCTCCGACCTGGGCCGATCTTAGCCTGTGCCGCGTCGCGCCGCCGTCACGACGGCGTCGAACGCGGCGGGATCGTCGCCCGCCTCGCGCCACGCCTGCGCGCGGCGCCACGGCAGGGCGCCGGCGGCGAGGCACGCGCGCACGTCGTCGGGCGGCGGCATGCGCTCGCGCAGCACGGGCCGGCCCGCGGAGCCGTAGTGGCACCAGACGCCGACGGCATTCGAGACACTCCGCCCGGAGACGGCGAAGCGCAGGAAGGTGTCGCGGCGGAGCCCTCCGCGCCCGGCGTCGCCGCGCAGCACGTAGTCGCAGCGCGCGTCCACGAACGGCGCGTGGACACGCGGGGTGCCGAAGGGCTGGTCGCTCGCGTTCAGGTAGAGCACGCGCCGCGGCCCGAGCACCTCGCGGGCGGCGCGCACCACGCGGTCGAGCGTCACGAGGTCGTGGGCGACGCCGTCGAGGTAGAGCCCGTCCACGTCGTGCTCGCGGACGACGCGGCGCATCTCCGCGACGATGTCGGGCGCGCGCGAGTGCTGCGGACTCAGGTAGACGACGAACTCCATGCCGGCGGCGCGGACGGCGTCGCGCAGCGCGGCGAAGCGCCTGGGATCCGTCGGGTCGTGGCGGCTCGTGCGCCACGGGTTCGGGCGACCGGCGTAGCGCCCGATGCGCGCGCGGTCGCGCGGGTCGGACTCGCTCCAGAGATAGGCGTGCACGCAGAACACGGCGCAGCCGGCCGCGGCCGACTCCGCGGCGAGCGCGTGCGACGGATACGGCCCGTCGGGGTCGGGCGCCGGGCGGCCCTCGTGCGCGAGACCGTGGAGCGCGCGCCAAGGCGTCGCCTCGCGCGGCGGGAACACGCCGACCCAGACGTCGTCGCCAGGCGCGACGCGCACGGGACCGTCGCGCGTGACGGCGCGGGCGCGCAGCGGATAGACGCCGGCGCCGCCCGCCTCGTCGAGCACGAGGCGCCGCCCGCGGTGGCGCGCGGTGTACTCGGGAGCGAAGAGCGGCTCGACGCAGACGTGCTGCGCACCGCGCGCGTGCAGCTCGAGCACGGCGTCGTCGCGCACGCGCACCTCGAGCGCGCCGCGGACGAACGCCGGCGTGTCACCCTCGGCGACGACGTCCCACGGGTCATCGCCGCGCGCTGCACGGAGACGCAGGAGCGGCCGCGCGCAGCCGATGCGCTGCGTCGCCTCGAGCGTTCCGTCGCGCGCGAGCGTCCACACCGCGCCCGTGGTCGTGACCTCGGCGGCCCCGCCGCTCACCGTGCAGGCGACGACGCGCATCCCGGGCCAGGGTGCGCGTGCGGCGGAGTTCACGCGCCGCCCCGCGCGAACGGCGCGGCGAGCGTGCGCGCGAGCAGCGCGAGGTCGCCCCGGAACGTGCGCGCGCCGACGTACGCGACGTCGCTCGCGAGCTTCGCGGGCAGCACGTGCTCGCGGTAGGCGCGCTCCGGGTCGGAGCCGCGGAGCAGCAGCGCCTCGCGCCGCGCCCACGCGAGCTGCGTCGGCCCCGTCATGCCCGGACGCACCGCCAGCACGCGGCGCCAGCGCACGTCGCGCGCGTCGACGAGCGCGGGGTCCTCGGGCCGCGGACCCACCAGGCCCATGTCGCCGCGCAGCACGTTCCAGAGCTGCGGGATCTCGTCGAGGTGCAGGCGTCGCAGCACGCGGCCGACGCGCGTGACGCGCGGGTCGTCGCCGGCGGTCACCCGCGGACCGGGCGCCGCGACGTGCATCGTGCGCAGCTTCCACATGCGGAAGGGCACGCCGCCGCGGCCGACGCGCGCCGCGCGGTGGAACGCGCCGCCGCGCGAGTCGATCACGACGGCGAGCGCCACCGCGCACGCGAGCGGCAGGAGCAGCACGCCCAGCACGAGCGCGACGACGACGTCGACGACGCGCGTGGCGCTCACGCGGCACCGCGCTCGGCGACGTCGAGCACCGCCGCGACGACGTCGGCGACGTCGCCGTCGTCGAGCCGCGGGTGGATGGGGAGCGAGACGAGGCGCGGGAACTCGCGCTCCGTGACGGGCAGGAGCGACGCGTCCACGTCGAGTCGTTCGCGCACCCACGCGAGGTGGTGCACGGGGATGAAGTGGACGCTCGTGCCGATGTTCCGCGCGTGCAGCTCCTCCACGAAGCGGTCGCGGTCGATCGCGAGCCGCTCGAGCCGCAGGCGCAGCGGATAGAGATGACGCGCCGGATCGCACGCGGCGCGGGTGGTCGGCGGCTCGAGCGCCGGGTGGCCGGCGAACGCGGCGTCGTAGTGCGCGGCGATCGCGCGGCGCCGCGCGTGGAACGCGTCGAGCCGGTCGAGCTGGCGCAGACCGAGCGCGGCGGCGATGTCGGTCATGTTGAACTTGTGACCCGGCGCGGGCGCGTCGTAGCGCCACGACGCGTGCGGCCCGCCGCGCCGCCACGGGTCGCGCGAGAGCCCGTGGTTGCGGAAGGCGCGGGCGCGCGCGAGCACCTCGGGCGGTCCCGTCAGCATGCCGCCCTCGCCGGTGGTGATGTTCTTGTTCGCGTAGAAGCTGAACGACGCGAGCGCGCGGCCGCGCGCGCCGCCGACCGTGTGCGCGCCGAGGCGCGTCGGCAGCGCGTGCGCGGCGTCCTCGACGAGCACGAGGTCCTCGTCGGCCGCGAGCGCGTCGAAGGCGTCGAGGTCGGCGGCGTGGCCGGCGTAGTGCACCGGCAGCACGGCGCGCACGCGCTCGCCGCGCGCCCGCGCCGCGCGCACCGCCTCGCGGGCGCGCTCCGCGTCGAGGCACAGCGTGTCCGTGTGCACGTCGGCGAAGCGCGGCGTCGCGCCGGTGTGCACGATCGCGTTGACGGTGCCGACGAAGGTCAGCGGCGTCGTCACGACCACGTCGCCCGGGCCGACGCCGCAGAGCGTGAGCGCGGTCTCGAGACCCGCGGTGCACGAGTTGAGTGCGACGGCGTCGGCGGCGCCGACGCGCGCCGCGAAGCGACGCTCGAACTCCTCGACGCGCGGCCCCGTCGTGATCCAGTCGGAGCGCAGCGCGGCCACGACCTCGGCGATCTCCTCGTCGCCGAGGCACGGCGGCGCGAAGGGCAGGAACTGCGCGCGGACGGCGGCGGGACGGGTCACGAGAGGCTGATCCATGTCAGGTGGTGCGTCTTCGGGACGGGCAGGCGCGCGAGCCACGTGCGCGGGCGCCCGCCCCGCGCCAGGCGGCGTGCCAGCGCGGGGAGCGGCGTCACGCGCACGGCCTCGTGCACGCTGCCGGGGAAGAGGATGCGGAGCTCGCGCGGGGACAACCCACGTGTCGCGGGGTTCCCCGGGTTGCGCTCGAAGTCGTAGACGAGCACGCCGCCGCCGGGCGCAACGACGCGCCGCGTCTCGGCGGCGAGCCGCGCGCGGTCGGCGTCGGCCGGCACGCTCGAGAGCACCGTGAAGAGCAGGGCGACGTCGAAGGCGCCGTCGCGGAACGGCAGCGCGCGCGCGTCGGCCTGCACGAACGCGCCCGGGCGCACGCGGTCGCGCGCGACGGCGAGCCGCGCCGCGGACGCATCGACACCGACGACGCGCGCGGGCCCCGACGCCGCGAGCAGCGTCGCGAGCGAGTCGCCGGCGCCGCAGCCGACGTCGAGCACGCGACGCGTCCCGAGCGGGTGTGCGCCGACCTGCGTGAGGAGCCGCCGCAGTGCGAGCACGCGATCGGCGAGGAGTAGCCGATGGCCCGCGTCCTCGAGACGGTGGCGGCGGCGCACGACGTCGTCGTCCACGGTGCTCATGCGCTCGGACGTGCGCCGCTCCGCGCGACCGTGGACGCGCGCAGCACGCCCCACCAGAAGCCGACACCGTACGCGAGGTGCATCACCGTGATGGCGCGGCCCTCCACGGCTGCGGAAAGCGGTGCGACGAGCCGCGCGAGCGGGGAGAGCCCGGGCGTGACGAACGCGTAGGCGATGCGCGCGGCGACTTCGTAGAGGAGCGTGAGAACCGCCGGCACGACGACGAGCAGCAGTGTCGTGCCGAGCACGGTGAGCGACGCCCCGAGGTCCGCGGCGCCGGCACGCAGCGCGAAGACCGACGCCGCCGCGACGCCGAGCGCGACGATGCCCGCGACGAGTGCGGCGGGCGCGAGCGCGCGCCACGACGTGAGGCCGGCGCCGCGGCGCCACGCGAGCACCTTCCAGTGGCCGTAGCCGAAGTACTGCCGCGCGAGCGCGCGGAACGAGTCGCGCACCGCGTAGCGCACGACGAGGTCCGGCACGAGCACGATGCGCCCGCCCGCCCGCCGCAGGTGCGCATGCAGCGCGTCGTCCTGGTTGCGCACGAGCGCGACGTCGAAGCCGCCGGCCGCGAGCACGGCGTCGCGCCGGTAGGCGGGGAACGGCACGGTGTCGACGTCGCGCGGGGATCCGTCGCCCGGATGGCGGAACGCCGCGCCGCCGGTAGCCAACCGCGAGCACTGCGCGCGGGCGATGCCCTCTCCGACGCGCCCGCGCCCGACCGGCTGCACGGACCCGCCCGCGGCGACGACGTGCTCGTCGTCGAGCACGTCGAGCAGACGCCGCACGTAGTCGGGCGGCACCACGCAGTGGCCGTCGACGCGCACGACGACGTCGGTCGTCGCCTCGCGCAGACCGAGCGCGAGTCCCGCGGCCGCGCTCTCGCCGTCGTTCACGAGCACGCGCACCGCGAAGCGCGCGTCGGACGCGACGCGGCGGACGACGTCGACGGTCGCGTCGGTCGAGCGGCCGTCGAGCACGAGCACCTCGAGCGCGCCGTCGGGCAGGTCCTGCGCGAGCACGGCGCGGAGCGCCTCCGCGATGTCCGTCTCCTCGTTGCGGACCGGCATGAGCACCGTCGCCGCGAGCTGCCGCCGCGGCGGCGCGGCGTCACGCGTGGCGGTTGCGGACGAGCAGCGCACGCGTCGCGCCTCCGTCGTCGACGGACTTCACCGCGAGCGAGATGCGGTTCGCGTCGTCGAGCGCGTTCCAGTACGCGTCGAGGATCTCCTGCGGCGTGCCGCGGCAGGGCACGAGCAGCGGATCGCCGCGGAAGGGCGGCAGCGGGTCGCCGTCGCCGGCGTAGGTCGTCAGGCACCAGCCGAGACCGGGCGCGGGCGGCGCGACGTGGAAGTACGCGCGGTCGGTCGCGGCGGGATCGCACGCGCCGGCGCGCAGGATCGAGAGGCGCAGCGGCACGGCACCCGCGCGCAGGTCGAGGAGCGCCGTGATGCGCGGCGTGTAGTTCGGCGCGTCGGGCTCGCGCTCGCGCGTGGCGAGGGCGTCCTCGAAGGTGCGGCCCTCCGCGAGGGCGCCGTGCACCGTGCGCGTCTGGTCGCCGTTGCTGACGATCTGCACGCGCGGCAGCTCGAGCATCGCCTCGTAGATGATGAGGCTCGGGTCCGCGACCTTCGACAGGTCCACCGGCTCGGTGCGCAGCGTCCCGCCGTCCGCGACGAAGCGCCGGTTGCGGCTGTTCGTGCTGCGGCCCATGATCCAGTAGACGAGCACCCAGCCGCCCGCGCCGTCGCGCCCGGCGACGATGCCGCGCCCCGGGTACGGGTTCGCGGCGATGTGGCGTGCGAAGTTCGCGTCGGCCTGTGCGGCGAGTGGTTTCGGCGCGGCGAGCGGTCCGGGCGTGCTCACGTCGTCCTCCTGCGTGCGTCGCTGCGTGCGTGCGTCGCTGCGTGCGTCGCGCGCCGTTCCTTCTACCCGCGCGCTCGCGGCACACCACCAACCGCGCGCCGACGAAGACGCCGCGCGGAAGAGGACGCGCCGGAACCGAGGCTACGACCCGACTCAGCTGCCGGCGTCCCCGTGGCGGGCCGGGGGCACGGCGAGAGGGCCGGCGTGGTGGTGCACCATGTGCCAGCGGCCGCCCTCGCGCACGAACACGTTCGTCGCGATCAGCCGCCCCTCGCCGAGGCGCTCGATGCACGTGACGTAGCCCGCGTCGCCGAGTGCCGCCGCGATCGGCCGCTCGGCGCCGATGCCGGGCGCGCCGCCGCCGTTCAGGATCGCGGTCCACGCGCGCATCACCATCGTCCGCCCCGTCAGCACGTCGGCGCCGGGGTGCACGCACGCGACGGGCGCCTCGCGCGCCCACAGCGCGTCCATCGCGGCGACGTCGCCCGCCGAGAACGCCTCGTAGAACGTCTCGTTCGCGAGCAGCAGCTCGGCCTCGTCACCGATCACGTCGCACCTCCCCGCCGCGTCCGGACCGAGGCTACACCTGATCGAGTGCGGCGAGCACGGCCGCGGGCGTCGCGTGCTCTCCCGCGGTCTCGGACGCGTGCGCGAAGACGACACGGCCGCCGCGCGCGACGACGAACGTCCCGCCCTGCTGCCATGCGTCGCCCGCGACGGCCGTCTGCCGGAAGCCCGCGCGGCGCGCGCGCAGCGCGGCCCGCACGGTGCGCACGTTGAGCGCCGTGAAGAGTCCGCGACGCAGCCCCGCCGCTCGGTACGCGGCGAGCCCCGGATCCACGTAGAGCGCGAAGTCCACGCCCTCGGCCTCGCGGAAGTCGCGCGCCTGCGCGATGCTCCCGTTCCCGACGACGACGATCTCCGCGCCGCGCCGTCGCACCTCGTCCGCGATGCCGCGCAACTGCGCGGCGTGCTCCCGGCAGAAGAGTCATCCGAAGTGGCGCAGGAAGACGAGCACCACGGGCCGCGCCTCCCAGAGCGACGCGAGCGTCACGTCGCGTCCGTCGAGACCGGTGACGCGCGCGGCGCCGAGCTGCGCGCCGTCCGCGGAGTTCGCTGCGTGGGTCATCGCCACAGACTCGCCGGGTGCGCCCGATCGCGTGCGCGATGCCTGCGCGCGCCGACAGGCTGCTACGCTCCGCTCCGTGCGCCGCCCGCTCGCGATCGCCGTCGTCGGAGCCGTCGCGCTGCTGCTCGTCGCCGCGGCGACGCGCCTCGCGCTGTCGTTGCGCGTGAGACAGCCGGCGACGTGGCAGGCCGAGGGGACCGACGTCTACGGCGACCCAGTTCCGGCGGGCGCGCTGGCTCGACTCGGCACGCGGTGCTTCCGCACGACCGCGTGGACGAACATCGTCTGGCGCGACGCCGACCACCTGCTCTGCGGCGGGTTCGACCGCGAGATCGTGGAGTTCGACGCGACGACGGGCGCGCGCACGCGGACGCTCGCCGGGCACCGCGAGACGCTGCTCGACCCGCCGACGAGCTGGAGCTGGCGCGACATCCGCTGGATCGCCGAGGGCCGCGCGGTTCCGACGACGGACGACGACCTCGACGAGCTGCGGCTGATGCCCGACGGTCACACGCTCGTGACCACCGGTCAGGCCGTGCGCGTGTGGGACCTCGCGGCGGGGACGGGTCGCGTGGTCGGCGTGCCCGGCGGCGGCAACGTGACGGGCTTCACGGTGGATGACGACGTGAGCACGCTCACCTACGAGTGGGGTGGCCGGCTCCGGCGCATCGACCTCGCGACGGGCGTCGAGCTGCCGCGAACGGCGCTCCGCATCCCGGAGGGCGCGAGCGCGTGGGGGCAGGCGCTCGCGCCGCGCGGCGACCGCGTGGTGGTGCACGTGACGCGTGATCATGAACCGCGGCTCGACGAGTTGCAGCTCTTCGACACGCAGCGCGGCGAACAGGTGGCGGCAATCGTCGAGGAGGGCGGACGGCGCGTCGCGACGCGGTTCGCGGACGACTCGGAGACGTTCGACTGCATCTGGTGGCACGGACCGCCCAAGGACTCGCGGCCGACGCTCGTCTCGTACCGCGCGGCCGACGGTGCCCGCCTCGACACCCTCGCGCTTCCGTCGCGGTCCGTCGCTGCGGTGTGGTCGCCGGGTCGCGAGCGCCTCGTCGTCGCGACTCTGGAGGGTGACGTGCTGCTGCTCGACGCGCACGGCGCGACGTCGTGGTCGCGGCACGAGTACGGGTGGGTCGGCGCGCTCGCGTTCTCGTCCGACGGCTCGCGCCTCGCGTGGCGCTCGCGCGGCCGCGTACGTGTCGTCGACGCGGCGAGCGGCAGGGCGTCCGACACGGCGATCGGCCACGACGACTCGGTCGTGACGCTGCAGTTCGACGCGACCGGCGCGGAGCTGACGTCGCGTGGAGCCGACGCACGCCTGCTGCGCTGGGACGTCGCGAGCGCGCGGTGTCTCGCCGACGAGCGCGTCGAGCCGCCGCCGCCCGACGCGGCGCTCGCATTCGTCGACGACGCCGGAGTGCACGTGCGCGACGCCCCCGGTGCTCCGGAGCGGCTGCTCGTGGCGTGCCGTCGCAACGGCGACCACGACGGCGAGTTCGCGGTCCGCCTGGCCGCCGACGCGCGCGCCGACGCGCCCGTGCTCGCGCTCGTCGAGACGCGCACGCCGCTTCCGGACCAGACGAACTCGTGGAGCTCGGCGACACGCGTGCGCGCGTTCGACCGCCGCGACGGGAGCGAGCTCTGGGCGCGCGACGCGTCGAGCTGGCGGGTGGCTGCGTGGTCGGCGGACGCCACACTCGTCGCCCTCGGCGACTGGTCGCGGCGGATCGAGGTCGTCCGCGCCGCGAGCGGCGTGTCCGTCGCGCTGCTCGAATTGGACGACGCGGACGGCGGCATGAGCTTCGCGACCACGGCGCTCGCGTTCTCGGCCGACGCGACGCTCCTCGCGAGCGGCGCACGCGACGGCGCCGTGCGCGTGTGGTCCGTCGCAGACGGCCGGCGCCTCGCGACGTTCCGCGGCCACGACGCCCACGTCGGCGCGCTCGCGTTCTCACCCGACGGCCGCGTGCTCGCATCCGGCAGCGCCGACACGTCGATCCTGCTCTGGCCCGTCCCGTCGCGGACGGTGGCGAAGTAGCGTCCGGCGCGCCCCGACACCGTCAGCGAGAGAGGTACGGAACCGGCCGCACGTACGCACCCTCGCCGTGGCGGTCGCGCAGGGGTAGCGGCCCCCAACGGATGCGCTCTCCGGTTGGGGTGATCGCGTAGAGCGACCAAGCGTAGAACAGCTTCTCGACGGGAGGCAACGCGCACCTCCCCACTGGGTACTCCCGCAGCGGCTCCGCCTTGTCCTCGCCCAGTTGGCCCGAGTCGCTCCAGCCCCATCCGAAGACGGCCCCGTCGTCACGGAGTGCGAGCGCTGTGACGCCGGCACCCGTGATCGCTACGATGTGCTCGAGTCCCTCGACCTGCCGCGGCGTCCGGAGTCCACCGAACGGCTCCTCGCGCGCTACGCCCACCGCAGTACCCCACACCCAGACCGAGCCATCGGCGCGCAATGCGACGGAGGAGTTGTGCCACGCGCCGATGGCGACCACATCGCTCAGGCCAGGGACGGGCCCGGGCTCGAAGCGTCCTGGGAGGGACGGGTCGCCGAGTTGGCCGAAGTGGTTGCTGCCGAAGGAAAGCACGGTGCCGTCAGGACGCAGCGCCAGTCCATGTTCGGAGCCGAGCTTCAGGTCGGTGACACCGCGCAACGACGGGATCTCCTCGACGCGCTCCGTCCCGTCGGAGCCTTCGGGGTAGAAGGCGTAGGGGTTCTCTCCGAACCCGTATACACGTCCGTCGGAAGTCGCGACAAACGAGCCGTAGTCACCCGTGCGAGCCCAGATCGCCCTTGTGATCCCGGGAATCTGCCGGGGTCGAAGGCCCCAGCGGCCGAACGGAGCCCCCCACAACCAGGCCGTGCCGTCCTGGCACGTCACGATCGCCGCCGCGGACGCGGAACTGAGCGTGGCCACGTGGTTGAAGCCCGGCAGGTCCAGCACCGTCGGACGGCGGAACCTGGGCTTGCGGCCGAGGACCGGGTCCCGGAGGGTCGAGGACGTTCCGACGGAGCCGAAGATACGAACGCGACCGTCCTCGTGCAGCAGCAAGCTTGCAGCGGAGGTGTGGCAGCCCGAGACGATGCGCGCGACGAACAGCACCCGCCGCGACCTCGAGGCGATCGCGCCGTCGGCCGTCCGCAGCCGCACCTGCGCCGGACCCCAGTGCCCCGTTGCGGTGAACGTCAGTCGGCCGCCCGCCGCCGGCGCGCTGCCGATGGACTTCCACGTAGCGCCGCCGTCACGTGACACCTCGGCGTACAGCGTGGCGCCGTCGAGCCGGCGCTGCCGCCAGCGCAGCGTGACCGGGGCGTCCACGCCCCAGAGTCCCTGCGAGCCGCGGTCATCGAAGCGGATCGCCGGGCGCTGGAAGCGCCGTCCGAGCGCCGATGCGTCCGCGTCCGCGCGCGCACTGGCGATGCCGAGCAACGTGCCGATGCCGGCCGCGCACACGAGCGACACGATCACGTTGCGGACGGTGCGGCGGACTCGGCTCATCGCATCCCGAGGTTGCTATCGGCCGAGCGCGCGGCCGACCTTCGCCGCCGCGCCGCCGCTGCATGCGACGTGTCCCCGTCGCGCACACCGCCTGGAATCCGCGTGGCGCCTGCGGCCGGGGCGGGCATGCTCTCACGCTCACTCGACGCGCGCGCGACGAACGCGCCGCAGGAAGGAGGAGGCATGCCCAGGGTCTTCATCACCACCCGGTGCACCGTGCCGTCCTCCGCCGCACGCACCGCGTAGCGCGACGCGCCCCTCGCACGGGCGCACGACGTCGGACTGACGTCGTCACCTCGTCGCAGCGCACACGCCGCGGCTCCGGCCGGCCGGGAACCCGGACGTCACTCGTCCGAACCCACGCCCGTTCCCGGAGAGATCCCCTTGTCACGACTCGACGCGCTCGGCTGGAACGCCGGGCTCGCGGCCGCGTTCGCGGCCGTCCCCCTGCCTCGCAACGTCCCCTTCCTCGAACCCGCACGCGTCTCGGAGGAGCACCGCGACGCGCTGCGCGTGCTGACCGACCGCGACGACCTCGTCGCCGACTGCGCCGGAAGGCTGCGCCACCACGCGGCGTCGGCGCTCGAGCTGCCCGCCGTCGGCGACTGGGTCGCCGTCGCCGCGCGTCCGCACGAGGGCCGCGCGACGGTGCACGCCGTGCTGCCCCGCAGCGGGGCGCTCGTCCGCAAGGCCGCCGGCACACGCACGGTGCCGCAGGTGCTCGCGGCGAACGTGCACGTCGTGTTCGTCGTCACGTCGTGCAACGCCGACCTGAACCCGCGCCGCATCGAGCGCGCACTGGTGACCGTGTGGGACGGCGGCGCGCAGCCCGTCGTCGTCCTCAACAAGGCGGACCTCGCGCCCGACGCGGACGCGCTCGCCGCCACGCTCGCCGCGGAGCTGCCCGGCGCCGAGGTGCACGCCGTATCGGCCGCCGACGGACGCGGCGTCGCGGCGCTCGCCGCGCACTGCGTGCCGGGCCGGACGCTCGCGCTCCTCGGCTCGTCGGGCGTCGGGAAGTCGACGCTCGCGAACCGGCTGCTCGGCGCCGAGCTGCTGGCGACGGGCGGCATCCGCGAGGCCGACGCGCGCGGACGCCACACGACGACGTCGCGCCACCTCGTGCTGCTGCCGTCGGGCGCTGCGCTCATCGACACGCCGGGCCTGCGCGAGATCGCGCTCTGGGCCGGCGAGACCGACGTCGGCGACGCGTTCGAGGACGTCGAGGAGCTCGCGGCGGCGTGCCGTTTCTCGGACTGCCGCCACGCGACGGAGCCCGGCTGCGCGGTGCGCGCGGCGATCGACGCGGGCGAGCTCGACGCCGAGCGGCTCGAGAGCAGCCGCAAGCTCGCGCGCGAGCTGCGGCGCGCGGCGGCGAAGCAGGACGCGCACGTGGCACGCCAGATCGCGCAGGAGTTCCGCACGCGCGGCCGCGAGATCCGGGCGTTCCTGGACGCGAAGCGCCGGTACGGCCACAACGATCCGATGGGAGGTGAGGCATGAGCGAGGACGGGATCCGTCGCGTCGAGTCCGACGCCGACGTGGACGCGTACGTGCGCCTTGCGAACCGCAGCTACGGCGGGACGCTCGACGAGACGCGCGGGTTCGTCGACTACGCGGGCGCCGCGAACCTGCGGCTCGTGGGCCGCGGCCCCGAGCTGCTGTCGGGGCTCGCGCTCTATCGCATGGGCCAGTGGTTCGGCGGTCGCTCCGTGCCGATGTGGGGCGTCGCGGCCGTCGCGGTCGATCCGGCGCTGCGCGGCCGCGGCGTCGGCACGCGGATGATGTGCGACCTCGTGCGCGAGATGCGCGCGGAGGGCGTCGCGCTGTCGTCGCTCTTCCCGGCGGTGCAGCCGCTCTACCGCCGCGCGGGCTGGGAGCGCGCGGGCACGACGCACCTCGTGCGCCTGCGGCTCGACCGCGTCGCGCCGCTCGATCGCGCGCTGCCCGTGCGTCGCGCGACGGAGGCCGACGAGCCGCTGCTCGAGCGGCTCGAGTCGATGCGCGCCGCGGCGTGCGACGGCAACCTGGACCGCTGCGCCGCGATGCGGCGTCGCGCGCGCGCACCGCGCGGCAACACGACCGAGGCGTACGTCGTCGAAGAGGACGGTGTGCCGACGGGCTTCGTGCGGCTGCGCAACATGCGCAGCGAGGGGCCGAACGCGCTGCACGTCACCGACGTCGTCGCGCTGACGCCGGGCGCGGCGGTGCGTCTCGCGACGCTCCTCGCGGACCAGGCGGCGCAGGTCGAGGACGCGCGCTGGACGAGCCACCCGACCGACCCGCTGCTCGCGGCGGTCCACTCGCCCGACCACGACGTGAAGCTCGGCACCGTGTGGATGACGCGCATCGTGCATCTCGAAGCGGCGCTCACCGCGCGCGGCTACGCGCCGGGTGTCGGCGGCGAGGTGCAGCTCCACGTCGAGGACGACGTCTGCCCCGAGAACGCCGGGGCGTGGACGCTCTCCGTCGAGGGCGGTGCCGCGGCGGTGCGCCGCGGCGGCGCCGGGCGCGTGCGCCTGCACGTGCGCGAGCTCGCGACGATCTACACGGGGCACGTGCCGCCGCACCTGCTCGCGCGGCGGCGTCCGATCGACGGCAGCGACGCGGAGCTGCGGCTCCTCGGCGCGCTCTTCGCGGGCGGCGACCCGTGGATGCAGGACGGCTTCTGACGGCGGCTCCGCGGTCGCTGTCCCCCGTCGCTGCGATCATCGCCGTGCGGTCGCCGGGCGGGTTCGCCGGGCGGCCTTCGTCGTTTCGGTCCCCGTGCTGCCGCTCGCGCGGCCGCCGCAGATGGAGCGCGTCCCGCCGGCATGAGCCGCCTCCTCGCCCGCCTGAATCCTGAGCAGCGCCACGCCGTGGAGGTCACGGAGGGCCCCCTGCTCGTCCTCGCCGGCGCGGGCACCG
Source organism: uncultured bacterium (assembly GCA_937996235.1). GTDB lineage: Bacteria > Planctomycetota > JAJSAM01 > JAJSAM01 > JAJVHW01 > CALKVK01. The sequence goes on along the minus strand of CALKVK010000006.1, from coordinate 284,556 downwards.
GGAAGACGCGCGTCATCACGTACCGCATCGCGCACCTGCTCGAGAAGGGCGCGGGGCCCGACGCGATCCTCGCCGTCACCTTCACGAACAAGGCCGCCGCCGAGATGCGCGAGCGGATCGCCGGGCTCGTCGGCGCGGCTGTCGCGAAGGAGCTGACGGTCGGCACCTTCCACGCGTTCTGCCTGCGCGTGCTGCGCCGCCACGCGGACCTGCTCGGCCTGCCGCGCAACTTCACCATCTGCGACGCGTCGGACCAGCTCACGGCGGTGCGCGGCGCGCTGCGCGAGCTGCACGTGCCCGAGGCGTCGCTGCGGCCGGCCGACCTGCACGCGCGCATCTCGCTCCTGAAGAACCGCCTCGTCGCGCCCGAGGAGTTCCTCGACGGCGCCGCGGACGACCAGGAGCAGCTCGTCGGCCGCGCGTACCGCCTGTACGAGCAGCACCTCGCCCGCGCGCGCACGCTCGACTTCGACGACCTGCTCGTGCGCACGGTGCGGCTGCTGCGCGAGGGCGGCCCGGTGCTCGAGGCGCTGCGCGCGCGGTTCCGCTGGCTGCTCGTCGACGAGTTCCAGGACACGAACCGCCCGCAGTTCGAGATCGTCCGCGCGATCGCCGGACGCCGCCGCAACCTGTGCGTCGTCGGCGACGACGACCAGTCGATCTACGGCTGGCGCGGCGCGGACGTGAGCCAGATCCTCGACTTCGAGCGCCACTTCCCCGGCGCCGTGGTCGTGCGGCTCGAGACGAACTACCGCTCGACCGAGGAGATCGTGGGCGCGGCGAACGCCGTCATCGGCAACAACCCGGCGCGCCACGACAAGCAGCTGCGCAGCCACGCGGGCACGGGCGAGCCGGTCGCGATCGTCGTGCACGAGGACGAGGAGCAGGAGGCGCAGAGCGTCGTCTTCGACATCGTCGGGAAGGTGCAGCGCGGGAAGCTCGCGCACGGCGACGTCGCGATCCTGCTGCGCACGGCGCCGCAGGCGCGCGCGTTCGAGACGGCGCTGCGCGCGCACGCCGTGCCGTACGTGCTCGTCGGCGGCATGAGCTTCTTCGACCGGAAGGAGGTCCGCGACCTCCTGGCGTTCGTGAAGCTGATGGTCAACCCCGCCGACGAGGTCTCGTTCCTGCGCGTCGTCAACACGCCGCCGCGCGGCGTCGGCAAGGGCTCGCTCGACCGGCTGATCGAGTTCGCGACGCGCGCGGGCGTCTCGGTGCCGCAGGCGCTCGCGCAGGTCGACGAGTCCGCGGGCGTGCCCGCGGCGGCGCTCACGGCCATGCGCGGACTGCTGAGCACGCTCGCGCAGCTCGGCGACGGCGCGACGGGGCGCGAGATCGTCCCGCGTCTGCGGCGTCTGCTCACGGCGGTGGACTACGACGCGGAGCTCGCGCGCTGCTACCCGGACGCGGAGACGCGCGAGGCGCGGAGCGCCGCGGTCGCCGAGTTCCTGAACGTGGCCGAGAACTACGCGCGGCGCTCCACCGCGGCGACGCTCGGCGGCTTCCTCGAGGAGGTCGCGCTCGCGGTGTCCGACGAGCGGCCGGGCAACGACGACGAGCGCCGCGGCGACGCCGTCACGCTGATGACGCTGCACGCCGCGAAGGGCCTCGAGTTCCCGCACGTCTACCTGGTGGGCATGGAGGAGGGACTCCTCCCGCACCTGAAGGCGGTGAAGGACGACGGCGTCGAGGAGGAGCGGCGGCTCGCGTACGTCGGGATCACGCGCGCGCAGAAGCGGCTGACCGTCTCGTACGCGGCGTCGCGTGCGCGCTTCGGGCGCCGCGCGCCGACGATGCCCTCGCGCTTCCTGTTCGAGATGCAGGGCGAGCTGCCGCCCGAGGGCTGGGTGCCGGCGGGTGCGCCGCACGAGCACGGCGCGCCCGCCGCGGCGCCGCCGCCGCCGCGCGGCGCGACGACGTCGTCGGGCGTGCCGGTGCCGCCGCCGCGCCCGCCCGCGCCACCGCGGGCGCCGGGCTCCGGTCCGCGCCCGCGCGGTGGTGCGCGCGGCGGTGCGCGGAAGGCCGCACGCGGCGGCGCGCGGCGCGGCGGACCGCCGGTCCCTCCGGGACTCCGCGACGCCATGCGACGCAAGCGCGAGCGCTGAGCCGCGGCGCGCGCTGCGTCGCCGCCTGCGCCGACTCGCCGTGTCCTGGGCGACGTGCGGTCTCAAGCCGACGCGACGTCTCTCCCGATGACACGGGGAGAGAGAGCCCGCCGAGGACACTCCCGTGAACTGCTCCGCCTGCTCCACCGAGCTGCCTGCCGACCCGAGCGCGCGCCACGTCGTGTGCACGCGCTGCGGCGCCGCGCACGCGAACCCGGAGACGCGCAGCTCGCGGCCCCTCGACGGCATGATCGACGGACTGCTCGACGCGACCGACGACGTCCCGCTGCGCAAGGCGCTCGAGGGCGACGTCGGCGTGCGCGACGAGTTCGAGTACGAGGGACAGGTGTACGACCGCATCGAGGACCTGCCGGCGCACGTGCGCCCGGTCTTCGAGGCGGCGCGCACCGGCTACGACGAGGTGCTGCGCGTGAGGCGCGACGGACGCGACACCGAACCGGCGGCGGCGCGCGGCATCGACGCGATCGCCGTCGCAGTGGACCATCCGGCGTCGTCGGGCGAGTACCGCCTGCTGACGGCGCTGACCGCCGACCTCGAACCGGCCCCGCCGCGCCCGGCCGTCGTGCCCGTCGCGAGCCCGGCCCGGAGCGCCGCACCGACGACGCCCGCCGCGGTCCACGTCGCCCCGGCCGGGCGCACGTGGAGCGCGTCGCTCGGCCTGATCGCACTCGCGGGCGCCGCCGCGCTGGCCGTGCTGGCCGCAATCGGCGTCCTGCTCTTCCGCTGAAGCTGCCGGCCCCACCTGCCACGGAGCCGCGCAGCCCCGCCGCAGGTCCGTCCCCTCCGCAACGAGTCGTCACGCTTCGAGCCCGCGCGAGGACCGTCCCCTTCGAAACGGAAGCCGCCGCGCCGCCCGCGGTCGCGAACCGTGCACCCGCCTTCTCCGCCGGCGCGCGCGTGCTCCGCACGCGCCAGTGCCGGAGGGATGGTGCTCGCGGACAGTGCGGCCGAGGGCGTCGACCTCGCCGACGTACGGGTCGCACGTCCGCGTGCACCCCACTGGAACGAGCGGCGCGCAGGGTGCTGCGCACCCTGCGTGCCGTAACCTCCTGCCCATGGACCTCGCCCCGGAGCGCGTCGCAGCGATCGCTCCCGACGCCGCCGCGCTCGCGACGGCGCGGCGTCTCGCGACGTCCAACTCGTGGCGCAGCACGAGCCGCAGCGACCGCGCGGCCTGGGGCGAGTGCGCGGGCAGCGCCCTCTACCAGGTACGCGCGGACCTCGCGTCGCTGACGACGAAGTGCACATGTCCGAGCCGCAAGTTCCCGTGCAAGCACGGGCTCGCGCTGCTGCTGCGCGTCGCCGACGGCGCGGGCGTCTCGAGCGACGAGCCCGACTGGGTGCTCGAGTGGTTCGCGAAGCGCGACGAGACGGCGGCGCGCAAGGCCACACGCGCCGAGCGGAAGCCCGCGGCACCCCGCGACACCGCCGCCGCGGCGAAGCGTGCCGGCGCGCGTCACGAGCGCATCGTCGCCGGTCTCGACGCCTTCGACTTCTGGGCCGAGGACGTGCTCCGCCGCGGGTTCGCGGCCGCGGGTCCCGCGGGCGGACTCGACCTCGGAGCGCAGGCCGCGCGACTCGTCGACGCGCAGGCGCCGGGGCTCGCCGGCCGTCTGCGGCGCACGTCGGCCGCCGTCGCACTGCGCGCGCGTGACGACGAGACGGCCGCGGGTGAACTCCTCGGCGACATCGCGCACGTCGCGCTCCTCGCGCACGCGTATCGCCGCCTCGACGCCCTCGACGCGGCGCTCGCGGCGGACGTGCGCGCGGCCGTCGGCCTGCCGCTCGAGCGCGACGAGGTGCTGGCTACGGGCGAGCGCGTCGCGGACACGTGGTTCGTGCTCGGCTCGCTCGAGGACGACGAGGACCGCGTGCGGTCGCAGCGCACCTGGCTGCGCGGCCTGCGCACCGGACGCGACGCGCTCGTGCTGCAGTTCGCCCCGGGGCGCACGCCGTTCGCCGAGACGTACGAGGCGACGACATGCTTCGACGCCGAGCTCGCCTACTGGCCGGGCGCCGTGCCGCAGCGCACGCTCGTCGCCCGGCGGGAAGGTGCGGCGCGGCGGCACGACGAGCGCCTCGACGGTGCGGCGGACGCTGCCGCCGTGCTCGCGGAGTTCGCAGGGGCGCTCGCGCGGCAGCCGTGGCTCGACCGCCTGCCCGTTCGCCTCCACGACGTTGCGCTCGGTGCGCCGCCGACCTGGTTCGCGGACACGACCGGCGCACGCCTCGACCTCTGGGGATCCGCGGCGTGGACGGCGCTCGCGTGCAGCGGCGGCGCGCGCGTGGACGTCGCCGGCGAGTGGGACGGACGGCGGCTGCGTCCGTTGCTCTGGCGCGTCGACGGGCGCTGGCTCGTCGCCGAAGGCACGCGATGAGGGCCGATCTCGCGCGGCGCGCGCTGCTCGGGACGTCGTCCGACGCGGACGCGCGCGGAGTGCGCGACGCGGGCGACGCGCTCGTCGCCGCGTCGGCGCCGGCGAGCGCCGAGCGGCACGTGCTGCTCGCCGCCGGCGTGCGCCGCGTGCGCGAGCGCGCAGGGTTCGTGGCGTCGGAGGCGGGCTCGGTGCCCGAGGCGTGCGCCGCGGAGGAACTGCCGGAGTGCGCTGCGGGAGCGGCGCGTCTGATCGACGAGCTCGCTACCGGCGACGGCGCGCTGTTCGCGTTCGCGCTGCGGCGTCTCGCGACGACACGCCGCCACGTTCCGGCGCGGCTCCTGCCGGCCGTGCTCGACGCGGTGGCTCGCGCGCGCAGCCGCGGACATCTGAGCGACGCCGCGGCTGCGACGGTGGTCGGCGCCCGCGGCGCGTGGCTGGCACGGCTCGCGCGCGGCGACTGGGAACGCGCGCTCGCAGGCGCGTCGGACGCAGCGCGCGACGACGACGAGCGCGTGCTCGCCGAGGGCGACCGTGACGCCCGGATGGAGGTGCTGTCGCGGCGGCGCCGCGTCACACCCGACGTCGTCCGCACGTGGCTCGAGCCGCTCCTGCGGACGGAGCGCGCCGACGAGCGTGAGCGGCTCGTGTCGCTGCTCGCGATCGGACTCGCACCGGCCGACGAGGGGTTCCTCGAGGGCGTGCTCGACGACCGCGCGGTGGGCGTGCGGCGCGCCGCCGCGCAGCTTCTCGCGCGCCTGCCCGAGTCCGCGTACGCACGCCGCATCGAGGAGCGCGCGGCGGCGCTGCTGACGTACACGCCGCCGGCCGCGCCGAGCGTCTGGCAACGCCTGCGCGGCAGCGTGCCGCGAGCTCAGCTCGACGTCGTTCCACCGCCTGCGGAGCTGCCGCCCGAGTGGCTGCGCGACGGGCTCGGCGCACCGGTGCCGCATGGCACCGGCGTGCGCGCGGCGCGTCTGCGCGAGCTGCTCGCGCGCGTGCCGCCGCGGCGGTGGTGCGAGCGCTTCGGCGCGGAACCGGCGGCGCTGCTCGCCGCGCTCGGCGACTCCGAGTGGCGCGCGGCCGTCGTCGACGGACTGCTCGACGCGCTCGCGCTCGCCCCCGACACGGAGTGGACGGATGCCCTCGTGAGCGTGGCGCGCGACGATCTCGCGCTGCGCCGGCGCGCGGTGGCCGTCGCACCCGCGGCCGAGCTGCCCCGCCGGCTCGCGGCAGCGCTGGCCGACGGACTGGCGTGGAGCGACGCCGTGACGATCGCGCGGGAGCGCGGACTCGATGCGTGGGACGACGCGCTCTCCGCGGCGTTCATCGCGTCTCTGCGCCGTGCCGCAGAGGTGCCCGCGCCCGACGATGCGCGCGCGCGCACCGTCTCCGTCGCAGTGGGCGGCGTCGCCGACGCCGCCGTCGCGCTCGCACCGCGAGCACTCGTTGAAGCGGAGACGTGGCTCACGTCGCTCGCGTGCGGCGGCGCGCTCGAGCGCCACCGCGACGACGCCCTCGCACGCATCCGACTGTGCATCCGCATCCATCAGGAGATCCGACCGTGAGCACGTCCCCGGCCCCCGAACCGCTGCGCCGTCACGCCGAGCAGGAGTTCGCGGAGGAGCTCGCAGCCCTCGCGCGCCACGACGACCGCCCGCGTCCGCCGAACTGGCGGCTCTCGGCTTGGGCCGTGCGCACGTACCTGCTCGGCGGCACGCTGTCCGACGGGTTCGTCGTCAGCGCAAAGTACATCGGCAGCGAGCGGCTCGTCGAGATCGCGGTCGCAACGCTCGCGACGGACCGCGCCCTGCTGCTGCTCGGCGTGCCGGGCACGGCGAAGTCGTGGGTCTCGGAGCACCTCGCGGCGGCGGTCTCCGGCGACTCGACGCTGCTCGTCCAGGGCACGGCGGGCACCGACGAGAACGCGCTGCGCTACGGCTGGAACTACGCGCGGCTCCTCGCCGAGGGGCCGTCGCAGGCGGCGCTCGTCCCGAGTCCGCTGATGATCGCGATGCAGGAGGGCCGGATCGCACGCGTCGAGGAGCTGACGCGCGTGCCGAGCGAGGTGCAGGACACGCTCATCACGATCCTCTCGGAGAAGACGCTGCCGATCCCGGAGCTTGCGCGCGAGGTGCAGGCACGGCGCGGCTTCAACGTGATCGCGACCGCAAACGACCGCGACCGCGGCGTGAACGACCTGTCGAGCGCGCTGCAGCGCCGCTTCAACGCCGTGGTGCTGCCGCTCCCCGCGACGCTCGAGGCCGAGGTCGAGATCGTAGCGACGCGCGTCGCGGCGCTGGGACGCGCGCTCGAGCTGCCCGCCGAGCCGGCGGGCGTCGACGAGATCCGTCGCGTCGTGACCGTGTTCCGGGAACTGCGCTCCGGCCAGACGACCGACGGCAAGGCGAAGGTGAAGTCGCCCTCCGGCACGCTCTCGACGGGCGAGGCGATCTCGGTCGTCAACAGCGGTCTCGCGATGGCCGGCTACTTCGGCGACGGCATGCTGCGGGCCGGCGATCTCGCGGCGGCGATGACCGGCGCGATCGTGAAGGACCCCGTGCAGGACCGCGCCGTCTGGCTCGAGTACCTCGAGACCGTCGTCAAGGAGCGCGACGGCTGGAAAGACCTCTACCGGAGCTGCCGCGACATCGCCGGATGAGCCACCGCGTCTTCGGCATCCGCCACCACGGCCCCGGCTGCGCGCGAAGTCTCGTCGCGGCGCTGACGGAGCTCGCGCCCGACTGCGTGCTCATCGAGGGCCCGCCGGACGCGGACGACGTCGTCGCGCTCGCCGCGTCGCCGGCGATGCGTCCGCCCGTCGCGCTCCTCGTGCACCCGCTCGACGCGCCGGAGCACGCGGTGTTCCACCCGTTCGCCGTCTTCTCGCCGGAGTGGCAGGCGCTGCGGTTCGCGCTCGCGCGCGGCATCCCCGTGCGCTTCATGGACCTGCCGCACGCCGTCACGGCGGCGCTGGCGCTGCGCCGGAGCGCGGCGCAGGGCGAGGACGCCGATGCGACGGACGACGACGCCAAGGACGACGGCGCCGACGACGCGCGCGTGGTCGGCGACGGGCTCGCGCTGCTCGCGCGCGCGGCGGGCCACGCAGACCCGGAGCTCTGGTGGGAGCACGAGTTCGAGCGGCGCGGCGCCCACCCGGCACTCTTCGAGGCCATCGCGGAGGCGCTCGGCGCCGTGCGCGCCGAGGCTCCCCCGCCCGCACGGCTCGAGGCACTGCGCGAGGCGCACATGCGCCGCACCATCCGCGCTGCGCGCAAGGCCGGGCACGAGCGCATCGCCGTCGTCTGCGGCGCGTGGCACGCGCCAGTGCTGCGCGAACTCGGCCCGGCAGCGCCCGACGACGCGCTGCTGCGCGGGCTGCCGAAGACGAAGGTTGCGGCGACCTGGATCCCGTGGACGCACGGGCGGCTCGCGAGCGAAACGGGCTACGGCGCGGGCGTCACGTCGCCGGGCTTCTACGACCATGTGTGGACGACGACGTCGCAGGCAGGAGTGCGCTGGGTGGCGTCCGCGGCGCGACTGCTGCGCGAAGCCGACCTGCCCGCGTCGTCAGCCGGAGTGATCGAGAGCGTGCGCCTCGCCGACTCGCTCGCCGCACTGCGCGGTCACCACCACGCCGGACTCGACGAACTGCGCGACGCGATCGTCGCCGTGCTCTGCGGCGGCCACGCGGAGCCGTACGCGCTCGTGCGCAGCGGCCTCGAGGTCGGCGAGGCGCTCGGCGCGGTGCCCGACGAGACGCCCACCGTGCCGATCGCGCGCGACCTCGCCGCGCAGCAGAAGTCGCTGCGCATCAAGGTCTCGGGCGAGGCGAAAGTGCTCGATCTCGACCTGCGGCGCGACGTCGACCTCGCGCGCAGCCGCCTGTTCCACCGCCTGCGGCTGCTCGACGTCCCGTGGGCCGCGCGGCGCGAGGTGCGCGGCGCGTCGGGCACGTTCCACGAGCCGTGGGAGCTGGTGTGGCGCCCCGAGATCGAGGTCTCGCTCGTCACGGCGAGCGTGTGGGGCAACACCGTCGCGACCGCGGCCGCAGCGCGCACGCGCCGCCGCGCAGCGGAGTTCGACGACCTGCCCGCGCTGACCGAGCTGCTCGACGCCGTCCTGCTCGCCGACCTCGGCGACGCCGTGGATGCCGTGCTCGACCGCGTGGACGAGCGCGCGACTCTCGCGACGGACGCGCGGCACCTGATGCTGGCGCTGCCGCGACTCGCGCGCCTCGTGCGCTACGGGGACGTGCGCGGCGCGCCCGGCGCGCGGCTCGACGCCGTGTTCACGGGACTCGCGAGTCGCGCGCTCGTCGCGCTGCCGAACGCGTGTGCGGCGCTCGACGACGACGGCGCCGACGAGTTCGCGCGGCTCGTCCGTGGCGTGGACGAGGCCTTCGCGCTGCTCGAGCGCGGCGACGCGCGGTCGGCGTGGCTCGGCGCGCTCGACGCGCTCGCGACGCGCGACGCCGTCCACGCGCTCCTGCGCGGAGCGTGCTGCCGCGTGCTGCTCGAGTCGGGCGAGCTCGATCAGGAAGCCGTCGCCGCGCGAGCGCAGCGCGAGCTTTCACCGGGGGTCGCCGTCGAGACCGCGGCTGCGTGGCTGCAGGGACTCCTGCGCGGCAGCGGCGCGGTGCTGCTACGACTCGACGGCGTGTGGCGCGCGCTCGACGCGTGGCTCGTGGCGCTCACGTCGGAGCGCTTCGCGACGGCGCTGCCGCTCGTGCGTCGCGCGTTCGCGGACTTCGAGCCGGCGGAGCGCGCCCGCATGGGCGGGGTCGTGGCGGCGCTGGCAGGTGGCGGAGGCGCGGCCGTCGCAGCGGAGTCCGCAGACGCGACGCTCGACGCGGAGCGCGCCGATCTCGTGCTCCCGGTCCTCGCCCAAGTGCTCGGGAGGGCCGACGATGTCCGTTGACGAGGCCGAACGTCGGCGCCGCTGGCGCCTAGTGCTGGGCGCTCCCGCGGGGCCGCCGCTCGCGACGGACCTGACGACGCGTCCGGACCTCGAGATGGACCGCACGCTCGCGCTGCTCTACGAGGGCTCGCGTCAGGGCGACCTGTCCCGCTCGGCGCCGCAGGTGACGCGCTGGCTCGGCGACATCCGCGACTACTTCCCCACGAGCATCGTGCGCGTGATGCAGAAGGACGCTCTCGCGCGGCTCGGACTGCAGCGCATGCTGCTCGAGCCCGAGCTGCTCGAGAGCGTCGAGGCCGACGTGCACCTGGTCGCGACGCTCGTGTCGCTCGGGCGCGTGATCCCGGAGCGCACGCGCGCGACCGCGCGCGCCGTGGTGCGCAAAGTCGTCGCAGAGGTCGAACGCCGGCTGCGCGAGCGACTCGTGCAGTCGGTGCGCGGCGCGGTCGCGCGCTCGCGCCGCACGCGCCGGCCGCGCGCGGCGGACATCGACTTCGACCGCACGATCCTCGCGAACCTGCGGCACTACGACGCGGAGCATCGGACCGTCGTCGCGGAACGCCTGGTGGGACGCGCACGCCGCGGCACGTCGCTCGCCGACGTCGTGCTGTGCGTGGACCAGAGCGGATCGATGGCGTCATCGGTCGTCTACTCCAGCATCTTCGCGGCCGTGCTGGCGTCGCTGCGGGCCGTCTCGACGCGCTTCGTCGTGTTCGACACCGTGGTGGTCGACCTGACAGATGCGCTGCGCGATCCCGTGGACGTGCTCTTCGGCACGCAGCTCGGCGGCGGCACCGACATCGCGCGCGCGCTGGCGTACTGCCAGGGACTGGTGACGCGCCCCACGCGCACGGTGATGGTCCTGATCACCGACCTCTACGAGGGCGGCGACGCCGCGGCGATGCTGCGACGCGCGGCGGCGCTCGTCGCGAGCGGTGTGCGCGTGGTCTGCCTGCTGGCGCTCGCGGACGGCGGCGCCCCCTCGTACGACGCCCGGAACGCCGCGGCTCTCGCGGCGCTCGGAGTGCCCTGCTTCGCCTGCACGCCCGACCTGTTCCCCGACCTCCTCGCCGTCGCCCTCGCACACGGCGACGTCGCCGCGTGGGCCGCGCGCGCAGAGCTGGTCACGACACGCGCAGCGCTCTGAAGCCGGTGCAGCGCGCCACGCGCGCGGGCGCCAAGGCGACTCACCCGTCTTCTCCGCCGGCGCGCGCGTGCCAAAGCACGCGTCAGTGCCGGCGGAGTGGTGCTCGCGGGCAGTGCGACCGAGGGGGTGGACGTCACCGATGCAGGGGTCGCACGTCCGCGAGCACCCCACTGGAGAGTGAGTGGCGCGCAGGGTGCTGCGCACCCTGCGTGCCGCTCGCCCTCCGTCGGCGCGCGCGTGCCAAAGCACGCGCCAGTGCCGGCGGAGTGGTGCTCGCGGGCAGTGCGACCGAGGGGGTGGACGTCACCGATGCAGGGGCCGCACGCCCGCGTGCACCCCACTGGAAAGTGAGTGGCGCGTCGCGTGCAAAGCACGCGACGTGCCACTCACCTGCGAGACGCCGCCGACTCCGCGACGAGGTAGCGCGTGACGCGCTCGCGCAGCGCGGTGTCGAGACCGGCGCGCGGCCCCATCACCGCGACGATGCCGGGCCACTCCGACGGCGCGAAGTGCGCCGGCGGATACGGCACGTGGCAGAGTCCGCAGCGCGCGCCGTAGAGCCGCGCGTCGCCGCCCGGGCCGTCGAAGCGCGCGGACGATGCGCAGCCCGCGGCGACGGCGAGCGCGGCACCGGAGACGAGGAGCGCCGCGGCGAGTCGGAGCGGCGTGCTGGAAGGGGACGTGGTCATGACTCCTCTGTTGGGGGTGGGCGCCCCACCGGGATGGCGGCGGGGCGCCCGGGCGCGTGCGGCGCGCACGCGCGAGTGCTCGATGGGAACGAAGCCCGATCAGAAGTAGGTCGCGAACTCCAGCGCGAAGAAGTCGCGCTTGCGCCCCTCGGGCCCGTCGAAGGGCGAGTCGGCGAAGCGGTACTCGAGCTTCACGACGGTCTTGGCGCTCGGCCGGTAGTTGATGCCGAACGTCCACGCGCGCTCGTCGTCCTGCGGGCTCGCGCCGCGCAGACGGTCGTTCAGGTTCACGTGGTCGTGGCGCACCACGAGACCCACGGTGGCGTCGTCCTCCGCGACCGGGAGGCAGCGCACCCACGGCGCGTCGATGCGGTAGAGGAGCTGGCCGTACCAGCCCTTCACGCCGCGCACGGCCCCGACGTCGCCGTTCGGCAGACGCGTCCAGCCCGCGCCGGGCGCGCGGTCCACGTCGAACGCGTCCCACTCGCCCATGAACTCCCACGGCCCCTGCTTCGCCTGCGCGTCGACGCCCCAGCCGGTCAGCCGGTGGTCGCCGCGGTGGTCCTCGCCGATGCGCCCGAAGGCACCCGACGCGGCGATCGAGAACGCGTCGAACCAGGACTCCGTCGGGGCGAACGCGACGCGGCCGAAGACGGTCTTGTCGCTGTTGTCGTCCTCGTCGAAGAGGCCGCGCGCCTCGCGCGTCCCGTCCTCGGAGTCGAACTCGTCCTTGAACCCGTTCGTCAGCGCGACGTCGTAGAGCAGCACGCCGCCCGGCGCCTCGATCACGCCCTCGGCACCGATGCCGGGGATGTCGAACGCCGACGGCACGACGTAGCGCGCGACGCGCGGCCGCTCCGAGAGCTCGTTCATCGGGTCGTCGTGGTTCAGGTTGAAGTGCCCGAACGGGATCAGCAGCGTGCCCGCCTTGAAGACGAACGCGGGGTCGATCTCGAACGAGAGCTCGGCGTACTCGACGACGATCTCGCCGTCGACCTCGTCGCTCACGCCGCCGTGCTCCACCTCGATCTCGGTGTCGAAGTGGATGCGCGGCGTGATGTCGGCGTGGATCTGCGGCACGAGCCGCATGTCCACGAACGAGTTGTGCTCGCCGGGCAGCTGCGACGAGACGTAGCGCGTCGAGAAGTAGCCGCCGATCTGCAGCGCGGCGCTCGGACGGCGCACGCCGGCCGGCCCGGCGTAGCCGGCGTCGCTGTCCAGATTGCGGACGATGTCCGCGACGGCGCGCTCGAGCGCGGCGCCGTCGCCGGACGTGGCCGCGCCCGCACGCAGGTCCGCGATCTCGCGCTCCATGCGCTCCTGGCGCGCGCGGAACTCCTCGGCCTGGCGCTCGAGCTCCCGGATGCGGTCGTCGCGCTCGTCCGCGAGCGCGGGTGCCGCGCCCACGAGGAGCGCAAGCAGTGTCGCGGCCGCTCTCGTGCGGCGGCCGCCTGGTCGAACGTACATCGGATCCTCCCTGCGCGGCCCTCCCCGGGCTTCGCGCGCCAACCTTGTAAATGAGACTGCGTCTCAGTTCTTGGAGAATCCGGGGAGTTTCCCGTCCGACGACGGGTACCGCGTGACTCCGCTCACACCGGCGCGGAGCCCCGACGGCGAGCGGCGGCGGCTCGCGGCTGCGGCAGCCCCGGCGCGGGCGTCACCCGCTCCCGCGCCGCGCCGCGACCGCCGTCGCCGCCGCCTGATCTTGGGTCGAGTGCGCGCGCCAATACGATCGTCCACGTCCCCACGACGAGGAGCGGAACCATGGCGAGCGCCGCAGGCCGGACGCGCAAGCGCGCGAACGGGCAGGTCCCGGGCGAGGACCTGAACATGTACCGCATCTACGAGCGGCAGTTCGACCGGGCCGCGGCGGTGCTGCCGTACGCCGACGACCTGCTCGCGCAGATCAAGGTCTGCAACAACGTCTACGAGTTCACGTTCCCCGTCCGCATCGGGCGCAAGCTCGCGATGTTCCAGGGCTGGCGCGCCGAGCACAGCCACCACCGCAAGCCGCTGAAGGGCGGCATCCGCTACGCGGAGCACGTGGACAAGGACGAGGTCATGGCGCTCGCGTCGCTCATGACCTTCAAGTGCGCGATCGTGAACGTGCCCTTCGGCGGCAGCAAGGGCGCGGTGCGCGTCAACCCGTACCGGACGCCTGCCGACGTGCTCGAGCGCGTCACGCGGCGCTACGCGACGGAGCTGATCTGGAAGGGGTTCATCGGCCCGGGCGTGAACGTCCCCGCCCCCGACATGGGCACCGGCGAGCGCGAGATGGCGTGGATCGCCGACACGTACGACTGCATGCACCGCGGCGGCATCGACAACTTCGCGTGCGTCACCGGCAAGCCCGTCGGCCAGGGCGGCATCCAGGGCCGCACCGAGGCGACGGGGCGCGGCGTGTTCTACGGCGTCCGCGAGGCGCTCTCCTTCAAGCAGGACACGCGCCGCCTGGGGCTGACGCCGGGCATCGAGGGCAAGGCGGTCGCCGTGCAGGGCTACGGCAACGTGGGCCGCCATGCGGCGCACATCTTCGCGAAGGAGGGCGGCGCGCGGATCGTCGCCATCGGCGAGTGGAACGGCTGGCTCGAGAACCGCGAGGGCATCGACGTCGACGCCCTCGACGCGTACCGCGCGGCGAACGGGACGATGCTCGGCTTCCCCGGCGCGAAGACGCACCGCACCCCGGGCAACATGCTCGAGGTCGAGTGCGACGTGCTGGTGCCGGCCGCCCTGCAGAACCAGATCACGCTCGAGAACGTGGACCGGCTGAACTGCAGGATCGTGGCGGAGGCGGCGAACGGCCCGACGACGCCCGAGGCGGAGAAGAAGCTGCGCGACCGCGGCGTGCTCGTGATCCCCGACATCTTCCTGAACGCCGGCGGCGTCACCGTCAGCTACTTCGAGTGGACGAAGAACATCGGCCACATCCGCTACGGGCGCATGGGCAAGCGGCTCGAGGCGGCGAAGGAGAGCCAGCTCCTGCAGTCGATCGAGCGCGTCGTCGGCAGCGAGCTCGACGCCGCCGACAAGCGCGTGTTCGGGCGCGGCGCCGACGAGATCGACATCGTCCGCTCGGGGCTCGAGGGCACGATGGTCGACGCGTACCGCGAGATCCGCGCCGTCTTCAAGCGCAACCGCCGCATCCGCGACATGCGCACCGCCGCGTACGCCGTGGCCATCGAGAAGGTCGCGGCGACGTACACGTCGCTCGGCGTCTGGCCCTGAACGAAGGGGGACGGTCCTGGAAACTTGCGCAGCGCAAGAAACCCCGCCGACCGGGGACGGTCCTGGGAAGTTGCGTGGCGCAAGAAAGTCGCCGAACGAGGGACACTCCTCGCCGCGTGCCGCACGGCAGTCGCGCCCCGGGCGGTCGCAGGTAGGTCGCCGAACCGGCGCGGGGATCAGTCGCCGAGGCGGGAGAGGCGCTCGACGTGGCGGCGGAAGGCGTCGCGGCCGGCGCGCGTCAGCCGGGCGGTCGTGCGCGGACGGCGGTCGACGAACTCCTTCTCGACGGCCACGTAGCCGCCCTCCTCGAGCTTGCGCAGGTGGATGCCGAGGTTGCCCTGCGTCACGCCGAGCAGGTCCTTCAGCTCGGGGAACGTCGCCGCGCCGCGCTGCAGGAGCACGGCGACGATGCCGAGTCGCACCTGCGAGAGGAACAGCGGGTCGAACTCGTCGGCGCGCACGTCAGTCCCGCGGCTCCCCCACCTCCTGCAGACGCAGGCGCGCGACGCGCCTCTCCGCCATCACCCCGGGCACGATCATGCCGAGCCCCATCACGGGGCCGAGCACGTACCCCTGCGCGTGCGGCAGGAGCAGAGCCGCCACGGTGCCGACGAAGATGAACGCGCCCGCCCAGCGGAACTCGTCGCGATAGACGACGCCGACCGCGTACGCCATCACGGCATACGCGAAGCCCCAGACGATCGGGACGCGCTCGCCGGGGATGGCCTGCGTCGCCGGGCCGACCGCCGAGAGCAGCGCCGCGGCGGCGATGCACGCCGCGACGATCCGCACGACCTGCCGTCCGACGAACGTGTCCTCCGCCGCCGGGACCGGGCGCCGCGTCCTGCGCCACTCGAGGAGGCCGCTCAGCGCGAACCCGAGGACGAGCGCCGCGAGCCCCACCCAGAGCATGGCTCCGCGGCGGCCGCTCTCCTCGAGCCAGTTCATCAACGGGTACCAGACGAGCACCACGGCGCCCCACGACACGAAGTGGAACGCGTGCGGGTCGATGCGCCGCTCGGCGCGCGCCATCACGTCGCGGACGAACGCGAGGTCGTCGGCTCGGGACCTGGCTTCCATCGTCACTCCTCCTCCGCGGCGAGCGCCGCCCGCAGCGCGGCGTCGCCCGGGTGGCGCTCCGCGCCGCGCCGCAGCGTCTCGTGCGCGCGCTCCGACTTGCCCTGACGCCGATAGAGCCGCGCGAGCTCGACGTAGACGGCAGCCTGCTGCGCCTCCGCGGCGCCGCGCTCCTGCACCTCGACGAGCTTCTCGTACTCGCGCACGGCGTCGGGCGTCTTGCCCAGGAACTCCGGCCACATGGCCCACGACGACGCGAGCGCGCGGCGCGCGCCCCAGTGGGCCTCGTCCTGCGCGAGGACGGCGGACCACTGCTCCTCGGCCTTCATGCCCCACACGCCCTGCTCGGGGCCCCCGGGGATCGCGAGCAGCTTCGTGATGTACGCGTCGGCGAGGCGCATGCGCGCGGCGGTGTCACGCGGCGCTGCCTCGACGGCGCGCTCGGACTCGGCGACGAGCGCGTCGGCGAGGCCCTCCTCGCGCGCGAGCTGCAGGAAGCGCTGCAGTTCGTCGGCGCTCGCGGTGCCGGCGAGGACCGCCGGACGCAGCGCCTCGAGCTCCGCGGCGAGACGTGCGCGCTGCGCCGCGTCCTCGGGTGCCCGTCCCTCGGCTGCGGGCGCCCTGCCCGCGACCGGAGGAGTCGCGACGGGCTTGGCGCGCAGCGCATCGAGGCGTCGTCCGAGGTCGTCGGCGCGGCGCGCGAGACCGGCGCCGTCGTCGCGCACCGCGCCGAGCTCCACGCGCAGGCGCGCGAGCTCCGTCTCGAGGGGCTCGGCGCGCCGCGCGGCCTCGTCGCGGGCGAGCGCGAGGGCGTCGTCGCGCGAGAGCTCCTCGGCGCCGGAGCGCGCCGTCGCGGCCAGCACGACCGCCCCCACCGCCACCACGAACGCGGCTCCTGCCGCCAGATCCGAGACGCGCACATCGACCTCCTTCCGGTCCGTTGCCACCAGCATAGTCTTCTTTTCAGACTTGTCTACCATCATGCAACAGCGGAGCTCGTCACCGGTTCGGAACCCGTCGCCCGGATCCAGGGACGGGCCTGCGACCCGGCCGCTGCGCCGCCGCGCTGCGCCGGGACGCGAGGAGTGTCCCCCGTTCGGCGACTTTCTTGCGCCACGCAACTTCCCAGGACCGTCCCCAGTCGGCGGGGTTCCTTGCGCTGCGCAAGTTGCCAGGACCGTCCCGGTTCCTTCGGTTCGTCAGCGGTCGTCGGGCGGGGCGAAGCGCTCGAAGCGCTGTTTGTCGCCGGCGCGCAGGAAGGCGTCGTCGCCGCTGATCGTGCCCTCGCTCGCGAGGCGGAAGAGCGCGTCGTCCATGCGGTGCATGCCCTCGGCGCGACCGCTCTGGAAGAGCGCGTCGACCTTGTGCGTGGCGCCCTCGCGGATGACGTTGCGCAGCGCCGTCGACGTGAACAGCAGCTCCGTCGCGGGGACGCGCCCCGTGCCGTCGGCGCGCGGGCAGAGGATCTGGCTCAGCACGCCCTGCAGCGAGTCGGCGAGCATCGAGCGCACGTACGGCTGCTGCTCCTCGGGGAACACCTCGACCATGCGGTCGATGGTGCGGATCGCGCCGTTCGTGTGCAGCGTCGAGAAGACGACCACGCCCATCTCGGCGAGCGTCAGCGCGAGCTGGATCGTCTCGCGGTCGCGCATCTCGCCGACGAGGATCACGTCCGCGTCCTGCCGTCCGGCGCTGCGCAGCGCGTCGGCGAACGACGCCGCGTCGCGCCCGAGCTCGCGCTGCGTGAACGTCGCGCAGACGTCGGCGTGCACGAACTCGATCGGGTCCTCGATGGTGACGACGTGGCGCGCGTCGCGCGCGTTCAGCGCTCCGAGCAGCGCGGCGAGCGTCGACGACTTGCCGCTGCCGGTCGGGCCCGTCACGAGCACCAGCCCGTGCCGCGCCTGCGTGAAGCGCTCGATCTCGGCCGGGACCGCGAGCTCCTCGAGCGTCGGGATGCGCTCCGGGATGCGACGGAACACGGCGCCGAGTCCGCCCTGGTGGCGGAACACGTTGACGCGGAAGCGCCCGGCGCCCGGCGCCGCGTACGCGAGGTCCACCTCGCCGTCGGCGTCGAACAGCGCGCGCTGCCGCGCGTCGAGCAGACCGCCGACGAGGGCGGCGACGTCGAGCGGCGCGGGACCCGCCGCCTCGAGCTCGCCGTGCACGCGCACGCGCGGCGGCAGGCCGTCGGCGAGGTGCAGGTCGGAGCCGTTCCTCGCGACGGCGTCGCGCAGCAGCTCGTCGAGCACGTCAGGCCTCCCCGCCGCCGAAGCGCTTCGCGTCCTTCGCGGCGGCGCGCGCCGACTCCACGTCGATCGCGCCCGCGCTCACGAGCTGGCCGAGGCACGCGTCGAGGTCGAGCATGCCGTGGCGCCGCCCCGTCTGCAGCAGCGACGCGAGCTGGTGCGTGCGCCCGTCGCGGATGTGCGTCGCGACCGCGGGCGTCACGCGCAGGATCTCGTACGCGCAGACGCGCCGCCCGCCGCCCCGCCGCGGCAGGAGCACCTGCGAGACGACGGCGCGCAGCGTGCCGGCGAGCATCGCACGCACCTGCGTGCGTTCGCGCGCGGGGAACAGGTCGAACACGCGGTTCAGCGTCGAGACGGCGTCGCGCGTGTGCAGCGTCCCCATCACCAGGTGCCCGGTCTCCGCGGCGATGAGCGCGGTGCGGATCGTCTCGAGGTCACGCAGCTCCGAGACGAGCACGACGTCCGGGTCCTCGCGCAGCGCCGCGCGCAGCGCGCCGTCGAACGTGCGCGTGTGCGGCCCGACCTCGCGCTGCGTCACGAGCGCGCGCTCGCTCGCGAACACGATCTCGATCGGGTCCTCGATGGTGACGACGTGCTCCGCGCGCGTGCGGTTCACGTGCCCCACGAGCGCCGCGAGCGTCGTCGACTTGCCGCAGTTGCCGGGCCCCGTGACGAGCACGAGCCCCTGGCGGTACGCCGTCAGTTCGTAGAGCTCCTCGGGCAGGCCGAGGTCCGCCAGGTACGGCACGTCGCGCGCGACGACCTTCGCCGCGAGCGCGGCGCCGCGCGCGTGGTGGTGGACGTTGACGCGGAAGCGGCCGAGCCCCGCGGGCTCGATGCAGAAGTCGAGGTCGACGCCGCGCGCGACGCCGCCGAGCGCACACGTCTCGGCCGCGTACGCCTCGGCGCGCTGCGCGTCGAGCGGCGGCGCGTCGAAGCGCACGACCTCGCCCGCGACGCGCAGGTACGGCACCGAGCCCGCCTGCAGCACGAGTGCGGCGGCACCGAGCTCGCGCGCCGCGCGCAGGTAGCCGACGAGCGCGCCGTCCGCGGGCGGCGCCGGCAGCGCGGACGCCGCGGGCGCCGCCTCCTCCTCCGGCGCGGGCTCCGCCCCGCCGCCGAACAGCCGCCCGAAGAACGAGCTCATGCCCGCAACCTACAGCCGCGACGTGCGCTCACGTGCGCTCGAACAGGGCGGCGACGCCCATCCCGCCGCCGACGCACAGAGTGACGACGCCGTAGCGCGCGTCGCGGCGCCGCAGCTCGTGCAGGAGCGTCGCACAGAGCTTCGCGCCGGTCGCGCCGAGCGGATGCCCCAGCGCGATCGCCCCGCCGTTGACGTTCAGGCGCTCGTCGGGGATGCGCAGCGCGCGCTGCACGGCGAGCGCCTGCGCGGCGAAGGCCTCGTTCAGTTCGAAGAGCGCGACGTCGTGCTGCGCCACGCCGGTGCGCGCGAGGAGTCGCGGCAGCGCTTCGACCGGGCCGATGCCCATCACCTCGGGCGCGACGCCGACGACCTCGTACCCGCGCAGCACGCCGAGCACGTCGAGACCGCGCTCGGCCGCGAACGCGCGGCTCGTCACGAGCAGCGCGGCCGCGCCGTCGCTCGTCTGCGACGCGTTGCCGGCCGTGACGCTGCCGCCCTTGCGGAACGCGGGCGCGAGCGCCGAGAGCGCCTCCGCCGACGTGTCGCGGCGCGGCCCCTCGTCGGCGTCGATGCGCGTCGTCGCCGTCACGGTCTCGCCGGGCGCGCCCACCCGCCGCACGACGACGTCCACCGGCACGAGCTCGTCCGCGAAGCGCCCGGAGTCCTGCGCCGCGACCGCCTTGCGATGACTCGCGAGCGCGAACGCGTCCTGGTCGGCGCGCGAGACGCCGTGGCGCTCCGCGACCTCCTCGGCGGTCATCCCCATCGAGACGTACGCCTGCGGCATCTCGGCGACGAGCGCCGGGTTCGGCAGGAAGCGGAAGCCGGTCATCGGCACGGCGCTCATCGACTCGGCACCGCCCGCGAGCACGACGCGGCAGCGCCCCGCGGCGATGCGGTCGGCCGCGACGACGAGCGCCTCGAGCCCGCTCGCGCAGAAGCGCGTGAGCGTCAGCGCGGGGACCGCGACCGGCAGCCCCGCGCGCAGGGCGGCGGTGCGCGCCATGTTGAGCCCCTGCGGCCCCTCCGGGATCGCGCAGCCGAGCACGACGTCGTCGATCTCCGACGGCTCCACGCCGGACGCGCGCGCGAGAGCCGCACGCAGGCACGTCGCCGCGAGCTCGTCGGCGCGGACGTCGCGCAGCGCACCGCGGAACGCGCGGCCGACGGGCGTGCGCACGGCGGCGACGACGACGGGCTCGCGGGCGGGATCTGCGGCGGCGCTCATCGTCCGAGCGGCCGTCCCGTCCGCAGGAAGTGCAGCATGCGGTCGCGCGTGCGCGCGTCGCCGCAGAGCGCGAGGAACGCCTGCTTCTCGAGGGCGAGCAGGTGCTCTTCCGACACGCGCGCACCCGCGGTGAGCGGGCCGCCGGCGAGCACGTGCGCGAGGTGCCCGCCGACGACACGCTCGTAGGCGTCGATGCGCCCCGCGCGCTGCAGCTCGTCGAGTCCGACCGTGAGCGCCGCGAGGCCCGGCTCGCCGACCACGCGGATGTCGGTCCGCGCGCGCGGCGGCGCGAAGCCCGCGGCGTCGAGCGCGAGCACGAGCGCCTTCGCGTCGGCGAGCACGCGCTCGCGGTTCAGCGTCACCCGGTCGCCGGGGCGCAGGAAGCCGAGTTCGCGCGCCTCCGCGGCGCTGCTCGAGACGCGCGCGCCTCCGACCGTCTCGAACGCGCGGCGCACGAGCGGGAGCAGATCGACGCCGGCGTCGTGCGGCACGCTCTCGTCGATCGCGCGCAGCAGCGCGGTGCATCCGCCGCCGGCGGGCACGAGGCCGACGGAGACCTCGACCAGTCCCGCGTACGTCTCGGCCGCCGCGCACGCGGCGTGCGCCGCGAGCAACAGCTCGCAGCCGCCGCCGAGCGCGGCGCCGTGCGGCGCCGCGACGACGGGCCGCCGCGCGAAGCGCACGCGGCGCACGGCGCGCTGGAACGCGTCGACGAGGCGGGCGACGGCGGCGAGTCCGCCCTCCTCGTACGCGCGCAGCACGACGTAGAGGTTCGCGCCGGCGCACCACTGCGGCCCGTCGTTGCCGAGCACGAGTCCGCGCCCGCGCGCCTCGGTGACGTCGAGCGCGCGCTCGAGCATCTCGACGAGGCCCGGGCCGAGCGTGTTGCGCTTCGTGCGGAACTCGAGGCAGAGCACGTCGTCGCCGAGATCGAGGAGCGCCGCGTCCGCGTTCTCCGCGACGACGCCGCCCGCGACGCGCAGCTCGTCGAGCACGATGCGCCCCGGCCGGGGCGGCGGCGCGCGCAGGCGCCCGGACGCGGCCTCGACGCGCAGCAGCCGTCCGCGCTCGCGGCGCAGGAAGCCCTCGCCGCCCGCGTCGTAGACGCGCCGCGCGAGCGGCGGCAGCGTGTGCCCTTCGGCCACCATCCGCTCCGCGGTCTCGCGGAAGCCGAGCGCGTCCCACGTCGCGAACGGCCCGAGCTCCCAGCCGAAGCCCCACGCGAGCGCGCGGTCCACGTCGAGGAGGTCGTCGGCGACCTCCGGGACGCACGCGGCCGCGTAGCGCAGCGTGCCCGAGAGCGTCTCCCAGACGAACGCGCCGGCGCGGTCCGTCGCGGCGACGAGCGCGCGCAGCCGCTTCGCGAGATCGGGCACGTCGCGCAGCTCGGCGGCGAGCGGCAGGACGGGCTCGGTCGGCGCGTACTCGAACGTCGCGAGGTCGAGCGCGAGCACGGCGCTGCGACCGTCCTGCCCGGCGACGCGGCGGTAGAAGCCGCCCCCGCTCTTCTCGCCGAGCCGTCCCGCCGCGACGAGGCGCGCGACGACGTCCGGCACCTCGAAGAGCGCGCGCTCGGCGTCGTCTCCGAGCCGCTGCTTCAGGTTCTCCGCGACGCGCACGAGCGTGTCGAGGCCCACCATGTCGGCGGTGCGGAACGTCGCGCTCTTCGGGCGGCCGACGAGCTCGCCGGTGAGCACGTCCACCTCGGCGACGGTGAGACCGTGCCGCGCGGCAGCGCGGAGCGCGCCGAAGAACACGTGGCACCCGATGCGGTTGGCGACGAAGTTCGGCGTGTCCTTCGCGTGGACGACGCCCTTGCCGAGCACGCGGTCGGCGAACTCCTCGAAGCGCGCGACGTGTGCGGCGCCCGTCGCCGGCGCGGCCACGAGCTCGACGAGGTGCAGGTAGCGCGGCGGGTTGAAGAAGTGCGTGACGAGGAAGCGCGGGCGCACGTCGGCGGGCAGTGCCGCCGCGAGCGCGGCCGCCGAGAGGCCCGACGTGTTCGACGTGAGCAGCGCGTGCGGGGCGAGGTTCGCCGCGGCGCGCGCGAGCAGCGCGCGCTTCACGTCGAGATCCTCCACCACCGCCTCGACCACCCAGTCGCACGTCGCGATGCGCGCGAGGTCGTGGTCGAAGTCGCCGACGGCGACGCGTTCGACGCCGCGCGGCGTGAAGAACGCCGGCGGCCGCGCACGCCACGCGCGGGCGAGTCCGGCGCGGGCGACGGCGGCGGGGTCGGCGCCCGGCGACGCGACGTCGAGCAGCAGCACGCCGAGCCCGGCGTTCGCGCAGTGCGCCGCGAGCGCGGCGCCCATCGTCCCGGCGCCGAGCACCGCGACGCGCTCGATCGGCGGCGGCAGCGGCTCAGTCACCGCTGCCACCTGCGTCGCTCGCGGCGTCCCGCAGCAGGAGCGCGACGACCTCGCCGTCGCTGCGGCCCGCGAGGTCGAGGGTCTCGCCGGCGAGGCGCGGCGCCGTCACCCGCAGCGCAACTGCGCCGTGCGGCACGCGCAGCGCGTGGCGCCCCGTGCCCTTCGGCGCCGTGTCGAACGGCGAGCCGGGCAGCGGCTCGCGGCTGCCGTCGGCGAAGCGGTACTCCGCGCGGATGCGGTCCACGGGCGCGTCGTCGCGCGTACGCCGCACGTCGAGCACGAGCAGCGGGCGCGCGTCCTCGAGCCGCACGAGCAGGCCGCTCGTTCCGTCGCGCACGGCGTCGAGCGCGACGGTCCGGTAGTCCGCGTGCTCGAAGGTCACGCGCACGACGTCGTCGCCGAAGTTCTCGAGCACGAAGCGGCCGTCGGCGAACGAGTGCGTGGAGTTCTCGCCGCAATCGACGAGCACGAGTGGGACGGGCGCACCCGCCGCGTCCTCCACACGCCCCTCGATGCGCCCACGGATGGGCCGCGTCACGAGCGTCGCCTCGCGCGTCTCGGGCAGCGCGACCACCAGCGTGCCGATGCAGTCGTCGCCGCCGTGGGCCGAGAGCGTCTGCACGCCGCGGCCGAGTCCGGTCAGCTCGAAGCGTCCGTCGGCATCGGTCACGGCGCTCGGCGCACCGACGAACAGCGCCTCGCGCTCGTCCTTCGGATAGCGCACCGGGTCGATCGTGCCGGTCGCGACGATGCGCGCACCGACGACCGGCTCGTGTCGCCGCCAGTCGAGCACGCGTCCGTGCAGCGTCTCGGTCGCCGCGGCGAGGCGCACGTCGGGCAGACGGTTCGCGAAGCCGGGCGTCACGTCGCCGAGCGGCACGGCGAGGAGCGGCGCGCGGCCCTCCGCGAGCACGGTGACATAGACCCGGCCGTCGCGTCCGAAGTGCACCGGGTCGGCGTTCAGGCGCTCGACCGACCACGCGCCGCCGGCATCGGTCACGGCGCGGGCGACCTCGCGCAGGTGGTGGTCGTAGAAGAGCGTGCGCACGTAGAACGTGGACGAGACGACGACCGTCGCGTCGCGCAGCGGCTGACCGTCCTCGTCGCGCAGCACGCGCCCGGCGAGCGCCACCGGGACGCCCTGCTCGACGGTTGGACGGCGCTCGCCGACGATCTCGGCGGCATCCGCGACGGCGCGGGGACCGGCGGCGACGAACGTCGCGTACGCGAGCGCGTCGGGTGTCCCCGACGTGACCGGAGCGACGTCGTCGGAGCTCTCGTCTCCGTCGAGCCGCGCGCGGAGCGTCGCGCCGGCGACGAGCGCCCGCGCATCGACGAGGTGCACGCCCCCGCCCTGCCTCCGCAGCTCGTCCTGCAGCGACTCCGCAGCGGCGTCGGACGGAGCGTCGACGGCATCCGTCGTCGTGTCCGCGACGACGGTGTCGCGCGGCGCCGCGTGCTCGTCGTCGGACCCGTCGGGCACGGGATCGGGCAGGACGAGACCGACGCGCCGCCGAGGGCGCCGCGCGTCGTCGCCGGTCCGCTGCGCTGCGAGCGGCTCCTCGACGCCGCGCTCCGACGCGGGCGGCGCGCGGTGGTGCTGCGCACGCCGCGCAAGGGCCGCGGCGCCCGCGACGGCGACCGTCACGAGGAACACGGACGCGGCGACCCGGACGGTGGTGCGCGTCGGCACGCGCGCATGGTAGCGGGACGAGCGCGTGCGCGGGGCATCCGCCGACCGCGGAGCGACCGCGGCTACGCGAGTCCGCGGCGGCGCAGCTCCTCGTCGCGCAGCTCGCGACGCAGGAGCTTCATCACCGCGCTCTTGGGGAGCGACGCGCGCAGCTCGATCTCGGCCGGCACCTTGTACGCGGCGAGGTTCGCGCGGCAGTGCGCGACGAGCTCCTCGGGCGTGGCGCTCGCGCCCGGCGTCAGCACGACGAAGCTCTTCACCGACTCGCCGCGCTTCGGGTGCGGCACACCGATCGAGCAGGCCTCGGCGACGGCCGCGTGGTCGCAGAGCACGCGGTCGATCTCGTCGGGATAGACGTTGTAGCCCGAGCAGAGGATGAGGTCCTTCTTGCGGCCCACGATGCGGAAGAAGCCGTCGTCGTCCATCACCGCGAGGTCGCCCGTGTAGAGCCAGCCGTCGCGCACCGTCTCGGCGGTCGCGTCGTCGCGCCGCCAGTAGCCGCGCATCACCTGCGGACCGCGCACGATCAGCTCGCCCGGCTCTCCCGCCGCACGGTCCGTGACGCCGTCGTCCGGGTCCACGATGCGCGCGTCGGTGCCGGGCAGCGGCACGCCGATCGAGCCGATCTTGCGCAGCCCGTCCACCGGGTTGCAGTGCGTGCAGGGCGACGACTCCGTCATGCCGAAGCCCTCGCAGATGCGCGCGCCCGTCAGCTCCTCGAAGCGCCGCAGCGTGTCCTCCGGCAGAGGCGCCGAGCCGGAGACGCACACGCGCACGCTGGAGACGTCGCGGCGCTCGATGCCGGGGAACTGGTTGATCGCGGTGAACTGCGTCGGCACGGCGGGGAACATCGAGATGCGGTGGCGCTCGACGAGCCCGATCATCTCGCCGATGTCGCGCGGGTCGGGCATCAGCACGATCGTCGCGCCCATCGAGAGCGGCAGGAGCATCGCGCCGACGAACCCGAACACGTGGAAGTACGGCAGCGCCGCGAGCACGGCCTCGCGCCCGTCCTCGAGCGGCGTCATCCACGTGCGGAGCTGGCGCACCTGCGACGCCAGGTTGCCGTGCGTCAGCATCACGCCCTTCGAGACGCCCGTCGTGCCGCCCGTGTACTGGAGCAGCGCGACCTCGTCGAAGGCGTTCCGGTGCCGCGGCGCATGCACGCCCTCGCGGACGAGGGTGCGCCACGAGAGGACGCCGTCGCCCTCGGGCACGCGCACGTGGAGCCCGCGCTTGCGCAGCGCGAACGGGGCGAGGAGGCGCTGCGGGAAGGGCAGGTAGTCGGGGATCTGCGCGATCACGTAGTGCCGCGCCGGCAGCTCCGCACGGAGCGCCGCGAGCGTGCCCGCCCACAGCCACGAGCCGGTGACGGCGACCTGCACCTCCGCGTCGTGCCACTGGTGGACGAGCTCGCGCGCGACGTAGAGCGGGTTCGTCATCACGACGTCGCCGCCGAGCCGCAGCGTCGCGAGCACCGCGACGACGCTCTGCGGCAGGTTCGGCAGGTGCACGGCGACGCGCGTGCCGGGGCCGACGCCCAGCCGCGCGAGCCCCGCGGCGGCGCGCGCCACCT
The DNA here is from genome assembly GCA_937996235.1 of uncultured bacterium. Classification (GTDB taxonomy): domain Bacteria; phylum Planctomycetota; class JAJSAM01; order JAJSAM01; family JAJVHW01; genus CALKVK01. Next base: position 258,726 of record CALKVK010000006.1, on the reverse strand, counting down.
CGGCGGCGAGCTGCGCGTACGTCAGCGAGCGCCCGCGGAACACGAGCGCCGCGCGCTCCGGGAAGCGCTGCGCGGAGCGCTCGAAGAGGACGTCGACGGGCGCCTCGGGCGCGAGCGCGTCCGTCGGCACGCGGGGCCCGTAGTGCCGGAGCCACGGCCGTGCCGCGGCGGGTGCGCCGTCCACGCGCGGGCTACTGCGCGCCGCCGCCCGAGCCGCCGGAGACGACGAGCCAGACGATGTAGCAGAGCGCGAGCACGAGCAGCGCCGCCCACGCGCCGCCCATCGCCTTCTGCTGCGTCGTGACCGGTCCCTTGCGCGCCTGGGAGATGTGCCAGAACAGGCCCACCGCCGACAGCACCGCCACGATCGCCGGGAATCCGAACACGCCCATGTGCGCCACCTCCCGCGACCAGTCTCCCGCGGCGGCGGCGCTCAGGCAATCATCAGGCCGTGCCGGCCCGGACGCCCAGCGCGTCGAGCAGGAACCCGAGGATGCGCTCCTCCATGTAGATGCGGTCCGCCTCGCCGCGCGGCATGTGGCGCTCGTCGGGGAACGCGAGCAGCTCGTAGCGCTTGCGGGCGCGGATCAGCGCGTTCACGAGCCGCGCCGTGTGCCGGAAGTGGACGTTCTCGTCGATCATCCCGTGCACGAGGAGCAGGCGTCCGCGGAGTCCCGCGACGTGCGCCATCACGCTGCTCTTCCGGTAGCCCTCGGGGTTCTCCTGCGGGCGCCCCATGTAGCGCTCGGTGTAGCACGTGTCGTAGCCGTCCCAGTGCGTGACGGGCGCGCCCGAGACCGCCGCGGCGAACACGTCGGGCGCCTGCGCCAGACAGTGCAGCGCCATGTAGCCGCCGTAGCTCCAGCCGTAGACGGCGACGTGCGCGGGGTCGGCGATGCCGCGGGCGACGGCCCAGCGCACGCCGTCGACCTGGTCGCGCACCTCGATGTCGCCGAGGTTCCAGCGCACCGCGCCCTCGAACGCGAGTCCGCGCCGCGCGCTGCCGCGGTTGTCCACGACGAGCACCGCGACGCCGAGCCGCGCGAGCGCCTGCGCGCGCATGTCCACGGTCAGGTCCCACGCGTCCTTCACGCGCTGCGCGTGCGGACCGCCGTAGACGCTCACGACGAGCGGCCAGGGTCCCGCGCCGGCGGGCCGGTACAGCGCGGCGTGGAGGTCGGTGCCGTCGCGCGCCTCGAGCGCCGTCAGCTCGGGAGGCCTGAGCGCGAGCTCCGCGATGCGCGGGTCGTCCGGCTCGTACAGCGTGCGCAGCACGGCGCCCGTGGTGGCGTCGCGCAGGACGACGCACGGCGGGCGGTCGAGCGCGTGGTGCCGGTCCACGAAGCTGTCGCCGCGCTCCGAGAGCGCGACGTCGTGCGTGCCGTGCTCGGCCGTCAGCCGCACGATCTCGCCGCCCGCGAGCGGCACGCGGTAGAGGTGCTGCTCGGTGACGCCGTCGCGCGTCGCGACGAAGAACACGTGTGCGCCCGCGGCGTCGAGACCCGCGACGCCGTCGACCATCCATGCGCCCTCGGTCAGCACGCGCACGAGCGAGCCGTCGCGCGCGCGCACCTCGAGGTGCCGGAAGCCGCTGCGCTCGGACGCCCACAGGAAGCCGAAGCCGTGGGCGGCGTCGAGGGCGCGGAAGGCGTTGTGGACGTTGATCCACACGTCGCTCGTCTCGACGAGCAGCTCGCGCGTCGCGCCCGTGCGCACGTCGCCGGCGAGGAGCCGCAGCGTGCGCTGCGAACGGTCGAGCATCTGCACGACGGGCGTGCCGTCGGCGAGCCACGCGACGCGCGCGACGTAGACGTCGCGGTCGGCCCCGAGGTCGAGCCACACCGGCGCCGCGCCGCCGGCGGCCGGCACGATGCCGACCCGCACGTAGGCGTTCGGCGCTCCCGCGAACGGATAGCGGTGCTCCTCTTCCGCAGCGGCACCGACCGCGTCCTTGCCGAGATGTTGGATGCGGAACGGCGGCACGTGCCGCTCGTCCACCTCGGCGAACGCGATGTGCGCGCCGTCGGGCGACCACCAGAAGCCCTCGAAGCGCGCGAGCTCCTCCTGCGCCACGTACTCCGAGAGCCCGTGCGTGCGCCCGGCGGCGCGCGCCCCCGACGTGATCGCGACGGGCGCACCGCCCGCCACGGGGACGACGTGCACCTCGGCGTCGCGGACGAACGCGATGCGCGTGCCGTCGGGCGAGAACGCCGCGTCGAGCGCCGGGTGCTCGCCCGCGGCGACCACCTCGCGCAGCGGCGCGCCGGGCGTGTCGAGCACGTGGATGCCGCCGGCGTAGGGCACGAGCGCGCGGGCGCCGTCCTTCGACCAGCGGTAGCTCGTGATGCCGACGGCGCGCTGCCGCAGGCGCTCACGGCGCAGGCGCTCCTCGAGCGAGAGCGACGCCTCGTCCACGGCGCCCGGCGGCTCCGCGAGCACGCTGCGCGCTCCGCTGTCCGCGTCCACCGCCTCGAGCCGCTGCGCGAGACCGCCGCCCGGACTCGCGAGGTACGAGACGAGGCGCGTTCCCGGCCGCACGCGCCAGCCGACGGGCACGGCGGTGCCGGGACGCGGGAAGCGTGCGACCTCCTCGACGGGAATCGGCGGCGCGGCTGCTGGTCTGGTCATGATCCCTCCGCGGCCGCGCGCCTCAGCGGCGGCCGAGATGCGTCCCCGGCTCGCCGCCGGCGATGAAGACGGCGATCTGCGAGGCATCGCCGCTCGCGAGGCCCGCGCCGCCCGGCACGATGTAGACGACGCCGCTGGCGTTGTTCGCGTCGGGCGCGTACAGCACGAGATCGGCGACGCCGTCGCCGGTGACGTCCCACAGCGGCTGGAGCACGCCGAGCGAGTCGTTCGCTGCTCTGCCCACGAGGATGACGTCGGCCGCAGCCGCGCCCTTCGACGCGAGACCGCTGCCACCCTTGAAAACGTAGACGGCGCCGCGGCGGCCGCGCGCGGCATCGGCGGAGGCGACGACGTCCGGCGTGCCGTCTCCGTCGACATCCCCCACCTGCACGTTGAAGCCGAAGTCGTCGTTCGTGCTCTCGCCCGTGAGCGTGATCGCCGTTCCGTTCAGCGCCGCCCCTGAGTGCACGGAGACGGCGCCTGCGTCGGTCGCGGCCGCGTCGGAGCCGGCCGCCGCGACGACCAGGTCCGCACGCCCGTCGCCGGTGACCTCGCCGGCGGCGATCTCGAGACCGAAGACGTCGTTCACGTTCGCGCCGCCGAGCGACGCGATCGAGTGCCGCGTGTTGGTGGACGAGAACCCGGGACCGCCCTGGAACACGTCGACCGCACCGTTCCCGCCGCGGCCGAACTCGTCGGAACCGACCGCGACGTCGGCGACACCGTCACCGTCGAAGTCGGCCGCGGTCACGGAGGCGCCGAAGCCGTCGCCGCTCGCGCGACCGGAGAGCAGCACGTCCGCGAACGCGGTCGAGCGCGACGTCAGGTCGGTGCTGCCGAAGAACACGTATGCCGCGCCGGCGCCGCGCTGCCCCGTGGAGCTGCCCTCGGCGCCGACGATCAGGTCGTCCACGGAGTCACCGTTGACGTCGGCGACGGCGAGGCGCACTCCCAGCCCGAAGTCCCCGGTCTGCGGGCTGATCACGATGTCGCCCGTGAACGTGCGCGTCTCGGTCTGCGCGAACGGACCGAAGAAGACGAACACCGCGCCGCTCAGCTCGGGCGCGCCGACGATCAGGTCCTCGAACCCGTCGTCGTTCAGGTCGCCGGCCTCGATGCTCTCGCCGTACGCGCCGTAGGGCGGCTGCGCGTCGAACAGGCGCAGGACCGGGAACGCATCGGCGGCCACACCACCGCGATAGATCTCGACCCGCCCGAGGCCGCCGGCGGCTCCCGGATGACGCAGCACGAAGTCGCCGAAGCCGTCGTGGTCGAAGTCGCCGCGCACCGGGCGCGGGCCGCGCGGCACGAACACGCGGAACGAGCTGAAGTGGCTCGTCTGGAAGCTGCACGTGCCGGCGTCGAGGTCGAGCGTGAACTCCGTGATCTCGCTGACGTTGCCGTCGGCGTCGCGCGTGAACACGCGCAGCTCGTCCGCGCTGCCGGCGAACTTGGCGGCGTCGAACGGGATCGTCACGGTCGCCGGCACCGAGAACTGCAGCCCCTCGGGGCCGAAGAAGACGGTCGGGCCGGCGGGCGCAGCGCCGCCGCCCGGGGCCGGGAACGGCGCGGCGGTGCCGAGGTAGAGCGACGTCGGACCGCCGAGCGCCCCCGCGGGCACGTTGACGGACGACCCGCCGAGCAGGTCGGAGAGGTCGTCGCCGATCCCCACGACGCCGCCGCCGGAACCGACGATCTGCCCGAACGCCAGGTCGCCGCCGTTCGCGGTGTCGCGGCCGAGCGTGCGCTCGTCGAAGCGCAGCAGGCGCTTCTCGGCCTTCGGCTGCTTCACGGTGACCACGCCCGCGTACTCGCCGCCGCCGTGGGTGGAGAGCCGGGTCGTGCCGAACTCGGGCACGACCACGTTCTTCACCTTGCGCGCCGGCGGATCGACCGTGCGCGTGAACAGACCCGGCCCGTCGAAACGGTCCACGGCCGGGTCGGCGGCGGAGCCCTTCGTGGGCGTCACGCTCACGGACACGGCGGAGCCGGCCTCGACGGGGAAGTCGAACGTGCTGCCGTCGCCGGGCCCGCCGTCGGTGTGCTGGAAGGTGCGCCGCGTCGGGCTCTTCCACTTCACGGTGAGCTGGTAGTCGCCGACGTTCACGCCGTCGCCGACGACCTGCACCTTGTACTCGCCGGTCTCCGTGGCACGCACCGTTCCGGAGTAGCCGCTGCGACCCGTGCGGCGCAGCGTGCCGGCGCCGATGTAGGTGTCCGTGGCGTCGAGGACGCGCAACGCGAGGGCCGGCGGAGTGCCGCCCTTGGCCAGCGCGCGCCCCTTGGCCTTCAGTTTGAGCAGCGCGCCCGCCGGGAGCCGCACGCGGAAGGTCTCGACCTCGTCGGCCGGGCGCAGCGTCCCGAGCACGCGGTTGCCGTTGCCGACGGGCACGTCCACGGCGGCCACAGCGGGCAGGGCGACGCCGAAGAGGGCGAGGGCCGCGGCGAGGGCTGGACCGGAGCTGCCGGGGGCGGCGGTCATCGAGACTCCTTGGCGTGCCGGGGCGCGCCGTGCGTGGACACCGCCCCGCTGCGGGGGACGGCGCGTCGGGCATGGTACCGGCCGGACGCCGGGGTGGTGTCGATGCCCCATGGATCGGCCGCAGCCGGCCCCCGCGCGAGGGGCGTCACGCGACCGGCGCGGCGCTCCGCGGTCAGCGCGCGCAGCCCTTGCCGGCGCGGCCGCGCTCCTGCTCGGCCGGGGTGGCGAAGCCCTTCGATGTCGCGTGGGACCACATCTTCTCGATGTAGGGCGCCACCGGCGGCGTCTTGCAGCCCGTCTCGCCGTGGTCCACGTGGATCGTCCCGATGCGCTTCGACGCCGCGAGCGCCGCCTTGCGGAGTCCGGGGCTGCGGCCGCCGAACGAGATGAGCGCGTGGTTCATGCCCTCGCGCGTGCGGTTCGGCTGCTCGTGCACGCTCGACTCGAGCACGGCGAGCCGCTCCTCGAACCAGGCGTCGGGGAGCTGCGTGTCGGTGAGCGCGAGACGCGCGAGCGTGACCCAGCCGGCGCGGGCGACGTACTCCTGCTTCGCCGTGCGCCACTTCTCGGCCAGCTCGACCGCGTGCGGACTGCGCGCCGTGAGCGCGGCGACGTAGTCGACGAGGCCGTACCCGCGCGCCTCGCGCGCCCACGTGTCGAGCTGCTTCGACGTGGCCTGCTCGGGGTCGTCGATCATCGCCGCGAGGATGCGCGCGTCGCTGTTGCCGGTCGCCCACAGCCCGAGCGCGAGGTCGTGCCGGCCGCGCAGCTTCTTCGCGAGCTTGTTCAGCACCGCGAAGCTGACGCCGTAGAGCGGCGCCTCCGCCCCGTGGCGGGCGTAGACCTTCCGGTTCTGCTCGGTCCCCTCGGCCTCGAGCGTCGCAAGTGTCGTGGCGAGATCCATGGGCGCCATGCTAACCCGGCCCCATGCCGCCATCGGACGCCGCCGACGACGACCCGCCGTGGGACGAGGCCGACCTCGCCGACGCGATCGAGACGCTCGCGCTCGCCGCAGACGCGCGCCTCGACACCTGGGTGCTGTCGGGAGCCTCGGCCATGACGCCCGTGCGGGTGCGTCACCCCTTCGCCGCGGGCGAGCACACGGACGCGGTCGAGCTGGCTCGCGCGCTGGCGGACCTCGGACTCACCGAGCTGCGCATCGAGACACTCGGCGAGCGCGGGTTCCGGGTCGAGGGCGTGCTGCTCCAGGCTCCGGCCGAGGCGGCCGACGGCGCAGCGCTCGCGCAGCTCGCACGGCTCGCGGCCGAGTGCGGCGGGGCGTACGGCGGCCCGGTGTTCTGACGGCGCGCGGCCCGGCGCGGGGGAACATGCCGCGCACGCCCGCCGTTCCAGCGGGTACGTCTTCGGCGCGCCGCGAGCGCACCGCGGACCACCGGACCGTCTGCCGCGACGCCGACGGCCCCCCGGAGTCGGGGGGCGCACGCCGCGGTGAGCGTCCGCATCCACGAGGTCAGATCGATGAAGCGAGTGCTCCTCCCGGTCGCGTTCGGCGCGGCCCTCCTGTTCCCCGGACGCGCCCTGGCCGACGACGTCGGCGACTGGGTCGGCGACTTCGACAAGGCCGTCGCGCAGGCCCGCGCCGAGCACAAGGACCTGCTCGTCGACTTCACCGGCTCCGACTGGTGCGGGTGGTGCATCAAGCTCCACGGCGAGGTGTTCGAGCACGAGGCGTTCCTCTCGAGCGCGAAGAAGGACTACGTGCTGGTGGCGCTCGACTTCCCGAACGCGCCCGAGGTCAAGGCCCGCGTGCCGAATCCCGAGCGCAACGCGGAGCTCGCGAAGAAGTACGGCGTCCAGGGCTACCCGACCGTGCTGCTGATGACGGCCGACGGCGACGTGTTCGGCCGCACCGGCTACCAGCCGGGCGGGCCCGAGGCGTACGTCACGCACATGGGCGAGCTGCGGTCGGCCGGCCGCCCCGGCCTCGAGGCGGCGATCAAGTCGGTCGCGGCGATCCAGGCGGCGACGGGCGACGAGCAGGTCGCGCTGCTCGGCAAGGCCATCGACGAGCTGGCGGCGCTCGACCCGGAGAAGGCCTGGGGCGCGAAGCTCGCCGAGGGCGTCCGCGTGGCGGTCACGCTCGACAAGGACGGCACTCTCGGTCTGCGCGAGCGCGCCGTCGTCGCGCTCTTCAAGAGCGGCCACGCGGGCGACGCGGAGCGCAAGCTCGCGACCGAGCTCGACCCGAAGAACGAGAAGGGGCTGCTCGAGCAGGCCGTCGAGGCGCAGTGCCAGTCGGTCGCGTCGAAGGAGGACGTGGCCGCCGCGGTGCCGGCGATCAAGGCCCTCGCGGCCTTCGCCATCCAGGACAAGGAGCGCGCGCAGCGCATCCTCGTCAACGGCGCCTACTGGGCGTGGAAGGTCACCGAGGACCTCGAGACCGCGAAGTTCCTGGCCGGCAAGGCGAAGGAGCTGGGCATCGAGGATCCGCGCTTCCGGCAGGTGATCGAGCAGATCCTCTCCGCCGAGTAGCACGGACGGCGTCCACTCCGGGGAGCCGCGGGACGCCCGCGGCTCCCCGCGCGATTCCGGGGCGGTGCGCGCGCCGCGCGTGCGGCGGCTTCCGTACGGACGGCGTCTGTGTCATCCTGACGCCACGCCCGGGCCGTCGCGCCCGGCGCGGAAGGGAGTCACGATGCGACGCTGGATCGCCACCGCTGCACTCGTCGGCTTCGTCGCGGCCGTCGCCCTCGACGCGGCGGAGGGCCGCGCCAACACGGATCCGCCGAGCGCGCTCGAGAAGAAGGCCGAGGCGGCGGCGCGCAAGCGCGCGAGCGCCATCTCGCGGGGCGCGGTCTCGCAGATCCGCAATGCCGCCGTGCAGGCCTCGAAGGCGATCAACGCGTTCACGAAGGCGCTCAAGACGGGGCGCAACATCGACCAGCTCTCGGGCGTCCCGTCGCTGCCGGGCACGAAGGTGACCGACGAGCAGCGCCTCGCGTCGTTCGGCAAGGTGTTCGAGACCGTCGGGCAGTTCCACGGGCAGGCGCTGTCGGTGATCCAGGACGCCTACGAGGAGGCGGCCACGGACAGCACGCTCCTCGCGTTCGGCAACACGGGACTCGCGACGCGCCTGCCCGGGAGCAACGGCCCCGCCGACACGTTCACGTTCACGCTGCACGACGGCTGGCGGACCAACACGGCCGTCGTGAACCGCTCCCTGGTGAAGCTGCAGTCGACCGTCGCGAACACGGGCGGCGCGAACTTCACGTACGTGGCGTTCGATCCGCCGGACTTCACGATCCCGGTTTGGGACGGCTCGGTGACGGTGCCCGTCTCCGCGTCGCAGATCATCGCGACGAGCGCGGTCTCCGACGGCTCGTTCCGCACGCTGCTCGCGGCGCCGCCGTCGAAGCAGGTGGCGGGTCAGGACACGCGCGCCGCGGGCGTCTCGCTCGCCTTCGGATCGGAGACCGCGGCGATGCCGCAGGTGGAGGCGTACAACGACATCGTCTTCTACAACCAGCTCGACGCATCCATCGTCGACCCGCAGCACACGTACGCGTACGGGCGCAACGGTGCGGGCCTCGCCGTCACGCCGTGCAGCCAGGTGAGCGTGCCCGACCCGTGCGTGCCGCCCGAGCGCCAGGAGCTGCGCGATGTGATCCTGCTCTTCCGCCAGGTGGACGGCACGAACGACCGCACTCTCTCGCAGGACTTCGACTTCCGCCAGCTGCCGATCGGCGGCTCGGCCTTCAACAGCAACCGCAACATCCAGATCAACAACACCACGCCCAACGTGGACCAGCAGTACCGCGCGAGCGGCGCGCTGCGCGACATCGGGCCGATCGGGAAGCTCGCGCAACTCGACGCGGGCGCTTTCCCCTGCGGCATGGGCCCGAACGGCCTGACGGTCTGCGCAGAGATCCCCGCCGCCGACCCCGGCGGGCGTGAGCTCGTGATCGCGGTGACGTACGGAGCCACGATCGCGCTGGCGCACCCCTCCGACTCCTACCAGTTCGGCTTCGTGTTCGACGGCGACGGCAACGCGTCGAACAACTACGTCGCGTCGGCGCAGTTCGCGGGCGACTACTACCAGGGCACCGACACCTGGTACTCGCTGGAGTACACGCCCGGGAACGGCTGGAAGCTGAAGGTCACGGACGCGCGCAACGGCGGCTTCGTCGCGAAGGCGAGCGCGGCGCGGGCCGTGATCTCGGGGCGCACGATCGCGCTCGTGGTGCCGGCATCGGAGTTCGCGGTCGCGCGGCCCGCGTTCCGCACGACGTCGTTCCGTCACACCGGCGACTTCGGCCAGAACCCGCCGTACGACTACAACGCCGACTACGACCCCGAGCCGGGCAAGGCGCTCGCACCGTTCCCGGACAAGTGACGCGTGACCGCCGGCGCTGAGGAGCCCGGCGCGCTCCGGTCGCCGCGCGCCGCCGCGCTGCTCCTCACACTGGCCGCGGCGCTCGCCTACCACGCCTCGTTCCGTGGCGTGTTCCTGTTCGACGACGTGCCGTGGATCGTCGAGAACGCCGCGCTCGACGTGCTCTGGCCGCCGACGGTCGCGATGGGCGAGACGTTCCGTCCGCTGCCGTTCTGGACGTTCGCGCTGAACCGCGCGTGGAGCGGCGCGGAGACGTGGTCGTACCACGCCGTGAACCTCGCGCTGCACGTCGCCGCGGCGCTCGCGCTCTTCGGCGTGCTGCGGCGCGCGCTGCGCCTGCCGCGCGCGGGGCTCGACGCGCGGTCGGCCGACGCCGTCGCGCTCGCGAGCGCGCTGCTCTGGGTCGTCCACCCGCTGAACTCGCAGGCCGTGATCTACCTGATCCAGCGCGCCGAGCTGATGGCGGGCCTCGCGGTGCTCGGCGTGCTGCTGTGCTTCCTGCACGCCGTCGACGGCACGTCGCTCCGGCCGCGCGCGTGGCTCGCGGCGTCGGTCGCGTGCCTCTACGCGGGACTCGGCTGCAAGGAGGTCGCGGCCGCCGCTCCGCTCGTCGTCTACGTCGCCGACGCGGTCCTCGTCTGCGGCGCGTGGCGTGCGCCGCTCGCGCGTCGCGCGGCGCTGTACGCGGCGTACGCCGCGCCGTTCGTGCTCGCGCCCGCGTGGTGGCTGCTCACGAACCCGGAGCGCTTCGTGCTCGTGCGCCCGGGGGGCAGCGCGCCCGCGCCGCTCGCGTACCTGCTGTCGCAGGGACCGGCGCTCGCGACGTACGTGCGGCTCGTGCTCTGGCCGTCGCCCCTCGTGTTCGACCGCGCGTGGCGCGCGGCGGACCACGCGGACGTGCTGTTGCCCGCGTGGCTCGCCGTCGGGGGCGCGCTCCTCGCGACGCTGGTCCTCCTGCGGCGTGCGCGCCCGCTCGCCCTCCCGGCGGCCGCGTTCTTCCTGCTGCTCGCGCCGACGTCGAGCGTCTTCCCCATCGCCGACGCGCTCGTCGAGCACCGCACGTACGTCGCGTCCGCCGCGTGCATCGTGCTCGTGGTGCTCGCCGGGCGCGCCGCGCTCGCGCGGCTGCCGCTCGCAGACGGCGCACGCCGCAACCTCGCCACGGGGCTGTGCGCGCTCGCCGCGGTCGCGCTCGCGGCGGCGACCGTGCGGCGCTCCGCGGACTACACGGACGCGGCGCGCATGTGGGGCGACGTCGTCGCGAAGGCGCCGCACGACGCGCGCGCGCACTTCAACCTCGGCCTCGAGTTCCTGCACGCCGACGACGCGGGGCACGAGGAGCGCGCGCTGCGCGCGTTCGAGCGCGCGGTGGCGCTCGACCCGACGCACGTGAAGGCGCGCACCAACGTCGGCGCGCTGCTGCTCGCGCGCGGCGACGTCGCGGGCGCCGAGCGCGAGCTCCGCGCCGCGCTCGCGCTCGCGCCGGACTCCGTCGAGACCCTGCGCGACCTCGGCCACCTGCTCACGCGCACGGGCGACGACGCCGGCGCACGCGATGCGTTCGCACGCGCGGCCGAGGTCGCGTGGGAGTGGCGGCGCACGCGCCCGCAGACGCCGGACGTCCTCTGCGAGCTCGGCGCAGCCGAGCTGCGCCTCGGCGCGACGGACCGCGCGCTCGCCGCGTTCCGCCTCGCCCTCGACCGCGACACGGCGCACGCCCACGTGCGCGCGCTGCTGCAGCTCGTCGTCGTGCTCACGCGCGAACGCGACGCGGACGGCGCACTCGACGCCGCGCGCCGGCTCGCGGCGGCGGCACCGACCGACGGCGACGTGCTGCTGCAGTGCGGACGCGCGTTCGCGCGCTTCGACCGTGTCGAGGAGGCGCTCGACGCCTACGTCGCGGCGCTGCGCGCCGAGCCCGGCTCGGTCGCGGCGCGCACCGAACTCACGGGCGTCGCCACCGCACCCGGCGCGCGCGAGCGCGCCGCGGCACACGTCCGCGCGCGGCTCGCGGAGACGCCCGCCGACGCGGAGCTGCGGCACCTCGCCGACCTGCTCGCGCTCGGCCGCTGACGTCGCGACGCACGGGCCGCGCCGCGCAGGGCCGCGGTCAATCGCCGAACTCGAGCACGCCGAAGCGCTCGGGGCAGTGGAACGAGTTGCGGTGCGGCGGCGACCAGGCCTGGAGCTGCGCGTGGCCGCCGGCGTCGGCGCGCGCGAGCGGCGTGCCGTCGGGTGCGCGTCGCGGCCGCTCCACGCGGTGGAGGCCGAGGCGCCAGCGGTCGCCCGGTCGCGGCGGCAGCGCGACGATGCTCGCGGAGCTCGGCGTCGTCGTGGTGCGGAACACCGACCACGGGATGGAGATCTCGGCGGTCCATCCGGTGTCGCGGTCCGGCCGCGCGAGCGGCTCCCAGTCGTGCACGACGTCGAGCGTGCCGTCGACGGTCACGCCCGTCGCGACGCCGCGCGCGTCCCAGTCGGCGAGCCCGAGGAACGCGGCGCCCGGCGAGTAGTCCGAGGGCGGCGCCGGGATCCAGTTGAACAGGTCGTACACGGCGCCCGCGGGACTCAGCTCGAACTCGTAGTAGGTGATCTCGTCGCCGTCCGGGTCGATGAACACCTCGACGACCTCGTCGCCCGGCAGCGTCGGCTCGTCGCGGGCGACGTCGCGGGCCCAGACGTCGTCGTCGGCGACCTCGAACGCGACGTGCAGCGCGTGCTCGTCCCACAGCACGCGCGCGTACGTCGCCGCGAGCGGCTGCAGCGTGCCGTCGGGGAGCTCGGTCGCGGCGCCTCCGCCGACGTGGGCGACGAACGGACCGACGCGCGCGGCCCGCTGCCACGCGGGCTCGTCGAGACGCCCGTCGGCGACGATGCCCCCGGCGGCGACGCGCGCCGCGGTGAGCGTCGGCACGACCTCGTGGACGGCGCGCCCCGCGCGACGCGACGGCGCGTCGATCGCGAGCACGGCGAGCAGCGCGAGGGCGAGGGCGGCGACGCGCGGGACGAGCGTGCGCCCCGCGGCCGCGACGAGGCCGAGGAAGAGGAACGCCGCGACGAACGCGGGGATGCCGTCCGAGGGCGTCATCCAGTGCACGGGCTTGTCGTTCTCGAGCTCGCTCCAGAACGGGTGGTACGTGTAGGTGCCGAAGAGCCGCGCGAGCGTGACGGGGTCGAGCAGGCGCAGCGGCAGACAGACCACGGCGACGGCGCACGCCGCGCGGAGCACGCCGCGGACGCGCAGCGGCGCGGCGTCGTCTCCCGTCGCGCACGTCGCCGCGAGGAGCGCGCCGCCGCACGCGCCGGTCGCGTTCAGGATCAGGTCGCTCCAGTCGAGACCGTGGCGCAGGTTGCCCTCGATCCAGAGCGCGATGCCCCAGTGCTGCCACGCCTCGTCGAGGACGCCGAGGAGCGTCGCGGCGACGAACGCGCGCTCGGGCCGCCGGCCGCGCGCGAGCGCGACGGTGAGCAGCGCGCCGATCGCGCCGTACTGCGCGAAGTGGACGAGCTCGGTCGTGTAGACGATGCAGGTGCGCCAGAGCAGCAGCACGAACGCCGCCCACAGGCCGCCCGCGAGCAGGCGCGCGCGGCGCTCCGCGGGCGGCTGCCGGAGCAGGCCGCGCAGCGCCGCGCCGACGGCCCCGGCCACGACCAGCAGGAACGCGCCCGCGAGCACGCGCTCGGCGGCGCGGAAGCCGTCGCGTCCGCCCGACTCGGCGAGGTGCCCGGGGGCGCGCCCCCAGTCGAAGAACGCGCGGGCGAGCGTCGTGCCCCAGCCGTGCGTGAACGTCGTCGCGGCCCAGAGCGCGAGCGCGGCCGCGAGCGTCAGCGGCCGCAGGGCGCGTGCCTCCCCGGGGGCCGCAGCGGCCTCGGAGCGGGTTCCGGGGGCGCGGGCGGCAGGGGTGGTCGGGTCCGCCATCGGCAGGCTCGGCATGCTACGTCGCGGCCCGCCGCCGGAAGACCCGCGAACTTCCGGCGGCGGGCTGCGTCTCAAGTCGGAGGACGCGCTGCCCGACGCCGGAGGAGACCATGAAGGACACCGAGTTCACGAACCGCCTGCAGATCGCGACGCCGTGCACGCGCACGTGGGAGTCCCTCCAGGGCGACGGCGCGAAGCGCTGGTGCGGCGACTGCCGCCTGCACGTCTACGACTTCTCGCAGATGCGCTCGCGCGAGGTGCGCGCTCTGATGGCGAGCACCGAGGAGCGCGTCTGCGGGCGGCTCATGCGCCGCGCCGACGGCACCGTCATCACGGCCGACTGCGGGCCCATCCGCGAGCGTCTGCGGCGGCGCGCCCAGCGCATCCGCGCCGCCGCGGCCGCGCTGCTCGGTCTCGCGGGCACCTTCACGCTCTCGGCCTGCAGCGCCGGCGGCGGCGCGACGTCGAACCCGCCCGACCCGATGGGCGCCGTCGCGGCGCCGCCGGAGGACGAGCCGCCGCTCCTCGGCGAGGTCTGCCCGGCCGAGGAGCTGATGGGCAAGCCGGCGCCGCCTCCGGACACCGCCCCGCCCGCGCCCACGCCGCCCGACACGGGCGCGACGGAGGAGCTCGGCGACGTCGTGGGGCCGCGCGAGAGCGTCGGCCGCATCAAGGCGCCCGAGCCCGGCGAGGAGTAGCCGGCAGCCTGTCGGGGTATCAGCGGAGCCGCTCACGGAACTCCTCTGACGGGGACGCGGACGAGCGGGACCGGAGGCACCGGTCCCCCTCCCGGCAACCTGAAGGAGAACCGATCGTGAGAGACCTCCGTCCACTCCGCGCGGCGGCCTGCGCCGCGGTGCTCGCGGCGCTCGCAGCGGCCGCGGCGCCGAGCGCGCTCGCCGGGCCCTCCGGCCCGGCGCCGCGCAAGCAGAAGATCCGGCTCGTGCGCCCCGTGCGCGCGCCCGACGACGACGCCGCCGGCAACGCGACCGTGCGCCACACGCGCGGCAGCGACAAGGTGACCGTCAAGCTGAACCACCTGGAGCCGGGGACGTCGTACACCGTCGTCGATCCCGGGACCGGCGTGGAGCTCGGCACCGTGGTCGCGAACGCCCGGGGCCGGGCGCGGCTGCGCGCCCGCGCCGAGGCGCCGGCCGCCGCGAAGTCCGACGCCGCGCGCGTCGAGGGCGTCGCGGTGTTCGTGACCGGCGAGGAGCCGATCGTGCTGGTCGGCGGCACCGACGACGCGGGCCGCGGCACGGGCCCCGAGGACGCGCTCTTCGGCGACGCCTTCTACGGCACGCTGCGCGGCGCGGGCCTCTCGGTCTCGATGTTCACGGACGGCGCGGACGCCGACTCGTTCTGGGCCGGGCTCGACGTCCAGACCGAGGACGGCCACGAGTACCTCGAGTACTACGCCGACACGATCGGCGACGACGCGCTGCCGCTCGGCGTCGAGAGCGTCACGGACCTCGCGGGCCGCGCGTTCGACGTACGCGACAACGACGGCGCCGAGGTGCTCGCGGGCGACCTGCCGACGCTGCGGGCGCTCGACAAGTTCCTGAACGGCGACATCGGCATCGCCCTGCCGGAGGTCGGCGAGGAGTCCGACGTCACGTACGAGGCGCCGTTCACGCTGCGCATCGCGAACGACGTGGGCACGCTGGTCGAGGTCGGGCGCTTCGAGCAGCTCGAGTTCGGCCTGCCCGGCGACCTGCGCGCGGGCATCGACGTGTTCGGCTCGTGGGACGGCGCGAGCGGCTCGCTCGGGCTCTACGCCGACGACCTCGGCGCGTGCGTCTCGCTCGGGCTCTACGTGCCGGGCGACGACGGCGCGGCGTTCTACACGTACGACGCGTCCACCTCGAACGGCGAGGGCGAGCTGCCCCTCGGCGTCGCGTCGATCGACGACCTCTCGGGCCGCGCGTACGAGCTGCGCGACGCGAGCGGGGCGGCGTTCGTCACGGGCACCGTCCCCGCGCTCGAGTCCGTCGAGAACTCGTGGGACTGCGACACCGACGGCGAGGCGATCTCGCCGGGCGCCGCGCCCTACACGTTCTGGATCGCGGACGACGAGGGCACGCTGACGCAGGTCGGCGAGCTCTCCGAGATGCGCGACGGCGGCCCGGGCTTCCCGGACATCCGCTTCGCGTCGCTGACGTACGGCGGCTTCGACGGCGACTTCGCGTCGATCGACCTGCTCGCCGGCGACGGCCTCGACCTCTTCGACGTCACGATCTGGAAGGACGGCGGCCGCAACGGCGACGGCAGGCTCTACGTGTGGTCGGCCGGCCCCGGCGCCGGCGGCGACGCGCTGCCGTTCGACGCCGCGAGCGTGACCGAGTTCGTCGGACGCCGCATCGAGATCCGCGACGCCGACGGCAACGCGGTCATCTCCGACACGCTGCCCGAGCTCGCGGACGCGTACGTCGATCCGCTCGGCAACACGGGCTCGGACGAGACGTTCCGCGCCGGCAAGGCCCCGTTCACCGTCCATCTCGAGGACGCGGGCGGCACGCTGCGCCAGGTCGGGCGGCTCGAGGAGTACGACATCTACGCGAACCTGCCGGAGCTCGGCGCCATCCGCTGACACCGTTCCCGCGCCACTCCCACGGGGACAGCACGGCGCCCCGGCCGGTCCGACCGGTCGGGGCGTCTTCGATTCCGGCGCTGCCGCGGAATCGCGGGCTGGCCTGTCGCGCGCGCTGCCCGTACGCTCGCCGCCCCGTCGTGGCGACGACTCCGCGGCGGAGGGGGAGGTCGTCGTGAGCAAGTCCGTGCGCCATGTGCACGCTGCGATCGCAGCGTGCGCCCTCGGTTCGTTGGCCGCCGCGCTGTGCGCGCCCGGAGCCGCCGCCGCGCCCGGCGCGAAGATCGTCAAGGCGACGTACGCGCTGGAGCGCACGGGGCCGTTCCCGCCGCGCATCGACGCGGCGATGAGCCCCGTCGACCACGCCGGAGCCGAGGTCTTCCTCGCGACGGGCGGCGTGTTCCACACGCGCCACCTGTTCACCGTGCGCGGCAACGGCTTCGACCGTCCCTTCGCGCTGACGCACCTCTCGGGCGTGGCGTACGACGGCCCCTACGGGCGCGACTGGTGGTCGAGCTTCCACGCGTTCCTCGAGCCGCAGACGAACGGCGACGTGGTGCTGCACGACACCGACGGACGCGCGCAGACGTTCGCGGCCTCCGGCGCGGACTACACGTCGCCGCCCGGCCTGTTCGCGCTGCTCGAGGCCGTGCGCAAGGGCCGCTCCGGCAAGATCGTGGGCTGGCGGCTCGCACACGCGGACCGCTCGGTGGACCTGTTCGACCGGAAGGGGCGCTGGACGAAGTGGGTGCGCCCGGACGGGCAGACGGTCGTGATGAAGCGCGACAGCCACAGCGCACTGCGCAAGCTGGCGACGCCCGAGAAGCGCGTCTACTCGTTCAAGTACGGACGCGACGGACGGCTCGCCGCGGCGCGCATCCCGGGCAAGCGCACGTTCACCTTCCGCTACGACGCGGACGGCCGGCTGGTCGCGATCGCGCGCCCGCGGCGCACACAGGACACCTCCGCGCGGGAGTGGACGTACGTCTACGACGACGGCGGCCGCCTGGAGCGCGTCTTCGACAGCGCGGGCGCGCGCGTCGCGTCGATCGCGTACGACGGCGCCGGTCGCTGCGCGTCGATCGCGGATGCGCTGGACGTCGCGGCGACGATCGCGTACCCGGACGACGGCGAGGCGGTCGTCACGGGGCGCGACGGGTTCGCGCGGCGCATCCTGTTCCAGGACACCGGCGTCCAGGATCTGCTGTTCGCGTGTGACGACGGCGACGAGTTCCTGCTCGAGAGCTGGGAGCACGACGACGCCGGGCGCCGCACCGCGACCGTGCGACGCTTCGGCGACCGCATCGACGACGTCTACTCCGCCGCGAGCGACCCGCGCGAGGGCGGCAACGTGGTGCAGAGCACCCGCACGCCGCTCGCGAGCTCGGAGGACGAGCCGCGCGTCGCGAGCTACGAGTACCACCCGGGCACGGCGTTCGTGACGGCGATCGTCGCCGCCGACGGCGCGCGCACGGACGTCGACCCGGGGTTCGCGGCCGGCGGCACGAGCGACGCCGGGCGCGTGACGCACATCGACCTGCCGCCGACGATGACCGCGGCGGGCCTCGTGCGCGGGCGCCAGACCCGCACCTACGACACGCGCGGGCGGCTCGTCGAGGTCGTCGCGCCGGACGGCGCGCGCACGACGTACGCGTACGGCACGCGCAAGGGCGAGACCGACCTGCTCGTCGAGGTGGTCGTCGGCGCGGGCAAGGGCACGGACCCGAAGACCGGTGCACCGTTCCCGAACCGCACGACGAAGTACGCCTACGACGCCGCGGGCAACCGCACGCGCGAGGACGCGGGCGCGGGCAGCGTGCGCACGACCACGTTCGACGCGTGGGACGAGCCCGTCTCGCAGACGGACCCGCTCGGCGTCACGACCGTGCTCACCCACGACGACGCCGGTCGCGTCGTCATGCGCTCGACGCCGTTCACGGACGAGGACGGCGCGCCCGTCGGCTCGGGGACGCGCGAGGACCGGTTCAGCTACGACACCGTCGGCCGCCTCGTGCTCGAGGAGCAGTTCGACGAGGCGGGACGTGACCGCACCACGCGCTACGTCTACGGCGGCGGCAACCGCCCCACCCGCATCGTCGGCGCAGGCGGCCGCGTGGTCACGCTGCAGTACGACTCGCTCGGCCGCGTCGTGCGGCTCGTGCACGCACCCGGCACCGCCGACGAGATCGTCGAGACGACGCAGTACGCGAGCGACTCCTTCGACGTGGTGCGCACGCGCGCGGGCAGCGGGGCGACGGTGGAGGAGCACGACGGCTTCGGCAGCCTGCGCCGCACCGTGGACGCGATCGGGCGCGTGTCGAGCTACGCGCACGACGCCGCCGGCCGTCTGATCCGCCGCACGGACTACGACACGGAGGGCGAGCGCTGCGCGGAGATGCGCATGGCCTACGACCCGGCCGGGCACGTGGTCACCGAGGACCACGAGCGCATCACGCAGTACTTCACGGGCCCGCAGTGGCAGACCGAGCGCACCACGACCACGTACACGCTCTCCGGCTACCCCGACGTCGTCAGCGGTCCGACCGGAGCGCGCACGACGTACGCGTACGACGCGGCGGCGCAGGTGCTGCGCGTCGTCGACGAGGCGCTCGGCCGCGCGACGCAGTACGCGTACGACGCCGGGGGCCGGCTCGTACGCCGCGACACGGTCCTCGGCGTCGGCACGGAGGACGAGACGACGGAGACCGACACGTTCGCGTGGGACGCGGCCACGCGTCTCGTAGGTCACACCGACGCCGCGGGCGCGACGTGGCGCTTCGCGTACGACTCGCTCGGCCGCGGCGTGGTCGCCGAGCGGCCGGGCGGCGCGGTCACGCGCACGGAACACGACGCTCTCGGCCGGCTGCGGCGCGCGTCTCGTTCGCACCCGTCGCAGCCGGGCGACGAGCCCACGACGACGTTCCTGTACGACGACGCGGACGAGCTGGCGCAGGCGGTGGACCCGGAGGGCGTGACGCACGCGTACACGTACGACGCGCTCGGCCGCATGCGCAGCTCCTCGCGCAACGGCACGCCCGTCGAGACGTACACCTACGGCGCGGACGGCGGCGTCGCCACGCGCACCGACGGCGCGGGCCGCACGGTGGCGTTCGAGTACGACGGCGTCGGGCGCGTCGTGCGCCGCGGCACGGGTCCCTCCGACGAGCAGACCTTCACGTGGGACGGCAACGACCGGCTGCGCACGTCGCGCGACCTCGGCTCCGGGCTCTCGACGAGCGTGTCCCGCCTGTTCGACTCGCTCGGCAACCTGGTCCAGGACGAGCAGAGCGGCGGCGGCGACGTCATCCGCAGCTGGTCGGCCGGGCGCGTGCCGGACTCGATGTCGGTCCGGCGCGCCGGCGCGTTCGACATCGAGTACCGCTACACGACGGACGCCTGCGGCCGGATCACGGCGGTCGCGCGGGACGGCTCGCCGTACGCGACGACGACGTACGTCGCCGGCACGCGCCGCCCGCAGACGCAGACGGCGCCGGGCGTCACGACGACGTACGCGTACGACGCGGCGGGGCGGCTCGTCGAGGTCGCGTGCGACGCGCTCGGCGTCACGACGGCCGACACGTCGTCGTCCGCGGTCTACGACGCCGACGGGCGGATGCTCGCGCAGACGCGCGAGGACGGGCGCGGCGAGCGCTGGGAGTACGACGCGCTCGGTCGTCTCGTCGCGCACTACACCGACGCGGTCTCGCCCGCGGCGGGCACCCCCACCGTGTTCGACACGCTGACGGCGTACACGTACGACGCGAGCGGACGACTCGCGTCGGTCGAGACGACGGGCCCGGCGATGAAGGGGCCCGGCAAGGTCGCGTCCATCACGTACGACGCGCTCGGCCGGCCGGCGACGTGGGACGGGCAGACGCTCACGTACGCGGGCACGTCGCACGCGACGAACTGGTACGAGTCGCGTCCCGCACACGACCCCGGCGAGCGGCGGCTGACCATCGACGCCTTCGGACGGGTCACGCGCGTGGAACGCGCCGGCTCGCTGAAGCTCCTCGGCTCGTTCGACTACGACACGCTGAACCGCCCGCTGAACGCCACCGAGGAGGAGTTCACCGGCGTCGTGGACCTGTTCCGGCAGCGGCTCTTCGACGGCTGCCGCCTCGTCGCCGAGGTGTCGCCGACGCCCCGCACCGGCTCGGACGGCTACGACCTGATCTACGTGCCGCACCCCGCGACGCGCGGCTGGCTCGCGAACGAGTTCGTCGAGACGTTCGTCGAGGCGCTGACGCACCAGACGGACTGCCGCGGGATCGTCGCCAACGGCTACGACCCGGTGCTGATGCAGCACAACGAGAGCTTCACGAAGTTCTCGCCGCAGGGTCTGCCCTTCTTCGAGTTCCCGGCCGGGAGCCCGTTCCGCGGGGCGCCGAGTCTCTCCACGGTCGTCAACGCGCCGGGTCTCGCGAGCGCGCCGATCGCGGGACTGACGTTCGACTGGTCGGGCGACCCGCGCGACCCGTTCCTGCCGCGGCGGCTCGTGAACCCGCCGCACGGACTCGGCCCGTGGGGCGTGCCGCGCCCGCAGCCGCCGCGGCCCGGCCCCGGCAACGGCGACCCCGTCGCCGATCCGGAGGAGCTCTCGACCGACACGCGCACGGACGTCGCGGCGGACAACGCGCGCTGCGAGGCGGCCGGCGTCGCGCTCGGCGCGGCGCTCGCGCGACTCCAGCGCTACGCCGACAAGTCGTTCTTCGTGTGGAACGACCTCGACTACCTGAACGGTCTGCGCTCGCGCACGGGCGGGCGGCTCGACGGAGTGCTCGAGGGCCTCGCGGAGATCCTCGAGGGGCAGGAGAGCGTGCGCGGCAAGATCGACTTCCTGCGCGGTCTCGACCTGGCGCTGACGGGAGTCGACACGGTCGCGGGCGTCGCGGGCGAGCTGAAGGACGCGAAGAAGAACTTCGAGGCGATGGGCGAGGCGATGGGCAAGGCCCTCGGCTCGAAGACCGCGGCGCAGCTCGAGGACGCCGCGCTCGACTTCACCGCCGCGGCGGTGGCGGAGGGCGGGCGCCAGACGGCGAGCGCGATCAAGTCGGCGAACCGGGAGGCCGTGTTCGGCGGTCTCGTCGAGTCCGCGAAGGGCGGCAACGAGCTCGGCCTGAGCACGCCGGGGGCCATCGGCTACAACATCGCGTCGAAGCTGAACTCGCTGACCGGCGGCAAGTCGCTGGCGGAGCTCCTCGCGGAGTACGAGCGGCAGTTCGGCGTCGGACTCGAGTCGCGCAAGACGCTGCTCTCGGACCTCGCGCGCATCGACCGCGCGATCGCCGACCGGAGGAGCTTCCTCGACGAGCTGCGTGCCGCGGGCGCCGCCGCCTGCGCGGACGCCCAGCAGCAGTTGGAGGCGCTCGCGGAGACGTGGCCCGACGTGGACACGTCCGAGATCCGCGCCTACCTCGCAGAGCTGAAGGCGGAGATCGCCCGCTACACGAGCTACTGAGACCCGGCTGAAGCGCACGCACCACGCCGCGGCGTTCCGCGGTAGCGTGCGGGGACAGGACCGGACCGGGGAGGTGCGCCGATGTTCCGTGCGGTGTCGCGCGTCGCGATCGTCGTCGCCCTGCTCGCGTGTGCCGCACCCGCGCGCCCCGACGGGGGCGAGGACGGCGCGGCGACCGACGACCTCCTCTGCGTCTTCCGGCAGTTCTACGGCGGCGTCGGGAACAAGTGGGGCAAGGCCTCGCGCGACGTGCCCTGGACCGACTGGTGGTTCGCGAACCGCCGCAATCTGATCGGTCCCCCGCCGCGGCTGCCGCGTGGCGAGGCGGCCGGTCCGGTGCGCGACGACGCCGCGGCGCGCGACCGCGCGCGCACGGTGCTCCTCGGTCTGCTCGACTCCAAGGACCGGTACATCGCGTCCGAGGCGGCGCTCGCGATCGGGCGCGCCGGCGACGCGCGCGACATCGCGGCGCTCGCGAAGATCCTCGAGGACGACGAGATCGGGAAGACGCGCCGCCTGCACCGCTACGCGGCGATCGGGATCGGGCTGCTGCCGCGCGGCGACGCGGACCAGGCGGCGACGGCGCGCAAGGCGCTGCTCGCCGCCGTCGCCTCGGCGCGCGGCGGGCAGCACGAGTACTCGTTCTACTGGACGTACTGCGCCTACTCGCTGGCGATGCGCGGCGACGCGGCGGTCGTCCCGGAGCTCACCGCGCTGCGCGAGCGCGTGCTGCGGGCGCCG
Organism: uncultured bacterium; assembly: GCA_937996235.1. Taxonomy (GTDB): domain Bacteria; phylum Planctomycetota; class JAJSAM01; order JAJSAM01; family JAJVHW01; genus CALKVK01. Next base: position 236,551 of record CALKVK010000006.1, on the reverse strand, counting down.
AACGCCGAGACGTCGATGTACACCGAGGTGCTCGGCGGCATCTGCTACGCGCTCGGCGTGCTGGGCGGCGAGCTGTCGCTGCCGGAGGTGCAGGAGCACCTCGGCGGACGGCGCGCGCCCGACCGCGGCAACAACGACACGTCGTGGGCGGCGACGCAGGCGCTCGCGCGGATCGGCGGAGCGGACGCGCGCGCGCTCCTGATCGAGGCGGCCGGCGACACAGAGCGCTGGACGGTCCGCGCGGGCGCACTGCACGCGCTCGGCGCGCTCGCGACGCCGGGCGACGACGACGTCGCCGAGCTGCTGCGCGAGACGATCGCGGACGACCGCAAGATCGAGTGCCGCCGCATGGCGGCGATCAGTCTCGGGCGCAGCGGACACCCGAGCGCGAAGGACGCCCTCGCGAAGATGCTCGCGAAGGACCAGCTCGACGCGCGGCCCTTCGCGGCGCTCGGGCTCGGCTTCCTCGCGCGGCGGCAGGCCGACCCGGCGCTCACGAAGATGCTCCTCGACAGCGTCACGGACGCGAGCTCCGACGACGACCAGGCCGCCGCCGCGCTGGCGTGCGGACTCGGCGGCGTGACCGCGGCGCGCCCGCGGCTCGCGTCGATCCTCGAGCACGGCTCCCCCACCGCGAGCCCGGCCGCCGCGTGGGCGCTCGGCGCACTCGGCGCCGACCCGGACGAGCGCAAGATCCTGCGCGCGGCGGTGCTGCGCCCGGGTCGCCAGCTCGAGCGGCGCGAAGCCGCACTCGCGCTCGCGGTGCTCGGCGACCGCGTCGTCGTGGACGAGCTCCGCGCGGCCGTCTCCGGTCGCGGCTCGGACCTCGAGCGCGGCACCGCCGCGATCCTCCTCGGGCGCATCGGCGACGACACCGAGATCGACTTCCTGCTCGGCGAGCTCGCGGACAAGCAGACGAGCGACCCGCTCGCAGCGTGCCTCGTCCACGCCCTCGGCTGGCTCCTCGACCGCGACGACCTCGGCGCGCTCGCGCGCGTCACCTCCGAGGTGCGCTGGGACAAGCACACGAACGGCAACAACCTGTCGTGGAGCGGCGAGGCGCTCTGGGACCTGCAGCACCTCGTGGACTGAGGGACGCGCGGCGGCGCCGCGTGAGGAGTGTCCCCGACGCAACGGGAAGTTGCGCCTCGAGCCCGGCGAGAGGACCGTCCCCTTCGCAACGAGTCGTTGCGTTGCGAGCCTGCGCGAGGACCGTCCCCTTCGCTACTTGGCGAGGGTGGACCAGGCGACGAGGGGGGACCAGGTCCAGGCGGGGAGGGCGGCGCGCGCGGCCTCCGCCTGCGTGGCGGCGAGCGCGGTGGCGGCGTCGGCGCCGGCGGCGAGGCGCGCGTGCAGCGCGAGCATCAGCGCGACGGTCGCAGCGTCGTCCACGCGCCAGAGCGCGGCGACGACCTCGGCCGCGCCCGCGCGCAGGAGCGCGCCCGTGAGCCCCTCGACGTCGCCGCCGCCGTGTGCGCGCAGCGCGCCGGAGTGGCACGCCGCGAGCACCGCGCGCGTGCCGCGCAGGTCGAGCCGCGCGAGGTCGGCGGCGCGCAGACGTCCGTCGGCGAGGTCGACGCCGCTCATGCCGGGCGCGTCCTCGCGGAAGCTGCCGTGCGCCGCGAGGTGCAGAACGCGCGGGCGGCGCAGCGCGCGGACGGCGTCGAGGGTCGCAGCGGCGTCGGCGAGGAGGCGCGCTCCCGGCAGCGCGGCCGCGACACCGCGGCCCTCGTCCGCGATGTGCGGCGCGCTCGCGTCGGCGACGGCGACGACGACCGGCGCGCCGCGCGCGCCCGGCGTCCGCGCACCGAGGCGCGAGGGCGCGTCGAGCAGCGCGACGGGGACGCGCGCCGCGAGCGGACCGGCGCCCCACGGCAGCGCGCCGAACGGCACGCCGAACCACGGTCCGTCGGGGACGACGACGAGGCGGCGCGCCCCGGCGAGCACGTCGGCGAGCGGCGCGACGAAGTGCTCGGCGAGCGCCGCGAGCGCCGCGCGCATGCCGGCCTCCGTGCGCGCCGCGTGACGCGCCGCCGCGTCGGGTCCGAGCGCCGCGCGACCCGCGTGGAACGCGAGCTCATCGACGAGTTCGTCGATGCGCGCGTGCGACGCCAGCTCGATCGCGGTCCGCCGCGCGCCGCGCGCGACGAGCGCGACCCCGCCCGCGGCGTCGCCCGAGAGCGTGACCAGCACGGTGTCGCGCGGCACGCGCAGCGCACCCGGCGCGACGTTGCGAGGCGCAGTGCGCCCTGCGGCGGCCACCGGTGCCGCGGCCGCGAGGGCGTCGGTCAGCTCGCGCTCCGCGTCGCGCACGGCCTCCTGCACGTGCTCTGCGGACGCAGCGCGCACGAACGCCGGACCGAGCTCGCCCGCGGCGCGCCGCTCCAGCCGCGCGAGCCGCGCGCGCAGCGACTCGACGCGTGCGTCGTGAGTCGCTGCCGGAGCCGCGGTCGATGCGACATGGCGGTCGAGGAACGCGAGCGCGGCGTCGGGACCGTCGCAGCGCAGGAGGTGGCGCACCGCGGGCGCGAGCCACGCGCCGAGACCGCGGCGCGCCGCGTCGCGCATGCGCCCCGCGCCGAGCAGGAGCGCCGCGCGCTCGTGGCTGCGCGCCGCGGCCGCGAGCGCCGCTCCGGCCTCGTCGTCACGGCCGCCCGCGTCGGCGACGAGGAACGCGACGACGTCGGCCGCGTGCGCGAGCGACGGCAGGTCGACGACCTGCGCGGCGCGGCGCGCCGCCGCGAGCGCGCGGCGCGCGCCCGACACCTCGCCCGCACCGAGCAGCACGAGTGCGCCGCGCAGGAGCAGCCGCGCACGGAGCGCCGGACGACGCGCGCCGACGTCGCCCGCGGCGCGCTGCAGGAGCTGCGCCGCCTCCGCGTCGCGACCGCGGGCCGCGGCCAGCGCGGCCCGCAGCGCGGCGCGTTCTGCGCGCAGCTCCGGCGCGTCGGCGAGCGCGCGCCCGGAGAGCTCGCGGCGCGCGGCGGCGACGTCGCCGAGTTCGAGGAGCGCACGCGCGACGAGCAGCCGCGCGCGCTCGCGTTCGACGGGCGGCGCCGCGCGCCCCATCGCGCGCCGCGCGCTCTCGGCCGCGTGCAGCGCCTCGGGCACGAGCCGCGCGCGCAGCAGGGCCTCGGCGCGGTCGAGGCGCGCGAGTCCGGCGATGTCGGGGACGCCCGCGCGCCGCAGCGCGTCCTCGGCCTCGCGCAACGCCGCGTCCGCATCCGCGAGACGATCGGTCGCCGCGAGCAGCGCACCGCGGTTGTAGCGCCAGCGCGCGGCCTCGAGCGCGTCGCCCGCATCCTCCGCGTGCGCGGCCGCGAGATCCAGCAGCGGCGCGGCCTCGTCGAAGCGCTCGAGCAGCACGAGCGCGTTCGCCGTGTTGCCGACGACGCCGTTCGCGAGCTGCGTCGCGCCCGCCGCCTCGAGCCGCCGCCGCGCGTCGCCGTAGTGCGCGAGCGCGGCCTCGGGCCGTCCGCCCTCGTGCAGCGCCGTGCCGCGCTGCGACGCGGCCGCGCCCGCGAGCAGGTCGTCGCCGCGCGCGTCCGCCGCGCGCTCCGCGCGCGCCGCGAGTCGCTCGGCGGCGTCGAAGTGACCGAGGCGCAGCAGCGAGCCCGCGCGGCCGATGCGCGCGCCGTCGCGCGCGGCGCCCTGGAGCGACTGCTCCGCGCGCTCGTACCACGCGACGCTCGCCCCGAAGCGACCGGCGCGCGCGAGCAGCGACGCGCGGAGGCGCGCCGCGCGACCGAGCGCCTCGGCCTCGCCGCTCGCGCGGGCGAGACGCAGGAACGCGCGCGCGAGCGGCTCCGCGTCGCGCGGCCGCCGCGTGCCCGCCGCGAGCAGCGCGCCCTCGGCGACACGCCACGCGGCGCCGAGGCCCCGCAGGGCGGCTGCCGGCGGCCGCGCGCCGCCGCGCACGAGCGCGTGCGTCGTCCGGGCGAGGTCCACGCTCACGCCAGATGCGCTCCGCGGAGGACGAGCGTGCGCCCGCCGCGCACGATCTCGAGCACGAGCCACCCGGCGGAGAGTCCGCGCAGCGTGAAGCGGCCGTCGGCGCGGAGCGGCGCCTCGTGGCGGCGGCCGTCGACGGTCGCGCGGACGACGCCCTCGTCGCGCGGCGGGGCGGCCGCGGGGTCCGTCGGCAGCACCTGCCCGAGCACGTCGATGCCCGAGACGCGCGCGCGCAGCTCGAGGTCCACCTCGTCCGCGCCGCCGCGGTAGAGCACGCGCCGCACGGCGCCGGGCGCGGAGCGCACGCCCGCGAGCCCCGCCTCCGCCGAGTCGGCGGCGAGCACGAGCACCTCGGCGTCGAGACCGGCGGGCGCCTCGAAGCCGGCCGCGCGCAGCATGCCAAGGACGCGCCGCGTCAGCGCGGCGGGCGGCTCCTCCGGCGCACCTGCCGCGAAGACCGCGAGCACGCTCCCGAGCCGCGCCGCGCGCCGCCTGCACGGGGCGCAGCCCTGGTCGAGGTGCGCGCGCGTGCGGCGCGCGGACGCGCCGGCGGCGACGCCGTCGTGCACGTCGGCGAGGTGGCGCAGCGTCGGGTGCGTGTCACGCGGTCGCATGGTCGGGTCCTCCCAGGCGCTTCTCGAGGCGTTCGAGGCAGCGCGCGCGTGTCGGGCCGATGCTGCCGATCGGCATGCCGAGCGTGCGCGAGACGTGTTCGTACGACGGCCGCGGCGACTCGTAGTAGAGGAGCTGCAGCAGGTCGCGGCAGCGCGCGCCGAGCTCCTCGAACGCACGCGCGACACGTAACTGCTCCTCCACGCGCGCGACGACGTCGCCGGGACCGTCCGGATCGGCGTCGCTCGTCGCGACGTGCGGCATGTGGGCGCGCGCGACGCCGTAGCCGCGCAGCACGCGCAGCGCCTGCAGGTGCGCCGTGCGCGCGAGCCACGGGCGGACGCTCGCGTGACTGCGCAGCCGCGCGAGATCCTCGATGGCGATGCGCCACACGGTCTGCACGACGTCCTCGGCGTCGGCGCTGCCGAGCCCGGTGCGACGCGCCACGTTCCACACGAGCCCGCCATGACGCGCGACCAGCGTGCGCCACGCGACCTCGTCGCCGTCGAGGCAGCGCCCGACGAGCTCCGCGTCCGCCGCCGCGTCGTCGCGACCCGGGCGCGGCGCCGCGCTCATCGCAGGAGACGCGGCAGGCGCAGCCGCGGCGACTGCGTCAGGATCTCGGCCGCCTCGAAGCCGCCGAGCTCGGGACGGCGCTCGCGCAGGAGCGCCGCGGCCGCGCTCACCAACGCCGCCGAGAACGACGTGCCCGTGGCGCGCGCCCAGGTCGCACCGGGATACGGTCCGACGAGATCGCGCCCCGGCGCGACGACGCCGAGCTTGCCGCGGCCGTTCGCGAACCGCGCGCGGCGTCCGTTGCGCCCGACGGCCGTCGCGGCCACGACGCCTTCGACCGACGCGGGGAAGTCGGCTCCGCGGCGGCCCTCGTTGCCGCTCGCCGCGACGACGACGATGCCCTGCTCGAGCGCGAGCCGGATCTCCTCCTCGACGAGCACCGAGTGCGCGCGCATGCCGAGGCTCAGGTTGATGACGTCCGCGCCCTGCTCGCGCGCGTAGCGCACGCCGTCGGCGACGGAGCGCGCGCTGCCGAGGCCGTCGGAGTCGAGCACGCGCACGGGCAGGATGCGCGCGCCGGGCGCGGCGACGTGCACGAGCCCCGCGACGATCGTCCCGTGGCCGAACGACTCGTCCGCCTCGCCGTCGTCGTCGGAGTCGATGCCGTCGGCGGCGTCGGCCGCGTCGAGGTCCATGTCGACGAAGTCCGCTCCGGGGAGCACGACGCCCGCGAGCGACGCGTGCGTCGCGTCCACGCCGGTGTCGAGCACGGCGACGACGACGTCGCGCCCGGTCGCGATGCGGTGCGCGATCGGCGCGCCGATCTGCTGCAGCGCGGGCTGCACGGGATACGCCGCGCCGAGCTCGCTGCCCACGATGATGCGGTTCGACTGGAGCCCCTCGGGCGGGCGCATGCGCCAGTCGGGCTCGATGCACGCGCCGGGCAGCGCCGCGACGAGCCAGTCGAGGAACGCCTGGTCCACGTCGCCCTCGGCCATCGGCCCGATCACGAAGTAGTCGCTGCCGACGTAGGGGTCGCCGAGTCCGAGGTCGGCGAGGTTCTCGTAGGTGGCGCCGTCGCCGCAGACCACGAAGCCGCCGGCGTCGAGCGAGTCGTCCCGCGGCGCCTCGCCGAACGGGTCGAGCCACCACGGCGGCAGGTCGGGGACGTTGCCCGGGGGCGGGTCCGTCGGCAGCGGGAGCACCCCCCCGCCGCGCCGCGCCTTGCGCAGCGCGCGCGCGGCGGCGTCGCCGCCCTCGGCGGGCGCGACCGCGGCGGTGCCGACGAGGACGCAGGCGGCGGCGACGCCGAACGCGGTCCGGCGGCGGGATCGGCGCAGGTGCTTCGAGGCGGGCATGGACTCTCCGGGAGGGCGGACCGCGACCCGCACGTGAGTTCCGCGAGGGGCGCGCCTGATACGCGACGCGCCGCGAATTCGTCCGGGAGCCCGGACCGGCGCTCCCGCGAATGTACCGACGGGCGCTGGTCCCGCCACCGGGCCCCGCGGGGGCGCCCGGGCGCAGGGGCTCAGGCGAGCGGCGCGAGCGCCGCGGGCGCGGGCGGGACCGTCGCGCGCGGCTTCGCGAGCACGAGCTGGACGTCCGAGATCTGCCGCTCGGCGAAGCCGCCCTCGCAGTACGCGAGGTAGAACTCCCAGAGCCGCAGGAAGGTCGTGTCGCGGCCGAGCGCGCGCACCTCGTCCTGCCGCGCGAGGAAGCGCTCGCGCCAGTGCCGCAGCGTGCGCGCGTAGTGCAGCCCGATGTCCTCGAGGTGCACGACGCCGAGGTCGCCCGAGCGCCCGAGGGCGGCCGTGAGCGAGCCGAGCGAGGGGATGTAGCAGCCCGGGAACACGTGGCGCTGGATGAAGTCCACGGAGCGCAGCGCGGCGTCGTGGTGGCGGTCCGCGATCGTGATCGACTGCAGGCACATCAGCCCGCGCTCGTGCAGGAGCTCCGCGCAGCGGCCGAGGAACACGTCCAGGAACTCGTGCCCCACCGCCTCGATCATCTCGATGGAGACGAGCTTGTCGTAGCGGCCCGAGAGCTCCCGGTAGTCGCGCAGCAGCACCTCCACGCGGTCCTCGAGCCCGGCCGCGCGGACGCGCTCGGTCGCGAGCTCGTGCTGCGCGCGCGAGATCGTCGTCGTCGTGACGCGGCAGCCGTAGGTGCCCGCCGCGTGGAGCGCGAAGGCGCCCCACCCGGTGCCGATCTCGAGCACGTGGTCGCCCGGGCCGAGCGCGAGCTTGCGGCAGACGCGGTCGAGCTTCGCGCGCTGCGCCTCGGCGAGCGTCGCCTGCGGGTGCTCGAAGCACGCGCACGAGTACGTGAGCGTCTCGTCGAGCCACAGCGCGTAGAAGTCGTTGCCGAGGTCGTAGTGCGCCGCGATGTTCGCGCGGCTGCCGCCCGTGTCGTTGCGGCGCATGCGGTGCGCGGCGCGCAGGAGCGGCAGCGCGGCGCGCGCGAGCCCGCCCTCGAGCCCATCGAGCGCGGCGCGGTTGCGGACGAGCAGGCGCACGACCGCGACGAGGTCGTCGGCGTCCCAGTGGCCGGCCATGAACGACTCGCCGGCGCCCACGGAGCCGCCGAGCGCGACGGCGGTGAAGAAGCGCGGGTCGTGCACGCGCACGACCGCTTCGAGCCCGTCGTCGGCGGGCGCGCCGAACTCGTGGCGGCGCCCGCCCTCGAGCACCGTCACGCGGCCCGCGCCGAGGGCGCGCAGGCGGCCGAGCACCTGGCCGCGCAGCACGCGCTCCTCGATGTTCGCGCGCGGCGCCGTGAACGCGCCCTCGCCGGACACGCCGAGACCGTTCACCGCGCACCCGCCGCCGCGCGCTTGCGCGGGTGGTCGTAGACGGGCACGCGCTTCAGCCACAGCCGCAGCGCGTTCCAGTGGATGGCGAAGGTCACCGTGCCGGTCATGAACGGATGGCGCAGCAGCGCGCGCGCGAGTTCGCCCCCCGTGAGCTCGTGGCGCGCGAGCGTGAGCGTCGCGTCGAAGAACGCGTCCGTTCCACGGCGGCATTCCATGTGGACCGACAGCGTCGCACCGGGATCGGTGAAGCGCCAGACGTAGCGCGTGTCCATGTCCTGGAACGGGGAGACGTGGAACACCTTGTCGAACTCGTAGCGGTGGCGCCCCGGCGTGTCCGCCGTGTCGAGACCCGGGTGCAGCACGTAGGCGTGGCGCTCACGCCACGGCGTGTTCGAGACGTCCGCGACGATCGTCTCGACGCGCTCGCCCGCCGCGTCGAAGCAGTAGAGGAAGCTGACGGGGTTGAAGCACCAGCCGAGGTAGCGCAGGTGCGTGAGGAGCCGGATCGGCCCCACCGGGCGCGTGCCGGTCCGTGCCGCGACGAGGTCGCGCACGGCCGTGTCGAGCGGCACCGACGGATCGCCCAGGTGGTCGGCGCGCCGGAACGACGCGACGTTGCGCCGCTCCACGGACCACAGCAGGCGGCCGTCGAAGACGTGCGGCAGCTCGGCGAGGTCGAGGCAGAGCGCGAAGAGCGACGTCTGGAACGCGTGCTCCCTGGGCGCGCTGCGCCGGTGGCGCACGGTGCCGCGGTAGAGGCACGAGTTCATGCGAGGTCGAGTCCGAAGCGGCGCGTCACCGCGAGCGCGCTGCGCACGCCGTCCTCGTGGAAGCCGTAGCCCCAGTACGCGCCGCAGAAGAACGTGCGCTCGACGCCGTCGATCTCGGCCCGCCGACGCTGTGCGGCGACGCTCGTCGGCGTGTACTGCGGGTGGTGGAAGGTCGTCGTGTCCACGACACGCGCGGGATCGACCGCGTCGGCGCGGTTCAGGCTGACGAGGTGGCGCGTGGGCGTGTCGAGTCGCTGCAGCCGGGTCATGTCGTACGTGACGGCGACGGCGCGGCCGTCGTCGCGCAGGCGATGGTAGTTCCACGACGAGCGGGCGCGCTCCGCGCGCGGCAGCAGCCGCACGTCGGAGTGGAGCTGCGCGTCGTTCCGCGCGTAGGGCAGCGCACCCAGGATCTCGCGCTCGGCCGGGGTCGCGTCGGCGAGCACCGCGAGGGCCTGGTCGGCGTGGAGCGCGAGCACGCACGCGTCGTGGCGCTCGGGAGCGCCGCCCTGCGGCACGACGTCCACGTGGTCGGCGCCGCGCCGCACGGCCGCGACGGGCGTGGACGTGCGCAGCCGCGGACCGAGGCCCGCGGCGATGGGCGCGACGTAGCTCCGCGCACCGCCCGCGACCGTGAACCACTGCGGGCGTCCGGAGACGCGCAGGAAGCCGTGGTTGCGGAAGAACTCGACGAGGAAGCGCGCCGGGAAGTCGTCGATCGCGCCGGCCGACGACGACCACACGGCGGCGGCCATCGGCACGATGTGCCGCTCGACGAACGCGGCGGAGTAGCGGCGCTCGCGCAGGTAGGCGCCGAGCGTCGGGCCGTCGTCGTCGGTCGCGAGCAGCTCCGCGGCCTCGCGGTAGAAGCGCAGGATGTCGCGCACCATGCGCAGGTGCGAGGGGCGGAGCACGTTGCGGCGCTGCGCGAAGAGCGCGTCGAGCGACGTGCCGCCGTACTCGACGCCCGTGCGCTCGCAGCGCACGCCGAAGCTCATGTCGGTCGGCTGGGCGGCCACGCCGAGGCCGTCGAGCAGGCGGCGGAACTGCGGGTACGTGTGGTCGTTGAAGACGACGAAGCCCGTGTCGACGGCGAGCCGGCGCCCGCCGTCGTCGACGTCCACCGTGCGGGCGTGCCCGCCCGGCACCGCGCCTGCCTCGTAGACGGTCACCTCGTGCTCGCGTGCGAGGACGTGCGCGGCGACGAGCCCGGAGACGCCCGCGCCGACCACCGCGATGCGCAGTCCGCGGCGTCCGCGGAGCGCGTCGATCGGCGGGCGCGGCTCAGCCGGCGCGGTCACGGAGGCGCCCCGCCTCGACGACGTGCGGCGGCACCGGACGCAGGTCGTGCACGACGCCGACGGCCGCGAGCGCGCGCAGGAGGAGATACGTCACGTCCACCTGCCACCAGCGGAAGCCCTGGCGCGCGGCGCCGGGGTAGTGGTGGTGGTTGTTGTGCCAGCCCTCGCCGAGCGTGACCAGCGCAAGCGGCAGACTGTTGCGGCTGTCGTCGCCGGTCGGGTAGTCGCGCGTCCCGAACACGTGCGCGAGCGAGTTGATGCTGCACGTCGCGTGGAAGAGCACGACCGTCGAGACGAAGAAGCCCCAGACCAGCATCTGCCACGCGTCGGTCCCGAGACCGGGAGCGACGTGTTCGAGCAGTGCGCCGAACGCGAAGAGCGCCGCTGCGAGCACGGCGGGCACGAGCGTGTCGAAGCGGTCGAGGAACACGAGCTCGGGGTAGCGCGCGAGGTCGCGCACCTCGCGCAGGTCGGTGCGGAACGCGTCGCGCGTCATCAGCCAGCCCATGTGGCTCCACCAGAAGCCGTGCTGCACGGGCGAGTGGAGGTCCTCGGGCGTGTCGCTGGTGCGGTGGTGGCGGCGGTGGTGCGCGGCCCACCACAGCGGCCCGCGCTGCACCGCCGACGCGCCGAGCAGCGCGAGCAGGAACTGCACGGGGCGCGAGACGCGGTACGTGCGGTGCGAGAAGTAGCGGTGGTAGACGCCCGTGATCGCGAACATCCGCACGAGGTAGAGCAGCACGGCGACGCCGACGGCGACCGCGCTCGCGCCGGTCACGAGCACGCCGAGACACGCCGCGTGCAGCACGACGAACGGCAGCGTGCGCAGCCAGTCGATGCGGTGCGCGTCGGGGGCGTCGTGCTGCGCCTCGCCGGCGTGCGAATCGACCCAGCGCACGACCGCCACGGCGGCGCGGCGCAGGCTGGTCCGGCGCGGCGGCGGCGTGGCGACGGTCACGCGGTCCCCGGTGCGTAGCGGCGGCGGAACAGATGGTGCGCGACGCCCCACGCGTCGCCGCCGTCCCACGCGAAGAGCTCGGCGCACGCGAGGAAGAACATGCGCCAGCGCCGCAGCGCGCGGTCTGCGCCGGCGGCGCCGTGGACGCCGGCCAGCACGTCGCGCGCACGCTCGCGCGCGGCGTCGAGGTTCACGAGCCACGCCTCGGCCGTGCGCGCGTAGTGCGTGCCGGGCACCCACCACGTGCGCTCGCAGAGGAGGTCGTCGTCGAAGCGCGGCAGCAGGTCCATCGACGGCATGATGCCGCCGGTGAAGAAATGGCGCGCCATCCAGTCGTCGTCGCCGTCGGTCTCGAACGGGTACGCGTGCTCGCGGTGGCAGAACACGTGCACGAAGAGCCGCGCGTCGACCGTCATCCACGAGGCGATCCGCGCGAGCAGCGCGGCGTAGTTCCGCACGTGCTCGAACATCTCGACCGAGACGACGCGGTCGAAGGGCGGAGCGCCCCCGGCGGCGGCGAGGCGCTCGGCGTCGAGCACGTTCACGTCGCACGTGACGACGCGCACGTTCGCGAGACCGCGCTCGCGGCAGCGCGCGAGCACGTGCTCGCGCTGCGACGCGGAGTTCGAGACGGCGACGATCTCGGCCGTCGGGTAGTGCTCCGCCATCCAGAGCGTGAGCGAGCCCCAGCCGCAGCCGAGCTCGAGGACGTGCTGCCCGTCGGCGATCCCGGCGCGCTCGCACGTGAGCGCGAGCATCGCGGCCTCGGCGGCGCCGAGCGGCGTCTCCGCCGTCTCGAACCAGCAGCTGCTGTACTTGAGGTGCGGGCCGAGCGCGAGCTCGTAGAAGCGCGCGGGCACCTCGTAGTGCTGGGCGTTCGCGGCGTCGGTGTGCACGGCCACGGGCGACGCGCGCAGCTCCGCGACGAAGCGCTCGAGCCAGGCGTCGCGCGAGCCGCCGGCCCGCGCGCGCTCCTGCGCGAGACGCGCCGCGAGCAGGCGGCGGATGCCGTGCCGCGTGACGAAGTCGGGCACGAGGCCGCGCTCGACCAGTTCGACGCCGAGACTCACGCCGCCCCCCGGCGCGGCGGCCACGGGAAGAACGCGCTCGTGGTGCGCTGGTAGCGGCGGTAGTCCTCGCCGCGCGAGCGCAGCGCCTGCGCCTCCGTCGGCGGGATGCCCGTCACGGTCAGCACGAGCAGCAGCACGACGGCGGCCGGGAGCGCCGCGAGGTACCAGCCGGCGCCGCCCCAGGCGAGCGGCACGTACGCGAGCCAGTGCAGCCACTCGAAGAAGTAGTTCGGATGACGTGACCAGCCCCACAGGCCCGCGCGGCACGTGCGCCCGGCGTTCGCGGGGTCGGCGCGGAAGCGGGCGAGCTGGCGATCGGCCAGCGCCTCGCCGAGGACGGCGACGAGCCAGAGCGCCGCGCCCGCGAGGTCGGCGGCGCCGAGCGCATCGCGGGGGCTGCGGGCGGCCAGCGCGAACGCGAGCGCGAGACCGCCGGCGAGCAGCGCCTGCGCCTGGAAGAAGGGCAGGAACCAGCGGTCGGCGCGGTCGCCCCACCGGGCGCGGAGCCCGGCGTAGCGCGGGTCCTCCGTGCCGGGCCGCAGGCGCGCGACGAGGTGCAGCGTCAGCCGCACGCCCCAGACCGCGCCCAGCGCCCCGACGAGGAGGCGCCGCGCGGGCAGCCCGTCCGCGAGCGCGGCGTGGAGGGGCGCGAGCAGCGCGAGCGACGCCGCCCAGCCGACGTCCACGAGCCCCGCGTCGCGGCGGCGCACGGCGAGGCCCCACAGCGCCGCCTGGAGCAGCGCCGCCACGAGCCAGCCGAGGAGCAGGGCGTCCACGAGCGACGGGTTGGGAATGGGCGGCCTCCATGCCGTGCGGCGCTCGTGCTACGCGAGTGTCGGCCGGGGCATTCCCCGGGGGCGCGGCAGGCCGCACTCTCGCAGCCCCGGGCGCCTCGCGGCGCCTCGAATTCGGTCGACCCCGCGCGCCCCGACGAGGAGTCTCTCGCGATGCCGAACGACGCGGCCGCGCCGCTCCTCCCCTGCGTCGAGATCGAGCCGCGCGCAGGCGCGGCCGACGCGAGCGTCGTCTGGCTCCACGGGCTCGGCGCCGACGGCCACGACTTCGAGCCGATCGTCCCCGAGCTCGGGCTCCTGCCCCACCACCGCATCCGGTTCGTCTTCCCGCACGCCCCGCGCATCCCCGTCTCGCTCAACCAGGGCATGGTGATGCCCGCCTGGTACGACATCACCTCGCTCGAGCGCCGCGGGACCGACGTCGCCGGCGTGCGACGCTCGGCGGCGCAGGTCGAGGCGCTGCTCGCACGCGAGAAGGCGCGCGGCGTGCCGGCCGGGCGCATCGTCCTCGCGGGCTTCAGCCAGGGCGGCGCGATCGCGCTCTACGCCGGGCTGCGGCACGCCGAGTCCCTCGCGGGCGTGCTCGCGCTCTCGACGTACCTCGTCGTCGCCGACGACCTGGCGTCGGAGCGCTCCGAGGCGAACCGCACGGTGCCGATCCTGCAGTGCCACGGCAGCTTCGACCCGATGGTCCCGGAGCGGGCGGGACGGGCGTGTGCCGATACCCTGCGGGAGCTCGGCTACGACGTCGTGTACCGCACGTGGCCGATGCAGCACCAGGTGTGCCTCGAGGAGATCGAGGAGATCGGCGCGTGGCTCCGCGAGCGCCTGCCGATCCGCTACGACTGAACGCGGCCGGCCCGCGCGCCGCGCCATCCCGAACGGAGATCCCATGCCCTCGATGAAGCTGACGCTCGTCTCCGCACTCTGCGTCGCTGCGCTCGCGGCGTGCGCAGACAAGGAGCCGGCCGAGACGGCCAGCGCCGGGCACGTCAAGGGCGACGCGCCGGCACCGCCCCCTGCCGCCACCGCCGAGCACGCCGCGGGCGACGCGCCGACGCAGCCGGCCACCGCCGCCGCGGAGCCGGAGATCACGCACGAGGTCCTCGCCGAGGGCAAGGGCAGCCCGTGCGGCGAGGGACGCGCCGCCGTGGTGCACTACACGGGCACGTTCCGCGACGGGAAGAAGTTCGACAGTTCGCGCGACCGCGACGAGCCGTTCGTGTTCGTCGTCGGCACCGGCTCCGTCATCAAGGGCTGGGACCTGACCGTCGCGCAGATGCGCGTCGGCGACCGCTGGAAGGTCGCGATCCCGTGGCAGCTCGCGTACGGCGAGCGCGGCAACCGCGGCATCCCGCCGAAGTCCGACCTGATCTTCGACATGGAGCTGCTCGAGATCGCGGAGCCCGACGTCGAGTTCGTGCACAAGGGCGACGGCCCGGCGCTCGCGAAGGGCCAGATCGTCGAGATGCACCTCGTGCTCGGGCCGGTGGACGGCGAGCCGCTCAAGGACACGCGTGCCGGCGACCCGGTGATGGTGAAGGTCGGCGCGCCGACGGGACTCACGGGGCTCGACGTCACGCTGCCGAAGCTGCACATCGGGGACCGCGTGCGCGTGGAGGTGCCGCCGACGCTCGCGTGGGGCAAGCGGGGCGTCCCGGCTGCCGCGCCCGGCGCGCCGCCGCGCGTGCCGCCGAACGCGCGCGTCGCGTTCGACATCGAGGTGCTCCACGTGCTCGAGCCGAAGATCGAGGTCGTCACGGCCGCGCCGGACGGCGCGCAGCCGAAGGACGGCCAGCGCGTAAGCGTCCACTACACGGGCACACTGCGCGACGGCACCGAGTTCGACAGCTCGCGCAAGCGCGACGAGCCGTTCCGCTTCGTGCTCGGCGTGGGCCAGGTGATCCCGGGCTGGGACCTGACCGTGGCGCGGATGCACGTCGGCGAGCGCGTGAAGGTCACGATCCCGTGGCAGCTCGCGTACGGCGCGGCGGGCAGCCCGCCGGCGATCCCGCCGAAGGCGGACCTCGTCTTCGACATCGAGCTGCTCGGCATCGAGTAGCGGCCACACCGCGAACCACGGTCGCGCCCCGTAGCATGGCGCGGCCGTGCGCCTCCCGCCGCTCCTCGCCGTCGTCGCGTGCCTCTGTGCGGCGCTCGGCGGCGGTGCGCTCTGGCTGCTCTGCGCGGACGCCTCGGGTCCTAGCGGCGGCGGCGACGGAGCCGGAGTCGAGGGCGAGGCGGAGGGCGACGTCGCCGCGGCCGCCGGCGAGCACCTGCGCGACGCCGCGGGACGCGCGCTCCGCGACGCGTCGGGTGCGCTGCTGCCGGCCGGCGCACGCCGCCGCGGCAACGTCGTCACGGCGCCCGACGGGCGCACGTGGCGGCTCCAGGGCGGCGTCTGGGTAGCGGTCGCGGAGGACCCCGCGAACGGTCGCCGCCACGCGCGACCCGAGCGCGACGCGGGTCCGCAGACCGACCAGGAGCCGCAGCAGGGCAGCGCTCCCGCGGCCCCGCCGGAGACGCGCCACGCCGTCCTCGACGCGGCGCAGATCCGCCCGCCCGACGGCGTCGCGACGCCGGTCGATCCCGCCGCGTGGGCGACGGGCGACGGCGTCTTCGAGCCGGCCGAGGGCAGCGCGCCGCGGCTCGACGTCGTCAGCGAGCCCGAGCACGCGGCCGGTCGCCCGCGCAACGCAGCGGCCGACGCGCGCGCCCGCGCGGAGACCGCAGAGGTCGTCGCGCAGCACGGACTGCGCGGCGACTACTTCGACCTCGTCGGCGGCGAGCTGACCGAGGTCCCGGACGTCACGGGGCTCGTGCCGTCGTTCTCGCGCATCGACCTCGGCATCGACTTCGCCACCGACGAGGCGTTCCAGGTGCCGTTCGAGCCGGAGACGTTCGCGGTGCGCTGGACCGGGTTCGTCACGGTGACGCAGGCCGGGCAGTACACGTTCACGTGCGGCTCCGACGACGGCGTGCGGCTGCTCGTCGACGGCGCGCCGGTGCTCGACTTCACGTGGCTGCGGCCCTACGCGGAGACCACGGGCACGCTCGCCCTCGAGGCGGGCCGTCACGCGTTCGAGCTGACGTTCTACGAGAACCGCGTGTTCGCGTCGTGCCGCCTCTTCTGGGCCGGGCCGGGCTTCGGCAAGCGCATCGTGCCCGCGTCGGCGTTCACGCCGCCCGACGCGCTCGCCGGACTCACGCAGCCGCACGTCGCGCGCATCGACCCTCCCGGCGGACGACTCGGCGACGTCGTGCGGCTGCGCGGCATCGGCTTCGCGCCGGAGGCGACGGCGAACACGGTGACGTTCGCGGGCGTGCGCGCCGAGGTGCTCGGCGGCGGCGCGGGCGAGCTGGTCGTCCGCGTGCCCGTCGGTGCGGAGACGGGCGCGGTGACGGTGCGCGTCGGCGAGCTGACGAGTCTGCCGCGCGAGTTCTCGGTCGACAGCGTGATGGGCCTCTTCGGCGAGTACCACCTGATCGGACACGAGCTGCACGCGATGCCCGACTTCGACGCGGCCGCGCCGTACTTCGTGCGGCTCGACGGCCCGCTCGACTTCCACGAGGACCTGCTGTGGCGGTTGCCGTACGCGCCGGACGTCTTCGCCGCGCGCTTCCGCGGCTTCCTGCACGTGCCCGAGGAGGACGACTACCGCATCACGCTCGGCTCCGACGACGGCGCCGCGCTCGACGTGGACGGCAAGCCGTTCCTCGAGGCGCCCGGGCTGCACCCGTACCGCGAGGTCGAGCGCGTCGTGCACTTCGCGCCGGGCTTCCATCCCGTCGAGCTGCGCTTCTTCGAGAACTACGGCGTCGCGCGCCTGCGGCTCTTCTGGCAGCGGCCCGGAGACGTCGAGCGCAGGCCGATCCCGCGCGGCGCGCTGTTCCCGCCCGAGGCGCTCGCGTCGCTCACGCCGCCGACGCTCACGACCGTCCCGCCGGCCGCGATCGGCGCGCCGCTCGAGCTGCACGGACGCGGCTTCGGCACCGACGCGAGTCTCGTGCGCGTGCGCTTCGCGGGCGACGCGTGGGCGCGTCCGACGGAGCTCTCGGACGAGCGCGTGGTCGTCACCGTGCCGCGCACGGCGGCGAGCGGTCCGCTGCGCGTCGAGGTGGGCGTGCTCGCGAGCAACGCCGTGCACTTCGAGCGCACGACGCCCGCGGGCCTCACGGCCGACGTGTACGTCTTCTCGTCCGAGGAGGACCTCCTCGCGACGCGCACGCCGGAGCAGTTCGCGGCGCGGTCGCCCAACCTCACGCGCGTCGAGACGTCGTGGGACCGCGTCGCCGACGCGGACTGGGCGCTGCCGTTCCCGGTGCGCAACGTCGCCGTCCACTGGCACGGCACGCTCGGCGTGGACGCCGACGTGGACGTCAACTGGAGTCTGCAGGCCGACGACGGCGCGCTGCTCTACGTGGACGGCGTGCGCGTCGTCGACAACGCTCCGTTCCACGGACTGCAGGAGCGCTACGGACGCAGCGTGCTCACGACGGGCGACCACACGTTCGACCTGTGGTGGTTCCAGTCCGACGACGAGGCGAAGCTGCGCCTCTACTGGAACCCGTGGGGCGTCGTGGACCACCGCCTCGTGCCCGCGAACTGGTTCCGCCCCGCGCGCGCCGAGGCGGGCGGCGACTGACGCGGCGCGCTCAGCGCTCGCGCAAGGACCGGGCCCACGCGTCGACGTACCGTCCGCGCTCGGGGGGCGTCATCCCGAACAGCGCGGTCACGTGCGGCAGGGAGCCCGTGCAGAAGCCCGCGAGGAACTCGAGCAGCTCCTGTCGCAGAGGCCGTCGTCCACCTCGAAGAGGTCGTGCGCGAGCGCGGCCGCGTGGCGGCGACGCCGCACCGGCCGGAGACGCCGATCCGGGCCGGCGCTACTCGCCGTCGGCGCCGTTCGTGCCGCCCTTGGCCGGGCGCTCGATCACGACGCGCATGCGCCGCCGCTCGACGATGTCCGCGACGATGCGCAGCTCGGTCACGGCGGGGTCGAGGTGCGGGATCTCGCAGCGACCGTCGGCGTCGGTGCGGCCGACGACGATCGGACCGCGCTCCTGTGCCGCGGGCAGCGCCGAGACGGCGTCGCCGCCGCCGTCGGAGGCGCTCGGGAGACCGAGGTAGACGTTCGCGACGGGTGCGCCGCCGTCGATGTACGTCAGCACGGCGACGGCCGGCTGCGCGGGGGCGAGCTCGAGCGTCACGGCGGCGGGCTTGCCGGCCACGATCTCCGCGCGCGCCGGCGCGCACCCGGTCGCGTACGCGGTGGCGACGGTCTCGTCCTCGGTGTGGCCCCAGTGGAGACGCACCTCGCCCTTCGCGTCGGTCCAGCCGCCGACCAGCCGCTCGCGCGGCGGGAAGAGCGACGTGAACCCGGTCGTGCCGAGGACGCGGTCGGGATCGCCGAGGACCACGTACGCCTTCTCGAACGGCTGTCCGTCCGGGCCCGTCACGCGCACGAGCGTCGGCTTGGCCGGGGTCAGCTTCAGCGACACCGCGCGCTTCGTGGACGTGAACTCGGCGAGCGCGTCGCGGTAGCCGTCGGCGCGCGCGATGACGCCGTCGCCCTTCCGGCCGCCCGCGATCTCGAACGCGCCGTCGGCGCCGGTCGTGACCCACGTCGCGTCGTCGCCGCGCAGGCACACGGCCGCACCCGCCAGCGCCTTGCCGCGCGAGTCCTTCACGACGCCCTTGACGAGCTCGCCTTCCTCGGACGGCCCGACGCCGAGACCGCCGGGCAGCGCGGGCTTGGCGCGCGCGTCGATGACGACGTCGGGGACGCCCGGCTGCAGCATGCGCAGCCCGAAGGTCCACGAGCCGCCGCGCGGGCGCACCCAGACGTCCACGGGACCGAGCGGCGCGTGGAGCAGCGCGAAGCGGCCGTCCTCCGCGGTGCGCGAGATGTCGACGTGCTCGCCCGCGCCGGGCGCCCAGCCGAGGATGCCGACGGCGATGTCGGCATCGGCGGCGGGCTGCTGCGCGTCGCCATACGCAACTCCGCGAAGCGGGACTTCCGCTCCGCCGGCGTCGGCGCTCTGGGTCGCGCCGACAAGGGCTGCCGCAAGCGCGCCGAGAACCACGGCGCGCGCGGTCAGGTCGCCCGTCGACCGCACGGCGCGTCAGTTGACACGAACCGGCGCCCCGCGTCGAGGGGGCATCTGCGGATTCGGCCGCCGGCGCGGCGCTTCTCAGCCGTGCGTGTGACCTGTGTGGCACGACCGGCAGAGCCGGTTGTTCACGAACAGCGAGCCGGCGAGCGCGATGCCGGCGAAGACGCCCGTCCACGCGATCTCGTGCTCGTGGTCGTCGCCGGCGCCCACGAGGTGCAGCGTGTGCAGCACCAGGGCGCCGATGGCGAGGAGCACCAGCGCGACGACCGCGAGGTTGCCGTGGGAGCGGAACCCGCGCCACGCGGAGAAGGTGCCGACGACCGCCGCGAGGAGGACCATCCCCCACTCGACCGACGCGTGACCGAGGAACGCGAGCCCGCCCGCCGAGCCGGCGCCGATCAGCACCGGCACGAGGGCGCAGTGGACCGCGCACGCGAGCGACGCCATCGCGCCCCAGTCGCGGCCGGGGCGGGCGGGCGCCGCCGCGGCGCGCACGCCGGGACCCGCCGCGGCGGCGTCGCCGGCCACCTCGGCAGCGGCGGTGCCGCAGCAGCCGCCCGCGCGGACCGCGGGCGTGCGGCAGGACTCGTCGGCGGCGTCGCGGCCGATCAATGCCGGTGCCCGTCCGGTCCGCAGTGAGCGCAGATCAGCGCCTCGGGCGCGGCAGCTCCCGGCGCGTCGGGAGCCTCGCCGCCGGGGAACGCCGTCCCGCAGCAGTCGCAGTTGCGCGCGCGCTCGCGCTCGAGCACCTCGCGCAGCCACACCGCGGCCTCGCAGTCGACGCGCCCCTCGCCGCCGCACGCGGGGCACGTCTCGTGGAACGAGCGGCGCAGCGCGTCGCGGATGAACGCGGACTTGTCGGGCAGGCGGTCCAGGGCCTCGGCGAGGTGCTGGTCCACGCGGAACGTCACGATCACGGACTTGGCGCGGCTCATCGCGGCTCCCGCCGGGAGGCCCCGGCTCGTGTGCATTACATGGTAATACCGGCGGTCCGCGGGCGGCGCGAATCCTCCGGCGCGAGGCGCCCCGTCGCCCGTCCGCGGGCGGCTCGCCGAGCGGCAGCGAACTCGCGGGCGAGTCCTCCGCGGGGCCGCCTGCCCCCGTAGGATGCGCCCGTGCACCGCCACCACCCCCCCGCCGCTGCGCTCCCGCTCCTCCTGGCCGGTCTCCTCGCGGGCTGCGACGGCGGCCGCGGCGCCGCGCCCGGCGCGAACGCGCCCGCCCCCGCGCCGACCCTGCCCGCCACGCAGCCGCACCAGGCGGGCGTGCGCCTCGGTCCGGACCTCGTGACCGTCGGCGTCGGCGAGCGCTGCACGCCGTGCCACGAGGACATCGCCCGCGCGTACACGACGAGCGGCATGCACGACTCGCTCACGCTCCCGAGCGGCGCGGGATCGATCGAGGCCGGGCTCGTCGGGACCGAGGTGCGGCTCGCGCCGAACGGCATGACGGCGCGCTTCGACGTGCGCGACGGCCGCTACGTGCAGCGGCTCTACTACGTGGACCCGCTCGGCGTCGAGCGCGTCGCGTACGAGGCGCCGATCGACCTCGTCGTCGGCAGCGGCCACGCCACGCGCAGCTACTTCACCGTGCGCGACGGGCGCATGCTGCAGCTGCCGCTCACGTGGTACCGCGAGCTCGGCGGGCTCGCGCTCTCGCCGGGACCCGGGTTCGCGGAGCGGACGCTGCGCGTGGCCGACACGCTCTGCGTGGTGTGCCACACGGGCGCGGTGCGCCCGGTCCGGAACGACGCCGGCGTCGGCTTCCACGGCCAGGTCTCGCTCGGCGTGACGTGCGAGCGCTGCCACGGCCCGAGCGACCAGCACTGCGTGACGGGCGACGTGCGCGACACCGTGAACCCCGCGCGGCTCCCGCCCGAGCAGCAGGAGCAGGTCTGCCTGCAGTGCCACCTCTCGGCCGGGATCACGATGGAGTCGACCGAGCGCACGATCGTCGACTACGTGCCGGGGACTCCGCTCGCGGACTACCTCGGCATCTTCGGACTCGCCGACGCGGGCCCTGCGGCCCACACCGAGATCGCGGGCCACGCGTCGCGGCTGCGGCTCTCGCGCTGCTACACCGAGTCGCGGCGCGGCGACGACGGCGCCGGCCTGACGTGCACGACCTGCCACAACCCGCACCGCGGCTTCCGCGCGGGCGACACGGCACGCGAGACGGACCGCGGCTGCCTCACCTGCCACGCGGGCGACGACTGCCACGCGGAGCCGGCGCAGCGCGGCGACGCGCCCTGCTTCTCGTGCCACATGGGCGTGACGCCTGCGGGCGACGTCGCGCACACGCGCGTCACGGACCACTGGATCCGCAAGCGGGTCCCGGATCCGGGCGCGTCGGCGCGGCACCTGCCCCACGCCGGCGAACTCGCCGTGACCGGAGCGGAGCTCGTCAACGTGCTCGACCCGGAGTTGACCCGCCCCGGCTCGACGCTGCTCCTCGCCCGCGCGTACGCGCGCGGCGCGGAGATGGCGAAGGCCACGCTGCGCAAGGATGCGACGGCGTGGCGCGAGCGCGCGTTCGAGCTCGCGGGCCGGCACCTCGAGCGCTTCCCGAGCGACGCGGAGGCGCTGCGCGTGCGAGGCCGCATGCTCACGCTCGCCGGACGCACCGCGGACGCGCGCGCGCTGCTCGAGCGCGCCGTCGAGCTGCAGGGCGACATCGCCGCGCCGTGGGCGGAGCTCGGCTACTCGCACGCCGAGGCGAGCCGCTACGTGCAGGCCGAGGAGTACCTGGCGAAGGCCGCGGAACTCGACCCGTACGACGAGGACGTCGCGGCCGCGCACGCGCGCCTGCTGGTCGAGGCGGAGCGCCGCGCCGAGGCGTTCCCCGCCCTCGCGGCGGTGCGCGAGCGGCTCGGTCCGTCGATCCTGCGCGGCAAGCTCGCGTCCGACATCGCGCTCTACGGGAAGGACGGTCCCGAGGCGGTGCGCAACGTCTACGACGTGCTGCTCTTCGAGCCTCTGAGCCCCGACGTGAACACGCACATCGCCGACCTGCTGCTCGCGCTCGGCGACAAGGAGCGCGCGCGCGCCCACCTCGAGGTGGCGCTCCGCAGCGACCCGAACTTCAAGGCGGCGCTCGAGCTGCTCGAACAGACGCGCTGAGCGCGTGCGCCGCGCGACGCACGCGCTCCGAGCGCTGCCCGGGCTACCGACCCTCGCCGGTCGGGAACGGCGCGAGCGTCAGATCGACGTTCGTCTCGTTGCTGCCGTCCTGCACCTCGAGCTCGCGGCCCTCTGCGCGCAGCGGCTTGCCGTCGCCGGTGTTGCCCATCGCCATGACGGTGACCTTCCCGGGCGCCACGTGCGCGGCCGTGTAGCGTCCGTTCTCGTCGGTCTGCGCGTTCGTCCCACCGTTCGGCGACTGCACCCAGACGTTCACGCCGGAGGCCGCGCTGCCGTCGGGCATCGTCACGCGACCCGAGATCGTGGCGCCGTCGGTGAACCGGATCTCGATGTCCTCGGCCCCCGCCGCCGCGCGCAGCGCGCGCTGCCCGTACTCGGGGACGTTCACGTTGAGCTGGTACTCGCCCTCGACGAGGCCCTTCAACTCGAACGAGCCGTCGGCGATCGCGCCGCTCGCGCTGACCGGCTCACGACGCTGCGCGCTCGGCTCGAGCACCTGGCTGCACCAGACCCAGCCCTCCGACGCCGGCGAGCCGTCCGGCAGCAGCACGCGGCCGACGATGCGCAGCCCCGACGTCACCTCGATGACGAGGCCGCTGCGCCCCGCCTCGACGGACTCGATCGTGCGCGGAACCACGGCGGCGCGATCGCCGCCCCACCAGCCCTGTCCGACGTGCACGTCGTACGTGCCGCCGGGGAGCTCGCGGATGCGGAACGAGCCGTCGCCCCCGGTCGTGTCGGAGCCCGCCTCGTCGTCTCCCGGCGTGCCGTCGGCCTGGCGCGCCACGACGTTCACGCGCGCCCCCACGGCGGGAGTGCCGTCGGTGTAGCGCACCGTGCCGGAGATCTCGTACGCCGTCACCAGGCGCAGCGTGACGCCGGAAGCGCCCGCTTCGACGACCGCCGGCGCGCTCGGCGCCGCGCTCTCGCCGCGCGCGGTCAGGGTGAACTTGCCGGGCGGCAGGCCCTCGAAGCGGAACGTGCCCTGCGCATCGGAGCTGACCGGCTCGGGCTCGGCGGCATACGCGTCGTCGGGACGCTGCCAGTCGCCGTCGCGTCCGATCGCGACGCGACCGCCGGCTCGCGGCCGGCCGTCGGGACCGAGCACCGTGCCCGTGATGCTCGCGCCCGCGGCGAGCTGGAAGTCGAGCGTCGTGGACTTGCCGTCCTCCACGACGACGTCCGAGCGCGAGACGGAGAGGTGGCGCGGGTGCTTCACCTGCACGATCAGCTTGCCCGGCTCGACGCTCTCGGCGCGGAAGCGCCCGTTCGCATCGGTGCTGACGGGCGTCGCGCGCCCGAGCGTCCAGCGCGTCGACCACGGGTTGGCGTCGTCGCCGGGGATCCAGCGCACGAGCGCGGCCGGGAGCGGCTTGCCCTCGGTGTCGCGCACGACGCCCTCGACGACCGCGCCGCGCCGCAGCCGCACCTCGACGCCCTCGACGTCCTGGCCGACGGCGGCCGTGAACTCGTCGCCGGAGCCGTCGAGCCAGCCGGCCGCGCGCGCCACGATCTTCGCCTTCTGACCGGGCGGGGGGCCGGGGATCTCGAACGTCCCGTCCGCCTTCGAGAGCTTCGGCTCGACGCCGCGCAGCATCGCGGCGAGCGGCCCGAACATGCGCGGCAGGTCGGCCGCCTGCACGCTGACCTGCGCCCCCGCGACGGGAGCGCCGTCGGGATCGAGCACGCGACCGCGCACCGTGGAGCCGCGCGCGAGCCGCAGTTCGCGCTCGACGACCTCGCCGGTCTCCGAGATGGAGATCTTCGCGCCGCGGCCGGTGTCGGTCTGCCGCGCGCCGCCCCCGCGGAACTCGCCCATCATCATCATGCCGATCGTCTGCGGCGTGACGCCGGGCTGGAACCAGCCCTCCTTCTCGGCGAGCAGCACGGCGCCGCCCTTCGGCAGGTTCGCGATCTCGAAGCGCCCCTCGGCGTCGGTCGTCGCGCCGCGCGTCCCCCCGAAGAACGCCTGCGCCGAGAGCAGCGACACGCGCACGCCGGGAACGGGCGCGTCGTCGGACTGGCTGAGCACCACGCCGCGCACGGTGCCGCCCCCGGAGAGCTGCGCGTCCTGCGTGTTCTCGCCGGGTGAGAGGTTCAGGCCCGAGCCGCCGCCGCGCAGCGCGGCGAACAGGTCCTCGGGGTAGGTCGCATAGCCGGACGCCTGCACCAGGAACACCTGCACGGGCCCGCTGCGCAGGCCGTCGATGCGGTACGTGCCGTCGGCGGCCGTCAGCGTGTTGCCGACCACCGGCGTGCCGCCGTCGGTCGAGACGACGTAGATCTCGGCGTCCGCGACCGGCTCGTCCGACGTGTTCGTGACGCGGCCGTGCAGCCATGCGTCGCCCTGGATCACGATCTCGACGAAGTCGGTGCCCGGCACGGGCACGGCGTCCTTCACCGCGAACGGCTCGCCCTCGGGGATCGCGACGACCATCACCTGGCCCGCCGCGAGCCCGCGCAGCCGGAACGCGCCGTCCGCATCGGTCGTCGCGAAGCTCTTGTCGAGCTCGAAGAGCCCGGACTCGCCGCGCGGCTCCTCGAACGCGACGACCTGCAGGCCCTCGACCGGCGCGCCGCTCGTGCGGACGACGCGGCCCGGGAGGTCGTAGCCGATCGCGATCACGAAGCGCAGCGGCCCGGTGCCCTGCTCGGGCGAGACCATCACGTTGCGCTCGATGCGCAGCGCGCGGCCCGCGGCGGAGAGCTCGAAGTCGTAGCGCCCGGGCGGGATCTTCGTCAGCACGAACGTGCCGTCGGCGGCGGTCGTCGCGGAGTCCACCGACGACGGCCGCTGCGGCAGCTCGCGGATGAGCCGCAGGAAGTCGGTGGTCGAGCCCTTGGGCCGCGGGCGCAGCGCGCGGACCGACGCGCCCTCGACCGGCTCGCCGAACTCGTCGACGACGATGCCGGGCACCTCGTAGCCGGCGGTGACGTAGACCGTGCCGACGTCGCTCTCGCGCTCCTCGACGACCTCGACGCCGCCCATCACGAGTTCCGCGAGCGGCGCCGGCGGCACGACGCGCAGCATCCAGTCGTCGAAGTTGACCGCCGCGTCGAAGCGGAAGGCGCCGTCGTCGCCCGTGACCGTGCGCAGGATGCGGTCGGGGCCGGGAAGCCCCGCCTCGAGGCTCACCGCGATGTTCGCGAGCGGCCGGTCCGTGCCGTATTCGAGCACGACCCCCACCAGCGAGCCGTCGCCGCGCGGCACCCAGCGCTTGGACTCCTGCACCGCGTGGGCGGGCGGCGTCGCGACCGGCTCCTGCTCGGCCTCGGCCGACGCTGCGGGATCGTCGCCCGTCCGCGCCGGGGGTGCGTCGCCGTCGCCCGAGAACACGACGAAGAGCGCCGCACCGACGATCAGGAGCAGCAGGAGGGCGAGAACGGGGGCCAGCTTGCGCACGGAGACACTCCCTTCGACGGCCGCGGGCGCGGAGCCACGTCCCAACAGACGCTACACGTCGATGGTTCGTTCTCCGGCACTCGGCGTGCGAGGGGGGCACGCCGCGTGCGAAGCACGCGACGCGCCTCCCGCGCCAGTGGGGTGCTCACGGGCGTGCGGCGGCCTACGTCGAACCGTCCTCCCCCTCGGTCGCACGGCCCGCGAGCACCATCCCTCCGTCACTTCGCGTGCGGAGCACGCTCGTGCCGGAGGGGCACGCCGCGTGCGCAGCACGCGACGCGCCTCCCGTGCCAGTGGGGTGCTCACGGGCGTGCGGCGGCCTACGTCGAACCGTCCTCCCCCTCGGTCGCACGGCCCGCGGGCAC
The DNA here is from genome assembly GCA_937996235.1 of uncultured bacterium. GTDB lineage: Bacteria > Planctomycetota > JAJSAM01 > JAJSAM01 > JAJVHW01 > CALKVK01. Next base: position 210,745 of record CALKVK010000006.1, on the reverse strand, counting down.
CATCCCTCCGGGAATCGGGGACGGTCCTCGCTTGTTGCGTGACGCAACTTTCTCGCGCCAACGGGGACGGTCCTGGTTTGTTGCGTGGCGCAACTTCCTCGCCGCGCGGGGGACAGACCTGCGGCGCGGGCGGGGCGCGCAGGCGCCGCGGAGCGAGCTCCGCGGGGCCGCGCGAAGGGGGCGTCACTCGGCGTCGTCGACGCGTCCGACCTCGGTGGCCGGCGTCGCGACGGGGTCGATGTGGAAGCGCCGGAGCGCCACCGACGCCTCGATGATCTCGCGGTCGGCGCGCTCGCGGACCGTCAGGTCGCCCGCGCTGCGCAGTCGCCGCAGGTACTCGTCCACGGACGCGACGCGCTCCGCATACGACGTGTAGACGCGCGCGACCATGCCGCCCACCTGCTCGCGGTAGCGGGCGCGGAGGGCGTCCATGAGCTCCTCGACCGGGGGCGGACCGGAGTCGCCGCCCGCGTCCGCCACCTGCGCGAACGCCGGCTCGACCACCGCGGCGAGCTGCTCGTCGAACGCGCCGGCGGCCTCGTCGAGGACGCCCTCCACGTGCGAGGTCAGGCGCGCCTCGACGGCGTCGCGGAGGGTCTGCGGTGCCGACAGGAGCCCTTCCTCGGCGCGATCGAGCAGGTCCGGGGCGGCATCGACGGCCATCTGCGAGACACGCCGGCCGAGATCCGGCAGCCGCGCCTCGACCTGTCCGCGCGCGATCTCCGTCACCGCGTTCGCGTCGAGCTCGGTGAAGCGCGCGTGCAGCCAGCCGAGGTAGCCGGCGGCGAACACGGCCATGCCGAACGTCAGCGCGATGCGGCGCTTCAGCCGCGCCTCGTTCGCGCGCGCCTCGGCGCGCACGGACTCGACGATCTCGGGGAGCGAGCGCGAGTCAGCCATCGCGGCCTCCCTTCCCGTTGCCCTCGAGCGGCAGGTCCGACGTGATCTCGGCGTCGATGCGCTGCAGCCAGAGGTGCGCGTACATCCGCTCGAGCGTCGCCTTGTCCATGTCGTCGTAGCGGCTCGGACCAAACGTCTCGATGGTCTTCGCGAGCACGTGCAGGTCCGTGACCATCCGCTCCTGGAAGTCGGCGAGCGCGTCCTCGGTGTCGGTCTGCACGTCGCGCAGCCACGCCTTGCGGAGTTCGTCGAAGCGCTTCTCGTCGAGGTCCGGATAGAGCACCTGGAGCCGCTCCATCTGCTTCTGCTCGACCGACGCGAGCGCCGAGGCGACGCGCTTCTCCGCGCGCGCGGCGAGCCCGTTCGTGAGCCCCTCGAGCTCGCCCTGTAGCGCTTCGCCGAAGCGCGGCAGGACGGCCTCCAGGCGCTCCTGGCCGAGGCGCGCGTAGTGCGGTCCGACGTGCTCCGCGACCTGCCGCACGGTGGACTCGAGCTGCGGGCGCAGCATCGCCACCTGCGGACCGAGCGCCGACTCGAAGCGCTCGGGCGCGTACATCTCGCGGCCCGTGCGCACGAACGAAGTGATCGCGACCGCGAAGACCCCGACGAGCGTGAGGGTCGCGCAGGTCTGGACGCGCCGCAGCCGCGCCGACCGTTCCCGCGCCTCGCGCAGGGCCCGGTCGAGCTCGGCGACGTCGTCGCCGTTCCCTTCCTCGGACATGTCTCTCTCTCCCACGCGCGACGCTGCAGCGCGAACGCCACGCCAGGAGTCCCCCATCGGCTCGCGCCGAGCGCGCACTTGAACCCGCGGGCCCGGCGGGGAGCTGCTCCGGTTCGGCCTGCCGGACCCGCGTCAGCCGGCGAGGGCGACGCACCAGCCCGCCGCGAAGACGACGAGCGCCGCGGCGGCGCAGAGCGCCTGCAGACGTGTCCCCGCGGTCCGCAGGGGACGCCACGCGGCGGCGACGAGACCCAGCGCCGTGCCGGCGACGAACCCCGTCACGTGAGCGAGCACGTCGGTGTTCTCCGCGGAGCCGCCGCCGCCGCCCAGATAGCCGAGCAGGATCACGCCGCCGACGAGCGGCGCGGCGCGGCGCAGCACGTCGCGCGCCCCGTGGAAGCCGCGCACCCACTCGTGCGCACCGAGGGCGCCGATCGCGCCGAAGATCGCGGTCGACGCGCCGACCGCGGTGTGCGGCTCCGGACGCAGCACCACGTCCGCGACGTTCCCGAGCACGCCGGCCGCGAGGAACAGCAGCCACGCGAGCCCGGCCCCGCACGCCTCGGCGAGGAGCGCCCCGAAGAGCGCGCCGAACACGACGTTCGACACGAGATGCCCGGCGCCCGCGTGCAGCCCGAGCGACGTCACGGCGCGCCACCACTCGCCCTCGCGGAAGCGCTCGCCGTCGAGCCGTCCGGCCGCGTACCAGGCGCGTCCGAACGCGCCGTACGTCGCGGCCCAGTGCAGCGCGCCGAGCAGCGCGACGTAGACGACCGCGCCCGGCCACGCACGTCCGCGCGCCACCCGCCGCGGCTCCGCCTCGACGAGCGGCGGCTCGCGCAGGTAGTCGACGAGCTCCGCCGACGCGCGCGCCGCGTCCGCGTCGGCCACGATCAGCACGTGCACCCGCCCCTCGCGCGCCCGCTCGAACGGGATCTCGAGCGCGCTCAGCACGAGCGCGGCCTCGTCGCACATCTCCGGCGATGCCGAACGCAGGACGGCGGTCATGGGACTCCGTGCGCACGCCGCGTGCCGCAGGCCCCGCGCGGCCGCGGAGCCCGGACGGTGCGGGCGCGCATGACACTCTGGCACACGACGCGCGTGGATCGAAGGGGACGCGAAACGACGGCCGCACCTCCCACCGGGCCCGAGAGAGCGGCAGCGACGTCGTACGATGAAGCCGGGACGCCCGAGCGAGGGACGCTGGCGTCCCCCAGTTGCGGTCGCCGCGGAGGGACACGCCATTCGCACGCGCGCGCGCGCCGTCGTCGCCATCTCTCTCGTCGCGGTTGGCGCGGGACTCTGGGCAGCGTGGCGCTCGACGGGGGCGCACCATGGGGGCGCCGAGCGCCGGGCGGCGACGGCGGCAGCGGCGTCGGCATGCGTCGGAGACGAGTCCGCCACTTCGGAGCGCGAGCGGGTGCGGCCCGCTGCCGAGACGGCGCCGGGGGGCGACGCCGAGTCTGTGCCGGGACGGGACCCGCCGGGTCGGCCGCCGAGCGTCGCGATGGAGGCCCTGCGCACGGCGAAGGGTGCCGGAGACGCCCGCGCGGTGGAGAGATGCTCGAAGGAGCTCGCGTCCGCACGGGGCGACGACCTGGGCGCGCTGCTCGGGCTCGTGGCCGGCGAGGCCGTGGCTGTCCGGGAGGTCGACGTCCTCCTCGAGTCGTGCCAGGCAGCGGCGGGCGCCATCGAACGCGACCCCGACGCCGATGTCGGCGCGCTCCTCGACGTGTTCGCGGGGCTCGCGTTCGAGCACGACGACGCGGCGTCGGAGCTGCGCGCGCGGCAGGTGCTCCGCCTGATCGCGGAGTACGGCGCGACCGACGCGAATGCGATCACCACGGTGCTCGCGCGGATGCTCTCGCGGCGCGACGCCGGCTGGGCGCCTGCCCGACGCGCCGTGATGGTCGAGTTCGGTCCCGCGGGAGCGCGCGAGATCGTCGCGGAACTGGAGCGCATCGCCGCCGATGCGTCAGAGCGCTCGCGCGATCGCATCGTCGCGATGCGAATCCTCGCCACGCTGGGCGCCGATCCCTCGGGCCTCGGCATGCTCCGCGCGATCCGCGAAATGGAGTCCGTGCCCGAGAAGCGGTCGGCACTGCTCGCAGTCGCCGCGCTGCCAGACGCGTCGTTCGCGCTCCACGCCATGGCGCTCGCGATCGACGACGACCCCGAGCTCGCGCCACTGGACGCGCTGGAGCCGCTCCATCAATGGCGCGACCGCCACGCAGGGCGCGATCGCCGGGCGTTCGTCGAACTCGTGCTCGACTCCGAGCCGCTCGACGTGGAGCGGCTGGGGGGCATCCTGCTGCATACCCTCGCGACGCGACGCGCCGCAGCGCTCCGGAGCGAGATGACCGAGCCCGCCGTTCGCGCAAGGCTCGAGGCGGCGTTCTTCGGCGCGGCGGACGACGACACCGACGTGAGCGGCACGATGCGTTGCGCCGGCGCGGCCGGTGCGTGGACGTACTGGTCCACCGCGGCGGCGGACGTGCGGCGCGCGTTCGACGAGGCCGCGCGGCGTCCCGCCATCGTGCTCGCTACCGTGATCACGAGACTGGACGGCCCGGACGAACTCATCGAGGGTGCGGAGCGCGATCGCTTCCGCTCCGATGTCCAGCAGCGACTGCGCGCGCTCCTGACCGCGGCGGACCCCTCGCCCGTGATGGTCCCGGCTGCCCGGGCGGCCGGCCTGCTCCGGCTGGAGGGACTGCGCAACGAGCTCGAGTCGCTCCGCGACGACGCGCGACCGGGCGGGGATCGGGCGCTGGTGCGTGAGACCGCGCGCGAGGCTCTGGAGCGACTGTCGCGAAGGGAGTGAACGCGCGACCGCGTGATGGGAACCGACGCGCCGCGCAGGACTCCGCAAAGCGACGCTGTCGCAAACGCACTCGCCGCGAGATCCGGTGCACGACCGGGGCTCCGCCACGTTCGTCGGAACGTGGCGCGCGCTGCGCCGGCACGAAGGTCCGGTCGTCGCTCGCGGTCGACAGCGGCGGTTGCGACGGCGCAGCGCCACGGCGTCGCGCGGCGTCGACGGTCTGCCCGCCAGCGTGGGACGCGCGAGGCCTCTACGCCGACGTCGCGTGGAGGCTCACCTCGTCGGCAGCGCGATCTCGAGGAGCCGCACGGCGCCCGGGCTCACGTCGAGGTCGATCACCTGCGGTACGCAGTCCTTCGCACCGACCAGGATCGTGAGCTTCCCGGCATCGATTCCGCGGAGCTCGACGCGGCCGTCTCTGCGAGTGACCGTGCACCCGTCCATCACGACGACGACCTCCGGCCGCTCGCCGCGCGAGGTCGTCACGTCGAGCACGAGCGTCGCGTCGCCCCACGTCACGTCGCGCCGTTCCGGCGCCGTGATCGCGACGCTCCGCGGCGCCCAACCCCGAACGTCGAGCTGTGCGAGAGCCGGAGGTCGAACGTCCGGATCGAGCAGGATCACGGGCTCGCCGTCGAGCTTCGCAGTCCACGCGGAGCCAGGGCCCAGGTTGGAGCCTCCGTCCCAGACGACGACGCGCGCCGCCGGCGTTCCCAGCGGGAGTCGCAGCGCGAGTTCCGCGCGCTCGGCAGGTGTCCACTCCACCCGCCGGATCAGATCGACGTCCGGGTCGCCGTCGAGTTCGACCTCCGCGCGCGCCACGCGTCCGTCGCGGTCGCGCAGCGTCAGGCGCAGCGTCCCCTCGGCGTACGTGCGGAACACGAACGCGCGCCCGTCGGTCGCGGCGACGAGCCGACCGTCGATCGCGACCGGCCCCGCTTCCGCCTCCACGGCGTCGACATCGCCGAGACCCGTCAGCCGGACCAGGTGCGGACGCGGCCAGTCGACGCGCACGCCGCGGCGACCGCCGCGCTCCGGACCGACCTCGAACACACGCATCAACGAGACGCTCTCGTTCACCTGGGAACGCTTCTCGTGCCAGACCTGGAGCGCCGCGCGGGCGCTCCGCGGCAGATGGAACGGCGCGTCACCGGAGTCGCTCACGTCGAGGGCGGCGCCATCGACGACGAGCCGCATCGCGACTTCCGGGGCATCGACCGGCAGCTCCACGTCGAGCGTCGGCTGCGCCTGTGCCGCGACGACGAACGCCGCCTCGGCGTCGCGGTGCACGTCCACTTCGACCGGCTCCGCCGCGTAGGGCGTGAAGGGACCGCCGACGAGGAGCACGTAGCGTCCCTCGGGCGCGTGCACGATGCTCGTCGCGCCGTCGACGGGCTCCGCGAGCGGGTCGCCCGCGAACACGAAGCCCGTGACCGTGTGGACGAGCCGGACTCCTGACCGCACGGCGGCGCCGCGCGCATCCACGACCCGCACCGGAAACGGAACGGCGCGGCGCATCGACTGCCCCTCGACGCTTTCGTCTCCGTGCGTCGGCGCGACGATGCGGAGCAGCGCGGGTGCGTGCGCCAGGGGCTGTCGGAGCGTGCCGTGCATCCGTCCGCCGGGCGACTCGAGGAGGAGTTCCTCCTCCGGGTCGAACGTGGGGAGCTCGAACGAGCCGTCGGGCGCCGTCGCCACGACGGGACCTCGGTACGGCTCCTCAGACGCGACGTACCACCCGGAGCACGGAGAGCCGTCCGCGTTCGTGACGACGCCGCGGATGTCGACACCCGGCTTCGTCACGATCGTCGGTTCGCGCAGACCGGCGGCCCAGAGCACCTCGTGACCCACGTACTCCGACGCGATCCCGCGTCCGACGAGCCACAACATCCCGCGGGCGCGCGGCTCCGCATCGGGGAACGCGAACCGGCCCTCAGAGTCGGTCCGCGCGCGGTGCACCGCCGGACTGTGCCCGCAGCCGAGGAAGAGCTGCACGTCGGCATCGACGAGCGGATCACCGAACGGATCGACGACGCGCGCGCGCGCGCCCGCACCGGGGAAGAGCACGACGGGGCCGTCCGGTCCGGTTGTCAGCAACGACTGCGGCGCGAACCCGTTGCGACGCACGACCCACTGCTCCCGAGACGCGCTGAGGACCGCGGTGAGTCCGTGTGCGTCGGTCGTGCCGGACGTGAACGGCTCGTCGCGGTAGCCGCGCCCGGGCTCGCCGAACACCGACACCTCGGCGCCGACAAGCGGTCGGCCGCTCCGCCCGTCGAGGACGAGTACCGCCTTCACGCCGACCGGCTCCGCGCCCGGCAGCTCGCCTTCGTACGCGCGGACGCACTCGCCGTCCGCGAGACCGCTCACCTGCGCCACCGGACGCTCCGGCGCATCGCCCGGTGGAGGTTCGTCGACCGCCGCCGTGCGCGGGATGGCTGCGGCGGGCGGCGCGCCGAGCAGCGTCGCGACATCCCAGACGAGCAGCGTGCCGTCCTCGCCGCCGGTGAGCAACCGCTGCGCATCCGGCGCCCAGGCGACGACGAGAGCATCCGCCGGCGCTCGCGCGCGCTCCGACAGGTCGGCGCGGGCGAGCACGACGAGTTCCCCGCTGGCGGCGCAGGCAGCGACCACGTCGCCGTCGGGCGCGAGTGCCGCGCTGCGCCAGCCGACCGCCGTCGACTCGGACTGCGTCGCCAGGTCGTCCGCAGCGAGGAATGCGAGGTGCCCCTCCGGTCCGTGACGCACGAGCAGCGACGTGCCGTCGGGCGTCCATGCGATGTCGCACGCGTCCTGCATCGCGCGCTTCGCGAGCGGCTCTTCGTCGTCGAGCGCGGTGCTGAGCCACACGGCGACGTACCCGTCGGCTCCGGTCGTCGCCAGCATCGACCCGTCCGGGGACCACGCGAGATCGTCGACGCCGTAGTCGTGCCAGTCCTCGGACTCATGATGCAGCCGGAACCAGTTCCAGAGCGCGCCGTCCGCCGTGACCCACGAGCGGGCCTGACCCCACGCGTCACCGACCATCAGCACGGACCCCCTCGGGTCGAAGTCCGCGCACAGGGCGCCCGAGTAGTGGCGTCCGTTCGCGAGGCGCGACGGAGCGCGCCCGTCGCCCCAGAACCGCACGCCGTGGTCCAGCGCCGTCGTCGCGAGGAGGCTGCCGTCGGGCGAGACGGCGAGGTCGGTCACGTTGCTCTCGTGGCCCGTCAGCAACTCGCGCGCGCCGCTCGCGAGATCCCACCGGTACACGACGCTGCCGCCGTCGCACGACGCGGCCCACCCGCGCGGCGAGACCGCGACGCGCTCGATGCCGTCGAGATGCGCAGCGTCGGCGTCGAGCTCCCGCCCGTCGCCGAGCGACCACCGACGCACACGCGCGAGCCCCGCGACGAGCAGACTGCGCCCGTCCGCGGAGAAGCGGATCTCAACCGGCTCGGAGGCCAACGTGTCCCCGCCGCGCATCGACAGGACGAACCGCTCGGTGCCGTCGGACGTCCGCCACACGCGCACCTCGCCGTCGCTCGATGCCGTCACGAGCGACGCGCCGTTGGGCGAGAACGACAGACTCTCGACGTCCCGGACGTGACCCACGAGCGTTCGCTCGCGGCGTGGCGCCCCCGACCAGAGCGCGACGCTGCCGCCGTCGTAGCTCGCGGCGATCCGGGCGCCGTCGGGGGTCGCAGTGGCCCGCAACGGTTCGTCGTCGGGCGCCCAGCGGCGCTTGGGGACCTCCCGCTCCGGCAACGGTGGCGAGGCGCGATCGGCGTAGCGCCACGCGTCGGAGTCGCGGCTCGGAGCGGGCACACCCAGCCGGTACAGAGCGCCGCGCGGCAGCAAGCGAGTGCGCGACGCCTGCGCCGGCGGGAAGGCCGGCGAGGGCGCGATGAACGGCGGTGCCGAAGCGTGCGACCGCGCGCAGGCGACGAGGAGAGCCGCCGACACCGCGGCAACGAGTGCGCGGATGTTCACGCGTGGAGTGTAGGGCGACTGGCCCAGCGCGCAGGCCCGAGTGGTGCGACGCCGTTCCCGCGATCGCCGCCGCGGCGCCCGCGCTACTTGCGGTCGATCGTCACGCGGCCCGTCATGTGGACGGTCTCGGTCGCGTGCTGCTCTTCGTCGCGCACGGTCGTGTCGACGGCGAGCTCGGCCTGGACGAGGAGGCCCGAGCGGGTGTCGTAGAGGAGCGTGCCGCGCACGCTGCCGCCCGGCTGCGTGAAGCTCGCGAACTCGGCGCCCTGCACGGGGCCGGGCTCGCCGACGACGCGCACGACCACGCAGTCCGCGCCGCGCGCGATCTTGCGGCCGGCGTAGCTGAACGTGCACCTGAAGCCGGAGGGAGCCACGGCGCCGTCGGCTGTCGGCAGACAGGGGAGCGTCACGTCGCCCTCCCACTCCGCGCCTGCGGCGAGCTCCGGCTTCGGCGCCCACGTGGTGCCGAAGGTGAGGAGCGGCGGGACGTCGCGGCCGACGACGAGCTGGCCCTCGGCGGCCTCGGGCGTGCCCTTCGGCCGGGAGACGACGCGCATCACGCCGATGTGGCGGTCCCACGGGAAGACGGTGCGCTTCTGGCCGTCGCGGAGGTCCACGACGCCCCGTTCGCTCTCGAGCGTGCAGGCGGCGCGCACGTCGAGTCCGAGCGCCAGCTCGCCGCGTTCGACGAGCGCGATCTCGGACGCGACCGTCGCGACCTGCCGGACGTCGAAGACGGGCGGGCTCTTCAGCCGGATGGCGCCGGACGAGCGCTCGCGCAGGATGCGCAGGTCGTACGTCGTGCGGAACTGCGTGATCCCGTCGGCGGGGAACTCGGCGTTCACGACGGCGGAGGTCGCGCGGGCCCCGGCGACGAGTTCTGCGCCGGCATCGCCGCCGAGCTGCAGGCGCGGCAGCAGGAACACGGCCCCCGCGCCGGCGCCGCCGAGCACGAGCAGCCACGACAACGTGCGCGCGAGGCTGCCGCGGCGGCGCGTGGTCGCGCGCGTCGTGCGGCGCTTGACGGTCTGCGCCGAGGCGCCCGCGTGCTGCGCCGCCTCGGCGGCGTTGCGGCAGCCCGGGCAGATGGGCTTCGCGCCGGCGACGACGTCGCACGGCGTGAGGCACAGGCTGCACAGCGAGCGCGCCTCGGGCTCGTGCGCGGCGAGCGCAGGGGCGGCGGGCAGGGCGTGGACGCCCGACTCGATCTTCGCCTTCGCGGACGGCCCGTCGCCGGCGACGGCGTCGCCGTCGGAGGTGGCCTGGGGCTGCGCGTCCACGGGCGGCGGCAGCGTCTGCGTGCGCGTGGAGCGATAGAGCGAACCGCCGCAACCCGTGCAACGCGTCGCGCCGATGAGCGCTTCGGATCCGCACGTCGGACAGTCCATGTGTCCGGTATCGGCACAGGGCGCGGCGCGAGTTCAGTCCGTCCGCGAAGGCTCCGCGGGGGCCGCCGCGGCGTCGCGCGTCTCGCGCAGGCGCGCGAACCAGCGCCGCCCCCAGGTCATGTGGAAGACGGCGAGGACGCCGAGCAGGGCCAGTCCGATCACGAACCGGGGCACGGACTGCTTGCCCGCGGAGCTCCCGAGGAGCGCGTAGATGGCGGCCTCCGGGAGCGTGCCGACGAGCGTGCCGAGCAGGAACGGGACCGTGCGCGCCGAGCTCATGCTCATCAGGAGGTTCACGGCGAAGCAGTTGCCGACGGGCATGACGCGGATGAGCACGTTCGCCGCGAAGGTGTGCCGGCCGATCACGTCGAGCAGTTTCTCGCCGCGCGGGAAGCGCGCCGCGACGGCCGCCCGCACCCACTCGCGGCCGAGCGAGCGCGCGACGACGAACGTCAGCCAGCAGCCGCCGAGCGTCCCGAACTGCGAGTAGAGCGCGCCCTCGACCCAGCCGAACAGCACGCCGCCGAGGAACGAGAACGCGAGACGCGGCACGCCGATCGAGACGCCCACGATGTTGAGCACGAAGAACACGAGCGGCGACCAGACGCCGAAGCTGCGCACCCAGGTGCGCACGTCCTGGATGCCGTCGCCGCGCAGGTCGAAGTAGCGGCGCAGCGGCGTGGCGTAGACGACGAGCACGCACGCGACGACGAGCGCGAGCAGCACGAGGGGCTTGCGCCGCGACGGGCGGCGCTCCCCGGGCTCCGCCGCGTCATCGGGCGGCTCGTCGTCGGTCGGTTCGTGCATGCTCCGCTGCTCCCGGGACGGGACGCGCCGCCGTGTCGCGGTCGGCCGCAGTGTCGCGACGTGGAAGCGCGGCGCTCGCGGGAATCCGATCGGGGTCGGGCGCGAACGGCGGTCAGAGCTCTTCGCGGAGCACGTCGTCGAGCGTCTGTCGGCGCCGCGCCGGGAGCAGCGTGCCGTCCGCCGCGAGCACGATCTCGGGCGCCGCGGGGATCGAGTTGTAGTTGCGCGTCGCCATCGCGGCGCAGTACGCGCCCGCGGCACCGACGACGACGAGGTCGCCGGGACGCGGCACCGGCAGCTCGCGCGGACCGAGGGTCTCGGGGTCGCCGGGGGCCGGCGTCAGCAGGTCGCCCGACTCGCAGCACGGCCCGACGACGAGGAGCGGGGCCGGCGGCTGCGCCGGCGCGGCGACGTCGGCCGCCACGAAGCGCACGGGGTGCTGCGCCCCGTAGAGCGACGGGCGCAGCACCTCGGCCATGCCGACGTCGGTCTTCACGAACGTGCGGCCGCGCGCGCCGGTGTCGACGACGTCGTGGACGCGGCCCACGGCGACGCCCGCCGTCGCGACGAGCCACGTGCCCGGCTCGACCTCGAGCCGCAGGCGGCGGCCCGTGCGCGCCGCCACGGCGCGCAGCAGCGCGTCCGCCGCGCGCGCGGCGGCTGCGAGGTCGCTCTCGGTCTCGCCGGGCATGCGCGCGACCTTGAAGCCGCCGCCCAGGTTCACGTGCGTCACGTCGGGCAGCGCGTCCACGCAGGCGAGCGTGTCCTCCGCGATCTCCGCCCAGCGCGCCGGGTCGCCGCCCGAGCCGACGTGGTGGTGCAGCCAGACGATGCGCAGCCCGCGCGCGGCGGCGCGCGCGGCCGCCGCCGCGACGTGCTCGTGCCAGACGCCGAAGCTCGCGTCGGGTCCGGCGACGCTCGTGCGGTTGTTGTGTCCGCTGCCGCGGCCCGGGTTCACGCGCAGGCCGATCTCGGCACCGGGCAGCGCGTCGGCGAGCTGCTCGATCTGACGCAGCGAGCACGCGGTGAACTGCACGCCGCGCGCGGCGAGCGCCGCGATGTCGTCGCGCAGCACCTGCGCGGTCACCTGCACGCGCCGACCGTCGATCCCGGCGGCGAGCACGCGCGCCGCCTCGAAGCCCGTGCTCGCGTCGAACGCGAGCCCCTCGTCCGCGAACGCGCGCAGGACGGCGCGGCAGGGGTTCGCCTTGACGGCGTAGCGCGGCGTGAAGCCGAACGGTCCGCCGAACGCCGCGACGGCGCGCGCGCGGGCGCGCAGCGTCGCCGCGTCGTAGAGGTAGAGCGGCGTGCCGAAGCGTTGCGCGGCCTCGCGCACGACGTCGTCGGCGGGATCGAACGGTGCGATCGTCGTCACGCGCGGGACGTTGTCACGCCGCGGCGTCGCGCGCAACTTCGAAGCGTCACCGGAGTGCGCCGCCCGGCACCCGCAGACTGCCACGCTGCGACGGCCGCAGCGCGACTGCTACCCTGCGCCGATGCCGCCCGCGCACCGCCTCGTGGTCCTCTTCGCGCTCGGAGCGGCCGCGTGCGCGACGTCCGACCCGGTCGCAGGGGCGCGTGCACCCGGGAGCGTCGCGCGCGCTGCGCCCGAGGCCGGACCCGCTCCGGTGCGGAGCGCGACGCCCCCGGAGACGACGACGCCGTCGCTGCCCGCCGCGCTGCCGTTCGACCCGTCGCCCGACGACCGCGCGGAGCTGGGGACGGGCCTCTCCGGCACGCGCGTGCTGTCGGCCGCCGCGGGACCCGGCCTCGGCGTCGTCGTCGCCGGGGTGCGCGAGGACGGACCGCTCGGGCGCGCGGGCGTCGTGGACGGCGACGTGATCGTGGAGCTGGCCGGGCGCCGCTTCGACGGCGAGCGCTCGGAGTTGCTCGAGCAGTTCAAGACGCGCGTCGCGGAGTTGACGCCCGACACGCGCACCACCGTGGTCTACGCGCGCGGCGACGCGGCACCGGTGCGCGTGGAGGTGCAGCTCGGCCGGCGCCCGCCGTCGTTCGCGCGCGAGAGCACACCGGACGACTGGTTCGAGGCCGACGCGGCCGACGTCGACGCGGACATCGTGGCGTGGACCGCGGCGGCCGTCGCACTCGACGACGGCGCGGCGCGACTCGCCGACACGTGGGCGCGCCAGCGGCGGCGCTTCACGCCGCGCGACACGTTCCGCCTGCGCGAGACGGTCGTCGCGCAGTTCCACCCGGAGGCGCAGGAGGCGCTCGCGGCGCGGCTGCTCGCGCGCGTCGCCGCGGACCCGTCGGAGGCGGCGCGCATCGCCGCGGGCGAGGGCGCGGCGGCGCCGGCGACGCACGCTGCGCTCTCCTCCGACGCGTCGCCCGAGGCCTGGCTCGACGCACTCGAGGCGTTCCTGGTGCCGCGCGCGGGGCGGCTGCGCGACGAGCTCGCCGACTGGACGCCCGAGGAGCGCGCGTACGTCGCCGCCCACGTGGACGGACTGACGCAGCGCACGCTGGTCGACGGCGAGTACGTGGACGGCGACACCGACGTGGCGCGCGAGCGCGCGAACCGTCGCCTCGTCGCACTGCTCGCCCGCGTGCGGCGCGAGGTGATCGCGGACGTCGCGCGCGAGGTCCTCGCGTTCCTCGACGCCGCGGAGCATCCGCTCGCGGCCGCCGTGCGGCGCAGCGGGAAGGAGGGGCTCGTCGCGGCGCGCGACACGGCCGCCGGCCGCATCGAGCTGTGGGGTGCAGCGCGGCAGCGTCACACGCGCCGCTGTCTCTTCCGCTTCGACGTCGGCGGCGACGACGAGTACCTGGACGTCGCCGGCCGCGCGGACCCGGAGCAGCCGCTCGCGATCGACGTGGACGTGGCGGGCGACGACACGTACGGCGCCACGTCGCCATTCGCCCTCGGCGGCGCGCTGTGCGGCGTCGGCATCCTGCGCGATCTCGGCGGCGACGACCGCTACACCGCGCGGCAGTGGTCGGAGGGCGCCGCGCTCGCCGGGTTCGGCCTGCTCGACGACCGCGCGGGCGACGACACCTACCGCGGCAACGAGGCGTGCCAGGGCACGGCGCTCGTCGGCGGCGGCGTGCTGCGCGACACGGACGGGCGCGACGTCTACGAGGCGCAGCGCTTCTCGCAGGGCGTCGGACTGCCCGCGGGCGTCGGCGTCCTCGTCGACGTGGCCGGCGACGACCGCTACGCGTGCACGGGGCGCTACGGCAGCGAGTACGGCGAGGACGGGCTCTTCAGCGGCTGGGGGCAGGGCGTCGGCTTCGGCTTCCGCAACCTGGCATCCGGCGGCATCGGGCTGCTGCACGACGCCGCGGGCGACGACGTCTACGAGGCCGGCAACTTCAGTCAGGGCGGCGGGTACTTCTTCGCGTGGGGAGTCGCGCGCGACGACGCGGGCCGCGACCTCCACGCGGGCTCGCGCTACGCGCAGGGCTTCGCCGCGCACGAGGCCGCGGGCACGTTCCTCGAGGGCGCGGGCGACGACGTCTACCGCTCGCACTCGAACGTCGCGCAGGGGCTCTCGTGGGACGAGACGTCGGTGCTCTTCCGCGACCGCGGCGGCGACGACGACTACCGCACGTCGGGCTTCTCGCTCGCGTCGGCGGCGCACAACGGCGTCGTGGTGTTCGTGGACGACGCGGGCGACGACACGTACGCCGACCTGCCGGCGCACGCGTCGTCGAACGACTACCACGGCGGGCGCTCGTTCGCGCTGTTCGTGGATCGCGCGGGGAGCGACCGCTACGGCGCACGCGCGCAGGACGAGTGGAACGGACGCGCGTGGTGGCGCGACGAGGGCGCGTACCTGCTCGACCTCGACGGCGCGCGCCCCGTAACGGAGCTCGTGCGTCCCGCGGAGTCGGCGCGGTGAGCTTCGAGGCGGTCGTCCTCGGCATCGCGCAGGACGGCGGCGTGCCGCATCCCGGCTGCGCGTGCGCGACGTGCGAGGCCCGCGCGAACGGCCGCGCGCCGCGGCTCCACGTCGCCTGCCTCGGCCTGACCGACGGCACGCGCCACGCGCTCGTGGACGCGACGCCCGACCTGCCGGCGCAGCTCCGCCTGCTCGGCGCCGCGCGCCCCGACGCGCTGTTCCTGACGCACGCGCACATGGGGCACGTGGCGGGCCTGCTCTATCTCGGACGCGAGGCGCTCGCAGTGCGCGACGTGCCCGTGCACGGCACCGCGGCGATGCAGCGCCACCTGCGCGGGAACGCGCCGTGGCGCGAGCTCGAGACGCAGGGGCACGTGCGCTACGCCGACGCCGGCCGCACGGAGTTCGGCGACCTCGTCGTCGAGGCGCTGCCCGTGCCGCACCGCGCGGAGCACACCGACACCGTCGCGTACCGCATCCGCGGACCGCGCGGCGCGCTGCTCTACGTGCCCGATATCGACGCGTGGGACGCGTGGGACCACGACGTGCGCGCGCTCGTCGCGAGCGTGGACGTGGCGCTGCTCGACGCCACGTTCTTCGCGCCGGAGGAGCTGCCCCACCGCGACCCGCGCGAGGTGCCGCACCCGTTCGTCACCGACACGCTCGCGCGCCTCGACGGACTCGGCGCGCGCGTGCGCCTGATCCACCTGAACCACACGAACCGGCTGCTCGCGGACGAGACGCCGGCGCGCTCACGCGGCTTCGCCGTGGCCCGCGAGGGCGAACGCTTCGCGCTCTGAACGCGCCGCGCTCACGCGGCGACGGCGGCGAGCGCGCGCACGTACGCTTCCACCGTGGCGCGCGCGCACGCGTCCCACGTGAACGCGGCGGCGCGCGCGCGTCCGCGGGCACGCAGGTCGTCGCGC
This sequence comes from uncultured bacterium, assembly GCA_937996235.1. Classification (GTDB taxonomy): domain Bacteria; phylum Planctomycetota; class JAJSAM01; order JAJSAM01; family JAJVHW01; genus CALKVK01. The sequence goes on along the minus strand of CALKVK010000006.1, from coordinate 195,344 downwards.
AGCGCGGCGTCGGAGGCGACACGCGCGAGTGCCGCGGCGGTCTCGTCGACGTCGGTGCCGTCCACGAGCAGCGCGGCGTCGCCTGCGACCTCGCCGAGCGACGAGCGCCGTGTCGTGACCGTCGGCGCGCCGCACGCGAGCGCCTCGACGACGGGCAGGCCGAAGCCCTCGTAGAGCGAGGGGAAGACGTGGGCGAGGCAGCTGCGGTACGCGGCCGGCACGAGCGCCTCGTCGACGTAGCCCGGCAGCAGCACGTCGTCGCCGACGCCGTGTTCGGCGATCGCCGCCTGCACGCGCCTGGTCCCGCGCGGACCCAGCATGCCGGCCAGCACCAGCGCCACGTCGCCGCGCACGCCGGAGCGCGCATACGCCGCGACGAGATGCTCGAGATTCTTGCGCGCGTCCCACGCGCCGACGTACAGGAGGAACGGACGCGTCACGCCGAGTGCGCGCCGCACCGCCTGCTCCTCGCCGTCGGCGGCACGCGGATGGAAGCGCGTGTGGTCCACGCCGAGATGCGTCACGTCGATGCGGGCGGGGTCGATGCCCACGTGCTGCACGAGGTCGTCGCGCGTGGCGGCGCTGATCGCCAGCACGCGCAGCGCGCCGCCGTAGCGGACGCGGTCGCGCGCGCGGCGCCGCGCGCGTCCGCCGGGCACGGGCGCCAGGTACTCGCGGTGCATGACGAGCGGGATGAGGTCGTAGCAGGTCACGACACGCGGCGGGCAGCCGAACCAGGGCGTGCCGCCGGGGTCGGTGTGGTGCAGGAGCCGCGCGCCCGAGCGCCGCGCCGCGCCGCCGAGCAGCAGCCGCCGGCGCCACTCGTAGATGCGATGGCCGAAGGGCCGCTGCCGGAAACGCGGGTCGCCCGCGTACGCGAGCGTCGCGTCCGCGTGACCCGTCGCGAGCGACGTCAGACCTGCGAAGCGCAGGCCGTGCGCGGCATCCGGCGGCAGCGCGGCGAGCGACGCTGCGAGCGCCGACACGTAGCGCCCGATGCCGCGGTAGCGCGAGCCGGTGTCGAGGGGCGTCAGGTCGACGAGGACGTCGGGCGGCATGGTGCGGACGGGTGCGCCCGTCCCCCCTACATCGACCCGGGCCACGGACCCGTTGAGCACGCCGCGAGCGCGCGCTCCGCCGCGGCGATGACGGTCGCGGACGCGAGCGCGCCCGGTTCGTCGAGACGCGACGCCACCTCCACGACCTCGCACGGCGACGCCGGCGCGTACGGCAGCCAGCGCGGGACCGACGCGCTGCCGCGGATGCACACGAGCGGCGTCGCCACGGCCGCCGCGAGGTGCGCCGCGAACGTGTCGAGCGCGACGACGAGGCGCGCGCCGCGCACGAGCGCCGCGAACTGCAGGAGCGCGAGCTCGCCCGCGAGCACGTCGGCCGGCGCGTGCATCTGCGCGCGGACCGCGGCGACGGGCGCGGCGTCGCCGGGGCCGCCGCACACGACGACGCGCAGGCCGCGCGCGTGCAGCGCGTCGCCCACGGCAGCCCACGCGGGCGCGAGCCAGTTCTTGCCGGCGCCGCCCGCGGTGACCGCGAGGAGCGCCGTCGCGCCGTGTGCGAGCAGCGCGTCGGCGGGCGCCGTGTCCACCGCGTCGGGGAAGACGCGGTAGACCGGCGGCGCGACGGCGGCGCCGAGGGCGCGCGCCACGTCGAGGTACGACTCGACGACGCGCCGCTCGGCGTCGTACGGCACGCGGTGCGTGAACGCCCAGCGCGCGAGCGCATGGTCGAGTCCCCAGCGCTCGGGCGCGCGGATGCGCCACGCGAGCGCCGCGACCTTCGCGGAGGTGGGCAGGACGACGAGCCGGTCGGGCGCGAGCGCGCGCAGCGCGTGGAGCTCGCGCCGCAGCGACGCCCAGCCCGCGCGCCGCGAGCGGTCGAGCCACGGCGGCGCGATCGTCACGACGGCGTCGACGTCCGGGTTGCCGGCGAGCAGCGGCGCGCCCCACGGTCCGACGGCCGCCACGATGCGCGCCGCGGGCAGCGCGCCGCGCAGCGCGTGGAGCGCGGGCGTGCTGACGAGCAGGTCGCCGAGGTGGTGCGGCTGCAGCACGACGACGGTCTCGTCGTGCGGGCTCCTCGGCGCCGGCTGCGTCACGCGGCCGATGCTACGGCGGCGGCGCGCGTGCGACGCGCTCTCAGGGGACGAACAGGAGCGCCGACGAGAGGCTGAACTGGTCGGCGTAGCCGAGGCCGCCGGAGATCAGGACGCTGCCGCTGTCGAGCTCCGTCGCGCGGTGCCCGGCGCGGGGCTCCGGGAGCACGACGTCGGGCTGCACGACGCGCCCGGTGCCGCCGCCCAGGTTCGGCAGGTAGAGGTCCATCGTCTCGAGGATGATCGTCTGCGAGGCCTGCTGCGCGAGACCGCCGAGGAGCAGCACCTTGTCGCCGGGGAGCAGCGACGCGGTCGAGTCGGTGCGGCGCACGAAGCTCGCGCCGCCCGCGTCGAAGAAGCGCTCGGCGCCCGGGTCGAAGACCTCCATCTTCCCGTTGCCGCCGTCGGCGATCAGCACGAACCCGCTGCCGAGCAGCGTGGCGGTGTGGAGTTGCCGGAAGCCGAGGGGGCGCTGCAGCGTCTCGCGGAACGTCTCGGTGTCCGGGTCGAAGATCTCCGCGCTCGCGCCCGTGGTCGTGCCGGGGGCCTGACCGCCGGACACGAGCACGCGGCCGTCGGGGAGCAGCGTGAGGCGGTGGCCCACGCGACGCTCGCGCGGAGCGGAGAGGGTGAGGCGGAAGCCGCCGACGTGCGGGTCGTAGATCTCGGCCGTGGTGCTGTACTCGGCCGCGCCGGTCGGCAGATAGTGCAGACCGCCGACGACGAGCACGCGTCCGTCGTCGAGCGTGACCGCGTCGGTGAAGTCGCGGCGCTCGACCATCGACGGACCGACGACGAAGCGTGCGCCGGACGAGTCGTAGAGCTCCGTGGCGGCCAGCGCGTCGCTGCCGTTCCAGCCGCCGACGAGCATCACCGAGTTGCCGAACGGCACCGCCGCGTGGAACGCGCGCGGCGTGGACATGCGCGTCGAGACCGGACGGAAGCGGCGTTCCGAAGGGTCGAACACGTCGGCCGTGTCGGCCACCCGCACCGTGTCCACGAGCCCGCCCGCGAGCAGCACACCGCCCGAGCGCATGCGCGTCGAAGAGTGGTAGGCGCGGCCCTCGACCATCCGCGACTCGAGCGCCACGAACTGCTCGGGGCGGATGAACTGGAACGGCGGGATGCGCGGGTCGGTGAAGAAGATCGCGTGCGTCTCGCGCCGCAGCCCCGCGCCGTCGACGCCGCGGACGCCGGTGCGCAGAACGAGCTCGTAGTCGCGGCCGGGGTCGAGGAACGACGTCGGCGTGATCACGAGCACGCGGCCGTCCTTGTCGAACTCGGCCGTCCAGGTGATCGGGTCGCCCAGCAGGCGACGCAGCACGACCGTCGACGAGTCCACCGAGGCCGGATCGATCGGGCGCGAGAAGCGCACGCGGATCGCCGTGTCGAGGGCCACGAACTTGGCGCCGGCGCGCGGCTTGATCTTCCGCACGCGCACGGCGCGCGGACGTCCCGACTTCTTCTTCGCGACGACGGCGGGCGCTGCGCCGTCGGCGGCCGACGCCTCGCCGGCGGGCTGGGTCAGTCCGGCCAGGAGCACGAGTCCGGCGGTCAGGGCCAACCAGCTTCGGGAGCGCGGCACGTGGACACTCTACCGCGGGCGGGCACGAAGGGGGAGACCCGGGTCTCGCCCCTTCGTTCCGCCGCGGTCGGGCGGCCGTCTCCGCACCTCCCCGCGCGCGGGGCGGCGCGCTCAGCCGAGGATGCCGTCGACCTCGGCCTGGCCCTCGCGGACCGTGCCCGCGCTGGCGTGCAGGGCGGCGCGCTCGGCGTCCGACAGCCCGAGCTCGACGACCCGGACGAGCCCCCCGCGTCCGACGACGCACGGCACGCCGCAGAACACGCCGTCGAGGCCGTACTCGCCCTGCAGGAGGACGGAGCACGGCAGCAGGTGGCGGCGGTCCTTCAGCACGGCCTCGGCCATCTGCGCGGCGCTGGTGCCGGGCGCGTAGTAGGCGCTGCCGGTCTTCAGGAGCTTCACGATCTCGCCGCCGCCCTGGCGCGTGCGGTTCGACAGCCGCTCGATGGTGGCCGCGTCCATCAGCTCCGTGATCGGGACGCCGTTCACGGTCGAGTAGCGGGGCAGCGGCACCATGGTGTCGCCGTGGCCGCCGAGCACCATGGCGGACACGTCCACGATCGACATGCCGAGCTCCATCGCGATGAACGCGCGGAAGCGCGCCGAGTCGAGGACGCCCGCCATGCCGAGGACGCGCTCGCGCGGGAAGCCGCTGCGCCGCAGCGTCACGTACGTCATCACGTCGAGGGGGTTGGTGACGTTCACGACGATGGCCTGCGGGGCGTGCTCGGCGATCGCCGAGGCGATGCCCGCGACGATCCCCGTGTTCTTCGCGAGCAGCTCCATCCGGTCCATCCCGGGCTTGCGCGCGAGACCGGCCGTGACGACGACGACGTCGGAGCCGCGGCACGCGGCGTAGTCGTTCGAGCCCTCGACCTCGACGCCGAAGTCCTGCAGCGGCCCCGCCTCGCGGATGTCCAGCGCCTTGCCCTGCGGCATGCCCTCGACGATGTCGATGAGGCAGACGTCCGCGATGTCGCGCTGCGCGAGCACGTGCGCGCAGGTGGCGCCGACGTTGCCGGCGCCGAAGATCGTGACCTTGGGCATGGGTGGGCTCCTTCCGTGGGGCGGCCGCGTCCAGACGCCGAATCGAACCGCCGAATCGAACTGCCGACTCTAGCCCGCGCACTTCACGAGGCTCGCGCACTTCGTGACGCCGCCGGTGCGGCGTGGACGGGCGCAGGCAGGAGGAGCGTAGCCGTCCGCCCGGAGCGCACACGTGACCGTCATCACGCGGGCGCGGCGATCCGCGGACGGAGGGCGGCGGTCAGGCGACCGGCGCGTCGGCCGGCGCCGGCGCGGGGGCGGACTCCGCGGCCGCAGGCGCGGCGTGCGCGGTCGGCGGCTCGGGCAGGGCGACCATCCGGTCCACGCGCTCGGCGGCCTCGAGGGCCTCCTGCGCGAGGGCGGCGAGCCGGGCGGCGTCGGCGCCGTCCTTCGCGGCCTGCAGCACGCGGCGCAGCGCCTCGCTCGTCTCGGCGTTCATGCGCTGCGTGCGCTGGCGGTGGTCGCGCAGCGCTGCGAGCGCGGTCGTCGCCTCCTCGGCGAGATCCTTCAGGTAGTCGTGGTCGCGGAAGCGCACCGACGGCGGCAGCTCTCCCGCCGCCACCTGCCGCAGCACCATCTTCATGCGGTAGACGGGGCCGGCGATGCGGTGCGTGACGACGATCGCGTGCCCCGCCATCGCGAGGAACGTGAGCGCGAGCGGCACCACCACGAAGCGGCTGAAGCCGCGCAGCGCGAGCATCGCGTCCACGTAGTCCGGCTCGGAGATGTCGGACGCGAAGATCGACTTGATCGCGGGCAGATTCGCCCCCACGGCGAACAGCACGACGTAGAGATACAGCCAGCCGATCAGGTGCAGTCCCAGACCGAGCTGGAACTTGGCGTCCACGATCTTCTGGCGGCGACGGGGGCGTGCCTGCGACATGTTGGCCTCCGGACGTCGGGGCTGACGTCCGGTCCCGCATCGGTCGCGCGGCGTGCCGTTCTTGAGTCGCGCGCAGCGTGTGCGCCGCAGCGCGTGCGGTCAGCGGCCGCCGTCGCCGTCCGTCGGCGCGGGCTCCGCGCCGCCGTCGGCGGGCGCCTCGCTCCCCTCGGCGGGAGCCGCGGCGTCCTCCGGCGCGGCCTCGTCGCGGCCCTCGAGCTTGCGCTTCATCTCGTCGCGCAGGGCGTCGAGGCGGCGCCCGATCTCGCGCGCGTCCTCTTCCTCTCCGCGCTCGTAGTGGATCTGCTGGAGGAGCGTCAGGATGCCGTGGTCGCGCGGGGCGTGCCGCGCCGCGCGACGCAGCACGCGCACGGCCTCGAGCGTGTCGCCGCGCTCGCGGTGGAGCTGCGCGAGAAGGTAGAGCCCGCCCGGCGCGTCCTGCTTGAGCTTCAGGAACTCCTTCACCGCCTTGTCGGACTCGTCGAAACGGCGCAGCTTGAGCAGCACGTGCGCCTTCGAGACGAGCGCCTCGTCGAACGGCGCGTTCTGGCTCACGGCCAGCGTGATCGACTGCGTGAACGCGTCGAGCGCCTCCTCGAGCCGCCCCTGGTCGAAGAGCACGAGCCCCAGCGTGTTCCAGGGCTGCGGCGACAGCGGGAACTGCTCGCACAGCTCGCGCAGGATGCGCTCCGACTCCTGGCGCTCGTCGCGCTTGCGGTGGGCCCCGGCCAGGTTGATCTTCGCGGCGAGCATCTCGGGGTGGTCCGGCGACTCCGCGATGACCTCGTCGAGGTCGGCGATGGCCTCGTCGACGCGGAACGCGTCGAGCAGCAGCTTCGCGCGGTTGACGACCGCCCGGAAGTACCAGAGCCGGATCGTCTCGGGCTCCCAGCCCTGGTCGCGCGCCTCCCGGAACATCTGGTACGCGGTGGACCAGTCGTGGTCGGCGAAGCGCAGGCGCCCGATCGCGTAGCCGAGCCGCGGGTCGCCCTTGCCGCCGGGGCGCGGCACCGCGGCGCTGACGAGCGCCTCGGCCACGCTGTACGCGTCGGCACCCGGGCGCAGTCCGCCCGGGCGGCTGCCCCCCCACTCGACCATCATCACGGCGCCCTCGGCGAGGCAGTCCACCTCGTTCGGACGCAGCTCGCCGCACGCGATGAGCTCCTCGACGGCCTCGCGCAGGCGGTTGTCCTTCTTGAGCTGCTCCGCGCGAGCGCGGGAGAAGGCGTACCAGCTCTCGGACGTCTCCGCCGTGGGGGGCGCGTCGCCGGCGCGGGCGGGGACGCCGAACGCGCAGGCGCCGGCCGCGGCGAGGAACAGGGCGACGACGGATCGGGCAGGCATGGACCGCATCCTACCGTCCCCCCAACCAGCCGGCGGCGCGGTACCACGCGGCGGTGGCCGCGAGGCCCTCGTCGAGGTCCCACCTCGGGGTCCAGTCGAGTTCGAGCGCGGCGCGCGCCGGATCGCAGACCCAGCCGGGGGCGAGGAACTCGCGCGCCTTGTCGCGCGAGAAGGTCGGCACGCGGCCGCGCAGGCGCGCCACCTCCTCCGCCACCACGCCCGCGGCGCGCACGGCGCACTCGGGCAGCGGCAGCGCGACGCCGCGGCGTCCCACCGCCGCGCCGATCCGCGCGAGCAGCGCGTCCATGGCGTGCGCCTCGGGGTTGGCGACGTAGTACGTGCGACCCGCGGCAGCGGGTCCGTCCAGCGCACGCACGACCGCGTCGGCGAGGTCCGCGCCGTGGACGATCGACACGCGCCGCGGCCGGGTCCCGATGCGCAGCCGCACGCCGGCGGCGGCCGCGCGGAACAGCTCGAGGATGCCGCGGTCGTGCGGCCCGTAGACCGCCGGCGGGCGGAGGACCGTCAGCGCCGTCGCGGACCCGAGCGCGCGCCGCGCCGCCTCCTCGCCGCGCAGCTTGGAGAGGCCGTAGACGCTCACCGGCCGGGGGGCGTCGTCCTCGCGGACGGCGGCCCGGTGCGGCCCGCTCGGGCCGCCGGCAGCGAGCGACGACACGAGCACGAAGCGCGCGGGCGGGAGCTCCGCGCGGGCGCAGGCGGTCGCGAGCCGCGCGGTGCCGGCCACGTTCACGGCGAACATCTCGCGCGCCGAGCGCGCCGCGATGAGCCCCGCGACGTGCACCACGGCAGCGGCGCCGGCGACCCCGCGCGCGAGCGCCGCTGCGTCGCCGACGTCGCCCGCGACGAGTTCGTCACCGGCCTCGGCGAGGAGCCTCGCGCGGGACGGATCGCGGACGAGGCAGCGCACGGTGTGGCCCGCGCCGCGGAGCGCGTCCGCCACGTGGTGTCCGACGAAGCCGGTGGCCCCCGTCACGAACACCAGCATCGCGCTCACCTCCGCGCCGTCCGAGGCTCCGAGAGCGCCATTGCACTGCCTTCGTATGCAATCCGAAACAGATTGACACCCCTTCCGGGACCCACCTACCCTCCGCCCGGCCTGGGCCCTGCGCGCGTCGGGATTCCGGGCGCCCGTGCGGACCCTGGAGTCCGTCGGCTCGAGGCGCCCCCGCGAGGGAGGGCCCAGACGACCGGGGAGCGACCGTACGTGGATCTGTTCGAGAAGTGCGACCGGTTCGACCGTGCCGAGCAACTGCGGCGGGCCGGGCTCTACCCGTACTTCCTCGCGATCTCGGAGAACCACACCGAGGAGGTCGTCGTGAACGGCCGCCCCATGGTGATGGTCGGGTCGAACAACTACCTCGGGCTCACGCACCACCCGCGCGTCAAGGCCGCGGCGATGGAGGCCGTCGAGCGCTACGGCTCGGGCTGCACCGGCTCGCGCTTCCTGAACGGCACGCTCGACCTCCACGTGGAGCTCGAGCGGCGGCTCGCGCGCTTCATGCAGCGCGAGGCGACGATCACGTTCTCGACCGGCTTCCAGGTCAACCTGGGCGTCATCTCGACCCTCGCCGGCAAGGGCGACGTGATCCTCTGCGACCGCGAGAACCACGCGTCGATCTTCGACGGCTGCCGCATGTCGTTCGCGCACCTGCGCAAGTACCGCCACAACGACATGGAGGACCTCGAGCGGCAGCTCGCGGCCGTCCCCGACTCGGCCGGCAAGCTGATCATCACGGACGGCGTCTTCTCGATGAAGGGCGACCTCTGCGACCTGCCGAGCATCGTCACGCTCGCGCGGCGCCACGGCGCCCGGATCCTGCTCGACGACGCCCACGGCATCGGCGTGCTCGGCGCGAACGGCCGCGGCACGGCGGAGCACTTCGGCCTCGAGGACGAGGTCGACGTCATCGTCGGCACGTTCTCGAAGTCGTTCGCCTCGCTCGGCGGCTTCGCGGCAGCGTCGGCGCGCGTGATCGACTTCGTGCAGCACAACGCCCGCGCGCTGATCTTCTCGGCCTCCGCCGCGCCGGCCTCGACCGCCGCGACGATCGCCGCGCTCGACGTCGTCGAGAGCGAGCCCGAGCGCCGCGCGCGCCTCTGGGACAACGTGCGCCGCATGAGCGAGTCGTTCGCCGCCCTCGGGTACGACGTCTCCCAGACGCGCTCTCCCATCATCCCGATCTCGGTCGGCGGCGACGTCGAGACCTTCCGCTTCTGGAAGGCGCTCCACGAGGCGGGGATCTTCACGAATCCCGTCGTGTCGCCCGCCGTGCCGCCCGGCGAGGGGCTGATCCGCACGTCGTACATGGCCACGCACCACGCCGAGGAACTCGACCGGGTGGTCGACGCCTTCGCGCGCATCGGGCGCGCGAGCGGACTCGTCCGCGTCGCCTGAGCGCACGCCGTGGCGCTCCGCGTCGAGACCGTCGACCGCGGACGCGCCGGGCGGACCCGGTTCTGGCGCGCCGGCCTCGCGCCGTACGCCGGCGACCCCCACTTCGTCACGCCGCTCCTCGCCGACTGCCACACGCGCTGGCACCCGGAGCACCCGCTCTTCGAGCACGCGCAGACGCAGCACTTCGTCGCGGTGCGTGACGGGCGCGACGTCGGGCGCGTCGCGGCGACCGTGGACGCGCACCACGACGCCGTCCACGGCGGAGCGACCGGCTTCTTCGGCTGGTTCGAGTGCGAGCAGGCGCAGGAGACCGCGGACGCGCTGCTCGGCGCGGCGGCGGCGTGGCTGCGGGAGCGCGGGCGCACCGAGGCGATCGGCCCGCTCGGCTACACGACGAACGGCATCAGCGGCCTGCTCGTCGAAGCGGACGAGCCGGGGCCGCCCCTCCTCGACATGCCGCACAACCCCGCCTGGTACCCCGGGCTCCTCGAGCGCGCAGGCTTCGAGGGCGCCAAGGACCTCCTCGCGTTCTGGGTGCCCGCGCAGGGCGAGGCGGCCGAGCGGCTCGCGCGCATCGCGGACCGCGCGCTCGAGCGGGGCGGCTACGTGCTGCGCGCCGTCCGCGCGGACCGTCGCGGGTTCGCCGCGGACGTGGAGCACGTGCTGCGCATCTACAACGGAGCCTGGGAGCGCAACTGGGGCTTCGTCCCGATGACGCCGCACGAGATCCGGCACGAGGCGCGCTCGCTGCGCCAGGTCCTCGAGCCGTCGATGCTGCTCTTCGCCGAGCACCGCGGCGAGCCGGTGGCGTTCTCGCTGACACTCCCCGACGTGAACCAGGCGCTCGCCCGGATCCGGGGCCGGCTGTGGCCGTGGTCCCTCGTCCGCTTCCTCCTCGCGCGTCGGTCGATCGACCGCGGGCGGGTGCTGACCCTGGGCGTGCTCCCGGAGCACCGGCGCGCCGGGCTCGAGGCCGCGCTGATCGTGCGCACGGTGCGCCGCGCGCGCGAGCTCGGGTGGAGCGGGGGCGAGTGCTCCTGGGTGCTCGAGGACAACCACCTGATGATCGCCGCGATCGAGCGCGTCGGCGGCCGCCCCTACCGCCGTTACCGGCTGTACCGCCGGTCCCTGGGCGCTCCATGACAGACTGACAGTCCGCGCTGCGAATCCTGTGGGCACTCCATCGCGCCACTCGTACCCTGCCCCCGCGAGCCGGGTTGCCCGCGTGTCCGGGCGGCCCCGATGCGGCCCCTGAAAGGGGGTGGGTCGAGGCGGAGGTCGGTTTGAGCGCTGCGAGACGCCCTCGGGGCGCGGCCGCGTCGCGGGCGCGTCGAACGACCGCGACACGTCCCGACTCGTCGGGCGCGGCCTCGCGCGCGTCGGCCAAGGGCAAGACGACCCCGTCGGCAGCCCCTGCGCGCGGCAAGGGCGAGAAGAAGAAGGCTTCCGCGAAGCGTGCGGCCCCTCCCGAGAAGGGCAGGGCCCGCGCCGCGGCGCAGCGCCCGGCCGCGACGAAGGCGGCGCCGAAGCGGACGGGCGGGAGCGCCGCGAAGGGGTCCGGATCGAAGCCGGCGGCCCGCAAGGCGAGGCCGGCCGCCGCGCCGGCGCGGAAGACGAAGGACTCCGCCGGCTCGCGCGCGCGGTCGAAAGGCGCCAAGGCGCCGGGCACCAAGTCCCGCCCGGCGACGCCGAAGGCGCGAACGGGCGCGAAGCCGGCCGCGAAGCCCGCGGCGCGGCCGCGCCGCGAGAACGCGCCGGCGCGCGCCGGCGGAAAGTCCGCCGTGCCGTCGAAGGCCCCGAAGACCCGTCCGAAGGCCTCGCGGCCGCCCGCGGCCGAGCGCGTGAAGCCCGGCGCGAAGGCGGAGGGCGCGCGACCGCGCCCGAAGCCGAAGGCGAAGGCAGCCGCGACGGCGGCGCGCCCGGCGGCACCGCCCAAGTCCCGTCAACCCGGAACCGAACCGCTCGCGGACCGTCCCGCCGCGACGGCAGAGCCCGACAGGAGCCCACAGTTGGAAGAGCAGAGTGGCGAGGGTGAGGCGAAGAACGCCGCGGTCGCAGCGCGGTCGAAGCGGAAGAAGCCCGCTGCGGCCGCGCCGGCGCCCGCGCCGAGCGAGCCCGTCTCGGAGACGGCGACCGCGGTCGCCGACGGGAAGAAGAAGCGCGACAAGAAGCCCCGCCCGCCGGCGAAGACCATGCAGGTGCCCGAGCCCGTGCGCGAGGTGCTCCTGCTCGGCGACCTGCCGGACGTGCGCCGCGCGCTGTCGGCGAACCGCCGCCGCGACGGCGCGCGCGGCCGCCTGCAGCCGAACTCGCCCGACGAGCAGCCGAGCGCCGAGGAGTCGCGCGAGCCGCTCGACGCCGCGCTGATCATGAACACGCTGGCCGTCGACGTGCAGCCGAAGATCGAGGACAACTACGACTACGGAGTCCTCGACGAGTTCCGCGACTCCGGCCACTGCCCGCGCCCGACGCGCATGGTCAACACCGGGTGCGGCGGAGGCGAAGCGTCGGTCTACTTCGCGAAGCTCGGCTTCCAGTGCGTCGGCATCGACCCGGACCGCTCCGAGGTCGGGCTCGCACGCGAGCGCGCGTGGCTCGCGGGCGTCGACATCGACTTCATGGTCGGCGACCTGTTCGAGACCCCGAACCTGCTGCCCGCCGAGTCGTTCGGGCTCGCCGTGGACCGCGGCGCCTTCTACCAGATCGACGACGAGCGCGACCGCCAGCGCTACCTCTCGAACGTGAAGCGCCTGCTCTTCAAGGGCGGCATCCTGTTCCTCTCGGCCGGCTTCTTCCCCCTCGACGGCGACGCGAAGGCGCGCCGGCCGCGCAAGTCGGGACGCATCCTGCTCGCGAACGAGGGCGGCGTGGTCGTGCAGGAGATGCGCTCGGCCGGGTTCGAGATGATCAAGCGCGTGCTGCGGCAGACGGCGGACTCCGGCGACCTCGGAGAGCTGCTGCTCTACATGCGCAAGTAGCGCGATGGGCCGGGCGCTCCTCGGGCGCGGCGAGCTCCGCCTCGGGCTGGCGTTCTTCGCCGTCGCAGGCTGCGACGCGGCCGTCGGCGGCGCGTTCGGCACATGGCTGCCGTTCGCGCTGCCCGTCGCCGCGCTCGTCGTCGCGTGGCCGTGGCTCGGGCGCACGCGCGCCGCGCCGGCGCTGCTCGACTGGCTGCCGTTCCCGCTCGTGATCCTGACGTACGAGATGCTCCACGCTCTCGTGCCCGCGGTGCGCCCGGGGTCGCTCCTCGACCCGACGCTCGAGGCGGCCGACCGTGCGCTGCTCGGGGACCACGCGGGCGTGCTGCTCGAGCCGCTCGTCACGCGCCCGCTGACGGTGCTGCTCGCGTGTGCGTACGCGAGCTACTACGTGCTCCCGGCGGCGCTGGCCGTGCGCTGGTGGCGGCGCGACCGGCGCGCGTTCCGCGAGCTGATGGTCGGGGAGACCGGCGCGCTCTTCGTCGGCTACCTCGGCTACCTGTTCCTGCCGGCGCTCGGCCCGCACGCCGCGCTGCCGCCCTCCACGTTCGGCGTCCCGCTCGAGGGCGACTTCATCGGCGCCGCGATCCGCTCGCTGAACGGCGCCCACGGCGGCGCGTTCCCCCGCGACGCGTTCCCGAGCCTCCACACGGCGAACGCCGTGACGCTCGTCCTCATGGCGTGGCGCCACGAGCGGCGCACGCTGGCGGTCTGCGCACCGCTGGCGGCGGGGATCGTCGCGGCGACCGTCTACCTGCGCTTCCACTACGTCATGGACGTGCTCGCCGGCGCCGCGCTCGCGATCGCGTTCCAGCCCGTGGCCGTGTGGATCGTGCGGAACGAGCAGGCCCCCGGGGCGCGCCTACAATCGGACGCCCACCCGGAGAGCGAGCGTTGATCCACGACAGCGTCCTCGGCACCGTGCGCGACACGTGGCTCGTCGAGCTGCGGCGGCTGCGCGGCAACGCCCCCGGGCGGCTCCTCGGCGCGGTCGCCGCGCCCGGCACGTCGCCGGCGACGGCCGACGCCCTCGCGCTGCGCTGCGTCGAAGACCTGGAGCGCACCGGGGCGCTCGCGCGCGGAGGCGCGCTCGTGGCGTCGGGCGCCACCTTCGGCGCGAGCGTGGCGATGGTCGCCGCGGCGCGCGGGCTCGCGTGCGTCGTCGCACTCGACGACCGCGCGTCGCGCGACGAGCGCAGCCGTGTCGCCGCCTACGGCGCCGACGTGCGCGTCGTGCCCGGCGGCAGCGACGAGGACGGCTCCGCGGCGGCGGCGGCGGCGCGCCGCATCGCGGCCGAGACGCCGGGCGCCGTGCTCGTCGAGCGGCGCCGCGAACGCCCGGGCGGCGGCGACGTGCACGCGGCGCGCGAGCTGCTCGCCGCCGCAGGCGAGCCGCTGCACGCGCTCGTCGGCACGGAGCGCGACGCGGTGACGCTCGATGCGCTGCGCGCCGCACTCGCCGCCTCCGGCTCGCGCGCACTCGTGGCGCTGCTCGCGTTCGACGGCCGCGCGTTCGGCGGCGACGCGGCGGGCGCGCCGCTCGTCGTCTCGGAGCGCGACGCGCTCGCGACCGCGCGGCGGCTCGCGCGCGAGGAGGGCGTGCTCGTCGGCGCCGCGCACGGCGGAGCCGCGCTGGCCGCGGCTCTGCGCCTCGCCGCGACCGCCCCCGCGGGCGCGGTGGTCGTCGCGCTCCTGCCCGCGGCGTCGCGCAAGGACCTGCGCACCGCGTACGACGCGGCGTGGTGGGACGAGCACCACGGCGACGGCCCCGCCGCGCTGACGGCCGGCGACGTGCTGCGGCGCAAGGAGGGCGGCCCGGGCGAGCTGGTGACGCTGCCGGGCGACGCGACCGTCGCCGAGGCGATCCGCATCATGCGCGACCTCGAGGTCTCGCAGATCCCGGTCGTGGACGCAGGTCGCGTCGTCGGCACCGTGCGCGAGGACCAGGTCATCGACCTGCTCCTGCACGCGGCCGAGCGCAAGGACGGTCCCGTCGCCGACGTGATGGAGGATGCGCTCGCGGAGATCGGCGAGGGCGCGTCCGTCGAGGACCTGCAGGCGCTGCTCGTGCGCGGCGCGTCCGCGGTGCTCGTGCGCCGCGCCGGCGGCGCGCTCGACATCCTGACCAAGTACGACCTGATCCACGCGCTCGACCGCGGTCCGGCGCCCTCGCAGGAGAGACGATGAGCGACACGGGTGACGGATTCGGCACGCGGGCGATCCACGGCGGACAGGAGCCCGACCCCTCGACGGGCGCGATCATGCCGCCGGTCTACATGACGAGCACGTACGTGCAGTCGTCGCCGGGCGTCAACAAGGGCTACGACTACTCGCGCACGATCAACCCGACGCGCGTGGCGCTCGAGCGCAACCTGGCGGCGCTCGAGGGCGCGCGGCACGGACTCGCGTTCTCGAGCGGCATGGGCGCCGCCGACTGCGTGCTGCACACGCTCGCGGCGGGCGACCACGTCGTCGCGTGCAACGACCTCTACGGCGGCAGCTACCGCATCATGCGGCGCGTCTACGAGAAGGTCGGTCTGCAGTTCACGTTCGTGGACACGTCGGACGTGGACGCCGTGCGCGCGGCGCTGCGTCCGACGACGCGGCTGCTGTGGGTCGAGACCCCGAGCAACCCGCTGCTGCGCGTGACCGACATCGCCGCGTGCTGCGCCGCGGCGCGCGACGCGGGCGTGCGCACGGTCGTCGACAACACGTTCGCGACGCCGTACCTGCAGCAGCCGCTCGCGCTCGGCGCGGACGTGGTGCTGCACAGCACGACGAAGTACCTGGGCGGGCACAGCGACGTCGTCGGCGGCGCGCTGCTCACGAACGACGACGCGCTGCACGCGGAGCTGCGCTTCCTGCAGAACTCCGTGGGCGCGGTCCCCGGTCCCATGGACTGCTTCCTCGTGCTGCGCGGCACGAAGACGCTGCACGTGCGCATGGACCGCCACGCCGAGAACGCGCAGCGCATCGCGACGTGGCTCGAGGCGCACCCGGCCGTCACACGCGTGCTCTACCCGGGTCTCCCGTCGCACCCGCAGCACGCGCTCGCCGCGCGGCAGATGCGCAACGGCGGCGGCATGGTGAGCTTCGAGGTGCGCGGCGACCTCGACGCGGTGCGCAAGGTCGCCGAGCGCGTGCGGCTCTTCGCGCTGGCGGAGAGCCTCGGCGGCGTCGAGTCGCTGCTCGACCACCCCGCCGTGATGACCCACGCCTCGATCCCGCCCGCGGAGCGCGCGGCGGCCGGCCTCTCGGACGGCCTCCTGCGCCTCAGCGTCGGGATCGAGTCGTGCGACGACCTCGTCGCGGACCTCGAGCGCGCGCTGCACGGCCTCTGAGCCGCGCCCCGGGCTTCACGACCACGCCGGCTTGCACGTGCAGGCCGGCCTGCACGTGGAGCCCTGTCGTCACGCGCCCTTCCAGTCGACGCCGACCCAGCAGTTGGCGGAGTTGAGTTCGTGGTTGCCGGCCTGCTTCGCGTACAGGAAGAGCTGCATGCGATAGGCGGCCATGGGCTTCACGACCATGTCCACGAAGCCCTGACCCTGCTTGATCGGCGCGCCCCACGGCAGGCTGCGTTCCGTCGTCGATGCGGCGACGGGATCGATGTCCGCGAGCAGCTCCTCGAGTCGCTGCATCTGCCCGTCCATCGCCGCGGCGAACGTCTCCGGGGAGACCTCGGCGGCGCGGGCCTCGACGGCAGCGACGTGGTCCCAGTTCCCGGTGACGAGGTTGCGTGCGCCGATCTCGCCGCACGTGGTCAGGTAGCGGAGCAGCTCGAGCATCGAGCGCTGTCCGGGAGTCGGCCGCCAGTCGTACGTCCCCGTCGGGATGCGCTCCGCCAGGTGCTTGATGATCTTCGTCTCGTGGCGCAGCGACGCGATCAGCTCGTCCTTCGTGATCATGGGCTCCTCCCGTCCGCTCGTGCGGGAGCGTAGCAGCCCGGCCCGCGCAGTCGCGTTCGTTGCGCGCCGCGGGTCCGTCGGCTAACGAGGCCCGATGCCCGACGCCCCGCTCCTCGAGCCGGTGGACCGCCCGATGGCGCGGCTCTTCCGCTACCTCGCACCGGAGCGCGCACGGCTGACGTTCGCGATCACGGCGAGCGCACTGAACAAGGTGTTCGACCTGATGCCGCCGTTCATCGTCGCGTGGTACGTCGACGTCGCGGCCGGGCGGGATCCGTCGGGGTTCGGCGCAGCCCTGGTGGCGCCGTTCCTCGGCCGCGGCACGACGGCGGCGTTCGTCGGGCTGGGCGTGCTGACGGTCGTGATCTTCGCGCTCGAGAGCGCGTTCCAGTGGCTCTACGACACGGGCTTCAAGACGCTCGCGCAGGACGTCCAGCACCGCCTGCGGCTCGACGCCTACGAGCGCATGCAGGAGCGCGAGCTGCGCTTCTTCGAGGAGCACCGGCTCGGGCGCACGCTCTCGATGCTGAACGACGACGTCAACCAGCTCGAGCGCTTCCTCAACACCGGGTTCAACGACATCGTCCAGCTCGTCGTGCTCGTGCTCTTCGCGGGCGCGTCGCTCCTGCTCTCGTCGTGGGAGCTCGCGCTCGTCGGACTGGCGCCCGTGCCGCTGATCGTGTGGGGCAGCCTGCGCTTCTCGAAGCGGCTCGAGCCGCGCTACGCGCGCGTGCGCGCCGCCGTCGGCGACCTCGTCGCACGCCTCGAGAACAACATCGCGGGCATCGTGGTCATCAAGAGCTTCACCGCCGAGGCGGCGGAGCGCGAACGCGTGGCGACGGCGTCCGACGCGTACCGCACGGCGAACCACGCGGCCATCCGTCTCTCGACGGCGTTCATCCCCCTGATCCGCATGGCGATCGCGCTCGGCTTCGCCGGCTCCCTCGTGCTCGGCGGCGTGTGGGCGGTGGAAGGGCGTGTGCCGGCAAGCCTGCTCGTGCTCTTCGGCATGATGATCCAGCGCATCCTGTGGCCGATGACGCGCCTCGGCACGACGTTCGACGAGTACCAGCGCGCGGCCGCCAGCTCCGCACGCGTGTTCGGCCTGCTCGACACGCCGTCACGCGTGGTCGATCCCGCGCAGCCCGAGGCGCTCGGCGCGGCGCGCGGCGCCGTCGAGTTCGACGACGTGCACTTCGACTACGGCCACGGCGAGCGCGTGCTCGCCGGTCTCACGTTCCGCGTGGCGCCGGGCGAGACCGTGGGCATCGCGGGACCGACGGGCGCCGGCAAGTCGACGCTCGTCAAGCTGCTGCTGCGCCTCTACGACGTCGGCGGCGGCGCGGTGCGCGTGGACGGCCACGACGTGCGGCGCGTCGCGCAGCGCGAGCTGCGCCGCCGCATCGCGGTCGTGACGCAGGACGTGTACCTGTTCCACGGGACGATCCGCGAGAACATCGCCTACGGTCTCGGCGCACGCGACGGCGGCGAGCCGTCGCTCGCCGACGTCGAGCGCGCGGCGCGCGTGGCGCACCTGCACGAGTTCGTCGCCACGCTGCCGAACGGCTACGAGACGATCGTCGGCGAGCGCGGCATCAAGCTCTCGGGCGGCCAGCGGCAGCGCCTGTCCATCGCGCGCGCGATCCTCAAGGACGCGCCGCTGCTCGTCCTCGACGAGGCGACGTCGTCGGTGGACACCGAGACGGAGCGCGAGATCCAGCAGAACCTGGCGCGCATCACCGCCGGGCGCACGGCGCTCGTCATCGCGCACCGGCTCTCGACGATCCGGCAGGCCGACCGCATCCTCGTGCTCGACCGCGGACGCATCGCCGAGGAGGGCCGGCACGACGAGCTCGTCGCGCGCGGCGGCCTCTACGCGGATCTCTGGAACGTGCAGTCGGGCGCCGCGGCGAGCGGCTGAGGGCGCGGCGGCGCCGCTACTGGACGAGCTCCGCGGGGTGCCGCGAGACGCCGTCGGGCGGCGCGTCCTTGTTGTCGTCCCACCACTTGCGCGCCTTCTTCGCCCGGCGCTTGCGCTCGGTCACCGACTGGTCCTGCTCGATCTCGAACTCCTGACCGGTGATGGCCTTGAGCGCGAAGTTGGCCGTGACCGCCACGTAGGCTTCCTTGTCCTCGAGCGCGTCGACCAGGTAGGGGCACGCGAACCACGCCTTCAGCGAACTCAGCGAGCGCGCGCAGGCGCGCCGCACGAGGAAGTTCTTGTCGTTCGCGAGCGCATGGCAGAGCGCCGGGATGGCCGTCTCGTCGCCGCGCCGGCCGAGCTCGTTCGCGGCGGGGAAGCGCACGCCCTCGTCGGGCGACTCGAGCAGGTCCTTGACGAGGCGCGCGACCTCGGGATCGACCTGCTGCACGACCGGCGGCGGCTCGGTGGGCGGCTCGTCGCGCACCGGCGGCTCGACGACGGGCGGCTTCTCCGTGTCGTCGCGGCGCGGCGGATCGCGCTGCGCCGACTCCGCGCGGTTCGCGAGCGCCCGGACGATCTCGACCATCTGGCTCTCGAGCTGCGCGAGCCGGCGCTCGCTGCGGGCGTCCTCGCGGGCGAGCTCGTCGCGCACCCCGGCCATCTCGGCGCGGAGGTTCGCGACCTGCGATCGCAGGTCGGCGACGGCGGCGCCCAGGGTCTCGACGTCCGTCGTGATCCGCGCGCGCTCGCCCTCGGCCGCGTCGGACGCCTGGTCGACGCGCGCGGCCGACGAACGCTCGAGCGCGGCGATGCGGTTCTCGAGGCCGTCGCGCACGGGCTGCACGCCGCGGTCGATCAGCCGCGGCAGCCCCACCCACGCGGCCGCGCCCGCGAGCGCTGCGACGACGATCACGAGCACGGCCGTCGCGACGAACGAGCCGCCGGCGCGCGACGTCGCCGCCGCCCGGCACGCCGGGCACGTGACGCGGTCCCCGTCGAGCTGCGCCTTCCCCGTGACCACCGCGCTCTGCGGCACGGCCACGGAACAGACCGCGCAACGGTACGCGTGGACGGCGTCGTTCGCCGCGGCGTCGGCCGCCATCTCGGCCTCGACCGACTCCCGGCGCGCCGCGCGCGCACCCGGATCGGCCTTCGCGCAGATCGCGCACAGGAGCGAGCCGTACTCACGCCGTGCGCGGCCCGACTTGAAGTCGCTGACGGGCACGGAGATGCGGCAGTTCGCGCAGAACAGCAGCTCGAGCTCGTCCTCGGTCAGCGTGAGGCTGGGCCCGGCACCCGGCGGAGCGGCGCCCGGCGCCGCGCCCGCCGCCCCGGCGGTGCGGTGCTCGGCACACAGGAGCTGCCCGTCGGCCCCACGGGCGGAGCCCGAATCGACCTCCGCGTTGGGGATCGAGTAGCCGCAGACGCTGCAGAAATGGAGTTCCATCACGGTCTCTCCGCGCGTCGCCATTCTAGCCCCCGGTGTCGTGAGGTCGCGCACGGGCTCGCTCCGGCCGCCGATCGGAGCGGAACGGCCCGCCGAACAGGGTCGCCCGCAACCCCCGTGCCCCGGCGGGCGCAGGGTGCCGGCGCCCCGCCGACCGTCAACGCCCGTTCCAGCACGACACGGTTCGTTGTCAGTGGACGGACGCGCCACGCCCGGGCACCTCGGCGAGCCTTCGACGGCCGCCGGCCGGCGCCCCGTGGCCGGCAACTGAGTCGCGCGTCCCAACGGGACCGCGCGGCCGCTTCGGCGTTGCGCTGCAGCCGAGCGTGCCCGCCGGATGCACGCCGTGGAGCGCGCGCCCGCCCGAGACGCCCGCCAGATCGGGGTCGGTCCTCAGGTGCGCGCCCATCGCGGACGCAGGAGGGACCGGCGTTGACGGGCGCTGCGGTGGCGGCGTGCGCGCGGGAGGAGCGGCGCCGCAGCCTGCTGCGCTGGCCCAGCACCCAGTGCGAGACGACCGCCCAAGGCCCCGCACCGGCGGCCCGACGGGCCGCTGGTGCCTGCCGCGTCGCCGTCAGGCGGCGCGGCCACTAGCACGTCTTTGCCTTCCGAGCCGCAGGCTCAGAAGGCGAAGAACGCCAGGACGACGACCGCGAGCGCGGCGAGGACGGGCAGTTCCGAAGCAGCCTGACGAACCGACATCACGACCTCCGGTCGGCCTCCGGCGGGAGGCGCGGCGGGGCGAGCGTCTCGGCCGCACCCGCGCCGGTCTCCCGGACCGACAGGGGAACAGTACGACGCGGGAGGGACAGCGATCCGGCCGTCGGTGGCCGCGGCACCGGGCTGACGGGGACTGCGCGCGCGGGACGCACAGGCCCGCGGCAGCCCGGCAGGCCACCGCGTCGGGCTCGGGAGCGCCGAGCCGGCAGGGCCCGCGCCGCGGGGAACGGGTCCCTGCCGCGTGGTGCCAGGGGGCGCGGTCCCGGAGTCGCTCTCGAGGCGCGTCAGCCGGGCGTCAGCCCGCGGCGACCGCGCGCAGCGGCTCGCGAGCGCGCCGCGGCAGGGCCCTCGGCTCAGTCCTCGTCGCTGCCGCCGACGCGCTGCTTCATCATGCGGCCGACCTTGAACTTCACGACGCGCTTCGCGGGCACGTCCACCTTCTCGAGCGTGCGCGGGTTCTGGGCACGCCGCGGGGGCCGCTCCTTGATCTCGAAGACGCCGAACTCGCGGAACTCGAGGCGATTGCCCTGCGAGAGTTCCTCGATGATCTCGTCGAGGAAGCGCTGCAGGATGTCCTTCGTGACCACCTTCGTCTGCCCGGTCTGAGCGGCGATGCGGGCGACGAGCTCTTTCTTCGTGATCGTGGCCATGACGTACACCGCACGGTGGCCCGGACTTCCGAACGGGCCCGTGCGGGCCCCCCAAGGTGTTGACCGCCCCTCCGGGTCTGTCGCCCGGAGGGTGTCCTATCTCCGCTGTTGGGCGTGAGTTAGAAGAACGTAGCCCCGGGGTGCGCAGTGGGTCAAGAGCGTTTCGGAGCGAATCCGTCGCCTGACGCGGGCCTCGTCCGCACGTTCCGGCTGGCGCCGGGCGCCGCCGCGCTCGCCGCCGGGGCGCGCGACCCGTCGGGCGTGCCGTGCGCCCTGATCGAGGCCGAGCAGGCGGACCCCTCGCGCGAACTCGCGCGGAGCCGCAGCACCGACACGGCGCTCGTACCGGTCGCCGGCGTCGGTCTCGTGGTCCGCAAGCGCTGGCGCTGGACGCGGCTGCGCGAACGTCTGAAGGGCGTCGGTCGGACCACGGCGCTCGCCGCGTCGCCCGCCGAGCGCGAGTTCGCCGCGCTCGCACGCACCTACGCGACGGGCGCGTTCCACCCGGAGCCGCTCGCGTTCGTCGTCGCGCGGCGACGCGGCCTCGTCGCGAGCTGCACGCTGTTCCTCACACCCGTCCCGGATGCGATCGACCTCGCCACGTGGCTGCGCGACACGCACGACGCCGCGCTGCGCCGCCGCGTGCTCGCCGACCTCGCACGCCGCACGCGCGCGATGCACGACGCGCACGTGCTCGACGGCGAACACCATCTGCGCAACGTGCTCGTCGACGGCGCGCGCACGTGGAAGGTGGACTGTCCGAAGGCGCGCGAGCTCGTGCGACTCGCGCCCCCGCGCGCGGCGCACGACCTGGGCTGCGCGGACGTCGGGCTCGCGCGCTTCGCGTCGCGTGCGGAGCGGCTCAGGGCCCTGCGCGCGTACGTCGGCGAGACGGCGCCGCGGTCGACTCTGCGCGCGTGGGTCGAGCGCGTGCGGCGTGCGCGCGCGCGCGTCGACGCGCGCGAGTCGCGGCGCCTGCCCGCCACGACGTAACGCCGTTTCCAGCGTTGCGCGTCGCGTGACAACGATCGTTCGCGAACGCGGACGCGGCGAGGGGAGTCCGAGTGTGGCACGGCGCTCGCTCTCCGGGGGATGCGATCCCCTCAAGAAGGCGGTGTCGGGAGAGTCCCGTGCGGGGCCCCGGCGCCGCCGGATCGTTTCGGGATCTGCCGGCGCTTCGCGCGGCAGATCCCGAAACGATCCGGCGGCGAGCGACCGGCCCGCCATCCGCGGGACGCGGATGGCACGCCGGTCGCGGCCGGGGCCCCCTGTGCTAGTGGCCCGTCCGCTGACGCGGACGGGCGGGGCTTCCGCAAGCCCGTCGAGGGCGTGGGAGCGCGCGGGGCGGCGGGTGCGCGGGTGTGCGAGGGCGCGACCGTCGCTGCCAATTCGCGCGGCTGATCCGCGAGCTATCCGGCGGCGAGCGAACAGGGCGGCGTGCGGGTGGGGCTCTCGTACGCCCGTCGAGGGCGTGCGAGCGCGCGCGGAGATGCCGGGGCGAAGGATGTGCCGGCGGTGCGCGGTCGGGGGTGCCGCCGCCTCAGCGGTCGAAGAGGCCGTGCTTCTCCATCTTCTTGCGGAGCCAGACGCGGCTGATGCCCAGGTCGCGCGCGGCGCGCGTCTGGTTGCCGGCGTTGCGGTCGAGGGCCTTCTCGATCAGGGCGCGCTCCATCTTCTCGAGGCTCTCCTTCAGCGTCTTGCCCTCTTCGGGGCGCACGAGCTCCGGCTCGGGGCCGGCGCGCTCGCCCTGCACGGCGATCGAGAGGTCGTCGATGGTGACGCGGTCGTCGGAGAGCGTCAGCGCCTTCTTCACCTCGTTGTCGAGCTCGCGCACGTTGCCGGGCCACGCGTACGCGCAGAGCGCCTCGAGCGCGTCGGCGTCGAACGGCTTCTCGGTGAGTCCGAGTTCGCGCGCGGCGCGGTGTGTGAAGTGCTCGACGAGCAGCGGGATGTCGCCGTGGCGGTCGCGCAGCGGCGGCATGTCGAGGTTGATCACGGCGATGCGGTAGTACAGGTCGTCGCGGAAGGTGCCCTCGTGCATCATCTTGCGCAGGTCGCGGTTGGTCGCCGAGATCACGCGCACGTCCACGCGCGTCACGCTCTTGCCGCCGACGGGGCGCACCTCGCGCTCCTGCAGCACGCGCAGGAGCTTCTTCTGCATGTCGAAGTTCATCTCGCCGATCTCGTCGAGGAACAGCGTGCCGCCGTGCGCCGCCTGGAAGAGTCCGGGCTTGTCGGCGATGGCGCCCGTGAACGCGCCCTTCACGTGGCCGAAGAACTCGCTCTCCATCAGCGACTCGGCGATCGCGCCGCAGTTGACCGTCACGAACGGGCCCTTCTTGCGCCGCCCGTAGTCGTGGATGGCGCGCGCGACGAGCTCCTTGCCGGTGCCCGACTCGCCCTGGATCAGCACGGGCACGTCGGTCTCGACCACCTTGTCGACGAGCAGCAGCACCTCGCGCATCTGCGGCGAGCGACCGATGAGCTGCTCGTACGGATAGCGCGTGGCGCGCTCGGCCAGCGCGCGCGACGCCTGCTCGAGCTGCGCGCTCTTCTTCTCGAGGTTCTGCTCGAGCTGCTTGTTGAGCTGCTGCATCTGCTCGGCGTGGCGCAGGTTGCGGATCGCGAGCGCGGCCTGGTCGCCGAGCGCGGTCAGGAACTGCAGGTCGCCGGGACCGAACTGGCCCTTGCGCGCGGGGTTGTCGAGGTAGAGCGCGCCCATCACCTGGTCGCCGAGGCGGAAGGGGACGGACAGGATCGACTTCAGCTCGAGGCGCTCGACGCTCTCGAACTCGGCGAAGCGCTGGTCCTCGGTGGCGTTGTCGGTGAGCACGGGCTGCCCGCTGCGCATCACACGCGTGACGAGGCTGCGGCTGACCTTCAGCTCGGGCTTCGCGACCTCCTCGCGCTTGAAGTTGCGCGCGGTCTGGAACGAGATGTGCCCGTCGTCGACGAGGATCAGGAAGCCGCGCTCGGCACCGGTCGCCTCGGTGGCGACGTCCATGATCGTGTCGAGCAGGGCGCGCACGTCCGTCGCGAGCGCGAGCTGCTTGTTGATCTCGAGCAGCTTCAGCAGGCGTGCCTGGTCCATGTCGTCCCCCGTCGGGGCTCCTTCGCTCGCGGTGTCCTGCTGGAGCGGCCCCAGCACCGACGCCACCCGTTCCCGCAACTCGCGCAGGAGGGCCGCGACGGGCCCGCGCTCCCGCACGCGGCGCAGGGCCGGCGGCAGCGAGGCCGTCAGGTCCTCCTCCGCGCGCTCCGCCTCCGACAGCACCGCGGCGGCCGCCGCCGCATCGCCGGAGCGGAGGCGCGCGCGCGAGAGAGCGTACGCTGCGGCGACGGCATAGTCACGACGCCCCGAGGCGAGCACGTAGGCGTGGAAGCGCTGGGCCGCCTCGAGCGCCTCCGGAGACGGCTCGCGCTCCGCGTCGATGCGCGCGCGGACGAGGTCGGCGCGGGCGCGCACGTCGGGCTGCCCCGCCTCGCCCAGCAGGTCGGCGGCCATGCGCCACGCACGCATCGCCGAGCCGCGCCGACCGCGCGCGCGCTCGCCGAGCGCGGTCTCGAGCAGCACCGCCGCCATGCCCGAGCGGTCGCCCACCTGGCGGTGCAGCTCGAGGGCGTGACCGAGGCGCCGCTCCCACTCCTCGCCCTGCACGTCGGCGCGGCGTTCGAGGCGTCCGAGCAGCATCTCGGCGTCGGCCTCGAGCGTGCGCAGCGACGCCTCGTGCGCCCGCGCGCGGGCCCGCGAGAGCAGCGCGCGCGCGCCGCCGTCGTCGGACGCGAGGATGTGGATCGCCGCGGCCTGCAGCAGGAACTGCACCTCGCCGTGGACGTCGCCGAGCGCGCGCAGCCGCCGCACGGCGCCCTGCAGCATCACGAGCGCCGCGCCCAGCCGGCCGCGCGCGCGCTGGATGCCCGCGAGGTTGCCGGTCGTGACGGCGATGCCGGCGAGGTCGCCGATGCGGCGGCGCAGCGCGAGGCTGCGGCGCATCAGCGACTCGGCGCTGGTGAAGTCGCCCTGCTCCGCACGCAGGTTCGCGAGGTTGCCGAGCGTGACCGCGACGCCGAGCAGGTCGCGCGCGCGCATCGCGAGCCGCAGCGACTGACGATACGACCGCACCGCGTCCTCGGCGCGGCCCTGGCGCGCGAACGTCACACCCAGGTTGTGCAGCGCGGTGGCCATGCCGCGGCGGCGGCCGAGCTCGCGGCAGACCGCGAGACAGCGCTCGTGGAACTGCCGCGCACGTTCGAGCTCGCCGAGCTGCGCGTAGACGTTGCCGAGCAGCGCGAGCAGCGCCGCGCGCTCCGCACCGCGGCCGGTCCCGGCGAGCGGCAGCGCCGTGCGCACGCTGTCGATGGCGCCGCGCAGGTCGCCGATCCCGCGCTGCGCGCCCGCGAGCCGCGCGAGCGCCGCGAGCCGCAGGTCCTCGACCTCGCCCGGCGCCGCCGCGGTCTTCTCCGTCTCGAGCGCCGCCAGCGCGAGCCGGCACTCCTCAGCCACCTCGGCCGACCGGCCGCCGGCGTCGAGCGCCTCGGCGAGGCCGAGACGCAGCCGCACGGCCTCGAGCGGGACCACCGACGGCGCCGCCGCGACGAGATCGCGGTACACGTTCGCGGCGGCGCCGGGCCGCCCGGAGGCGACGAGCAGCTCGGCCAGCGAGCGCCGCACGTGCGGCACGCGCGGATCGCGCTCGTCGAGCAGACGCAGCCCCTGCCGCACGAACTCCGCCGCGCGCCCCGGCTCGCCGTCGGAGCGCAGGCGCCGCGCGGCCGCCGTCGCGGCGCGGAAGCCCGCGTCGTGGTTCGAGCCGCGCGACTCGTGGTACGCGCGCCGCAGCACGTGCGACGAATCGTGCGCCGGCAGGCTGCGCGCGATCGCGTCGTGCAGCTTCTCGCGCGCCGTCGGCTGCAGGGCCGCGAGCGCCGCCTGCGCGATCACCGAGTGCACGACCGCGACGGCGTGGCCCGGGCCGGCGGGCGCGACGAGTCCGCGCGCCTCGAGCTCCGAGAGCAGCGCGCGCGCGTCGCGGCCGAGCAGGCCCGCGAGCCGCATGCGCGGCATCGGCAGTTCGTGGGTCGCGACGAGCTGCAGCGCGAGCAGCGCGCGCGGCGGGAGCACCTCGAGGCGCGCGCGCAGCGCGCTCTGGAGGCTCTCCGGCAGCCGCGGCGCGACCTTCGTGTCGAGCATCCAGCGGCCGGCCTCGTGACGCAGCGCGCGGTCCTCGACGAGACGCGCGAGCAGTTCCTCCGCGAAGAGCGGCAGCGCCCCGCCGTGTGCGTGCAGGATCTCCGCGACGCGGTCGGCCGGGGCGCGCGGGCCGAGCACACCGCGCGCCAGCTCGACGAGGTCCGCGCGCCCGAGCGGCCGGAGCGGCAGCCGGCGCAGCACGCCTTCGGCGTCGAGCGTCGCGACCTGCTCCTCGATCTCCTCGCCGAGCGGCACGCCGTCGGTGAGCGAGGCGACGACGACGAGCGGCACGGGCTGCTCGTCGTGCGCGCCCTCGCTCACGGCGCGCGCGATCTCGCCGAGCGCGCGCAGCGTCGCCACCGTCGCGTTCTGCAGGTCCTCCACGACGAGCAGCAGTCCGTCGAGCTCGACGGCGCGCTCCGCGAGGAAGCGCGCGGCCGTCTCGCTGCCGCTGCGGTCGCCGCGCGCGGCGAGGAGACTCGCGACGGCGCGCCCGCGGCGCTGGACGGACGCCGCGTCCGCGGGCGCGTCGGCGAGCACCTCGGCGAGCAGCGAGCCGACCGCGGGCAGCGGCGCGTCGCGCTCGTCGGCGCACGACGCGGAGAACGTGGTCCAGCCCGCCGCGAGCGCACGCAGCCGCAGTTCGGCGAGCAGCCGCGACTTGCCGACCCCGGACTCGCCCTGCACGAGCGTGACGGGCGGCGCACCCGGTGCGACGCCGCCGTCGGGCAGCGGGATGACGGGCGCACGCGCCGACTCGAGATGGCGCTCGAGCTGCGCGAGCTCGGTCGCGCGGCCGGCCGGCTCGGGCGCGTGCGGCAGCGGACGCGGCGCCGGCGCGGCGCCGCTCGTGCCGAGTGCGACGTCGAGCTCGCGCCGCGCGGCCTCGGCCGACTCGAAGCGCCGCTCCGGCTCGACCGCGAGCAGCCGTCGCAGCCACGCGGCGGGGAGCTGCAGGCCGAGCTCCTCCGTCTCCGGCACGTCGTCGGGACCCAGCGTCGCCGCGGGCTCCAGGCGCACGCCGGAGGACATCTGCAGCAGCACCGCGCCGAGCGACCAGAGGTCGGAGCGCGCGTCCGCGACGCGCCCCGCCAGCACCTCCGGCGCGACGTAGGGCAGCGTGCCGCGCGGCGGCACGTGCGTCCCCTCGCGGACCGCGAGGCCGTAGTCGAGCAGCACCACGCGGCCGCCCGGAGCGACGACGACGTTGCCCGGCTTGAGATCGAGGTGCAGCCAGCCGTGGCGGTGCAGATAGCCGAGCACGTCGAGCAGACCGCGCGCGACCGTCACGGGATCGTCGTCGGTGCCCGCGGGAGCGGACTCCACGAACTCGAGCAGGAGCCACGGACCGTCCACGCTGCGGCCGAACTCGTAGAGCCGCGGCACGCCGCGGTGCACGAGCGACGCCATCAGGCGCGCCTCGTTCACGAGCCGCTCGACGTTCTCGGCGACGCTCTGCCCGTCGCGCCGGCCGGCGATCTTGAGCGCGCGCAGCGCGTCGTCCCGGCGCGTGTCGCGCACGAGCAGCACCGAGCCGCCGCCGCCCTCGCCGAGGTCGCGCACGACCTCGAACGGCCCGTAGCGACGGCGCGGCCCCGCGGCTGCCTCGACGTCGGCGCTCACGCGCACCCCGGACCGCGGACGTGCGCCTCCGCGGCGGGCGCGGCCCAAGGGCTGCGCCGCCTGCGGAGCGGGCCGTCCGTGCTCTGAGATTCCACGCCGGGCCTCGGACCGGGGCCGTAGGTTCTGCGGTTCGCGCCGCCCCGCGGGCTGCGCAACGAGATCGTACTCGCGACGGATCGGAGTGAGCTGACATGGCCGCGAAGGAACCGCGTCACCCGCTGGAGAAGCGCGAGCTGCTCCACCGCGAGCCGCCGGACACGGCACGCATCGACGGCGTCGCCTCGGCACTCCTCGACGCGGGACGCTTCGGCGAGGCGCTCGACTACGTCGAGGTCACGCGCAACGCGAAGCTGATCGAGCGCATCGAGGCCGAGAGCGTGAAGCGCGGCTCGGCGTTCCTGCTCCAGGCGGTCGAGCGGCTGCGGGGCACGAAGGCCGACACCGCGCGCTGGACCGAGGTGGCGACGAGCGCGCTCGCGAACGAGCGCTACGTGGACGCCGTGCGCGCGTACGCGTCGCTCGGCGACGAGGCGCGCGCCGAGGAGATCCGCGTCCGCCACTGCCCCGACTACGAGCCGTTCAAGCCGCTCGGCAAGTGAGCGCCGCGGCGCGGAGCGTCGTCCGATGATCCGCTACGAAGGCACGCTCTACCGCCCGCCCTCCGAGGCCGACAGCCTGATCCTGCAGGCGACGATCGGCTGCTCGTGGAACGAGTGCACGTTCTGCGGCATGTACCGCGAGAAGCGCTTCCGCGTGCGTCCGCTCGACGAGCTGCGCCGCGAGATCGACTGGGCGCGGGAGCACCTCGGCGCGCGCGTGCGGAAGGTGTTCCTCGCCGACGGCGACGCGCTGATCGCGAAGGCGTCGTTCCTGCACGGCGTGCTCGATCTGCTGCGCGCGGCGTTCCCCGACCTCCGGCGCGTCTCGTGCTACGCGTCGCCGCAGGCGCTCGGCGTGCGCAGCGTCGAGGAGATGCGCGGCCTGCGCGACGCCGGGCTCGTGCAGTACTACCTCGGCGTCGAGAGCGGCCACGACGCGGTGCTCGCGCGCCTCGCGAAGGGCGTGGACGCGGAGACGATGGTGCGCGTCGCGCGGAAGGCGGGCGAGGCGGGCGTGCGGCTCTCGACGATGGTGCTGCTCGGCGCCGGCGGCCGCGCGCTCTCGCTCGAGCACGCGCGCGCCTCGGGCCGCGTGGTCTCCGCGATCGACCCGCGCTTCGTCAGCACGCTCGTGATGACGCCCGTCGAAGGCACGCCGCTCTGGGAGCAGGCCGAGCGCGGCGAGGTCGACGAGCTCGACCCCGTCGAGCTCACACGGGAGCTGCGCGAGTTCGTGGCGCACCTCGACGTCTCGGGCGCCGTGTTCCGCAGCAACCACGCGAGCAACTACCTGCCGCTCGGCGGCACGCTGCCGAAGGACAAGGAGCGTGTGCTCGAGACGCTCGACGCGGTGCTCGCCGCGCCGGGCGGTGCACCGTTCGTCCCGGACTTCCTGCGCGGTCTCTGAGCGCCGCGGCGCGTCAGCGCGGCGTCAGCTTCTCGCGCAGGGCGCGCGCCGGCGCGAGGTGCGGCGCGCGCGCGAGCGCCTCGTCGAGGAAGGCACGCGCCTCGTCGTCGCGCCCCGTGCGGTGCAGCAGCACGGCGAGGTTGTAGCGCACCTTCGCGCCGAGCTGGGCGTCGCGCTGCGACAGCTCGAGCGCGCGGCGCAGGGCGGGCTCGGCTGCGGTCAGGTCGCCCTGCTCCAGCAGGATCGCGCCGATCTGGTGCCACTCCCAGTCCGGTCGGCGCTGCCGCGCCGCGCTCGAACGCAGCAGCCGCAGCGCCTCGTCGCCCTCGCCGCGGTCCGACAGCGCGAGCGCGAGCCGTTGCGTCGGCTCGCGCGCGCCCGGGTAGCTCGCGAGCACGTCGCGCTCGAACGCGACGGGGTCCTGCCACACGGCGGCACGCAGCTGCGACTGGACGCCGAGGAGCAGGAAGAGCGCGAACGTCGTCGCGAGGACGGCGGGCCGCGGCCCCGTCTCGAACGCGCGCTCGAGCCCCTCGCCCACGAGCAGGAGCGCGAAGAGCATCGGCAGGTACGCGAAGCGCTCCGCGACGATCGCACCGATCGGGACGACCTGCAGGACGGGCACGAGGAGGAGCGCGAACGCGAGCAGCGGGTACGCGACGCGCGGCCGCGCGCGGAGTCGCGTCAGCCCGTAGAACCCGCAGAAGAGGAGCAGCGCGAGGCCCGCGACCGCGTGCGGACCGAGTCCCCCCTCGGCCGGATCCCACGCCGCGTCGGCCCGGTAGTCGCCGCAGAGTCCCACGGGCAGGACGATGTGCGACGCGAGGATCGCGACCGCCCGCCCGACGCCGCGGGCGGCGGCGAGAGCCGGGACGTCGTGCCACACGACGCCCCCGGCGCGCGGGAACGGTGCGCCGAGCACCAGCGCGCGCGCGCCGATCCACACGCCGAGCGGTACGAGGAACGGCAGGAAGCGCGCGAGCACGCGCCGTCCGAAGAGTTGCGCGGGCGGCATCCCGCGGTACGCGACGATTCCGAGCGCCACGGCGACGGGCAGCGGCGCGGCGGACGCCTTCGCGAAGAGCGCGAGCGTGTACGCGAGGAGCGCCGGAACCAGCAGCGCGCGGCGCGCCGGAACGCGCAGCAGGCAGATGCCGGAGAGGAGCCCGAAGAAGGTCGCGAGGAGGTCGCAGCGGCCGACGATCCACGCGGTCGGCTCGACGGCGAGGGGGTGCACGGCGAAGAGGCACGCGGCGAGCAGCGGGGCGCCGAGCTTGCGCGCCGTGAGGTTCGCGAGGAACAGGTACGCGAGCCCCGCGTTGGCGGCGTGCAGCAGCAGGTTCACGAGGTGGAACCAGAGCAGGTGCACGTCGCCGGGCGTGCTGCCCGAGAACCACCAGTCGAACGCGAGCGACGCGTTCACGACGGGTCGGTACATCTCGTTGGGCGCGTGCGGGCCGAAGAACGAGTCGCCGAACGCCGTGACGACGCCGGCGAGCGAACGCACGCGCTCGTCCCGCAGCAGGAAGACGGCGTCGTCCCAGATCGGCGTCGCGCACGCGAGCACGCGGGCGTGGGCGAGCAGCGCGAGGCACGCGGCGATCAGGAAGCCTGCAGCCGGTGTGCCGGGTCCGAGGCGCAGCTTCACCCGGATCGCCCCCGACGGCTCACGCCGCAGCGCGGCGGTGCGACGGGATCACTCGTCGTCGTAGTCGCCGGTGGACGCGTTCGGGTCCCACGTGCCCGTCGGCGGGTCCGTGTTGGTGCGGTAGTACGGGCCGTTGTCGCCCTTGCGCCCCACAGGACGCGCGAGGATCTGGTCGTAGTACCAGGCGAACTCCTTCTCGAAGTCGCCGAAGTCCGTCTTGCTCGGGAGCTTGAAGCACTTCACGAACGCGTCCGGGCCGTGCTCGTTCTTGAGCACCTTCTCCATGTAGTCCAGCAGGTTCGAGCGGTACTTGCCGTTGTCGTAGTACCAGGCGAAGTGCACGAGCGCCCAGGCCTGGAAGTAGAACTGGCTGGCGCCGAGGCCGACGTTGCCCTGGAAGAGCTCCCCAGCCTTCTGCGTCATCTCGCCGTTGTGGTTCGGGAGGATGAGCTCCGAGAGCGGCCAGAGCGGCATCCGGTTCTTGCGGATGTAGCGCGCGCCCGGGATGCGCGCGACGAGCAGGCGGTTGTGGAAGAACTCGCCGTCGAGGTTCTCGACGTTCTTCTCGTCGACCTCGACCGCACCCATGAACTCCGCGTGGCCCTCGTCGAACCACATCGAGACGCGCGGCGGCACCTGCGCCTCCTGCCCGGGATCGTTCGGCAGGGCGTTGCCCTGGAAGATCGCCGCGTACTCGTGCATGAGCTGGTGCGTGCCCTCGTGGAACGTCGTCGAGTCGGCCTCCTTCTGCACGCGGCCGTTCGCGCAGTAGATGAGGTCGGTGTCGGTCAGCGACTCGGTGCCGACATAGTGGACGATGTGGCGCTCGGTCGGGCTGTAGTAGGCGCGCACGAACCCGGAGATGCCGGAGTTCTGGCGCCGGTGCCACTCGTCGAACGTCTCGCGGTCCCAGAGGATCAGCACGCGCAAGAGGCGCCCGCGCTCCTGCAGCTCGGGCAGGTTGAAGCGCTCGGCGAAGAGCTTCCGGAACTGACGGTTCAGCTCCTGGAAGATGATCCCGTCGCGCTTCGCGAAGTGCGCGGCCTTCTCCTCGCGCTTCAGGTTCTGCGCCTCGAGGCTCGCGCCGGAGGCCTTGATCTCCGCCTCCGAGAAGTCCTTGTACTGCTGGATGATCACGTACGGGTCGTCGAAGCGGATCTTGCGCTTCAGGTCCTTGAACAGGTCGTTCTTGCGGACCCAGTCCTTCTGCTTCTCGACGGCGATGAGACGCGTGTCGGTCTTCAGCGCCTCCTCGCGCTGCCGCACGCGCTCGACGACCGGCTGGATCTCCTTGAACGTCTTCGCGTCGACCCACGGCGACGGCGCCTTCTCCACCTCCGCGAGCTGCTGCTGGATCTTCAGCTCGTCCTCGTCGGAGAACTCGAACGCCTTTGGGCAGTCCGACATGCAGGCGCGCAGGTACGTGAGCAGGTCGTGTCGGCCCGACGCCTCGTTCGCCCACGCGCTCGAGGGGTCCTCGCGCAGCGCGGACTCGCACGCCATCTCGCGGCCGAGCTTCGCCGCGGCGTTGCCGGCGAACCGCTCCTGCGCGAAGAAGTCGTAGGCCGCGCGCAGGTTCATGTCGCTGCCGATGGCCTCGCGCACGCGCCGGCCGACCTCGTCCTTCTGCTCGGTCGACGACATCGCGAGGAACACCGCGACGGGGTCCGAGGGGTCCACCGCCGGCTTCGCGGGCGTCGTCCCGGTGCCGCCCCCTCCCGCGGCCGGCGTCGCGCCCCCGCCGTTGCCGCCCCCGGTCGCGACCTCGCCGGTGCCGTTGCCGTTGCCGGCCGCGGCCGAGCCGCCTCCGTCGCCGCCGCGCAGCAGGAAGAACGCCGCGGCGCCCAGGACTACGACGCCGAGGCCGGCGCCGGCGAGCACGGCCGTGTTCGACTTCTTCTCGCCGCCCCGCGCGGCGGGCGCACGCGCCGGCTTCGCCGGCTTCGACTTCTTCTTCCCCTGGTTCTGCGGCGGCGCCTCGGCCGCCGGCGGCGGGCCGCCCGCGCGCTGCGGCGCGGCCTGCGCGGCCTGCGCGGCGCGCTGCTGCATCGCCTTCGGGAGCTTGCGCTCGGCGGGCGTCGCCGGCGCCGCGGCCGCCGCCTGGCGGTCGGTCGCGAGCTTGCGCGAGGCCTCGAGCGCGGCGCGCGTCTGCTCGGGAGTCAGAGCGGTCGTCGCGGGCGGCTCGGCGCGACGACCGGCCGGCACCGCCGCGGGGGCCGGTGCGGCGCGCGCGGCGCCGACGTCCTTCGACGCGGCCAGCGCCTTGCGCACCTGGTCCGGCGTGAGCGCGACCGTGGCGGGGGGTGCGCCGACGGATGCGCGCGGGGGCGGCGAGGAGATGGGCTGGACGACCGGTCCCGCCTGCGGCACCTGGAGCACGTTGCGGCACTTGCCGCAGACGAAGCTCGTGCCGGGAGTCATGCTCGCGACATCGAACTGGGAGTTGCAGCGGGAGCAGGTGATCAGCCTCATCGACTCGCCCTCGAGGGACCAGAGCACGGGACCGGCACGGACGCCGCCCGGAACGGCGTCGCGAAGGGCGGCGATTGTACGGGGGCGCCGCCCGCAGCGTCGCGCGCCATCGTGGACACGACAGGGCGGAGCGCGGCCGACCTTCGCGTGATGCGGGCGACACGGCGTTGCAGGCGTGTATCGAAAACGGCACACTAGTCCGCGGTTCGAGGCTTGCTCCGTCTCGGAGGTCCCCGATGCGCCCTCGCGTGCTCCGTCGTCTCCTGCCGGTCGTCGCCGCGCTCGTCGTCGCCGCGACGGCGACGCTCCCCCCGTCGGGTGCGGCGGCGGCGTCCGCCCCGCGGTTCGGCATCTTCACCACCGACGGCTCGCCCGAGTCCGACGCCGTCGTCGCCGGTCTGCGCGAGGGGTTCCGCCTCGCTGCGGTCGAGCCGCGCCTCCTGGAACGCGTCGGAGGCGCCGACGACGCGACCGCGCGGACGTCCGTCGCGGAGTTCGACTTCGACAACGTGGACGTGGACGTCGTCTTCGCCGTCGGCCCCCGCGCGGCCCAGCTCGCGCGCGACGCGCTGCGGCGCCGGCCGGTGGTGTTCGTCGGCGTGGGTTACCCGGAGGCGCTCGGGCTGCCCGGCCGCGGTAACGTCTGCGGCGTCGCCGACGGCCCCGCGGCCGCCGCGGTGGTCGACTGGGTGCGCGGCGCCGCGCCGCGGCTCGCCACGCTCGGCGTGGTCGTGCCGGAGGACGCGCAGGGACGCCGCGCCGCGGCGGACGTCGCCGAGCGCGCGGGGTCGGACGGCGTCGCGACCGTGTCGGCCGCGCTGCGCCCCGGCACGGCGGGCGACCGCGCCGACGCCGTGCTCGCCGAACTCCTGCCGCGTGCCGACGCGATCTGGATGCCGGCGACCGTGGACGACGCGGCGGCCGACGCGCTCGCGCGGGCGCTGCGCGGCCGCGGCATCCCGCTCCTCGGCGCCCGCCGCGGCCAGCTCGACGCCGGTGCCGCCGCGGTGCTGTACACGGACCCGCGCACGTGCGGGCTCGCCGCCGCGGCGCTGGCCGAGCGCCTGCGCGCGGGTGAGGTGCCGAGCGACGTGGGCGTGCGGCGTCCGGCGCGCCGCCTCTCCGCCGTCAGCCTGAACGCGGCGCGGCTGCTCGGACACGAGGTGCCGCTCCCGTTCGCCGCCGCGGCGGACCTCCTGCTGCCCGCGCTCGGGGGGCGGCGATGAGCGCCGACGCCCC
Source organism: uncultured bacterium (assembly GCA_937996235.1). Classification (GTDB taxonomy): domain Bacteria; phylum Planctomycetota; class JAJSAM01; order JAJSAM01; family JAJVHW01; genus CALKVK01. The sequence goes on along the minus strand of CALKVK010000006.1, from coordinate 160,659 downwards.
CCGCGACGCGACCCCGGTGCGCGCGACGCGCTCGCTCGCGTTCCGCTCGTCGGCGGCACTCGGCGTCGCGTTCGGCCTCGCCGCGTTCTGCCTGCTCGTGCTGTTCCGGCCGTACCTGCGCGCGGAGTTCGAGAGCGAGTCGGGCGAGCTGCTGCGCGACCAGGCGCTGCGCGCCGCGAGCGCCGCACGCGCGGACGCGGACGCGTCGGTGCTGCTCGTGCGCTCGTCGGTGCAGCACGCGCTGAGCGCGTCCGCGGCGACCATCGACGACCTGCCGCTCGAGTTCGCGACGCCGGCGGCGGAGCGCGTGCGCGCACACGCCGCGGAGCGCGCCGACGAGCTGGCGCGCGCGACGGAGCGCGACCTCGACGTCCTCGGCGACGAGCTCCGTCAGCGCACCGAGGCGCGGCTGACGACGGAGCAGGAGCGCGTGGCGCAGCGCAACCGCGACCGCGCGGAGTCGTTCGGGCGCTCGACGTCCGTGCGCGCCGGCGCGCTGCTGCTCGCCCTCTTCGGCGGACTGCTGCTCCTGCACGGCGCGTTCGTCTACCGCACCGTCCTCGCGCCGGTGCGGCGCCTCGCCGAGGCGACGCGCGCGGTGGCGCAGGGACGTCTCGGCACGCGGCTGCACATCGCGGGCGACGACGAGGTCGCGCGGCTCGGCGCGTCGTTCGACACGATGACCGAGAGTCTCGAGTCCGCACACGGCGAGCTCGAGGCGCTGAACGCGGAGCTGGGCGAGCGGGTGCGCGAGCGCACGGCCGAGCTGCGCGCGGCGCTCGAGGAGAGCCGCGACGCGAATCGCCGCCTCGAGGCGGCGCTCTCGGAGCTGCGCGAGAAGGAACGCGAGCTGCGCCACGCCGAGAAGATGGCGTCGCTCGGCACGCTCGCGGGCGGCGTCGCCCACGAGTTCAACAACCTGCTCGGCGGCATCCTCGGCTGCGCGGAGGACGCCGCGCGCGAGAGCGACCCCACCGAGCTGCGCACGACGCTCGCGATGATCGAGCGCACTGCGCGGCGCGGCACGGCCATCACCGGCAACCTGCTGCGCTTCGCGCGGCCGGGCACGGGCAGCGCCGAGGAGATCGACGCCGCGGACCTCGCGCGCGACGTCGCGACGCTCGTGGACCATGAGGCCGTGCGCCTCGGCGTGCGCGTGCGGGTGACGGCGTCGGGCGAGACGCGCCTCCGCGGCGACGCGTCCGGCCTGCACCAGGTGCTGCTCAACCTCGCGACGAACGCGCTGCACGCGATGCGCGAGCGCGGCGGCGAGCTCTCACTCGCCGTCACGGGCACGCCCGAGAGCGTCGAGCTCTGCGTGAGCGACACCGGCGTCGGCATCCCCGCCGACATCCGCGAGCGGCTCTTCGAGCCGTTCTTCACGACGCGCGGACCCGAGGGCACGGGCCTCGGGCTCTCCGTCAGCTACGGCATCGTCCGCGCGCACGGCGGACGCATCGAGATCGAGAGCGAGCCGGGGCACGGCGCGACGTTCCGCATCGCGCTGCCGCGCCGGCAGGAGGCCGCGGCCGCCGCGGCCGGAGGAGGTGCTGCATGACACAGGACGCCCGCACCGTGCTCGTCGTCGACGACGAGGAGAGCATGCGCTACTTCCTGTGCAAGACGCTGCGCCGCGAGGGCTACGACGTCGTCGAGGCGCCGGACGGTCCCGCGGCCATCGCGACGGCGCACGCGCGCGCGCCCGACGTCGCGCTCGTGGACGTGCGCATGCCCGGCATGGACGGCGTCGCGCTCATGCGCGCGCTGCGCGCGACGCTGCCGCGGCTGCCCGTGATCCTCATGACCGCGTACGGCTCGGTCGAGAACGCGCTCCAGGCGATGAAGCAGGGCGCGAGCGACTACGTCACGAAGCCGTTCCGCGTGGACGAGATCCGCACCGCGGTCGCGAAGGCGCTGCGCACCGACGGCGCGCCGACGCGTCCGCCGACGATCCGCGACGTCGCTCCGGCGGCCGACGAGCCGCCGCTGCCAGTGCCGCCCTCCGCCGTGGCGCCGCGCGCTGCGGCGCGTGTCGAGACGCCCCCGCGGGGACTCGCCGCGTACCTGCGCGAGCGCGTCGCCGAGCGCGGTCTCCCGGCGCCGCCCGAGACGCAGACGGGCGACCTCGGACTGCGCGAGGTCGTGCGCCTGACGGAGCTGCTCTACGCCGACGAGCTGCTGCGCCTGACGGGCGGCAACGTGAGCCGCGCCGCGGAGATCGCCGGCATCACGCGACCCAACATGCACCGCAAGGTCACCGACCTCGGCCTGTCCGCCGACGCGTACCGCGTCCGCGGCGACGAGCGTCCCGCGAAGGAGGAGCGATGAAGCCCGCCGTGTTCCTCGCGCTGTCGGCGCTCGCCGCCGCCGCGCTCGTCGCCGCGATCTTCGTGTGGCCGCGCCAGGAGGGGGTGACCGTCTACTGCGCCGTGGACGACGTCCACGCGATCCCCGTCCTCGACGCGTTCGAGGCGGAGACCGGGATCCACGTCCACCGCGAGTTCGACACCGAGGCGAACAAGACCGTCGGGCTCGTGCAGCGGCTGCGCGAGGAGCGCGCCCGCCCGCGCGCGGACGTGTTCTGGAACAACGAGATCCTGCACACGATCCGCCTCGCGAAGGAGGGCGTGCTCGAGCCGTACGACTCGCCGTCGGCGGCCGACATCCCCGCGTACTTCCGCGATCCCGAGCGGCGCTGGACGGGCATCGCGGCGCGCGCGCGCATCCTGATCGTGAACACGGAGCTCGTGCCCGAGGACCGGCGCCCGAAGTCGATGAAGGACCTCGTCGACCCCGAGTGGCGCACGCGCACGTCGTTCGTCCGGCCGCTCACGGGCACCACGCTGACGCACGCCTGCGCGCTCTACAGCGTGCTCGGCGCGGAGGGCGCGCGCACCTGGTTCCGCGGGCTCTTCGACAACGGCGCGATCTTCCCCGGCGGCAACGCGCGGCTCGCCGAGATGGTCGCGCGCGGGCAGTCGGCGTTCGGCTTCACCGACACCGACGACTACGAGAAGGTGCGCGCCGAGGGCCGCCCCGTCGCGCGCGTCTTCCCCGACCAGGGCGAGGGCGAGCCCGGCACGCTGCTCATCCCGAACACCGTGGCGCTGGTGCACGGCGGTCCGCGTCCCGACCTCGGGAAGCGGCTCGTCGACTTCCTGCTGACGGAGCGCGTCGAGGAGCTGCTCGCGCACGGCGACGGCGCGCAGATCCCGGTGCGCGCGTCGGTGCGGCGCCCCGCGAACGTCGTCGGCCCGCCCGACTACCGCGTCATGCAGGTGGACTGGAGCGACGTCGTCCTGCACTTCGACGAGCGCCTGAAGGAGCTCGAGGCGTTCTGGGAGTGAGTTCGGGCGCGCGTTGCAGCGCGGCGTGACGTCGCGGCGCTACCGGTACTTCTTCTTGTTCTCGTTCAGCCACGCCGCCCACTCGCGGTGCGTGCGGAACTCCTGCCCGGTGATCTCCTTGAGCGCCCAGCGGGCCCAGCTCTCGTACGCCTGCCAGAGCTTGAAGCGCGCCTCCCAGTACGACGCGGGCGGGTTGTTCGGGTCGTTCGGGTCGACGGGCGCGGGCTCCTTCACCAGCTCCACGAGGAACGGCACCGACTTGTCCGCCTTCACCTTGCCGAGATAGAGCAGCACGACGCGCAGGAGCTCGGGACTCTGCTCGGACTTGACGCGCGTCTCCTGGTCGAAGATCTCCTTCGCCACCTCGACGGCGAGCTCTTCGTCACCCTCGACCGCGGCGCGTCCGAGGTAGTCGAGCGCGCACGTGACGACGAGCGTCCCCTCGGTGCGTCCGCCCTTGCCCTTCTGCCGCTTGCGCCCGGCCGCGAGCACCTTGCGCACCGTCTTCGCGTCGTCGTACATCTCGTTCGAGGCGGCCGCGCTGCACGCGCGCGCCTGCACCTCGAGGTTCTTGCTCGCGAGCGCCTCGCGGATGATCGGCACGAACGCCGCGTGCCGCCGCTCGTTCATGTCCCTGAGCGCCGAGACGAGCAGCGTGTCGTCCTTCTCCGCCTTCGCGCGCTCGACCCTCTCGGTGATCGCGGCGACCTCCTCGTCGTTCGCGCCGATGACCATCGGCGTGGGCGGCTCGATCGGCTCCGTCCCCGCCGTCGCGAGGCGCGGCAGGAGCGCACCCGCGAACGCGAGCACGAGGGCCGTCGGGAGCAGCAGTCGCATGGCACGCATGGGCGCATGGTAGCGCCTGAGGCCGGACGACTGGCCACGAACGGTGTCGTACACCGCTCGCGACGGACGTCGTCCATGGCGGGCCCGGCTGCGCCGCGTGCCGGCAGGCGGCCGGCGTCTCGACGGCCGGCGCTACTCGGCCGCCGTCAGATAGCCGCGGACGGTCACGTCGAAGTCGTGCGGGGTCGTCGAGTTCCAGAACGCCGCCGTGCTGTACGCGACGTCGGACGTGACGGCATTGGCGGCATCGATGCGCAGCTTCGTGCCTGCGCCGAGCACGAAGCCCGTCGTGTACGTCTGCGTCGCACCGCCCGTGTATCCCTTGCCGTTGCTGGAGTTCAGCGTCTGCGGCGTGTCGAGACGCTGCGTCGCCACGATGTTGCGGGTCGCTCCGTCCGCGCTCTCGATCCAGAACCGCACGACCGTCTGCGTGTTGGTGTCCTTGAACTCGCCGACGCTGTCGAGTCCCGTGACGACGAGCGCCTGCCCGCTCGGCACGACGAACTCCGACGTCCCGAGCGTCCCGTTGCTCGCGAGACGCACGAAGCGCGGGCTCGACTCCTCGTCCACGAGGCGCAGCACGACGAAGTCCGAGGTCGCGACGCCGATGTGCGTGCCCCGAGGCACGCGCCGTGCAGCATCGGACGCGCCGGCGTGCTCGGAGATCGCGAGCGCAGCGAGCAGGACCAACCCGGTCGCCGCGAGTGCGGCAACGACGGCACGACCACGTATCCGGCTACGGCAGCGCATTCTCGACCTCCCCGCAGCGGTTCCGCCCGCCGCGCCACGGAGCATAGCCGCCCCGCCCGTGCCGCGCTCGTGCGGGATCCGCGTATCGACCGCTGCGAGCGCGGGGCGACGATCGCGGGACAGGATCGGGCGACCCGCGCCGACGGGGCGGGGTGCTACGCTGCCACGTGTTCGCGCGCCGGGGACGCGCGCAGCGGTACGTAGCGAGGGGACTCCATGCGCAACACGATCCTGGCCGCCCTGGCGGCGGCGGCCGCGTGCGCCGTCGCGGCCGACGCGCTCGCACTCGACGAGCCCCTCGGGCCCGGGTTCGGCAACACGCGCTACTCGACCGTGCTCGCAGACCCGGACGGTCTGCCGGACGTCGACACCTACGTCTCGGAACTGATCGCGGGCGAGACGCTCGACGTCGCCGTCGCCGCAGCGAAGGGCATGTCGGTGGAGGTGTCGGTCACGGGGCCGGACGGCGTCGAGCGGACACCGGCGCTGCGCGTCGCGCAGGGCGGCCGCAAGGTGTCGTTCAGGAAGCTCGCCGTGGACGCGAGCGGCGTGTGGGCGGTCACGGTGCGCCAGGCGAACGACGTCACGGGCCCGTACTCGATCACGTTCAAGCTCGGTGCGGCCCCGCCGCTGAAGGCGAAGAAGCTCTCGGCGGGAGCGAACTCGCCCGCATCGGTGCAGCGCTTCCAGGCGATCGACGGCGCACGCGTCGACATCCGCGCGCGTGCGGCGCGCGCCGACGCCACGGTCGCGATCGTGGGATCGACGCAGCCGAACGGCCGGAACATCCAGGGGCTCGCGGAGGCGGCGGTCGTCAAGAAGACGAAGCTGACGGTGTCCGGGTATCCGCTATTCGGCGGCGCGGGCGAGTACTCGGTGACGTTCCGGTCCGAGGCGGCGTCGGCTCTCTACTCGGTCCAGATCCGCGTGACGCCACCCACACGCCCGGGGAAGAAGGGCGCGCTCGCGACGGACGAGCCGCGCATCGCGGCACCCGCCGCACCGCGGCGCGTCGCCGCCGGGTCGCTCGTCCGGATCGACGGCAGCGGGTTCTTCGAATCGGACGAAGCGCAGCCGCGCGTCACCGTCGGCTCGGCCCCGGCTACGGTCGACGCGGTCGCCTCCGACGGCACGTGGATCGACATCTTCGTGCCGGACGTCGCCGCGGGCGTCCGCGGCGTCACCGTGCAGAACCCGGACGGGCAGGCGCACGAGCGCGCCGGCGTCTTCGAGCTCGTGCCGCCGCCGTCGATCGCGGACGTGAAGAACGAGTCGGGACAGACCGTGCGCACCGTGTCGACGCTCGGCGGCGTTGTGCTCCTGCTCGAGGGCGGAGGACTCGGCGGCGTCGTGTCCGTGGACCTCTCGTCCGCGCCGGTCGAGATCCTCGCCGTCGAGAACGTGGCACGGCTGCGCGTCCGCACACCGGCTCTGCCCCCGGGGGACTACGTGTTCCACGTGACGGACGAGTTCGGACGCACCGCGACCGCGCCGTTCTCGGTGCACGTGCCGAAGCGGGGCTTCGGCGAAGGCGACGGCGGACGCCTGCCCGCAGCGACGGCGGCCGACGACTGGTCCGCCGCGCGCGTCGCCCTCGGCGACCTCGACGGCAGCGGCGACCGCGAGTCGCTCGTGATCGCGAGTCCGCTGCACGCCTCGGCGTACGGGTTCGCACGCCACGGCACACGCGATGCGTTCACGCGCGTGCTTCGCACGTCGCTCTCGTCGGCATTCGCCGACACGACGAGCTCGAAGCTGCCGGCCGCGTTCGCCGCCGACTTCCCGTTCGACACGGACGACTGGAACGCGAGCGCGCTGGCGCTCGGCGATCTCGACGGCAGCGGCGGCGAGGAGCTGGTGCTCGGCGGATTTGCCGACACCGGAATCGACGGCGGGACCGCCGGCACTCTGTACGGGACGAACTACAACGCCGCCGGCGTGCGCGTGCTCTCGAACGTCGCGGGGCGCTTCGTGCTCGACCCCGACATCCAGCCGCTGCCGTTCGACCGCCGGCCGCCCGTCGTCGCCGTCGACGAGGGAGACGTCGAGCACGAGCTCTTCGGGCGGCCGATCATCGACCTCTCGGGTCGCAGCGCGATCGCGATCGGCGACGTGGACGGCGACGGGGACGACGACATCGTCGTGGCGCGCGACGAGTTCGAGATCCGGCGCGTCCACCTCGACATCGGCGACATCGACTTCGACACGTCGCCGCCGTCCATCTCCGCGGCCGACGCCGCGGCGTTCGTCGAGCCGCCGTACGAGGTCTACGCCTACCTCTCCGCGACCACCGTGATCGACAACCGCCTCGACGCGGAGGGGGACTTCGCCTACGTGCCGCTCGCGCTCCCCTTCTCGGTGGGCGGCAGCACGACCGGGTTCCGCGGGACGGACGCCCCCGGCCTGCACGCGGGCGACATCGCGCTCGTCGACATCGACGGCGACGACGACCTGGACCTCGTGCTCGCGTGGAACGACCCGACGACGGTGAGCGTCGCGGGACGGAAGGAGCAGCTCGACCGGCGCTTCGGCGGCGACGTGGTCGCGTACTCCAGCGCGCCGCCGCTCGTCGCGACGCGCGTGCTCCTGAACGACGGGAGCGGTCACTTCGCCGACACGACGGACGACTGGATGCCCGCGGGCGGCCGCGACGAGTGGTGGCAGGCGGACCGCGTCCTCGCCGTGAACGTCGTCGGCGACGCGCGGCCCGACCTGGTGCTCGGGCTCGACGCGTCGCTCGACGGCTTCCGCGCGACGTCGCTGACGCCGCTCGCGACGACGTTCACGGGCGCAGGCAACGCAGCCGAGATCGACGCGGCCGGCGGCACGGACACCTACGACGTCAGCGTCCCCTCGACGGGTCGGCTCGTCGTGCGCACGCGGCTCGGCACGCTGCCCGACAGCGTCGTGTCGGTGTTCGGACCGAACTCCGGCTCCGCGCTCGCGGGCCGCGACGACGACGGACTCGGGAAGGCATCGCGCGTCGACATCCCGGTGGTTTCGGGCACCTACACGGTCCAGGTCCAGGCGTTCGCGGGCGACCAGACGGGCACGTACGAGCTCGAGGTCGGCTTCCTTGCCGCGTCCGCTCCCACGCCCGCGCACGCCGCACACGCGCTCCGCATCCTCGAGAACCGCGGCGCGGACGAAGGCTTCGTCGACGTCACCGCAGACGTGTTGCCCGCCCTGCCCGGCGTCGGCGACGAGGACTTCCGCTGCGGTGCGATCGCAGTCGCCGACATGGACCTCGACGGTCGCAAGGACATCGTCTTCGCGAGCGCCGGCGCCGTGTTCGGCCAGAGCCGCGTGTCGTCGCTGCGGCTGTTCCTCGGTCAGCCGGACGGCACCTTCGCGCAGACCCTGGACCTGCTGCCCGATGTCACCGTGGACTCCGGCGAAGCCCAGTCGCTCGTGCTCGTGGGAGGCAGCGCGCTGCGATCGCCCTCGCTGCTGCTCGCGACCAAGATCCGCCCGCACGCGAGTGCCGGCGGCCGCTTCACGCGCCTCCTCGACTGGAACCGCTGATCGCCCCGCCGCCGCCGACGGGCGACCCGCATCGCGCGACACCCGCTACGGACGGTGTCCGACACCGTTCGTCGGGTTGCGGGCTGCGCGGCGGGCGCGGAGCTCGCGCGTGATGCGGCGGCCGCGGTGCCACACGGCGAAGATCATGAGTCCCAGCACGGCGGCGCCCGTGATGCGGAACTCCCACGACGCGCGCAGCTCCGGTGTGAAGAAGCGGTTGACGGCGTCCGCGAACGCGGCCATCCCGAAGGAGCCGATCAGCGCCCCCATCGCGATCGCGACGAGCGTGCGCCGCGGCGAGAGGCCCAGCAGGCGGCCGAAGATGCTGCCGCCGATCGCTCCCGTGCCCGTGAGCGGGAACATCACGAACGCGACGACGCCGACGAACGTGACGCGCCCGAGCCAGCGCTGGCGCTCGAGCATGTAGAGGCCGTGCTCGGCGAGGTCCTCGAGCGTCGGGCCGATGCGCTTCAGGCGGTAGAGGCGCGGCAGGTTGTAGACGAGCACGGTGGCGACCGAGATGTCCATGTACGCCACGAGCGACGCCAGCTCCCACTCGTTCAGGCCGTGGCTGACGACGGCGCTCTGCAGGATCGCGAACTTCCCGAGCACCGTGAAGATGAGCACCGCCTGCCCGACGAGCGTGCCCGCGAAGGCCGGTCCGCGGAACACGGCGGCGAGCGCGAGGAGCACGATCGCGAGCGCCGGCGGCACGACCAGCGAGAGGAACGCGAGGCGCCGCCGGAGCACGTTGTCGTGCCGGTCCTCCTGCTCGAGGAGGGCGCGGAGGTCGGGCTCGGGAGGGGTGCTCACGGCAGGGTGCGGCGCAGGGACCGCGGATTGTCCTCACGCTGCGACGGAGCAGCGGTATTTCCCGCGGCCCGCGCCATCGCTACGATCCCGCCCATGCCAGCCGCCCCCGTCGTCCCCGTCGAGCTCTGGAACGTGGGGGTGCCCGTCATCGGGAAGGAGCGCATCCGCGAGCTCATCCCGCAGCGCTTCGAGATGGAGCAGCTCGACGGGATCTCGTACCTCGACCGCGCGACGCAGGCGGTCGTGGGCTGGAAGGACGTGCGCGACGACGAGTTCTGGGTGCGCGGCCACATCCCCGGCCGCCCGCTCCTCCCCGGCGTCGTGATGCTCGAGGCGCTCGCGCAGCTCGTGAGCGTCGCGACGCTCGAGGCGCTGCCGGACCTCGGGTTCGTCGGCTTCGGCGGCATCGACGCGTGCAAGTTCCGCATCTCGGTGACGCCCGGGCAGCGCCTCGTGCTCGTCGCCGCGTGCAAGGAGATCCGCCCGCGCCGCGCCGTCTACGACGCGCAAGGCTGGCTCGACGGCCGGCTCGCCGTCGAGGCGACGATCACCGGCGTCCGCGTCTGACGGGCACGCCCCCTTCGGCGCGCTACGCCGGACGAGTCACGCGCGCCGGTGCGGGTCGAACGGCGCGAGGTCGCGCGACGGCTCGCCGCGGACGAGGTCGCGGACGATCTCCGCGGTCACGGGCGCGAGCATGATCCCGCTGCGGAAGTGGCCCGTCGCGGCGAAGAGGCCCGGCTCGATCTCGCCGAGCACGGGCAGGTGGTCGGGCGTGTCGGGGCGGAGCCCCGCCCACGAGCCCTCGACCTCGGCGTCGGCGAGTCCGGGCGCGAGCGCGACGACGGCGTCGGCGATGCGCCGCGTGCCGGCGAGCGTCACGCTGCGGTCGAAGCCGACGTACTCGAGCGTGCTGCCGGCGAGGATGCGTCCGTCGGCGCGCGGCACGAGGTACGCGCCGTCGGCGTCGAGCAGCATGTGGCGCAGCGTGCCCGGGCGCGTGCGCAGCAGCAGGATCTGACCGCGCGCGGGCACCGTGTGCGCGGCGTGCGGCGCGCCCTCGCCGAGCAGCGCGCCGGACCACGCGCCCGCCGCGAGCACCGTGTGCCGCGCGCGCACGTCGCCGGCGGTCGTGCGCGCCCCGGCGACGCGTCCGCCCTGGTAGATGAGCCGCAGCACCGCCGTGCCTTCGAGGATCTCCGCCCCCGCGCAGCCCGCGGCGGCGGCGAGTCCCGGCGCGACGCGGTGGTTGCGCACCTGGCAGAGTCCGGGCAGCCACAGCGCGCCGCGCGCGCGTGCGCCCAGCACGGGCTCCGCCTCGGCTGCCGCTGCGGCGTCGAGCACGGCGGCCTCGGCGCCCTGCGCGTGCTTCCACGCGACGCGCTCGGCGGCGAGCGCGGCGTCGGTGTCGCCCGCGATCGGCATCAGCAGGCCCGTGGGTCGGAGCTGCAGGTCCATGCCGACGGCGGTACGCACGCGCTCGACGAGCGCGGGCCAGAGCGCGAGGCTCTCCGCCTCGAGTCGCAGGAGCGGCTCCGGGTGGTTCCACGGATGCACGGGCGTGAGCAGGCCGGCCGCCGCCCACGACGCCTCGCGTCCGATCACGCCGCGCTCGGCGAGCGTCACCGAGAGCCCGTCGCGCGCGAGCCGCTCCGCGATCGCCGTCCCGACGATCCCGCCGCCGACCACGAGGACGTCGCGCATCGATCTCATCGTCCCGCCTCCGTGCGCACGCCGGCGCCGATGTGCGCGATGACCCCGGCCACGACGCGCGCGAGCCCGTGGGACTCGCGCCCGGCCACGTCCACGACCTCGCTCTCGGCCGTCGCGCCGTCGGCCACCTGCCCCGCCGGGTTGACGACCAGCGCGAGCACGAGCGTGCGCAGCCGGAGCTGCGTCGCGGCGAGGATCTCGGGCACGGTGGACATGCCCACGACGTCGATGCCGAAGAGCCGCAGGCGCCGCACCTCGGCGGGCGTCTCGAACGACGGACCGTGCAGCCCGCCGTACACGCCGTGCACGAGCCGCACGCCCGCCGCGCGCGCGACCTCTTCGGCCACGCGCCCGAGCTCCGCGTCGTGGCTGCGTCCGGCGGTCACGGGGAAGCGCTCGCCGAAGCGCGGGTCGTGGATGCCGCGCAGCGGGTCGGCGCCCATCAGATTGACGTGGTCCGCGACGCGCACGACGGTCCCGGGGGCGAGTCCCTCGCGGACGCCGCCGGAGGCGTTCGTGAGGATCAGGTGGCGCACGCCGAGCAGCCCGACCGCGCGCACGGGCCGCACGACCTCCGCGAGCTCGTGCCCCTCGTAGCCGTGCAGACGCCCTTCGAGGTAGAGGACGGGCACTCCGCCCTGCCGGCCGAACACGAGCGCCCCGCTGTGGCCGGGCGCGGTCGCGCGCGGGAAGCCCGGGATCTCGGTCCACGGCAGACGCACGGCGCCGTCGAGCGGCGGAGCGCCGAGTCCGGAGCCCGTCTGCACGGCCGCGACGGCGTCGCCGAAGCCGTGCTGCTCGAGGCGCGCGGCCGCCTCGGCGGCGAGGTCGTACTCGCGGCGGTGGTCGACGGCGGCCATCGCCGCCGAGTCTACGCGCGACCGCGCGCCGCCCCGCCTACCCTCAGCCCGCTCTCGGGGCCTCGGCCGTGTCGAACGCGTAGCCGTGCCCGCCCCAGAACAGGAGCCACTGCGCGGCGGTGAGGCCGTGCATCGCGGACTCGCGGTCCTCCTCGCTCACGACGCCGGTGGCACCGCGCGGCAGGCGCCCGGTCTGGAGCGCTGCGAAGAGCTCCTGCGGCCGGTCGCGCGAGAGCACGGGATAGCGGGCGCAGACGGCTGCGAGCACCTCCTCGCGCAGGCGCTCTCCGAGCTCCACCGCGCGCTCGGCGGAGAGCGGCTGGGCGAGCGCCATGCCGAGTTCGATCGAGATCAGCGGGTTGGCAGGCACCGGGTAGCCGCCCTTCGGCCAGCCGATGTCGAGGTGCTGCAGCTCCGGGTGGTTCGCGAGGTGCCAGACGGGCGTCCCGCGCATCTCCGCGATCATCTCCTCGGGCGGGAGCGGCCACGCGTCCGGGTCCTCCATAAGGTGCGCGCGGTACCAGCTCGTCGCCTTCTCGTCGATGCCGATGAGCGGCGGGTCGAGCTCGTAGCCGATGTTCCCGACGCACGCGGCGATGCGCGCGTCGAGCGTCGCGATCTCGGCCTTCAGCGCGCGGCCGCGGCGGTCCTTCGCGGGCGAGAAGATGCGCGCGAACCGGCCGATCGACTCGAACTCGCGCACGAGCGCCGCGCGCTCCTCGAGGAAGCGGCGGTGGTCCTCCGCGTGCTCCGCGCGGATCTTCGGGACGAGCGTCCACATCGACTTCGGCATGCGCGAGAACGTAGCGTCGCGGGCGTGCGGCGCGAAACGCTGCGCGACGTCCGCGGCCTGCCTGGGAACCGCTCCCCGCCCCCGGAGCGACGGCCTATCCTCTGCACATGCGCAAGGTGCTCGTGATCGGCGCCGGACGGGTCGGCCGGACCGTCGCCCACATGCTCTCGGCGGAGAGCGAGTACACGGTGCGTCTCGCGGACGCCCGCCCGGAGGCCGCGCGCGAAGCGGCCGCCGCCGTGCCGCGCGGCGAGGCGTTCGAGCTGCCCGTGCTGAACGAGGACGCGCTGCGCCGCGCGATGGACGGCGTCTCGGCGGTCGTCTCGGCGGCCCCGTTCTCCGCGAACGTGCAGATCGCGCAGGTCGCGGGGTCGGCGCGCGTGCACTACCTCGACCTGACGGAGGACGTGGCCGTCACGCGCCGCGTCAAGGAGCTGGCCGAGGACGCCGAGACCGCGTTCGCGCCGCAATGCGGCGTCGCGCCCGGCTTCATCAGCATCGCGGGCGTGCACATCGTGCGGCAGTTCGACGAGGTGCACGCGCTCACGCTGCGCGTCGGCGCGCTGCCCGACCAGCCCAACAACCGCCTGAAGTACAACCTCACGTGGTCCACCGAGGGCCTCGTCAACGAGTACATCCACGCGTGCGAGGTGCTGCGCGACGGCAAGCTGACGACCGTCCCGCCGCTCGAGGGCAAGGAGGAGGTCGTCATCGACGGCGTCACGTACGAGGCGTTCACGACCTCGGGCGGCGTCGGCACGCTCTGCCACACGTACGAGGGGCGCATCGAGCGGCTCGACTACAAGACGATCCGCTACCCCGGCCACCTCGAGCTGATCCGCTTCCTGATGGACGACCTGCGCTTCCGCGACGCGCCGAAGGCGCTCGTGGAGATCTTCCAGCGCTCGATCCCCGCCACGCGCGACGACTTCGTGCTCGTCAGCGTGCGCGCGCTCGGCAACGTCGCGGGGCGCTACGAGGAGCGCACGTTCTGGCGCAAGGTCGACGGCCAGTACATCGGCAAGCGCTTCTTCACGGGCATCGAGATCGCGACGGCGGCGGGCGTGTGCGGCGTGCTGCACCTGCTGCTCGACGGCGCGCTGCCGCAGCGCGGGCTCGTGCGCATGGAGGACGTCTCGTACGAGGCGTTCATGGACAGCCCGTTCGGCCGCTACTACGGCCGGCGCGCGCGCACCTGAGCCGCCGGGCCGGCGCGGCTCAGCACTCGGGCAGGCTGACGGCGAGGCCGCCCTCGCTCGTCTCCTTGTACTCGCGGCGCATGTCGTCGCCCGTCCGCTTCATCACGCGGATGACGCGGTCGAGCGAGACCACGTTCGAGACGACGGAGTGGAGCGCGAGCTGCGCGGCGCTCCACGCCTTCGCGACGCCCATCGCGTTGCGCTCGATGCACGGCGCCTGCACGAGTCCCTTGATAGGGTCGCACGTGAGTCCCAGGTTGTGCTCGATCGCGATCTCCGCCGCGATCTCGACCTGGTTGACGTCGCCGCCGAGCAGCTCGCACAGCGCCGCCGCGCCCATCGCCGTGGCGGTGCCGACCTCGCCCTGGCAGCCGACCTCCGCGCCCGAGATGCTCGCGTGCGTCTTCACGAGCATGCCGACCGCGCCCGCCGTCGCGATCGCGGAGTGCACGCGCTCGCGCGAGAGCGAGAGCCGCTCGGCGGCCTCGACGAGGATCGCCGGCACGATGCCCGCGGCGCCGTTGGTCGGCGCCGTCACGACGCGTCCGCCCGCGGCGTTCTCCTCGTTCACCGCGAACGCGTAGGCCTGCGCGCGCGCGATGTGCGCGTACGCCGGCTCCACGCGCCCCGCCGCCACGCGCGCCGCCATCTCCGCCGCGCGGCGCTGCACGCGCAGGCCGCCAGGCAGCTCGCCGCGGCGCGTGAGTCCGCGCTGCACGCACTCGCGGAACGCGGCGAACACGCGGTCGAGACCCTCCTCGACCTCGCCTTCGTGCGCCTGCCAGCCGCGCTCGTTCGCGAGGACGACCTCGCCGAGCGCGCGCGCGCCGATCTCCTTCGCGCGCGCGACGAGGCTCGTCGCGTCGTGGAACGGGTGCCGCGGCGGCGAGGGCGGCGGCAGCGAGAAGTCGTTGCCGATGTCCGCGGCCTGGCGCACGAAGCCGCCGCCGACCGAGCACCACGTCTCCTCGTGCAGCACGGCGTCGCCCTGCCACGCGCGGCAGACCATCGTGTTCGCGTGCGGCAGCTCCTCGTCGCGGTACTCGGCGTACGGCACGAGGCGCACCGCCTCGGGACGCACCAGCGTGGTGCCGTCGCCCCACGGCACGCGCGGGTCGGCGGCGAGGGTGACGGGCAGCGCGTGCACGGCGTCGACGTCGCAGGTGTCGGGGTGCCAGCCGTGGAGGCCTGCGAGCACGGCGACGTCGGTGCCGTGGCCGCGTCCCGTCGCGCTCAGCGAGCCCTTGAGGTCCACGGTCACGCGCTCGGGCACGATCCCGCGCTCGAGACAGTGCGCACGGAAGCGGTCGGCGGCGCGCATGGGCCCGACCGTGTGCGACGACGACGGTCCGAGTCCGATGCGGAAGAGGTCGAGCAGCCGGACGGTGATCGGCGCGGCCATCGCGCGGCAGTTGTACCCGCGCCCCTCCGCCCGCACGCGGACGACGTGAGCGCGGGGCCCACCGCGTACGGGCGCCGCGTACGGGCGCCGCGTACGGACTCGGCGTCAGCCGCCGGCGCCGCCCGTGAGGAAGAGCAGCGCGATCTGCAGGCCGTTGAACGTCGCATGGAGCACGACCGCGGCAAGGAGCGAGCCGGTGCGCAGGTAGAGCCAGCCGGCGCACCAGCCGACGACGGCGAGCGGCAGCGCGAGCGGCCACATCGACGGCACCGCCGCGAAGTGGATGAACCCGAACAGCAGCGCCTGCGCGAGGAGTGCCACGTGCCGCGGCATGCGCTGCGCGAGCGCGTTCAGGAGGAGCCCGCGGAAGAGCACTTCCTCGGCGCAGGGCGCGAGCACTGCGGCCGAGCCGATGAGCGCGCCGAGCGACAACGCGGGCGCCTCGCGCAGCACCTCGACCACGTTCTGCTCGGGCACCGGGGCGCCGGCCTGCGCATAGCCCCAGGTCACGACGAGCCCGACGAGGCCCGCGAGACCGTACGCGGCGAGTCCGCCCCCGACGCCGCACGCGAGCCGACGCGCGAGCGCAGCGGGCGCCGCGGGCGAGCGTCGCAGGAGCCACGGGACGAGCGGGACGACGACGGCCACGTGCCCGCACGTCACGGCGACGACGCCCGCCGCGCCCACTCCGCCGAGCGCCACTCCGATCGCTTCGGAGAGCAGCCACGCCGGCACGGCGGGCAGCAGCGCGAGCGTCGTGTCGGGGCGCCCGCCCTCCGGCGTCCGTCCGAGCGCGGCGCCGCCGCGACGCTCCGTGAGCGCACACACGAGGGCGAGCGCGGTGCCGGCCGCGGCGACGGCGTAGGGGACCGCCGACGCGTCCACGCGCGGGGCTACCGGACCACGCCTTCGACGGGCGAGGACGGCGCGCCCTCGGGCCGCTCCGGCGCGCGCCCGGCGAGGTATCCGGCGCGCCCGGCCTCGCACGCGAGGCGCATGCCGTGCGCCATCGCGACGGGGTCCTGCGCGCGCGCGACCGCGGTGTTGACGATCACGCCCGCGGCGCCGAGCTCCATCGCCTGCGCGACGTCCGACGGCACGCCGAGTCCGGCGTCCACGAACACGGGAACCTGCGCGCGCGCGACGATGCGCTCGATGTGCAGCGGGTTCAGGATGCCGAGCCCCGAGCCGATCGCGGACCCGAGCGGCATGACCGCCGCGGCGCCGCGCTCCTCGTAGCGCTTCGCGAGCACGGGGTCGTCGCCGCAGTACACCATCACCGTGAAGCCCTCGGCGACCAGCGTGTCGAGCGCCGCGAGCGTCTCGAGCGGCTCCGGGTAGAGCGACGCCTGGTCGTAGAGCACCTCGAGCTTCACGAGCTCGGTGTCGAGGATCTCGCGCGCGAGCCGCGACGTGCGCACCGCCTGCTCCGCGTCGAAGCAGCCGGCGGTGTTCGGCAGGATGCGCCGCCCCGCGAGGCGCTCGAGCAGGTTCGGTCCGGCGCCCGAGAGGTCCACGCGCCGGATCGCCACGGTGACGAGCTCGGTGCCCGACGCGGCCAGCGCCGCGTCCATCACGTCGAAGTCCGCGTACTTGCCCGTGCCGAGCACGAGGCGCGAGCGGAACTCGTGCGCACCCACGCGCAGGACGTCGCCAGCGTTCGCAGCCGCCATCACCCGCCTCCCACCATCGTCACGATCTCGACGCGGTCGCCCGGGGCGAGCACGGTCTCGGCGTGCCGCGCGCGCGGCACGATCTCGCGGTTGCGCTCCACGGCGACGAAGCGCCGCGGCACGTCGAGCGCCGCGAGCAGCGCGTCGACGGTCGTCCCGTCCGCCACCTCGCGCTCCTCGCCGTTCAGCACGATCCGCACGTCCGCCGTCCTCCGGGGTCCGGCGCCGAGGCTACAACTCGGCGCCGCGCCGCCCGCGTAGTTCGGCGTGGCGCGGGGACGCGTCAGGTGAGACCGACGAGTGGCCGGCGCGGTCCGCACGACCCGACACCTCGGCGCGCGGGCGTTCGTAGTCGGCGATCAGATCGAACACAGGTCAGCCGTGATTCCGCACGTCGACGACGTCGCGACGCACGTCCGAGTCCGGTCGGCGACGAGACTCGATCGTATCCGTGCGCGCCACGGCTACGTCCCCAGCGGTGCGACGGCCTCCTCGATCTCGGCGCCGACTTCGTCGCGCGCGCACTCGAGGTCGTAGAGTGCCTGCAGGTTCATCCAGAACTCGGCCGTGGTCCCGAACAGGCGTGCAAGCCTGAGCGCGGTGTCCGCTGACACCGCGCGCTTCCGGTGGACGATCTCGTTGATCCGGCGCGCGGGCACGCACGCCGCCTTGGCGACGCGATACTGGGTCAGCCCGAGCGGCTCCATGAACTCCTCTTGGAGGATCTCGCCGGGGTGCACGGGTGCGAGTCGCTTCGCCATGTCTCCGCCTCCTGATGCCTATGCGTGGTAGTCCACGATCTCGACCTGTTCCGCTCCGCCGTCGCGCCAGACGAAGCAGACCCGCCACTGACCGTTGATCCGGATGCTGTGCTGTCCCGCTCGATCACCATGTAGCGCCTCGAGCCGGTTCCCCGGCGGCGCCCGCAGGTCGTCGATCCGCGTCGCTGACGCGAGGAGGACGAGCTTCCGGTACGCGCGCTGTTGGATCTCGGGCGGGAACGCCCGCACCCTCTCACGCCGGAAGACGCGTGCCGTATCGGAACATCGGAAGCCCCGGATCACGGGCGCCATGATAACGCATCACGATCATAACGCAACGCGCTATCATACGCGCAGCAACGGCGCCGACCGTCACCCGCAGCGTCCCCGAGTTCGACGCCGCGTCATACCACCCACCCGTCGCTTCCTCCGGCGGCACCCGTCGCTTCCTCCGGCGGCGCGACGCGTGCGGAGCACGCGGCGTGACGCCGGACATGGGGTGCTCGCAGGTCGCGACCAACGACGTCCGACTCAACCGATGTCAGGTGCCGCGACCGAGAACACCCCCACTAGCACGAGAAGCGGTGACGGGCACGACGGCTGCTACGCAGCCGTCGTGCCCGTCACCGCTTCTCCCACTTGTACAGCTCGATCACGTCGGCCAGGGTCTTGCCCAGGTCGACGATCTCGCGCCGCACCCGGTTCTCCTTCTCGAGCACGTCCATCGCGCGGTTCGCCATCTCGACCGCCTGCGCGCGCGGCAGCGTGACCACGCCGTCGTCGTCGGCCGCCAGCCAGTCGCCCGGCTCGACCAGGAACCCGCCGATGCGCAGCGCCACGCCCTCCTCGCCGAAGCCCTTCGGCTCGCCGGCGTGCGGCACCACGTGCGTCGCCCACGCGGGAAAGCCGAGGCGCCGGATCTCGGGCGTGTCGCGGATGGCGCCGTGGATGACGACGCCCGCGAGACCGCGCTGCAGCGCGCTCTCGGTCGCGAGCTCGCCCCAGATCGCGGGCGGCACGCCGCCGGCGTCGATGACGACGACCGAGCCGCGCGGCGCGTGGTCGATGGCCTCGACGGGCTTCGCCCAGTCGCCCGGCGCGGTGCGCACCGTGTGGACGGGCCCGACGGCGCGGGCGCCGGGCACGATCGGCCGCAGGCCGGGCAGCGGCGGGCGGCGGTGGAACGCGTCGCTTACGTTCGGGACGCTGACCTTCGCGAGGATCTCGCGCAGGCTCTCCTCGCCGCCGCGGCGGAACAGCTCGGTCGCGACGCGCTCGCCGCTGTCGATGGCACCGCGGATCGCACGCGTGGCGGCGGTCGCGTCCTCCGCCTTGTTGATGGCGCCGCCGACGATCACGACCGACGCGCCCGCCGCGACCGCGTCGACCACCGTCTCGCTGTTCAGCCCGCCCGCGCACGCGACGGGGATCGCGACGGCGGACGCCACGCGGCGCAGCACGTCGAACGGGTCGCGGCCCGCCATCTGGTCGTCGATCGGGCAGTGCACGCCGACGTACGCCGCGCCCCACGCCTCGGCCTGGCGCGCGCGCGCGACGGGGTCCGGGTGGCCGAGCAGGTCCACGTAGACCTCGCAGCCGTAGTTGCGCCCCGCCTCGATGCACTCCTGCACCGTCGTGTCCGACGCGACGCCGAGCACGGTGACGATCGACGCGCCGGCCTTCGCGGCGATCTCGACCTCCGCGCGGCCCGCGTCCATCGTCTTCGCGTCGCACACCACGGGCACGTGCGGGAACTCGCGGTGGAGCAGGCGCACGGCGTCGAGGCCCTCGGCCTTGAGGAGCGGCGTGCCGACCTCGACGATGTCGGCACCTCCCGCGACGGCCTCCCGCGCGCACTTGAGGGCGCGCGAGTTGTCGACGTAGTCGAGGGCCACCTGGAGACGCACGCGTCGCGACATGCGTCCCACGCTACTGCGGCCCGGGCGCGCGCGGACGATTCCTCCTCAGCCCCGCGCGTCGTGCCGCCGCGTGCGACGCGGTCCGCTCACTTCGTGGCGGTCAGCTCGCCGAGCCAGGCGGAGACCTCCGGGTCGTCGCCGCCGTGGAGCAGGCACGCGCGGTAGGCCTCGATCGCCCGCGACTTCGCGCGGCGCAGGTCCCTGTGGCAGACGCGCCCGAGCAGCCGCCACGACGCGGCGTCCGCGGGGTCGGTCGCGACGAGCGTCTCGAGCGTCGCGGCGGCGTCCTTCGCGCGGTCGGCCGCGCGCTGGACGAGCGCCAGGTCGAAGAGCGCGTCGCGCTCGCCGGAGGTCAGCGACGCGACGCGCTGGAAGAGGGCGAGCGCCTCGCGCCAGCGCTTCTGCCGCGCCTCCACGGCGCCGAGCGCGCGCAGCACGAGCACGTCGTCCGCGTCGAGGTCTTCGGCCTCGCGGTACGCCCGCTCGGCGGGGCGGAGCTCGCCCGAGCGCTCCAGCGCGACGCCGTACAACAGGTGCACCTCGATCTCGCCCGGGACGGAGTCCACGAGGCGCGAGAGCCGCTGGGTCGCAGCGGCCAGTTCGCCGGACTCGAGCTCCAGTTCCGCGGCCACGAGGGCACCGAACACCGTGCCGGTCGTCGCCACGTCGGCGGCGAGGATCGTCCGCGCCTCCTCGAGCGCGCCGCGGCGCACGGCGACGTGGGCCGCGAGGGCATCGGCGAGCGTGAGCCCGGCGTCCGCCTGCGCCGCTCCGACGAACGCCGTCTGGGCGCGTTCGAGCGGAGCCGGCAGGGGCGCGGGTGGCGGCGCTCCTGCGTCGGCGGGCGGTGCGTCGGCGGCGGCCTGGCGGTCGCGGTCGTCGCGCGCGCGGAGCTCCGCGGTGTCGCGGGAGAGCACGCGCTCGAGATGCCCGGTGGCCAAGAGGACGAGCGCGTCGCCCCGGCCGCCCGCGCCCGCGAGGACCTGCGCCGCGGCGTCGTAGCGGCGGGCGTGGACGAGGAACGCGGCGAGGTCGGCGGCGGGGAGCGTGTCGTTCGCGCACTCGCAGGCGCGGCGCAGCGCGGACTCCACCTCTGCCGCCTCCCCCGCCGCGTGCGCGGCCCACGCCGTCCCGAGCCATGCGGCGGGGAGCGCCGGCGCGAGCGCGCGCGCGGCCTCGAAGTGTGCGACCGCCTCCTGCGGACGGCCGGCGTCGCAGTGCAGGCTCCCGAGGAGCAGGCGTGCGCGGACGTGCTCGGGGTCGCGCGCGACGGCCCGCTCGAGCAGCGGCTGCGCCGTGCGCGCGTCCGAGGCGCGCGCGAGCAGGAAGAGCGCGTCCGGGCTCGCGTCCTCGCCGCGCGCGGACGCGCGGTACTCGAGGGCGAGGCGCTCGCCGCGACCCGCCGCGACGGCGGCGTCCTGGTAGGCGATCTCGAGCGCCACGCTGCCCGCGAGGGTGCCGCGCAGCGCGTCCGCCTCGGCCGCCGCGGCTTCGCGACCGTCGCTCGCGGCCCTGCGCGCGAGCGCATCGAGAGCCGCCGACTCGGCGCCCGTGGTGGCGACCGCGCGCGGCCCGGCGAGCGCGGCACGGCGCAGTGCGTCGAGGTGCCGCAGGAAGGCGCGGTCGGCCGCGCGCTCGACGAGCGGCTCGAACACGTCGTCGGGCAACCGTCCGTCGGCGGCGCGCTTGCGGTTCTTCTCCTTGTCGGTCTGGCCCTTCGCCTCCGTGCCTCCGCCGGCGCCCGGATCGCCCGACTCGCCGCCGGGAGAGGTGCTCGGGGGAGCGACGGCGGGCTTCGGGGGACCCACCGCCGGACGGTCGGCACGCGCCGCGGCTGCGGCGAGCGCCGCCAGGATCGTGATGGCGACCGCGACTCTCGGACCGAGCGGCATGGACATCGAGGACGCTCCCTCCTGCGCCGCAGATCCGCGCAATCGCCATGCCTGCGCCGGCGCCGGCGCTCGCCGGATGCGGCGGCCGCGCGCCGCGTCGCGCGCCGCGCGGCGGCGTCTCCCCCGCGCACCGCGGGCCCGCCGCGCCGGCCGAGGTGCGCCGCGCTCCGCGCACAAGGCATTGCCGAAGCGCACGTTAGGTCGTCGGGGCAAACGGGCCTGCGCGGGCGACCGCGGAGCGGCGCAGCGCGTGACGAGCCGCCGCGGCCCGCGGAGGCGGGAGCGCGCGCTGCGCCGTCGCGCCTCGGGCGCGCGCCGCCCGGGCTCCGGCCGGCGCGTCACGGGCCCGTGACGGGCACCTCGGGCACGTGACGCGCGTCGCACGCCCCGCGAGCGGCGGGGCCCCGACCCGGCCCGGGTGCCTCGGGGGTTTCCTTGTGTCGGGCCCGGGGGAGGGCTAAGAACAGCAGTTCGGCTCCTCCCGGAGCCACTGTCACCTGGGCGCGGCGGGGGCTACCCTGCCGCTTTTTTCGCGGTCGGAGGTCGGGCGTGCAGGACGCGGAGCTCCTTCGCCTGGTGGACGCGATCCACCGAGAGCGCAACATCGAGAAGGAAGCGATCTTCCAGGCTCTCGAGCACGCTCTCCTGACCGCCGCGCGCAAGAAGCTCGGCGAGTCCGCCCGCATCGCGGTCACGATCGACCGCGACTCGGGGCGCACGCGCATCATCGGTCCCGACGGGGACCTCGAGATGGTCGACCTCGGGCGCATCGCCGCGCAGACGGCGAAGCAGGTCTTCGGACAGATCGTCCGCGAGGCCGAGCGCGAGGTGATCTTCGGCGAGTACGACCGCTTCCAGCGCGCGCTCGTGACGGGCACGATCTACCGCCTCGACGGCACCGCCGTGATCGTCAACCTCGGACGCACCGAGGGCTACCTCCCGAAGCACGAGCAGGTGCGCGGCGAGACGTACCGCGTCGGCGACCGCATCCTCTGCTACGTCGTGGACGTGAAGAAGATCGGCAACCGCGTGAAGATCATCCTCTCGCGCTCGCACCCCGACATGATCCGGCGCCTCTTCGAGCGCGAGATCCCGGAGATCGCCGACGGCGTCGTCGACATCGTCGCCCTGGTCCGCGAGGCGGGCTACAAGACGAAGGTCGCCTGCACGAGCCTCGACCCGAAGGTGGACCCGATCGGCGCCTGCGTCGGCGTGCGCGGCACGCGCATCCGCAACATCATCGAGGAGCTGAACGGCGAGAAGATCGACATCATCCGGTGGAGCGACTCCCCGGAGGTGCAGATCGTCAACGCCCTCAAGCCCGCGCAGATCAACTCGATCACGCTGTACGAGGACGTGAAGAAGGCGCTCGTCGTGGTCGACGAGGACCAGCTCTCGCTGGCGATCGGCAAGAAGGGCGCGAACGTGCGCCTCGCGTCGAAGCTCGCGGGCTGGGACATCGACATCCTCTCCGAGGCCGAGGCGCGCGACCGCGGGCTCTTCGACGAGGAGAACGCGGGGGCGGCGGCGGCGGCGGTCGAAGGCGCCGACGCGGGCGCTGCGTACGTCGGCGAGGAGACGCCCGAGGGTGCTGCCGGCGACGGCGCCCCGGAGGCGGCAGCCGCCGACGCACCGGCCGACACACCGGCCGAAGCCTCGGCCGAGGCAGCGGACGGCGCGGACGTCGGCGCGAACGAACCGGCGGTCGCGGACGACGCCGCGGATGCGGCGGGAGGGGCCGTGACCGCCTGAGGCGGCGGCGGCTCGAAGGGAGCACTCGAACTTGCGCGTGTATCAGATCGCCCGGGAGCTGGATCGCCCCCACCGGAGCATGCTCCAGCTCTTGCGTGAGCTCGGCTTCGACGTGCCGAGCCACATGGCGACGCTCGCCTCCGACCAGGAGCTGATGCTGCGCGAGGCGATCGAACGCCAGGAACGCGGCGCGCCTGCGGTGCGGCCCGTGCACGCCTCGACCGCGTCCGTGAGCGCGCAGCGCGTCGCGGAGGTCGTCGGCGAGGTCGAGCTCGAGGAGGACACTGCGTGGGACGCCAAGGCGCGTCCGGGCGCAGCCCCGGCGCAGCAGCCCGTCCCCGCCGCCCTCGTGAAGAAGAAGAAGGGCAAGGAGGCGGCGCGCACCGCCCGCAACCGCGACGAGCTCGCGGAGGCGCTCGCCCGCGAGGCCGAGATCGAGGGCACCGAGATGGCCCTCGAGGTCGAGGAGGACTTCATCGGTCCGCCGCTGCCGCCCGAGGGCCTCGTGCCCGACTCGGGCGTGCTGCGCATGGTCGACCTGAACGCCCTCGAGGACCCGGCGACCCCGCCCCCGAGCACCGTCGACGCGGGCCTCTCGCGCCGGCAGCGCCGCGAGCGCGCGAAGCGCTCGGTGCGCACGCTCACGCGCAGGAAGCGCGCGGGCCCGAAGGTCTCGCTGCAGGCGTCGCAGCAGCTCTCCGTGACGGTCCCGATCTCGCTGAAGGAGCTCTCGCAGACGCTGGGCGTCCGCGCGCAGGAGCTCATCGGCACGCTGATCCGCGCCACGAGCGACTTCTCGCTGAACATGAACTCGGTCCTCGAGGAGGAGCAGGTGCTGCTGCTCGCGGAGGAGTTCGAGCGCGACGTCACGATCACGACGGAGAAGGCCGCCGAGACGAAGCTCGAGGAGACGCTGATCGAGGCGCACGTCGAGGTGGAGGGCGAGGGCGAGGGCCGTCCCCCCGTCGTCACGATCCTCGGCCACGTGGACCACGGCAAGACGTCGCTGCTGGACAAGATCCGCCACACCAACGTCGTGGCGAGCGAGCACGGCGGCATCACGCAGCACATCGGTGCCTTCCAGGTCGAGACGGCCGCCGGGCAGAAGATCACGTTCCTCGACACGCCCGGCCACGCCGCGTTCACGGCGATGCGCGCGCGCGGCGCGCAGGTCGCGGACATCGTGGTGCTCGTGGTCGCGGCCGACGACGGCGTCATGCCGCAGACCGAGGAGGCGATCAACCACGCGAAGCTCGCGAAGGTCCCGATCGTCGTCGCGATCAACAAGATCGACAGGCCGAACGCCAACATCACGAAGGTCAAGCAGCAGCTCTCGGCCCACGGGCTCACGCCCGAGGAGTGGGGCGGCGAGACCGTCGTGTGCGAGGTCAGCGCGCTCCAGGGCACGGGCGTCGAGAACCTGCTCGAGATGCTCGCGCTGACAGCCGAGGTCGAGGAGCTGTCGGCGCACCCGGGCGTCAACGCCCGCGGCCGCGTGATCGAGGCGCGCAAGGACCCCCACCGCGGCGTGATCTGCACGCTGCTCGTCGAGGAGGGCACGCTGCGCCGCGGCGACGCGCTCATCGCGGGCATGGGCATCGGGCGCGTGCGCCGGATGCAGGACCACCTGGGCCAGACGGTCAAGGAGGCGCCGCCGTCGACGCCGGTCGAGGTGTTCGGACTCGACGAGGCCCCCGACGCGGGCGACCCCTTCTTCGTCGTGAAGGACATGGACCTGGCGAAGAAGGTGGTCTCGGAGCGCGAGCAGCAGCAGCGCGAGTCGGCGGTGCGCGACCGTCCGCAGGTCACGCTCGCGACGCTCTTCGGCGACGGCGACGAGGAGGGCGTCAAGACGCTCCGCATCATCCTCAAGGCCGACGTGCGCGGCTCGCTCGAGCCGCTGCGGGCGGAGATCGAGAAGCTCGAGCACAACGAGGTGCGGCTCGACCTGCTCTACGCGGGCCTCGGCGCCGTCACGAAGAGCGACGTGGACAACGCGATCGCCTCGAACGCGGTGATCATCGGCTTCCACGTCCTGAGCGAGCCGGCCGCCAAGAAGGAGGCCGAGCGCCGCGGCGTCGAGATCCGCCACTACACGGTGATCTACGAGGTCATGGACGACCTGCGCGCCGCGATGGAGCGCATGCTCGCCCCGGAGCAGCGCGAGGAGATCACCGGCCACGCCGAGATCCGCGCGATCTTCGCGTCGAGCCGCCTCGGCAACCTGGCCGGCTGCCACGTCATCGACGGCTTCATCCGCCGCGACGACTTCATCCGCATCTACCGCGACGGGCGCCTCGTGTACGGCACCGAGCGCCCGGTGCAGGTGGACTCGATGCGGCGCCTCAAGGACGACGTCAAGGAGGTCCGCGAGGGCTTCGACTGCGGCCTGCGCGTCTCCGCCTACCAGGACATCAAGGAAGGCGACGTCATCGAGTTCTATGCGCTGCGTCAGGTGAAGCGGAAGTTCGACGGCTCGGAGTGAGCTCGCACGGCGCGGGCGGGCCTGACCGGTGTTCGTCGGCGTCCTGCAGGTCGATCTCGCGATCCCGGGCTCCTTCTCGCTGAAGGACAAGCGGCGCGTCCTGAAGTCGCTGCTCGCGCGGGTGCGACGCGACTTCGAGGTCGCCGCCGCCGAGGTCGCCGACCAGGACACGTGGAACCGCGCGGGCGTCGCCTTCGCCTGCGTCGCGAACGAGAGGCGGCGGGCGGAGTCGCACCTGCAGCGCGTCCTGAACGCGCTCGAGCGCGAGAGCGACGCGGTCGTCGAGGACGCGCAGATCGAGGTCTTCTGAACACCGGGAGCACGCGCACATGAGCGGCGACATCCGCATCAAGCGCCTCGAGAAGCTCGCGCTGCAGCGCGCGAGCACGCTGGTGCTGTTCGAACTCGCGGACCCGCGCCTCTCGCTCGTCACCCTGACGCGCGTGAAGCTCGCGTCGGACCTCTCGCACGCGACGATCTTCTGGTCGGCGCTGGGCGACGACGCGCACCGCTCGAAGGTCGCGCACGCCCTCGACGACGCGGCGGCGCAGGTGCAGTCGGCGATCGCGGCGGTGTTCCGCACCCGCCGCTCGCCGCGTGTGCAGTTCCGCTTCGACGAGTCGATCGCAGGCGCGATCCGCGTCTCGAAGATCCTCGACGACCTGCGCCGCGAGCGCGGGGAGCGCGCGGGCGCGCCCGACGACGAGGACGCGGCGGACGCCGCGGCGCGCGACGAGGAGGAGTAGCGCGCCGAGTCCCGCTCAGCCGCGCGGCAGGCGGCGAGCGGCAGCGAGCGCCCAGCGCGCCGCGCGCTCCGGCGCGCCGCCGACGTGCAGGCGCGCGCGCATCTCCGCGAGCGCGGCGCGTGTGGGTTCGTGCGACGGGCCTCCGGGCATCACGCCGAGCAGCGCGTTGGCGATGCGCGGGACGTCGTCCGCCGTCGCGAGGAACTCCGGGAGCACCTCGCGCGCGGCGAGCAGGTTCGGCAGCGCGATGAACGGCGAGACCAGCAGGAGCGACGCGAGCAGGCGCCCCGCGGGCGAGACGCGGTAGAGCACGACGCTCGGCGTGCCGTGCGCGACGAGGTGCAGCGTCGCCGTGCCCGAGACGGTGAGCGCCGCGTCGGCCTCGGCCATCGCGTCGTCCGACGACGCGGGCGCCGCGACGGCCACGCCGCCCGGGCCCTCGCGCAGCGCCTCCTTCACCAGCGGACGCAGGCGCTCGGACGCGAGCGGGACGACGAAGCGCGTCGCGGGCGAGTGCGCCGCGACCATCGACGCGACCGCGAGCTGCAGCGGCAGGTTCGCCTCGACCTCCGCGCGCCGGCTGCCGGGTAGCAGCGCCACGAGCGCGCCGCCGGGGGGCACCGTCGAGCGCAGCGAAGCGCGGAACGCGGCGTCCGGCGGGCGCCGCGCGAGGTGCTCGAACAGCGGGTGGCCGACGTACGACGCGCGCGCGCCGGCGGCGCGCAGCAGCGGCTCCTCGAACGGCAGGATCGTCAGGACGTGCGCGACGTCGCGCGCGAGGCTCCTCGCGCGCCACGGCGCCCACGCCCAGACCTGCGGCGCGATGTACTCGACGAACGGGACGCCGCGCCGCCGCGCCGCGCGCGCGAGCCGCAGGTTCAGTCCGGGGTAGTCCACGCCCACGACGACGTCGGGCGGATCGACGGCGAGGCGCAGGAGCAGCGAGCGGTAGAGGCGCGCGAAGTACGGCAGTCGCCGCAGCACCGGCAGGACGCCCATCACGGGTTCCGAGACGAGGTCCTCGAGCAGTTCGACGCCCGCCGCGGCCATGCGCGGTCCGCCGAGTCCCTCGAGCCGCACGTCGGGCCGCTCCGCGCGGAGCGCGGCGGCGAGGTCGGCGCCGTGCAGGTCGCCCGACGGCTCGCCCGCCACGAGCAGCACGCGCGGCGCCGGGCCGTCCTGCGGGACGGGCGGCGGCTCCTCGGGCGCCTCGGCGGGCGCGTCGCGGAGGACCGCGAGCATGCGCTCGCGGTCCGCGCGCCCGGTGACGACGGCACGCGCGAGCCGCGGCACGAACGGCACGAACGAGAGGAGGCCCGCGGCGAGCGTGCCGGCCGTCTCGAGGGTCGCTGTGAGCGCCGGCGCACGGGCCATCGGCGCGGAGGATAGCAGCGTGCCGCGGAACCCGCGCGCCCGCCGTGGCGGGCGCACGGGACCGTCGCCCGGCTCAGCCGCCGGACTTGGCGAGGCGCTCGGCCAGCACCTTCGACAGCGCGAGGCCGAGCTCCGGCTGCGACGCGACGAGCGCGCGGAACTCCGCGCCGTCGAGCACGCTGACCGTCACCTCGCCCTTCGCCGTCACCGTGGCCGCGCGCGGCGCCGCGGAGAGCGCGGCCATCTCGCCGACGGCCTGCCCCTTGCCGAGCGTCGCGACCTGGCGCCCGCCCTTGCTGACGACCACCTCGCCCGCGTGCACGAGCAGCAGCTCCGTGCCCGGCTCGCCCTCGCGGAAGAGCTCGGTGCCGTCGGCCACCGTGCGCGTCTCCATCGTCGCGGCCATCGCGTCGCGGAACGGGCGCGGCAGGCCCTTGAAGAGGTCGATGCCGCCGAGCGCGTCGCAGACCTCGGCGGCCGGGATCTGCCGGAGCGCCGCCGTCAGCTTCATGTTCTGCGAGTAGTCGATCGGCACGATGACGAGCGCCGGGCGGCCCGCCGCGAACGCGCGCTCGAGGGCCGCCGGCAGCTCCTCGCCGCCGCCGACGCGGATGCCCTCCATGCCGAACGCCTCCGCGAGCTTCACGAAGTCGGGGTTGGTGAAGTCGATGTGCGAGTACTTGCCGAACTGGGCCTGCTGCTTCCACTTGATCAGGCCGTACTGGCTGTCCTCCCAGATCATCACGACGATGTTCAGCTTCTCGCGGACCGCGGTCTCGAGGTCCTGGACGTTCATCATGAAGCCGCCGTCGCCGCAGATCGCGAGCACGCGGCGGTCGGGGTGGACGAGCTTCGCGGCGATGGCGCCCGGCAGCGCGAAGCCCATGGAGCAGAAGCCGTTCGAGATGTGGATCGTGTTCGGCTCCTCCGTCTGGAGGTAGCGCGCGATCCACATCTTGTGGGCGCCCACGTCCGACAGCACGATGTCGCGGTCGTCGAGGAAGCGCCGCACCTCGGCCAGCACCTTCTGCGGCGCGACGGGCTTGCCGCCGTCGCCGTCGTGCTCGTGGAAGTCGCGCAGCATGCGCTCGCGGAACGGCGCGTAGTGGTCGGCGCTCGGGCCCTTCATGCCCTTCGTCGCCGCGGCGAGCGCCGTCAGCGAGCGCCCGATGTCGCCGACGAGCTCCGCTGCCGTGCGGTAGTTCTCGTCGATCTCCGCGGGGCTCTGGTCCACGTGGACGATGGCCTTGCAGTTGCCGCGGTTCCACAGCTTCGGGTGGTACTCCACCATGTCGAAGCCGACCGCGATCACGCAGTCGGCGCGCTCGATGCACGCGACGGTCCAGTCGCGCGCGCCGAGACCGATCGTGAAGAGGCACAGCGGGTCGGAGGGCGGGAACGCGCCCTTGCCCATGAACGTGTTGAGCACGGGGATGCCGTTCTGCCGCGCGAACGCGCGGAGCTGCTCGGACGCGTGGTTCCGGAGCGTGCCGTTGCCCGTGAGGATCACGGGAAAGCTCGCCTTGCGGATGAGCTCGGCGGCCTCCTGCACGGACTCCGGACGCGCCGTGCCGCGCGGCACCGGACGCGGCGGGATCGGCTGCGCGAGCGTCGGCATCTTCGCGATGTCCTCGGGCAGGTCGATGTGGCACGCGCCGTACTTGTCGGTCGTCGCCACGCGGAACGCCTTGCGGACGATCTCGGGGATCGAGTCGGGGTGCACGATCTGCACGCCCCACTTCACGCACGGCGAGAAGAGCTTCACCAGGTCCATCGCCTGGTGCGACTCCTTGTGGATGCGCGTGGTCGCCGCCTGGCCCGTCAGCACGATGCACGGCGCGCGGTCCATGTTCGCGTCGCCGACGCCCGTGAGCAGGTTCGTGGCGCCCGGGCCGAGCGTGCCGAGGCACACCGCCGGGCGGCCGGTCAGGCGGCCGTAGACATCGGCCATGAACGCCGCCGCCTGCTCGTGGCGGCACACGATGAAGCGCAGCTTCGAGTCGAGCAGCGACATCATCACGTCGGCGTTCTCCTCGCCGGGGACGCCGAAGATGTACTCGACGCCCTCGGCCTCGAGGCAACGCAGCAACAGATCCGACGCCTTCAAAGCGCACCTCCTCGGGGCAGACCTTCGCGATCGACGACTCCGGTCGCTTTTGTCGCACGGACCGGCGCCATCGCGCAAGATGACGGGCTTCCGGAAGGCTCCGCGTGCGGAGCGAGGAGGCACGGGGTGCTCGACACCAGCGATTTCAAGCGGGGCGTGCTCGTCGAGGTCGACGGCAAGCCGTGGAAGATCGTCGACGTGAGCTTCAACGCGCCGTCCGCCCGCAGCTCGAACATGATCGTCCGGACCAAGCTGAAGTCGCTCCTCGACGGCACCGTGGTCGAGAAGGCCTTCCGCGGCGGCGACAAGGTGGGCGAGCCCGACGTCGAGCGGCGCCCCTGCCAGTACCTCTACGCCGACGACACCTTCGCGCACTTCATGGACAGCGAGAACTACGAGCAGGTGCAGCTCGCGAAGGGCGACCTCGGCGAGACCGAGCTCTACCTCTTCGACGGCATCGAGGGGCTCGCCATGACGTTCTGGAACGGCGCGCCGATCTCGGTGGAGCTGCCGCCGCACGTCGAGCTCGACATCGTGGCGACGGACCCGCCCATGAAGGGCGTCACCGCCAGCGCGCAGACGAAGCCGGCGACGCTCTCGACGGGCCTGGTCGTGCACGTCCCGGCCTACATCTCGCAGGGCGAGCGCATCCGCGTGGACACGCGCACGGGCGCGTACCTGCAGCGCGTCGCACGCTGAGAGACCGACGCGCTCAGCGCGGCCAGAGCGACCCGATGCGGAACCGCAGGAGCCGGCGGTCCGCGGCGCGTGCGAGTGCGGGCTGCGCGAGGATGCGCCGCCGCAGCTCGGCGGGCGTCACGGGCCGCGACGCGAACACCGCGACGACGTTCTCGTAGCCCGGGCAGGTGCAGCGCAGCGCCACCGGGAAGCGCGTCCGCAGGCGCACGTCCTGGCAGAGCGGCGAGCCCGTCAGGTCGCGCTGCGCGACGAAGTTGACGACGAGCGCGCCGCCCGGTGCGACGAGGGCGACGACCCGGCGCCACCACGCGTCGTCGTCGAGGCCCGGCGGGCGCACGGGCTCACCGCCCTCCTCGGCGTAGAGGTCGTCCACCACCAGCTCGAAGCGGCGGCGCGCGTTCCGGCGCACCCACGCGCGGGCGTCGCCGACGACGAGCTCGGCGCCGGTCTCGTCGAGTCCGAACCAGCGACGCGCGGCCGCGAGCACCTGCGCATCCCACTCGACGCCGACGAGGCGCGCGGGCGGCGCGAACGCGTGCAGCATGCGCAGCGCGGCGCCGCCGCCGACGCCGAGCACGAGCGCACTCCGGGCGCCCTCCGGCCGCACGCAGAACGTCGCGAGCGCGAGCGGGTCCCAGACGGCTCCGGTGAGCGCACGGCCGGGGTTCCACGACGTGTGGTAGACGCCGTCCACGTAGAGCCGCCGCGTGCGCCCGGCGGCGCGCACCTCGAGCACGCGACCGCCCCGCTCCTCGCGCAGGAGCACGCTCACGGCACGACCTCGCGGCGCTCGAGCAGCGCGCGCAGCGGCGCGGCGACGTGCGGCGAGGGCTCCTCGTCGAGCGCACGCTGCACGCGCGCGAGCGCCGCCGCGTCGAGCGGCTGCCGCGCGAGCGCCTCGGCCGCCGCGGCCCGCACGGCGGGCTGCGCGTCCTCCAGGGCGTCGAGCAGGTGCGGGTGCGCGGCGACGTGCGGCGCGAGCGAGTGGACGGCCTGCTCGCGCACGCGCCACTCGCGGTCCTGCGCGAGAGCGACGAGCGCCTCGCACGCGACGTCGGCGGGTGCGGCGATGCGGCCGAACGCGCCGGCCGCCGCCTGCCGCACGGCCGCGTCCGTGTCGGCGGCTGCACGGCGGAGCGCGGAGCGCGCGGCGTCGCCGGGGTCGACGCCGTCGCGCGCGAGCGCCCACGCGGCGCTGCGGCGCACGACGGGGTCGGCCGCAGCGAGCGCCGCCACCAGCGCGGGGACCGCGTCGGCTCCGAGATCCTGCAGCGCCGCGCGCGCCGCCTGCGGCACGTAGTCGCCCGGGGCTCCGAGGAGCAGGACGAGCTCGGCAGCGGCGGCGGCGTGGTCCGCGACGTCGTCGCGCAGCGCGTGGACGCCGCGCAGGCGCGTCGGCTCGTCGGGTGCCGCGAGCAGGGCGCGCGCGCGCGCGAGCAGGCTGTCGGAGTCGTCGTCCATCGTGCCGCGCCCCCGCCGTCCGTGCGATACTCCGCGCATGCTGCGCCGCACGATCGCCGCGACGATGCTACTCAGCACCGCGCTCGCCGCCTCCGCCTGCCACAGCCCGGACGCCCGCGGCACGTCCGCCGGGCGTGCCGTCGTCGTGTTCGCGGCGGACCGCGCGGGCGATGCGGAGCTCGTCGCGACGCGCCTGCGCGACGACGGGTTCACCGTCGCCACGGAGCCGGAGGGCCCCGCCACGCGCACGCACTCGTCGGCCGCCGTGTACCTGGCGGGACGCGAGCCGCGCCGCGTGGAGCGGGTGACCACCGCGCTCGCGCCGGTCGCGGCGGTCGAGCTGCTGCCGTTCGTGCAGGCCGGGCCCGAGGGCACCGACGTCGTCGTCTGGCTCGTGTCGCGCGAGCGCGACGCGGCGCACGCGGCGGCGCCCGCGAAGTAGCGCGGCGGGCGAACGCCTCAGATCGAGGAGAGCTCTCCGGCGACCTCGAGGAACAGCCCGCACTCCTCCTCGCGGGCCACGCGCAGCAGCTCGCGGAGCGAACGGCGGTACGCGTCACGCGCGTCCTGGCGCTCGTCGGAGCCGTCGTGGGCGAGCAGGAGCCGCCCGATCGCGGCACGCACTGCGCTGCACTCCTCAGCGAGCGCGATGAGTCGGTCGTGGGTCATCCGGGGGCGTTCCTCGGGCCGGTGCAGCGACGATCCGGCGCCCCTTCATCGGACCGCGGTCACGCCGCGCTGTAGCCGAAGACGCGCCGCGCGCCCGCGGCGACGCGCCGCTTCTCCGGTACGATCGCCGCCCCATGCAACCCCACGACCCCGCCTCGCCCGACACGCCGCTCTCCGTGCCCGACGCCATCCTCCGCCGCCGCAGCGTGCGTCACTTCGCGACGACGCCGGTGCCGGACGAACTCCTCGAACGGCTGCTGCGGCTCGGCGTCGCTGCGCCGAGTTCCTGGAACCTGCAGCCGTGGCGCATCGTGGTCGTCCGCGATGCCGAGCGCCGCGCGCGGCTCGCCGAGGCGTGCTACGGCCAGGCGCAGGCGCGCGAGGCGCCGGTGCTGCTCGTGTTCGCGATCAGCCAGGGCGGCTGGCGCGAGCACCTCGAGGAGGTCGTCTCGACGGCCGTCGCGAAGGGCGCGTGGAGCGCCGAGTACGCGGCGACGTTCCGGCGCATCGCGCCTCAGGCGCAGGAGGGCCTCGGCGAGCGTCTGCGCGAGTTCAACACGAAGGACGCGCTGATCGCGGCGACGCACGTCGCGCTCGCCGCGGAGAGCGTCGGACTGGGCTCGTCGTTCATGAACGGCTACTCCGAGTCGAAGGTGAAGGCCGTGATCGGCGCGGCCGACGAGCCCGACATCGGCGTCGCGCTGGTCCTCGCGCTGGGCACGCCGCTCGAGCGCGGACGCGATCCCGGTCGCCTGCCGCTCGGCGCCACGGTCTTCGACGGCGAGCTCGCTCGTCCCTGGCCGCACGCCTGACGCACGCGGGCAGCGCGCGAACGAAGGTGCGGCGCTTGCCTTTTGTCGCAGTGCCGCGTGGTCCGAGGCCCTACGATCTCCCAGTCCCGGGAGCGCCGGATACTCGGCCGCGGGGGGGAGCCGCCCCATGCCCGCCGTCCCCTTCTCCGGACAGCTCGACCTCTGCGTCGCCTGCCTGCTCGTGCTCGAGCGCCACGGTGCGCTCGCGCGCCGCAGCCTGACCGCGGAAGACGTCGCACGCGACGTGCTCGAGACGGTCGACCGCCTCGAGGTCGCACCCCGCGCGCTGGCGGAGCTCGACGCGTTCGAGGACGCGGTCGACGGGGCGCTCGCGCGCCTCGTGCGCGCCGGCTGGGTCTCGCGCCGCAACTACCACAGCGTCGTGCGCTACAGCGTGCCGACGCTCGGGGAGGACGCGCTCGCGTGGATCCGTGCGCGGCTCGCGCAGGACCCGCACCGCGCCGCCGAGCTGGACGCGCTGCGCGAGCGCATCGCGCGGATCGTGCTCGCGCGCTACGGCGACGACGCCGAGGTGGACGCCCCCGCGGCGCGCCCGTCGTCGCGCGACTGAGCAGCCGCGGGTGACGCGGCGTCCGCGCCCGCCTCGCCGCGGAACGGCCGGAACGTCAACAGCAGCGCGGGCAGCAGCACGAGGTTCGAGAGCAGCCCCGTGACCATCGCGACGCCCACGAGCACGCCGAAGTAGATCGTCGGCGTGAAGCGCGAGAACGCGAGCACGAGGAACCCGGCGATGACGGTCAGCGCCGTGTAGGCGATCGCGCGCCCGATCGAGCCGTGCGCGGCGCGCGTCGCGCGCTCGAAGTCGCCGCTCGCACGCACCTCGCGGCGGAAGCGCGTCACGTAGTGGATCGCGGAGTCCACCGCGATCCCGAGCGACACGCTCGCGATGGTGATCGTCATGATGTCGAGCGTGATGCCCGCGAGGCCCATCGTGCCGAGCACCAGCGCGATCGGCAGCAGGTTCGGCACCATCATCAGCGAGCCGGCGCCGAGGTGGCGCATGAGCACGATCAGCATGAGCCCGCAGCCGACGAGCACGAGGCCGAAGCTGCGCACCTGGCTGCCGACGACCGACTCGAGCATGCGCGTGAAGAGCTGGAACATGCCCGTCACGACGACCTCGCGCCCCGCAAGCGTCGGCTCGCGTGCGATGAAGTCGTGCAGCCGCGCGAGGAACTCCGAGCGGCGCAGGTCGAGCGTCGTCTCGCGGATGCGCACCTGCACGCGCGTCTTGCGCGGCAGGGCGTTGCCCGCGTCGTCCTTCGCCTTCGAGAGCACGACGAACGTCGCGGAGTCGAGCGCCTCGGGGCGGCCGCGCATGCGCGCCTGCACGCCGAAGAAGACGAACAGCGCCTGCGGCTTCATCTGCGCGCCGAGCGGCGTCACGGCCGTCGCGATGCGCCGGCCGTAGCGCTCGATGCCGGCGAGCGACATCGTCTTGCCCACCTCGGGCTGCCGGTCGAACCAGTCGTGCAGCGCGACGATCGCCGCGAAGTTCTCGTCCTGCGTCCAGTACGGGTCGGCCTCGCCCGGCAGGATGACGTCGAGCGTCATCGTGCCGCCCACCTGGTCCACCCACTTGATGCCCTGGTGCACCTCGGTGGACGGCACGAAGTAGTCGATGAAGCTCGTGTCCACGCGCAGCCGCGACATGCCCCAGACCGAGACGCCGAGCGCGGACAGCGCGACCGCGTACACGAGCGGCCGCCGCGCGATCGCGAGCGACGCGCACGCCTGCAGCACGCGCGAGCGCCCCGTCTCGTCGGCAGGCGCCTCCGCCGTCGGCGGCAGGAGCGCCAGCGACGCGGGCAGGAACAGCAGCGACACGACGAGCGCGAACATCGTCCCGCCCGCCATCCACCAGCCGAAGTCGCGCACCGGCAGCACGTCGGTGACCACGAGCGACGCGAAGCCCGCGGCGGTCGTCAGCGCGGTGTAGAGGCACGGCCGCGCGACGTGGTCCACGGCCTCGAGCAGCGTCTCGTGGTAGCCGCGCCCCGGGTGGCGCCCGCGCTCCTCGCGGTAGGCGACCACGATGTGGATGGAGTGCGCCATCCCGATGATGAAGAGTAGCGAGCTGATGTTCGACGTCACGACGGTCGTGCCGACGTCGCACACGACCATCATGCCCATCACGCACACGACGGTCGCGATGCACGTCGCGAGCGGCAGCAGCACGAAGCGCGGCCGTCGGAAGAACGCGAAGAGCGCGAGCAGCAGGAACAGCGCGACGGCGCGACCGAACCAGACGATGTCGTGCTCGATGTAGTCGACCATGTCGACCGAGATCGTCGGGATGCCCGACGCGTGGATCTCGGCGCCGCGCTCGCGGTAGCGGGCGAGCACCTCGCGCACCGCCCCGACCACGCGCCGCTGGAACGTGCGCCGCAGGTCCACGTTCTCGGCGCTGTCGGGGTCGTCGCCCACCTGCTCGGGCTTCCCGAAGTACGCGAGCAGGTTGAACTTCTCGCCGTCGTCCGAGACGAGGTTGCGGACGTAGACCTCGGAGGTCGTGAGCTCCGTGCGCGCCTTCGCGAGGTCGATGCCGTCGTCGGTGAGCGTCTTCAGGTCCACCTTGCCGTCGGCGCACGAGAGGAAGAGCGGCACGTTCGTCGGCGAGAGCACGTGGTCGATGCCGTCGAGGGCCTCGAGCTCGTGCGTCAGGTCGGCGACGAGCGCGACGCCCTGCGGGGTCCACGGGTCGGGCGGCTGGAGCGCGACGAGCACGTAGTCGTCGTCGGTGAACCACGCGCGCGTCTCCTCGTAGACGCGGCGGCTGTCGTCGCCCTCGAGGGTGAGCGTCTTCGAGCCCGCCTCGAGCCGGAAGTGCGGGAGCTGGACGATGCCGAGGTAGAGCGTCGCGACGACGATCGGCAGCACGACCGCCCACGCGCGTCCGAGCACGTTGCGCAGGTACCACGCGCGCAGCGCGGCGTGGAAGCGGGTCATGTGCGGCGCCACGGCAGGGCAGGAGAACGGCGCGCGCGACGCGCCGCAACATCCGCGCGGCGCGGCGGCTCCGTCGGGCGTGTACACTGCCACCCCGGCGCGCGGCAGGCGCGACCGCACGAGGAGACGACGCGATGCAGAGCGGCCGACGGAACGTGGTGCCCGGACGGACCTGGCGTGGCGCGTGGACGGCGCTCGCCGCCGCGTGCGTGCTGACGACCGCCGCGGCCGGCGCCGCCCGCGCGGAGCGGCGCACGGTGGAGTTCGACCGCCCGAGCGCGGCACCCGACGCCGACGCGACGGGCAGCGTCACGGTGCGCACGAGCCGTGGCCGCACGGCCGCGACCGTCCGCCTGCGGCACCTCGACCCGCGCACGCGCTACCAGGTCCGCGACGGCGGCACCGACGCGCTGCTCGGCGAGGTGCGCACGAACCGCCGCGGCCGCGCGCGGCTGCGCCTGCGTGCGGCGACCGCCGCGGCGA
The DNA here is from genome assembly GCA_937996235.1 of uncultured bacterium. Classification (GTDB taxonomy): domain Bacteria; phylum Planctomycetota; class JAJSAM01; order JAJSAM01; family JAJVHW01; genus CALKVK01. The sequence goes on along the minus strand of CALKVK010000006.1, from coordinate 123,608 downwards.
AGCGCGCGGCGCTCGAGCTGCCCGACGACCTCCTCGTCTGCGACGCCGAGACCGGCACGTGCGTGCTGTCGTGCGCCCTCGACGGCACGGGGGCCGCGCCGCTCGAGGGCCACGCGGACTACGCGGGTCCGGCGGGCCACCGCGCGTTCGTCGAGCTGCTGTCGTTCGGCGAGGAGGGCGTGGAGCTGTTCGCGCTGACGCTCGAGGGCCCGCGCACGGACCGGCTCGCGCCGCCCTCGGAGCTGTACGAGTTCGTCCGCGACACGCTCTCGGGCGACGCGCTCCCGCTCGACGTCGCGTCGGTCGCGGATCTCGGCGGGCGCGCGTTCCGCATCCGCGACGGCGAGGGCAACGTGCTCCTGCGCGGCGCCCTGCCCGAGCTCGCGGAGCTGGAGCTGCGGCTGCCGCCGATCGGCGACCTGCCGTTCGACCTGCCGGTGCCGGACGACCTGCCGGACCTCGGCGGTGTCACCCGCGGCAGCGCGCTCCCCATGCGCCTCGTGGACGGCCGCGGCGGCGCGCTCGAGCGCATCGCCGACTTCCTGCCCTTCCCGCTGCCGCGCCAGGAGGAGTCCGATCTCGTGCTCGAGATCGCGGACCGCGCGGGCACGCCGACCGACGTCGGCCGGCTGACGCGGATCGTGCTGCCGGACTTCGGCGACCTGTTCCGCGGCCACGGCGACTGCCCGGGCGCGGACGACGGCGACGCCGAGCCCGCGGACCGCACGCCCGCCACACGCGGTCGCTGAACGCCGGGGCGCCGCGCCTCAGCGCTGCGAGTCGTCGGGCGCGGCGCCGTCGTCCGGCGCCTCGGGCGCCGGCTCGCCGGACTCCGGCTGCCCGGGGTCGGCTTCGTGCGTCAGCTCCATCAGCTGCTCGAAGAACTCGCTGACGGGGGGCGGGGCCACGCCCGTGCGTGCGACGAGCTCGTCCGCCGAGACGACGTTCCCGCGCCACGACCGGACCTTCCCGCTGCGGTTCGTCGCGTCCCGGACCGAGCCCGCGACGCCGATCGCGACCTCCTCGATCGGCGGCGAGCCGGCGGCGAACGCGGCGGCGTAGGCGGTCCAGACCTTGTCCTGCAGCGCGGCGAGCTCGTCGGCCGGAGGTACGGTCGGCAGGCCGATCAGCAGGGCGACGGACTCGTTCTGCCCCTGGATCTCCCACACCGCGCCGGGATCGACGTCCTGCACGAGCAGACGTCCGAACTCCTGCGCGCCGGCGCCCATCTCGCGCCCCATCTCGACGCCCGAACGGACCATCGAGACGCCCTTCCGCAGCTCGTCGCGGAAGATGAGCGCCGACCCGCCGCAGCACACGATCGTGAGCAGCGCGATCCCGCCGAGGACCTTCAGGACGACACCCGCCGTCCCCTTGCCGCCACCTGCTCCGTCCGCCACGCCGACCTCCGTCGCCTCGCCGCCGCGATCGCGGCGTCAGGCCCGTTCCGCGAGCACGTACACGTGCTCCGTGAGACGCCCCAGCTTCCTGGAGATGCCGCCGCGGCGCCAGCCGGTTGCGACGAGGTCGCGCTCGAGCTCGGCGAGCGGGATCGCGTGACGCGACCCGCGGGCGCGGCGGCGGCGCGCCGCGCGCCACGCCTCGAGCGTCGCGGCGTCGAAGAAGCTCACGACGGCGCGCGCCGTGACGACGCGCGCGAGCTCCGCGAGCACGGCGCGCCGCGCCGCACCGTCGAGGTGGTGCAGCAGCCGCACGACGGCGGCCGAGACGAACGCGCCGTCGCGGAACGGCAGCCGCGTCGCGTCGGCGACGACCACGCCGCGGTACGCGGCGACGGCGCGCGCCTCGGCGCACATCGCCGGGCTCCCGTCCACGCCGACCAGCGGCGCTGCCCCGCCGAGCACGTCGGCCATGGTGCCGACGCCGCACGCCAGGTCCAGGCGCGGCCCGGGCGGCAGCTCGGCGACCAGCCGCGCGAGCGCCCGCTTCTCGCGTGCGAGCCGGTGCGCGCGGAAGCGTGCGGCGACGCGGTGCCGCGCGAGCTCCGGCGTCGCGAACGCGTCGCGCACGCTCCCGGCGGCGCGCCCGCCCGCGTCGTGCCCGCTCCGGCCGCGTCCGGCGTCGCCCACGCCGCTCACGCGCCCGGCAGCGCGATGCCGTACTCGGACCAGCGCCGGTCCACGAGCTCCCGCGTCGGCGCGTCGACCTCCATCACCTCCGGGTACCAGGCCTTCATCCGGCAGTCGAAGACGACCGGCGGCTCGAGACCCACGTGGAAGCGGCGCACGCGCTCCTCACGGCCGTGGATGTCGGCCGCGGGCTCCATGCGCGTGAAGGTGGTCCAGAGGAACAGCTCGCTCGATGCGGTCGCCTCGTCGAGGTCGTCCACGAGCACCACGAGGGGCCACGCCGCGCAGGACGGGGCGCGGGCCAGCTCGCGCGCGAAGCCCGGCGCGTCGGCGTGCGTGGGGCCGGCGACGACCAGGCAGCCGCGACAGAACGCGCGGGCGCCGCGCGCGCCGGCCGGCAGCTCCGCGCCGCCCCAGGTCGCCGGCAGCTCGCGCACGGGCGCGCCGAGTCCGAGCAGCATCGCCTTGCTGCCGCGGTTGACCGTCGGACCCGTGTAGTCGAGCGTGTCCTGCGCCGTCTCCGACACCACGAAGAGGTCGCGGCCCCAGTCGATGCGCGCGAGCAGCGTCTCGAGGACGGCGGGGAAGTCGGTCAGGTCGACGTCCTGGTCGGTCAGGAGCACGCACTTCGTCAGCGAGAGCTGGCCCTCGCCGAGGATGCGGAAGCCGGAGACGATCGCCTCGCGCGGGTAGCGATCGGCCACCACCGCCGCCGCGAGACTGTGGAAGCCCGTCTCGCCGTAGCTCCACAGGCGCTTGACGCTCGGCATCACCAGCGGGAAGAGCGGCGAGAGCAGGTCCTGCAGGAAGTCCCCGATGTGGAAGTCCTCCTGCCGCGGGCGGCCGACGACCGTCGCGGGGAAGATCGCGTCGCGGCGGCGGAGCACCTTCTCCACCCGGAAGACGGGGTAGTCGTGGCGCAGGCTGTTGTAGCCGTAGTGGTCGCCGAACGGCCCCTCGGGGCGGCGCTCGCCGGCCCGCACGCGGCCGACGAACGCGAACTCGCACGCCGCCGGCACGGGGTGGGGTCCGCGCCCCGTCACGCGCGGCAGGCGGCGCCCGAGCAGCAGGCTCGCGAGCAGCATCTCGGGGACGTCCTCGGGGAGCGGCGCGATGGCCGCGAGGACGAGCGCAGGCGGACCGCCCAGGAACACCGTGCACGGCAGGTCGCGTCCCGCGGCCTCCGCCTCGCCGAGGTGGAAGCCGCCGCCCTTGTGGATCTGGAAGTGCATGCCGGTCTCGGCGGGGCCGTGGACCTGCATGCGGTACATGCCGAGGTTGCCCTTCCCGCTCCGCGGCGACTCCGTGTAGACGAGCGGGAGCGTCAGGAACGGGCCGCCGTCGGAGTGCCACGACGTGAGCGCCGGAAGGCGGTCGAGCCGCGGCGCCTCCTCGACCTCCGCCACGGGACCGGACGCCACCGCGCGGGTCCCGACGCGCAGGCCCGCGAGCGCCACGTCGCGGAACGACCAGAGGCGCCCGAGGGTCGGCGGCACCAGCTTCTCCGCGGCCTCGACCACGCGCTCGACGAAGTGTCGCGGGCGGGGTCCGAACGACAGCCGCACGCGCTCGACCGTGCCGAACAGGTTCGTGACGACCGGGAAGTCCGCGCCCTTGGGCCTGCGGAAGAGCAGCGCCGGGCCGCCCGCGGCGGTCACGCGGCGGTGGATCTCGGCGATCTCGAGCCGCGGATCGACCTCGGCCGTGACCTCCACCAGCTCGCCGCGCGCGCGCAGGAGAGACAGGAACGCGCGGAGGTCTTCGACGGGCCCTTCCTGCGGCACGGGAGGCTTGATACCAGAGCGGCGCGTGCGGACCGCGCGAGCATCCGTCCGCGACTGCATTGCGCTCACGTGGGGGCGTGGTCGATAATCCCGCCCGTGAGCGAGACCCAGACCTGCGAACTCTGCGGCACGGTGAACGTGAACGACCCCGCGCGCTGCATGGCGTGCGGCAGCGCTCTGCGTCCGGCGTCGCACCGCCCCCGCGAACCCCTGCCGGCGCAGGAGGACCTCGACAGCGCCGCCGACCGCGCGACGTTCATGGAGGAGGTGCCCGGGCGCCTCGTCCAGGCGGCGAGCACGCAGCCGGTCGAGGCGACGCTCGCGACCGAGGGGGCGTCGCGCGGACGCGACACCACGACCGACTCGCACGCCGACGACGGCGCGCGCTTCGTGGTGCGCCTGCTGCTGCCCGACGGCGACCGGCGCACGGTCGAGGTCGGCGCGCGCGCCGTGCCGCTCGGCTCCGGGCTCGACCGGCTCGGGATCGTCGGCGACCAGCGCGTGGGCGAGCAGGAGGGCCGGCTCGTCGTCCGCGGCGACACGCTCTACGTGGAGCCGGAGCCGGGCGCGACCGGGCTCTACCGGCGGCTGCGCGGCGAGGAGACGCTCGAGCCGGGCGACGTGGTGCTGATGGGCGACGTCGCCGCGGCGTACTCCACGCTCGCGGCGGCCCCGCCCGTCGACGGCGATCTGCAGGTGCTCGGCGGCAGCGCGAACTCGCCGTGCGGACGCCTCACGTTCCTGCGCCGCGACGGCAGCCCCGGTCCGGTGCACGACCTTCCGGCCGGCAAGACGATCCTCGGCCGCACCGACGGTCACATCAACTTCCCGAACGACTCGCGACTCTCGCGGCGCCACGTGCGCTTCTTCGCGTCCGACAAGGGCGTCGTCGCCGAGGACCTCGGCAGCCGCAACGGCACGTACCTGCGCATCCGCGCGCGCACGGCGCTCGAGATCGGCGACGCGCTGCGCATCGGCGCGGCCGGCCTGCAGATCCGCGAGCGCGCCTGAGTCCGCGCGCGGCGCGCGCGGACCCGTGATCCGGCCCCGGGCAAGCTGCTCGTTCTCCGCCCGCCTTGCGCCCGTCCGGGGGCCGCGCTAGAACAGCCACTCGTCCGGTTCGAGGCGCGACCGCGGTCGCGCACTGCGTCCACGGCACGCGCCGGCGCCGTCCGGCGCGCATGGGAGGGACGATGGGACGCACGGGAGGCAACATGGGCACCACTCCGCGCGCGCGCCGCAGCGCGCGCCGCGCGACCTTCGCACTCCTCGGTGCGGGTCTCATCGCACTCTGCATCACATCCGGACCGCTGCCGGCGCAGGACGCCGAAGCCGTCGGTCCGCCGCTGACCGAGGCGGAGGTGAGCGAGCTGATGGCGCGCGCCGCGCTCTTCTCGAAGCGCGTGCCCGGCAAGCGGCCGCTGACGATCGCCGTCGTGGACCCGGAGGGCAACGCCCTCGGCGTCTACGACATGGACGGCAGCGTGGGCTGCCGCTCCGTGGCGCTCGCGAAGGCCGCGACGGCCGCCTACTTCAGCAGCGACTTCGGCTCGTTCACGACGCGCACGGCCGCGTTCATCATCCAGGACCACTTCCCGCCCGGCGTGCTGTTCTCCCCCGGCGGACCGCTCTACGGCGTCGAGTTCTCGAGCATCGGCACGACCGACGTCAACCCGATCTACTTCCCGCGGCCGCAGGACGTGACGCCGGCCGTGTGCGACGGACTGCCCGAGATCGCCCAGGCGCGCGTGCGCGGCGAGCTCGGCGCCGTCGCGCTCTACAAGGCCGGCAAGCGCGTGGGCGCGATCGGCGTCGACGACGGCAACCCGAACGCCACGGTCACGATCCCGACGAACAAGATCCTGAACGAGGACCGCAACTACCGGATCACGTTCGCGAACCTCGAGCGCGGGCGTTCGATGGAGCGCGTGGTGATGGCGGCGGCGCGCGGGTTCCTGCCCGACCGCTCCCGCCGCGCGACGAAGATCAACCTGGACGGCTGGCGCCTCCCCTACCGCCAGCCCGTCGGCCTCGGACGCCCCCGCGCGACGCCCGCGCTCGACGCGTTCCCGGGCGCGTTCGACCCCGACTACCCGCTGCGCGGCGCCGCGGGCATCGCCTCGCGCTTCGAGCCGGTCACGCTCGACCCGCCGGCGAGCGCGGGCAAGGGCGCGCAGAGCTTCGACGTCTTCGCGCCGGTCGCGTTCCCGATCCGCGCGGGCACCGACGGGCTCCTCTCGGCGGACGACGTCCGCCGCATCCTCTGGCAGGGTGTGCAGCGCGCGAACATCACGCGCGCCGCGATCCGCCGCCCGATCGGTCTCGCGATGCAGTGCTGGGTCTCGGTCGTCGACACGAACGGCGAGGTGCTCGGCGTGGTGCGCACGCCGGACGCGACGCTCTTCTCCTACGACGTGAGCGTGCAGAAGGCCCGCACGACGGTGCTCTTCTCCGACGCGCGCGTGGCCTGGAGCGCGCGCGCCATCGGCCAGCACAGCCAGCTGTTCTTCCCGGCGGGCCAGCAGGACCGCGCCACGGGCCCGCTCTACCAGGTGCAGGACGGCATCACCGTCGCGCTGCTCACGGGGGCCTTCGGCGCCGTGCCGGACGGGCGCGTCCGCAACGGCATCACGATCTTCCCGGGCGGCACGCCGCTCTACCGCGGCGGACAGCTGATCGGCGGCGTCGGCGTCTCCGGCGACGGCGTCGACCAGGACGACATCGTGGCGGACTCGGCGGCGTCGGGCTTCCGCGCGCGGCCGGAGATCCGCTGCGACGCGGTCTCCGACGAGGCGCGCCGCTCGTCGCTCCTGCGCGCGCTCGAACGCCTCGAGGGCATCGCCACGGCGTCCCCTCCCGCCGACGCCGTCGCGGAGCAGGGCCTCGAGTTCCTGCTCGCGCGGATCGCGGAGGCGCGCCGCCGCACGGGCCGCACCGACTTCTACGTCAACCCGCCGTACGTCAAGTTCCCGCGCCATCCCGGCCCGGTCACGATCAGGGTGAAGTGATGCACGAGAGCACCACCTTCGGCCGCCGTGGCCTGCTGCTCGGCGCCTGCGCCGTGTCGGCGGCCGTCCTCGGCGGCTGCAAGATCCAGCCGATCGACGGCAACCGCGCACCGCTGCCGTGGCGCATCATGCCGCAGCTCGAGGCCTACACCGGCCCCGAGGGCGGCGATCCGGCGCGGCTCGAGGCGACGCCCGCCGACCTGAACCCGGCGGCGCGCGCGGCGGTCAAGTACCGGCCGCTCGGGGCCGCGGGCGACGAGGCGTCGCGCCCGGGCACGGACCCCGCGTCGCTCTACGACGACGAGCTGAAGGTGCCGGACCGCTGGCGCATCGGCTTCCCGTCGTGGGAGCGCGGCTCGCAGTCCGACTCCCCGTGGGACATGAGCGCCTGGTGGGACCCGTACCACCAGAACGTGCTGAAGGGCGACTATCCGCTGCCCGGCACGCAGAACACGTTCCTCTCCCTCGAGGTCTCGTCGATCACGCGCTACGAGTCGCGCCAGCTCCCGACGCCGTCGGGGGTCTTCCCGCGCGCGTCCGGTGACGGCTCGTTCTTCGGCGAGGGGCAGCAGACGCTCCTCGAGGAGACGCTGCTCGTCACGCTGGACATGTTCCACGGCGAGACGTCGTTCAAGCCGGTGGACTGGCGCATCTTCCTGCGGGGCGCGTTCAACTGGAACGAGACGCACGCCCGCGAGCGCAACGCGCTCTTCGCCGACCCGGCGAACGGCGTCGTGCGCAACGACGACCACGCGGTGCTGCAGCAGGCGTTCTTCGAGACGACGCTCGCCTCGGTCAGCGAGCACTACGACGTCATCCAGGCCCGCCTCGGCACGCAGCAGTTCAACTCGGACTTCCGCGGGTTCATCTTCTTCGACGAGGCGCTCGGCGCGCGCGTCTTCGGCAACTGGGACGACAACCTCTGGCAGTGGAACCTCGGGTACTTCCGCCGCTGGGACAAGGACACGAACAGCGGCCTCAACACGTACGACTCGATCCGCCAGCGCGTGCTGATCGCGAACGTGTACCGCCAGGACGTGCTCGCCGCGCTCCTGCCGCGCTGGAAGAGCCTGCCGTGGTCGCACGGCCTCACGACCCAGCTCTCGTACCACCACTTCAGCGACGACGACTCGGTGCACTACGACGAGAACGGCGCGCTGGTGCGTCCGCGCGCGATCGGCGTCCCGACGCCGAACGACCGCTCGATCCACTACCTGGGCTGGACGAACGACGGGCACGTGGGCCGCATCAACGTGACCTCCGCGCTCTACAACGCGAGCGGCCACGTCGACTTCGACGAGATCGCCGGCAGGGCGGAGGACGTGGACGCGTGGATGGCGGCGCTCGAGCTGTCCATCGACATGGACTGGATGCGCTTCCGCACGTTCGGCCTCTGGCAGTCGGGCGACGACGACCCGCTCGACGGCGACGCGCACGGCTTCGACGGCATCTTCGACAACCCGAACTTCGCCGGCGGCGAGTTCGGCTTCTGGAACCGCAACGGCATCCGCCTGACCGGCACCAACGTCGGCCTCGTGCAGCGCAGCAGCCTCTACAACTCGCTGCGCAGCAGCAAGGACGAGGGCGCGCCCGCCTACGTCAACCCCGGCCTGCTCCAGGCGGGCGTCGGCTACGACGCGCAGATCACCCCGCACCTCAAGCTGATCGCGAACGCCTCGTACCTGGCGTTCGACCACGTCGACTCGCTGGAGCTCGTCCTCAACCAGGACTCGCTCGGGCGCGAGATCGGCTACGACCTCTCCGTCGGCGCGGTCTGGCGACCGCTGCTCACGGACAACGTGATCGTGAAGGGCGGCGTCGCCGCGCTGGTCCCGGGCCACGGCTTCCGGGACATCTACGGCGCCGAGACGCTGCACAGCACGTTCCTCGAGCTGATCCTGACCTGGTGACCTCGTGGGAGCCCGACGACCGATGACTGACAGAGAGACGTCCCGAAGCTCCCGCAGCCGCCGCGGCGCCGCCATCGCGCTCGTCGTCGGCATCGCAGGCGGGCTCACCGCGTGCCTGAACGCCGGCGCGCTCCGCGACTCCGCCGACGCACCGCCCCCCGGCTCCGTCTGGACCGGGCACCTCGGCAGGGACGCGCGCCCCATCAGCGAGCTGATGGGCCAGAGCGCCGCCGACGCCGATGCGAAGAGCCGCGGCTGCCTGACCTGCCACGAGGGCATCGAGAAGCCGCACCCGTCGCAGACGGTGCGCCTCGGCTGCGTGGACTGCCACGGCGGCGACCCGACGGCCACCGAGATCGGCCGCGCGCACGTGCTCTCGGGCGACCCGGACCGCGACGCGTCCTCGACGACGCCGCCCTCCGAGAGCGTCGACTGGATGCACCTCTCGTGGCAGTACGTGCGCTTCGTGAACCCGGGCGACCTGCGCGTCGCCGAGTCCACGTGCGGCCCGTGCCACCCCAACGAGACCTACAACACGAAGAAGAGCATGATGGCCCACGGGGCGATGCTCTGGGGCGCCGCGCTCTACAACAACGGCAGCTTCCCGCTCAAGCGCCCGCACTTCGGCGCCGCGTACGCGGAGGACGGCACGGCGATCCGCCTGCAGACGATCCCGCCGCCGACGGACGAGGAGGTCGAGAAGAAGGGCGTGCTCGCCTACCTCGACCCGCTCCCGCGCTACAACGTCACGCAGATGGGCAACATCCTCCGCGTCTTCGAGCGCGGGGGACGCCGTCCGCTCGAGCTCGGTAACCCCGACCGCGAGGAGGAGGCCGGACTGCCCGGCCGCCGCTTCAGCCAGCGCGGCCTCGGCACGCTCCTGCGCACGGACCCCGTCTGGCTCGGCGTCATCAAGACGCGCCTGCTCGACCCGATGCTCTGGAAGCCGGGCACGAACGACAACCCCGGCGACTACCGCCAGTCGGGCTGCACGGCGTGCCACGTCGTGTACGCGAACGACCGCGACCCGGAGCACTCGGGCCAGTACGCGCAGTTCGGCAACCGCGGCCGCTACCACGGCGGCGACAAGGCGCTGCCGAAGGACGAGAGCGGGCACCCCATCTCGCACCGCTTCACGCGCGCCATCCCGACCAGCCAGTGCATGGTCTGCCACATGCACCCGGGCACGAACATGGTCACCACGTACTACGGCGACCTCTGGTACGACAACGAGAGCGACGGCGACAAGCTGTACCGCGACGACGGCCACGAGCTCACGGCCGACGAGGTGGCCGAGATCCAGAAGCGCAACCCGGAGGGCTCGGCGCTGCGCGGCAAGTGGGGCGACCCCGAGTTCCTCGCCGAGTCCTCGAAGCTGAACGACCGGCTCGAGCACGTCCAGCTCTCGGACTACCACGGCCACGGCTGGCTCTACCGCAAGGTCTGGAAGAAGAACCGCCGCGGCGACATGCTCGACGCCGAGGGCAACGTGATCCGGCCCGACGACCCGAAGAAGTGGGAGAAGGCCGTCCACCTGAAGGACATCCACCTCGAGCGCGGGATGCACTGCGCGGACTGCCACTTCACGCAGGACGTCCACGGCAACGGGAAGCTCTACCAGGAGCCGCGCGCGGCGACCGAGATCATGTGCGTCGACTGCCACGGCACGGCGCAGGCGCGCGCCACGCTCGTGACGTCGGGCCCCGCCGGCGGCAACGACCTGTCCGGCTCCGAGACGCCGTTCGGCAAGCGCTTCTTCTGGCGCGGCGGGCGCCTCTACCAGCGCGCGCAGCTCGACGGCGACACGCTGTGGGTGGTGCCGCAGGTGATCGACTCGATCGATCCCGCGCTCGAGGGCCAGAAGTACGAGCTGCCCGACCAGCCGTCGCGCGCGATCTACAACGCCAAGGCGCGCTACGCGAAGACGGTGCAGAAGGACGGCCGCACGTGGGGCGACGCGTCGGATCCCGCGGCCCTCGCGCACCAGGACTCCGGCATGACGTGCCAGGCCTGCCACACGTCGTGGACGACCGCGTGCTTCGGCTGCCACCTGCCCATGTACGCGAACCAGCGCAAGGAGATCCGCCACTACGAGGGCGGCACGTCGCGCAACTGGGTCCAGTACAACTACCAGGTGCTGCGCGACGAGGCGTACATGCTCGGCGTCGACGGCAACGTGACGGGCAACCGCATCAGCCCCGTCCGCTCGGCGTGCGCGATCATCGTGGGTTCGCAGAACCAGAACCGCGAGTGGCAGTACTCGCAGCAGCAGACGATCAGCGCCGAGGGCTTCAGCGGCCAGGCGTTCTCGACGTACGTCCCGCACACCGTGCGCACGAAGGAGACGAAGGCGTGCACGGAGTGCCACGTCTCCGAGGAGAACGACAACAACGCGTGGATGGCGCAGCTCCTGCTGCAGGGCACGAACTACACGAACTTCATGGGCCGCTTCGTGTACGTCGGCTGCGGCGAGGCGGGCACGTACGCGGTCGTGGTCACGGAGCGTGAGGAGCCCCAGGCCGTCTACGGCAGCACGCTGCACCGCGACGCGTACCCCGAGCGCTACCGGGCGTTCGTCGAGAAGGACCACCGGCAGCTGACCGAGTCGTACCACCACCACGGCGAGGCGACGCAGTCGCTGCAGCTCCGCGGCGAGTACCTCTACGCGGCGGAGGGCCACGGCGGCCTGGTGCTCTACGACGTCGCGAACATCGACAACAAGGGCTTCAGCGAGCGCATCACGACGTCGCTCAACTCGCCGCTCGGCCAGCGCTTCTACGTCCGCACGAAGGACGCGCGCAGCGTGGCGAGCCCGACGACGCTCGGCGTCGACCCGACGCGTCCGCACATCCCCGAGAACCACGAGCAGTCCGCGCACCTGCTGTACGCGTTCCTGTACGTCGCGGACGCACACGACGGCCTCGTGATGGTCCTGGCCGCGTCGCTGCTCGACGGCGACCCGGCGAACAACTTCGTCGACGCGACGAAGGTCTTCAACCCGGAGCACCTGCTCGACGGCGCGCGCTACGTGACCGTCACCGGCCAGTGGTGCTGGGTCGCGTGCGACAAGGGCCTCGTGCTGCTCGACCTCGGCTCGATCAGCCTGGCCGACCCGACGCCGCGCGTCGTGAAGGTCTTCGAGGACCTGAACACGGTGACGAGCGTCCAGGTGCAGTTCCGCTTCGCGTTCGTCACGGACGACAAGGGCCTGCACGTCCTCGACATCACGGACCCCGAGAACGCCGCGCGCATCGCAGGCGCGGACGTGGACCTGGGCCCGTGCCACGACGTGTACCTGGCGCGCACGTGGGCGTACGTGTCGGCCGGCGAGAAGGGTCTCGCGATCGTCGACATCGAGCGGCCGCACGCGCCGAAGCTGCTGACCACGTTCACGGCCGACGGCCAGATGAACGACGTGCGCATGTGCCGGGTGGCCATGACGAACGCGTCGCTCTTCGCCTACGTCGCCGACGGGAAGAACGGCCTGCGCGTCCTGCAGCTGACGTCGCCCGAGAGCGTGCCGGGGTACATGGGCTTCAGCCCCGTGCCCGCGCCGCAGCTCATCGCGACGTTCCCGACGCCCGCCCCGGCGCTCGCCCTGAGCAAGCCGCTCGACCGCGACCGCGCCGTGGACGAGTCGGGCAACCAGCTCGCGGTGTTCGGCCGCATCGGCTCGCGCCCGATGAACCTCGAGGAGCAGCGGCGCATGTACATGCGCGACGGCAAGCTCTTCACGGTGACCGACAAGCCGAAGACGAAGCCGGTCGCGAACCGGCGCGCCGACGGCAAGTAGTCCGGGCTGGGCCGCCGTCGCGGGGAGCTCCCGCGGCGGCGGCCCGTTCGATCCGTCACACGTCGGTCGCGCCGCAGAGCGCGATCGGCGCGAGCGCGTCGATCTCTCGGCCGATCGCACTCCCGCGCGCGAGGTGGTGCGCGTAGTGCAGGTGCAGGCACTTCACGGCGTCGCGGTTCGCGATGCCGCCGATGCCGCGCCCCGTCAGCGCCGTCGCACGCCCGGCCGCCTCGAGCGCCGCGCGCTCCGCGTCGCCGAGCAGCTCCCAGCGCTCGCGCACGTACGCCTCGTGGTCCGCATGGACGCGCGCGCGCAGCTCGGCGTCGTCGGCGATCCGCCGCTCGATCGCCGCGACGCCGCCCCGGTACTCGAGGCGGGCGACCTGGCGCGCGACCTCGTCGCACACGAGCCAGTAGAGCGTCGGGAACGGCGCGGGGCCGTCGCGCTCCTCGCGCAGCGGATGGCAGCGCACGACGAGCGGGTGCCCCGCCGGGCAGCGGCGCACGACGGTCGAAGCGACGGGCGACGGACGGGCGCGCACGCCGCCTACGTCTACTTCGCGCCCTTCTCGTACTCCGCGAGCGTGCGCTGCAGGTCGGCGGCCAGCGCGGCGTCGCCGCCCTCCGCGGTCGCGATCGCGACGGCCTTCTTCTGCAGCGTGATCGCGCGGCTCACGTCGCCGCGCCAGTGGTAGACGCGCGCGAGCGTGTCGAGCACCGCGGCGTCGTTCCCGCCGCTCAGCGCATTCGCGGCAGACGCCGCCTCGAGCGCGAGGTCGAGGTGGCGCTCGGCGAGCGGCGTCGCGGGATCGACGAGCGCCCACGCCACGCCGTTCAGGCGCTGCGCGTCGCGGCGCGCGACGCCCTCGGCGACGAGCACGTCGGCGAGCTTGGCGATGCGCTCGGCGTCGCCGGCACGCACGGCGAGGGCGAAGCGCGTGTCGGCGAACTGCGAGGCGGCCGCCGGGAAGCGCTCGGCGAACGCGTCGAGCTGCTCGAGCGCGGCGGCGGGGTCGTTGCGCATCGCGCCGAACGCGGCGTCGAGCGCGTTCTCGCCCCCGGCCACCTCGGCGGCGCACGCGGCGGCGTCGAAGTCGCCCTTCGCGAGGTGCGCAAGCGGGATGTCGAGCCACATCGGGTGCCCGACGTACGCGATGTGTCCCGTGCCGTCGACGACGAAGCAGCACGGGATGCCGTTGCGCCGCGCGGCGAGCATCCACGCGTCGTTCGTCGCGCGTTCCCTGTCCCACGCCACCGTGTAGGCCATGGTGTCGCCCTTGTCGGCCACCATGCGCTTGACCTTCGGCAGCGAGTTCCCGTTGCGGTCCGCGCTGCTGACGCCGATCACGGTGACGCCGTGGTCGCGGTACTCGGCCTGGACCGCGGAGAGGTGCGGCATGCCGGCCACGCACGGGCCGCACCACGTCGCCCAGAACTCGACGACGTAGATGCGCCCGGGCTCGAACTTCTCCACCGGGTCGCCCTTGACCCACTCGGCGATCGTGAGCGAGGGAGCCGCGTCGCCGACGCCGAGGATGCCGTCGTCGGCCGGCGCCGCCGCGGGCGCGGGCGCGCCGGGCGTGTCGTCCTCGGCACGCGCCACGAGCACCAGGGGAATGAGGAACGTCGCCGCCAGGACGAATCGAGCTCGCATCGTCGCCTCCCTGCCGTGGACCCTCGGGTCTCCGCAGCCCAGACGCTACGGGACGAGCGTCAGAGAGCCGTCATGCATCCGCCAGGTGCCGCGGGGCGCCCGTCACGTGACCTACGTCGCGTCCTCACGCGATTCGCGTAAAAGCCCCGCCTCGAAGCCGGAATGAGCACATGTCGGGACCTGTGGGGCTCCGGCCGGTCGCGTGCCGGACACGCGGAGGAGAGACGGGAGAAGGACCATGATTCGACACGTCTGGGCGGCGGGTCTCGCACTCGCTGCCATCGCGGCGGTCGCCGCGCCGGCACACGCCGGCACCACGTTCTCGCAGGACTTCGAGACCGACACCTCGGGCTGGACCGACAGCTCGAACGGCTGGTACGGCAGCGTCACGCGCGTGGCGTCGGGGACGGGCGGCATCACGTCGGCCGGCGGGAGCTGGCACGCGATCTTCGACGGCGACTCGAGCAGCGCGCCGTTCACGAACTTCGGCGGCTACAGCAGCGTCTGGCCGGGCACCTACTCGGCGTCGGTGGACATCTACCTCGACACGAGCTGGGCCGCGGGCAGCGGCTTCGACTACACGGTCGCTTCGAGCCGGCAGACGGGCGCCCACCTGCGCGACTTCATCTTCCACGTCACGCAGGACACCTCGACGGGCGAGCTGCTCGTCGCGGGCAGCAACAACACGAACTTCGCCGTCCGCCAGGACCTCGAGAACATCAACCACTACTCGGTGACGAACTCGGGCTGGTACACGTTCGAGCACGTGTTCTACGACGACGGCTCGGGCGTCCTCGCCGTGGACCTGAACCTGCGCGACTCGAACGGCACGCTGCTGTTCACCGAGACGCGCTCCGACGCGGGCGACCTGATCGCGTCGGTCGTCGGCGGCAACCGCTACGGCTGGTTCACGTTCATCGACGTCCGCGACGGCATCGCCGTGGACAACACGTGCCTCGGCACGCCGGTCGCCGCGGTCCCGCTGCCGCCGGCCGCGCTGCTCGGCATGGGCATGCTCGGCGGGCTCGGGCTGATCGCCCGCCGCCGCCGCCGCGCGCAGATCGCGTAGCGCTCCGATCCTCCCGCGGCTCCCCGTCCCGTCTCCGGGGGGCTGCACCGCGGGGCGCCGACACGCACGTGTCGGCGCCCCGCACCCGTTCCGCGGCGCTCACGCGTCGTCGAGCGCGTCGAAGCGGATGCCGAGTGCGGCGAGGAGCGCCGCGCCCTCCGGCAGGGAGACGCGCAGCCCGGCGACGCGCACGGCCCGCGGGTCGAACGCGTAGCCCCGCGCGTCGCGCAGGTCCGCGCCGCGCAGGTCGGCACCCGCGAACACGGCCCCGGTGAGATCCGCGCCGCGCAGGTCCGCGCCGCGCAGCCGCGCGTCCTCGAAGAGCGCCTCGCGCGCCGAGCCGCGTGAGAGCACCAGCCCCGGCAGCTCGAGGCCCGCGAAGCCGGCGCCGTCGAGCACGCACTCCTCGAACGCGAGCGCGCGCAGTGACGCAGCGAGCGTGAAGTCGACGCTGCGCAGCCGGCAGCGCACGAAGCGCACCTCGTGCAGCGCGCACTCGGCGAGGCGCGCGGCGGTCAGGTCGCAGTCCTCGAAGCGCGTCGAGACGATGCGCCCACGGACGACGCGCGTCGCGACGAAGCGCCCCGAGCGCACCGTGCAGTCCTCGAGCACGAGCCCGTCGAGCACGCGCTCCGAGGCGTCGACGCCGTCGATCTCGGCGTCGAAGAGCCGCCCGCCGGCGAGGAGCCGCGCGCGCGTCTCCTCGCCGGGGGCGTGCTGCGTCACGCGCGGACGGCGCTCAGGCGCCGACCTGGAGCACCACGGCCATCGCCGTGTCGCCCGCCGCGCAGCCGCTGAAGAGCCCGTAGCCGCCGCCGCGCAGCGCGAGCTCCTCGATCATCTCGACCATCACGCGCATGCCGGTCGGGCCCTGCGGGTGGCCGTAGACGAGGGGCGAGCCGTAGCGGTTGAACGACTCGGCCGGGATGCCCAGCTCGCGCGACAGGAACACGTCGTTCACCGCGAACGGGTTGTGCGTCTTGATCGCGGCGCAGTCCTTCGCCGCGATGCCCGCGCGCTCGAGCGCCTTGCGCGCCGCGGGCACGACCGCCATCGGCATGAAGCCCTTCTCGACGCGCGCGTCGCCGAACGACACGACGCGGACCAGCGGGCCGCCGTCCTTCGAGAGCGCCTGCGCGCGCTCCTTCGTCGTGACGAGCATGCCGGCGTTGCCGTCGGCGGGGTACGTCTGGGTGCCGAACGAGACGGTGCCGTCGGGCAGCACGGGCTTCAGGCCCGCGAGGCCCTCCTTCGTCGTCGGGAACACGCCCTCGTCGGCGTCGATCGTGACCGTCTGCTTGCGGCCCTTCGGGATCTCGGCGCCGAACATGTAGCGCCGCTGGAACGCGCGGTCGTCCGCGAGCGCGGCCTGGTACTGCTCGCTGCGCAGCAGCGTCAGCGCGTCCTGCTCCTCCTTGGAGATGCCCGCCTTCTTCGCGACGGCCTCGGCCGTCATGAGCATCGCCTTCCCGGTGTTCGGGTCGGCGTTGAAGTTGTCCCAGACCCACTCCTCGGTCGCGCCGCGGCCGCCCACGCCCGCCGGGCTCGGGTAGTAGACGTGCGGGCCGTTGCTCGTGCGGTCGCACGTGAGCGCGAGCACGCCGCTGCGCACGCCCGTCTCGATCTCGGCCGCCGCCTCGTAGAGGGCGCGCGCCGACGTCGCGCAGGCCTGCGAGACCATCGGCCCCGTGACGCCCGGCAGGCCCGCGAGCACGGCGCTCCACGGTCCGCCGTAGAAGCTGCGGTGCTGGGGCACGGTGACGCCGAGGACGAGGCCGTCGACGTGGTCGGCGCCGATCCCGCGGCCGGCGAGGAAGCGGCCCGCCGTGCGGGCGGCGAGTTCCACGGAGTTCTGCTCGGCGAGGGCGCCCTGCCAGCGGCAGAACGGCGTGCTCCAGTAGGTGCCGTAGGGGATGTAGGCCTTGGTGAACGACATGGCTGCTCCTCTGCGTGGACTCGGCGCGGCCGCGCGCTGCGACCGCCCGAGAGGATACGCGGGGGCCGCGGATCGGCGCGCGTTCGGCAGACGGCGCGGTGGGTTGGGCGCCACGCTCCTGCGACGTGTGTCACCCCGGAACGCGTACGGCCCGGGCGGGAGTCCCGCCCGGGCCGTGTCGGCGCACCCGAAGGCACGCGCTGCGCGAGGAGCTCAGTCCTGCGGCTTCGCCGGGAGGTCGCACTTCCCGTCGCTGCACTCCTTCTGCTTCGGGCAGTCGCCGCACTCCGACTGCTTCTCGCAGTCGCTGCAGTCGCCGGCCTCGTCGCACTCCGCGATCTCGTCGCAGTCGCCGCAGTCCTGCGGCAGCGTGCACTCGGAGCAGTCGTCGGCCGTCTCCGACGGGCAGGCGCCGTCCATCGGGCAGCAGGCGGGCGTTCCGCCGCCCATGGCGTCGGCGGCGATGTCGCCGTGGGCGGCCGACGCGGCCACCGGGCAGACGGCGGGGCCGTCGAGGGAGGCGGCCTTCGAGTCGGCGGCCGGCGCGGCCGTCTCGGCGGAGCCGCCGCAGCAGAGGTCGCAGCCGCCGAGCGCGAGCGCGAGGAAGGCGGCGGCCAGGGTGGACGTGACGAGGTTGCGGATCATCGGGATCTCCTGTCGGGGGTTCGTCGAGGCCCGCCAGTCTAACGGACCGGCGCAGTCCCGCGTTCCGTTCGCGCGGCGAGGGGCCTGCGCGGCGCCGCACCGGTGACCGGAGTCTCGCCGGTCCTCAGCGGTGGTAGCGCTCGAGCGCGTGGCACTTGACGCACGACGCCTCGTCCACCGCCGGCCAGGCGACGTCGAGCACACGCTCGGCGGCGTCCACCTTCGCGGTGTCGTGGCAGTCCTCGCAGCCGCTGTCCACGTGGCCGCGGCTGAAGTGGTCGAACTTCGCGATCGCGGCGGTCGTCTTCGTGACGGCCTTCGCGCGGTCGAAGATGCCCTCTTCCTGGTAGACGAAGTCGATGCGCCCGTCCGGGCGCCGGTTGCCCGCGAACTGCCGGTCCACGTGGCAGAGCACGCAGCGGCCCTGGCCGACGTTCGCGTGCCGCTGGTGGCAGGCGCTGCAGTCGAGCGCGCCGTCGCGGTAGCCCATCTGCGCCTCGCCCGCGACGGGCACGTGGCACGCGATGCAGCCGGTCGCGAGCTTCTCGCGCTGCGCGAACGTGCGCGTCGCGCCCTGTGCGAGCGTCGCCGGGTCGATGGCGTGCAGGCGGTGGAACATGTCGTTGACGCGGCGCTTCGGGGCACCGCCCGCCGCGACGGGCTGCGGCGCCTCGCCCGTGTGGCAGTCCGTGCAGCCGCTCGTGTCCACGAGCGCGACGCCCGCGAGCGAGTCGGAGCCCGCGACGCTCGCGTGGCACGGCACGCATGCCTGCGAGTAGACGAGACCGGTGCCCGCGGGCACGTCGATCCCGGGCAGGTGGTGGTCGTGGCGGAAGACGGCCTCGATCCGCGCGCCCGTGGCCTGGCCCGCCGTGCGCGGCTCCACGTGACAGCGCGTGCAGTCCTCCTTCGCGAAGTCGTGCGCACGCGGCGCGACCGACCACTTCCCGCCGAGCGCGGGCAGCTCGACCTGACGCAGCGCCTTCGTGATGTCCGCCGGCGTCGCGGCCGGCGCGTGGCAGACGTAGCAGGCGACGCCGCCGTCGTCGCGGCCGTGCACCTCGACCTTCCAGTCGGCGTGACAGTCGAGGCAGCGCTCGTACGTGACCAGCGCGAAGTCCGACGACGCGATCGGCGACGCCTCGCCCCCCGCGCTGATCGGCGTGTGGCACTTCGCGCACGCGATCGGCACCTGCCCCGCCTCGGGGGACGGCGCCACGGGCACGGCGGCGAGCCGCGAGCGGCCGTCGACGATGCGGTGATCGCCGTGGCTGAAGCCGTCGACGTGCAGCCAGCGCTGCGTCGGCACGCCCGGCTCGTCGCGGACCTTGCGCTCCTTCTGCCCCGGCTCCATGACGCCGTGGCACTGCAGGCACATGCGCTTCCAGCCGGTCTTCGGGTCCACCTCGCGTGCGGACGCGGGCAGCAGGTCGGAGTCGGCGCCGGCGTGGTCCGCGTGGCACTCGGAGCACGAGGTCTCGGCCGCGAGACCGAACGGGTGGAGCTCGGGGACGGCGTAGCCCTCGTGGCACTTCGCGCAGCGCGGCGCGTAGTCCGAGCTGAACGGCGCGTGGCAGTCGCTGCACGTGCCCGGCGACTCGGGCGTCGCGTGCGGCTGGTGAGCGCGCGCGAGTTCGCCCCGCGACAGCAGCTCGGACTCGCCGAGGAACGGGAACGCCAGCAGCACGATCGCGCCCAGCGCGACGGCGCCCCAGTTGGCACGGCGCAGGAGCGGGTTGCGGCCCCAGCGGTGCTCCTGCGGACCGGAGTCGCCGAGCGCGAACGGCGGATCGACCTTCGCGCGCTTGACGACGCCGTCCACGAACGACGGCAGGTAGAGCTCCGACGTCGTGAGCGTGCACGTGGACGTCGCGGGGTCCACCGCGACCTCGACGAACGTGTGGCCGACGTGCACCGTCGAGCCGTTGCCGATGCGCCCGACGCCCTCGACCGGGCTGCCGTCGACGAACACGCCGCTGAGGGAGCCGAGCACCTCGACCTGCAGCCGCGAGCCGTCGTAGTCGAACGCGATCGCCTCCTGGGAGACGAGGCGATCCTTGACGTAGATGTCGGCGAGCGGCCGCGAGCCGAGCACGACGCGGCGCGTCTCGCGCGTCACGTCGGGGCGGTCGCGGTTCGGACGCCCCTTCAGCTTGAACTTCAGGACGAAGCGCGCGCTCATCTACATCGACTCCAGGAGCACGTTCGGATCGATGCGCTCGATCGCTCCGCACGGGCAGTTGTAGATGCACGCCATGTCGGCGCGGCCGGTGCAGAGGTCGCACTTCACGGCCTGGCGCAGCTTCTTCTTGCCGCCCGCCTCGGCGCTCTCCTCGTGCGCCTCCGGCTTGCTGCCGCGCGCGAGCACGGAGAGCCCGGGGATCTTCGCGAGGAACGCGACGACGGGATTCGCGCGCGTCTCCTGCGCACCGTCGCCCACGAGCGACTGCATGTGGATCGTGC
The DNA here is from genome assembly GCA_937996235.1 of uncultured bacterium. Taxonomy (GTDB): domain Bacteria; phylum Planctomycetota; class JAJSAM01; order JAJSAM01; family JAJVHW01; genus CALKVK01. Next base: position 103,257 of record CALKVK010000006.1, on the reverse strand, counting down.
CGTACGGGCACGCCGGCTCGCACAGCGCGCAGCCCGTGCACGCCTCGGGGTCGATGTGCACCTGGCCCGCGCGGTCGCGACGGATGGCGCCGAACTTGCACGCCAGCATGCAGTCCGGAACCTTGCAGTTGTAGCAGGACGACGTGAGCAGGAGGTCGCCGAAGGCGATACCCCGCTTGCCGATGCGCGGGATGCGGTCGTCGTGGGCCTCGATGCAGCCCTCCACGCACATGTTGCAGTGCGTGCACTTGCTCATGTCGATCACGAGGGCGTCGCCGGCCTTGATCACCTCGTGCTCGGTGCCGATCTCCTTCGCGCGCAGCCGCGCCTCGACCTCGCCCTCGGCGACGAACTCCTCCTCGTTCATGCGGCGCACGCGGTCGAGGATCTGCTCCTTCACGCCGGGGAACTCGTCGAGCAGCGCGAGGAACGAGTCCTTGGGGATGCGCACGAGGTCCATGCGGTCCACCGCGACGACCGACGACGAGCGCGGCGTGTCCTTGAGCAGCGCCACCTCACCGAAGAACGAGTTCTCGCAGAGCCACGCGATGATTTCCTCGTGCGCGCCGGAGTGCCGCGTGACCTTGGCGTGGCCGGTGCGGATGAGGAAGAACGCGTCGCCGGCCTGGCCCTCCGAGACGATCGACGAGCCCTTCTCGACGACGACGAGCTCGGCCACGTCGCCGACGCGCTTCAGCACCGCGGCGGCGATGCCGCGGAAGAGCGCCACCGACGCGAGGTGGTTCGACATCGCGCGGTCGCGGTACTCGGAGTCGATGCGCTCCTTGAACGCCTTGCTCTTCGGGTCCGCGTAGCACTTCATGAACGTGTGCCGCGGGATGCCGAGCACGACGCAGTCGCCCTCGGCGAGCACGGTCGCGCTGCGCGGAGCGTGCGACATGCAGCTCATCTCGCCGAACCACGAGCCGGCGCCGAGCGAGCCGAGGTACTTCGCCGCCGCGCGCTCCTCGCCCTCGCCCTTGTAGACGCCGACGAGCCCCTGCAGGAGCACGTAGAAGTCGGCCGTGTACTCGCCCTCGCGGCAGATCTGCGCCTTCGGCGCGAACGCGCGGTAGTCGCCCTCAGCGACGATCGTCTCGATCATCTTCGGCGAGAGACCCTGGAAGAGCGGCACCTGCGAGAGCAGGTCCTCGGGCGAGCCCTTCGCGAAGCCCGGCGCGGCGGCCGGCTTCGCGGCCGCGGGCGCAGCGCCCGGGGCGGCCGGCGCGCCGGGCGCACCCGGCGCCTTCGGCGCGCCCGGGGCGCCGGGTGCCTTCGGGGCCCCGGGCGCACCCGGGGCCTTCGGAGCTCCGGGCGGCTTCGGCGCACCCGCACCCGGGGGCGTGGGAGCGCCGGGGGGCCTGGGCGCGCCGGGGGGCTTCGGGGCGCCCGGGGGCTTGGGAGCTCCCGGGGGCGTCGGCGCCGACGGCGCGCGCGCGGCGCCGGGCGGGGTGGGCGCCTTCGGGGCGCCCGGAGGCTTCGGTGCACCGGGCGGCTTCGGCGCACCGGGAGGCGCCGGAGGTCCAGGGGGCTTCGGGGGACCGGGCGGTGCGGCGGCCGACGGCGGCGTCGGCGCGGAGGGAGCCTTCGGCGGCGTCGGGGCGCCCGGCGGCTTCGGCGCCCCCGGCGGCGTCGGAGCGGAGGGCCGCTTCGGCACCGACGCCCCCGGCGGGAGCGGCGGGGACGGCGGCTTCGGCGCACCCGGGGGGCGCGGCGGTCCGGGCGGCGGGCCTCCGGCGGAGGAGCCGCTCGCGTCGCGTGTCTCGTCGGAGTCGGCCATGCCTGCCCTCAGTACCGCAGCACCTGCAACACGTGCAGGGCGATGACGAAGAAGAGCGCCACGGAGATCGGCACGTGGATCCAGCGCCACAGGCGCATCAGGAAGTCCAGCCGCAGCGCGACCGCCGTGTTCCAGCCCAGGTAGTCGCGCGAGCCCGCCATCACGGCGAGATCGCGGATCAGCTCCGCGTCGCCGGGGTGGGCGGCCATCACGCGCGCGAGCAGCTCGTCGTTGCGCTTCTTGAGCTCGGTGCGCGAGGCCGCCGGGCGGCGCAGCGCGGCGAGCTCCTCGCGCAGCGCCTCGTCGAGGGTCGCGAGGATGCCGTCGATGCAGTCCTCGTACGCCTCCTGCGCGATGCCCGCCTCCTCGTAGGGGATGCCGGGGTCCGCCTTCGTGAGGAGCGGCGGCAGCACGCGGAAGAACAGCGCGCCCGCGAGGCCCGAGAGCAGCACGACCGTCGAGAGCACGACGAGCAGCCAGCCCACGTGGTGGCGCAGCACGAAGTCGGCGTGCAGCCACACCGCGACGCACGCGACGATGCCCACGCCCATGTGCATCTCGAGCCACGGCTCGAGCCGGCCGAGCGGCTCGCGCTTGACGAGACCGACGTACTTCACGTCGCGGTCGCCGGCGCGCAGCGTGCGCAGCTCGACGCGCTGCACCTTGGCGGTGCCGTTGCGCTCGAGGATCTCCTGCGCGGCCGCGACGATCTCGGCGTCGCTCGCGTAGGCGCCCTGGCGGATGCGGCGGTTGACTTCCTGGATGCCGACGAACGCCGCGTCGGCCATGCGCCGGTTCGCGCGGCCGAGGTCGCGGAAGAACGGCAGCCGGATCGACCACTTGCGCGCGCTGAACAGCACGGTCGCGACGAACAGCGCGAGCAGCAGGTTCCCGGACCACAGGAACCACGAGCGCTGCTCGACCGGCGCGCCGCGCGCCGGCAGCGCCATCAGGTACCAGCCCGCCGCCGCGGGGACGCCGGTCGCGACGAGCCAGACCCACGTCCACGGCCGCCCGAGGAAGCGCACCTTGAAGCGCCGGTTGCGGAGCTGTTCCGCGGGCAGGCTCATCGCGTGAGGCTCCGCAGGTAGCCGCGCGGCTCGCGGCGGTGGCAGGTCATGCACGTGCGGCCCTGCGCATCGGCGCCCTTCTGGGCGATGCGCGGGTCGTTGAACCACTGCCCGGCGAGGGCGGGGTCGTCGTGGATGCTGCCGCGCACGCGCGCGGTGGTGATGCGCTCGCGGTAGTCGCTGCGGCGGCCGTCGAGGCCGTCGCGCTCGTGGCACGCGGCGCAGTCGCCGCCGAGGTCGTGCCACTGCTTCCCGGGCAGGAGGTCCAGGTGCGTGCGCTGGCGGGCGACGCGCTCGGGCCCGCGGCCCGACGGGAAGAGCTCCTCGTGGCAGAACTTGCAGGCCTGCGTCTCGCCGGTCGAGCTCTTCGGCCCGGTGCGCGCGTACGCGGCGCCTGCCGCGGGGTCGTGCGAGTGGCACTTCGTGCAGCCCGCGACGTCGGGCGGGATCTGGTACCCCGCCTCGCCGCCCGGGACGTGGCACTCGACGCACTGGATGCCGGAGACGCCCGGGTGGAACGCGTCGGTCGAGACGTGCGCCTTGTGGTCGAACTGCGGCACGATCCGGCGCTTCTCGGCGAGGCCGAGCTCCTCGGACGTCGCGCCGACGTGGCAGTCGAGGCAGCCCTTCGCGAGCGCCGCCGCGCCGGTCGTCGAGCCGGCGCCGCCGACGCGCGCCTCGAAGCGCGCGAGGTCCTCGCTCCACGAGGTCGTCGCGGCGGTCGGGTGGCACTGCAGGCACTCGGCGTTGCGCGGCGTCGCGGAGACGTGCGGCGCGTGCGCGAACACCTTGCCGGCGAGGCGCGAGCGCAGCTCGGCCTCGTCGGCGCGGTGGCAGTCGCGGCAGGAGCGGCCGTCGGGCTCGGTCGGGTCGGCGAGCGCGCCGCCCTCGCGCGTGATGCCGGGGTGATGGTGCTTCGCGAACGCCACGCGCTCGATGTCCTGCCGCGTCACGATCGCCTCGGCGACGGGCAGCTTGCCCTGCGCGTCCGGGGCGCCCGAGTGGCACTTGAAGCAGGCCCACTCGCCGGTCCCGTGGTTCTCGACCTTCCACGCCTTGTGGCACGGCTCGCACGTCCGGTAGTCGACGAGCTCCGCGCGGCCGACGGGCTCCGCGCTCGCGGCGCGGCCCGGGAAGAGCGCCTTCGCCGCGGCGTCGGTCTCGGGGTAGTGGCACGTGCGGCACTCCGCCGTGACCTGCCCGCTGGTCTGGATCTCGCCCTTCGGCTTCGCGAGGTGCGCGTCGTGCGGGAAGCGCGAGAACGCGACGAAGGGCACCGAGCTCGTGCGGGGCGGGTCCGCCCGCCCGACGAGCGGCGTTCCGCGCGCGTCCTTCACGTGGCAGGCGACACAGCGCGCGGCGGTCGACGCCGACGGGTCGTAGTCCCAGATCGTGCGGCTCGTGCGCAGCTCCGCGTGGCAGTCCTCGCAGCGGCCCGCGGAGCCGCCGTGGTCGGCGTGCCGGAAGGGCCGCACCGTGCCCGCTGCCGGGCGTGCGGGACGGTACGCGAGCGGGACGATCGACGTCGTCCCGAGATGGCACGTCGCGCAGGCGCGTCCGTCGCCCGTGCGCTCGTCCTGCTTCACCTTGCCGCCCTGCGGCTCGTGCTCGGCGTGGCAGTCGGCGCACGTGGACTCGCCGAGCGGTCCGCCGGGACGCCCGCCGACGCCGCGCGGGCCGAGCGACGGCGGCGGTACGCTGAACTCGACCCAGTCCTCCTCCACCTGCATGCGGTGGCACGAGAAGCACGTCAGGTCGCCCTTCTTCAGGTGCTCCGCGTGCGGGAACGGACGACGCCCGCCGGCGGGCGTGGCCGCGCCGACGTCCTTCTGCAGGTACTTGCCGCCGACGTGGCACGGATCGCAGCCGCTCAGGTGCGCCTCGGCCCCCTTCGCGAAGTCGTGGCAGACGCGGCACTCCGCGTCGGAGACCGGGCTCCCCGCGCGTCCGGCCAGCGCGTCCGCCGCGGAGCGCAGACCCGCCTCGACGACCGCGTCGGAGATGTGCGGGCGGTGCGGGAAGCTGAAGGGGCCGACGGCGCGCAGCGGCTGCGTCGCCGCGAACAGCGCGCCCGCGAACGCGATCCCGGCCAGCGCGAACCAGCGACGCCTCATCGTGCGCTCCCGCCTCGCGTGACGACCAGCAGGGTCACGCCGCCCGTCACCTCAGGAACACCAGGGCCGCGATCGCCCCCACCGCAAGGACCGCCACGGCGACGACGAGCCAGATCCAGCGCGGGGCACCGCCCGTCGCCGCACCGCGACCGAGCGTCGAGATGACGTCGCGCTGCCGCCAGATCTCCACCCACTGCCGCGGCGCGAGCACGCCGCGCTCGACCAGCACCTCGCCGAGCGGGCGCCCGGACTTGCGGTGCTCGTCGAGCGCCGAGCGCACCTGGCCCTGCGTCGCGCGGCGCATGGCCACGATGTGCTGCGCGAGCGCGTCGGAGAGGCGCGCCGCGCCCTCGCTCTCGGGCTGGTTGCACGCGAAGAGGCAGTCGACGGTGCCGAACGTGACCGCGGTCTCCGGCTGGATCGTGGTCGGCCCGGTGATGCGGTTGCCGTCCACGAACGTGCCGTTCGACGAGCCGAGGTCCGTCACCACGAACGCGCCGTCCTTGTAGGAGATCGACGCGTGGGCCGACGAGACGGACGCGTGCCGGATCTCGACCTGGCACTGCGCCGCCTCGCGCCCGACGACGACCTCCATCTCCTGCAGCGGCACGACGCGGCGGTCGTGCTCCGCGCCGACGACGAGCCGCGGCGCCGCGGCCTTGAAGCGCGCGACGTTGATCAGCGCGGCCTGCATCGCGCCGCCGCCGACCGCCATCGTCTTCTCGGAGCCGAAGAACGCGCCGTCGGACGCCGGGCGGGCGGTCTCGACCACCTCGACCAGCGCCGGGCCGACCATCAGCTTCTGGCCGCGCGCGAGCGGCGTGTCCACGTTGGGCTGGAGCTGCGTGCCCTCGTCGAGCACCGAGCCGTTCGTCGAGCCGAGGTCGGCGACGAGCACGCCCTGGTCCGCGGGGCGGATGCGCAGGTGGCGCGACGAGACCTGCGAATCGGCGACGCGGATGTCCACGCCCTCGGCCCGCCCGAGGACGATCTCGCGATCGACCTCCACCTCGGCGACGACCGCGCCTTCCACCGTCACTCGGATGCGACTCATGCCATCGGCCCCCGGGAACCCACACACCGGCGCTCCGAGCCGCGGTCGGTTCGACCGCATCCCCGCACGCCGGACAGCCATCCGCGCACCGCTGCACCGGCGACCGGACGCCCCGCCCGGCGCCCTTCCCGGCGCTCCCCGCGAGGTCCGTCCGCCCGATCCCGTGCCGCCGCCCCGCCGCCGCTCGCGGCCCGGGCGCCCGGCGGGCGCAGTGTGCTCTCGTCGCCGCGTCATTCTGAGGCCGGGGCCGCCGCGTCGGGAACAGAGATTCCATCTCCGGAGCGCGGCTCCGGCCTGATTCGGTGCCCGACCGCGGACCCCGGCGTATCCTCCGGCCCGTGCCCAAGGCGAAGCTCACCGTCTCCGGCGACCGTCCCGAGCCGCGCGTGTTCGAGATCACCGGCGAGACGATCATCGGCCGGTCCGTGCGGGCCGACATCCAGATCGAAGGCGACCTCGTCTCGCGCCAGCACGCGAAGCTGTGGTGGAAGGACGGGGGCTGGCACTTCGAGGACCTGGGCAGCCGCAACGGCTCGCTGCTGAACGGCGAGCGCGTCGCCACGGCCGAGCTGCGCCACGGCGACGTGCTGATGATCGGCTACGGCAAGATCAACTTCGAGGAGCTCGCCGGCTCGCACACGACGGCGATCTCCGTCAGCATCGTCGACGCCGAGACGAACCTGACGGGCGCGACGCTCGCCGACGACCCGGAGGAGCCCTCCGGAGCCACGGTCGCGCTCTCGTACCGCGACCTGGTGATGGTCAACCAGCGCCTCGCGACGATCTCGCGCATCTCGCAGCAGCTCAGCACCATCCTCGACCGCGACGAACTGCTCGAGGAGGTGCTCGACACGCTCTTCCAGGTGTTCGAGCAGATGGACCGGGCGGCGATCGTGCTGCGCGACGACGCGAACACGTTCCACGTGGTCGCGACGCGTCAGCGCGGCGGCGTCACGACGACGATGTCGGTGATGCGCATCTCCGCGTCGCTGATCCACTTCGTGCAGCGCGAGGGCAAGGCCGTGCTCTCCGCCGACACGGCGCAGGACACGCGCTTCGAGGACCGCGAGAGCATCGTCGGCGGCGGCAGCCGGTCGATCCTGTGCGCGCCGCTCAAGGCGAAGGCCGACTTCCTCGGCGTCATCTACCTCGACACCGACACGCTCGCGCGCCCGTTCCGCCCGAACGACCTCAACCTGCTCCAGGGCATCGCGGGCCCGATGGCGATCTTCCTGAAGAACGCCGAGCTCGTCGCGTCGATCGAGCACGAGACGACGCTGCGCACGAGCCTCTCGCGCTACCTGTCGCCCGACATCGTGCGCGAGATCGGCGACGGCAACCTGGCCCCGGACCTCGGCGGCGCGCTGGTCGAAGGCACCGTGATGTTCAGCGACATCGTGGGCTTCACCGCGATGTCCGAGCGGCTGAAGCCGTCCGAGGTCGTCGAGCGGCTGAACACGTACTTCACGTCGATGCTCGAGGCGGTGTTCGGCTGGGAGGGCACCGTCGACAAGTTCGGCGGCGACGCGATCCTGGCCGTGTGGGGCGCCCCGGTCGCGAACCCCGAGCACCAGCTGATGGCGACGGCGGCCGCGCTCGAGATGCAGGCGCGGCTGTTCGAGCTGAACGTCGCGCTGCAGGAGGCGGGCGAGACGCCCATCGCGATGGCCGTGGGCCTGAACTCCGGGCGCTTCGTGGCGGGCAACATCGGCGGACAGGACCGGATCGAGTGGACCGTCATCGGCGACGCCGTGAACCTCGCGCAGCGCGTCGAGTCGAAGGGCTTCCAGCGCTGCGTGCTCGTGGCCGCGTCCACGTACGAGGGCTTCGGCAAGAAGGCGGGCGGCTACGAGTTCCCTCCGACGCTCGTGAAGAACCGCACCGAGCCCGTGACCATCTTCTCCGTGCGCGCGCTGACCACCCCGCGCGGCGTCACCGCCGCGGTGCCGGTCACGGTGCGCTGGGGACAGTCGAGCGCCGACGGCGTCATCGCGCGGGTGCACCTGAAGGGCAGGATGCGCCTCTCGCTCAAGATGGCGAAGGCTCCCGACGTGGGCACCGAGGTGCGGATCGAGTGCACGCTGCCGGAGCACGACGGGACGCTGCGCGCCACCGGGTCGCTCTCGGCGTCGGCGCCGCTCCTGCTCAGCCAGAACGGCCGGGCGGTCGATGTGGACGTCGCGAACGTGGACCCCGACTTCGAGCGCGTCCTGCGCGCCGAGGGCGCGGTGCCCGCGTCGCGGTCGCTGGACGAGATCCACCGGTGAGCCGGGGCCTGGGCACGGCGGGGGCCCCCGCGGCGGCAGAGCTGCGGGTCCGGGGAGGCGGATGATGCGAGTTCGGGTGCTCGGATGCAGCGGAGGCAGTGCCCCGGGGCACCAGCCTTCGTGCTACCTGCTCGAGCGCGGCGTGGCCGTCGACGCCGGCGCGCTCGCGACCAGCCTGACGCTGGAGGAGCAGCAGGCCATCCGGCACGTGTTCCTGACGCACGCGCACTGGGACCACGTGCGCGACCTCCCGCTGCACACGATCAACCGCACCGCGACCACGCCGACCCTGCACGTGCACGGCCTGCCCGACACGATCTCGGACATCCGTACGCACCTCATGAACGACCGTGTCTGGTTCGCGGCCTTCGACCTGCCGAGCCCCTCGACGCCCTACGTCGCCGCGACGACGATCGACCCGCACGAGTCGGTGGAGTGCGCGGGGTACCGCATCACCGCGATCCCGATGCAGCACACGGTGCCCGCCATCGGCTACCTCGTGGACGACGGCACGTGCTCGGTGCTGCTCTGCGCCGACAACGGCGGCGGCGGGTTCCTGGGCGACCTGCCGCAGGGCGGCAGCCCGCTGCGCGCCGTGTTCCTCGAGACGTCGTTCCCGAACCGCATGCGCGAGTTCGCCGTGCTGACCGGGCACCTGACGCCCGAGATGCTCGGCGAAGAGACGGCTCATCTGGGGCCCGACGTGCACGTCATCGCGACGCACATGAAGCCCGGCTTCGAGAACGAGCTCGCGGACGAGTTGCGCGCTCTCGGACGCAAGAGCGTCCGCCCCTGCCGCGACGGCGACGTCTTCGACTTCTGAGTCCCGTGCGCCGCACGGCGACGTCGCGGGGTCGCGCCGACCCCGCACTCACGCGGCCGGCGCGGCCCCGTCCAGACGCTCAGAACGTGCTCTTGTACGCGGCGTTCGCCCACGCCGGGAGCAGCCCGAAGTTCGCGCGGCGGTAGAGCGCCGCGGTGCCCATCGGGCGGGCGTCGTCGAGCAGCAGGCCCAGCGCCTCGACGAGCGTCGCGCGGCCGAGCGCCGCGACCGTCGGGTCGGAGGCGTGGCTGCGCGTCAGGTCGAACACCTGCTGCGTCCCGTGGTAGCGCACGCCGACGGCGCACGGCGCGACCATGTCCGCGTCGCTCGTCTCGCGCGCGGCCTGGACGATGAACGGCGCGTCCTCCGCGTTCCCGAACGTGCCGAGCGCGAACGCCTCGAGCGCGCGCACGAACGTCGAGCGCTCCCGCCACACGACACCGCGCAGCGCGGTCCGCGCGTCCTCGCCGCCGATCAGCGCGAGGGCGTACGCGGCGCGTGCGCGATCCCACGGCTGGCTCGCGTCGGCGACCTCCTCGGCGAGCTGCGGGATCGACTCCGCGTCGCGCGCGAGTCCGAGCGCCAGCGAGCGGGCACTGCGTACCGCGCGCGGGAGCGCCGCCGACCGCAGGGCCTCGCGGACCTCCGCGTCGTCGGCGTCGCGGGCGAGCACGCCGAGCGCGAGCATCGTCCAGGGACGCATCTCCCTGTCCTTGCCGCGGCGCAGCTCGTGGAGCAGGAAGTCACGCGCCGTCGGGCCGCCGCGCCGCGCGATGGAGAGCAGCATGAGGCCGCGCGTCACGGGCTCGACCTCGAGCTCGTACGCCGTCATGAGCTGGGGCAGCACGAGCTCCTGCTCGAGCGCGCCGAGCGACGCCGCCGCGGAGCGCCGCAGCTCGAGCGAGCGCCCGTTCAGGTAGCGCTGCAGCACCTCGAACACCGACTTCGGATCGACGGAGATCGCGGGCAGCGCCTCGAGCGTGCGGCCGCGGACGCGCAGCGGCTGCGCGGACTCGTCGGTGTGGAGCGGGTGGAACGCGTTGCCGAGCTGCACGTCGCGCGCGATGTCCCAGTGGAAGATCGTCGCGACCTCGAGCGTCTCGTCGCGCTGCTCGCGGTACTCGGCGAAGCGCTCGAGGAGCTCGTCGGTGCACGGCTCCATGCCGTGGCGCACGCCGATCGCGAGGGCCACGTGCGCGAGCGCGCGCGCCGCCGGCGTGATCTCGGTGCCGTCGCGCGCGATCGCGAGCAGCAGCTCGCGCGCCTCGGGCGCTCCGGTGGCACCCAGCGCGAGCAGCGCGCGCTCGCGCACGGCGGCGGACGGATCGCGCATCAGATCGGTCAGACGGGCCACCGCGCCGCGGCGCGCGATCCGCGCGTACGCCGCCGCGGCGGCCATGCGCACCTCGGGCTCCGGGGCGTCGAGCGCCGCGAGCACGAGCGGCTCGGCGGCGCGCCGCGCGTCGGCGCGCAGCGCGCGCTGCACCGCTTCGGGCGTCGCCGCACCCGTCAGAGCGGAGGGGTCGCCCGCCAGCACGAGCGTGTTCGGCGCGTAGAACTCCGTCTTGCTGAACTCCCACCAGAGCGCCCACGCATCGGCGCCGAGCTCCGAGCGCGTCTCGCGTCCCGCGCCGCCGCGACCGCGCAGTCCCGAGCCCGTCAGCGGACCACCGACGCCGCCGCCCCCGGTCGTCGGACCGCCGCCCGGACCGCCGGGCGAGCGCCCGCCGGTGGTCGGCCCGCCCGTCTCGCCGCCCGGCGTGATCGGCCCGCCGCCCGGCGTCGGACCGGGGGACTGCGGCGTCGACGTGTCCCACGTCGGCGTCGGCTCGCTGGTCGTCGTCCCGCCGGACGACGACGGGTTCGCGGCGGCACCGATGTCGGTGCCCTGCACCGCCGGGGCCATGATCCGCACCGTCTCGGCGAGCGAGAGGCCGTTGCGTTCGAGCCACGCCTCGAACTCCGCGTCGCCGGAGAGCGTCGAGACGAACGCGTGGTTGGCGCTCTGCGCCATGCGCTCGACGAGCGGCGCCGCGCCGAGCTCGTGCAGCAGCGTCGCGACGGCGCAGCGCCGCCCCGCGTCGTCGCGGTAGTACGGCAGGTTGCTCGCCGGGTCGTCGGTGTTGACCGGGTAGTCCTCGCGCTCGCAGTACGCCTGCAGGTGCTCGATCGCGGTCGCGCGGGCGGCGCGCTGCGCGGCGTCGAGCGCGGTGGTGTCGGCGGCGCGCAGCTCCTCGAGCACGCGCTCGTAGTGCGCCCGCGCGCGCGCCACCGATGCGGGCTCCGCCGGAACGACCGCGTCGTCCGAGCGCGCCCCCCTCGCGGCGACGAACCCCGCCGCCAGTGCGGCGACGACGAGCCAGCGTGCTTTCGGCATGACACCCTCCCGGTCGCGCGGATCCCCGGCCCGAACCTATCCGGGAGGGCCGATCGCGCAACCAGTCGGGCTCAGTCGCTGCGGACGAGCGTGCCCTTCGCCGCCTTGCCCGCGACCGACTTCACCTGCATCTGCGTGACGGCCAGGTACGGCAGGCCGCCGAGCAGCAGCGCGCAGCGCGCGTCGTCCACCGTGCGCGACTCGGTGCGGTTGCGGACGCCCGTCGCCTCGAGCGCGCGCGCGAGGTCGCCCTTCACGAGCAGCGTCACCTTGGCGACGGTCCCGGCCGGCACGCCGGAGCCGTCGCTCGGCCACGCGGCCTTGACGACGATCTTGCTGCCGTCGGGGAGCTTCGCGCGGCCCTTCGCGTCGAGCGTGAACGTGCGCACCGCGCCGCCGAGACAGCCCGAGACGACGAGCCCCGCCGGCGCGACGCCGGCCGGCAGCTCGAGCGTGCCGCTCCACTTCGCCTGGTCCTTGCCCGTCGCGCTCAGCTTGCGCTTCGCGAGCCCCTTCGCGACGTGCAGTGCGGCATCCGCGGGCGGCGTCGTCCCTGCGCCGGCACCGTCGGCAGAGCTCGCGATGACGAGGTGCAGCGCGGCGCCCGCGCCGCGTCCGTCGATGCCGGACAGGAGCACGGGCCGCAGCCCCGGCTCCGTGAACGTGTGCGCGACCTCGGCGCCGTCCGCGGCGGAGCCGTCGCCGAAGTCCCATGCGTACGTGTCGATCTGCAGCCCGCCGCCCTCGAACGACACCGTCACGGGCGCGACGCCGCCGTACGAGTCCGCGAGGATCGAGATCTCCGGCCCGGGCGGGATGCCGCCCGCCTGCCACGCGAACGCGACCTCGCCGAGCGCCTGCCCGCTGTGGAAGTCCACCTCGACGTTGTCGGCGCCGACGGAGAGGTACGCGACCGCCTCGCCCGCGAACGCACCGCCCGAGCAGCGCACGAGACGCTCGCCCGCGCCGACGGGCAGCGCGTACCCGCCGTTCTTCATGCTCGTCGTGGACGCGCCGCCATCGATCGCGACGGTCGCCCCCGCGATGCCTTCGCCCTTGTCGTAGCGCAGGTTGCCGTTGCGGTCCGCGAACACGACGCCCGTCACGAACGCCTGCGCGAAGTCGCGGTAGCCGGTGTGGATCGCGAGGAGCTTCGTCGGCAGCGTCTTCGGCAGACCGAACTCGGGGAACGCGTCCGCACCCGCCGCCCACCCGAAGCCGATCTCGCGGTGGTTCGAGAAGCCGCCCACGCCGAGCAGGTGCACGCGGTGCCCCGCGCCGGGCACGTCCTTGTCCACGATCAGCGTCTTCACGGCCACGGGCGTCGTCGCGACCTGGTTGACGCTGCGCAGGATCGACTCGATCGAGTTGGCCGTGCCCCACGGCGTCTGCAGCCCGTTGCCGAAGAGGTCGTAGCCGTTGTCCACCGCCATCTGGTTGGCGGCGATGCCGAACAGGTCGCTGACGTGCCCGTACTCGTGGTGGTCGAGCATCACCTTCGCGTGGAAGCGCGCCGAGCCGGAGAGGTTGCAGTTCACGGCGAGAGGCTGCCGCGGCTCGACCGCCGACAGGTCGATGCCCGCCTTCGCGCCGTACGCGGCGGGGTCGTGGCGCGCGCGGTTGATCTCGTAGATCCCGAGCTGCTCGTCCGCGCTCGGCTCGATGCTCCCGAGCGGCTGGTGGTCGGCGAAGGCGGGCAGGGCGACGAGGCCCGCGAGGAGCAGGAAGAACGTCGGGCGTGTGCGCATGGACGACCTCCGCGAGGGACGCGACACGGTCCGCGCAGCGGCGGCGGACGCGACCGGAAGCGTCAGAGGATAGCGCGGCGCCGTGCGGGTGGTCGGCTCAGTCCACCTTGCCGCTCGACCAGCCCCACGGCCTCCAGACGTCCGCTCTCGTGGACGCGCCACGCGGTGACGAGCTGCTCGTGGAGGGGTTCCGTGGGGTGATGCCTCGACCGACCGGCGGCAGTCGTGCGTGGCCGCGCCGCACCGCGTTCCGCGTGACCGCCCTCCGGCGCCACACTACACTCCGGCCACGGCCGGCCCGCTGCGCACGCGCCGCAACCCGCACCCCGGAGCCCCGCATGCAGTTGACCGCACGCGTCCGCGAGATCCTCTCGTGGTACCCCTCGGACAATCCCGGCACGAAGGCCAACCTCGCGCGCTTCCTCATGACCGGGCGCCTCGCGGGGACCGGCCGCCTCGTGATCCTGCCGGTGGACCAGGGCTTCGAGCACGGGCCCGACCGCTCGTTCGGACCGAACCCGCCCGGCTACGACCCGTGCTACCACCCGGACCTCGCCGTCGAGGCGGGCTGCAACGGCTACGCAGCGCCCCTCGGCATGCTCGAGGCCGCCGCGGACCGCTACCCGGGCACGCTGCCGCTGATCCTGAAGGCCAACAACGCCGACGGGATGGGCGGCCCGCCCGACAAGTGGCCGGCGGTGACGGCCTCGTGCGACGACGCCGTGCGCCTCGGCTGCTCCGGCATCGGCTTCACGATCTACCCGGGCTCCGACCACCGCAACGAGATGTACGGCGAGATCCGCGAGATGGCCGCGGAGGCCAAGGCGCTCGGGCTCGCGGTCGTGATCTGGTCGTACCCGCGCGGCAACGGGCTCCCGAAGGAGGCCGAGTCGGCCGTCGACGTGACCGCGTACGCGGCGCAGGTGGCCTGCCTGCTCGGCGCGCACATCGTGAAGGTCAAGCCGCCGACGGCGCACGTGCACTACGACGCCAACCGCAAGATCTACGAGAAGCACGGCGTGCACCTGGGCACGCTGGCGGACCGCATCCGCCACGTCACGCTCGGCTCGTTCGCCGGGCGCCGGATCGTCATCTTCTCGGGCGGCGAGGCCAAGAGCCGCGAGGACGTGCTGGAGGAGATCCGGCAGATCCGCAACGGCGGCGGCTTCGGCTCGATCGTCGGGCGCAACTCGTTCCAGCGCCCGCGCGAGGAAGGCGTCGCGCTCCTGCGCGACATCATGGACATCTACGCGGACAACGCGGGCTGAGCGCGCCCGCGCCGGATGCGGCGGGCCGCGCGCGAGCGCTCGCGGCCCTCCGAGGCGGTCACCGGCGTCCGCCCCTCCCCGGCCACGGGCGTTTCTGACGGGCCCCTCCGCGCACTGCGTAGGATCTGGGGCTCGACACAGCGTCTTCGGGAGAACTCGACATGACCCCGTCCACCGCCGCGGCGACCGCGGCGAACACGGGCGCCGCCGGTGCGGTCGTGAACGATTTCACGATCAACGTCGCGACCGTCAACGGCACCGGCAGCCAGACCGCCAACAACACGCTCATCCGCGCGATCATGCGCATGGGCATCCCGGTGTCCGGGAAGAACATCTTCCCGTCGAACATCCAGGGCCTGCCCACGTGGTACGCGATCCGCGTCTGCGAGGAGGGCTGGATCGCGCCGCGGCCGCGCGCCGACGTCGTGATCTGCATGAACCGCGAGACCGCGCGCGACGACGTGCTGAAGTGCGCGCCGGGCGGCTGGATCATCTACGACGCCCCGTTCGAGCTCGGGAAGCTGCGCGACGACGTGCACTTCTTCCCGGTGCCGTTCGCGACGCTCGTCAAGGACGTCGCCCCGCCGAAGCTCTGGAAGCTCGTCACCAACATGCTCTACGTCGGCGTGGCGGCGGAGCTCCTCGGCATCGAGCAGGACGCGATCGACACCGCCCTCGACAAGGCCTTCGGCAGCAAGCCGAAGGCGCGCGACGTGAACGCGAAGGCGGTCCTCGCCGGGCGCGCGTACGCGCGGGAGCACTTCGCCGACGCCACGGGCTACCGCGTCGAGCGCCGCGACCTGACCGACGGCAAGATCCTCATCGACGGCAACTCCGCGACCGCGCTCGGCGCGCTGATGGCGGGCGTCACCGTCATCACGTGGTACCCGATCACGCCGTCGTCCTCGGTCGCCGAGGCGCTCGAGGGCTACCTGAAGGCGTATCGCCGCGACGCGGACGGCAAGCCGACGTACGCGATCCTGCAGGCCGAGGACGAACTCGCCGCCGTCGGCATGGTGATCGGCGCGTCGTGGGCCGGCGCGCGCGCGATGACGGCGACGTCGGGCCCCGGCATCTCGCTGATGAGCGAGTTCATCGGCCTCGCGTACTACGCCGAGGTCCCCGCGGTGCTCGTCAACGTGCAGCGCACGGGCCCCTCGACCGGCCTGCCGACGCGCACGATGCAGGGCGACGTCCTGTTCTGCGCGTACAACTCGCACGGCGACACGAAGCACCCGCTGCTCCTGCCGGCCTCGCCGCAGGAGGCGTACGAGATGACGACGTCGGCCTTCGACCTGGCCGAGCGCTTCCAGACGCCGGTGTTCGTCATGTCCGACCTCGATCTCGGCATGAACAACTGGATGTGCGACCCGTTCCCCTACCCCGAGACGCCGCTCGACCGCGGCAAGGTGCTCGACGCAGAGGGCCTCGCGCGCATGGGCGTGAAGGAGTGGGGCCGCTACAAGGACGTCGACGGCGACGGCATCCCGTGGCGCACGCTGCCCGGGCTCGAGGTCGACGGCGCGGCGTACTTCACGCGCGGCAGCGGTCACAACGAGTACGCGCGCTACACCGAGAGCGAAGAGGCGTACCGCAGGAACATGGAGCGCCTCCACCGCAAGTTCGAGACGCTGCGCGGCGCGCTGCCCGCGGCGGTGCTCGACGCGTCCGGCGGCGGCAGCCCGATCGGCGTGATCGCCTACGGCACCACGCACTGGGCGCTGATCGAGGCGCGCGCGCGGCTCGAGAAGCAGCACGGGACGACGTTCGACTACCTGCGCCTGCGCGCGTTCCCGTTCGGGGACGACGTGCGCGAGTTCATCGCGCGCCACGAGCGCGTGTACGTGGTCGAGCAGAACCGCGACGCGCAGATGCGCTCGCTCCTGCGCATCGAGCTGCCCGACGTGTCGGCGACGCTGCGCAGCGTGCTGCACTACGACGGCATGCCGATCGTCGCGCGGCACATCGTCGAGGCGATCCTGGAACAGGAGGGCGCCCGCGAGAACGGGCGTGCGAAGTCGTGAGCACCGTCCCCCCGATGCCGTCGCTGCCCTCGGGCGCCGCGCCCCAGGCGCCCGCCACGAACCACCGCGGACTGCCGCAGGCGTTCTACGGCGGCGCCGACTCCACGCTGTGCGCGGGCTGCGGCCACGACGCGATCACGGCCGCGATCATCCGCGCGCTGTGGGAGAACGCCGAGAACCCCTACCGCATCGCCAAGATGAGCGGCATCGGCTGTTCGTCGAAGACGACCGCGTACTTCCTCTCGAAGTCGTGGGGCTTCAACTCGGTGCACGGCCGCATGCCGTCGGTCACGACCGGCGCGATGCTCGCGAACCACACGCTGAAGGCGGTGGGCATCTCCGGCGACGGCGACTCGGCGTCGATCGGCATCGGCCAGCTCGTGCACGTGATCCGGCGCAACCTGCCGATGGTCTACGTGGTCGAGAACAACGGCGTCTACGGCCTCACGAAGGGCCAGTTCAGCGCCACCGCCGACCGCGGCTCGAAGTCGAAGTGGGGCGACGCGAACGAGTTCGAGCCGATCGACCTCTGCGGCCTCGCGCTCGAGCTCGGCTGCACGTTCGTCGCGCGCTCGTACTCGGCCGACCGCAAGCAGCTCATCCCGATCCTGCGCGCCGCGTTCAACCACCGCGGCACGGCGATCGTCGACGTCGTCTCGCCCTGCGTGACGTTCAACAACCACTCGGGCTCGACCAAGTCCTACGACTGGGGCAAGGAGCACGAGGAGCCGATCCACGAGGTCGGCTACGTCAACCAGTGGGAGCTCGCCGAGGTGGACTACGGCCCCGGCGAGGCGCTCGAGGTGGACCTGCCGCTCGGCGGGCGCATCCACCTGACCAAGCTCGGCCGCGAGCACGACCCGCGCGACATGCAGGCCGCGAAGGCGCTGCTGGCGGAGGCGAAGGCGCGCCACGAGTTCCTGACCGGCATCTTCTACATCGACCAGACGCGCCCGAACCTCGTCGAGGAGCTCGGCGTCACCGGCCCCGCCCTCTGCACGCTCCCCCAGTCCGTCACCCGTCCCGGCCGCGCCGCGCTCGACGAGGTGATGGAGTCGTTCCGGTAGGGGCTGTTCGGAGAGCGCCGCGCGACGTGCTCCCGGCGCTACGACCTCGTCCACGAACTGTAACGTCTCCGCCGCGTCGCTTCGGCGCAAGCCCTCGCCCTCTGCCCCCGAGCCCGCCCAGTTCACGAGGCTCGCGCGGTTCGTGACGGGGGGATCGCGACGCGGCCCGCGTGCTCAGCGGATGCGGCGCACACTGTGCTGCATCGCCGGTGGCGGTCGTGAGCGAATGAGGGGGCGCAGCCGCACTCAGAGGCTCCTGCGGACCTTCCGAGACGAGCGAACGCGGAGCGTATGCCGAAGGCCGAAGCGGAGGCAGCGAGGACAAGGACCCAATCGAACAGGCACTTGGGTACCTGGATCGGGCTCGACGCGGCTCCGTCACCACGGCACGCGGCCGGCCGATTCCTGAGTCACAGCGCGTACAGGGCTTCTGCTACATCCTGCGCGATCTCACTCCAACGATCGTGAATCGTTGCGGAATGCGCGAAACAGTCAGGACGGGCGACGGACTTGGCTACCTTCTCCACAAGAGGTCATTCGGTGCGTACGTCGAGGTGATATCGTTCGATCGCCTTGTGACTGCCGCGAATGAGCGCAATCGAGCCTTATCGACAAGCTCGGACGCCCCGCGAGTTTGGGACGCAGCGCGAAGCCGACGCGAGCATCCGTGCCCGCCGCGGGCGAAAGCCCGCACGGCGCCTCGCGCCATCCCGAGGGCCGAGTTCCGGCTCGCTACGCTGGCCTCCGAACGGAACCTGCCTGTCCATCCTCATCTGCCTCTCCCCCGGTCCATGACCGGCCTGAAGAGACGGGGCGCCAGTCCTGAACGTCACGGCAAGGCGGTCACTGTTCGTTCGAGACGACGGGGGTGGGACTGACAGTCCGGGACAGGCGTCGCACGCAGAGAGCCCTACTGGCCGAGGATGAGCACAGACTCGATCCTGAGTGACGCGCTGATCTGGCTGAGGTCGTCGCGATCTGTCGCCAGCATCCCGACGCGGATCACGAGGTCGAAGCCATTGCCAGCCTGCTCGTCTGTCAGAGCGTGGGCGAGTTCGTAGGTGTACGTCAGTGGTGCGGTGCGTAGTGCGTCCGGGATGCCCATCGCAGCAGCGCCATCGTCCCCAAGTTCCTGCTCTGTGATGTTCGAGAAGACGTCAGTTGTGCCCGTGTAGAGGAGTTGCTCGACCGTGCCGCCCAGGTCGGCCCAGAGTGCGATCTTCTCAGGGAGCAAGAAGCGGATGCCCGGGTTGCCTGCTGGGTCGCTTGACGACGCCACGTAGGTCACCTGCACGATCGCCACGAGCCCGTGCGCAAGCTGGTTTGCTGCGATTGAGGTCGACGCAATCTGCGTCGAGTCGATGACCCACTTCTGGGTAGCGCCGACCGTCTCGAGCGCAGCATCAACCACAGTGCCACCACCTGCGACGAGCACGGACGCCGCGGTGTTTCCTGTGCCCTCGCTCGCCGACTCCAACACTTCCACTCGAGCACCCAGTGCGGCGATGTGTCCCGACAAGACCGTCCGTTCCGCGGCTGCCGTGTCCGACGCGGCAAGAAGTTCTTCGATGTCGGTGGCCGCGTCATCGACAGTGGTTGCCACGGCGTCGATGACTCCGTTCGCCGCGTCGAGCGAGACGGCCAAGTCGTCCAGGACGAGCGCATGCCCGTCGAGCGCGTCCGCGACTTCCGCAAGTGCGGCCTGCACGGTCGTCCCGCTGAGTAGCGTCTCGCGCGGATCGAACGTCACGGCGCTCGCGAGCACCTGCGCCGCATCCCCGCCCGGCGGCTGCGCCGTCATGTCGATCACGCGCGGCGAGTGCTTGCCGAGCCTGAACTGCAGGTCGTACTCACCCTCTCCCGAACTCTGCTCGATCACGAGGCGGTACGTGCCGACCTGCGTCAGCGCTACGTGCCGGAGCGACGGCTTCCGCGTAAGGGCCTTCTGCGTGGCACTCGCGACATCGAATTCCGAACCACCAGGCCCGACGACGCGAAACGCTATGCGAAGGTCTTTGTCGAGCTTCGCCCGCACGTCGAGTGAGGAAGCTGCGCCGACGTAGAACGAGAGCGAGTCTGCGTCGCCGTCGCCGAGCGAGCCCGAGATGCGGTCTCCGGGGGCGACGGTAGCGGAGCCGGCCGCGGAGAGCGTCGCGAGAGTCGCGACGGCGAACGCGATGCCAATCTGGCGCGTAGACATTCATCACCTCCCCTACCGCCGCTGTGGGCGCGCCGAGATGCTATCATGCCCCCAGCGTCACGATGATCGATCGACTGGTGCGCGGTCGCGTCCGCGACGGAATCGGTGCACGGTACGCCGTTCGGCTCCGCGCCAACCCAGCCGTCGAAGCGCTCGTGGACCCGCATGTTCACCGGGTGTGTTCGCGTCACGCGCGGCCGGCAAACGCGGCTGCGCACCACGAGAGCGCTGGCGATCGGTTGTCTCGGGCGACAGTCGCACCCCGCACGCTTCGCCACATTCGGTACGAGGCACGCCGCGACCGCTTCCTCTCTGCACTCCGCGCGATTGCGCGCCGAGCTTCCGCCCGCACTCGGCTTCTCTCCGCGAGGACCGCTGTCGGCCTGCCGTCGCGCGTGGTGGTAACGCCGACCATCGCCGTGGCGCGCGATGATGGATGCCGACGCGGGTCGCATGCCCGGCGTCGCGGGCGTCCGGGTGCACCGCACCTAGCACTCCAAGTCTTGCCTCGCGGATCTCAGTCCCCGAGCCGCGTCGTCGAGACCAGCGTCAGGCGCGCGGGGAGCGGTGTGGTGGTGAGCACCCGCACGAGGTGCTCCGCCTCGTGCCGCTTGAAGCCGCGGGCGCCGCCGCCTTCGATGAGGCCCTTGCCCTGGAGCGGACTCATGATGTTCGGCGCCGCGTCGACGGCGCCGTCGAGCACCATCGCCACGCGCCGATGCTGGTTCGTGCGCGTGAACTCCTCGAACGCCTCCGCGCGCTCCGACCGGAGCTCGAAGTACACGGTCATTCCGAGGTTCGACTCGTCGTCCTCTTCCGTCATCACGCGCGCGACGGCGATGTCCGCGGCACCGAACACCTCCGCCGCGCGCACGCGCTCGAGTTCCTCGCGCAGTTCCCGGACGCGCTCCGTCGCCTCCGGCCGTGACTCGCCCTCGAGACGCGACAGCTCCGCGAGGAGCGGTGCCTCCGGGACGATCACGAGCCAGTCGTCGCGCTCGTGGCCGTCCGGCACCCACGCGCGCGTCGCGTCGATCGGCGTCCAGCGGAACCCGAGCTCGTCGCGCCGACGGCGCTCCGCGGTCGACTCGGCGTCCGACGCGCAGATGCGGAACTCGAACGTGCCGCGATCCGTGATGCGCGCGACGATCGCGGCGAGCGCCTCGTCGTCCTGCGCGCGGACCCGGCAGAGAACGCGCGGCGGATCCCCCGCAAGTGCCTCGGCGGTCCCGCCGGACTCCGCGAGCCGTCGTGCGACGGCCTCGGCGACGCCGTCGAGTTCGGTCTCCGCCTGCTCCACGCGGAACACGAGCTCGTGGGTCGGCGACGGCGCGCCGCACGCAGCGAGCACGACGACGAGTACGGCGGCAAATGCGCGACGGGGCGTCACGCGCGCAAGGTAACCGACCCGTCGCGGCCGCGGCGCGCTACGGGACGTTGCGCTCGCGCGCGCCCAGGTACACCTGGCGCGGGCGCGCGATCTTCTGCTCGGAGTCCGCGAGCATCTCGTCCCACTGCGCCACCCAGCCGACGGTGCGGCCGACCGCGAAGAGCACGGTGAAGTACTCCGGGTCGAAGCCGAGCGACTGGTAGATGAGGCCCGAGTAGAAGTCGACGTTCGGGTAGAGGTTGCGCGACTTGAAGAAGTCCTCGGCGAGCGCGATGCGCTCGAGCTCGACGGCGATGTCGAGCAGCGGGTTGCGGCCCGTCACCGAGAAGACCTGGTGCGCGATCTCGCTGATGATCTTCGCGCGCGGGTCGTAGCTCTTGTAGACGCGGTGGCCGAAGCCCATGAGCTTCGCCTCGCGCTTCTCGACGCGCTGCACGAACGCCGGCACCGCGGCGAGCGTTCCGATCTCCGCGAGCATCTTCAGCACGGCCTCGTTCGCGCCGCCGTGCAGCGGGCCCGAGAGCGCCGCGATCGCGGCGGCGGCGGTGTTGTAGGGCGTCGCCTCGGACGAGCCGACGACGCGCATCGTGCTCGTCGAGCAGTTCTGCTCGTGGTCCGCGTGCAGGGTGAAGAGCACGTCCATCGCGCGCTCGAGCACGGCGTTCGGCGTGTAGCGGCCCTGCGCGTCCGCGAAGACCATGCGCAGGAAGTTGCCGGCGTACGAGAGCGACGGGTCGGGCGCGACGATCGGCAGCCCCTTGCGATGGCGCCACGCGAGCGCCGCGAGGAGCGGCATGCGCGCGATGAGCCGCCGCGCGTGGAGACGCCGCGTGGCCGCGTCGCGCACGCTCTCCGCGTCCTTCTCGTAGGCGCCGAGCGCCATCGTGAGCGCGCCGAGGACCGCCATCGGGTGTGCGTCGCGCGGGAAGCCCGCGAGCACCTTCTCGATGCCGGCCGGCAGCACGGACTCGTGCGCGAGCTCGGCGGTGAACGCCGCGAGCTGTGCGGGCGTCGGCAGCTCGCCCTCGAGCAGCAGCCAGCACACCTGCGGGAAGCTGCACTTCTCCGCGAGCTGGTCGATCGGGTAGCCGCGGTACTCGAGGATGCCCACGTCGCCGTCGATGAATGTGATGCGGCTCGTGCACGACGCGGTGTTCATGAACGCCGGGTCGTAGGTCATCATCCCGAAGTCGCCGGGCTCGACCTTCACCTGGCGCAGGTCCATGGCGCGCACGGTGTCGTTCGTGATCGGGATCACGTATTCGCGCCCGGTGCGCCCGTCGCGCAGCGTGATCTTCGCGTCGCCCGTCGAATCCTGCGGCATGTCCGGCCTCGCTGACGTGTTCACCCCCGCGGCCGGGGGTGTCCCTGTGGACGTTCCGACGGAGCGGAGGCGTGCCGCCGCTCCCCCGCCGGGTGCAGCTCCGGGGGACGGGGCAGTCTATCCTGCGCCGTTGCGCCGCCCCGGACGTTCCGGGCGCGCGGCGGCCTCGCGGCGAGCCTGGGACGGGCGCGGCGCCGCAGCGCGGCACGAGGAGGCGGAGCGTGGTGAGCGAGCGTGGACCGAACTTCGGGCTGCCCGCCCTCGGGGTCTCCGTGGGGCTGCGGAAGCCGCACATCGCCCGCGTGCTCGCGGAGCGTCCGGCACTGTCGTTCTTCGAGTTCTGCCCGGAGAACGTGATGGACCGGGGCGGACGCTCCCGCCGCGACCTCCTGGCCGTCGCCGCGCACTACCCGATGGTCAGCCACGGCGTCGGGCTCGGCATCGGTTCCGTGGACGCCCTCGACCGCGCGTACCTGGGCAGCCTGCGCACGCTCCTGCGCGAGACGGGGGCGCTGTGGGCCAGCGACCACCTGTGCTGGAACCGCGCCGACGGGCGCTCCTCGAACGACCTCCTGCCGCTGCCCTTCACGGAGGAGGCGGTGCACCACACCGCCGCACGCATCCGCGAGGTGCAGGAGTTCCTCGGCGTGCCGTTCCTCGTCGAGAACATCAGCACGTACACCGTGCTCCCGGGCGCGGAGATGTCGGAGGGCGAGTTCACGCGGGCGGTGCTCGAGGAGGCCGACTGCGGGCT
This sequence comes from uncultured bacterium, assembly GCA_937996235.1. Taxonomy (GTDB): domain Bacteria; phylum Planctomycetota; class JAJSAM01; order JAJSAM01; family JAJVHW01; genus CALKVK01. Next base: position 79,997 of record CALKVK010000006.1, on the reverse strand, counting down.
GCTCCTCGACGTCAACAACGTGTACGTGAACTGGCGCAACAACGGCAGCGACCCGCACGCGTTCCTGCGCGAGATCCCGGCCGGGCGCGTCGGTCAGATGCACATGGCGGGGCACGACGACCGCGGCGAGGTGTGCGTGGACACGCACGGCTCGCCCGTCCGCGACGAGGTGTGGGCGCTCTTCCGCGAGGCGCTCGCGCACACCGGCCCGACGTCCGTGATCATCGAGTGGGACAGCAACATCCCGTCGCTCGACCGTCTGCTCGACGAGGCCGCCGCGGCGCGCGCCATCTACGACGAGGTCACGTCCCACGTCGCCGTCGAACGCACCGGAGCGGCACGATGACCCCGTCCTCCGACCTCGCCCGGACGCTCAGCCTCTTCGCCGACCGGCTCTTCGAGACGGGCGGACGCGACCCCGGCGACGCGGCGCTCGCCATCGCGCCGTCGCGTCTCGCCGTCTACCACGAGCTCCTGCACAAGAACTACGGCTCGATGCTGCGCTTCGCGTTCACGCAGGCGCTGCGCCTCGCCGACGCCGAGCTCGCCGCGGCACGCGGCGCGGACGGGCTGCCCGCGGACGCCGACGAGCTGATCCGTCGGTTCCTGAGCGTCGAGCCGGCCGCGACGCACAGCACGCGCGAGATCGCGGACCGCTTCCGCCACTACCTCGAGTCGCACGCCGCCGCGCTGTTCGGGCGCCGCCCCGAGCTCGCGTCGCTGCTGACGCTCGAGCGCGCCGAGCTGCGCGCCGCGTACCACACGGACGACCCGGGCCGCTCACCCGACGACGCCGAGCTCGCCGCGCTCGCGACCTCCGACGTCGCCACGTTCCTGGCCGTGCGCGTGCTGCGCGCGCCGTCGGCGTCGCTCCTCTGCCTCGACCACGCGGCGACCGCGCTGCACCACCGCCTGCGCCACGGCGAGGTGCCGCCGGTCGGCGCGCACGCGCACGCCGAGCGCGCCGTCGTCGCGCGCGATCCCCGCACGCTCGCGCCGACGTTCGCGACCTGGGACGAGGCCGCGTTCCGCGTCCTCGAGACCGCGCCCGAGGGCACGCCGATCGTGCTCGAGGAGCTCGCGGTGCAGTGGATCGCGGCGCTGCCCGAGGCCGACCGCGCGCGCGACGAGGAGTGGCAGCTCGCGACCTTCGCGACGACCGTCGCGTCGTCGCTGCAGTCCGGAGCCCTGCGGCTCGCGTGAGCGCGGCGTTCACGATCCGCGACGCCGGGCCCGGCGACGCCGCGACGATCCTCGCGTTCGTGCGCGCGCTGGCGGCCTACGAGCGCGAGCCCGACGCCGTCGAGGCGACCGAGGAGCGGCTCCGCGCGCAGCTCGCGTCGGACGACCCGCCCTTCGAGTGCCTCCTGGCCGAGGACGCTTCGGGCGCCGTCGGCTTCGCGCTCACGTTCCGCACGTACTCGACGTGGAAGGGCGCGCCGGGCACGTGGCTCGAGGACCTGTTCGTGCCGCCGGAGCACCGCGGCCGCGGGATCGGCGAGGCGCTGCTCCGCGCCGTCGCCGCGCGGGCCGTCGCGCGCGGGCACGCGCGCCTCGAGTGGAGCGTGCTCGACTGGAACGAGCCGGCGCTGGGGTTCTATCGGCACCTCGGCGCGACGCCGCTCTCGGAGTGGACGACGCACCGCGTCAGCGGCGACGCGCTCCGCGCGCTCGCACTGCCGCGCCCGCCGCAGTGACGATGTTCTGGGCGCGCGGCGCGGCGGCAGTAGCGTGCGCCGCATGCCCGTTGCCGGCCCCACCCGCCATGCCTGGGCGTGCGTCGCCCTGCGCAGCGGCGGGCTGCCCACCGCCGACGCGCTGAACGCCTGGTTCGCCGCGCGCGGCTGCGGCGTGCAGGCGACCGACGCGGTGCGCCTGGCGGAGGACGCCGCCGCGGAGCGCACGCTGCTCTTCGCGCAGGGCGTCGGGCGCGTCGGCGCGGCGCACTTCCCCCGCCCCGTCGTGGGCGGCGAGGAGCGCCGCGTGTTCGTGTCGCACTCGTCGCACGTGTTCCTCTCGGTGGCGGTGCCGGACGACCACAAGGCCGGCCGGCGGCTGCTCGGACGCGCCGCCGCGGCGGTCACGCAGAACGCGGACGCGGCGTTCGTCTGGTGGGGCCGCAACGGCGGCATCTACCGGCCCGAGCCGTTCCTGAAGCGCGTGTTCGGATGACGCGCCCGCGCCTCTTCGTCTCGGACCTCGACGGCACGCTGCTCGACGCGGACGCGCAGCTCTCGCAGCGCACGCGCGACGGACTCGCGCGCCTCCTCGCCGCGGGCGTCGCCGTGACGTTCGCGACGGCGCGGAGCCCGTACTCCGTGCGCGCGATCCTCGGTGACCTGCCGCTCGCGCTCCCGGTCGTGGCGTTGCACGGCGCGGTGGTCACGCAGCTCGGCTCGACGCGGCACGACGTCGTCCGTGCGACCGACGCCGCCGCCGCGCGCTGCGTGCTCGAGATCGCGCGCGAACACGGCACCACGCTCTTCGTCTCGACGTACGACGGCGAGCGCGACCGCGTGAACTACGAGCGCTGCACGAACGGCGGCGGGCGCTGGTTCGTCGAGGACCGCGTGCGCGCCGGCGACCCGCGGCTGCGCCACGTGCCGGACCTCGACGCGGTTCTCGACGACGCCGTGCTGTGCCTGACGGTGATGGACCGGCGCGAGCCGGCGGAGAGCATCGCGGCGCAGGTGCGCGAGCGGACGGGCGGCGCGCTCGCGCTGCACGTGTACGAGAACGCGTACTCGCCGGGCTGGACCTGGGTCACCGCACACTCGGCCCACGCGGGCAAGGACGTCGCGCTGCGCGACGTCGTGGCCCGCCACGGCCTCGGGGAGCACGAGATCGTCGCGTACGGCGACACGGGCTCCGACCTGCCGCTGTTCGCCGCCGCGCACCGCGCCGTCGCGGTCGCGAACGCCGAGGCCGCGGTGCGCGCGGCGGCGCACGAGGTCGTCGCGTCGCACCGCGAGGACGGCGTCGTCCGGCACATGCTGCGCACGAGCGGACTCGATGGCTGAGGCGCCCGCGCGCCGCACGGTCGAGGTGCCGCCCGGCCCGGACGGCCACCCGCCGCGTCTCGTCGTCGACGTGTACCCCGCCGCCGAGCCGCGCGGGGCCGTGCTCGCCGCGCACGGTCTCGGCTCGAGCCGCCGCGGGGGCAAGGCGGAGGTGCTCGGGCGCACGCTGCCCGCCGCCGGCTGGACGGTGCTCGCGCCCGACTTCCAGGGCCACGGCGCGTCGGGCGGCGCGCTCGAGAGCCTCTCGATCGCGCGCTCCGTGGCGGACGTGCGCCGCGTCGCCGCCCAGCCGGAGTTCGCGCAGGCGCGGCACCGCGTGTTCGCGGGCTCGTCGTTCGGGGCGCTCGTCGTCGCGTGGGCGGCGGCCGAGGACGCCGCGCTGTGCGAGCGCCTGGTGCTGCTGGCGCCGGCGTTCGGATTCCTCGAGCGCTACGTGCGCTCGCTCCCGAAGGAGGCGCTCGCCGCGTGGCGTGCGGGCGCGCCGCACGTCCCCGCGGGGCGCGCCGGCCAGGCGTTCGGGCCGGACGTCCTCGCCGAGGTGGAGACGCGCTCCACGGCACGGCTCGCGGCCGCGCTCGCGCACCCGGCGCTCGTAGTGCACGGGCGCGCCGACGAGTCCGTGCCGTGGGACGCCGCGGTGGAGTTCGCGCGGGCCTGCCCCCGCCGCGATCTCGACCTCGTGCTGCTCGGCGGCGCCGACCACCGGCTGACCGGACGGGGCGCGGAGATCGCGACGCTCGTGCTGCGCTTCCTCTCCGCTTGCTGAGACGTCGTCTCATTTCACGGGATTGGACGCGAAGTCTTGTCGGCCTCTCGGGGCGTCGCTACTTTCACGCGCTCGCGACAGGTGCTGCCGACAACCGTCCATCAGGAGAGCTGAAGATGGCCTACGTGATCATCGGGAAGTGCATGGGCGAGCGCTACGGCGCGTGCGTGGAAGTCTGCCCCGTCGAGGCCATGCACTACGGGGACCACGAGGGCGCGGCGATGATGGTGATCAATCCCGACACCTGCATCGACTGCGGCGCCTGCCTCCCCGAGTGCCCGATCGCCGCGATCGTGGACAGCGTGGACCAGGCTCCGGACTGGGCCGAGTACAACAAGGCGGCGGCCGCCATGTGGCCGAACGCCTCGGACCGCAGCGGCTGGACGCTCCGCGATCCGTCGGAGCCGCCGCACAACCCCGAGAACGCCAAGTAGCGGCGAGCACCATCTGGGCGCACCAGCTGGGCGCACCATCTGGGGCGCACCATCGGGGACGCCACCCGCGCACCACGCGGGTGAGCGGACGAGGCCGGCGGGAGACGTACTCCCGCCGGCCTCGTGTCGTCTCCCCCGGAGCCTGAGGTACGCCATGCTCGAGACCTTCCCGAACCCTCGGCCCGACCGCGACTACGAGATCGAGATCGTCCAGCCGGAGTTCACGTCGCTCTGCCCGAAGACGGGGCACCCGGACTTCGGCACGATCCGCATCGTCTACGTGCCGGACGGCGTCTGCGTGGAGCTGAAGAGCCTCAAGCTCTGGCTCCAGACGTATCGCGACCGCGGCATCTTCTACGAGGCCGCGACGAACGAGATCCTCGACACGCTCGTGAGCGCCCTGGCGCCGCGCCGGATGAGCGTCTCGGGCGAGTTCAGCGCGCGGGGCGGGATCACCACGACGATCCGCTGCACGCACGTCGCGTCGCGCTGAGGCCGCCGCGCTGCGCACACGACTCGCCCCGAGCCCCACGGGCGCCTTGCACCTCGGCAACGCGCGCACCTTCCTGCTGACCTGGCTCCACGCCCGCGCCCTCGGCGCCGAGATCCTGCTCCGCATCGACGACCTCGACGGACCCCGGGTCAAGGGCGGCGCGGCGGAGGGCGCGCTGCTCGACCTGCGCTGGCTCGGGCTCGACTGGGACGCGCACCTGCCGGTGCTCGTGCAGAGCGAGCGCGCGGACGTCTACGACGGCGCCGCGGAGCGGCTCGTCGCGGCCGGCCTGGCCTTCCCCTGCGTGTGCACCCGCAGCGAGGTGGAGGGCGCCGCGAGCGCGCCGCACGGTCCGGAGGGTCCGCGCTACCCCGGCACGTGCCGCGGCCGCTTCCGCACGCTCGCGGAGGCCGGCGCGGCCACGGGCCGCCCGGCCGCGCTGCGCTTCCTGACGCCCGCGGGCGACGTGTCCTTCGACGACCTCCTGCAGGGTCCGCAGCACATGGACCCCGGCGCGGAGACGGGCGACTTCCCGATCCGCAAGGCGAACGGCACGGCCGCCTACCAGCTCGCGACGGTCGTGGACGACGCCGCGACGGGCGTCGACCTCGTGATCCGCGGCGACGACCTGCTGCCGAGCACGGCGCGGCAGATCCTGCTCCAGCGCGCGCTCGGCCTCCCCACGCCGCGCCACCTGCACCTGCCCCTGGTGGTCGGCGAGGACGGCCGCCGCCTGGCGAAGCGCCACGGCGACACGCGGCTCGCCACGCTGCGGGCGGAGGGCGTCCGCCCGGAGGCCGTCGTGGCCTGGATCGCGCGCTCCGCCGGGCTCGCCGGGGCCGGGGAGGAACCGTCCGCCAGGGACCTCGTCCCGAGGTACGACCCGGCGCGGCTCCCGCGCGATCGTGTCGTGCTGCGGTCGGACGCTTTCCGCGGCGGCGCGCCGCCCGTGTAGGATGGCGCCCTTCGCGGGAGCCCATGGACGAGACGTTCGGTAGCTGTAGTACGCCGGCGGGGACGCCGGCGCTCCTCACCCTCCTGGCGCAGACCGAGGGCACGTCCGTGGCCCCCGTCATCGTCGCGGCGGTCGTGATGGTCGCCGCATCGGCGCTGGCCTCGATGACCGAGGCCGCGTTCCTCTCCCTCTCCACGGCGCGCGCGCACACGCTCACGGAGAGCGAGAACCGCCTCGACCGCCTCGCCGGGCGCATGCGCCTCGACTTCGCGCGCCCCCTCGCGGCCGTCGTCGTCGTGAACAACCTCGCGAACATCGCGGGATCCGGCCTGACCGGCATGTTCTTCAACGAGTGGGTGGCCGCGTCCTACCCGCAGCTCGTCGCGGCCGTCTCGGGCGCGTTCTTCGGGGTGCTCACGCTGGTCGTCATCATCTGGGGCGAGATCGTCCCGAAGACGATCGGCGAGCGGCACAACCTGGCCATCTGCCGCTTCAGCGCGCCGGCCGTGCGCTTCCTGCAGACGATGCTCACGCCCGTGCTGTGGCTGGTGGGACTCACGCAGCGACCGTTCCTCAGCGTCGGCGCGCGGCACGTCACCTCGGAGGAGGAGATCGCGCGCCTGACCGACCTCGGCGCCGAGCAGGGCGCGATCGAGGGGCACGAGGGCGAGATGATCCAGCGCGTCTTCCGCCTGAACGACCTCACGGCCGAGGACATCATGACGCCGCGCGTCGAGATGGTGGCCCTGCAGGCCGACGCGAAGCTCGCGGACGTCGCGGAGCAGCTCGGCGAGATCACGCGCTCGCGCATCCCCCTCTACCGCGGCAGCCGCGACGAGATCGTGGCGATCCTCGACCGCCTCGAGTCGCTGCTCGAGCTGGCGAACGGCCGCGGCGAGCTGCCGCTGACGCATCCGGACATCTCGTTCAAGCCGTTCTTCGTGCCCGAGACGATGCCCGCGGACGACCTGATGGTCGCGCTGCAGCGGCGCACGCAGCCGCTCGCGATCGTCGTCGGCGAGTACGGCGAGACGGTCGGCGTCGTGACGCTCGAGGACGTCGTCGAGGAGATCGTCGGCGAGATCGTGGACGAGGACGACCTCGAGAGCGGCGACGACATGCAGCGCACCGGCGACGACGAGCTGCTCTGCCACGGCCGCGCCGAGGTCAACGCGGTCAACGAGATGCTCGACACCGAGATCCCGAACCACCGCACGGTCGCGGGCCTCCTGCTCGACGAGATGGAGCGCATCCCGCGCCGCGGCGAGGTGCTCGAGGCGTTCGGCGCGACCTTCACTGTCGTCGAGGCGTCCGAGAAGGCGATCCTCCGCGTGCGCGTGCGACGGCTGCCGAAGCCCGTCACGGACGAGGACGGGACCGTCGTCGAGAGCGCTCCGGCCGCCTGAGCGCCGGCTCCTCATGTAGACTCTCGCCCGCGCGTCTCGCAGTGTCGCGCGGGAGGGACCCACCGTGAAGCCACGCACCGCGCTCTTCGCCACGACCCTGACCGGCGTCGTGATCGCCCTGGCCGTCCACGCCGCCGCGAACGGCACGATCATCACGACGGAGTCGACGTTCGAGACCGGCGCCGCGCCCGTCCAGGGAGTCGTGACCATCGACGAGTGCGCCGCGGGCGGCGTGGCGCCGTCGCTGCCGACGATCGACCCGCTCCCGCCGCAGGACGCGATCGGCGGCTCGCTGCCGGCCTTCCCGGGTGCGGGGGCGGGGGGCCTCGGGGCGTTCGCGGCGTCCACCGACCAGAACCTGGCCGGCGGCACGTTCGAGTACACGAGCTACACGGTCTCGAGCGCCGCGACCGTCACGTACTCGGGCGCGACGACGCTGCGCGTCCAGGGCGACGTCGACATCACCGGGACGGTCCGCACCGCCGCGGACGCCGCGCCGCTGACGATCATCGCGGGCGGCTCCATCCGCGTGGTCTCGCTGCTCGGCGCGCCGGTCACCGGCGTCGCGGCGCTCGGCAACAACTCCCCCGTCGTGCTCCACGCGAACGGGGTCATCGAGCTCGGCGCCGAGGTGCAGGCGGACGGCGCGGTCGAGGTGGACCCCTCGCACGTCGCCGTCGACGCGCCGCTCTCCGCGGTCTCGCTGATCGCGCACGGCGCCGGGACGCCCGACGCCAACACGATCACGTTCAACCAGGCGCGCGCGACCGCGGGCTCCGGGCCGCTCCAGGTCCTCTCGGGCGGCGGCGCGACATTCACCGGGATCTCGACGCTGGCATCGCGCTTCGGCGACCTGACGCTCCGCGGCTTCGGCGCCGGCGTCTCCGGCACGAACCTGCGCGTGACCTCTGTGGTGGGCAAGGCCACCGTCGAGGCCGCGGGACCCGTCACGCTCACGAACCCCAGGCTCCTGGCGCAGCAGGGCGACGCCCTGATCTCGGCGCACGTCGGCGACCTCCGGATCACCGCGGGCACGATCACGGGCAGCGACGGCGCGGGGGCGGGCGTGGCGGTCGTCCCGAGCGATGTCGCGATCGAGGCGGCCGGAGGGGTGCGGATCGTCGGCGACGCCGTCGTCGAGGTGCTCGGCAGCGGCTCGATCACGGTCCGCGCGTTCGGCGGCGACGCGGAGCTCGAGAACGAGGGCTCGCTCGGCGCGGCGTCGATCGTGCACCGCGGCGCGGGCCCGGTGACGGTCGCCGCGTCGGGGTCCGTGGCGTTCCACGGCGACGGCGAGCTCGTAACGAACTTCGGTCTGCTCACCGTCGCGGCGACGGGCGGCGACTTCGTCGTCGACGGCGACGGCGACCTCCGCTCGGATCAGGGCGACCTCGACGCGCGCGCCTCGGGCGCCGTGCTGATGCGCTTCGCCGCAGACGCGACCGCGGGCGCGTCGCCGTTCGTGACGGCCGACCGCAGCGTGCGGCTCGTCGCCCGCGGCGGCCAGATGCTCCTGATCGTGGACGCGGTGCGCGCGGAGGGCGGCACCGCGGAGCTCCTCGCCGAGGACGACATCACGCTGCTGGGACAGGTCTACGCAGACGACGACATCACCATCCTCTCGCGCTCGGGCTCGATCGACCTGCCGGGCGTGTTCGTCGCGACGGCTTCGGAGGAGGTCTCGACCAAGACCGCGGCCGTATCGGCCACCAGATCCGGCAGCGTTCTCGTGGAGACGTACGGCGGGAGCAGCGCGGTGATCGACGCGGCCTCGACGACGATCCGCACCGGCGACCACAGCTCGCTGAGCGGCGACATCTCGCTGCTCGTGCACGTCGGCGGGCCGATCGAGTCGTTCGTGCTGCCGAAGACGGTGAAGCTGAAGCGCGCCGAGAACCCGGCGAAGTCGTCGCTGCGCGTCGCCGGCTTCTTCGACACGGGCCCGGACGAGGCGCCGCTCGACGGCCCGGCGACGCTGACCATCGGGTCCACGCAGGTCGCCGCCAACCTGACGCCGAAGGGCCGCCAGTTCATCGCGACGACCGAGGCGTACACGCTCAAGATCAAGCCGCAGAAGAGCGGGAGCAGCCGCGCGAAGTTCGTGCTCACGGCGAAGGGCCCGCTCGCGGACGGGCTCTCGGTCGACGGCCCGCTGACGCTCGAGTTCGCGACGACGTCGGCCGACGGCCGCGGCACCGTGACGCTCGAGAAGGGCGCGTACAAGCTCGGCCGGAAGCGCGGCGCGCTCTCTGCGCCCGCGCTGTTCCCGTTCAAGGCCAAGGCGCTGCACAAGGGCGCGGGCAAGGACAAGCTCCTAGTCGTCGCCGGCGTCGCGACCGCCGGCGGCATCACGCCGCAGGCGCTCGACGTCACGGTGGTCTACGGCGGGCTGACGTTCACCGTCCCCGCGTCCGAGTTCACGCAGAAGGGCGACGTCTTCACGGCGCTGAACCCGCCGTCGGCGCCGGGCGTCTCGAAGCTCGTCGTCGACTACCTGCGCGAGACGCTCACGCTCTCGGCGAAGGGCCTCGACCTCGGCGCGCTGCCGAGCGGCCCGGAGGCGCGGACCTTCTCGGTGACGCTGGGCGACACGGGCGCCGCGGTGAGCGTGCGGATGGCGCCCAAGGGCAAGTCGTTCGTGTACTGAGCGGGGTGCCCGGCGAACGGCCGGGCGGGGGCACGGCGCGGGGGCTCCGAGGCGACGGGAAGGCTTGGGGGCCCCCCGGCACCGGGCTACCCTCGCGCGCTCGCCCCGCGCCCCGCTCCCGCCGGCCGCGGCGGGGAGGTCCAGGGAGGCGCCCGACATGGCCGACACCGCACAGTCCGCGTCCGCAGAGGGCGTCGGCGAGATCGTGGCGGTGCTCCCGCCCGCGGGCGAGGCGGCGCACGCGGCGGTGAGCCACGACATCCCGGAGGACGACCTCCTGCGGATGCACCGCATCATGACCCTCACGCGCGCGCTCGACGAGCGCGGCATGAAGTACCAGCGCCAGGGCCGCCTCGGCTTCTACCTGCCCTCGACCGGCGAGGAGGCGCTGCAGATCGGCAGCGCGTACTGCCTCGAGGAGGGAGACTGGCTCTTCCCGCACTACCGCGTGCCGGGCGTCGCGCTCTGGCGCGGCGCGGACCTCGACCAGATGGTCGCGAACTGCTTCGGCAACCGCGACGACAACGGCAAGGGCCGCCAGATGCCGGTCCACTACACGATGCGCGAGATCAACTGGGTCTCGATCTCGAGCCCGCTCGGCACGCAGATCGTGCAGGCCGCGGGCTGCGCGCGCGCGATGCAACTCCGGGGCGAGGGGCACGTCGCCGTCACGTACTTCGGCGACGGCTCCACGTCCACGAACGACTTCCACACCGGCCTCAACTTCGCCGGCGTGTGGAAGGCGCCGGCGATCTTCTTCTGCAACAACAACGGCTGGGCGATCTCGACGCCGCTCTCGCAGCAGTGCGCCGCGGCGACGCTCGCCGACAAGGCGATCGGGTACGGCATGCCCGCGATCCGCGTGGACGGCAACGACGTCCTCGCCGTCGTGCAGGCGACGCGTCAGGCGGTCGAGCACGCGCGGAGCGGCGGCGGGCCGGTGTTCGTCGAGGCGCTCACGTACCGCATGGGCCCGCACAGCTCGTCCGACGACCCGACGCGCTACCAGCCGCCGGGCGAGAAGGAGGAGTGGCTGCGGCGCGACCCGCTCGTGCGCTTCCGCAGCTACCTCGTCGCCGCCGACGTGATGAGCGAGGCGGAGATCCGGCAGATCGAGGAGGAGTGCGCCGAGCAGGTGCTCGCGTCCTTCAAGCGCAACGAGAGCGTCGAGAAGCCGACGCTCGAGTCGCTCTTCGAGGACGTGTACGCCGAGCTGCCGGCGATCCTGCGCGAGCAGCAGGAGTACCTCGTCGCAGCCGAGGGCGGCAAGGTGCGCGAGGACACGAGCGGGGCCGAGTTCCCGCTCTGAGCGGGCGACAGCGAGCTTCTGAGCCCCTGTGCGGCCGCCTGCGAGCGGCGCGCCGGGGCGCGGCGCACGGACGCGCACGACGCACGCGGCGTCGCAGCGGACCGCGCGGCGGGTGCACGGAACGGACGACCGGAGAGACGCGACGATGGCCGAGATGACGGTTCTGCAGGCGGTGAACTCCGCGCTGCACACGGAGATGGAGCGCGACGGGGACGTCGTCGTCCTCGGCGAGGACATCGCGACGCTCGGCGGCGTGTTCCGCGCGACCGAGGGGCTGCTCGCGAAGTTCGGCGAGGGGCGCGTGATGAACACGCCGCTCGCGGAGAGCGGCATCATCGGCACCGCCGTGGGCATGGCGCTCTACGGGCTCAAGCCGGTCGCGGAGATCCAGTTCCTCGACTTCATCTACCCCGGCTTCGACCAGATCGTGTCCGAGGCCGCGAAGATGCGCTACCGCTCCGGCGGCCAGTTCACGTGCCCGATGGTGATCCGCAGCCCGTACGGCGGCGGCATCCGCGGCGGCCACTACCACAGCCAGTCGAGCGAGGCGTACTTCGCGCACACGGCCGGTCTCACCGTGGTGATCCCCGCGACGCCCTACGACACGAAGGGCCTGCTGCTCGCGTCGATCCGGCACGGCGACCCGGTCATCTTCCTCGAGCCGAAGGCCATCTACCGCTCGGTGAAGGGCGAGGTGCCCGAGGAGGACTACGTCGTCCCGATCGGCAAGGCGCGCATCGCCCGCGAGGGCGCCGACGTGACGCTCGTCGCGTGGGGCGCGATGCTCCACGTCGCGCTGCGCACGGCGGGCGCGGCGCAGGAGAAGGGCATCGACGTCGAGGTCGTGGACCTGCGCACGATCTTCCCGTGGGACCGCGAGACGGTGCTCGACTCGGCGCGCAAGACGGGCCGCGTCGTGATCCTGCACGAGGCGCCGCGCACCGCGGGCTTCGGCGCGGAGATCGCGGCGACGATCGCCGAGCGCGCGATCGACTCGCTGCGCGCGCCGATCCTGCGCGTGACCGGCTTCGACACCCCGTTCCCGTACACGCTCGAACACGTGTACATGCCCGACCCGAAGCGCACGCTCGCCGCCGTCGAGCGCGCCTTCCGCTACGCGTGACGGCACGACGCATCCAGGAGACACGGACGTGAGCCTCTTCGAGTTCCCGCTGCCCGACATCGGTGAAGGCGTCGCCGAGGGCGAGGTCGTCGAGTGGAAGGTCGCGGTCGGCGACACCGTCGCGGAGGACCAGGTCCTCTGCGAGGTCATGACCGACAAGGCGACGGTCGAGATCCCGAGTCCGCTCCCGGGCGTGGTGAAGGAGATCCGCGCGCAGGAGGGGCAGGTCACGCCCGTCGGCGCGGTGCTCCTGACCATCGAGCCGGCACCGGGCGCGCACATCCCGACCGTCGCGAAGCACGGGGACCACCACGAGACGCCCGCCGCGACGCCGCCCTCCGAGGCGGCGACCATCGAGGCGCCCGCGGTCTCGGCGTCCGCGGCCTCGGCGCTCGCCGCGCTCGAGGTCGCGCGTCCCGCGGGGCAGCGCGCGCTCGCGACGCCGTACACGCGCAAGCTCGCGCGCACGGCGGGCGTCGACATCGAGCGCATCCGCGGCACCGGCGAGGCGGGCCGCGTCACGCCCGCCGACGTCGAGCAGTACGTCGCCGCGAAGAGCGGTGTCGTCGCGGCGGCCCCGGCCGCAGCCGCGCCGGCGCACGTCGACGGCGACGTCCCGTCGCCCGCCCGCGTCGCGCTGCCCCCGGCGCCGCCGCCCGCGCCGCTGCCCGTCGGCGAGCGCGAGACGCGCATCCCGATCCGCGGCCTGCGCAAGAAGATCAGCGAGCGCATGCGCCAGTCGAAGACGACGGCCGCGCACTTCACGTACGTCGACGAGATCGACGTGACCGACCTCGTCGCGCTGCGCACGGACCTGAAGGCGCAGGCGGCGGAGCAGGGCGTGAAGCTGACCTACATGCCCTTCGTGATGAAGGCGGTCGTCTCCGCGCTCAAGCGCTTCCCGACCCTGAACGGCCTGACCGACGACGCGCGCTCCGAGTTCGTCGTCAAGCACTACTACAACATCGGCGTGGCCGTCGACACCGACGCGGGCCTGATCGTGCCCGTCGTCAAGGACGTGGACCGCCGCTCGATCCTCGACGTCGCCCGCGAGGTGGACCGCGTGGCGACCGACGCGCGCAACGGCAAGTCGAAGCTCGAGGACCTGCAGGACGGCACGTTCACGATCACGAACGCCGGCAACATCGGCGGACTCTTCGCGACGCCCGTCATCAACTACCCCGAGGCGGCGATCCTCGGCGTGCACGCGATCAAGCAGAAGCCGTGGATCGTCGGCGGCGAGATCAAGGTGCGCGACATCATGTACCTCTCGATCTCGATCGACCACCGCATGAACGACGGCGCCACCGGCGCACGCTTCATGAACCACGTGGTCGCGCTGCTGGGCGACCCGCGGCGCATGCTGCTGGAGCTGTGATGGCACGGCGCGGCGCGCAGGACGACACGACCCCGATGCTGTTCGCCGGTGCGGGGGAGCCGGTGCCGGACCACGAGACGGCCGCCGAGCCGCCGCAGACGCCGGCGGACCTCGGGCTCTTCCGCGTGCTGCGCGACGACGGCACGGCGGACCCGGCGCACGACCCGGGTCTCGCCGACGCCGATCTCGTGCGGCTCTACGAGCAGATGCTGCTCGTGCGCAACCTCGACACGCGCTGCCTGCGGCTCCAGCGCCAGGGACGCATCGCGTTCTACGGCACGTCGACGGGGCAGGAGGCGGCGACCGTCGGCAGCGCGTGGTGCATCGGCCCCGAGGACTGGCTCTTCCCCGCGCTGCGCGAGGGCGGCGCCGCGCTGCTGCGCGGCATGCCCGTCTCGCGCTACATCGCGCAGCTCATGGGCAACGCGCACGACGAGCAGAAGGGCCACCAGCAGCCCATGCACTTCTCGTTCCGCGGCGCGAACCACGTCTCGCTGTCGTCGCCGATCGCGACGCAGGTGCCGCAGGCCGTCGGCGCCGCGCGCGCCGCTCAGATCCGCGGCGACGGGCGCGTCGTCCTCGGCTACCTGGGCGACGGCGCCACGAGCGAGCACGACTTCCACGTCGGCATGACCTTCGCCGGCGTGTGGAAGGCGCCGGTCGTGCTCTTCTGCCAGAACAACCAGTGGGCGATCTCCGTCCCGGTGCGGCAGCAGACCGCGTCGCCGACCATCGCGGTGAAGGCGCGCGGCTACGGCATGCCCGGCGTGCGCGTCGACGGCAACGACCTGCTCGCGGTCGTCGCGGCGACGCGCGCCGCGGTCGAGCGCGCACGCGCCGGCCACGGCCCGACCTTCATCGAGGCGCTGACGTATCGCCGCCAGGGCCACTCCTCGTCCGACGACCCGACGCGCTACCGCGACGCGGCCGAGGTCGAGGAGTGGGAGCGGAAGGACCCCATCGACCGCATGCGGCGCCATCTCGGCGTGCGCGGCCTCTGGGACGACGCCCGCGAGAGCGCCGCGAACGACGCGCAGAACGAGCTGATCTCGGCCGCGATCCAGGAAGCGGAGAAGTCCGCTCCCCCCGCGCTCGAGACGCTCGTCGAGGACGTGTACGGCGCCGCGCCGCACGCGCTGCGCGAACAGCTCGACGAGGTGCGTCCGTTCTTCGAGGAAGGCCGGACGGCGGAGGGCGCCTTTCCGCTGTAGTGGCAGGGTCGGTGCGCAGCACCGACCCTGCCCACTACAGCTCTTTGCATCGGCGTGTGCTCGGGCGCCGAGCCTTGCGGCGACGAGGGCGTGACTCGTCGGCGGCGACCCTGCGCGCACGCAGCCGTCGTCACTCGCGTGCGAAGCACGCTCATGCCGACGGCACGGCTGTCCTCCCGGCGGGAATGGGTGGACGAGGTGCTCGGGCGCCGAGGGGTGGGCACGTCGCGTGCGTAGCACGCTTGTGCCCACGTGTTGCGTGGGCGTGTGCTCGGCGCCGAGACCTACGTCGAGGGCGGCGGTGCCACTCGGCGGCGCTCTGCGCGCACGCGGCCGTCGTCACTCGCGTGCGAGGCACGCTCGCGCCGACGGCGGGCACGTCGCGTGCGTAGCACGCTTGTGCCCACGTGTTGCGTGGGCGTGTGCTCGGCGCCGAGACCTACGTCGAGGGCGGCGGTGCCACTCGGCGGCGCTCTGCGCGCACGCGGCCGTCGTCACTCGCGTGCGAGGCACGCTCATGCCGACGGCGGGCACGTCGCGGAGCGGCGTCTCCCGTTGCGATGGGGACGGTCCTCGCGCAGGCTCGTGACGTCACGGGAAGTTGATTTGGGGACACTCCTCGGGCGCGGCGGCGACGTCGGCTCGCCGCTGCGGATCCGCGGTCGCCGAACGTCGGTGCGTACCGGACGCACGAGCTCGCGGGAGTGTCCCCGATCCCAACTGCGTCGGAATCCGAGCCTTCGCGAGGACCGTCCCCGAATCCAACGGAAGGGCGGAGCACGCGGAACGCGATCGGAGTCTCTGCGCGCAGTATCCGCCGTGTGACGCGACTCGCATCCGACGACGGGAACCTGCGCTGCGCACGGCGGCGGTACGCGGCCGGCTGCGCAGGCGGGCCTGGAGCCCTTGTAGAATCTGGGCTCACCGACGCCGGGCGACCGCATCTCGGCGGTCGCCGCGCTGCCGGAGAGGGGGGACCATGCGCAGAGCCCTCGCTTCCGTCGTCGTCGCGGTGTTCCTGCTGAGCGCGCTCCCGCACCACGCGCTGGCCGACGACCCGCCGGACACGCTCACGCTCCTGCCGCTGCCCGATGCGGCACGCCGCTGCGAGCTGGTGCAACTGACGATGACCACGAACGGCGGTCACGAGTACACGGAGATCACGGCCAGCCCGGGCTTGCGCTGGGTGCGCTCCTGGTACCACCACTGGGGCTGGGACCAGAGCGCGACGCCCGGCGACGCGTTCCGTGGCGCCGCAGTCAGTTGGGCGATGGACTGGAAGGGCCCGCCGACGTTCGAGTACGAGGTGGTCGGCGACGTCGGCACCGAGGCCTGGTTCGAGGTGCGCTACCAGGGCGGATCGTGGGGCGAGTGGCGCTACGCGACCTCCGAGCGCATCCAGATCCAGGCGTCGTCGCCGCAGGTCGACGCGACGGAGCTCCCGCTCGGTGCGGGCCCGCTCGTCATCGACGGCCGCGGATCGACACGCGTGAGGGCCGTGGTGCACGAGTGCGGCACGCCCGTGGCGGGTGCGACCGTGCGCTTCACGACGGATCTGGGACGACTGAGCGTGCACCCGACGTGGTCCGTGCCGTACCGCGCCTGGCAGCTCCGCGCTCCGCACTACGACTACATCCTCGAACAGGCGAAGTCGGTGTCGCCGGGAGTCACTGTCGTCACCGACGAGGACGGAGTCGCGATCGCGTTCCTCACGGCGCACACACCCGTGATCCGCGAGACGACAGGGCCGCGCGCCGGCGACGTGCATCTGTTCAGCGATCCGCTCGGCCCCGAGCACGGCCTGCCGCGGCCCGCGAACGTGACGGCGTCGTGCAAGCTCGGCGGCGTGGACTACTCCGACACGTACGCGGTGATCATGCATCCGGGGACGGATCTCGACGCCGTGTTCGAGGAGCTGCACTGGTTCCGCGACGTCGTCGCCGGTCTCTTCGGGCTCGCCGACACACCGACGCTCGACGCAGCCGACCCCGCTGCCGCGGAGCTGGAGCTGCTCGCTGGTGACGGGACGTCGACTCTGCTCTCGATCGCTCTGCAACGCGCGACGCTGAGCTTCCTCGACGAGTTGCGCGCGGATCCCGCGGACGCCGCGCTCCTCGACGGCTGGGACTGGGCCCCGATCGTCGCTGCGAACGGCCACCGCGCGGTCGCTCTCTACTCGCGTACGGGCGGCTGGAACGACGGGTACGTGCTCGACCTCATGTGGTCGTCGACGAAGCAGGCGTACACATGGCTCGAGTGGCCCGTCGCGAAGGCAGGCGTCTCGAGCGCGATCGACGACGCGGACGATCTGCGAGACGTCTATCCGGCGACGAGCGGCGGTCGCTACCCGGACACGTATCCGCTCGACACACCGGTCGGCGACTTCTGGGAACGCGTCCTCGCGGCCGACGGCGCACCGCAGGCGCCCGTGATCGACATCGTCACGTGCAGTCCCGTGCGGCCGCTGCTCACCGATCGCGCCGGGCGCAGGAGCGGTCTGCTCCCCGACGGCACCGTCGTCGCGGAGATACCCGGCACGGTGCTGATGCGTCTCCGCTCGGGCACGGAGCCGCCGGAGCATCTGCTCGAGGTGCGCGCGGACGAGGCGACGCTGAGTCTGTTCGGCACCGACGACGGCACGTTCGACCTGCGTGCCGTGCGCGTCCTCTCGCGCACGTCGGTGCAAGGCAGCGCCTGGCGTGGCGTCCCCGTGCGTGGCGGCGAGTCGCTCACGGCCGCCCTCACGCGCAAGCGTCTCTACGTCCCACTCGAGCGCGCACAGGGCGGCGCCGTGCAGCCGGCGGGGTCGGAGACCTTCGACAAGCTCCGCGTCAAGCTGGCCGTGCGCGCGCCACAGAAGGACTCACTGCGGCTGAAGGCGCGCTGGCGCCCAGGCGAGCTGGTCATCGATCCGATGCTCGACCCGGTCGTCGTCTCGCTCGGACCGCTCACGTTCACGATCCCAGCGGGCGCGGTGACGATCCGGCGGAACGGCGTCGTGACGTACCGCGGTGACGTGTCGGGCGGCGCGAGGATCTCACTGCGCTACGCTCCGCGCTCGGGCGCGCTCTCGTTCAACGTGCGCGGTCTCGATCTCGCGCTCTACGACGAGTTCCGCCCGCTGGTCTCCGTGACGTGCGATCAGAGCACCGCCTGCCCGGTCTCGCTGAAGCGCACGAAGCGCGGCTTCGTCACGAAGCGCTGACACGTGGGCACGAGCGTGCTCCGCACGCGACGTGCCCGCCGTCGGCATGAGCGTGCTCCGCACGCGAGTGCCGACGGCCGCGTGCGCGCAGAGCGCCGCCGAGGGCCACCGCCGCCCTCGACGTAGGTCTCGGCGCCGAGCACACGCCCACGCAACACGTGGGCACAAGCGTGCTACGCACGCGACGTGCCCACCCCTCGGCGCCCGAGCACCTCGTCCACCCATTCCCGCCGGGAGGACAGCCGTGCCGTCGGCATGAGCGTGCTTCGCACGCGAGTGACGACGGCTGCGTGCGCGCAGGGTCGCCGCCGACGAGTCACGCCCTCGTCGCCGCAAGGCTCGGCGCCCGAGCACACGCCGATGCAAAGAGCTGACCGGCACACCCCGTGCTACGCACGGGGTGTGCCGGTCAGCAACTCGCGGTGCGCCGGAACGCCGCGGACGATCGACTCGCGGTACGCCGCCGGCGCCTCGTCCCGACAGAACTCGATCATGCGCCGCGCCTCGGGCACGAGCGACGCGTCCGACGTCGCGCGCCACAGCAGCCAGCGGCAGAGGATGCGCTCGAGCAGGCCGAAGCGCTTCTCGACGCGCTCGAAGAGTTCGCGCGCGGCGGACGTGTCGGCGCCGGGCAGCTGCGCCGCCCAGAGCTCCGCGAAGAGGAGCTGCTCGGCGGCGCCGAGTTCGCGCAGGAGCCGCACCGCCTCGGCGCTGCACGTGCGCGCGGCGTCGAGGTCGCGGCGCGCGAGCGCCTGCGCGGCGAGCTCGGTCCACACCTCGCCCTCGTGCGCCGGGTCGCCGGCGGCGCGGCTGACCTCGAGCGACTCGCGGGCGCGCGCGGCCGCCTCGTCGAGCCGTCCCAGGCGACGCAGCACGTCGGCGAAGAGGCGCAGCACGTGCTGCACAGCGCGCGGGTTGCGCGCGTCGTGCGCGTAGCCGAGCGCGCGCTCGGTCCAGAGCAGCGCATCCTCGGGACAGCCGAGCGCGAGGTCGAGCAGGCCGAGGTTCGCGGTCGCCTGGCCGAGCGCGGGCACGTGCTCCAGCTCCTCGGCGGCGCGGAGCTGCGCGAGGAACTGCTCGCGCGCGCGGCCGAGCCGTCCGAAGTCGAGGTGGACGAGACCGAGGTTGCCGCGCGACATCAGCGCGCCGCCGCGGTGTCCGCTCGCGTCCGAGAGCGCGATCGCGCGCTCGAAGTAGGGGCGCGACTCCTCCGTGTGCCCGGTCGACAGCAGGATGCCGCCCAGCCGGTGCGACGCATACGCCTCCGCGCGCCCGTCGCCGGACGCGACCGCGGTGGCGAGTCCCTCGCGCAGGAGCCCGAGTGCCGTGTCGTCGCGCTCGCCCTGGAACACGGCGGCGCCGAGGTTCGTGAGCGCATAGGCGGAGAGCACGTCGTCGCCGGTCTCGCGCGCGACGGTGAGACAGCGCTCGAGCACGCGCCGCGCGTCGGAGTGGCGCGCCTGCATCGACAGCGCCGTGCCGAGGGAGTTCGTGGCGCGCGCCTCGATGGTCCGCGCTCCGGCCTCCGCCGCGAGGGCCGCGGCGCGCTCGAACTGCGCGACGGCGGCGGCCATCTCGGAGCGGCCGAGATGCGCCTCGCCGAGAGCGTGGTGTGCGCGCGCGCGCCGCGGCGTGTCCCCGAGCGCCTCGGCCGCGGCGAGCGCCTCGCGCGCGAACGTCTCCTGTTCGGTGTGGCGGCTCAGGAGCTCCGCGGCGTCGGCCGTGCGGAGCAGCAGGTCGATGCGCACGACGCCCGCGACGAGGTCCGGGATCGCGAGCGCCCGCCCCGCGAGCGCGATGGCGTCGTCGAGCAGCGCGCGCCGCTCGAGGTGGTCGAGCGCTCCCGGCAGGTACGGCAGCGCCGCCGCCGGACGCGGTCCCTCGAGATGGTGCCGCGCGAGGAACTGCGCGTCGGCGCCCGTCGGCTCGCGACCCGCAGCGCGCACGCGCTCCGCGTGGTGCTCGGCGAGCAGTGCGTGGTACTCGGCGCGCAGCGCCTCGGGCAGCTCCGCGTAGACGACCTCCTGGAACTGGTGGTGGTCGAAGCGGTGCGCGCGTCCCGCCGCGCGCACCACGCCGTGACGCCGCTCCACCTCCGCGAGTTCGCGCAGCACGCCGACGATGCGCTGGCCGAGCACGGGCGCGACGACCTGCGCGTCGAACTCGTGCCCCACGACCGCGGCGACGTCGAGGATCGCGCGCTCCTCGCGCGTCAGGTCGGCGAGGCGCGCCGCGATGAGGTCGCGCACGGCCGAGGGCACCTCGAGGTCGCCGAGCGGGCGGCGCTGCTGAAACGTGCCGTCTGCGCCGCGCTCGACGACGCGCTGCTCCTCGAGCGCGCGCAGCGTCTCGAAGACGAAGAACGGCACGCCGTCGGTGCGCTGCGCGACCCGCGGTCCGATGCGGTCCGCGAGCACCGCGTCGCCGAACGCCTCGCGCAGGAGCTCGACGACGTCCTCGGTCGCGAGTCGGCCGAGAGCGACGTGCACGAAGCCCGGGACGTTCCACAGCGCCGCGCGCTCGCGCTCGAAGGTCTTCGGGCGCGCCGTCAGGACGAGCAGCGCGCGGTGGTCGGGCGCGGTGCGCGCGAGAGCCAGCGCGACGGCGCGCGCCTCGGCGGGCGCGAAGTGCACGTCGTCGAA
Organism: uncultured bacterium; assembly: GCA_937996235.1. Classification (GTDB taxonomy): domain Bacteria; phylum Planctomycetota; class JAJSAM01; order JAJSAM01; family JAJVHW01; genus CALKVK01. The sequence continues at coordinate 59,408 of CALKVK010000006.1, read as the reverse complement.
GACCCACACGGTCGGCCGCTCGGCGGCCATGCCGGCGAGCAGGTGGCGGCAGACGACGAGCACCGCGTCGGTGTCGAGCGGCGCAGCGCCCTGCGGCGGCAGGTCGTCGCGCACCATCGCGGCGAACGCCGGCACGAGCGACGCCACGGGCGCGCAGTAGCGCGCGACTCCGGCCTCGACGCCGTGCCGACCGTACGTCGCGAGCAGCCCCTGGCAGAGCGCGCGCTGCCCGCCCGACGGCGGGTGCGAGCCGTAGAGCACCGTGACGTCGGCGCCCTCGAGCTCGTGCAGGAACGCATCGACGAGGCGCGTCTTGCCGATGCCCGCCTCGCCCTCGAGCAGCACGGTGCCGCCGCGACCGGCACACGCGTCCTCCCACGCGTTGCGCAGCCGCCGCAGCTCGTCCCCGCGGCCGTGCAGCGACGTGTCGCGCCGGACGGGGACGCGCGCGCCGCGCCGCCGCGCGTGCTCGGCGCTGTGCCGCGTCCACCACGCGCCGCCCTCGCCCTCCTCCAGCACGCGCAGCAGCTCGTGCGCGCCTGCGAAGCGCTGCGCCGGGTCCTTCGCGAGGAGCCGCGCGACGACGGCCGAGAAGAAGCGCGAGCACTCGGTCCCGGCGTCGGAGAGCAGCGGCGGCACGACGTCGAGGTGCGCGCGGATCACGGCGGCGACGTCGCCGCGCTCGAACGGGTTCGTGCCGGTCGCGAGCTCGTGCAGCAGCACGCCGAGGCCGTAGAGGTCGGCCGACGGACCGACGTCCTCCGACGAGAACTGCTCCGGCGCCGCGTACGCGAGCGACCCGACGAACTGGCCGGTGCGCGTGAGCGCGATCGACGCATTCACGAGACGCGCGACGCCGAGGTCGGTGATGCGCACGCGGTGGTCGGGCGTCAGCAGCACGTTCTCGGGCTTGAGGTCGCGGTGGACGACGCCCGCCGCGTGGATCGCCGTGAGACCCGCCGCGATCTGCGCCGCGAGCTCACGCAGGAGCGCCTCCGGGACGCGCCCCTGTGTGCGCAGGAACGCGCGCAGGCTCTCGCCCTCGACGTACTCCATCGCGAGCGCGTGGTGTACGCGCGCACCGTCGGCGACCGTGTGCAGCCCGCGCACCGCGACCACGTTCTCGTGTGCGACGAGCCCGCCGAGCTCCGCCTCGCGGCGGAAGCGCTCGAGCGGTGCCGCCTCGGGGACGAGGTGCGTGTGCACGAGCTTCAGCGCGATGCGCTCACCGCCCTCGAACGCCTCGTAGACGGTGCCCATGCCGCCGCGGCCGACGATGCGTCGCAGCTCGAACGGACCGAGCCGGCAGGGCGGCGTCAGCGCCGTCTGCTGCGTGACGGCGCGCGCGGCGTCGTGCGGCACGAGCCCGTCGGTCGCGACCGTCGTGTGGCCGAGCAGGCGCTCGACCTCCGATCGCAGCTCGGCGTCGTCCGCGCACTCGGCGTCGAGGAAGGCGGCGCGCTCCGTGCCCTCGCGGGCGAGCGCGCCGAAGAGCACGTCCTTGATGCGGCGGTAGCGGAGCGCGTCCACCGGCCCGTGCCCGTCAGCCGTCCTGCGCCGGTCCCATGCGCTCGGCGAGCCACGCCTTCGCCATGCGCCACTCCATCTCGACCGTGCGCAGGGAGACGCCGAGCACGCGCGCGGTCTCCGCGTTCGTGAGGCCGCCGAACACGCGCAGCTCGGCCACGCGCGCCTGCCGCTCGTCGAGGCGCGCGAGCGCGGAGAGGGCGTCGTCGGCCGCGAGCACCTCGAAGCCGGGGTCGCTCTCGCCGCCGAGGCCGCTCAGCGTCACCCGCCGCCCCTCGCCGCCGCCGCGCTTCCCGGCGCTGCGGTCGCGCGCGTGGTTGACGAGGATCTGCCGCATCGCGCGCGCGGCGAGGTTCAGCACGTGCGCCTCGTCGTTCCAGGTGCGGCCGGCGCCGCGCGCGATCTTCAGGTACGCCTCGTGGACGAGGGCGGTCGGCTGCAGCGTGTGGTCGCGGCGCTGCGAGCGGAAGACGCGCTGCGCGAGGGCGCGCAGATCGTCGTAGAGCAGGGCGAAGAGCCGCTGCTCCGCCTCCGCGTCGCCCTCCCGCGCCCGGGCGAGGGCCTCCTCCAGCTCGTCGCCGCGCATGCCGCCGATGGTACCCACCGGCGGGCCGCCGCGCGCTCCGTTGCGGGGTCCGCGCACGAACGGTGTTCCTCGAGGTGCAGGCGAAGTTCCGCGCACGGCCGCGGACGCCGCTCCCCGGAGACCCCGAGCGCAAGGAGCCCCGCCGTGACCGAGACCCTCGAACTCGAGACCATGACCGTCGCCTACGACGCCGCCGCGAAGGAGTCCTTCGCCCAGCAGCTCGTGGACACCGCCAACGCCGCCGCGATCGCCCTGATGATCTCGATCGGCCACCGCACGCGGCTCTTCGACGCCCTCGCGGCGCACGGCCCGGCGACGAGCACCGAGCTCGCCGCCTCCGCCGTCCTCGAGGAGCGCTACGTGCGCGAGTGGCTCGGCGCGATGGTCACCGGCCGCATCGTCACGTACGACGCCCGCTCGCGCCGCTACGCGCTCCCGGCCGAGCACGCCGCGCTGCTCACCCGCGCCGCGTCCCCCGAGAACCTCGCCGTCATGTTCCAGTTCGTGCCGCTCCTCGCGGCGGTCGAGGACGAGGCCGTGGCCTGCTTCACGCGCGGCGGCGGCGTGCCCTACGAGGCCTACCCGCGCTTCCAGGAGGTGATGGCCGAGGAGAGCGCGCAGACCGTGCTCCCCGCGCTCGTCGACTCGATCCTGCCGCTCGCGCCCGGTCTCGTCGCGCGCCTCGAGGCCGGCATCGACGTCCTCGACATCGGCTGCGGCTCCGGCCGCGCGCTCAACATGCTCGCGCGGCGCTTCCCCGCGAGCCGCTTCACCGGTCTCGACATCTCGGTCGAGGGCGTCTCGGCCGGACGCCGCCAGGCCGCGCTCCAGGGCTCGCGCAACGTGCGCTTCGAGCAGCGCGACGTCGCGCGCCTCGACGTGCGCGCCCAGTACGACCTCGTGACCGCGTTCGACGCGATCCACGACCAGGCCGACCCCGCGCGCGTGCTCGCGAACGTGCACGCGGCGCTGCGTCCGGGCGGCGTCTTCCTGATGCAGGACATCAGCGGCTCGGGGCACGTCGACGGCGACCTCGAGCACCCGATCGGACCGTTCCTCTACACGATCTCGTGCCTGCACTGCATGACGGTGTCGCTCGCCGCGGACGGCGCCGGACTCGGCGCGATGTGGGGCCGCGCGACGGCCGAGCGCATGCTCGGCGAGGCCGGGTTCGCGAGCGTGGACGTGCACGACCTGCCCCACGACTTCATGAACCTCTACTACGTGGCCGTCCGCGGCTGATCCCGCTTCCCGAGCCCCTCCCGCGGGGCGGCGCCCGCCGTCCCGCACCCTTCCCTCCCACGGGGTGCGCCCTGCACCCCAGCCCAAGGCGGGGCCGCGCAAGCGGCCCCGCCGCCCCCCTCCGCTGAACTCCTGACGCGACCCCCGCTCCCGGCCTAGGATCGGCCGCTCGTCCTGGTGCCCGCCCTTGCGGCCGGTCGCGCGGACACCCCCCGGAGCGGAGCCCCCACCATGAAGAAGGCAGACGTCTGCGTCATCGGCGCCGGACCCGGCGGCTACGTGGCCGCGATCCGCGCGGCCCAGCGCGGCAAGAGCGTGATCTGCGTCGACCGCGAGTTCATCGGGGGCGTGTGCCTGAACGTCGGGTGCATCCCGTCGAAGGCGCTCATCAACGCCGGCAAGGCGGTGGACCGCGCGCGCGGGCACTTCCCCGAGATGGGCATCGACGTCGGCCCGGTGACGGTCGACGTGAAGCGCATGGTGGCGTGGAAGCAGAAGATCGTGGAGCGCCTGACGGGCGGCGTCGGCTTCCTCTTCAAGCACCACAAGGTCGAGTACCTGCAGGGCAGCGCGCGACTGACGGCGCCGACGCGCGTCGCCGTGACGCTCCCCGACGGCTCCAAGGAGGAGATCGAGGCCGGCGACGTGATCGTCGCCACGGGCTCGCGTCCGATCGAGCTGCCGGCCTTCAAGGTGGACGGCGTGCACGTGCTCGGCTCGACCGAGGCCCTCGCGATCGAGAAGCTGCCGAAGAAGGTCCTCGTGATCGGCGGCGGCTACATCGGTCTCGAGATCGGCACGTTCCTGCGCAACCTCGGCACCGAGATCGTGGTCGTCGAGGCCACGGAATCCCTGCTCCCGGGGCAGGACCCCGAGCTCGTGAAGGTGGTCGCGCGCTCGCTCAAGAAGAAGAAGGTGAAGGTCCACACCGAGACGTTCGCCGAGAGCTGGGAGCCCGGGCCCGAGGGCGGCGTGATCGTCACGCTGCGCACGAAGAAGGGCCACGAGACCGTCGAGGCGGACTGGATCCTCTCGACCGTCGGCCGCCGCCCGAACTACGAGAACCTCGGCCTCGAGGAGCTCGGCGTGCGCATCGAGAAGGGCTTCGTGGTCGTGGACGCGCAGCGCCGCACGAACGTGCCGCACGTGTGGGCGATCGGCGACGTCGCGGGCCAGCCGATGCTCGCGCACAAGGCCAGCCGCGAGGGCATCGTCGCCGCCGAGGCGATCGCCGGCCTGCCGAGCGCGTGCGACTGGCGCGTGGTGCCGGCGGTGATCTTCACCGACCCCGAGATCGCGTCGGTCGGCATGACCGAGGACCAGGCGCGCGCTGCGGGCTACGAGCCCGTGGTCGGCCGCTCGCCGTTCTCCGCGAACGGCCGCGCGCTGTCGCTCGGCGAGAGCGAGGGCCTCGTCAAGGTCGTCGCGGACAAGGCGACGGACGTCGTGCTCGGCGTGCACATCGTCGGCCCCGAGGCGAGCGAACTGATCGCCGAGGGCACGCTCGCGATCGAGATGGCCGCGCGCGTCGAGGACATCGCCGCGACGATCCACGCGCACCCGACCCTGCCCGAGAACGTGATGGAGGCCGTCGAGGCCGTCCACGGCATCCAGATCCACTCGGTGTAGGCGCCGGGCATCCGGCGGTTACCCTCGGCCCGATGACCGAGCCCGACTCGGGCCCCCGTCCCCCGTCGCCGCTGCGCGTGATCGCCGTCGCGGCGCTGGTGGCGCTGCTGATCCTCGTCGCGTTCGTGGCGGGCGCGGCGCTCACCGCGGCGCTCGGGCTCACCGACCGGCTGCAGGCGTCGAGCGAGCGCACGGTCGTGCGGCCCGGCGACAGCGTCGTGACGGCCGTGCGCGAGCTCGCGCGGCTCGAGTCGTCGAGCTGGCACGTGGAGCGCGTCATCGACCTGAGCGAGGAGCAGGCGCGCCTCTGGGGTGCGCTCAAGGTGAAGGACTCGCTGCTGCTCGTCGCCGCGGCCGACGTCACCGCGGGCGTGGACCTCGGCCGCCTCGCCGACGGCGCCGTCGTCGCCGACCCGGACGCACGGAGCGTCACGCTCACGCTGCCGCAGCCGCAGGTGTTCGCGACGGTGCTCGACAACGCGCGGACCTACGTGCACTCGCGGACGACGGAGATGCTCGCCGACCGCAAGGAGGACCTGGAGTCGCGCGCACGGCAGCAGGCCGAGGCGACGCTGCGCCAGGCGGCGCTCGACGCGGGCATCCTCGAGCACGCACGCGAGAGCGCGGAACGCTCGCTGACGACGCTCCTGCGCGCGCTCGGCTACGAGCGGGTCGAGATCGCGTGGCAGCGCTGAGACGCGGCCCGCTCAGTACTCGAAGTCGAGCAGGTTCTCGATGTCCACGCGGTAGTCCTCACCGAACGTGAGCACGAGCAGCTCCTTGATGAGCGCGCTCTCGTCGTCGAGCAGCACGGCCTTCCCGCGGCCGGCCTGCGCGGTCAGCTTGTACGCCTCGAACGTCGGCGACGTGACCGTGGAGAAGTCGGAGCGCTTCTTGCGCGTCTTGATGTCGAGCGAGCGGCGGTTCGTGTCGGTGTAGATGGCGTGCAGCACGCCGTTGTTCTGCGGCGTGCAGAACTCCTTGATGACCTCGAGGAACGTGCCCGTGGACTCGCGGTGGTGCGGCGCGTCGCCGGCGTAGACGACGACCTTGTGCGCCTCGGGGCGCCAGAGCAGCTTCTGCATCGCGTTGCGCGTCGTCTCGAAGACGGCCTCCGGGATGTCGCCGCCCTGCCCGTGCGTCGCGTTCTGGAGGAACCCCGAGAGCTTCCACGTGTCGAACGTCAGCGGCGAGCCGTACCAGACGTAGCTGTCGCCGTAGTCGCGGTACGTGAACACGCTCACGCGCAGGCTCGGCATCAACGAGTTCAGCTCGTGGATGATCTCGTCGGTGCGCTCCTTGGCGGCGCGGATGAGACCCGCCATCGAGCCGGTCGAGTCGAAGAGCAGCGCGACGTCGAGGCCCTTCCACTTCAGGTCGCGCGCGGTCTCCTGCAGCTTGCCCGTGATGGCCGCGCGCGCACGCGCGCCGCGCGCCGGCAGCTTGCCGTCGCGCGTGGCCCACCACTCGCGCCACGCCTGCACCGCCTTCGCGCGGTCGTTCGCGTTCGCCTCGGGCTGGAAGTTGCGCGAGGTCTCCGCCACCGTCACGAGCGCGCGGTTCGCACGCGTGCGCGTCTCCGACGAGTCGCTCTCGAGGCCCGCGATCAGCGGCAGCACGCAGCCGGGCGCACGCGCCGCGTCGAGGCACTCGAGCCCCGCCTTCTCGAGCTTGCCCTCGCTCGCACCGAGGTAGAGCGACACGACCGACTTCGCGACGGCGTCCGTGACGATCGACGGGTCCGCGGGGGCGACGCGTGCGATCGCGAGGCAGGCGTTCGTCTGCACGCCGTAGTCGGAGTCGCCGAGGGCGGACGCGAGCGCGTCGATGACCGCGGCGCCGTCCGGGTGGTGCGCCAGCGCGGCGAGCGCCTGCTCGCGCACGCCGTAGTCGGAGTCGCGCGCCTGCTTGAGCAGCGCGGAGAGCACCTCCGGCTCGGCCGTGCGGTAGCGCAGCGCGCGCGTCGCCATCACGCGGATCATGTACTTCTCGTCGCGCATGGCGTCGACGAGCGCCTTCGTGGTCTTCGCATTGCGGATGCCGCCGAGCGCGCGGATCGCGCCGATGCGCACCTCGCCCGCCTTGTCGCGCAGCGCCTTCACGAGCGCGTCCGCGGCCTCGTCGTTCGCGATGCGGCCGAGCGCCATCACGGCGTTGTGGCGCACGTCGAGCTGGCTGTCGCCGAGCGCCTTCTCGAGCTTCGGGACGAGTGCCGCCGAGTTCGCCCAGCCCGCGCCGTAGCTGCACGCGACGCGCACGTCGTCGAGCTTGTGCGTGATGCCGGAGAGGAGCTTCGCGTTCGGCTCCTCGCCGTCGGCGACGCGCCGCCCGAGTCCCTCGGCGACGCCCATCCGCAGGAACGCCTTGTGGTCGTACGGCCTGTCGGCGTAGAGCGCCGTCTCGACGATCTTCACCGCCTCCTTCGCGTCGGAGCGCGCGAGCGCGAGTCCGAGGAGGTAGTGCGAGTAGCGGTCGCCGTTGTCCTCCTCGACGGTCGAGTCGACGCGCTCGAGCTCGCGGGTCGCGACGAGCGCCTTCGCCTCGTCCACGAGCTGCGCCGTCGCGGCCTCGTCGCCGAGCGCGGCGAGCGCGCCGAGCGCCTCGTAGCGCACGTCCAGGTCGTCCGACGTCGCGTTCGCGCGCAAGGTGGGCGCCGTCTCCGGGTCGCGGAGAGCGCCGAGGCCGCGCACGGCGGCGAGCCGGATGCCCGGATGCGCGTCGCCCGCCGCCTCGGTCAGGACCGTGCGCGAGGTCGGCGCCTTCAGCGCGGCGATCGCGAGGATGCACTGCCTGCGCGCCTCGTCGAAGCGGGTCTCCGCGTGGTACGCGTCGGCCAGGTTCGCGGCCGCCGAGCGGTCGCCGAGCAGCGCGAGGCACGACGCCGCGAAGGCGCGCGTCTCCCAGTCGAGCTCCTCCAACGCGATCAGGAGCGCGGGCACGGCGTCCGGGCCGCACGCGACGACGTCGCGGCGCTGCGACGACCAGACGCGGAACTCGCGGTCGCGGAAGTCGTCGAGGATCGCCATCGCCTTGCGCGCGCTCTCGGGCAGCTTCTCGCGCCGCTCGTCGAGCTCGAGGCGCTTCTTGCGCTCGAGCACCGCGGGATCGTCGGGCTGCGGCTGGTCGCCGGGGGGCGGCGGAGGCGGCGGCGCGCCGGCCTCGCCGTCGGCCAGCGCCGCGCGCAGCGGGAGCAGGACGAGGCCGAGGAGCAGTGCGGCGGCGAGAGTGCAGACGCGGGGCATCGCCCCATCGTAGGGGGAGCGGCGCCCGAGGGCGGGGATCAGCGCGAGCGGGCGTAGCGCGTGGCGCGCGCGAGATGGAAGACGATCTGCGACGCATGGCCGACGTCGCCCGGCGGATCGAGCGCCGGATCGTTCGCGACGAACTGCACCTTCGAGGCCGACGCGGCCGCCGGCGGACCCGTCAGGATCGCGAACCCGTCGGGCAGGTCGTCCGCGTCGGGGCCGTCGGCGATCAGGGCGATGTTCTCGAGATCGTCGACGCCGCGGACGAGCCGGACGCCGCGCGGCGTCCACAGGAACGCGGAGGGCAGGCACTGCCGGCCGGACGCGCCGAACGGATCCGAGCGCAGGCTGTCGGCGACGGTCGAGAAGAACACGCAGCGCGACGAGTTGCCGAGCGGCCGCGGGAACACGCTGTCGCCGGTCGTCGTCTGCGTGAGCTGCGCGAGGCGCGTGAACCGCGAGGAGCCCCGCCGCCAGCGGAACAGCTCGAAGTTCGCCTCCGGGTTGCCGCCCGGCAGCAGGTCGCCGCGCGAGCAGAAGAGCACGGTCCGCCCGTTCGGCGTGATGCGCGGCGCCAGGCAGTCGCGGTCCGACCACGTGAGCTGCGTGATGCGCCCGCCCGTGGCCGTCTCGCGCCAGAGGTAGATCTGACGCACGCCGTCCGGGTTGCCGACCTGCGCCGCGTCCAGCGGGTTCGCGGCGCCGGGCACGAGGTCCGCAGAGCTCTCGAACGCGACGCTGCGGCCGTCGCCGGAGATCGTCGGACGCGAGAGTGCGGAGAACTCGTCGTCGTTCCGCGTGAGCTGGCGGAAGCGCGCGTCCTGCTCGTCCCAGACGAAGAGCTGGGGCGGCTGGCTCGTCTCCGTCGGCACGCCGTTCTCGTCGGTGGGCGCGGGATGCGCCGGGTCGAGGAACGCGGTCGAGACGAACGCGACGCGCGCGTCGCGCACGCGCAGCTCGACGCCGGAGCCGAAGTCGCGGTACGGCGTGCGGGCGCAGAGCGCGGGGTCGGTGGCCGTCGCTTTGGTCAGGTCGAGCTCCGTCAGGTTGACGGTGTCGTCGCCCGCGTCGTCGCCCGCGCGCGTGCTCGTGTGCAGCCAGATGTCCGAGTTGCTCTCGCCCGCCGAGCCCTGCGAGCCGCGGAAGGCCATGCGCCAGCCGCGGAAGTCGAACTGGAGGGACGGCTGGTCGTCGTCGCCGCCGGCCCCGGTCACGGTGGTCGGGTCGGCGCCCTCGCGCAGCACGACGAGCGCGCGGCTGCCGGGCGCGCCCGCCGAGAGCCGCGTGGCGTAGGCGACGAAGCGCGAGTCGCCCGCCACCTCGATCTGGTCCCACGCGCCGGGGTCGAAGTCGGGCCCGATCAGGTCCGGGATGCCCGGGAGCGCGGGGTTGCAGTCGGGGGCGTCCGCGGGCGGCGTGAACGGCGGGGAGGCGAGCGTGGTCGCGTCGCTCAGGCGCCGGAGCCGGTAGCGCGCGACGATGTCCGAGCCGACGGCCGGCGCGGTCACGGCGAGCGCGCCCGCGGCGGCGGCCGCGCACAGACTCAGCCGGGAGATCCGAAGCGCTCGCATCGCTGGCATTCCTATCCGCTCGCCCCCGCGTTGGACGACCAAACGCGGCCGGCCTTGCGGCCCCATCGTATGCTCTCGGCGTGGCGCAGCACCCCGCCGAGCGACTGGAACCCGTCGTCGCGGCCCTCGTGGCGGCCGTGCTGCCGGGCGGCGGGCTCATCTACGCGGGCCGCGGCGGCGCCGGTGTGCGCGTCTTCGTCGCCGAGCTGCTGCTCTTCGCCTTCGGCTTCCCGCTGACGGCGCTCGTCCTGCACGTCGCCCAGATCCTGGTCTCGGGCGGCGCGGCGTGGGAGGCCGGGGAGCGGGGGGTGGACGTGTTCGCCGGGCGCGACGCCCCGGAGCCGGCGTGATGCGCACCCTGCGCTGCGCCTGGGCGACGAGCGCGGCGCTCCTCTTGGCCGCCGCGGGCTGCGTCAGCGCGACGGGACGCGTCGCGACGGCCCGCGACCGCGACGACGCCGCGCTCGTCGCGAAGCCCTGGCCGGAGGGCGCGCACGTGGTCGTCGTCGCGGACGGGACCGTCGCGGCGGCCGACGACCTCGCCGCCGCGTGGGGCCTCGCGCCGGGCGCGGCCCACCGCTACGCCTTCGTGCCCGGGTCCGAGGGCGACCGCGCCTACCGCATGGCGTACCTGCCCGCGTCCGGCACGGTGCTCGGACACGCGTTCGCGACGGCGCTCGGCATCGAGATCCGACGCGAGGCCGACGGCTCGCCGGCGCTCGTCCGAGACCTCCGCCGGATCGCCGCGACGGATGGCGCGGTGACGCTGCGCGTCGAGGCGCCCGACGGCTCGCGCGCGGCGACGCTGCGCGTCGTCGTCGATCCCGACTTCGACGGCCCGCTGCTCGTGCCGCCCGACGTCGCCGCCGCCCTCGGCCTGTCGCGCTTCGAGGTGCCCGGCACGGCCGACGTGACCGTGGCGCTCGGGCGTCCGTTCTTCGCGCGGCGTGCGCAGGTGCGCGTGGACCTGGGCGCGCTCGGCGTCGCGGGCGTCGTGCCGGCGCTGTTCCGCCGCACCGACTGAGGCGGCGCACCCCCGGCCGAGCCGGGCCGCGGCGCGCCGCGCCGCGTGCCGCGCCGCGCGCTTGTTGGGCGTTCCGCACGCGCGCGGGCAGGATGCGCCCGCACCGCCAGGGGGGGCGGAGGTTCGGGCCAGGGTCGCTCCAGCGCCGGAGCAGAGGCGCGTCGGGGGAGGATCGCCATGACGGGCTCCGAGAGCGCGCTTCTCGTCCCGCTCGCCGAGGCCGAAGGGCGCATCGGCGAGTGGCGTTCGCTCTACGACCCATCGTGCGCGGCGGGCGTGCCCGCCCACGTCACGCTCATCTACCCGTTCGTCCCGCCCGACGCGATCGACGACGCGCTGCTGCAGACGCTCGCGGCGCACTTCGCCGCCGCGCGCCCCTTCGACGTCGCCTTCCCGCGCCTCGCGCGCTTCCCCGGCGTCATCTACCTGGCCCCCGAGCCGGCGCAGCCCTTCCGCGCGCTGATCGCGGGGCTCGTCAAGCGCTGGCCCGAGTACCCGCCGTACCGCGGCGCGCACGAGGAGGTCGTCCCCCACCTCACGATCGCGGACCGTCGCGCGCACCTCGACCTCGTCCTCATGAACCGCGTCGAGGTCGGCGTCGCGCCGCTCCTGCCCTTCGCCGACCGCGCGAGCGAGGTGTGGCTGATGACCTCGCGCCGCGGCCGCTGGCGCCGCAAGGCCCGCTTCGCGCTCGGCGCACGCTGAGGGCACCGCGGCCTCGAGTGCGGTGAGCGTCCGACGACGGGGCGGACGCGTGCGTGGAGCGGCATCCACGGGGCAGCGCGACCGCGCGACGCCGTCCTTCGGCTCGCGCGCGGTCCCGGCCGCGACGCTTGGCGAGGCTTCCAGGCGACGTAGTCGGCAGCGTCCCCGAGTCCCGACCGGAGCGCCGTCGCCGGCGATCCCGAGGCTGCAACCCGACTTAGCTGCCAGCGTCCCCGGCGGGGCCGGGTTAGCTGCCAGCGTCCCCGGCAGGCGTGGTGTCATCGTCCGACCGAGACAGGCAGCGCGCGGCGCGTCCGTCGAGAAGCCGTGCCGGCGACGGTGCTCCGCCGGTGGAGGGAGGCAGCCATGCAGAACCACGACGTCCACCCGAGGCACCGTCGAACGCGCGTCGCGCTCGCGGCGCGCGTGCTCGTCGTCCTGGCCGCGTGCTCGGTCGCAGCGGCGGTCGGGACGACGACGGCGGTCCACTTCTACGAAGGGACGTTCCACGACTCGTTCGGGAGCGCCGTCGCGTCGATCGGCGACGTGAACGGCGACGGCGTCCCGGAGTTCGCGGTGGGCGCCGACTTCTCGTCGGCCGGAACGTCTCTCGGGGGCGAGGTGATCGTCTTCGACGGCGACCGTGGCACCGAGCTGTTCCGAGTGGCCGGCGACGTCGCGCAGCGGTATCTCGGCGCCGGCATCTGGGCGGCCGGCGACTTCGACGGCAACGGCGTGCCGGACCTCCTGGTCGCCGCGCCCGGCGACGGCAACGTGACGCGCGGCCCGGGCTACGTGATCGTGGCCTCCGGAGTCGACGGCGCGGAACTGTTCCGCGCGACCGGGACCAGCAACGCCGGGTACTTCGGCACCGCGGCGGCGGTGATCGAGGACGTCACCGGCGATCAGGTCCCCGACGTGCTCATCAGCGAGCCGGGCGACTTCGGTCCCGGCATCGTGCGGGTGCACTCGGGTGCGGACGGCTCAGCCGTGGCGGGGCGCTCGATCCCGGGCGAGAGCGACGACGACCGCATCGGACGCGCCATCGCGGTGGTCGGTGATGTCGACGGCGACGGCGTGGACGACTACGCGGTCGGCGCGCCCGCGGCGCTCGACAAGCGCGGGAACCGCTTCGCCGGACGCGTCGTGGTCCACTCCGGCGCGACGGGTCGCGAGCTCTTCCGCAAGACGGGCTCGGTCCGCACGGCCGGCGGGACCTCACACGCCGATGCGTTCGGCAGCTCGATCGCCAACCTCGGAGACCAGGACGGCGACGGCGTCCCTGACTTCGCCGTCGGGGCGCCCGGCGCGCTCGGCGAGGGCGCGGTCACCGTGTTCTCCGGCGGGAAGAAGGGCAAGGTCGTCTACACGGCGCGCGGCACGAGCGGCACAGGGCTCGGACGCGCCGTCGCGAACGCCGGGGACCTCGACGGCGACGGCCGCGACGAGCTCGTCGCCACGGGGAACGACCTCGTCGCCGTGTACACGCTCGGTCCGAAGAAGTCGGCGCGCCTGCTCGCCGAGTTCGTCGGCGCGAGCGGGAACGACGTCGGCGACGCGGCGGACGGCGCGGGCGACCTCGACGGCGACGGACGGCCGGAACTCCTCGTCGGGTCGCGGGCGGGTGGCCGTGCGTGGGCGCTGGCGCTCTCGGACCTCCCGTTCGGCCCGCTCTCGTTCCCGCGCGTGAATCTCGGGGCGGCGCTCGTCCGCGCCGGCGGCGCAGCGACCACCAAGGGCAAGCTGGCGCTCACCGCGGTCGGCTCGAAGCTCACGCTCAAGGTGGTCGCCGCGAAGCTGCCCGCAGACGGCGCGTACTCGCTGCACCTCGAGGCCGCGCCCGGAACCGGCGTGTTCGATCAGGTCGCGTCGATCACCGCGACGAAGGGGAAGGCCACGTACACGCTCGTCGGGACGGGCGCGATCCCTCCGGAGCTGTCCACGCGAACCCTGGACGCGCTGGGCGGTCGCCGCGTCGAGTTGCGCGACGCATCCGGCGCGCCGGTGCTGCACGCCGTCCTGCCGTATCTCACGCCCGTGCCGAATGCGAAGCTGAGCGGCGCCTTCACGGTCGCGAGCGGCTCCCCGTTCCCCGCGGCGACCGGGCGGATCGTCGGCGCGTTCAAGGGCAAGGCCGGCAGCTCGAAGCTGACGATCTCCACGCAGGGCATCCCGAGCAGCGAGCTGGTGCACCTGTGGGTCGAGACGTTCGCCGGCTCGGGCGAGTTCCTGGACACGGGACCGCTGCTCAGCGGCGGACTGAAGCTCAGCACGGCGCGCGGCGACGCGCTGCCGGGAGCCGTGCCGCGGCTCATCGACCTCGCCAATCTCGCGCTGCGCCTGCGCGACGACCGCGGCAACGACCTGCTCGTGCTGGATCCGAAGCCGACCTTCGAACTGGCGCTGCCGGACTACCGGGTGACGAAGATCGAACTCGGGCTGACGGCATCGTTCCTGCGCGTGCGGTGCGACGTGCGCAACCGCGGCACCGTGGGCGGCGGACCCGTCAACCTGCTCGCGACCGTGCGCTTCCTCGGGACGCAGGCGTCGCCCATCGTCCTCTCCACTCGTACGACGGTCCCGTTCGCCGCGGGCGAGACCCACTCGGACCTCCTGCTCGGAGTGCCGACGCTGCCCGTGGCCGGCACGCCGAACATCCACGTGCACGTGACCGTCGATCCGACGTCCGTCGCCGGGTCGTACGGCGAGTACCTCGAGGAGCGCGAGGGCAACAACCTCACGTGCGCCGAGTTCGAGTACGTGAACGGCGACTACGAGGAGACCGCCACGACGAACGAACCCTGCTCGCAGTGACGTCCGAGGCTGGACCGCGGCTGCGGTGCCGGCGTACCGGCCGCGTACGACGCGAACCGCTGTCGCTCCCGAGGGATACGGTTCGCGCGGCGGGCGCCCGGCAGCGTGCCGCCGCACCATGCCGACACCACCGCCCCACCTCACGACGCTGTGCGCGACCGTCGCCGCGGCGTCCGATCCCGCCGTGCTCCTCGGCGGCGCCGTGCTCTGCACCGTCGCGGTCGTCGCCGCGTGGCGTGCGGCGACGGCGCGGGCGCGCGTCGCCGCGGCGCTCGACGCGGCCCGCGAGTCCGTGGCGCGCGCGGAGCTGGCGGCGCGGCTCGACGCCGCGCGCGACGCGTGCGCGCGCGGCGACGGCGAGCTGCAGTCGCTGCGCGAGGAGCTCGTCCGCGAGCGCGACCGCGTGGCCGTGCTGACGCACGAGCTCGCCGTGGCGGAGGCGCGCGCCGAGCATCTCGCGGAGCGCGCACGCGGCGACGACGCGGCCGCGACGCGCGCGGGCGCCGACGCGCAGGCGGCCTTCGGGAGTGCCGCCGACGCCGCGCTTGCCGCGGGCGAGCGACGACTCGTCGCGCCGCTCCGCGAGGCGCTCGAGCGTCTCGAGACGCGCAGCGCCGAGGCGGACCGCGCGCGCGTGGCGGCGCACGCGCGGCTCGAGCAGCAGGTGCGCACGCTCGCCGCGGCGGCCGACGCCCTGGGCGAGCGCACGACGTCGCTCGCCGCGGCGCTGCGCGGCCCGACGGTGCGGGGTCGCTGGGGCGAGCTCGCGCTCCGCAACGTCGTCGAGGCCGCCGGACTCTCGGAGCACTGCGACTTCGAGGAGCAGCGCACGACGTCCGCGGGCGGGCGTCCCGACCTGACCGTGCGGCTGCCCGGCGGGCGCTTCGTCGCCGTCGATGCGAAGGCGCCGCTCGACGCGTTCCAGGACGCCGCCGCCGCCACGACCGACGCCGCGCGCCGCAGCGCTCTCGACCGCCACGTCGCCGCGCTGCGCGGCCACGTGCGCGCGCTCGCCGCACGCGGCTACGCGCAGGCGCTCGCGGGCGACGTCGACCTGGTCGTGCTCTTCCTGCCGGGCGAGCCGCTGCTCGGTGCGGCGTTCGCGCACGACCCGACGCTGCAGGAGGAGGCGCTGCGCGCGCGCGTCGTGCTCGCGACGCCCGCGTCGCTCGTGGCGCTGCTGCGCACGATCGCCGTCTGCTGGCAGCAGCGCGACGTCGCCGAGAACGCGCGGACGATCGCGGCGACGGCGCGCGAGCTCTACGCGCGCGGCGCCTCGTTCGCGGCGCACCTCGACGCCGTCGGCGGCGGACTGCGCCAGGCGGTGTCGGCCTACAACCGCGCGGCCGGCTCGTTCGAGACGCGCTTCGTGCCGCTCGCGCGGCGCCTCGAGGAGCTCCGCGCCGTCGAGGGCGACGCCCGCGCGCTCGCCGCCCCGACGCCCCTCGACGAGCTGCCGCGGCGCACGTCCCACACGGGACCAGGCCCCGACACGCCGCCGGCCCCCCGCGCGGAACCGGACCCCCGCGCGGAACCGGGTAGTCTCGTGGCGGTCCCCGCGACGGGGGACGAGGGAGTGCACTGATGCGGCTCTATCTCGTTCGTCACTGCGAGGCGTCGAGCGGCTTCGACGACGCCGCCCGCGCGCTCAGCGAACGCGGACGCGACCAGGCGCGGCGCCTCGCGTCGTTCCTGCCGCGCGTCGCCGGCACCGTCGACGAGATCCGTCACAGCGGGCTCGTGCGCGCGAGAGAGACGGCGGAGGCGCTCGCCGCCACACTGCGCCCGGCCCGCGGCGTCGTGCAGATGCGCGGCATCACGCCGGACGATTCGCCGCGCGACGCCGCGGACCTCCTGCGCTTCGAGGACGGCGTCGTGCTCGTCGTCTCGCACCTGCCGCTCGTCGCGCACGTCGCGTCGCTGCTCCTCGGCGGCCGGGTGGACGGCGAACCGCTGGCCTTCCGCACCGGCAGCGTCGCCGCCCTCGACGGCGAGGGCATGTCGTGGCACCTCGACTGGCTCGTCCACCCGGACCTGCTGCCGCCGGCCGCACGTCCGGCGGACTGAGGCGCGGCGCGGGCCGCGCCTACATCACGTCGCCGGCCATCCACGCGCCGAGGGACTGCCAGAGGCAGACCTCGCCCGGCTTGTCGCGGCGGCCGTAGAAGACGCGCATGTCGCGGTCCTGCGACACCACGAACACGAGGGTGCCGGGGCGCGCGGCGCACAGGCGGAACGCGGACCGGTGGCGCGTGCCGAACTGCTGGAGGTCGGTCGTCAGGTGGACCTCCTTCATCTCGTGGTCGGGCTCGACGCAGCGCGTGCCGGAGACGACCGCCTCGGGGACGCGGATCTCGGCGCCGAAGCCGACGACGCGCAGGCGCGAGTCGAGCACCACGCAGCCGTCCACGTTCGCGAGGTTCGCCATGGCGCGCGCCGACGCGTACATCGCGCGCCGCGCCGCCTCCCAGCGCGAGGTGCGCCGCTCGAGCACCGACGAGTCCGTGATGCGCGAGCTGTCGAAGCACGCGGACCAGTACGCCATCACGGCGCCGAAGAGGTCGAGCGACGTGGTGCGGTGCTTGATCTCGAGCCAGGTCTCCTCGGCGTCGGGCAGCACGGCGAACGCGCCGCCGTGGCCCGTCGCGACCGCCGACGCGAGGATGTAGGACCACACGCTGTCGAACACGAGCACCGGGTCGCCGAGCCCCTCGCGCTCGCGGAGCGCGTCGTCGCCCGCCTCGTCGCGGAAGCGGCGCACGAGCGAGAGCGCGAGCGACCCGAACCAGTCCTGCACGATGCGCAGCACCGCGTAGTGCGAGACGGGGCGCACGTGCCCCGTGTGCAGCTCCCACGTCAGGCCCTTCTCGGTCACGCGCACGTGGCCCGGCCCG
Source organism: uncultured bacterium (assembly GCA_937996235.1). Taxonomy (GTDB): domain Bacteria; phylum Planctomycetota; class JAJSAM01; order JAJSAM01; family JAJVHW01; genus CALKVK01. The sequence continues at coordinate 42,171 of CALKVK010000006.1, read as the reverse complement.
TCCACGCGCACCGTGAGACCGGGGAGCCCGAGGCCGAACGAGATCGCGGGCCGGCCGAGCTGCGGCACGTCGGCGGCGTCGCGGAGCGCCATCACGCCGCGCGCGAACAGCGCGCCCTCCTCGCGCTCCTCGATGCAGAACGCGTGGCCGCCCGAGTGGATCGACGGCACGAGCCGCCGCAGGCTCTGCGGGTGCAGCGGGATCGCGGGCGCGAACTCCGTCAGCAGGAGCAGATGGCCCGCGGCCGCGGGCGCGGGCGCGAAGGCGACGAAGCTCGGATGGCGGCCCTCCTCGGTCGTCAGGCTGACGCGGTAGCAGAGCTCGATGAGGCGCGCGACGGAGTCGCGCGAGAGCCGCCCCTCGCTCTCGGGGCTCGCATCCCACGAGCGACACATCTGCACGGCGCGTGCGAGGTGCTCGGGACCGCAGAACTCCGGCGCGTCCGCCGCGGTCCACGGCAGACGCTGCGCGCTGAGCTTGCGCTTCACGCGGTCCCGCTGCGCCGGCTCATCCGTCGAACCGCGCCCCGCGGGGCGTGCGCACGCGGACGCGGTACTGCAGCGGTCCCGTGGTGCCCTCCGCGCCCGTCATGCGCAGAAGGTAGCGGCCGCTCTGCGGGAGCCGCAACACCACCGTCGCCACGGCACCCCGCCGTGCGCGGCGCTCGGTCGGGAGTTCGAGCAGGTCGCCGTTCGGAGCGCGGAGCGAGACGAGCGTCGGGCGCAGCGTCGCCGGTGCGGCGCCGCGCCGCATGCGGACCTCGAGCCGCGCGCCGGCGAGCGCGTCCACCGGCACCTCGATCTGCTCGCCGCCCCCCACGACGCCGCCCTGCCCGACCACGCGCCGCGGCGGCGCGACGTGCGGCAGTACGGCGACGCTGCCGCTGAACTCCTTGGTGTCGAGCAGGAGGTGGTACGTGCCGGTCGCGGGTGCTGTCACGCCGGAGACGCGCACGCGCCGCCCGCGCGCATGGACGGCGCCCGCGAGATCGAGCTGCGTGCCGTCGGCGTCGAGCAGCACGAGGGGGTCGGGCGTCTCGCCCCTGCCGCGGAAACGCAGGTCGAAGGCGAGCTCGCTGCCCTCGAGCGCGGCGACGTGGTAGCCGAACGTCGCGTCGCCGGGCACCGCCGACGGCGCCGCGTACGCGTCGGCCGTCACGACCACGGCGCACGTCCGGCTCGTGACCGTCGCGCCGACGGTGTCGAACGCGCTGCCCGTGACGTCGATGCGGCGCGGCGCGCCGCTGTCGCCGTCGAGGCGCAGCGTGCTGCCGCCCGTCAGCGAGAGCGACGGCGGCGCGGCGCTCTCGGCCGTCCACACCGTGCCCGTGCCGCCGCTGCCGACGTCGGCGGAGATCGTCGTGCCGGAGGGCACGCCGAAGAACGCCGGGAGACGCAGCGCGGGGTTCACGTGCAGCGTCAGCGTGGTGTCGAGCGTGGTCGCGGGCATCGCGGCGTCGGCCACGCGGACGGCGAGCTCGAAGTCGCCCGCCGCGCTCGGCGTGCCTGCGACGCGCATGCCCGAGTTCGCGGACGCGAGCCCCGGCGGGAGCTGCGTCACCGTGTACGTGTACGGCGCGACTCCGCCCTGCGCGACGACGTCCTGCTTGAACGGGACGCCGAGCGTCCAGTCCGGGAACGCCGCATGCGTCAGCAGCAGCGGCTCGGCCGCGAGCAGCGTGTACGGAGTCGCCGCGCCCGCGCGCCACACCACGTGCACGCGATACGTGCCCGGCGCGAGCGGTCCGGCCGGCACCAGTCGGACGACACCGACGCTGGAAGCGCCCTCGTTCGTGGCGCTCGTGATCAGGCCGCCCGCCTCGTCGCGGAGCTCGAGCGTCACGGTCGCCGTCCCCGTCTGCGCGAACGTCGCGACGAACGACGCCGGGTCCGGCTGCGGGAACGTCACCTCGTAGACGTCGTCGTTGAACGGCGTCAGCGTGCGCCCCGTGAGCGCCGTGCCGAGCGCGGGCAGCGCGGTCGCCTCGGCGGCACGGTCGTTGGGCTCGGCGCCGTCGTCGGCGAGCACCTGGTGGTGGATGAAGGCGCGCGCGGTCTCACGCTTGAGCGCGTTCTCCGGTGCGGTGCCGCCCGCCTGCCAGACGTCGAAGAACGAGGCAGCGGTGAACTCCGTCGTCCCGGCCGGCAGCGCGTCGAGGCCGATGTCCACCGCGCCGAGCACCGCGGCGAACGTGGACGGCGCGACGCCGAGCGTCCCGTCGACCTCGTCCTCCGGCTCGTTGGCGGGGTCGACGAGATCCCACAGCGCGCCCGCGACCGCGGCGGGGTACGTCGCACCGCGCGCACCGGACGGCGGCGACTCGAGATCCGACACGACGGTCGGCGACGCACCGCGCGTGTCGACGAGCTGCGGCTGCGTCTGCACGGCCGCGGCGAAGAAGGTGGCGAAGCCGTCGGCCCACGCCTGCGCCGCGGTGCCCTGCACCGCGAACCCGTGCGTCGGCGGCAGCGCGCCCGGATGGACGGAGAGCGACGCGAGCACGTGCTCGCCGTAGCAGCGCAGCAGCACGTCGTCGTCGTACGCGTCCGGGTTGGCCGCCACGTCGGCGACGACGAGCAGCGCGGCGCCACCGGTCGCGGCCGGCGCGTACGCCGATCCGGTGACCGCGCCGGTGCCGGGCACGAAGCGCGCCGCGAGCCGCGGAAGCAGGTCCGGCGCGCGCGCCGGCACCGTGCCGGCCGCCGCCGCGTCCGCGGCCGCGCGCGCGACCTCGTAGCCGCGCTGCAGCGCCTGCTGCACGTTCAGCGCCGGGCGGAACGCGGGCTCGGCCGCGTCGAGCGACGCGTCCAGCGTGAACGTCCCCGCGGGCGACGCGGGATCCGCGGGCACCCCCGTCGTGAGCACGTGGCGGTAGACGACGTCCGCGGCGTCGGTGACGCGGGCGCCCGTCCCCTCGGTCGCGATGCGCACCGCGAACGTCGCGGGCAGGTCGACGCCGAACGCCGTCACGCCGAACGTGCCGTCGCTCCCCGTCGCGGCGACGCCGGAGACCTCGCCCGCGTCCTCGCGCACGATCTCGACGGTCGCGCCGACGACCGGGAGGTCCGTCTGCGTCGAGTTGCCGAGGCCGCTCGCGTCGGCCACCGGGCGGTCGCGGAGCACGCGGCCCGTGACGTTGACGATGCGCGGCGCGAAGCGCGCGTCGGCGGCGGGCGCGCCCGTCTGCGTGTTGCCGGTGCCGGCCGCGCCGAACGCGATCGTGCCCGTCGCGTCCTCGATCGCGGACGTGTACGTGAGGCCCGTGTACGTGCCGTTCGCGTCGTACGCGAACTCGATCACGCCGCCGTCCTCGTGCAGCCGGATCTGGAACGAGAGCCCCGTCGCGCGGCCGTCGAACGACGCGACCCCGTTCCAGTCGACGACGAACGTGCGCGTGGGCGCCGCGCCCTCGACGAACGTGCGCACGAGTCCCGTGCCCGTCTTCAGGTCGGCCCACAGCGGCGCGAGCACGGCGTTCGGTGCGGCCGCGTCGGGCAGCCCCGCCGTCGTCGGCGTCGTGAGCGCGGTCGTGCCGCCCGCCGCGGTCCCGAGCGCCGCCCAGCCGTTCGTGCAGACCGCCAGCCGGTCGTAACGGCGCCCGAAGCACGGGAACGTGAACGGCAGCGCGACCGTGGCGGTGGCGTCGTCCTGCCCCGTCCCGATCAGCGACGTCGCCTGCCCCTCCGCCGGCTCCGTGTACCCGCCGGAGTAGGTCGAGACGACGTACTCGTCGGCGCGCGCCTCCGCCGCCGCGACCGAGAGGCCGAGGCACACGAGGACCAGGGAGACCGAACCGGCGCCCTTCCGGCGCCGGGAACGCGAGGCGGGAGATGGCATCGGCACAGTGTACGGGGCACCCGGCGGACGCCCGTCGTGGCACGCGGACGTGGGTCGTCGGGGCGGGGATGCGGTCGTCCGCCGGACGCGCCCGTCAACGCCGTCCGCGAACGCGAGTGCGCGATGCAGGCTACTGCCGGCGGATGCGCACGTCGGTCACCTCGACCGAGACGAGCACCGCCTCCGCAAGCTCCGCGAGGCTCATCCGTCGCTCGATGCCCCCGTCCTGCGCAATGCTCACCGTGCTCGCGAGCCGCCGCGGCGCGCTGTACTCCCCGGCGAGCGCGGCCACGAGCGCCGACAGCGCGGAGGAGCCGTCCGCGTACCGGACGTCTGCCGGTGACGCGGGCTCGCCATCGCCGGCCCACGCCGCCGTCGGCAGCAGTTCGATCGCGACGTCGACGTCCACGGTGTCGCCCGACGGCGCGTCCGAAGGCAGATCCGTGCGCGCCCCGGTGAAGTCGTACCCCGCGATGCGCACGGGCTGGACGGCAACGGGACGCGAGCGGAGCAGGCCGTGCCACGCGGTGCCGGTCGCCACGTCGATGTCCTGGACGCCACCGCTCTCCAGCCAGAAACGCAGGCCGATCGGCACGCGGCATCCGGACTGCGCGCGGACGGCGACCGTGACCGAGCGCGGCTCCTCGTGGAGTCCGTGCAGCGCGATGGCGCAGCCGTCGGCGGTCATCTCGGCGAACTCGGCCTCCCAGGGTGCGTCGGCGTCCGAGCACGTCGCCGACGCACGGACGTCGTCCGCGAGCACGAGCGCCGATTCCGCGTCGCAGTCCCAGGCCACGCGGAGCACGCCCTGCGAGGAGGAGCGCACGTCGATCTCGATGCCGACGCCGGATGCGGTCGCGTCACGACGCAGATGCAGCGTGCGCCTTCGCGGCCGGAGATCGACATGACCGCGGGGCAGCTCCGTGACACGCAGCCGCGCGATCGCAGCCGTCAGCGCGCCGCAGTGCCCGCGAAGCGTGACGACATCGCAGGCTTCGATCGCCGCATGCGGGAGCCGCGCGCGTCCCGCGACAACCGGGAAGCGCGCGCTCCGGCTCTCCCGCGCTCCGCGCAGCGTCGCCTCCCACGCCCAGTCCCAGCCGGGCGTGAGCTCGCCGGTCTCGATCTCGGTCGCCGCCGCGTCGTCGCCCCGCGCGCACACGACGTCGACCTGCCCACCGGCAGCGACGATCCGCGGCGCGGTGACGCATCCGCTGTCGGGGACGCACGCAACGAGCACGTCGCCTGCCGGGAGTGCCGCCGAGAACTGCGGCTGTGCGCGCGTCAGCACGCCACGCACCGGGGCCGTGCGTCCGAACGCGGCTCCGCCCGCCGGCTCGAGCGTCACGTCGATGCGCGACGTGCCCGTGCCCACCGGCCACTCGCGCACGCCCACCTCGGTCAACGCCGCCGGCTCCAGGACCAACTCGACGTCGTCCGTCCGCTCGTCCCATGGTGTGACGAACGCGCGTCCGACGAGCCGTCCGTCGTCCGACGTCGCGACGATCTCGCACCGCACACCCTGCGGAACGCGCAGTTCCGCGCGCCCCTCCGCGTCGGTGCGCGTCGCCGCCAGTTCGACGTCTCCGGTCAGGCAGCGAGCGACGGCACCGCCGATGCGGTCCCCGTCGGGGCCGAGCACGACGAGCGCAACGGCATCGTCGTCGACGAAGCGGAGCTCCACGGTCGTGACGGCGCCGGCTCGCGCGATGACGCGCGCCAGAGCCGTGCGCCCGTCGTCGCGCGTCGCGCGCACGGAGACGTCGCCGGCTGCCACGGGCACGACGGATCCGTCCGCGACGTGCAGCCCGCGCAGCGCGGGTCCGCGCGCGGGTCGCAGCGTCACGTCGATCTCACGCGCGTCGCCGGCGATGCGCACGAGACGCAGGTACGCATGACGCTCCAGCCGCACCGTCACGCCTTCATCGGCCACAGCGGTGGTCGCCCAACCGAGTGCCGTGGCGAGATGCACGTCGCCGACGCCCCGTTCGAGCGGCACTCGGCCGTTCACCGCGCCGCGGAGCTCACGATCCGTCCACTCGAGCGGCAGCGGAGCGGCGGCCACCGCGCAGACGGCGACGCGCGCGGCGTCCGCCCCGTCGGGCTCGAGCACGCGAACGTACGGAGCGGCAGCAGGGAGCGCGCGCGACACCGACGCCGGCTCGGTCGACTCAGGGACACGCAGCCGCGACGGCGACGCGTCCGCGCTCGACGCGACGGCGCTCACGGCCGCGGGTGTCGTCGACTCCGCTGTTTCGCCGAGGAGCGCCCAGCCGGTGACCGCCGCCGCGAGTGCGAGAACGCCGAAGGCCGCGATGGCGCGGCGCACGTCACGGACTCCCTGGGTGCATCACGCCGACGCGACTCGGGCCGACCTCAACGCAGGACGACGTCCGCTCCGCCGGCGAGGTCGGTCGCGACCACGTCGAGCGCGCCGGTGCCGTCGAGGTCGCACGCGTACACGGCGGTCGGGGCGATGGCGGTCGGGACGCCGACGCCCGCGGCGAACGTCGCGTTGCCGGCGTTCAGGTAGAGCGTGACGCGCCGCGCGCCGCGGTCCGCCGTCGCGAGGTCGACGTCGCCGTCACCGTCGAGGTCGCGCGCGAGCAGCGCCGCCGGCTTGCGGCCGGTCGCCACGACGGCGCCGGCCGTGAACCGCCCCGTGCCCGTGCCGCGCAGCAGCGCGACGGCGTCCTTCGCCACGACCGCGGCGACGTCCACGCGACCGTCGCCGTCGAGGTCGGAGACGGCGAGAGCGACCGTCTTGCGCAGCGCCGCGACGATGCGCGGCGCTGCGAAGGTGCCGTCGCCCCGGCCACGCAGCACGCTCAGTCCGCGCGCGTCGGCGACGAGCACGTCGACGACACCGTCGCGATCGACGTCGGCGACGGCCGCCGCGCGCGGCCCGCGCGGACCCGCACTCGTGACCGCGGGCGCGAACGCACCGCCGCCCGTGCCGCGGCGCCACTCGACGACGCCGCGCGCGACGCCGATCAGGTCCGCGACGCCGTCGCCGTCCGCGTCCGTCACGAGCACGACGCGCAGGCCCTTGCCGAAGTCCACCGTGCTCGCGGCCCCGAACTCCGCGCCGCTGGTGCCCGGCAGCACGGTCGCGGTGTGCGAGCCGGCGTTCGTCACGATCAGGTCGGCCAGTCCGTCGCCGGTGACGTCCGCCGCGCGCACGGCGATCGCCTTCTTGCCGACCGTCACGACCGCGGCCTCGGTGTCGAATGCCGTCACCATCCCGGGGCGCGGGAAGAGCGTGCGGCGGCGCGCGTCGAGCACGGGCAGGTCCACGCGCCCCGCGTAGGCCGCACCGGCTGGCGTCACGACGTCCGCCAGTCCGCACGCGTCGTCGTCGAGCACCAGGAGCGTCGCGGTGTCGGGGCCGCCGAGCGCGGCGCCGCCGGACGGCGTCAGCAGGCGCAGGCGCAGCGTCTCGTCACCCTCGTCGAAGAGGTCGTCCGGCACGGCGACCTGGAACGACGCCGACGTCTGCCCGTCGGCGAAGCTCAACTGTCCCGCCGCCGACGCGTACTCGTCGGTCCCCGGACCGACCGGCTCGACCGTCCAGTCGACCGTGACCGCGCCCGCGGCGCCGCCGACGCGCTGCACGTGGATCGTCGCCGGTCCGCCGGACTCGAGCTGCGCCGTCGCCGCGACCGCGAAGCGCAGCGTGCCCGCCGCGACGATCGCGGACGGCGGGCCGAAGACGAAGTCGTCGAGCGCGACGCCCTCGAACGCGCGCACGCCGGGCCAGCCCTGGCCGCTGACGAGCGTCGCCGTCGCGAAGTACGGCACCGGCTCGCCCGAGTCGGTGTCGATCGCGACGAAGCCGCGGAACAGGCGCGACGCGTTCTTCCCGGCGATGGCGCCGGAGTTGCCGCGGATCTGCCCCCCGGCGTCGCGCACGAGCAGCGAGCTCGGCGCGAGGTTCGGGAAGTCGGCGTCGATCCACACGGCGCCGAACCCGGCGACGACGCCCGGCGCCGCGCCGTCCACGAACGACACGACCGTCGTGTTGCCGCTGCCGTCCACGGGACCGGGCGCGTACATGTTGCGCGGCGACGAGCCCTTGAACTGGCTGCCCGTGCCGTACGTGCGGTTGGCGAACTGGCCGCCGCCGCCCTGCGCAGTGATGAGACAGCCGCGATCCGCATAGCGGTCGGCGTCGAAGGGCGTCGCGGTCTTGCCGCGCGTCGTCAGGTCGTCGAAGTCGACGACGCGCACCACGCCGAGCCGCGCCTCGAACGCGGCGCGGTCGTCGAACACCTCGACGACGACGTCCGCGCGCGCGATCGACGCGGCGGCGAGCACGAGCAGCGGGACGAACGCGATGGACGCGCAGGCGGGACGCAGCATCTCAAGACCTCCCCGCCGCGCGCTGCGGCGCGGCAGCACGTCAGTCTGCGGCCACCGGGCCCGGACCATTCACGAGAACTCACGCACCTGAGCGGTCCGGAGCGCCGCGCGCTGCGATGCCTCCGCTCGGCATTCGCGCGTCACGAAGGCTCCGCAGGAGCCGTCTCGTGCGGCTTCGCCGCACCCTCGCTCCCTCCGCCAGAGGCGGGGCGCACGGTGCACGCCGCATCCGCGCCGGACGTGGATCGCGCCGCCTTCCGGGTCACGACGTGCGCGCGCCTCGTGAACGGTCCGGGCTACCCCACCACCCCCAGCGCCTTGCCGACCTTCGTGAATGCCGCGATCGCGTGGTCGATGTGGTGCGGCTCGTGGGCGGCCGAGACCTGGACGCGGATGCGCGCCTTGCCCTTCGGGACGACGGGGAAGCTGAAGCCGATGACGTAGATGCCCTCGGCGAGGAGGGCGTCGGCCATCTGCGTGGCGAGGCGCGCGTCGCCGAGCATCACGGGGACGATCGGGTGGACGCCCGGGCGGATGGCGAAGCCGGCGCGGGTCATGCCCTCGCGGAAGCGCTGCGTGTTCGACTCGAGCTTGTCGCGCAGGGCGCTCGTCTCGGACAGCATCGCGAGGCACTCGAGCGACGCGCCGACGATCGCGGGCGCGACGGTGTTCGAGAAGAGGTACGGGCGGCTGCGCTGGCGCAAGAGGTCCACGATCTCCTGCCGCGCGGCGGTGAATCCGCCGCTCGCGCCGCCGAGCGCCTTGCCGAGCGTGCTCGTGATGACGTCGATGCGCCCCGCGACGCCGCAGTGCTCCGGCGTGCCGCGGCCGGTCCTCCCCACGAAGCCCGTCGCGTGGCACTCGTCGATGTGCACCATCGCGTCGTAGCGGTCGGCGAGCTCGCAGATGTCGGCGAGCGGGGCGATGTCGCCGTCCATCGAGAAGACGCCGTCGGTCGAGATGAGGCGCATGCGGCGGCCCTGCGTCGCCTTCAGCTTGGCCTCGAGGTCGGCCATGTCCATGTGCGTGAAGCGGTGGCGCTCGGCCTTGCAGAGGCGGATGCCGTCGATGATCGACGCGTGGTTCAGCTCGTCGCTGATGACCGCGTCCTCTTCGCCGAGGAGCGTCTCGAAGAGCCCGCCGTTCGCGTCGAAGCACGCGGCGTAGAGGATCGAATCCTCGGTGCCGAGGAAGCGCGCGATCTCGCGCTCGAGCTCCTTGTGCGAAGCCTGCGTGCCGCAGATGAAGCGCACCGACGAGAGGCCGAAGCCCCAGCGGTCGAGCGCGTCCTTCGCGGCCTGGACGAGGCGCGGGTGGTTGCCGAGGCCGAGGTAGTTGTTCGCGCAGAAGTTGATGACGGTGCCCGAGCGGCCCGCCACGGAGATGTCGGCCTCCTGCGGCGTCGTGATGACGCGCTCGCTCTTCCAGAGCCCCGCCTCGCGGATCCCGTCGAGCGTCTTCTGAACGTGGCCCTTCGCACTCTGGAACATCGCTGCGCCTCCCCGGTCCGGACCGGGCCGCGAGCTGCGGCCTGCGGACTGAGCCGGCGAGGGTAGCAGCGGGCGGGAGAAGCGACACGACCGCGGTCACGCGCGCGCCGGCACGGCCGCGACGCGGTCGGGCGCGCCCCTCTCCCCGGCCGTGGCTTGTCGGCGCCCGCGCGTTGCGCGAACGTGAGCGGCGGATGAACGAGACGTTCGACCACGACGGCCCGAAGCGCCTGCGGCACCGCGGGTTCGACCTCCGGCTCGAGGGCGGGATCTCCGCCGACGAGGCGCGCGGGCTCGTGGACCGCGTGCTCGCGTCGTCGGGCGACCGCATCGGGATCGTCGTCGCGCGGCCGGAACCGCCGGGCGGGCACGTCTACCTGAAGGCGGAGTTCCGGCGGCCGGACCAGCCGCTCGGCAAGCGGCTCCGACCGGGGCGCGCGGTCGCCGAGGGGCGCGGCTACCGGTTCTTCGCGGCCGCCGGGCTGCGCGTCCCGCGGCTCCTGCTCTTCGGCGAGCAGCCGCGGCTCCTGCCGCGCGCCGGCGCGCTCGTCGGCACGGAGCGCGTGCCGGGACGCAATGCCGCGCGCACGTTCGAGGCGGAGCGGACGCTCGAGCCCGTGCTCGACGCGGTCACGGCGCTCGCGCGCGTCCACGACGCGGGCCTCGTCCACGGGGACGCCGCGCTGCGCAACTTCGTGCCCGCGCCCGGCGGCGCATACGTGCTCGACCTGCCCCGCTGGGCCGAGTGGACGCCGGACGGCGTGCTGCGCGACCTGCGCTACCTCGTCGGCTCGACGTGGAAGCACGGCGCGGCGCGTGAGACGGGCGAGGCCCTCCTCGACGCCTACGCCGCTGCGTGCGCACGGGCCGCCGAGCTGCCGGAAGGCTGGCGCGGGGCGGCGCTCGCCGCGGCGGCGGCGTACCTCGAGTACCTCGACGAGCGCGACCGGACGCGCGCCGAGCGGCACGCGCGGCGCGCGGGGAGCCTGCGACCCGGCGAACGCGGCGCGGACTGACGGATCCGGCGTCGCGAACCGCGCGCGGCGGTGACGTAGCCCGCATCGTTCACCAGCTCTCGCGGCGAGTGCGGGTGTGACGCAGGCGCTTCGATCGCGGTGTCCGTGCCACCTGCCGTGTCGGCGCGCGGCAGTCCGTCCCGGCCGAGTCGGAGGCGCGAGAGTGCGAGCCTCCGCGGCTCCGCCGCGGGAGCAGCCGCCGGTGGCGGCTGCGATCGGCGAGCACGCGAGCGCTCGACGCAGTCGAGCGCGAGGGAAGGAGGCGCGACGACGTCGGGGCTGAACGCCCCGTTCGAGGAGCGCCGACGCAGAGATCGCGACTCCGGCGACGCGCCGGGCGCGCGAGCTGGTGACCGATGCGGGCTAGACTCGCGCCGATGTCGGCCGGAAGACGGGCTTGATCCCGGGCCGCGAGGGTGGCGTGCCGCCGCCGCGTTCGGCGCGGCGCGTCTTCTGGACGCTCTTCCTGGGCCTCGCCGTCGTCGAGGCCGTCGTGCTCGCCACCTGCTTCCGCGCGGAGCTGCCGGACAACCCGGCGGGCTTCGTGTCGGCGCTCGTGATCGTGCCGCTGTTCGTGCTCGGGCACGTGAACGTCTTCCCGGCGGCGCTCGCCGCGTGGCTGTGGCGGCGCCGGCTCAGGCGGCGCGAGACCGGCTAGTCCGCGGACGGCGACGCGCTCAGCGCGGCGTCACCTCGACGAGCACGCCCAGCCGGTTCGCCGCGAGCTCGTGCAGCGTGACGGGCAGCGCGTCGAAGAGCGCGCGCTTCTCGGGCTCGTTCTCGAGGAGCAGCAGCACACGGCCGTGCTCCGCGGCGAGGTCCGCGAGGCGTCCCGCACGCCGCTCGTCGCCGCGCACGTCGTACAGGGGCTCGAGCTCGAGACCGGAGACCCACGTGAACGAGTCCGGACGCCCGCCGATCGTGAACACGCGCTCCTGCCACTCGGGGAGCGCCGCGGGGGCGGCACGGCCGACCTCGACGTAGTTGCGCTCGGGGAGCACCGACGCGGGGAGCGCGTTCGCGACGGCGAGCACGGCCACGTGCAGTGCGGCACCGGCGCAGACCGCGGCGCGCCTCCCGCCGCCGCGCCGCCACGCATCGCGCGCGAAGCGCGCGACGTACGGCGTCACGGCGAGCGACGCGGGCACGAGGAGCGGCGTGACGTAGAACGGCATCTTCGAGCCGCTCAGCTGGAACACGAGGAACGGCGGCACGATCCAGAGCAGCAGGAACAGCGCTCGCTCGTCGAGCGACCGCAGCCGCGCGAGCAGGCCGTCCGCGGCCGCGCCGGCGGCGCGCCACGCCGCGCGCAGCGCGGAGACGGACCGCGGCCAGAACGGCGTCCACGGCAGGGCGCCCACGGGGAGCGCCACGAAGTAGAACCACGACGGCTTGTCGCGGCCGTGCTCCGTCGTCGCCACGCGCTCGAACGTCTCGCCCCACAGCCAGTACCGGGCGAGCGTCGGATCGCGCCGGACCTGCAGCACGAACCACGAGAGCGCCAGCACGACGCCCGCGACGAGCGCCGTCCACGCGAACAGGCGGCCGCGCGTCGCGTCGCGCGCGCGCAGTGCCGCGAACGCGGCGATGACGCCGAGCGGTATCAGCCCGGGCGGGCCCTTCGTCAGGAACGCGAGCGCGAACGCACCCGCGCACACCGGCCGCCACACGCCGCCCCCGCCGCGCCAGGCGCGCCACGCGGCGAGCACGCCGAGCGTCTCGAAGCACGTCAGGAACATGTCGGTCGAGAAGACGTGCCCGGTGGCGCACACGAGGAGCGACGTCGCGAACACGAAGCCCGCGACGCGCGCGCGCAACTCGTCGCGGAACCACGTGCGCGCGAGCGCCGTGACGCCGAGAGCGGTCCCGAGCAACGCGACGACGAGCGGCAGGCGCACCGCCCACGCGCTGCGACCGCCGACGCTGATCGCGAGCGCGCCCATCCAGTACGTGAACGGCGGCTTCGTCATGTGCGGCGCGCCGTGCAGCATCGGCGTGAACCAGTCGCCGCTCTCGACCATGTTCCGTGCGATGAGCGCGTAGCGCGTCTCGTCGGTGTCCCAGAGCGGCCGCGCGCCCCACGCGCCGAGGCACACGACGACGAGAGCGCACCACCACACGACGCGCAGACGCCGCACGGTGTCGGGCAGCGGACCGGCAGTCGCCTCGTCGCTCACGCGTGTGGGCGCAGGCTAGCCTGAGTCTGCGGCGGCGGGCCGAGCTATCGCGACGTCGCGAGCGCCGCCCTCGCCCGCGAGCGTCGCTCGTCCGGCAGCGGGGCGACGACCTCGTCGAGCGGCGCCACCCAGAGGGCCCAGACGGTGCTCAGCGTGTTGCCGACGACGGTGCGGCGCGTGAGCAGCTCGTCGCGCGCGGCCCGTGCGCGCAGGTGCAGCGCCGCGGGGAGCGCGGCCAGGACGGCGTCGAGCTCGGCCGGCGGGACGACGCCCTCGAGCGCCGCACGCACGCGCTTCGCCGCATCGCGGTCGGCGCGCGGACCGCCCTCGTGCCCCGCGATGCTGCGGAAGTTCGAGCGGTTCGTGATCAGGAACACGAGTGCATCCGCCTCGGCGGGCGGGGCCGTCACCCACGCGGGCAGGTCCGCGACCTCGTGCCACGCATCGCCGCCGGGCGGGTCGGCGACCAGGAACGTCGGCGGCGGCAGCGACCCGCACGAGCTCACGACGGCGCCGGCCAGCGCGACGATGCCGACGAACGCGAGGAGCGTGGCGGCGGTGGCGAGGACCCGGGCGCGCGGCGTCACGCCCCGAGTCTACGGCGACGCGTCAGCACGGCGGGACGGCGGCGCAACCGCGCCGCGCCGCGCGCTATCCTCTCGCGCATGGGACGGACCGTCGGGATCGACCTCGGCACCACGAACTCGCTGTGCGCCATCTTCCGCGACGGCCGCCCGCAGCTCGTGCCGAACGCGGTCGGCGACGTGCTCACTCCGTCCGTCGTCGCGATCCCGGAGGACGGCCCCGGCGCGCCGGTGCTCGTCGGGGCGGCCGCCCGCGACGTTCGCGTACGCTTCCCGCAGAGGACCGCCGCGGTGTTCAAGCGCCTGATGGGCACCGATCGCACGGTCTCCGTGGCGGGCCGGACGTTCTCTGCCCCCGAGCTGTCCGCCCTCGTGCTGCGTTCGCTGCGCGAGGACGCCGAGGTGGCTCTGGGCGAGCCGGTGACCGACGCCGTGATCACAGTCCCCGCGTACTTCAACGACCTGCAGCGCAACGCCACGAAACGTGCGGGCGAGATCGCGGGGCTGCGCGTCCGGCGCATCCTCAACGAGCCGACGGCGGCGGCGCTCGCATACGGCTTCCACGACCGCGATGCCGAACGCACGCTCATGGTCCTCGACCTCGGCGGCGGCACGTTCGACGCCACGCTGATGGAGAGCTACGCGGGCGTGCTCGAGATCCAGGGCACGGCGGGAGAGAGCTTCCTCGGCGGCGAGGACTTCTCCGCGCGCATCGCCGCGTGGGCGCTCGGTCAGGTCGGGATCCAGATGGAGGCGCTCGAGCTCGCGGACCCGCCGCGCCTCGCGCGCATGCTGCACGAGGCTGAGCGCGCGAAGCGCGCGCTCAGCACGGCCGAGAGCGCCGCGGTGCGCATCCCCGACGAGCAGGCGCGCGTCCACCCGGACTCGCGCGCCGTGCGCATCTCGCGCGAACAGTTTGCGGCGCTCGTGGAGCCGCTGCTCGAGCGGATCGAGCGCCCCGTGCGCCGTGTGCTGGCGGACGCCGGGAAGCAGCCCGGCGACGTGCACGACGTGATCCTGGTCGGCGGCGCGACGCGCATGCCGCTCGTGGCCGCGCTCGCTCGACGCATCTTCGAAGGGCGCGAGCCCATCTCGCAGCTCGACCCCGACCACGTGGTGGCCCTCGGCGCGGCGGTGCAGGCCGCGTTGACGGATCGCGACGAGAGCGTCGCCGACCTGGTGATGACGGACGTCTGCCCGTTCACGATGGGCGTCGAGATCTCGCGCCGCCTCCACACCGAGTACAACCCCGGCTACTTCATGCCGATCATCGAGCGCAACACCACGATCCCGACCAGTCGCGTGCGGACCGTCCAGACCCTCGTCGCAGGGCAGACCTCGCTGACCCTGCGCGTGTTCCAGGGCGAGTCGCGGCGCGTCGCCGACAACACGCTGCTCGGCGAGCTGCTCGTCACCGGGATACCGAGCGGGCCCGCGGGTCAGTCCGTGGGCGTGCGCTTCACGTACGACCTGAACGGCATCCTCGAGGTCGAGGCCGAGGTGAGCCGGACCGGGCAGCGTCACAGGACGGTGCTGACGCATCACGTCAAGGGCCTCTCGGACGCCGAGGTGCGCGCGGCGCTCGCCAAGATGCAGCGCCTCAAGTCGTACACGCGCGACGCCCAGTCCGACCAGTCGCTCCTGCGCTTCGCCGAGCGCGTCTATGCGGAGCTGCGCGCCGACGAGCGGAGCGAGCTCGACCGCATGCTCACGCAGTTCGAGAGCGCGCTGCAGCAGGGCGACCGGGTGCTGCTCGACGCGATCCGCGAGGCGTTGCTGGCGCTCCTCGCGGACTGCGGTCACGGGTACGACGGCAACTCCTGACCCGCACCGTCCCCCCGCGCCCGGCGCAGCGCCGGATTCGCGAGCGACGGCCGCGTCACCCGTCGCGGTCGGCGCGTTCGTGCGCCGGGCGTGACAGCCGGGTCAGCAGGGCGAGCACGCGGTCGGCCGGGCGTGCGTCGCCCGAGAGCTTCGGGTGCGTCGAGCGGCGCACCGCGCATGCGGCGCGCGCGACACCGAAGTACGCGCGCGCGAGCCACGTCTGCGTCGACTTCCACCACCAGATCCCGGTCACCGTCACCGCCACGGCGCAGGCGAACGCAGGTTCCGGCCCACAGGCGAGTGCGTCGACGACCAGCAGTACCGCCAGCAGGCACCACGCCCACTCCGGCGGCGCGACGAGCGCACGGCGCGCGGTCTGCGCGCGGGCGAGCGCCAGCTCGTAGGTCTCGAGCGTCAGCTCGTTTCGACCACCGGTCACGCGAACGGGGTCGCCCGCCTCGATCACCTCCGCGACGAACGGGAACACGGTCGCCGGCGCATCGCGCGCCAGCATCGCCAGCTCCCGCTCGTAGAGGTCGGGACGGGCGCGGCAGTCCGCGGCGACGACCGCTCGCAGCAGGGCGAGGCGTTCCGGCGAGGCGCTGCCGCTCTGGGCGCAGAGGCGCAGGAGGGCAGCGGGAGTCGGGCGACGGGCGGCAGCCTTGCGCCACTCGCGCGCGATCGCACGCAGGTGTGTGTAGCGGTCCTGGTCCCACTCGACACCGTCGCGACGCAGCTCGTTCGCGCGCCCGTCCTCGATCTCGTCCGCGAGCGAGGGACGCTCGAACGCCACCGCCGCGGCGACCTCGAGCTGGAGGGCGAACGCATCGGCGCTGCGCGTCGCGAGTGCGCGGAACGCGGGGCTCGCGAAGTCGCGGCGGAGCGCTTCGTAGCGGCCGCCCGCGAGCAGCACCGCGGCCCGCACCTGCAGGACCTCGAGGGCCGCATCCTCGTCGCGCTGCCGTTGCAGCGTCGACCATGCCGCGCTTCGGGACGACGCCAGACGCGCGAGCGAGCGAGCGTCGAGCAGGCGCACCGTCCAGCCGACGAGTTCCGCATTCGCCGCGAGTCCGCGCAGCAGCCATGCGAGCGCCCCGCCGCGCCGGCCCTGCGACTCGGCCAGGAGGAATCCGATCTTGTACGCCTCGGCGTCGTCGGGCACTTCGCGCGTGCGCAGCCGCGCGGCACGGAGCGCGCCGGCGACGTCTCCCGACTCCGCGGCGCTCCAGACCGCGTCCCGCCACGGACGCGGTGGCGGGCGGGAGGGCGACGCGGCGGCGGGCGGACCCTGCGGCTGCGGCGACGGCGCGTCGGGAGGCGAGCGCTGCGCCGGCTCCGACTGCGGGGCGTCGGCGTCTGCCGGCTCGGGCTGCGCGTCGGGTGGATCGACGGGGTCGTCGGGCGGCACCTGGTCACGAGCATCCGACGCGTCGGGGGCACCGTGCGGAGCGGATTCGCGTTCCTCGGCGGGCGCGACGTCGACGTCGGCCGGCAGTGCGGCGGGGACAGCGCGCGCGACATCCAGCGGCGCCGGGTCGCTGGTGGGCGACGCCGGTGCGCCGTGGTCCGCGTCTGCGCGCGACACCCGATGGCGCAGCGTCTCGAATGCCCAGCGCACACGCTGGAACTCGTACGGGTGCGTGTCGGGGCGGAAGCGGCGGATCGCGGCCGCGTACGCGCGCTGCAGCGCGCGCAGATCCACATCCGGCGTGACGCCCAGCAAGGCGTACGGGTCGTTCGCCGGCGGCAGCGCGCCGTCGCTCATACCCGGTGGGCCCGTGCAACGCCGAGTGCGGCCAGGGCGGCGAACGCGAGCAGGGACACCGCCACCCAGTACAGCAGCCTGGACAGTCCGTGCAGCCGCCGCGCCGTCTGCGGGCACAGCGCTTCCGCGAACTCGCGATCGACGCGCATCAGCTCCGGGCTGCGCCGCCACGCGCGCGCCGCCGCCGCGACGAGCGCGCTGTCGGGCGGATCAGGGGCGGGCCAGCCCTGCAGGCGCTCGAGCAGGGCGTGCGCGAATCGTTGCCGGCGCGGGTCCTGCAGCGCCGCGCGCAGTTCCGCGCCCGCGGACTGGAGCCGGCGCTGCAGCGGCTCGCCGAGCGGAGCGCGCGTCGCCCCGCGCGCGAGCGGCTGGACGTCGAGACGGCGAATGAACTCCTCGAGCCACAGGACGTCGGCGTCCACGAGCGAGACCACACCGGTGGGACGCCGACCGTGGCTGCGCAGAACGGCGAGGAACTGCCAGCGCTCATCCGCCAGCGCCGCCGTATCACCACGCTCGAGCAACGCGCGCAGCCGTTGCACGTAGCGCGCCTGCGCGGTCGCCACGGCACGGTCGATCTGCCGTTTCGAGTCCTTTCTGCCCATGCGCACCCCGCCTGCGGGCGCGCCCGGGACCGGCGCGCACTGCTGCGATCCTACGCAGCGCGGGGTGCGGCCGCCGCTCGCAAGGGGGGACGTGACGCGCGCGGGCTCCGGTCCGGGACCCGACGGCGCCGGCGAGGTGGGCGCGAGCTACTGCGTGCGGCGCCAGAGGTTGCCGTCGCGGCCGGTCGCGGAGAACGCGATCGTGCCCGTGATGCTGTCGATGAGCCCGCCGGGCAGGAACGCCGCGCCGCCGCGCGGCCCGAACACGGCGCGCGGTGCGGGATCGTCGGTCGAGAGCACGTCGGCCGTCTGCGCGATGAAGAACGTGCGCACGCCGGACTGCCCGGCTGCGAGCGGCCACGCGTAGCAGGTCCAGTTCGTCTCGGAGAGGTCGGCGTCGATCGGGAAGAGGAGCGGCGTCCCCGCCGGGCGCTCGGCGACGCCGAAGCCGTCGTCCGCGGGCAGGCGGATGCGGAACGCGTAGCCCGAGTGGGCGCGCATGCCGAGGTTCGCGTCCGGGCGGAACGAGCCGGGCAGGATCGCCGGCGAGAGGGGCACGGTGCCGAGGTTGCCGGCCGGGTCGATGCGCAGGGGCGTGGCCCCCGCGAGCTCCCGGAAGAAGCCGAACTCGCCGGCGCCGTCGCCGTCGACGTCCACCTTCGCGGTCGCCTGGAACTGCACCTGCGCCGACGCGATGTTGCGCAGCGTGGCGATCGCCGACGTCTCGTTCGCACTGATGCGCGACGAGATCAGACTCGGGATCGCGATGGCGGTCAGGATGCTGATGATCGTCACAACGATCATCAGTTCGATCAGCGTGAAGCCGTTTCGTCCCCGCATGGGTCACTCTCTCCCGCGCTACCCCACGCCGGGGTGCGCAGGGACATCACTCAGCCCCATCGAGTGGCGCCGGATGCGGACTTGAGTGGAATCCTGAAGCAGATCCGACGCGACGCCGCGTGCGTGACTCAGGTGGCGCGGCGGGAGCCTGCGAGCGCCTTCGTCGTCATGGACGAGACGGCGTACGCGCCGAGCTCCCGCGGGCCCGCCCAAGCGATCCCCGGCGGCGCCTCTGCCACGCTCTCGACGGGCGCGCCGCAGGTGCCCTCGTGCACGTGCACGGTGATGCGCCGGCGCGTGATGGCGTGGCGGAAGCTGCGCGCCGCCGTCGCGGCGAGGTGGACGCGCGCGCCCGGCACGGCGCGGCGCACGAGCGCGCCGAGCTGCGCGGGCGAGCCGCCCTCGTCGGTCGTCGGGAGCTCCCACATGCCCGCGAGGAGCGCGCCCTCGCCGCGCCGCACGAGCAGGACCGCGTCGCCGCGGCGCACGACCGCCATGCGGAGCACGACCTCGCGCACGGCGGAGGGCGCCGCGCGGACGGGCAGCCGCGCGGCGTCGCCGCGGGCGTGCGCGACGCAGCGCGGCGCCCACGGGCACACGTCGCAGCGCGGCGCGGAGGGCACGCACACGAGCGCGCCGAGCTCCATCAGCGCCTGGTTCCAGTCGCCCGCCGGCGCGGCGAGCAGCCGCTCCGCGACGTCGCGCAGGTCGCGCGCGCGCGCGGCCGACGGCGGGCGCGCGTCGCCGAGCAGGCGGCACAGCACGCGCTCGACGTTGCCGTCGACGACGGCTGCGGGCACGTCGTACGCGATCGACGCCACCGCCGCAGCGGTGTAGGGCCCCACGCCGGGGAGCGCGCGCAGCGCGTCCACGGCGCGCGGCACGACGCCGCCGTGGCGGGCCACGATCTCGCGCGCCGCGGCGTGCAGCGCGCGCGCGCGGCGGTAGTAGCCGAGCCCCGACCACGCGGCGAGCACGTCGTCCTCGGACGCGGCGGCCAGCGCGCGGACGTCGGGCCAGCGCAGCACCCAGCGCGCGAAGTAGGGCAGCACGACGTCCACGCGCGTCTGCTGCAGCATCAGCTCGCTCACGAGCACGTGGTACGGGTCGCGCGACGTGCGCCACGGCAGCTCGCGGCGCGCACCCCGGTACCAGCGCAGGAGCTGCGTGCGCAGCGCGGGGAGCGCGGCGTCGTCGAGCTCCGGTGCGGCGCCCGGCGCCACGGCGGCGGGTCGGCGGCGCGGCACGTCAGCGCGCGGGCAGGTGCCCGAACAGCTTGCTCTTCGTGCGCTCGTAGAGCACGCGGCCCGAGACGATCGTGACCTCGGGGAGCAGCCGGTAGTCGAACGGGTCGCCCTGGTAGACGACGACGTCCGCGTCCTTGCCGCGCTCGAGCGAGCCGACGCGGTCGGCGACGCCGAGCGCCTCGGCGGCCGTCAGCGTGATCGCGCGCAGCACGGCGTCCTGCGACGCTCCGCCGCGGATCGCGAACGCACCCTCGACCGAGTAGGTCATCAGGTCGCGGCCGGCGATGCCCTGCAGCGAGATGCCGGAGCCGGGTCCGCCGAAGCCGCCGGGCGGCAGGATGCAGAAGCGCGCGCCGGCCTTCTCGAGCAGTGCGGCGCACTCGATCGTCGAACCCGAGCGCTCCTCCTCGCCGGCGTTCGGCCAGATGCGCACGCGCGGCGCCACGATCGGCACGGCGCCGGACGCGGCGACCTCCTGTGCCACGGTCCACGCCTCGTGCGCGTCCTCGAGCACGAGCCGCAGGTCGAACTCCTGCGCGAGCGCGACGGCCGCGAGGACGTCGGAGCGGCGCACGGCGCGGATGCGCACAGGGATCTCGCGCCGCAGTGCCGCGAGCCACGTCGGCGGCACGGGCGGGCGGCCCTTCGCGCCGCCCGCGAGGAACGTGCGCGCGGCGCGGAGCTGGTCGCGGAAGCCCGCGCGGTCCGACGGCGCCGCGTCGCTCCAGCCGACCTCGAGCGCCGCCGGCTCCTTCAGCACCATCAGCTCCGGCGCGCCGAGCGCCGGCTTGATGACCGCGGTCTGGTCGCCGACGAGCCCGCGCCGCGGACCGCTCGCGTAGTAGCTGGTGATGCCGGATGCGAGCGCGAGCTCGTTGTAGAGGCTCTCGGGGTCGAGGCAGTCGCCGAAGCGTTCGCCCGGCTGCGGGCGCCCGCGCTGGATGCCGAAGTTCGACCCGGCCGGGGCGACGAAGCCGGGCAGCACGCGCCGCCCGGCTGCATCGACGACGCGCGCGCCCTCCGGCACCTCCACGTCGCTGCCGACCGCGGCGATCTTGCCGCCGCGGCAGAGCACGACGCCGCGCCGGAACACGACGCCGTTGCCGACGTGCACGTCGCCGCCGACGATCGCGAGCACGTCCTCGCCGCCCGCGGGCCGCGCGCCGTCGGCGTCGGACGCCGCGCGCTCCTGCGCCTGCGCGGCGAGCGGCAGCGCGAACGCGACGGCGGCGCACGCGCTCAGCGCGGCGCGCAGGAACGGGCGGCGTCTCACGGCGTCTCCTCCACGGGGCGCCCGTCGATCCACACGCGCTCGAGCCGCGACGTCGCCTGCAGCGGATCCCCGGTCCACAACACGAAGTCGGCGCGGGCTCCCGCGGCGATCGTCCCCGCGCCCTCGCCGAGGCCGAGCAGCGCGGCGGTCTCGGCCGTCGCCGCGCGCAGCGCGGCCGCGCGCGGGAAGCCCGCCGAGACGACGCCCGCGAGGTCGATGCGGAAGTTGCGCAGGCCGTCGCGCGAGTCGTCGCGCGGCAGCAGCGCCACCGGCAGCCCGGCGTTGCGCAGGAGCACCGCCGGGCAGACCGTCAGGTCGCTGTTCGGCCAGCTCGCGAGCGACGCGCGCACGACGCAGCGCGCGCCCAGGTCGAGCAGCTCCGGCGCCGCGCGGTACGCGTCGCCCGAGAGCGCGCAGACGAGCCGCAGCTTCGCGCCGCGCACCGCCTCGTCGGCGAGCGCGTCGCGCAGCGCGACGACGTCGGCGGAGTTGCCGACGAGGCACCAGAGCGCGGTCTCGCCGCGCAGCACCTTCCTGTACGGCTCGCGGTCGTCGGGCTGGTCGGGCTTCTTCGGCTCCGCGGGCACGGGCTTCTTCTCGGCCTCGGCGGCGGCCTTCGCCTTCTCCCACGCCGCACGCTCCGTCTCCCACTTCGCAAGCGCGTCGAGGTCCTTGCGCGCCGCGGCGAGCTGACCCGCGAGCGCGTTCGAGAAGCGCGCGCCCTGCGTCACGTCCACGCGCAGCACCGTGTCGGCGCGCCGCAGCATCGACTCGATGTCGGCCCCGGCGGCGCGCACGGCGGCGCCGCGACCGCCGACGATGCCTTCGCCCGGCAGGAGTCCGAGCGTCGCGAAGCCGTTGGCCGCGGCCCAGCGGTTCTCGTCGAGCCAGGGGTCGAGCTCCTCCTCGACGCGCCGCGACGCGTCCACGAGGTTCGCGTTGCCGCCGCCGTTGCCGCGCAGTCCGAGACGCGTGCCCGCGTGCACGAACGCGGGCGTCAGCACCTTCCCCGCGGCGTCCACGATCGTCACACCGGCCGGCATCTCCGTCGTCGCGGCGGGTCCGACCGCGCTGACGCGGCCGCCCTGCACGACCACGACGCCGTCGTCGAGCGCGGGGCCGGCGCACGTCTCGACGCGGCAGCCGCGCAGCGCGAAGTCGCCGGCCGGCTGCGTCGCGTCGTCGGCGCGCGCCGCGCCCGATCCGGACGTGGCGCCGAGCGCGAGCGTCGCGAGGAGCGCCGCGGTGCGGAACGTCGCGCGACTCAGAAGAGCCTCCGGTCGCGCTGCGCGTCGAACGCGTCCTTGCCGTTCACGAGCACGAAGAGCACGCGCGAGCGCGGGTCGAGCGGCGGTCCGTCGCGCACCACGATGTCCGCGTCCTTCCCGCGCTCGAGCGAGCCGAGTCGTTCGCCCATGCCGACCTGGCGCGCGGGCACGATCGTGAGCCCCTCGAGCGCCGTCTTCTCGTCGAGCCCGAAGCGCACGGCCATCGAGGCCTGCGTCGTCAGCTCCTCGGCGGGCACGACGGGGCAGTCGGTGTTCAGCGAGAGGTTGTCGCAGCCGGCCTGCTTCCAGAGCTGCGGGATGCCGAGCACGCGCCCCGTCTCCCACTCGTAGTGGATGAGCCGCGGCCCGACGTTCACGGGCAGCCCCGCGCCCACGATCACGTCGGCCGCCTTGTACGAGTCGAAGGTCGCGTGCGTGATGATCACGTCGAGCCCGAACTCGTCGTGCAGGATGCGCTTCGTCGCCTCGACGCCGTTCACCCACACGGTGTGCACGATCACGGGGAAGCGGTGCGCGAAGAGGCCGCGGAAGTTCTCGAGGCGCTCGTCGCGCTGCGGCGGCGCGCCCGTCTTCTCCTGCTCCCACGCCTGCCACGCGTCGGCGTAGCGCTTCGCCTCGGTGAGGCGCTCGCGGATCAGGTGGTTCATGCCCATGCGCGACGAGCCGACGTCGCCGCCGCGCCGCTCGGGGTTGCCGAGCTGCGCGATCTTCATCGCGCCGGGGAAGCGGATCGTCATCTCCTCCACGGTCGCGCCGGCGGTCTTCACCAGCGTGCCGAAGCCGCTCAGGTTCGTGCCGGAGCCGGGGATGAAGAGCATCGTCGTGACGCCGCCCTGGCGCGCGGCGCGGAGCTGGAAGTTGTCGGGGACGATCGTGTCGAGGTTCCGCAGCTCCGGATTCGTGGGATAGACCATGTCGTTCAGGTCGGTGCCCGCGACGTGCGCGTGCAGTTCGACCCAGCCGGGCGTGACCCAGCCGTCCGGGAACTCGCGCAGCTCGTAGTCGTCGGGGACCTTCACGTCCTTGGCCGCGCCGACCTGCTCGATGCGGCCGTCGCGCACGAGCACGACGCCGTCGTCGATCGGGTCGCCGACGACCGGCACCACGCGGCCCGCGCGGATCGCGATGCCGCGCGGCGTCTTCGGCGCGTCGGCGGCGTGCGCGCGCGGCGTCGCAGCGAGCGCACACGCGAGCAGCAGCAGGGCGGCGACGCGCGCGCTACTCGACACCACGTCGCACCTCCTCCCCGCCCACGAACACCGCGCGCACCTCGGCGCCCGGCGCGAACGGCGGCGCCGTCAGGAGCACCAGGTCCGCGTCGCGCCCCGGCGCGAGCGTGCCCACGCGCTCGTCCACGCCCAGCAGCTTCGCGGCGTCGCCGGTGACGAGCCGCACCGCGGCGGCGGGCGAGAGTCCGCCGCGCACCGCGTACGCGAGCAGGTCGCGCAGCTCGTGCCCGCCGAGGTACGAGTCGCTGCCGAGCGCGCCCGAGACCCCGGAGAGCGCCAGCTCGCGCAGCACGTTCACCGGTGTGCCGCGCTCCTCGACGAGCACCGTCGGACTCGCGATCACCGGCACGCCCGCCTTCTGGAGCGGCTCGAACACGCGCCGCGCCTCGTCGCCGCCGACGACCACCATGCGCACGCCCTTCTCGCCCTCGAGGAACGCGAGCGCGGTGCGGATCTCCTCGACGGTCGCCGCGCGCACGAGGAGCGGCGCCTTGCCGTCGAGCACCGCGGCCCAGCCGGCGAGCGCCTCGTTCGTCTTCGGGCGCCGCGGCTCCTCCTTCTTCTCCGGCTCCTTCTTCGCCTCGTCCTTCTTCGGCTCCGCGGGCTTGCCCTCCTCCGGCTTCGGCGGCTCCTCGGGCGCCTTCGCGCCGTCCTTGCCCTGCTCCTTCGCCTTCTCCGCCTCAGCCTTCGCCTTCTCCGCGTCCTCCTTCTCCTGCTTCGCGCGGGCGGCGTCCTGCTCCGCCTTCCACTTGCGGTACTCCTCGAGCGCCTTGTCGTACTTCGTGAAGGACTCGCGGTAGTCGCGCGCCTGCTTGAGCGCGCCCTTGATCTGGTCGCGCGCGCCGCGCAGGTCGCCTTCGCCGCGCAGCCGGACGACGATGCCCGCGTCCTCGCGCAGCACGCGCGTGCCGGGCCACGCGCCCTGCGTCTTCACGACCGACGCGCGCCCCGCCACGCGCCCGCCGCCGCCCGGCGCGACGAGCGCCGTCGTGACGCCCGACGCGGCGAGCAGCGCGAACGCCGGGTCCGCGGCGTCCACGGCCTGCGACGACGGCAGCGCCGTCGAGACGTCCCAGTTCGCGCCGCCGGCGCTGCCGGCGAGGCCCGCGTGCGAGAACGCGTCGACGAGGCCGGGCATCACGGCGCCGGCACCGAGGTCGATGATGCGCGCGCCGGGCGGCACGCCGACGGTGGTGCCGACCTCGACGATGCGCCCGCGCTCGAAGGCGACCTCGCCGGGCGCGAAGACGCGCCCGTCGCCGACGTGCACCTGCGCCGCGCGCACGACCACCGTGGCGCCGCCCGCGCGCCGCTCCCAGACGACACGGCCCGCGACGATCGTCCGCACCGGCACCGCGCGCAGGTCGTGCGGTTCGCCGGAGAGCACGACGAGGTCGCCGTCGCGTCCGGGCGAGAGCGCGCCCACGCGGTCCGCCACGCCCGCGATGTCGGCGGCGGACGACGTCACGGCGGCGAGCGCGCGCGCGGGCGGGAGCCCTGCGCGGGCCGCCGACGCGGCGACGAACAGCAGGTCGGGCAGCGCGTCCTCGGACGCGACCGTCAGCGCGAACGGCACCTTCAGCGCGTCGAGCGCGGCGGCGTTGCCGCGCGCGCGCATGCGCAGCAGCTCCGCGTCGGCGTCGTCGCCCGCGGTGATGCGGCCCGGCACCGTCGGCCACGTCAGGACCACGGGCACGTGCGCGTCGGCGATGTCGCGCGCCATCGCGTGCGCGGCGGTCGCACCGACCAGCACCGGCTTCGCGCCGAGCTCGCCCGCGAGCGCCAGCGCGGCCTCGATGTCGCCCGTCGAGGACGCGGACACGAACAGCGGCGCGCGGCCGGCGGCGACGCCTTCGACGTACGCGTCGCCGCCCGCGCGGAGAAGTTGGCGCAGCAGCAGCACCGAGCCGGCGCGCGTGACGGGGAGCTGCTCGCGGTGCGGCAGCAGCGGGTCGTGCGCGGCGTCGGGCAGGTCGGGCGGCTCGATCAGCGCGCGCGGCGACTGCACGCCGTCGCCGATGCCCGTCGCTAGGCCGAGCTCCGCGCGCAGCACGCGCGCCTCGCGCGACGCGCCCGCGAGCTTCACGACCGCCGGCCGCCCGGAGACGACCTGCGTCGAGCCCGGCGCGACGACGACCGTCGTGACGCCGCCCGCGAGCAGCGCGCTCTCGTCGCGCGCGAGGTCGTAGCCGTCGATCGCGCGCACGTCGGGCGCGACGCTCGTGGGGTCGCGGCCGTCGGCCGAGACGTGTTCGCTCCACGCGGCGACGAGACCCGGGATCACGACCGCGTCGGCGCCAGCGTCGATGCGCCGCACGCCCGCGGGCGCGGGGACGTCCGCGACGGCGCCGACGGCGACGACCTTGCCGCCACGGATCGAGACGGCGCCGGGCGACCACGTCGCGCCGAGACCGTCGTGGACGACGCCCGCCGTCACGTACACGTCGCCCGCGCCGTCTTCCTGCGCGCGCGCGGCGGCGCGCGGACCGAGCGTGCACGCGAACGCGCACGCGGCGGCGAGCGCGAGGGTGCGCGCACGCATCAGCGCGACTCCTCGGAGCGGCTGCGCTCGACGCCGTCGAGCAGGCGCTTCAGCTTGCGGTCGGTCGCGCGGTCGTAGACCTGCGCGCCCTCGATCCACACGCGCTCGACGACGGACAGCGGGTCGAGCGGGTCGCCGCTCCACAGCACCACGTTCGCGTCCTTGCCCTTTGCGAGCGAGCCGACGCGCTCCGCGACGTCGAGCACACGCGCGGGTTCGAGCGACACGGCGCGCAGCGCGACGTCGCGCGGCACGCCCTGCGAGACGGCGACCGCCGCCTGGTACCAGAGCGAGCGCATGCCGTACGCCGACGCCTCGTTCGCCTGGATCGCGACGGGCACGCCCGCGTCGAGCGCCTCCTTCGCGAGGAAGCGCCGCGTCTCCTCGCCCGTCTCCGGGTCGCGCTCGAGCGGCTCGATGTCGTCGGGGAGCAGACACGCGACGCCGCGCTCCGCGAGCAGCGGCAGCGCGCGGCGGGCGCCCGTGCCGAGCGTGACGAAGCCGCGCAGGCGGAACTCGTCGAGCACCGCGAGCGCGTTGACGACGTCGACGGACGCGTCGCACGCGAGCACGGCGGGCAGCTTGCCGTCGAGCAGGTCGCTGAGCGCGCGCTGCCGCGGCGCGCGGCCGGGGTCGTCCGGGTTGTCCACGACCTCGCGCGCCTCCTGCCCGCGGGCGGCGCGCAGCGTGCGGCGCAGCTCCGCGAGCTGCGCCATGCGCGAGGTCCCGCGGCGCGGCGCGAGCGCGACCTTCAGGCCCGCGTCGCGGCGCACGATCATCTCCTCCGCGGTGCGGCCGACGGGCTTCAGCACGAGACCCTGTCCGCCGAGCAGCGTCTGGTCGCCGGGCACCACGAACACGGTCGTCACGCCGTCGCGCAGCAGGTCCTCGAAGTAGGGCGCGAGCGGGTCGAGGCCGTCGAGCACCGAGACGAACGGCGTGTTCGGCGCGTTCTCGTTCGGGCGGTCGAGGCCGCCCTGGCTGTGGGCCTCGACGAAGCCGGGGAGCAGCCACGCGTCGTCGAAGCGCCGCACCTCGACGCCCCACGGGTTGACGAAGCCCGGCTGCACGTCCTCGACGCGCCCGCCGCGCACGAGCACGGAGCCGCCCTCGTCGTACGTCGCGCCCTCGACGGTCACGACGTGCCGCGCCTGCAGCGCGAACTCGTCGTCGGAGGCCCGGGCGGCGAGGGGTGCGGCGCACAGCGCGCACGCGGCCACGAAGCGGATGCCTACCCTCACGCTCACTCCTCGCCCGTGCGGTCGAACACGACGCGCCCGTCCACGACGACCATCAACATGCGCGACGACGGCAGGAGCGGGTGCCCGCTCCACAGCACGACGTCGGCCGCGGCGCCCTCGGCGATGCGCCCGCGGTCGGGCAGACCGCAGATGTCCGCGGCGACGCTCGTCGCCGCGGCGAGCGCCTCGTCGCGCGTGAGACCGTAGCGCGCGGCGAACATGGCCTGCTCGCGCAGCCAGCGTCCGCCCTGCGCGCCGGCGGTCAGCGCGACGGTGCAGCCCGCCTCGCGCAGGATCGCCGTGTTGCGCAGCGCCGTGTCGGTGAACTCGGGACCGACGCCGGAGGTGACGCTCGGGAGCGGCCCGGAGATGACCTGCGTCGCGCGGCGCCCGAGCGCCTCGCGCACCATGTAGCCCTCGTCCGCGCCCTCGAGCACGTAGCGGAAGCCCGCCTCGTCGGCGAGCCGCACGCCCGCGTTCAGATCCTGCACCGCGTGCGAGACGACGCGCAGCGTGCGGCGCCCCTCGAGCACGTCGCGGTAGCGCGCGAGGTCGGCGCCGTCGGGCGGCTGCTGCACGCCCTTCGCCGCGAGGAACGTCTGGCGCAGCATCCACACGACGCCCATGCGGGTCGTCGGACGGCGCGCGTAGATCGACGTCGTCGGGCCCGAGCGCGGCGGGAAGTTGCCGTTCGTCGGCTCGTCCGCGAGCGCGATCTGCAGCGCCTGCGGCGCGCCCGCGATCGGCACGGCGGCGCCCTCGGGCGTCCACGCGTGGAACGCCTGCGTGAGTCCGCCGACGACGTTCGTCGCGCCGGGTGCGAGCACGACGGTCGTGCAGCCCTCGAACGCCGCCTCGCGGAACGCGCTCGAGCGCACGTCGGCGAGGTCGCGCGCGTCCACGTCGGGCGTCATCTCGCGCGTGCCCTCCGCGTCGGCGTGCACGTAGCCGGCGCGGCCGGACGGCTCGACGAAGCCCGGCGCGAGCCAGGCGCCGTCCACGGCGACGCGCCGCGCGCCCGAGGGACCCGTCCCGAGCACGAGGCGGCCGTCCACGATCGCCACGCTGCCCTTGCGCGGCGCCGTGCCGAGTCCGTCGGCGATGGTGACGTCGCCGAAGACGAGCGCCTGCGGCGCGGGGCGCGCGGCGGCCGCGGGCGCGAGCACGGCCGGCGCGGCGACGAGCACCGCGAGCGCGAACGCCGAACCGGTGCGCGTCACTGCGCGTCCTTCCGGGCGGCGTCGAACGCGACGTGTCCGCCGGTCACGGTCAGGAGCAGCCGCGACGCGGGCTCCCACGGCGCTCCGTCGAAGACGAGCAGATCGGCGCGCGCGCCGACGGCCACGCGGCCGAGACCCTTCGACGCGCCGAGCGCCGCGGCGGCGTGCGACGTGACCGCCGGGACCGCGTCGGCGGCGGGCAGTCCGTTCGCGACGGCGAGCGCGAGCGCGAGACGCAGCGTGCGCGGCGACTGCGCGGGCGCACCGCTCGCGAGCGCGACGGTCGCGCCCGCCGCGCGCAGCTCGGCCGGCACCGCGAGCGTCGCGAGCGAGTCCTCGGGGCCGAGCTCGGTGACGACGCACGGCACGCCGAGCGCGGCGACGGCGCGCGCCTCGTCCGGGCCCGCGATCTGCCGCAGGCCGACGAGCGTCGGGGCGAGTCCGCGGGCGCGCAGCGTCTCGACCGCGACGCGCGCCTCCTCGGCGCGGTCCACGTGCACGAGCACCGCGCCGCTGCGGAGCTGCGCGAGCTCGGCGAGCGCCTCGGCGCGGAGCGGCGCCGCGCCTTCGCCCGACGTCGTCCACGCGCGCCCCTCGAACGCGGCCTCGAGCACGAGGCGCGCGCCCGCGGCGGTCGCCGGCACGCGGTCGCGGCGGAGCGCGGGCGCGCGGAACGCGAACACGGGCACGCCCACGCGCTCGAGCACCTCGGCGCTGCCGTCGGTGCGCAAGCCTGCGGTCGCGGCGCGGCCGCAGGCGACGTTCCACGGCGCGGGCACGAGTCCGAGCGTCGTGGTGCCGGCGTCGAGCGCGGCGCGGAGCTCGGGCGCGCGCACGTCGAACGCGTCGGCGGCGCGCACGTCGGGCGTCAGGGTGTCCGGGCGCTCGGCGGCGCCGTCGTCGAGACCGTACTGCGTGACCGCGTCCACGAAGCCCGGGCACGCGACGGCGCGCGCGAACGTCCGCACGCGCACGCCCTCGGGCACGGTCCCGCCCGCCTGCACCGCGACGACGCGGCCGTCGTCGATCACGACGAGCGCGTCGTTCACGACGTCGCCGTCGCCGACGTGCAGCGTGCCGAGGCGCAGCACCAGGTCCGCGCTCGCGGCGGGATCGTCGGCGTGCGCCGCCGGCACGCCGCCGACGAGCGCGCACGCGGCAGCGAACGTCGCGCGCAGGAGCCGGCCCGCGCGTCGCGGCACGTCAGCGCGCGGCAACGTCCACCTCCGCGCCCTCGACGAACACGTGCAGCGCGCGCGACGTCGCGCCGAACGGGTCCCCGCTCCAGACGACGACGTCGCCGCGCTTGCCCGCGTCGAGCGAACCCATCTGCGCCTCGACGCCCGCGGACTCCGCGGCCCAGAGCGTGACCGCCGCGAGCGCCGCGTCGCGCGGCAGGCCCTCCGCGATCTCGCGCGCGGCGAAGAGCCGCAGCCAGCGGGCGGCGCCGACGCCGCCGGTGCCGAGCGCGGGCCGCAGGCGCGCGGCCGCGAGGGCCGCAGCGAGACCGGGCGAGCGGCGCGCGACGGCGCTCGTCGTGGATGCGCTCGTGTCGCCGAGGTGCGTCAGCACGACGCGCGCGTGGGCGCGCGCCAGCTCCGCGGTGCGGCGGCGCAGTCCCTCGCCGCCGGCCACGACGGGCGTGAGCGCGAAGTCGGCGGCGATGCGCAGCGCCGCGTCCACGTCGCCTTCGAGCTCCGCGCGCAGGAGCGTGCGCCGCGCGGCGGGCGTCGCGCCGTCGCCGAGCGCGTCGCGCAGCGCGTCGAGGTTCGGGTCGTCGCCGGGCGCGCGCGGCGGCGTCGCCGGGTTCTTCGGCTTCGTGTACGCCTTCTCGCGCCCCATCGACTTGTACGTCGCCTCACGCCACGCCGCGCGCTCGGCGGGCGTCCAGAGGCGCATGCGCGCGAGGAGCTCGGGCGAGAGCAGCAGCCGCTCCTCGAGCGTCGGCTCGACCGCGAGGCGCTCGTCCTCGTACTCGGCGAGGTCGCGGCGCCAGCGCTCCACCTCGATGCGGCGGTCGAGCGCGGCCTGGAGCGCACCGCGGATCGTCGCGGTGCGGAACGCCCCCGGGGCGCCGCCGCCCGCGCCGCGCGTCGAGACGTTCAGCACCACGGCCGCATCGCTCGCGAGCGGGGCGGCGCCCGGCGGGCCCGTGGGCACGACGCACGCGACGCCGCCGAGCACCTGCTCGCGGTTCGCGCCGAGGACGAGCGCCGTCACGCCCTCGCGCAGCGCGGTCCCGAGCCGCTCGTCCCACCCGTCGAACGCGTCGATCGCGCGCGCGTCCGCGCCCGGCACGCCGGCGCCCGCGTCCCACGGCGTGAGCCCGAGCGCGCAGTCGGCGTCGATCAGGCCGGGCGTGACCACCGCCCCCGCGCAGTCGATGACGCGCGCCCCCTCGGGCACGGCCACGTCGGCGCCGACGGCCGCGATGCGTCCGCCGCGCAGGAGCACGGTGCCGCGCGGCAGCACGGGCCCCGAGACGGGCCGCACCTCGCCGCCCACGAGCGCGACGACGGCGCCGTCGGCGCCTGCGGGACTCGGGGCGTCGCCCTCGGCACGCGCCACCGCGGGGAACGCGGCGAGCGCGAGGGCGAGAGCGAGACCGGGGCGTCGCATGACGGGCCCGGGAGCGTACCTCCCGGCGCCCGCCGCGTCATGCATCGGGTCCGTGCGGCGGGTCCTGCGCGCGTCGGCGCCGCGAGCGGGCTACGCGGCGGCGGTGCGCGGGTGCGCCAGCCGGCGTGCCGCCCAGCCGGTGACGACGCCGAGGGGCACACCGCCGCCGAACAGCAGCCCCAGATAGAGCGCGAGGCCGAGGCGTCCGTCGACCGCCCTGGCCTGCCAGATCGCGTCGGCGGCCGCAACCGTTCCGGAAGCGACGATCCACGCGGCCGTGCCGGCGACGATCCACAGCGCGCAGGCCGATCCTCGGAGACGCCACGTGCGGGCCTGCAGCACGCCCGCGGCGATCCCGGCGAGCGCCGCCGCCGCGTAGAGGGCGTAGGTGTCGCCGAGCCCCACGAGCCGTGCGAGGTCCGCGAGCACGAACGGCGCCGTCACGCCGAGCAGGGTCGCACGCAGCCAGCCCGCGGCGCTGCCCCCGGCGCGGCGCAGTGCGAGCCACTGCGCGAGCCCGACCCCGAGCCCCATGCCGACCCCGACCGGCACCTGCGCGTGCTCGACGCCGATCGAGTCGGCGGCGATCGCGAGCGCGGTCACCAGCACGATGCCGAGCCACCAGCCCCACGTCGAAGCCCAGAGCCAGCGCGGGAACGTCGCGGTCACGGGTCGGGACGGCTCGCTCAACGGCACCTCGGCGCAGCTCGGTTCGCGCCGGACGCGGCGCGCGAAGCGCGCGGCAACCGGGCGCGTCGGTCGCCGGTTCGCCGGCACCGACGACGACGACGTCGCACCGGCCCGGCGTGCCGCCGGCGCTGCGCGGCTCGCGCGCGCTCACGAGCGCGCCGTGTCTCCCACGGCCTGCTGACGTCGGACGACCTCACGCACGAAGAGCGCGACCTGACCCGGTGTGACGCCGACACGGTCCGCGACGCTCTGCGCCACGCTCCGCAGCTGCTCGCCGCGGTCCAGACGTCCGAACAGCTCCTCGCCGAGCTGCCCGATGCGGCGCGCGGCGTCCTCCGTGAGCACCGGCGCACGCGCACCCTGCGGCACGCCGGGCATCCACACGAGCACCGCGTAGCGGCCGATGTTGTTCAGCAGGAAGAACGGCGTCACGAGGAACGAGATCGTGCCCCACCAGCCGAGCGCGAGCGTCGTTCCGGTCGTACTCCAGAAGTGGCGATGGATGCACGACTTGCAGAGCCGCCCACGGACGGTCCTGGAGAAGCGCACGACGAGCGCGCCGATGTTCTGGTGGAACGCCACGTCGCGCAGGGGCGCCTCGCGCCCACAGTCCGTACAGATCATCTCCCGCTCCCCACGGTCGCCCGAGCGGCGCGCCCCCTTGCCGCCGCCGCGCTCCGCTTCCCTCGCGACGCAGCATAGCGACCCCGGCACACCGAGTCGCGCCGTTCGCGCCGTCCGCGCCGTTCGCGCGCCGCGCGGAGCGGCCCGTCAGTCCCCGATCCAGCGTTCCGCGAGGATCTCGTCGACGTACCGGCCGCGCACGCGGGCGTGGCGCTCGGCGACGCCGACCGTCCGGAACCCGAGCGCCGTGTAGAACGCGAGCGCGTTCGGATTGTCGGCGCGGATCGTCGCCATCAGCTTGGTGAAGCCGCGGCGGCGCGCCTCGGGGAAGGTCTCCGCGGCGAGCGCGCGGCCGATGCCGCGGCGCGCGTGCGCGAGCGACACGAACGTCCCGACCTCGCCGACGTGCCGGAACGCGGGCACCGTCCGCGCCGCGTAGAGCACCTCCTGGATGCCGACGATCGTGCGCGTCGAGCGGCACTCCGCCACACGCAGCACGCCCGCCGCGGGGAAGTCGCCGAGGAACGCGATCTGCCCCTCGAGCGTGAGCTCCTCGTCCATCACGGTCAGGTTGCCCGCGCGGATGATCGGGTTCAGCAGCGTCACGATCGGCCCCGCGTCGATCTCGCGCGCGGGCCGCACGAGCAGGTCCACGGCCACCTCCGCGCGCATCCTCCCCGCCCCCACCGTCCCCGCCCGTCGAATCGGGGACGGTCCTCGCCCAGGCTCGGGATCCAACGGCTCGCGACGAAGGGGACGGACCTCAGGCTCGTCGCCGCGCCGTCCCCGAAGGCAGCGGCGGTCGCCGCGTCGGCCGGGCGCGCGGGGAGGCTGCGGGTCTGTCCCCGACGTGACGGGAACACGCGACCCGAGCCTGCGCGAGGACCGTCCCCGAATCGACTGGAGGTGGCGGGGCGAGCCTGGGGCAGGACCGTCCCCGAGTCCGGTCAGGGGGCGGGGCGGAGGAGGAGGACGAGGCGCTCCTCCTGGGCGGCGGGGAAGGGGCTGCGCAGGTCGGCGACGACGAACGCTGCGCCCGGCGCGAGGGCGACGGGCAGGTCGGCCGCCACGACGGTGGTCCGCGGCGCGCCGAGGCGCACGGACCCGAGCGGCGTCTCGCGGTCGAGCTGACCGCCGTCGACGATGCGCACCACGCGCAGCGAGACGTCCACGTCCACGCGGCCCCGCGCGTCGCGCCCGAACGGCCGCAGCGCGAGCACGAAGCCCTCGTCGACGACGCCCGTCTCGGCACGCCCCCACGCCGCGTCGTCGCCCGGCGCGACGTCGAGCTCGCGGCGGTACGGCGTCCGCACGACCACGGCCGCGTCCGCGCGGACCGTCAGCGGCATCGTGAGCACCGGCTCCGTGAGCGGCAGCGCGCGCGCCGAGGACGCGAGCACGCGCCGCGCCGAGGCGAGCCCCTGCGCCTCGTCGACGAGCGCCGTCGCGAACGTGCGCTCCGCGTTCGGCGTCAGCGTCGGCAGCGTCGCGACGAGCGCGCGGTGGCCGGCCTCCCCCAGCACGTACGCCTCGACGCGGAAGCGCTGGGGCGTATCCCCCGCGCCGAGGCGTCCGAGGGCGTCGCGCACGGCCGACTGCGCGCTCTCGCCGCCGACGACGAGCACGCGTCCGCCGCGCATCTCGATCGACAGCGCGTCGGGCGCCGCGCGCCGCAGCCGCGCGAGCAGCGCCTCGCCGCGCTCCGGGATGGGCGCGGTCGGCAGCGGCAGCAGCGTCGCGTTGAGCTCCTGCACGCGCGCGATCGCGGGGGGCAGCAGGTGCTCCGCGGCGCTCAGGTCGGCGGGCGTGTGCGGCGTCGGCGGCGGGGCGCCGGCGGGGCGCGACGCGACCGCCTCGCCGACGCGTACGACGACGACGAGATCGCGCGTCGGGTCCTCCGGATCCGCCATCGCCGAGAGGCACAGCGCGCCGCCGGGCGCGAGCGGCGCACCGCTGCGCGCGCGCTGGCCGAGCAGCGCGCCGTCGGCGCGGCCCTCCGCGCGCCACGCCGTCGTGACGGCGACGCCGAGGCCCGGCTCCGGCGCCGAGAGCGGGAGCACGTCGACGGCGACGCTGCGACCGGCCGCGCCGCCGACGATGCGGAACGGCACCGCGTGCGACGCGCGGTAGCTCGCGTGCAGGACGACCTCGAAGCCGCCCGCGCGGGCGCCGTCGAGGAGCGCCGCGACGTCCGCCGCGGCGAGCTCCGCGCGCAGCGCGCCGCTCGAGAGCGTCTCCGCCGCGATGCCGCGCGCCGCCACGCGCTGCGGCCAGGCGCCCGGCGCGCCGCGCAGGAGCGTCACCTCGACGGGAATCGCCGGCGCGCCCGCAGCCGACGCCGCCTCGACGCGCGACGCGACGCGCGCGAGCGCGTCGTCGGGCGCGAGCACGACGACCGTCGCGCCGACGACGTCGAGCGACGCGTCGGGCGACGAGAGCGCGCGCTCCTCGCTGCCGCGCAGCCACGCCGCGAGCAGTGCGGGCGCGTCGATGCCCTGCGTCGAGAGCGTCGCGCCGCGGGGCGGCGGCGACGTGAGCGCGGGCGGGAGCGCGAGCGCGGGGTCGGCGAGCAGCGGGTCGAGGTCGACGAAGCCGAGCGTGAGTCCGTGCGCGATCTCGCCGCCCGCGGCCGCGAGCATCGCGCGGAGCGCGTCCGACCAGCCGGGCGGGTCCGGCGCCTCGGGGGGGAGCTCGACCGGCGCACGCTGCGCCCCCGCCGCCTCGGCGCTGCGCAGGAGCGTCTCGATCTCGACGGCGACGCGCGGCGCGCCGCGCAGGTCCACGCGGTCGGCGCGGACGAGCGCGAGCGCGCGCTCGAGGAGCTGCACGGCGCCCGCGGCGTCGCTGCGCTCGAGCAGGCGCCGCCCCTGCTGCACCAGGTACGTCACCTCGGACGTGAGGCGCGCGCGGCGCACCTGGCGCGCGAGCGCGAGCACCTCCTGGATGCGCACGTAGAGTCGTTCGCGGTCGCCGAGCGGTGCGGCGACGCGCGCGAGCAGCGCCTTCGCGTCGGCGTTCTCGTCGTCCTTCGCGAGCACGTCGTAGAGCAGCTCGCGCGCCTCGCCGAAGCGCCCCGCCTGGTGCAGCAGCGCCGCGTAGCGCGTGAGCACGCGCGACGTCTCGCGCTGTCGCTCGCGCTCGGCCTGCTGCAGCCGCAGCGCCTCCTCCGCCGTCTTCGGCTCGGGCGGCGGGAGCTGCGCGCGCAGCGCCTCGATCTGACGGTCCTTCTCGCGCAGCGCGCTCGCGAGCGACTCCAGCTCCTGCTGCGCGCCGACGGACTCGGCGAGCTGCCGCTCGAGCCGCAGCGTCGCCTGCTGCAGCTCCTCCTCGAGGGCCGCCACGCGTTCGGGATCCGCGTCGCTCGCGTGCTCGGCGTCCGCACCGACGGGCGGCGCCGGCGCGCGGTCGAGCGATGCGAGCACGTCGCGTGCGAACTGCCGCACGTTCGCGGGCACGACCGCGTCGTCGGCACGCGACCACGGCTCGGCCAGCGCGACGGCCTCCTCGGCTCTGCCCGCGCGCGCGAGACACGACGCCGCACGCAGCTCCGCCTGCGCGCGCCGCGACGTGTCGGGCGCCTCGGCCGCCGCGCTGCGATAGAGCTCCGCCGCGGCGGCGAGGTCCCCGAGCGCACGGTCGCGCAGCTCCGCGCGCCGGAAGGCGACGTCGTAGCGGTCGGCGTCGCCGGCGTGCGCGGGAGCCGGACAGAGCGTCGCGCAGGCCGCCGCGCAGAGCGCCGCGACGACGAGCGCCGCGCGCCGCGGACGCGACGGCCGGGGGCGCGCCTCACGCACCGGGCGC
The DNA here is from genome assembly GCA_937996235.1 of uncultured bacterium. Classification (GTDB taxonomy): domain Bacteria; phylum Planctomycetota; class JAJSAM01; order JAJSAM01; family JAJVHW01; genus CALKVK01. The sequence goes on along the minus strand of CALKVK010000006.1, from coordinate 5,896 downwards.
ATCTCCGGGAGCCGCCGCGTCGTCCGCGGGCGCGTCGAACAGGTAGCCGATGCCGCGCACCGTGCGGATGTACTCCGGGTTCGCGGGGTCCTTCTCGACCTTCTCGCGCAGCTTCTGGATGAAGTTGTCGATGGTGCGCGGCGTGCCGTAGTAGTCGTAGCCCCACACGCGGTTCAGGATCTGGTCGCGCGCGAGCACACGGCCGCGGTTGCGGATCAGCATGCGCAGCAGCTCGAACTCCTTGCGGCTCGTCTCGACGAGCGCGCCCTCGATGCGCAGCGTGCGGCCCTGGAAGTCGAGCTCGACGCGCCCGAAGCGGAACGACTCGGCCTCGCCCTCGAGCGCGCGCTTCTTGCGCAGGAGCGCGCGCACGCGCGCCACGACCTCCTTCACGCTGAAGGGCTTCGTGACGTAGTCGTCGGCGCCGACGTCGAGACCGAGCACCTTGTCGCCCTCGAGCGACTTCGCGGACAGGATGAGGATCGCGACGGCCGGGTCGTGCTTGCGCACGGTGCGGCAGATCTCGAACCCGTTCATGCCGGGCAGCATGAGGTCGAGGACGATCAGGTCGGGCTGCGACTCGAACGCGAGCTCGAGACCCGCCTCGCCGTTGCCGGCGCAGATCACGTCGTAGCCCTCGTACGAGAGGTTCTTCTCGAGACCGAAGCGGATCGCCGCGTCGTCCTCGACGATGAGGATCTTCTCCATCAGCCCCTCTCCTCGCGGTGCGCCACGGCGATGCGGCGGGCGGTCGCGGCGTCGGGGAGCGTCACGGTGAAGCGCGCGCCGCCGAGCTCCGGCGACGTGTCCGCCTCGATCCGTCCGCCGTGGGCGAGCACGATGCGGCGGCAGAGGGCGAGGCCGATGCCCGCACCCTGCACGCGCGACGCGAGCGAGTCGTCGCCCCGGTAGAACTCCTCGAACACCAGCTCGCGCTCCCGCTCGGGCACCCCCGGCCCGTCGTCCTCGACCTCGAAGCGCACGCGCGCCCCGGCGGCGCGCACCGACACGCGCACGCGCGCGCCGTTCTCGCGCCCGTACTTCACCGCATTGTCAAGGAGGTTGAGAAGCACCTGGATCAGCGCGTCGCGGTCGAGGAGCGACTCGGGGAGCCCGGGCTCGACGGACGTCTCGACGCTCGCCCCGGCGCGGGCCGCCCGCGGACCGAACACCTCGACCGCCCGCAGCGCCGTCTCGGCGGCGTCCGCGCTGCGCAGCTCGATCGGCGCGCGCCCGCGCGAGAACGACGCGAACTGCAGGATGCGGTCGACGAGCCCGGCGAGCCGGTCGGTCTCCTGCCCGATGAACGCGAGGCACTGCCGCGCCTCGTCCTCGTCGCGGACGCGCCCCTCCTGCAGCGTCTCGACGAACATGCGGAGGCTCGTGAGCGGCGTGCGCAGCTCGTGCGAGAGGTTCGAGACGAAGTCGCTCTTGAGCCGCGCGAGGCGCACCTCGCGCATCACGGCGCGGGCCGCGAGGAGCCCGGCGGCGACGACGGCGAGGACCGACGCGGCGAGCGTCCAGAGCCAGAGCCGGCGCGCGCTCTGCGTCTCGGCGTCGAGCACCGTGGGGTCGGCGAGGAGCGCGGAGACGGTCGCGCCCGGCAGCGCGGCGCCGAAGGGCACGTCGCGCACCAGCGGCTCGCCGGTCGCGGCGGCGGCGCCCGGCACGGTGTCCTCGAGCACGGCGCCGTCGGCGTCGTGGACGACGATCGCGACGCCCGCGGGAACGTCGATGCCCTCGCGCAGCGGCGCGAGCACCGCGCGCACCAGCGCGGGGCGCGGCGCGTGCAGCGCCACGGCGCGCGCGCCCTCGGGGCCGCGCTCGTCGGCGGGCAGCGGCAGCACCGCGAGCACACCGTCGTCCGCGGCGAGCCGCACGGCCTCGCCGCGCGCGAGGGCGGCGGCGAGGCGCCCGGGTTCGGCGCGTCGCGCCGTGTCGAGCGCGGCGTCGTCGGCGTCGGCGCGGCGCAGGAACGCCTCGAGGTCGCGCGTGGTCTGCGCCGGCACGTGCAGGCGCGTGCCGGTGACGAGCGCGTGGCACTCCTCGCGCTCCACCTCGTACGCCGCCGGGCCGAGCACGTCGCGCAGCCGCTGCGCGAGCAGACGTCGCTCCGTGACGGCGCGCGCGAACGCCTCGGCCTGGTCGAGGCTCGAGCTGAGCACCGCGCGCCGCCGCACCTCGCAGATCGCCGCGGCGGCGCCGATCCCGAACGGCACGCTCTCCCCGCGCACGCCGCGGTCGTCGCGCACCGTCGCCGCCTCGCGCAGCACGCGCTCGGTGAGCTGCAGCGCACGCGCGTGGTCGGAGCACGCGAACGCCGCACGCCAGCCGGCCTGCAGCGCGAGCGCGGACGCGACGGCGTCGCCGGTCGCGTCGGCGACGCTCTCGCAGCTCCGTGCGACGCGGGCCGGATCCGCCGCGATGCCGCGCTCGAGCTCGGCCACGCGCTCGCGCGCCGCGTCGTCGCGTGCCGTGCGCGCGGCGGGCGCGAGCGGCGGCAGGCGCGGGTCGTAGAGCGTCGCGACGCCGTCCGCGCCGGGCGCGACCAGATAGCCGCGGTCGTACGTCCCGGAGCCGCTCACCGCGAGCGCGACGCGCTCGGCGAGCGGACGGCCGGCGCGCTCGATCTCGAGCTGCGCCGCACGTTCGACGGCGTCGACGCGCGCGAGCCCGGCGCCCACCACAGCGCGCTGGACGACCGACGCGGTGCGGCCGCGCAGCGTGTCCTCGAGCTCCTCGCGGCGGCGCTCCGTCGCGCGCAGCCCGAACCACGCGAGCAGGCCGACCTGCACGAGCGCCGCGGCGAGCACGACGCCCGCGACCCGCGACTCGGGCGGGATGCGCTGGAGGAGGAGTCTCATCGCGCGACCGGCCGGACCTCGCGCGCGTGCTCCGCGCGGACGTGGACGTGCGTGCCGTCGCGGCGGCGCACGAGCAGCCCCGCGCGCGGGCACAGATCGACGACGACGCCTTCGACCGGCCGCTCGCCGTCGAGCAGTGCGACCTCGTGGCCGCGCAGCACCGAGCGCTCGCGGTACGCGGTCTCGAGCGCGGACGTCCGGCCCGAGAACGCCTCGTCGAGCCGCGGCTCGAGCGCGGCGAGCACGGCGCGCAGCACGGCCCCGCGCTCGGGCGCGCGCCCGGTCGCGAGCGCGAGGCTCGTCGCGGACGCGCGCAGCGCCGCGGGGAACTCGTCTGCCGCGTGCGACACGTTCACGCCGAACCCCGCGACGAACGCGGGCGCGCCCGGCACGTAGCCGCGCGCCTCGACGAGGATTCCCGCGACCTTGCGGCCGCCGATCCACACGTCGTTCGGCCACTTGATGCCGCACGTCGCACCGCTCGCGCGCTCGAGTCCCTCGGCGAGACCGAGCCCGACCGCGGCGACGAGCAGCGACGGCGCGTCGAGCGGCGCGGCACAGCGCAGGACCAGCGACGCGTGCAGCGCGCGTCCGGGCGCCGAGTGCCACGCGTTGCCGCGCCGTCCGCGCCCGGCGGTCTGCTCGTCCGCGACGAAGAGCGCGCCGTGCGGCGCGCCGCGCGCGAGCGCGTCGAGGGCGAGATCGTTCGTGGACGCCACGGACGCGCGCACGTCGAGCGGACGCCCGAGCGTGCACGCGACGAGGCCCGCGAGCAGGCGCGCGGGCGCGAGGTCGGGCGCGAGCTGCGTCACGCCGCGTCCCCGGGCGCGATCTTCATCGAGATGTCGAGCGCGACGGCCGAGTGCGTCAGCGCGCCGACGGAGATGCGCTCGACGCCCGACTCCGCGAACGCGCGCACGTTCGCGAGCGTCACGCCGCCCGACGCCTCGATATCGGGCCCGCCGCCGTGCGGGAACGTGCGGTCGCGCAGCGCGACGGCCTCGCGGCAGCCCGCGGGGTCGAAGTTGTCCACGAGCACCACCTCGACGCCCGCGACGAGCGCCGCGCGCAGCTCGTCCACGTCCGTCACCTCGATGCCGATCGGCACGCCGGGCCCCGCAGCGCCGACGAGCGCGGCGACGGCGTCGGCGAACGCGTGCACGCGCCCCGCGCGGCGCGCCGCGGCGACGTGGTTCTCCTTCACGAGCACGCGCTCCGCCAGCGACGCACGGTGCACGTCGCCGCCCCCCGCGCGGACCGCGGCGAGGTCGAGATCGCGCAGGCCGGGCAGCGTCTTGCGCGTCGCGAGGATGCGCGCGCGCGTGCCGGCGACCGCGGCGACGAACTGCGCGGTCAGGGTCGCGACGCCGCTCATGCGCTGCAGCACGTTCAGCGCCGTGCGCTCGCCCGCGAGGAGCGCGCGGCACGGCCCGGCGACGCGCGCGAGCACGTCGCCCGGGCGCACCGCGGCGCCGTCCGCGACGAGCGGCTCGTAGCGCACGCCCGCGTCGAGCGCGTCGAACACCTGCGCCGCGACGCCGAGGCCCGCGACGACGCCCGGCGCCTTCGCGCGGACGCGCGCCGTCGCCGCGACCCCGGCCGGCACGAGCGCGAGCGCGGTGACGTCTCGCTCCGCGGCGTCCTCGCGCAGCCAGCCGAGCACGCGGTCGCGCGTGACCGTGGGCGCGTCGTTGCCGTCCATCCGCGGGATGTTCGCGCGCCCCCGCGCAGCGCGGCGACCGAATCCTCCTCCGCCTGACGGACCTGCCGCACGACCGTGCGCGCCCCCGGCGGCGCGGCGCGCGACAATCGCGGTGCCGGAACCGTTTCCGGCGTCCGCGCCATCCCTGTGCGCACGATGACCGACACACCCCGCACACCCGTGGCGATCGAGAGCCTGCTCGTGCACCGCCAGTGGCTGCGCGCGCTCGCCTGGCACCTCGTCCACGACGACGACGCGGCCGACGACCTCGTGCAGGACACGTGGGCGGCGGCGCTGCGCGCCCCGCCGAGCGAGGCGGCGGCGAGTCGCTCGTGGCTGCGCACGGTCGCGCGGCGGCTCGCGGCGGAGCGCCACCGCACCGCGGAGCGCCGCGCGCGTCGCGAGCACGCCGCGGCGCGGCCCGACGCCGTGGCGGCGGCCGCCGAGTCCGCGCAGCGGGCGGAGATCCAGCGGCGCCTGACGACGCTCGTCCTCGAACTGCCGGAGCCCTACCGCGCGACGCTGCTGCTGCGCTACTTCGACGAGCTCCCGCCGCGCGAGGTCGCCGCGCGCCTCGGCGTGCCCGTCGAGACGGTGCGGACGCGGCTGCGCCGCGGCCTCGACCGGTTGCGCGAGGCGCTCGGCGGCGAGGAACGGCGCGACGGCTGGGCGGGCGCGCTGGCGCCGCTCTTTCTCGTCGGGCCGGGCGCCGGCGTCCCGGCGCGCTCCTGGATCGGCGTCGGCGCCGGGGCCGCGCTCGTGGTCGGCGTGGCGGCGCTGGTCGTGGCGGGCCACGGCCCGGCAGGCGGCGCGGGCCCCGCGGGCGTCCCGGCGCCGCGTGCAGGCGTCGGTGCGGGGGTGCCTCTCCCCCGCCAGCGCCCTGCGTCGCCGCCGGGGCCGAGTCAGCCCGCGGACGCAGAGGGTGCGGGCGCGCAGGTCCCCCAGCAGCCTCCCGCGCCACCGTCGGGGCCGAGTCAGCCCGCGGGCCCCGCGGAGGACGGCGCGGAGGACGCGGCGGGGCACGTCGTCGTCTCGCAGCGTCCGCCCGCGCCCGGCACCACCGGGAGCGAGATGGTGCGGCTCGACGCGTGCGCGGCGCAGCCGCTGGGCATGGACGAGGCCGAGATCGCGAGCTTCCTCGCGCGCGACGTGCCGCAGAGCCTGCCGCGATCGAGCCCGCGCTATCGCTACTACTGGGACCTCGGCGCGCTCTTCATGGGCCCCGGGCACGCCGTCGCCGTCGTCGACGTCGACGTGGCTCGCTTCGAGCTCACCAACGCGCAGTGGCACAGCTTCCTCGAGCAGCCCGAGAACCAGGACTCCGACACGA
>CALKVK010000005.1 GCA_937996235.1 uncultured bacterium | reverse complement strand
ACCTGTTTGCGGACCGCGCGAGCGCGGCCACGCTGCGCGCGAACCAGATCCGGCTTTACCTGTCGTCGCTGGCGTACGTGCTGCTCGCGGCGCTGCGGCGCATCGGGCTCGCGGGCACGGAGATGGCGCGTGCGCAGTGCCACACGATCCGCACGAAGCTGCTGAAGATCGGCGCCGTGATCCGCGTGACCGTGCGTCGCGTGTGGGTGTCGATGAGCAGCTCCTACCCGTACCGGCAGATCTTCGCGGGGATCCACGGCCGACTGACGGCCGCTCGCGCCGGGCCGTAGCGCCCGCGACGGCAGGTCGGGTCGACGCCTCGCGGCCGGCGGTCTGCCCGCAGCGCGGATACGAGCGCGAATCCGCGTCCGCGAAGGCGCGAGAGCGAGCGGCGCGGCGGCGGGACGGCGCTCGGTCGACTCGATTGACGCTGCGGCGCGCCGTCGGTCGCTCTCGATCACCGCGAGTCGACGAGATCCGCCGTGTCGTGAGAAGGGCGGGCTAAGGAGTGCGCGCTCGCGTGGCCGACGTACGATGACCGGCCGGAACCGCATGCAGCGCCCCTCCTTCCTCGACGGCGTGTTCGAACGCACGGCGACACGCTTCCTGCGGCGCATCCATCGCATGACGCACCGCATGCCGGTGAAGCTCGTGCCGGTGGAGCGCGCGCGCGTGCTCGTCGTCGCGCCGCACCCCGACGACGAGGTCATCGCGGCGGGGGGCACGCTCGCGCTGCACCAGCGCGCCGGCAGCGACGTGCTCGTGCTCTACGTGACGCTCGACGCGCCGCGGCCGGACGGCAGCGTGCCGCGCCGCGGCGAGGCGGAGGCGGCGGCGAAGCTGCTCGGCTTCGAGCACCGCTTCCTCGGCTTCCCGGACGGGTCCGTCTCGCTCCACGAGGAACGCGCCGGCGCGGCGATCGCCGAGGCGATCACGGGCTTCCGGCCGGACGTCGTGATGTGCCCCTTCCCCGGCGACCACCACCGCGACCACATGGCCGTGTCGGCGGCGACCGGGCTCGCCGTCGCGCGCTCGGGCCACGCGGGCGAGGTGCGCTGCTACGAGGTGTGGTCGAACCTCTGGCCGAACGTCGGCGTCGACATCTCGTCGGTCGTGGACGTGAAGCGCGCGGCGATCGAGTGCTACGCGTCGCAGATCCGCACGATCCCCTACGCCGACGGCGCCCTCGGCCTGAACCGCTTCCGCGGCATCAAGCTGCGCGTGCCCTACGCGGAGGCGTTCTACGCGTGCTCCGGCCGCGAGTTCGTGCAGCTCTGTCGGACTCTGGCGGCGGTCTGACGATGTCCGGCGCGACGATCCGCGAGGCGCGTGCCGACGACTTCCCGCGCGTGCTGCCGCTGCTGCGCGAGTTCCGGAACGAGCAGCTCACCGACGCCGACTGGCACCGCCTGTTCGAGGACCACAGCGGCGTCCAGGGCGACACCTTCGGCTACGTGCTCGAGGACGCGGGCGAGGTCGTCGGCTTCATCGCCGCGATCCGCAGCGAGCGGGAGGTGCGCGGCGAGCGCCTGCGCTTCGTCAACGCGTCGAGCTGGATCGTGCGCGACGCATACCGCGCGCACAGCCTGCCGCTCTTCGTGAAGCTGCTCGCCGACCGCCAGGCGGTCGTCACCAACCTGAGTCCGACGCCGCAGGTGCTCGAGATGATGCTGAAGCTCGGCTTCACGCGTCTCGACATGACGCAGCGCATCCTCGTGCCGTCGCTCGCGGGGCTCTTCGGCAAGGCGCGCGTCGTCACCGGCCGCGCTGCGCTCGAGCGCGAGCTCACGGGCGAGCCGCTGCGTTTCCTGCGCGACCACGACCTGCCGTTCCACCGCCACGCGCTGGTGCGCGCGCCCGAGGGCTCGTGCTACCTGATGGCGAACCGCAGCTCGAAGCAGGTGCGCCGCGGGCTGCGCCTGCCCTTCGCGCGGGTGCACCACGTGTCGGCGCCCGACGTGCTGGTGCGGCACGCGCCGCAGGTCGCGCTGCGGCTCGCTCTCGCGTTCGGCGTCGTGGGCGTCGTCGTGGACGAGCGGATGCTCGGCGGGGCCGTCCCGGCGCACTCGCGGCCGCGCCCCGGCGGCGCCCGCACGGCCGCTTACCGCTCGAAGGTGGTCGAGGGCACCGACGTGGACGGCCTCTACACCGAGTCCGTCCTGCTCAACTTCTGAGGCCCCGCGCGACGACGGGGCCAGCATGGGAAGGCAACCGGAGCCCTCCCCGCACGCGGGACCGCCCCGCCCCCGGAGCCGCCATGGAAGAGAAGCTGATCGCCGTCGTCGCCGCCGCCCTCGACGTCCCCGCGTCGTCGCTCACGCTCGACAGCCGCCTCGGCGACGTCGAGGCGTGGGACTCGCTCGCGCAGATCAACATCGTCTCGGAGATCGAGTCCGCGTTCGGGGCCGAGATCCCGATCGAGGAGATCGGTTCGATCGAGACCGTGCGCGACTTCCTGCGCTGGCTCGGAGAGCGCGCGTGAAGTTCGCACTGCTCTCGAACGTCAACGTCGACTCGCTCGCGCGGCGCGTGGCGGGCCACGAGGGCTACGTGCCCGAGGGCTTCGGCGCGTGGACGCGCGAGCTCGCGGACCCGGCCGCGCCGCTCTGGGCGTTCGCGCCGGCCGTCGTCTTCGTGCTCGTCGACGGGCGCGAGCTCCTGCGCGGACGCGACGAGCCGGGCGCCGCGGAGTCCGAGGTGGACGCGCAGCTCGGCTGGATCGAGGGCGCCGCCGCGCGCGCGCCCGGCACGAAGTTCCTCGTCAGCTCGCTCGACGTGCCGCCGCTCGGTCCGCGCACGCTGCGCCACCCGTTCCTCGAGCGCCGCGTCGAGGAGCGCTGGCGCGCGGGGCTCGCCGCCCTCGCGACGCGCTGCGCGAACGTCTACGTGCTCGACACGAAGGAGCTGGTGGAGGAGCACGGCCGCGCCGCGTTCTACTCGTCGAAGCGCTGGTACCTCGGCGCGCTGCGCTGGTCGCTCGACGGCGAGAAGCTGCTCGCGCGCGAGCTCGTGCGCGTGCTCGGCGCGCTCTCGGCCGCGCCGAAGAAGTGCCTCGTGCTCGACCTCGACAACACGCTGTGGGGCGGGATCGTCGGCGAGGACGGCGTCGCCGGGCTGCGCCTCGCGGAGACGGGCGAGGGCGCGCGCTACAAGGACTTCCAGCGCCGCATCCTGCGCCTGAAGGAGCTCGGCGTCGTGCTCGCGATCGTCTCGAAGAACAACCCGGACGACGCGTTCGAGGTCTTCGACACGCACCCGCAGATGGTGCTCCGCCGCGGCGACTTCGCCGCGCACCGCATCAACTGGACGCCGAAGCCGCAGAACCTGCGCGACCTCGCAGCCGACCTCGACCTCGGTCTCGACAGCTTCGTGTTCGTGGACGACAACCCCGTCGAGCGCGAGGCGGTGCGGAGCGAGCTGCCCGAGGTGACGGTGCCGGAGTTCCCGTCGGACACGACGCGCCTGCCCGAGTTCCTCGACGCGCTCCACCGCGAGCACTTCTTCGCGCTCGAGTCCACCGACGAGGACCGGCAGCGCACCGCGAGCTACCTCGCGAACGCGCAGCGCGCCGCCGCGCGTACGAGCGCAGGCTCGATCGAGGAGTTCCTCGCCGGGCTCGCGACTCGCATCACGCTCGGACCGGCGCGCGAAGACGACGTGGCGCGCGTCGCGCAGCTCACGCAGAAGACCAACCAGTTCAACCTGACGACGCGCCGCTACACCGAACAGGAGATCGACGCGTTCCGCCGCGCCGACCCGCGCTCCGTGCTCGTCGCGTCGGTCGCCGACAAGTACGGCGACAACGGCAAGGTGTGCGTGCTGATCGTGCGCCGCACGGGTGCGCACGCCGCGGAGCTCGACACGTTCCTCATGAGCTGCCGCGTGATGGGCCGCTACATCGAAGACCAGATCCTCGGCCACGTCGTCGAGACGCTGCGCGCGGCCGGCGTGACGGCGCTCCGCGTGACGTTCGCGCCCACGAAGAAGAACGCGCCCGCGCGGTCGTTCGTCGAGCGGCTCGACGGGGGACGCGTCGTCGCGGAGACACCCGAGGGCGGGCGCACGTGGGAGTTCGACATCGCCGCGGCGAGCCCGGTCACGCGGCCGCCGTACGCGGAGCTCGTCGCGGGCGACGCGTGAGCGCGGCGGGCGCCCGCGTCGTCAGTCCGCGTCGCGAGCGCGCTTCTTCCGCGAGCCGCGCCAGATGCCGAGGTCCATCGAGAGCGCGACGAGCAGGATGACCATGTGCCCGAGGCCCGCGACGTCACCCGTCGCGGCGTGGATCAGCACGTACGCGAGCGTCGTGAACGGCAGGAACAGGAAGCCGAGGAGCCCGAGCCACCACGGCTGCAGGACCGCGGTCCACTCGCCGCGGAAGAGCCAGAGCAGCGCGAGGGCGAGGCGCGGGAAGACGAAGCCCAGAGCGACGTAGAAGCACATGGCTCCATTGTCACCGGACGCCGCCGCGGCGGTTCGGTGCGCGGCGCGGGTGCGGCGTCGAAGCGGGGCGCGCCTCAACAACGGGGACAGGGCAGCCTCTCTGCCTTCTGCGGGCCGGTTGCGAGGCTGGGTTGCTCTCGAAAAGGCAAAAAGGCAGCCCTGTCCCCACTGCGGGGGGCGTACCGTCGTGCGCGACGTGGCGCCGACGCTTCGAGGGGTTGCGGCGCGCGCGTCGAGGGTGTCAGCCACTCGGAACGGCGGGGCGGCGTGCGGCGGCGGTCGAGTGCGGACCGATCCCGGACTGCGGGCGGCAACCGCGGAGGGACGGTCCGTCGCGGCGCGTCGCCGCGGACCGCAGGCGTGCTCCTTTGCCGAACCTCGACCGAGGGGGGATCTATGCCGACGTCGCCAAGTCGTAGAACCCGCCATGCGCTCGGCGGCGTCGCCACGCTCGCGCTGTGCGCGCTCGTCTCGTGGCTGCTCCGCGGGTCGCCGACCACGGAGCGGGCGACACCCGAACCGATGCCGAAGGAGCGCGAGGAGTCGGTCGTCGTCGCTGCGCCGCGCGTCCACGTCGCGCCGCCTGCGCCCGAGACGATACGCGAGCCGGCGCACGAGCCGGAGACTGCGGCGGTAGCGCTGGCCGAGCCGGACGCTCCGTCGGAGCCGCCTGCGGAGCCGCTGACGCTGATCGTGCGCGACGTCTGGAACGGTCGCGAGGTCGTCGGAGTGCCGCTCGCGCTCACGACGGAGCGGAGCGCGGCCGAGTTGGCGGCGGCCGGGAGGGCGAACGAGCTGGCGCCCGGTCGCTTCCGGATCGAGGAAGTGGCACGCGCCCTGCTCCGCATCCCGGCGGCGTCCGTCGGCGACCCGCTCGAGTCGCTCGACGCCGAGTGGCGCGTCGTCGGGCGCTCCCGCCCGGACGCGACGAACCACATGGTGGTGTGGGTCGCTCGATCGCTGCTCGTCGAGGGCTCGGTGCGGATCGTGGACGCGTCGGCGGTGCTCGCGTTCGACGACATCGAGATCCTCGCGTGTTCGAACGGCGCCGACTCGTACGTGGGGGGCGCCGCGACGGCCGACACGACTCCCGACGAGCCGTGGCTCGCGGCGCAGCGTCTCGGCGACCTCGGCGTGCTGGGACGTCCCGATGCCGACGGGCGGTTCGCGTTCACGATCCCGCGCCTCAGGAGCACCACGATCCGCGCCCGCGTGCGCGCTCGCTCCGATGCAGCGGCGACAGGCTGGCGCGACGCCGCGTTCACCATCCCGGACGCGATGGCGCGCAGCGGCACGGCGCGCGTGGTCCTCGAACTCGAGCGCGGCTACGTGCTCTCGGGTCGCGTGGTGGACGAGGACGGCAACCCGGTCGTCGGCGTGCGCGTGACACTCCACATCGTGCGACGCGTGGACAGGTCCGCGCTCGTTCCCGCGGAACTGCGCAAGATGGGGCTCGGCTACTCCGCCAACTGGCATCCCGGCATGCCGCAGGCGATCGTCGATCATGCGGTTCGCGGCAGCACGGGAGCGGGCGGGAGGTTCGAGCTCGCCGCGAGGATCGACGGGGAGTTGACGATCAGCTTGGCGCCCGCGACGGAGCATCACGTCGAGAACATCGCCGTCGGTTCCGTGTCCGGTTACTCGCGCTCCGACGCATTCGTCGTGCGGAGCGCGCGCGATGTGCCGCCGGTCCGGCTCGTGGGCCCGGACGGGACGGGCTTCCCGGGCCGCCAGGTGCTCTTCAACGATCTGTCCGCGGGGGACATCCAGCCGTGCTACTCGCGCCGACTCGGGACCGACTCTGCGATCCCGGGGCGCTTCCTGGTCGCAGGCCGTCGCTACGCGTTCACGGTTCTCCCGGAGGAGGGCTCGCTGCCGATTGCCGAGGACACCGTCGTCTGGCGTGGCGAGCGCGAGATCGTCGTCAGGCCGTTCAACGCCGCCGGCAAGGTCGTGGAGGAGGCGGGCGGGCGCTGAGCGCGCTGCGACCGCGCGCTGCCGACCCCGCCCAACGCATGCGTCGGAGGGCGCGGGCGCGTCCTACTTCGCGTAGTTGCCCGGGAAGAGCCGGCGCTCCACCGTCTCGATGGCGATGTGCAGCACCTTGATGTGGATCTCCTGGATGCGGTCGGACGTGGTCGCGCGCGGCACCACGATCGGGATGTCGCACAGCGCGCGCATGCGTCCGCCGCCCTTGCCGAGGAGGCCGACGACGGTGATGCCGCGCAGGCGCGCCTCCTCGCAGGCCGCGATGACGTTCGGCGACTCGCCCGACGTCGAGAGCGCGACGAGCAGGTCGCCCTCGCGGCCGTACGCCTCGACGAGGCGCGCGAAGACGCGCTCGTAGCCGAAGTCGTTCGCGATGCACGTGAGGTGGCTCGGGTCGCTGAACGCGATGGCCGGCAGCGCCGCGCGGTCGCGGCGGAAGCGTCCCGTCCACTCCTCGGCGAAGTGCATGGCGTCGCACATGCTGCCGCCGTTGCCGCAGGCGAGCAGGCGCCCGGCGCGCGCGAGCGTCGCCTCGGCGGCTTCGGCGAAGCGCCCGACCGCGGCGAGGCACTCGGCGTCGTCGAGGAAGGCGCGCAGCGTCGCGGCGGCGTCGTCGAAGGCGTCGCGGATCGGGTCCGTCGGCTGCATCGCGGCAGGATAGCCCGCATCGTTCACAAGCTCTCGCGGCGAGTGCGGCTGAGACGCAGTCGTTTGCGGGGCCGTGTCCGTGGCACCTGCGCTCACGTCTCGCGGCGACGCGCCGGGCGCGGGAGCTGGTGAACGATGCGGGGTCGCCAGGGCGGCGCGCCCCGCCGCCGTGCTTCGCGCCCTGCGCCGCGTCTGTTGCAATCGCGGACATGTGGGAACGGCTGCGGCTCGCACTCGCGGTGGTGCTGCTCTGCATCGGCGTCGGCCTGATGGCCGAGTCGGTGCTGGCGCAGGACGCGGAGCAGCCGGGTGCGGCGCAGGCCCCGCTGCCGCCCGAGCGCGCCACGCCGCGCGCGACGGGCAACACGTTCGTCACGGCGGTCAAGGACGTCGAGGAGCAGCGCGTCGCCGACCTCGACGAGGCGCGCGGGCGCGCGGTCCGCTGCCTCGACCCGGAGACCGTCGCGCCGCTTTCGGCGGCGGCCGCGTACGCGCTCGCGCGCGACCTGAAGCGCGTCCTCGACTACGACGGCAAGATCGACTGGAACGACTGGGCCGACGGCGTGCAGGTCGGCGCCGCACGCTTCTGGACCAAGTCCACGGCGGAGGGGCCGCTGACCCTGCGCCGCGGGACCGACGGCTGGGTGTTCGGCGCCGAGACGCTCGCGCGCGTGCCCGACATGCTCGCCGCGTACGAGGCGGCGGGGACGCAGGCCTACAGCGGCGAGTCGATGCGCGACCGCGTGCGGCGCCGCTTCCCGTCGCTCGCGCAGCGCGCGCTCTTCCTCGAGCACTGGCAGTGGCTGGGGCTCGTGCTGCTCGGCTGCCTCGCGTGGATCGTGCACAAGATCGTCGCGTTCGCCGTCGCGAACGTGATCGGCGGCGTGCTCGCGCGCCGCGGCTGGCTCGCGAAGGCGGCCGACGCCGCGCGCAACGCGGCCCGTCCGGTGGGCTTCTTCGCGGTCGCGGCGCTCGTCGCGCTCGTCGGTCCGGTGCTGGAGCTCCCGATCCAGCCGGTCGACCTGAACAAGTGGGTCGTGAACGTCGGCGCGAAGCTGTTCGCGTCGTTCGGCGCGGTGCTCGTGCTCTACCGCATCGCCGACGTGATCGCGGCGCGCATGGCGGAGGCGGCGGCAGCGACCGAGACGCGCCTCGACGACCAGCTCGTCCCGATCGTCCGCAAGAGCCTGAAGATCCTCGTCACGGTCGGCGGCGCGCTGTTCATCCTCGACAACCTCGAGGCGGACATCTGGTCGCTGCTCGCCGGCGCGGGCGTCGCGGGTCTCGCGGTCGCGTTCGCGGCGCAGGACACGATCAAGAACCTGTTCGGCTCGATCACGGTGTTCCTCGACCGGCCGTTCCAGGTGGGGGACTGGGTGATCGTCGGCGGCGTCGAGGGCACCGTCGAGGAGGTCGGCTTCCGCTCGACGCGGGTGCGCACCTTCTACAACTCGCTGGTGAGCGTCCCGAACAGCAAGCTCGTGGACGGGGTCGTCGACAACATGGGGATGCGCCGCTACCGGCGCTTCAAGACGACCGTCGGCGTGCGCTACGACACGCCCGCGGAGCGCATCGAGGCGTTCTGCCACGGCATGCGCGCGATCGTGCTCGCGAACCCGCACATGCGGCACGACTACTTCGAGATCTACCTGAACGACTGGGGCGCGTCGTCCCTCGACATCCTCGTGTACGTGTTCTTCGACGTGCCCGACTGGGACGCCGAACTGCGCGCGCGGCAGAACTTCATGCTCGAGGTGATCCGGCTCGCGCGCGAGCTGGGCGTCGGGTTCGCGTTCCCGACCCGCACGCTCGAGATCGAGGCGACGCCCGAGCGGCCGGCGCAGCCGCAGCGGGCCCGTCCCGTGGACGAGCTCGTGCGGCTCGCGGAGCGCTTCGGCAAGGGCGGCGACCTGTCGCGGCCGGAGGGCACGGCGGCCCTCGGCGCGCAGGAGCGCGGACCCGGCGCGGAGGAGGCGCGCGGCGCGTCGTGAGAGCGCACGGCGGCCCGCATCCGGTGTAGAAGGGGCCCATGACGCACGACGACGACATCCCCGCCCGCCTGGTCGACGCCGTGCGCGCGGCGTGCCGCATCTGCCGCGCGGTGCAGGGCGAGCTCCAGGCCGCCGACTCCGTGCAGAAGAAGGACAAGAGCCCGGTGACCGTCGCCGACCTCGCGGGGCAGGCGGTCGTCGCGGAGCGGCTCGCGCGCGCGCTGCCGCGGGTCGAGCTCGTGGCCGAGGAGGACAGCGCGCACCTGCGCGAGGACCCGGCGCTGCTCGCGAACGTCGTCCAGCGCGTGCGCGCCGAGTGGCCGGAGGCGGGCGACGGCGACGTGCTCGCCGCCATCGACCGCGGCCGCGGCAAGGGCGGGCCGGGGACGCGTTTCCTGACGCTCGACCCGATCGACGGCACGAAGGGCTTCCTGCGCGGCGAGCAGTACGCCGTCGCGCTGGCGCTCGTCGAGGACGGGCGCCCCGTGGTCGGCGTGCTCGGCTGCCCGAACCTCGTCGGTCCCGACGGGCGGCCGGGCGTCGTGCTGCTCGCGGTCGAGGGGGCGGGCACCCGCGCGCTGCCGCTCGACGGCACCGCGTGCGACGGCCCGCTCTGCCGCGTCTCGGACTGCACCGAGTCGGAGGCGATCCGCATGTGCGAGTCCGTCGAGGCCGCGCACTCGGCGCACGGCGAGTCGGCCGCGCTGTCGGCGAGCCTGCACATCCAGGCCGCGCCGGTGCGCATCGACAGCCAGGCGAAGTACGCCGTGCTCGCGCTCGGTGACGCGGAACTCTACCTGCGCATCCCGACCGACCCGCGGCGGCGCGAGAAGATCTGGGACCACGCGGCGGGGGCGCTCGTCGTCACCGAGGCGGGCGGCATGGTGACGGACCTCGACGGGCGCGCGCTCGACTTCGGGCGGGGCCGCACGCTCGAGCAGAACCGCGGGATCGTCGCGTCGAACGGGCGCGTCCACGAGCGCGTCGTCGCCGCGCTCGCGTCGCTCCGCGGCTGACGGGGACGGCGACGGTCCGCGCCGGGCTGTCGGGGCCGCCGACTAGCCTTCCGGGGCCGTGCCGTACACGTTCCAGGAGCTCGCCGTCTTCCTGCTGCTCGCGGGCGCGGCCGGCTTCCTCGTCGCGCGCGCCCTCGAGGCGCGTGCGCGCCGTGCGGCCGACGCGACGCTCGCGCGCGAACTGGCCGACCTCCGGCACCGCGCCGAGGCGGCTGCGCTGCACCTGGCGGCGCGCGACGCCGACCTGGCCGCCGCGCGGGCGGCCGCCGCCGACGCGGTGGCGCGTGCGCGTCTGCTCGAGACGCGCGCCGCCGAGACCGAAGGCGCCCGCGCGACGCTGTGCGAGGAGGTGCGCGCGCTGCGGGCGCGCTGCGCGCAGCTCGAGGCGGCGGCGCGTCCCGCGCGGGCGGGCGAGGCGCCGCGGCGGAGCGGCATCTCCTACCCCGCGGGCGACGAGTCCGCGCCGCCCGCCTCCTCCGTCGTGGCGGGGGCTCCGGCGGGCGAGTCCGCGCCGCCCGCCCCGGACGACCTCCAGCGCATCCGCGGCATCGGCCCCGCCACCGCGCGGCGTCTCGGCGAGCTCGGCTACCGCACGTTCGCCGACGTCGCCGCGTGGGACGCCGCCGCGAAGCTGCGCGTCGCGCGCGAGATCGGCGCGACGGTGCGGCGCATCGAGACGGGCCGCTGGGTCGAGCAGGCGCGCGCGCTCGCGGGCGTCACTCCGCCGCTGCGCCTCGTCCCGCGCCGCGGCGCCGACGCCTCCGCCGCCGAGAGCTGAGTCCGATCTCGCGCGTCGGCGGCGCTACTCGGTCTTCGGCCGCGGCGGGGCGCGCAGCGCGTCGGCGCACGGCACGCGCACGACCGGGTAGACCTCGCCCGGCGCGCAGTGGTCGAAGTGGCCCCAGCGCGCCATGCCGTCGTCGCTCTGCGGCTCGAGCAGGTAGATGGCGACGTTCGCGAGCGGCTGCGCCGTCTCGACCACGTAGTCGTCTTCCTGGATCTCGAGCGTGACGCTCTCGCGCCGCACGTGCAGCACGGTCTCCTGCCGTGCGTCGTAGCCGACGTCCGGGCTGCGCGTCGGCTCCTTGCCGAGCACCACGTAGCACTCGACGCGCTGCAGCCCCGCGAACGCGCGGCCCGCGCGCCGCACCTGGATGTTGTGCAGCCGCAGGAACTCCGCGACGTCGTCGCGCGCGCCGGGGAACGCGTAGGCGCGCGGGCGGCGCACGGAGACCTCGGGCAGGAAGCGCGCGAGGAAGTCGCACCGCCAGTACGTCAGCGTGCCGTCGGTCAGCCGGCGCGCACGCATCTCCTCGGCGCTCCACGCGGCGATCTCGGCGCGCCACAGCGGGTACGCGGGGTAGTCGTAGACGAGCGCGCCCTCGGGCGTGCGCCGCGGCACGCCGTAGTTGACGCCGACGAGGTCGTCCGGCTGCGGCGCTCGGCCGCGCGCGACGGTGTCGGCCGCGGCGCGCGCGCAGACGTCCACGATCTCGCGGCCGCGCGCGGCGGCCTGGTCGAGGATCTCGACGAAGATCTCGTAGGTCACGCGCACGCGCTCCGCGAACGGCGCGTAGCTGTACGCCTCGAGCAGGATGTCCATGCGCCCGGTCAGGCCGCGGTAGTGGCTGCCGTAGCGCGGCAGGCCGGGGTACGTCTCCCAGCCCGAGGCCGGGTCGTCGTTGTCGCGGAAGTTGCCGTAGAACCAGGTGCGCAGGCCCGTGCGGTGCAGCAGGCCCTGCTCGATCGCGGGCAGCAGGCGGTCGCGCGTGTAGAGGATCGGCTCGGCCGGGCCCGAGAGCAGCGTGTGCGACGTGTCGTAGGTCAGCGCGTACGCGTGCGGCGAGCCGTTCGACGTGTGCGAGTCGACGAAGAGGTGCGGGTTCCAGCGGCCGAAGAGCGCGGAGAGCAGGCGCGACTCGGGCGCCTCGAGCTTCGTGTAGTCGCGGTTCAGGTTGAGCCCCTGCCCCGTGTAGCGCGTGCCGACGCCGCCCTCGGGACCGGCCTGCCCGTCCATCAGCTTCAGGTCGATCACGCGGTTCGTCGTCGCGATGCGGTCGTTGCCGTCGGCGTTGTAGTCGGGCACGAGCACGACCGTCGCGCCCTCGGCGAGCCGCGCGAGGCCGCCGAGCGTGACCTCGCGCGCGAGCATCAGCGCGGCCTCCTTGCCCTCCACCTCGCCCGCGTGGATGTTGCAGAGGATCAGCACGACGGGGCGTCCGTCCTCGGCGGCGGCCGCGTGCGCCGCCTCGGGCGTGAAGTGCCCGCCCGACGAGAGCACCAGCACCGGCAGCTCGCGGCCCTCGGGGGTCGTGCCCATCGACTGCACGTCGAGCGTGCGCACGCCGGCGGCCGCCGTGCGGCGGCGCAGCTCGTCCACGAACGCGAGCACCTCGGCGTGGAGCGAGGTGCGGCGGTACTCCGTCGCCTCGGCGACGGTCAGGAGCTTCGGGGCGGCGTCGGGCACGTCTCTTCCTCGGGGTGCGTCTCGCGCGCGGTCAGGCCAGCCCGGCCTCGACGTGGGCGGCGAGCTCGTCCACGTGCTCCTCGCTCATGAGCGGGTTCACGAACAGCGCGCGGAAGACGAGACCGCCCGCGCTCGGGCACAGGTTGATCATCCAGCGGCCCGACGCGTTGATGCGCTCGCGCGCGGCCTCTGCGAGCGCGTCGGACGCGGCGCGGTCCGCGGCGCGCGGGCGGAAGCACACGACCCACGTCTCCGGCTCGTGCGCGAGCTCGAGGCGCGGCGACGCGGCGATGCGGTCGCGGAAGCGCAGCGCGAGCGCGCGGGCGCGGTCCACGTGCGCGCGGAGCCCGCTCTCGCCCTTCGCCTTCCAGAGCAGCCACAGCGCGAGCGACACGAACGGCTTGCCGCAGTAGAGCGAGCGCAGCCCCAGGTCCGCGCGGTCGCGCGGCGCGTCGAGGTCGCGGAACAGGTAGCCGCCGCCGCCCGGCGGGCGCAGCGCGTCGAGGTCGTCGGCGTCGCGCACGACGAGGAACGAGAGCGCGACGGGAGCGCCGAGCCCCTTGTGCGCGTCCCACGTCAGACTGTCGGCGTGGGCGACGGCGTCGCGGAAGCGCGCGCGCTCGCTGCCGAGGAGGCCGAGCGCGCCCCACGCACCGTCGGCGTGCAGCCACACGTTCCGACCGGCGAGCAGCGCGGCGATCTCGGCGAGCGGATCGAGCGCGCCCGCGACGGTCGTCCCGAGGGTCGCGTTGACGAACGCGGGGACGAGCCCGCGCGCCTCGGCCGTCGCGAGCGCCTCCGCGAGCGCGTCCGGGCGCATGCGGTCGCACTCGTCCGCGGCGACCTCGAACACGTTCCCGCGCGGGATGCCGCACAGGTCCGCGCCCTTCGGGATCGAGTAGTGCCCGGCCGCCGACGTGAACACCGCGAGGCGCAGCAGCGCGTCGTCGCCGAGGCGCGCCGTCGCGCGGCGCCGCGCGAGGTAGACCGCGAGGTAGTTCGAGAACGAGCCCGCGGGCGTCAGCGTGCCGTCGCTGCGCGCGCGGTCCCACGGCAGCGCGCGCAGCAGCCAGTCGGTCACCGCCGTCTCCATCTCGGAGGGCAGCGGCGCGACCTCGCGCGTGGAGATCGTGTTGTTCGGGAAGATGCCGAGGAACGACCCGGCGAGAGCCTCCTCCTCGACGCCCGAGAAGAGCTGGTTCTGGAAGCGCGGCGAGCGGCCGTTCACGAGATGGCGGTCGAGCAGCGCGGCGAGGTCGCGGCGCAGCGCGTCGCCGTCGGCGGGCTCCTCCGGGTACGCGCGGACGAGGTCGCGCTCGGCGGGGGTGAGCGTGACGGCCTCGGCCCGCGACACCTGGAACGCGGGCGCGTCGCGGTCGTCCGGCACGCGGTCGAGCACGTGGCGCAGCGCCCAGCGCAGGTACGGGTGGTCCGCACTCATCCCGTCGAGTCTGCGACATGCCGCGGCCGGACGAGCCGATTTCGTCCGCCGCCGCGGCACTCCGTGGACGCCCGGGTTCACGCCGCGCTACGCTCCGGCGGCGATGTCGCGAGGCCCCGGCGGAACCGGCGCGCGCCCGGCGGGCCGCGCATGAACCTGCTGCTGCTCGAGGAGCACGAGCGCGTGGCCGGGCCGCGTTTCCGCGTCGACGGCTCGCGCGCGCGCCACGTGCGCGAGGTGCTCCGCGCGGCGCCCGGCGACACGCTGCGCGTCGGAGTGCTGGAGGGTCCCGTCGGCACGGCGACGCTCGTCGCGGTCGGCGAGGGCGAGGTCGTGCTCGACGCGGAGCTCGACGGCGCGCCGCCGCCGCGCGCGCCCGTCGACCTCGTCCTCGCGATCCCGCGTCCGAAGATGCTCGCGCGGCTCCTGCCGCAGATCGCCGCGCTCGGCGTCGACCGGCTCGTGCTGCTCCGCACGTGGCGCGTCGCGAAGCCGTACCTGACGGCGGACGTGCTCGAGGCCCGCGTCCACCGTCCGCTCCTGCTCGAGGGACTCGCGCAGGGCCGCCGCACGCGGCTCCCGCGCGTCACCGTCGCCCCGCTGTTCCGGCCGTTCGTCGAGGACGAGCTGCCCGCGCTCGCCGCCGGCGCACTGCGTCTCGTCGCGCACCCGGGCGCGCCGCGCAGCTTCGCCGAAGTCGGCCTGGCACGGGACGCGCGCGTGGTGCTCGTCGTCGGTCCCGAGGGCGGGCTCCTGCCGTTCGAGGTCGAGCTGCTCGGCGCCGCCGGCTTCGCGGCCGTGTCGCTCGGCGACGCGACGCTGCGCACCGACACCGCGTGCGTCGCGGCGCTCGCGCAGCTCGCCCTCGTGCGCGAGATCACGGCCCGCGCGTCGGAGACCCCGCGCTCCGCCTGATATGCGCCCCCTGCGCGGCGGCGTGTGCGAGGCTACCCCCGTGAACTCCCTGGCCCCGTTCGAGTCCTCGATCGCCGAGCGCTATCACGAGGAGACGAAGTACAGCGAGGAGAGCCTGCGTCGCGAGGCGACGCAGCGGCCGCACCTCGACTGGGCCGGCCAGCCCGTGCCGTTCAAGGAGCTGCACGGCGCGCGCCTGCTCCTGCCCGCGACGGGGCTGCCGATCGGACGCGCGGGCGGCGAGGCGCCGTCGTATCCGGGCGCCGCGGCGGGGCGGGTGGACGCGGAGCGCCTCGCGCGCCTGCTCTGGCACACGAACGGCTGCACGCGCATCGCGCAGATGCCGGGCGGGCTGCACCACTACCGTGCGGCGCCGTCGGCGGGCGCGATGTACCCGACCGAGGTGTACGTCGTCGTGCGCGACGTGCCCGGCTTCGCCCCCGGCGCGTATGGCTACCAGCTCCTCGACCACTCGCTGGTCCGCGTGCGCGAGGGCGAGCCGTCGGAGGCGCTGCGCGCGGCGCTCTTCGGCCACCCCGCCGCGCAGACCTGCGACGCAGCGGTCGTGCTGACGGCCGTCTGGTACCGCAGCTCGTGGCGCTACCGCGAGCGCGGCTACCGGCGCGCGCTGCTCGACACGGGCCACGTGCTCGGCAACCTGGTCGCGTACGCGCCGGCCGAGGGGCTCGCCGCGCTCCCGCTCGGCTGCTTCCGCGACGCGCTGCTCGAGCAGATGCTCGGGCTCGACCCGACCGACGAGGGCGTGCTCGCGGTCGTGCCGCTCGTCGCCGAGGTGTCCGCGGACGAGCTCCCCGCCGTGCCGCTCCGCCGCTCGCCGACCGTCGAGTGGCGGCGCGCGGTCAACGCCGTCACCGACCGCCTGCCGCGCGACGCGCCCGAGCGCGTCATCGCCGCGCTGCACCTCGCCGGGCGCCTCGACGCCGACGCCGACCCGGTCGCGCCGCGCGCCGCGCCGCCCGCGCACGAGGGCGCGCTCGAGATCGCGGGCGCCGACGACGTGACGCGCTGGAACGACGACGAGCCGCTCGGGCTGACGATCGCCACGCGCCGCAGCACGCGCGAGTTCCGCGCCGCACCGCTGCCGCGCGTGCCGCTCCTGCGCGCGCTCGCCTTCGCGACCGAACCGCCCGCGCAGACGCTGTTCGTGCCCGAGTTGCTCCGCACGTACGTCGTCGCGCTCGACGTCGTCGGCCTGCCGCCCGGCTGCTACCTCTACGAGCCCGGCTCGCGGCGCCTCGTCGAGCTGATCCGGCGCAACCTCGCCGCGGAGATGCTGCACCTCGGACTCGGCCAGCAGATCTTCGTCCACGCGGGTGCCGTGCTCGTCCACACGGTGGACCTCACGCGCGCCGTCGAGCGCCTCGGCGACCGCGTCTACCGGCTGATCGCGCTCGACGCGGGCCACGTCGGCGAGCGGCTCAACCTCGCGGCGCTGCGCGAGGGCCTCGGCGTGTCGGGCTGCGGCGGCTACTACGACGACGAGATGAGCCGCGCGCTGGGCATCCCCGAGAGCCAGGCCGTCGTCTACCTGACGAGCCTCGGCGTCCCCGCCTGAGGGGCGGGCGCGACGCGGCGGGGGCGGCCCCGGCCTTCCCGTCCACGGCCCGGCCCCGGGCGGTAGGCTCTTCTCGTGCACGCGATGCGGAACCGATGGGTGCGCGGAAGGACGCTCGGCGTCGTCGTCGCGGCGGTCGTCGTGGTCGTCGCCGCGGCGGTGGCCGTGCTCCTGTTCGGAGGTGCGGGCGACGACGCCGCGCACGAGCCGGCGCTGCCGCCGCCGACCGCGGAGGTCGAGATCGACGGCCTGCGCTTCGTCTACCACCGCACGACCGGGGTGGCGTCGCTCTTCGACCTGCGCGCCGATCCCCAGGCCCTGCGCAACGTGATCCGCGAGCGCCCGGACGACGCACGCCGCCTCGAACGCGAGCTCCTGAAGAAGGAGGGCGTCAAGGATCTGCAGGAGCTGCAGCGAGAGTACGAGGAGGTTCGCAGGCAGCTCGCCGAGCTCGGCTACATATGACGTCTCCCGGAGCGCGTGCCCGCGGGGGGCGCGCGCTTGCGCCCGCAGTGCTCGCGGCCGTTCTGCTCATGGCGGCGTGCGACGGCTCGAAGAAGGAGCCCGCGGCGCCTCCTGCGACGGGCGCGTCGGCGCGACGCCCGAACGTGCTCCTGATCGTCCTCGACACCACCCGCGCCGACCGCTGCTCGTTCCTCGGCTACGGCCGCCCGACGACGCCCTACCTCGAGGAGCTCGCTCGGAGCGGCACGGCGTACACGAACTGCTGGAGTCCGTCGTCGTGGACGGGGCCCGCTCACGCGTCGCTCTTCACGGGGCTGCGCCCCGAGAACCACGGCTACCTGCGCGACAACCGCCCGTTCCTCGACGCGAGCGCCGAGACGCTCGCCGAGCGCTTCAAGGCGGCCGGGTATGCGACGTGCGGCGTCAGCAACAACCCGAACGTCGGACGCGGCAACGCGCTCGACCAGGGCTTCGACACGTGGCACGACCTGTGGCGCGGCGAGCGGCGGCCCGTCGTCCATTCCGACGCGCCGGGCGGCGGCTACGGCCTGCCCGAGGAGCTCGAGGTCGTCTCGTTCCCGCCGTCGTCGAAGGGCCACGGCATCGCGGCCGAGTGGGCGCGCGAGCGGCACGCGAAGAAGGAGCCGTTCTTCCTCTTCGTGAACGACATGGAGCCGCACCTGCCGTACGAGCCCGCCGAGGACGTGCAGGCGCGCTTCGTCCGCGAGGGCACGGACGCGGCGGAGGTCACGTGGGCGCGGCTCTTCCGCTTCCCCGTGTTCGTCGGCCACAACTTCGGGCTCTACCGCGTGCGCGACGACCGCATCGCGCTGCTCGGAGACCTCTACGACGCCGAGATCGCGACGCTCGACCGGCAGCTGCGCACGTTCGTCGAGGGGCTGCGCGAGGGTGGCGTGCTCGACGACACCGTCGTCGTGGTCGTCGGCGACCACGGCGAGAACCTGGGCGAGCACGGGCTGCTCGACCACCAGCTCTCGCTGCACCGCACGCTGCTGCACGTGCCGCTGCTCGTCGTCGCGCCCGGCCATGTCGCCGCGGGCGCGCGTGTCGAGGACCTCGTGCGCGTCGAGGACGTCGCGCCGACGCTGCTCGAGATCGCGGGGCTGACGCAGCCCGTGCGCGCCGACGGCCGCTCGCTGCTCCACGACGTGCCCGGCCGCCGCACGTGGGCGGCCCTCGACCGCATGACCGACTTCCAGGTGCAGGAGGTGCGGGCGCTCTTCCCGCAGGCCGAGATCGGCCGCGCGCTGGTCGGCCTGCGCTCGTACGCCGACGCCGACCTGCACTACGTCCGCGCGCACGACGGCCGCGAGGAGCTCTACGACCTGCGCGCCGACCCGCGCGAGGACCACGACCTCGCGCCCGCGGGCGGCGACCTCCTGGACCGCGCGCGGCGCGCTCTGGAAGAAGTCCACCCGCGCCGGCGCTGAGTCCGCGTCGATCCGTCGCCGACACCCGCCCCTCAACCGTGGGGACAGGGCAGCCACTCTGCCTTGGGCGGGCCGGTCGCGAGTCTGGGCGGGGGTCGAAAAGGCAAAAAGGCAGCCCTGTCCCCACTGCTGACTGCTGACTGCTGGCTGCTGAACGCTGCTACGCGGCGGGGGGCGTCTTCCAGCGCTCGAGCGCCGCCTCGACGAACTCGCGCTTCGAGGTGTCCGCGGTGGCGTCGGCGGCGGTGCGTGCGGCGCGCTCGTCGCCGGCGACGAGCGCCGCGCAGGTGTCGAGCCACGCGCACATCTGGCCGAGCCGCAGGCGCGCGTCGTCGCCGCCCGCGAAGTCGTCGGCGCGCGCCGCGCCGCCCTCGAGGAACGCGAGCCGCGCGCGCAGCACGGCCAGCTCGCCCGCGGCGTCGTCCCCGGCGTCGGCGGCGACGCGCGCGATGAGCTTGCGCGCGTCGTCGAGCCGGCCGAGCGAGAGCAGCAGCTCGATCTCGGCCTCGTCGAGCGTCGCCGAGTGCGGGCACGCGGCGCGCAGCGCGCGCGCGAGCTCCGTGTGGTCGCCGCACGCGTGGTGCAGGTGCACCCAGCGGATCGCGCGCAGCGTGCGCTCGCCGCCCGAGAGACTCACCGCCGTGCGCACGAGCGCACCGACGACGTAGCCCGCGGCGGAGCCGTGGTCGCCGGGCAGCGCACGGAAGCCGCCCGCGGGGATCTCCGGCCGCGACGGGTGCTCGGTCTGCCGGTCGCACTCCATCTCGAAGCGGCACTGCATGCGGCCGTAGACGGTCACGAGGTCCGGCCCGCGGTGCCCCGCGTCGGCGAGGCGCAGTGCCTCGGCGCGGCGCAGCGCGAGCGAGTAGAGCGGACCGTGCCGCGTCTCGAGGATCGTCTTCACGGTCGCGTCGGCGTCGCCGCGGTCGCCCGCGGCGACGCGCGCGAGGGCGGCGAAGCCGGCGCGGAGCGGCTCGAGCGACTCGACGTCCGTCGTCGGCAACTTCAACTGCCCGGCCTCCGCGTCGCGTCCCGCCTCGGCCAGCGTCTGCGCCAGCCACAGGCCGGCCGCCGACGACTGCGGCGCGTCCTCGAACGCGCGCCGCGCCGCCGCGACGGCCTCCTCGTGCCGTGCGAGCCGCGAGAGGCACTCGGCGTGGCGGAAGCGCGCGATGACGCCCTCGCGCGACGGCCCCGCGAGCGCACCGAGCGCCTCGGCGGCGCTTTCGATGCGGCCCTCCTCGAGGAGTCCCACGGCGGCGGCGAGCGACGGCATCGCGCGCAGGCTACCCGAGGCGCGACGCCCCGTCCCGCCCGGCCGATGCGGCGCTGTTCATCCGCGGCGCGTTGCCCGATGATGCGCGCCCGTGAGCCCGCGCCACGTCCTCGGCGTGAACAAGTACGACCACGACGTCAGCGCGGTCCTCCTGCGCGACGGCGTGCCGATCGTCGGCATCGCCAAGGAGCGCGTGACGCGCGAGAAGAACGCCGGCGGCACGCCCGAGGTGGCGATCGGCTACTGCCTGCGCGCCGCGGGGATCGAGCCGGGCGACGTCGACCTCGTCGTCCAGAACTCGTACGCGCTGCACCTGCCCGAGATGGAGCACGACCTCCTGTCGCGCCTCCACGGGCTGCACCTGTCGGCGACGGAGCGCGCGACCGCGCTGCGCTCGCCGTTCTTCCGCGCGCGGAACGCCGTGACCGTCTCGCACCATCTCGCGCACGCCTACAGCGCGTTCGCGGTCAGCCCGTTCGACGACGGCGCCGTGATGGTCGTCGACGGCGTCGGCAGCCACCGGCGCGACGTCGTCGAGGAGCTGCCTGCCGACGACACCGGCCACCCCGCGGACCGCGAGGCCGAGTCGTACTACGTGTTCGAGGGCACGCACATCCGCTGCGTCGGCAAGGAGTGGCTGCGCGCCAAGCCGGGCGTGCTCTCCGAGGACTTCACGAAGCTCGAGGGGCTCGGCGCGACGTACTCGCGCGTCAGCGAGTACGTCTTCGGCGACTGGAACAAGTGCGGCGAGGTGATGGGGCTCGCGGCGTTCGGCGGTCCGCGCGACGACCTCGCGCCGCTCATGGGATTCCGGAACGGACGTACGTGGGCGGCCCCCTCGTGGCCCGAGTGGCTGTGCCACCCGTGGGTGACCCCCGAGGGCGCGACGACGCGCGAGGCCGCGCGTGCGGCGTGGGAGGAGAGTCCGCACCAGCAGGAGTGGCGCGACCTCTGCTTCCGCGTCCAGACGGATCTCGAGGACGCGCTGATCGCGCGCGCCCGCGACCTGCACGAGCGGACGGGCAAGCGCCGGCTGGTGATGGCGGGGGGCGTGGCGCTCAACTGCGTGGCGAACACGCGCCTGCTCGCGGAGACGCCGTTCGAGGAGATCTGGGTGCAGCCGGCGGCGGGCGACAGCGGCATCGCGCTCGGCTGCGCGCTCTACGGCGAGCTGGCGGTGCGCGGCGAGCCGCGGCGTCACGTGCTCGCGAGCGACGCGCTCGGCGTGACGTACGACGACGCGGACGTCGCCGCCGCGCTCGCGCGTGCGCCGTTCCGTCCGTTCGTGCGCTCGCGGCGCGCCGCCGACGTCTCCCGCGACACGGCGCGGCTGCTCGCCGACGGGTGCGTCGTCGGCTGGCTCCAGGGCGGCGCGGAGCTCGGCCCGCGCGCGCTCGGCCAGCGCTCGATCCTCTGCGACCCGCGCAGCCCCGACGCGAAGGAGCGGCTGAACGCGCGCGTCAAGCACCGGCAGGCGTTCCGGCCGTTCGCGCCCGCGGTGCTCGCGGAGCGCGTGGACGACTGGTTCGAGCCGGGCCCGATGAGCGACCACATGCTCTTCATCCGCCGCGTGCGGCCCGAGAAGGCGGCCGAGATCCCCGCGATCGTGCACGTGGACGGCACCGCGCGCCTGCAGACGGTGCGGGCCGAGCAGCGCCCGCACCTGCACGCGCTCCTGCTCGCGTTCGAGGATCTGACCGGCGTGCCGGTGCTCGTGAACACGTCGTTCAACGTGAAGGGCGAGCCGATCGTCGAGACGCCGCTCGACGCGCTGCTCTGCTTCCTCGGCACCGACATGGACGCGCTCGTGCTGCGCGACCGCATCGTGCGGAAGCGGTCCTTCTTCGCGCCGTTCCGCCGCGGGCTCCTGGGCGCGCACGAGCGTCGCGGCGAGCCGGACCCGGCGTTCGCGCGGCGCGACCGTCCGCTCGTGGCCGTCCCGGGAACGAGCGTTTGGTAGGCTCCCGCGCGTGAAGGTGTTCGTGCTCCTGGCCGGCGCCGCCGTGTTCGTGTGCGTCGGCGTCGTCGTGGGCGTGTTCGTCGCCGAGAGCGCGGACGAGGGTGTCGAGCCGGCGCCCGCGTCGAGCGTCGAGGTGCTCGTGCGCGACGCCGACGGGCGCGTCGTCGTGTACGACGCCGAGGCGGCGGCGGCGCGCATCGAGTCGCTCGAGAGCGCGCTGCGCGGACGACGCCACGTCAGCGCGGCGCCCGACCCGGACGGCGAGCCGCCCGAGCAGGCGGAGCCGCCCGCGGCGCCCGCCGCCGCGGCGCTCCTCGGCCCCGACGGACGGCCGTACACGCCGCAGGAACTCGTGGCATTCGCGCTCGACGGCTCCGACCCCGCGCGGCGCGCGGCGGCCCTGAAGGCGCTCCGCGGCGTCGGCGGCGACGAGGTCCGCACCTCGCTCGAGAAGCTCTACGCGGACACGTCGCTCCCGCAGGACGTGCGCCTGCTCGCGGCCGAGGCGCTCGTGCGCCCGCCGCACCGCGACCGCATGCCCGAGGAGCTCATCGCCGCGCTCACGAACGAGCAGGACCCGGAGATCCGCCGCGTGCTGGCCGAGGGCGTCGCGGCCCTGCGCGACCGCGGCGCGTGGATGCGCGAGATCGCGACGCTGCTCTCGTCCGAGGCAGACGCCGAGGTGCGACGCTCGCTGCTCGGCGCCGTCGCGCGCACGGCGCGCGACCCCGCGGCCCTCGCGCAGCTCGTGGACATCGCCGTGAACGCGGGGGGCTCCGCCGACGAGCGCCGCATCGCGCTCGAGGCGCTGTCGCGCACGCGACCGGACCGCGATGCGCTCGAGCGCATCGCAGCGCTCCAGGACGACCGCGACCCGGCGGTGCGCGCGCAGGCGCTGCGCATCCTCGCGGCCGACCGCGCCATGCCCCTCGCGGCGCTCGAGAGCGGCCTCGCCGACGTGGACGCGGGCGTGCGCGCCATCGCGCTCTCTCGCGCGCTCTCGCACCTCGACACGTTCCGGCGCGCGAAGGACGCGGACCGCGGCGCACTCGACGCCGCGGCGCAGCGCGCGGCCGACCTCGCGGCGCACGACGCGGACGCCGCCGTGCGCCGCGCGGGCATGGACGCCGCGCGCAGTCTGCCGCGCGACCTGCGCGACAGCGTGCTCGAGGCGGGCCGCGCCGACTCGGACCTCGGTGTGCGCCTCGTCGCGTACGCGCGCTCGCCGCGCGACGTCGCAGAGGGCGCCGTGAACGAGTTCCTGGGCGCGCTGTCGTCGAACGAGCGCTGGCAGCGGGACTACGCGTACGGGCAGCTCCGGCGCCTCTTCGGAGTGCGCGTGCCGTTCGACGGCGGGTGGAACCCGGCGGCGCGGAACGCGGCGATCGCGGAGATCCGGACCGCGGTGGGGACGTCGGGGCGGTAGCAGACGGAGCGCGCGGGCCTCGTGAAGCCGCGGCTCGTGCGTTCGGCGCTGGGCGTCTCGGACTGTCGCGCGCTCCCCTGAGCCCGCGCGGCGGGGCTACGCGCGCGCGCCGACTCTGCGCCGGCGGCGGGAGTACCGCGGCGCATCCTCGCGCAGCGTGATGTCGTCGGGCCAGCGGTCGGGGTCGGGCGGCACGAAGCCGCTCTCGCGCTGCGCGGTCTCGTCGAACGTCGCGAGCGCCTGCGCGCCCGCGCTGCACGTGGCCTCGTACGCCAGGTAGTCCGAGAGGTCGGCGCGACCCGTGCGGAACGCACCGAGTGCGCGCTCGACGCGGTCGGCGCCCTCGACCTCGACGGGCGCCGCGCCGAGCAGCTCGCCCACGACGCGCGCGATCTCGTCGCGCCCGACTCCGTAGCAGGTCCGCAGCACCCAGGCGGTCTCGACCAGGACGATCTGCGGGACGAACAGCCGCGCGCCCTCCGCGTCCGCGCGCGTCAGGAGTGCCACCGCGCGCGCGGTCTGGTCCGGATCGTCGGCGACGAGGATGCGGACGAGGACGTTCGTGTCGACGCCGATCACCGTCCCGCCCATCCGGCGCGGATCGCCTCGTCGATCTCGGCGAGCGTGGCGCGACGCTCCGAGCGCACGCTCCCGACGAGCTCGTGCAGCGTCCGTGTGCGCGGGCGGACGAGGCACGTCCCGTCGTCCTGCACGACGAACTCCAGGCGGTCGCCCTGCTTGAGGCCGAGGGCGCTGCGGACCTCGGTCGGGATCGTGACCTGACCCTTGCTCGTGAGCGTGGCCGTGGGCATGGCTTACTCCTGTGCGGTGCTCCTTACTCTATCGTAAGGAGCGCGGTCGGCACGCATCGCGGCGGGCGGCCGCGGGCATGCGCTGCGCCGATGCGTCAGCGGACGACGACGGCCACGTCGGTCGCGCCGGAGCGGACCTCGCCCTCGTGGCGGATCGTCGTGCTCCGGCCGTTTCCCCACCAGTTGCCGGAGAGCGTCCACGTGCCGTCGGAGGGGACGTGCTCGAACGTGAAGGTGCCGTCGCCGGCGACGCGCGCCCACGCCACGGCGCTGCCGTCCTCGCCCGCGAGCTGGAGGCGCGCGTTCTCGACGGCGTCCCCGTTCTCCCACTTGCACGTGCCGCTGACGTTCACGCCCTCCTCGAGGACGATGCGCAGCCCGGCTGCGCCGGCGCGGACGTTCCCGAGCGCCGCGGGCGCGTAGCCGCTCGCCCGCACGTTCAGGCGGTAGTCGCCGTCCGGCAGGCCGACCAGCGTGAACACGCCCGAGCCGTCCGCCCGGGCCGACGACTGGGCCGGCGTGGCGCCGCCCGGGACGTTGATCTGGTATGCCTGCACGCTCGCGCGGACCGGCTCGCCCCGCGCGTTCACCACGCTGCCCGCGATCTCCCGGCCCTCGCGCATCACGACCTCGAGCGCGGTCTCGCCGGCGCGGACGG
The DNA here is from genome assembly GCA_937996235.1 of uncultured bacterium. Lineage (GTDB taxonomy): Bacteria > Planctomycetota > JAJSAM01 > JAJSAM01 > JAJVHW01 > CALKVK01. The sequence goes on along the minus strand of CALKVK010000005.1, from coordinate 23,829 downwards.
CTGCGAACTCGGCGGGCGCCCAGGGGCTCGCCTGGAACTTCAGGTCGTACGAGCCGTCCTCCAGCCCGACGACGACGAACGAGCCGTCGCCCGGCGCGAACACCTGCGACCACTGCCACTGCTCGGTGCCCGCCTTGCGCGTCTGCAGGTTGAAGCCCTGCGCGAGCGCGATGCCGCGCGTGTCCACGACGTACCCGCAGATCGTCAGCCCGCTGCGCACGCGCAGCTCGACGTTGTCGCTGCCCGTCGGGACGCCGCGCGCCGGCTCGCCGATGAACGAGCCGTACACGGACACCGTGTGCGCCCCCGGCGCGAGGCCGGAGATCTTGAACGAGCCGTCGGCGGCGATGCGCGCCCAGCGCTGGCTCTGCCAGTTGTTGCCGCCCGACTCGGGGACGGCGTTGATCCAGCCGTTCGTGACCGGGTGGTCCTGCAGGTCGAGCACGCGACCCGCGATGACGTTGCCCGCCTGCACGCGGATCTCCACGTCGGTGCGGCCCGTGCGCACGCCCTGCTCCGTGGTCTCGCGCACGTTCGCGTCGCGGCCCCACACCCAGTTGGCGGAGACGGTCAGGTCGAAGATCCCCTCGGGCAGGTCCTGGAACTCGAACGCGCCGTCGGGCGCCGTGAAGACCTGATTGCCCCAGCCCCACCAGTTGCCGCGCTGCGCGCGCGCCTCCTCGGCGGGCTGCGCGCGCACCGGCACGCCGCCGAGCGGCGCGCCCTCGGGCGTCAGCACCACGCCGGCGATCGACTCCGCGCGGCCGAGCTTCAGCAGGACCTCGCCGGTGCCGGTCGCGACGTCGCCCTGCCAGGCGGGCGCGTTGCCGGGGGCCGCGGCCCAGAGCCAGTAGATGCCCGGCTTCAGGCCGCGCAGCACGAACTGGCCGTTCTCGTCGCTCTGCGCGTTCGGGTCGCCCGGGATCGCGCCCACGAAGCCGCCCCACGAGCGGTTCTCGGCGCTCTCGCCGCTGTAGTTCGCGTTGATGCGCGCGCCGACGACCGGCGTGCCGTCCATCCGCTCCACGCGCCCGCGCATCTCCACGGCGGGCTGCAGGATCAGGTCGATGCCGCCGACGTCGCGGCCCGACTCGACGTTCGCGCCGCGGCTCCACTGCGGCAGGCAGCCGTCGGCGTCGGCGCGGACCGTCAGCGCCCCGTCGGGGACGCCCGTGATCGTGAACGTCCCGTCGGCGGCGACGGGGAAGCGCTCCGCGGACTCGAAGCGCTGGAACTGCCACGAGTTCCCGTCGCTCAACTGCCCGCGCATCCAGCGCACGAACGCGCCCTGCAGCGCGCTGCCGTCCTGCGAGCGCACGCGGCCGGTCACGGTCGCGCCCGCGACCAGCTTGATCTCGATGTCGTTAACGTCGCGCCCTTCCTCGACGACGAAGGGCTCGGACGAGCCGCTCGGCAGCCCGGGCGCCGTCGCGGAGGCCACCGCGCGCCGCGACGCGCCGACGGCGTCCACGCGGAACTTCCCCTCGGCGTCCGTGAAGATGGGGACGAGCGGCGCGGAGCCGGTCACCGTCACGCGCGCGCCGGCGTACGGCTGGTTCGACGCGTCGCGCACGATGCCGCGCACGCTGACGCCGCGCGCCACGCGGTAGGTGCGCGCGAGGTCCTGCGTCAGGTCGAGCCGCCACGCCTCCGGCACCGCCTGCGCGTTGCCGAGGAGCTGCTGCGCACCCGCCGGCATGCCCGGCTGCACGTAGCCGGGCGCGGCGATCATCACCATGTAGGTCCCGGGTGAGACGCCGGGGAACTTCGCGACGCCCGACTCGTCGGTCGTCGCGCTCCACGGGCGACCGTCGCCGCCCCACATCTGCACCATGCGCAGCTCGATCGTGGCGCCCTCGACCGGGGCGTCGTCGGGCGACGCGAGCACCGTGACGTCGCAGCGCACGCCGTGCTCGAGCGTGACGTCGCGGCGCACCTCCGCGCCCTCGCGCACGCTCTCGCCGGAGCCCTGCTGCGGCACGGTCGGGTCGGGGTACGGCACGAAGCCGTCGGCGCGCACACGGAAGTACTGCGACGGGCCGGAGGGCACGCCCTCGATGCGGTACGAGCCGTCGGGCCCGGTGCGCGTCGAGAGCTCCACGCCGCTCTGCGGCGCGTAGGAGACCTCGGCGTCGGCGATGCCGCCGCCGTCGCGGTCGGTCACGGTCCCGACGAGCGTCGCGGTCGGGCGCAGGCGGATGTCGAGCCGCTCCATGTCGGGCACACGCGCCGCGCCGCCGGCGACGAGGCTCCGGCCCTCCTGCGCGAGGTAGAGCGTGTAGTTGCCCGCCGCGAGCCCCTCCAGCGCGTACCGGCCGTCCGCGTCGGTCGCCGCCTCGGTGCTCTCGAGCGCGGGGTGCCGGCTCGCGTCCGGCGCGGCGATGACGCGCGCGGCCGCGACGGGGGCGCCCGCGGCGTCCGTGACGCGCCCGCCGAGCGCGTGCCCGAGCGGCAGCAGCAGGCGCAGCGTCTCGCTGCGCGCGTCCGGCGCGAGCAGCACGTTCGCGCGGCCCGCGCGCCCGTGGCCCTTGGCCGTCGCGCTGACGAGGTACCAGCCGGGCAGGAGTCCCTTGACCGTCGCGGTCCCTGCGGCGTCGGTCTGCGCCTCCGCCGTCGGCGCGGCCGGCGCCGCGACGCCCGACGCGCCCGTGTCGGGCGCTTCCTCGTCGTCGCTCGCCGCGCCGACGGACGTCGCGAACACGCACACGTGCGCCTCCGCGACCGGCGCCCCCGTCAGGTCGGCGACGAGCACGGGCAGGTCCACGGGCAGGTCGAGCCAGATGGTCCCGAGGTCGCGGACCTGCGACGGCGCGAGGTCGATGCCCGGCCGCGAGAGCGGCGCGAACGGCTCGAGCGCGCCCGCGAGCAGGTACCCGCCGCGGGGCGGCAGGCCCGTGAACCGGAACGCGCCGTCGGCCTCGCTCGCGGCGGCGAGCTGCACCGCCTTCGCGCCTTCGGCCGCGGGCGGCACGAGCAGCGTCAGGGCGACGCCCGCGACGGGCTCGCGCGTGCGGTAGTTGCGCAGCCGCCCGCGCAGCGTCGCCGCAACGCTCGCATCGGCGCCCCCGTTCGACGACGCCACGACCTCGGGTGCCGCGTCCTCCGGGCCGCCGTCTGCGTGCGGGGCGTCCTCGGGCCGCGTGTCGGCAGTCCCCGCGCCCGGCCCCTCCGGCCGCGCGACGGCGTCCGGGTCGTCGCCGAGCACGATGGCGAGCGCGGCGCCCATGCCCGCGAGCAGCAGCACCACGAGCACCGCGAGGACGGCGACCGGACCCGGCCCGCTCCGCTTCTTCGCCACGTCGCTCCTTCCGTCCGCTCCTGCGCGTCGCGCGCCACACCCTGCGCGCAGCGTAGCGGACACCTGCCGCGCAGCGGCAGCGCGAGATCGAGCTTCGTCGGGAGTCGTTACGGGGGTGTCACACGGCGGGGGAGTCGTCCGCGTCGGCGTCGTCCTCGTCGAGCTCCGAGAACGTCTCGCCCGCGTCGTCGTAGGTCGGGCCTTGGCGCTCGCCGCGCGCGGCGTCGTCGCGCTCGGCCGCGGCCGCGATCGCCGCCGCGCGGAGCCCCTCGTGCTGCGGCCAGAGCTCGATGCCCGCGACGAGCACGCGCTCGCGGTCGTCGCTCTCGCCGCGCACGCCGAGGTGCTGCGCGTACGCGAGCACGCCGTCGGCCGACAGGCCGCTGTCGGCGAACAGCCCGCGCGCCACCTGCGCCTCGGCCTCGTCGCGCACGTGGAAGCTGCCCTCGACGATCGCGCGCATGTAGGCGTGGAAGAGGATCAGCTCGCCGCCGGGGCTGCCCGGTGCGCCGAGGCGCACGGCGAGCGCCGTCGCCTCGACGGTGCGCCGCGACGCCGCGTCGTCCGCGCCCGCGCGCCGCGCCGCGTCGCAGGCGGCCGTCCAGCGCGCGAGCACGAGCTCGCGGCCGCCGTCCAGGAAGTCGTCCTCGAAGGTCCGGCCGAGCACGTCGCGCGCCTCGTCGCCCGTGAGCGGGCGCCCCTCCTCGCGCCGCAGCGCGGCCGTCCGGAGCAGCGCGTTCGCACCGCGCAGCGCGAGGTCGATCGAGACGGCCTGCGGCAGCACGTCGGCCTCGAGCGCCTCGAGCACCTGCTGCACGTCGCGGCGGTAGCGGCGCTCGTAGTGCGCGCGGAGCGCGGGGTACGTGCGCCAGAACTCCTCGAGCTCGCCGGCCTCGAGCGCGCCCTCCTCGGCGGCGCGGCGGCGGAGCGCCTCCTGCGCGTGGAGCTCCTCGAGGCTGACGCGCAGCACGAGGTCGAACAGCCCGCGGCCGCGCAGGCCGTCCTCGCCCGCGAGGCTGCTCGCGAGCGCGACGCCCGCGGCCGCCGCGCGGCGCCGCGAGCGCGGCGTTTCCGCGTCGTCCGCGATCGAGCGCAGCGCGCCCGCGGCGGCGTCGACGTCGCGTTCGGGGACGAGTCCCGCGAGCTCCTCGCGCGAGAAGTCGCGCAGCGCGTCCTCGAACGCGTCCTCGGACGGCGCGTCGCGCAGCGCCGCCCCCGCGTCGCCGACGAGCAGCCGCGCGAGCGCGTCGAAGTCGACGCGCAGGTCGAAGCAGCGCTCGTCGTGGCGGAGCAGGTCCACGAGCGACGGCAGCCGGCGTCCGACGACGTCGGCGTCGAGCGTCCCGTCGGCGCGGAACATGCCCTCGAACGGGTCGGCGGGGCCGCGCTCGTCGTCGTCGCGCGGGGTGCGGGGGGTGGGGCGCCTCACGGCCGGAATGTACCCGCGGGCGGTCGGCGTGCCGCGACGTCCCGGCGGGCGCGCGTATGCTGCCCCCATGGGACGGAGGCTCGTCGGGCTGCTCGTCGTCGCGCTCGTCGCCGGCGTCGCGCGCGGCGACGCCGCCGGGGCGCTGCGCGACCTGCGCGCGCGCGACGCGGCGCGGCGCGAGGCCGCGCTGCGCGAGCTGCTCGCGGCGCCCGACGAGGACCTCGCCGCCGCCGGCCGCGGCGTCGCGCGCACCGTCGAGAAGCTGCTCCTCCGCGACCCGGAGCCGGCCGTGCGCGCGGCCGCGGCGCCGCTCCTCGCGCGCATCGCCGCGGCGGACGCCGTCGCGCCGCTCGTGAGTGCCGTCGCCGCCGAGCGCGACGCGTCCGTGCCGCGGGCGCTCGTCGCCGCGTTCGCGCGCGTGCCGGGCGACGCCGCGCGCCGTCCGCTCTCGACCCTCGCGTTCGCGACGGGCGACGCGCGCGCCGCGGCGCTCGCGGCCGAGGCGCTCGGGGCGCTCCCGGAGGGCGCCGGTCGCGCCGACCTCCTCGCGCTGCTCGACGCCGCGCCGCCGTGGGCCGTGGCCGCCGGGGCCTGCCTCGGACTCGCCGGCCAGCGCGACGTGCGCGTCGCCGACGCGCTCGTGCGTCGCCTCCGTCACCCCGACGCCGCCGTCCGCGCCGCGGCGCGCGACGCGCTCGTGCAGCTCACGGGTCTCGACCACGGCAGCGAGCCGCGCACGTGGGAGGACTGGTGGCAGGCGGAGCGCGAGGGCTTCCACTTCCCCGAGGCGCACGAGCGGCTCGGCGGCTCCGCGCCGCTCCCCGCGGCCGAGGTCGCACCGGCCACGGAGACGAGCGACGAGCGCACGCACGGCGACCGGCCGACGTTCGCGCGCTTCTTCGACATCCCGCTGACCGGCCGCCGCGTGTGCTTCGTCATCGACTTCTCGCAGTCGATGTGGGGGCCGCGCCGCGACCGCGCGCAGCAGGAGCTCGTGGACGCCGTGAAGGGACTCTCCTCGGCGTGCACGTTCGCGGTCGTGCTGTTCAACGAGCGCGTGTGGTGGTTCGGGGACGGCCCGCTCCCCGCGCGGCCGCAGCACAAGCTCGACCTCGTGGCGTACCTGCCCGAGCAGGAGACGAAGTCCTACACGAACATCTACGACGCGCTCGAGCAGGCGCTCGGACTGCTCGGCGTCGGCCCGGCCGCGCGCAGCCCGGCCCCCGGCGTGGACGACATCGTGCTGCTCTCGGACGGCGCCCCGAACCGCGGCCGCATCAAGGACGTCGAGCGCATCGTGGAGGCCGTCACGACACTCAACGCCGGGCGTGCGCGCATCCACACCGTGTCGCTCGGCGAGGAGGAGCTCCCGCTGCTCCCGGCCCTCGCCGCGCAGAACGGCGGCCGCCACGTGCACCACCCGTTCGCGAAGTGACCGCGACCGGAATCGAGGCTGGAAACGCGGTGGCGCGCCTCAGGGAGTGATTCTCCCGAAATTCGCTCAAGTCACCGGCGGGGACTGCCGACGAGGCACCGGGGAATTCGCCGGGACGGTTCGGTCCCGAGAGGTCCGGCATGCTCCGTCACGCCAGGCGGCAGCGCGGCGCCGCGCTGCTCCACGTACTCGTCGCGGCCGTCATCCTGGCGCTCGCGCTGGTGGAGACGGTCGGGACCGTGCTCGTCGCGTCCCTCCTCGACCGCACCACGGCACGCAAGACGCACGCCGCGCACGAACTCGCCTCGATCGTCGAGGAGGTGCGCGCCGCCGACCCGGCGACGCTCCGCGACGTGTTCGACGGCGCGACCCGCACCGTCGACGACGGCAGCGGGCAGCCCGCCACGGCAGCGGTCCATGTGACGGACATCACGCCGGTGGGCGCGGCATCACCGCTCTACCGAGTCCGCGTGGAACTCGCGTTCGGCCACGGCGAGACCCACGAACCCCTGGTCTTCGCGACGATCGTGGGCGACCGGAGCATCTGCGACGGGTCCGCGTCCACGGCCGCAGACCTCGCGACGCCCGACGGCGTCCTGCTGAACTGGGTCACCTACACCGAGTCGGAGTTCACGGGCACGGCCGACACGGGCGGCGCGGCACCGGACGCCGGGGGCGACTCGCTCTCCGCCGGATCCTCGCTCGACGCGGCGGACCCGATGCTCGTCGGCGACTCGCTCTCGAGCGGCGGCTCCGCCGACTCGGGCACGTCGGGCGGCACGACCTCCACGGTCGGCGACCCGATCTACGACCTCCTGAGACTGCTCATCGCGACGGACTACGAGTAGCGCGGGATGCGCGCCGCGCCCTGCGAGGCGAGAACTCGGGCGGGTGCCGCTGCCGCGTCGATCGCGCCGGCGCACGCACCGGCGCCGACGCGCGACCGGGGGCCCCGATGACGCCGCCGCGCCGCGCCCGACGCACCCGCGGCAGCACGCTGCTCGCGGTCCTGCTGCTGCTCTCCGCGTGTGCGGTCATTGCCGCGAGCGTTCTGATGCCGGCGATGTGCCGCCGCCGCGAGTCGGAGATGCAGGTCCGCCGGCAGCGCGCGTTCCTGCTGGCCGAGGCAGGCGTGGACGCGGCACTCGCGGAGATCCGCGCGGCGGGTGGCGCCGCGCCCGCGAGCGACGTCGCGCCGACGGCCCTCGAGGGACTGGGGACGTACGCGGTCACGTTCACGGCGGGCGACGCGAACGGTGTCGACGACGACTGCGACGGGAGCGTCGACGAGTCCGACGAGGACCAGTTCGTCGTCCTCACGAGCGTGGGCACGGTGGGGGGCGCGCGACGCGCGATCGAGGTCGTGACGCGCCGCACGGTCACCACGCCCACGATCACGGCGGCCATCACGCTGAACGTGCCCGCGCCGATCATCGACGTGAACGGCAACCGCTTCCAGGTGGACGGCCGCGACCACGGACTCGACGGCGCGTTCGACGCGTTCTCGCCGGCGCTGCACGCGCTCGCGACGCCGGCGCCGGTCGCGGACATCGCCGTGCAGCTCTCGCCGCTCGTCACCGACCAGTTCCTGGGCGTCGACGGCACGCCCTCGCTGACGCAGACGCCGCTCGTGGATCTCGCCGGTCTGATGGCTGGCGCGGCGTCGGCGGCGACGATCCGCCTCGAGCCGGGCTCGCACGCGAACCGCGACTTCGGCAGCGCCACGAGCTCGGGCATCGAGGTCGTCGTCTGCGAAGGCGACCTGCACCTCTCCGGCAACTCCCACGGCGCCGGGATCCTTATCGTCTACGGCGACCTCGTCATCACGGGCAACTTCCGCTGGACGGGCCTCGTGCTCGTCGACGGGACCGTCCGCATGTCGGGCGGCGGCTCGTCGAAGATGGTCGTCGGCGCGGTGCTCGTCGGCGCCGAGATGCAGTCGATCGACACCGACCTGACGCTGGCGGGCACGGTGGATCTGCTCTACTCCTCGTCCGCCGTGGCGCTCGCGAGCACGTCGCTCGCGTCCACGAGCATCCTCTGCTGGCGCGAGGTCGCCGCCCCGTGAAGGCAGCGTGGCGCTTCGTGCCGGCGGCGGTGGCCATGGTCGGCACGCTCCTGTGCGTCGCGACCGCGGCCGTCGTCCGCAGACGGCCCGCGCCGGACGCGCTCCACCGGGGCGCGGGCTCGACGCCTGGCGCGGACGACGCGCAGGTCCAGGCTCGCATCGAGGCGGAGGTCCGCCGGCTCGTCTGGGGCTCGGACGCGCCGGGCGACGCGGCCTCGGGCGGTGTTGCCGGTGCGGGCGGCGGCGCCTCCGCGAAGCGCGCGGACGGCGCCTCCCACGACCCCGTGGAGACCGCGGAGGCAGCGGAGGGCGACGCCGCGGCCGGTGCGGACGCAACCACGGTGCCCATCCGGATCGGCAGACCGAGCGGCGCCGGCGAGCGGGTCGGGGGCGCGCCCCCGGACTACGGCGAGGACGCGGGAGCGGAGGCTGCGATCGCCCGCGCCTTCGAGTCGTGCGACGCGGGCGCGCGGGCGGCGGCGATGGAGACCGTGGCCGCCGCGTGGCCGCGGTCGCGTCCGGCCCTCGAGCAGATCCTGCGCGAAGGCAGCGACGCCGCGCGGCTCGATGCGGCGCGCCTCCTGCGCGACGCGCGGCTCGGCGACACGTCCGTCTACTGCGCGGCACTGCTCGCCGACGGCTCCGACGCCGCACGCATCCAGGCGTTGCGGGCCGTGTACGACAAGCGCCTCCGGCGCCTCGAGCCGCGCGTGCGTGCGCTCGTCACGGCTCCGCTCCCGTGGGATCTGCGTCAGGAGGCCGTCCGCGCGCTCGAGCGCATCGGCGGCACCGCGTCGCTCCCTGCCCTCGCCGAGGCGTTCCGCACCGAGACCGAGCCGTCGCGCCGCGGACGTCTGCGGCGCGCGCTGCGCGCCGTGGCGCATGTGGACCTCGGCGACGACCCGGACGCCTGGGCGAACGCCGCGTGGGGCGTGCGCGTCGGCGGAGGCGGGGCGCCGAGCGCCGCGCCGACGGACGCCGCGAAGGCGCCGCGTCGCTGAGCGCTCGCGTCGCCGGGCCGCCCCGGCGGCGCTCCCCCGCATTCGCGGGGCGTCGGACGAGCGGTCGCTACACTCGCGCGCGGACCCGTCGCGGGACGGCGGTGCGACCGAGGAGCTCACCCCATGGCCGACGTGCACGACCGCATGATCGACCTCGAGACGAGGCTGCGTTCCCTGCAGGAGTCCCTTTGACGTCGCGGGCGGACTGAAGCGCATCGCCGGGCTCGAGGACCAGATGGGGCAGCCCGGCTTCTGGGACGACCCCGAGCGCGCCCGCAAGACGGTCCAGGAGCTCAAGTACCTGAAGGGCCGCGTGGGGCCCGCGGCGCGTCTCGCCGCCGAGGCCGCCGACGCGCGCGTGCTCCTCGACCTGGCCGACGGCGAGGACGACGCCGGCACGCGCGACGAGGTGCTCGCGGATCTCGAGCGCCTGCTCGGCGCCCTCTCGGACCTCGAGTTCAAGATGGCGATGAGCGACCCGCACGACGTCCTGCCGTGCTACCTCTCGGTGCACGCCGGCGCGGGCGGAACGGACGCGGCGGACTGGGCCGCGATGCTCGCGCGCATGTACATCCGCTACGCGGAGCGCGCCGGCTGGGACGTCGAGCTCGCCGACGAGATCCCCGCCGAGGAGGCGGGCGTGCGCCGCGCGACGTACAAGATCTCCGGCGAGTGGGCGACGGGCTACCTCAAGAACGAGATCGGCGTGCACCGGCTCGTGCGCATGTCGCCGTTCGACGCGGCCAACCGCCGCCAGACCTCGTTCGCGTCCGTGGACGTCGTACCCGAGCTCGAGGAGGGTGAGATCGAGGTCAACGAGAAGGACCTCCAGATCGACACCTTCCGCGCGGGCGGCGCCGGCGGGCAGCACGTCAACAAGACCGAGTCGGCCGTGCGCATCACGCACCTGCCGACGGGCATCGTCGTGCAGTGCCAGTCGGAGCGCAGCCAGCACAAGAACCGCAAGACGGCGATGGCGCTGCTCGTCTCGCGCCTCTACCGCCACCGCGAGATCGAGCGCGAGCGCGAGCTGAAGAAGGCGTACAGCGCGAAGGGCGAGATCGACTTCGGCTACCAGATCCGCTCGTACGTGCTGCACCCGTACCAGATGGTCAAGGACCTGCGCACGGGCCACCAGACGTCGGACACGCAGGGCGTGCTCGACGGCGAGATCCAGGAGTTCATCGAGGCGCAGATGCGCGCGCGCACGCAGGGCGGCGGCACGCCGCAGGCGGCGGGGGACGACGCATGAAGGTGCGGCGCGCGCTGCTCAGCGTCCACGACAAGACGGGCATCGTGGACTTCGCGCGCGGACTCGCGGAGCTCGACGTCGAGATCCTCTCGACCGGCGGCACGGGCAGTCTGCTGCGCTCGGCGGGCGTGCGCGTGGTGGACGTGGCCGCGGTGACGGGCTTCCCCGAGATCCTCGACGGCCGCGTCAAGACGCTGCACCCGAAGATCTCCGGCGGCATCCTGGCGCAGCGCGACGTCCCGTCGCACCAGGAGGCGCTCGCGGCCCACGACATCGCGCCGATCGACCTCGTGTGCTCGAACTTCTACCCGTTCGAGCAGGCCGTCGCGCGACCGGGCTGCGCCTTCGACGAGGCGCTCGAGCAGATCGACGTCGGCGGGCCGGCGATCGTGCGCGCCGCCGCGAAGAACCACCGCCACGTCGCCGTGGTCACCTCGCCGCGCCGCTACGCCGAGGTGCTCGCCGCGCTGCGCGCCGGCGGCGGCGCGCTCGACGAGGCGCTCCTGCGCGACCTCGCGCGCGGCGCGTTCCGCATGACGGCGCAGTACGACGCGGCCATCGCGAACTACATCGCGTCGCAGACGGGCGACGTCTTCCCGAGCTTCTTCGCGCCCTTCTTCGAGAAGGAGCGCGACCTGCGCTACGGCGAGAACCCGTTCCAGCGCGCGGCGCTCTACTCGCAGCGCGGCTCCGCCGGGCCCTCGGTCGCGCGCGCCGAGGTGCTGTGGGGCAAGGAGCTCTCGTTCAACAACGTGCTCGACCTCGACGCCGCGCTGCGGCTCCTGCGCGATCTCGCGCGGGCGCTGTCCGGCGAACGTGCCGCGGTCGTCGTCGTCAAGCACGCGAACCCCGTCGGCTGCGCGCTCGCGCCGACGGCGGCCGACGCGTTCCGGCGCGCGCTGCCCGCGGCGGGCGAGGGCGCGTTCGGCTGCGTGCTCGCGTTCGACCGCGTGGTGGACGTCGAGACGGCGCGCGCCGTGGCCGTGCCCGAGAACTTCGTCGAGTGCGTGCTCGCGCCGGGCTTCGACCCGAAGGCCCTCGCGGTGCTCACCTCCGGCGCGCCGTGGGGCAAGGCGGTGCGGCTGCTGAAGGTGGGGGACATCGCCGCGGACCTCGGTCCGCGCGACCGCGACGTGCGGCGCGTGCTCGGCGGCGCGCTCGTGCAGGAGTTCGACACGCGCGTGGTGCCCGAGGGCGGCGTGCGCGTCGTCTCGGCGCGGGCGCCGACCGACGCCGAGCGCGCCGACCTCGACCTCGCCTGGATCGTCGCGAAGCACGCCGCGTCCGACGCCGTCGTGCTCGCGCGCGACGGCGCCGTGGTCGGCGTCGGCGCGGGGCAGCCCGCGCGCGTGGACGCGACGCGCCTCGCCGTGCTGCGCGCGGGGGAGTCGGCCAAGGGCGCCGTGCTCGCCGCCGACGCGTTCGTGCCCTTCGCCGACGCGCTCGAGCCCGCGTTCGCAGCCGGTGTGACGGCCGTGATCGAGCCCGGCGGCAGCCGCCACGACCACACCCTCATCGCGTGCGCGGACGCCGCGGGCGCGGCGCTCGTCTTCACCGGCATGCGCCACATGCGCCACTGATCGTGACGGCGCCCGAGTCCCCCGCCCCTTCGCCCGCGGACGCCGCTGCGGCCGACGGTGCGGACGCAGCGGACTCCGTCGCTCCCGACTCCCCGGACCGCCGCCCGCGCGCGACGGTCTCGACCGGCGCGGTCTGGCTGGTCGGCCTCGCCGCCGCCGGCTGCGCGCTCTTCGTGTGCTGCGTCGGCGGGATGGCCGCCGTGGCGCTGGCGTCGGCCCGGGCGGGGCTCTCGGACGCGCGCGCCCGGCGCGACGAGCTGCTGCGCGTGCACGCGGAGGACGAGGAGGTCGAGTTCGTGCTCGACTCCGTCGCCGAGCGCCTGCTCGCGACGCACTACGCGAGCCGCGAGTTCCCGCGCGTGCTGCCCGAGGCGCCGCCCCTCGATCCGTGGGGCACGCCGCTGCGCTACGAGCGCGGCGCGGCGGCGCTCGCGTGGCTGCGCAGCGCCGGCCGCGACCGGGAGTTCGACACCGCCGACGACGTCGTCCGTCGGCTGGAGCCTCGCTGAACCCCGCCGCGACGCGCCCACGCGCCGCGAATTGCGGTTTCCGAGGGGCGGCGGGCCGGTAGCATCCGCGCACCCCCTATCGGTGCAGACGGGTCCATGAACTCGCGTCCGCCTCTGTCGGCGGACGGACACCGCGGCCACGGGCGAGACCGCCCGGCCGGACCGGGCCGCCCGGCGCGCCCGCCCTCGCGATCGAGAGCGCGCGCCCCGAGTGCCCCGCGTCGCAGAGAGACACGGAGGCGATCATCCAGACCAGCGACCCCACGGCGGCCACGAGCTCGCCGGAGGTCCCCGCGGACGTGACCGCGGCGGACACGACACACGAGGCCGAAGGAACGGCGCAGCGCACGCGCACCCGGCGCCGGGGAGGACGCGGCCGACGCGCGGCCGCAGCGGAACCTGCCGCCCCCGAGACCGAGCCGGCTCCGCCCGCCGAGGGAGAGGACGACGCCCCCGCGCGCCCGAAGCCCCGTCGCACGCGAAGGCGCCCGGCTGCGCGCGCGGCCGACGCCGCCGCCGACGACGCCGCGGACACCGCGACCGAGGCTGCGACCGAGCAGCCGCCCGCGCGCCGCCGCCGCACCACGCGGACACCGCGCCGCGCCGCGGCCGATGCCCCGGCCCAGACACCGGTCGAGCCGGCGCCGCAGGCCGCCGCCGAGCCCGCGGCGCCGCCGCCTGCGCGCCGCGCCGCGGCGCCGGAACCCGCTCGCAGGGCGTCGGCGCCCGCTCCGGCCCCCGCGCCCGCGCGCCGCGCAGCGCCGCGCGCCGACGACGACGGCTTCGGAGCCGGCGTCGCCGACGACGAGCGCGCCGTCGAGCTGCGGTCCGCCGACGACACCGAGTCCGCGCACGAAGGCGAGGGCGGAGCGGCCGACGCGCCGGCCCGTCGCCGCGGCCGTCGCGGGCGCCGCGGCGGACGCGGCCGCCGGCGCAACGGCGGCGAACCGGCCGGTGCGACCGACGGGCGCGAGCCGCGCGAGGCCGGGCGCGAGCCGCGCGAGGCGGCACGCGAGCCGGAGCCGCGCGCCCGCGCCGACGAGCCCCGCCGCGGCCGCGACGCCCGCGACTCCGGGCGGCGCGAGACCGCGCACCGCGACGACGACGACGCGCACGACGACGCGCGCGACCTCGGGCCCCACGAGCGCCGCCGCGCGAGCACCCGCGCCGCGGCCGACGACGACCACCCGCAGCGCGCGCCCGAGCGCCGCGCACCGCGCGCGGCGCCGGAGCCGCAGCGCGAGCGGCGCCGCGAGGCGCCGTCGCGCCGCGACCCGCACCGGCCGGGTGCGCTGCGCCACGTCGACGACTTCTTCGACGCGGAGCGCCTCGAGGACTGCCAGCGCGCGATCGGCTACCACTTCCGCGACATCCGCTTCCTCGAGAACGCGCTGACGCACAGCAGCGTGAAGAGTGCGGAGCGCCCGTCCTACGAGCGCATCGAGTTCCTCGGCGACTCGGTGGTGGGGCTCGTCGTCAGCGAGTACCTCTACAACCGGCTCCCCGACTGCGACGAGGGCGAGCTCACGAAGGTCAAGTCCGACGTCGTGAGCACCGACGGCCTCGCGCTCGCCGCGCGGCGCCTCGGCCTCGAGCACTTCCTCGCGGTCGGGCGCGGCATCCAGATGAAGGACGGCCCGCCGAAGTCGCTCATCGCCGACGTCTTCGAGGCGGTGGTCGGCGGCGTGTACCTGGACCGCGGCTACGAGGCCGTGCGCCTGTACATCCTCGACATCCTGCACCCGTTCATCGAGGAGGCGCTCTCCGACCGCTCCGCGAAGAACTTCAAGTCGGTGCTGCAGCAGGTGGCGCAGCGCGAGTACGGCGAGACGCCGCGCTACGAGGTGCTGCGCCGCAGCGGCCCCGACCACGCGCGGACGTACGAGGTGCTCGCGGTCGTCGGCGGCCGCCGGTTCCGCCCCGCGCGGGGCGAGACGAAGAAGGACGCCGAGCAGGCGGCGGCGAAGCGCGCCCTGCAGGAGATCCTGCGCGAGAAGTCGCGGCGACCGGCCCCGCGCCGGCGCCGGCCGAGGAGATAGCGGTCCGCCGTGGGCGACGCGCGGAGGGGAGCGCGGGGGCCCGCGCCCCGGGGCGGCTCCGCGCGCGTGGACCTGCTCGCGGGGCTGCGCGGGCTGCGCGTCGCGCGGCTCGCGCGCGAGCAGGTCGCCGCGGGCGGACGCCTGCAGATCGGCGGGCTCGTCGGGAGCGCCGCCGCGGCGCTGCTCGCCGCGCTCGACGACGAGCTGCCGCGTCCGCGGCTCGTCGTCGCGCCGGGGCCCGACGAGGCCGCGCTCCTCGTCGAGGACCTGCGCCACTTCCTCGGTGAGCGCGCCGCGATCGCGCTGTTCCCGGCGTTCGACGCGACGTCGCCCGAGGCGCGCGCCCGCGAGCGCGGGCGCCTCGGCGAGCGCACCGACGTCGCGCTCGGCATCGCGCAGAGGAGCGGTGCGACGTGGATCGTCGCGCCGCTCTCCGCGCTGCTGCAGCCGGTGCCCGGTCCCGAGGAGCTCGCGGCGTCGTCGCTGCGCTTCGCGACCGGCGAGCGGCTCGACGTCGCCGCGCTCGCCGAACGCCTGACGCGCGCGGGCTTCGTCCGCGTGCCGATGGTCGAGGCGCCCGGCGAGTGGGCGCAGCGCGGCGGCATCGTGGACGTGTTCCCGCGCGGCCGCGACGCGCCGTTGCGCGTCGAGCTCTTCGGCGACGAGATCGACAGCCTGCGCGCCTTCGACCCCGCGACGCAGCGCTCCGTCGAGCCGGTGCAGGTCGTGACCGTGCCGCTGCTGAGCGCCGAGGCGGCGACGGGCGTCGGCGCCGCGTCCGACGCCGAGCGCGTGCGCGCGCTGCGCCGCGCGAAGCTCCTGCCCGACCTGCTGCCCGAGGGCGCGCTGTGCGTGCACGTCGAGGAGGAGCAGGCCGCCGCGTGGCTCGCGCGCTTCGAGCGCGCGCGCCCCGAGGAGGAGCTCGGCACGATGTACGCGCGCTTCGCCCTGCGCGAGCTCGCGTTCCCCGCGCTGCGGCTCTCGCGCGCTCCGGTCGTCGAGTCCGACGGCGCGACGAACGCGCGCCTGCTCACGGCGACGGGCCTCGCCCGCGACCTCGTCACGTTCCAGGAGGCGGTGCTCGCGCTGCTCGAGCGCAACCGCGACGTGCGCCTGCTCTGCGCCACGTCCGGCGAGGCGCACCGCGTCGCGACGCTGCTCGACGAGAGCGGCCTCGCGGGCCGCGAGGGCCTCTCCGTCGAGGAGGGGCGCCTCGCGCACGGCTTCCAGGTGCCGGAGCTCGGCGTCGCGCTGCTCAGCTACGACGAGCTGTTCGGGCGCACGCGCCTTCCGCGTCCGACCGGCTCGTTGCGCCCCGCCGCGCCCGCGCCGCAGTGGACCGACCTGCGCATCGGCGACGCGGCCGTGCACCTCGACCACGGCATCGGCGTCTACAAGGGACTCGAGCGGCGGGAGCACGAGGGCGTCGCGACGGAGCACCTGACGCTCGAGTTCGCGGGCGGCGCGCGCGTCTACGTGCCCGTCACCAAGGCGTCGCTCGTGCACCGCTACGTCGGGTCGGGCGACGCGGCGCCGAAGCTCTCGAAGATCGGCGGACGCGAGTGGGAGCGGCGCAAGAAGGCGGTCGCGGCGTCGGTCGAGGGCATCGCCGCGGAGCTGCTCGAGACGCACGCGCGCCGCGCCGCGCGGCCGGGCATCGCGTTCCCGCCGGACTCGCCCGAGCAGCTCGAGTTCGAGGCGACGTTCCCGTTCGACCTGACGGCGGACCAGGTCACCGCGCTCGCGGCCATCAAGGGCGACATGGAGCGCGACACGCCGATGGACCGCCTCGTCTGCGGCGACGTCGGCTTCGGCAAGACCGAGCTCGCGGTGCGCGCGGCGTTCAAGTGCGTGATGTCGGGACGCCAGGTGGCCGTGCTCGTGCCGACCACGGTCCTCGCGGAGCAGCACGGCGCCGTCTTCCGCGACCGCTTCGCGAGCTACCCCGTGAACGTCGCCGTGCTCTCGCGCTTCCGCACGGGCCGCGAGCAGGACGAGATCGTCGCCGCGGCCGGCGAGGGGCGCGTGGACGTCGTCATCGGCACGCACCGCCTCGTCTCGGGCGACGTGCGCTTCCGCGACCTCGGGCTCGTCGTGGTGGACGAGGAGCAGCGCTTCGGCGTGCGCAACAAGGAGGCGCTGCGCCACCTGCGCGCGACCGTGGACGTGCTCACGCTGACGGCCACGCCGATCCCGCGCACGCTGCACATGGCGCTGCTCGGGCTGCGCGACATCAGCTCGCTCACCACCGCGCCGTTCGGGCGCCGGCCCATCGAGACGCGCGTGATCGCGCCCGACGACGGCGTCCTGCGCGACGCGCTGCTCGCGGAGCTCGAGCGCGGCGGCCAGGCGTACTTCATCCACAACCGCGTGGCGTCGATCGAGGGCACGGCGTCCAAGCTGCGCGAGCTGGTGCCCGAGGCGCGCGTGGCGGTCGTCCACGGGCAGCTCTCCGACGCGGCCGTCGAGGAGCGCATGCTCGACTTCGTGGAGCACCGGGCCGACGTGCTCGTCGCGACGACGATCGTCGAGTCGGGCCTCGACATCCCGAACGCGAACACGATCTTCATCGACCGCGCCGACTGGCTGGGGCTCGCCGACCTGCACCAGCTCCGCGGCCGCGTCGGGCGCTACGACCGCCGCGCCTACTGCTACCTGATCGTGCCGCCGGGCGCGCTGCCGACCGACGCCGAGCGGCGCGTGCGCGCGGTCGAGGAGCTCTCGGACCTCGGCGCGGGGTTCCGCATCGCGATGCGCGACATGGAGATCCGCGGCGCCGGCAACCTGCTCGGCGCGGAGCAGTCGGGCTACATCGCGTCGGTCGGCTACGAGCTCTACTGCCAGCTCCTGGCCGACGCGGTGAAGAAGGTGCGGCGCGAGCGCGGGGCGTTCCGTGTGGCGTGCCACGTCAGCCTGCCCGTGCCGACGGCGATCCCGGGCGACTACGTGCCGGACGACCGCCAGCGCATCGACACCTACCGCCGCTTCTCCGCGGCGCGCGACGACGAGGAGGTCGCCGCGCTCCTCGACGAGTGCGCGGACCGCTTCGGGCCGCCGCCCGAGGCCGTGCGGCTGCTCGCGCGGCTCGCGTACATCCGCCTCGCGGGCGAGCGCATCGGCGTGACGCGCCTGACGCCGATCGTCCACGACGGCGAGGAGCGCATCCTGCTGCGCTGCGTGGATCCGGCGCGCGTCAAGTCGCGGCTCGCGCACCTCGGCGACCGCGTGCGGCCGCTCGACAAGGTGCACGCGCACCTGCTCCTGCCGCGGCGGGGCCTCGCCGGCTTCGAGCTGGTGGACGCCGTGCTCGGCCTGCTGGCGCGCCCCGGGCGCTGAGGGCCGGCCCGCGGCGCTCCGGCCCGCCGCACCCCGACCCAACTCTGACGGCGCGTCGCGCGCGCCCCGTACCATCCGCGGTATGCGTCCCGACCTGCGCGCCCTCCCGCTGCTCCTGTTCCTCGCCGCGCCGCTCGGCGCGTGCTCGTCCTCGGCCCCCGAGGGGCAGATCTCGGACCCCGAGAGGATGGGCCGCCCGCTCGAGATGGAGGCCGCCGAGGCCGCCCGCGCCGCCCCCGACGGCCGCCGGCCCGACGAGAACTCGTCGAGCCGCGTGCTCGCGTACGTGGACGGCGCCGTCGTGACCTACCGCGACGTCCTGCTGCGGCAGGGCCCCACGCTCGCGCGCCTCGAGGACCCGCGGCAGCGCGCGGCGGTCGAGGAGGGTGCGCTCTTCGACATCCTGATGGACCGCATCGTCTACTCCGCGGCCGTCCAGCTCGGCGTGGACGTGACGCGCGACGACCTCGACGAGGAGCGCGCGAAGCGCGCCCGGGAGCTCCAGAAGAACGGCGGCACGCTCGAGGCGTACCTGGCCGAGCGCAGCATGTCGCGCCAGGAGTTCGACGAGATGACGCGCCGCTCGATCATCACGCGGCGCTTCATGTACAGCGCGCTCGGCCTCACGGGCGGCGACCCGCGCGTGCGGCCCATGGCCGACGTGTTCGTGTCGCCGAGCGACGTCCGCGCCTACTGGGAGGGCCACCCCGACCAGTTCCACGAGAAGGAGCACGCGCTGTTCCGCATGCTCGTGATCCCGACGGACCTCGCGGCGCCCTCGCGCCAGGCGGCCGTGGAGGCGGCGCGCGCCAAGGCCGAGGCGGCGCTGGCGCGCCTGCGCGCCGGTGAGGACTGGGTGCCGGTCTACCGCGAGCTCGCGGCGCCGGACGCCGAGGCCCGCGCGCAGGACGGCCTGCTCGACATCGAGCGCGGGCAGCGCGCGGAGCTGTTCGAGTCCTTCGCGTTCGGCCACGAGCGCGGGGCGCTCGTCGAGCACCCGGTGCAGGTGGGCACGTCGTTCTACATCCTGCGTGCCGAGGGCCACTTCGAGGCCCGCACGCGCCCGTTCGAGGAGGTGCAGGAGGACATCCAGCGCGAGCTGAACCAGGTCCGCCGCCTCCTCGCGCGGCTCGAGGTCGAGCTGAAGCTGCTCGAGCGGGCGTCGATCCGCCCGCCGCGTGTGGCCGACAGCCTGCGCGCCACGCTCGAGTCCGAGCGCCGCAAGGTGCTCGACGAGTACGGCTTCTGACGTCGCGCCCGGCACCGCGGCGGAGGAGCGCCGCGCGCGGCGTGCGAATCCGCACGGCGTGATCCGGGTCGCGCCCGAGCGCGCGTCCGGAGCTGCGTCCGGAGCCGTGCGGAACGCCGGATCCGAGCCTCGAACCTTTTCGAACCCGTTTCGTTGAGGTGCCCGTCGGCCCCCGCTACGATCGGCGCGGGCGTCCGGCGGTTTCCAGCCGGTCTCGAGAGGACGGTCTCATGGGTTCCATCGAAGGCAACACGATCAGTCGCCGCGAAGCGCTGACGGCGGATCAGCACCAGGACTTCGGTGATCTGCTCTACGCGCAGCTCAAGAACGCGCCGTGGGTGCTCTGCTCGATCGGCGTGCACCTCGTCGTGATCGGCATCTTCCTGCTGATGCCGCAGAGCGAGAAGCAGGTCGAGCCTCCCAAGCGCATCGAGATGGCGCAGCAGGACGACACGCCGGACCTCGAGGAAGAGGTCGAGCCGGAGGTCGAGGAAGAGAAGCCCATCGAGGAGATGGAGAAGTCCGTCGAGGACCCCGTCATCAAGGACGCCAAGGTCTCGGACCACAACGAGACCGACAACGACATGGACGACAACCAGTCGTTGGGCGAGGACTTCAACTCGGACGCCCCGTTCGAGGGCAAGGGCGACAACGGCACGATCGGCATCGGCGGCGGCGCCGGCGGTGCGTTCGGCGGTCGGCGCGGCGGCCGGCGCAACCTGCGCGCGGGCGGCGGCGGCAAGAAGACGCAGAGCGCCGTGGACCTCGCCCTCGAGTGGCTGAAGAACCACCAGAGCAACGGCGGCCACTGGGACTCGGACGGCTTCGAGGAGAAGTGCGTCAAGAACAAGTGCGGCGGCCCCGGCGAGGCGGTCTACGACCCGGGCCTCTCGGGCCTCGCGCTCCTGTGCTTCCTCGGCGCGGGCGAGACCCACAACGCCGGCCAGTACAAGGACACCGTCCGCGAGGGCCTGCGCTACCTCAAGCAGATCCAGGACGGCGAGGGCTGCTTCGGGCCCCGCACGTCGAGCCACTTCCAGTACAACCACATGTGCGCCGCGCTCGCGATGACCGAGGCGTACGGCCTGACCGGCTCGAAGCTGTTCAAGGACTCCGCCCAGCGCGGCGTCGACTTCGTCCACGCCTCGCAGAACCCGTACCTGGCCTGGCGCTACGGCATCCGCGACGGCGACAACGACTCGTCCGTGACGGGCTGGGCCGTGATGGTGCTCAAGTCCGCGAAGCTCGCCGAGCTCAACGTGGACGGCGGCGCGATGCGCGGCGCGATGGCCTGGATCGAGAAGATGACGGAGCCCGAGTTCGGCCGCGTCGGCTACCAGCGCCGCGGCGGTCCGCCGGCCCGCACGACCGAGGTGCAGGACAAGTTCCCGCCCGACAACAGCGAGTCGCTGACGGGCGTGGGCGTGCTGGTCCGCATCTTCGCGGGCGGCGACCCGACGAAGGACGAGTTCATCCTCAAGGGCGCGGACCTCATGTCGAAGAAGCCGCCGCTCTGGGACGTCGACAAGGGCACCATCGACTTCTACTACTGGTACTACGCCACGCTGGCCATGTTCCAGGTCGGCGGGAAGCAGTGGGACGCGTGGAAGTCGGCCATGGAGAAGGCCATCGTCGACAACCAGCGCAAGGAGCCCGACATGGACCAGATCGGCTCCTGGGACCCGATGGACCCGTGGGCGACCGAGGGCGGGCGCGTCTACTCGACCGCCGTCAACTGCCTCTGCCTCGAGGTCTACTACCGCTACGGCCGCGTCTTCGGCGCCAGCAGCCGCTGACCCGTGCCTGACCGGCCTGCGGCGTGAGCCTGCGCCGCCGGCCGCGAACCCGAGCGAGAACGAACCGGCCGCCCCGGGAGAGATCCCGGGGCGGCCGCGTGATTCGGGGGGCGTGCGCGACTCGCGCTCAGCGCGCGGCGTCGGCGATCTGCCGCAGCGCCGTCTCGGCCACCCACGCGGCGTCCATCTCGCGCATGCAGCGGTTGTCGGTGCAGGTCGAGACGCGGCTGTTCCAGGCGTGGATGCACGGGCTGCACGCGAGCCCGAGCGTGAGCGCGCGGTTGCGGTCGTTCACCGGGCCGTAGAGCGCGGGCGTCTCCGGGCCGAAGAGCGTGACGACCCGCAGGTCCGTCAGCACCGCGAAGTGGGGCGGGCCGCTGTCGGCGCTGACCAGCACGCGCGCGAGCGTGAAGAGCGACAGCAGCTCGCGCAGGTCGGTCTGCCCGATCAGCGACACGCAACGCGCGTCGCCGCCCGGCTCCGTGCGCAGGAGCTCGAGGATGCGCCCGCCGAGCGCGGCCTCGTGGGGCGCTCCCGTCAGCACCACGTACGCGCCGGCGACCCGGTCGCGCAGGATACGGCAGACCTCCACGAAGCGCTCGACCGGCCAGCGGCGGAGCGGCAGCAGGTCGCTCGAGTTCGGGTTGACGAGCAGCAGCGGGGCGCCGTCCGGGACGCCGAGCGCGCGCAGCTTCGCGAGCACGCCATCGCGCGTCGCCGCCTGCGGCGTGTGGCGGGGGAAGCGCAGCTCGGCGAGCGCGGGCGGCGCCTCCTTGAGCAGCGGCGCGCCCTCCGGGTCGCGTGCCGCCGCGCGCACGAGCGTCACCATCGACTGCGCGATGTGCAGGTACGGGTTGAACGTCAGGCGGTGCGTGTAGAGGTCGCCGCAGTAGAGTCCCTCGGCGGCGAAGCGGTGGAAGCCCGAGCGCACGGGCGCGCCGGACAGGTAGGTCAGCACCGCGCCGACGCGCGAGAGGTACTCGAGGTCGACGACGACGTCGAAGCGCAGCGCGCGCACGCGCCGGACCACACGCAGCAGGCCGAGCAGGGTGCCCACCGCACCGCTCGAGGGCGCCCGCAGCACCCGCGCGGCGGGGATGCCCGCCGCCGTCTCGGCGATCTCCGCGTTCTCGTCGAAGCAGAGCAGCCACACCTCGGCGCCCGGGAAGACGTGCTCGACCTCCGCGAACGCGGGTGCGGCGAGCACCACGGCGCCCATCTCGGACAGCTTCACGAAGAGCACGCGCCGGACGTCGGCCGGCGCCGGCCGGCGGGGCTCGGGGAGCACGCGGCGGACGGCCGTGAGCAGTGCGGCGAGCGGGCGCCCGAGCACCCGGTCCACCCGCCGCATCGTCGCCACGCGCATCCGGAGATCGTACGCGCGGCCGCGGCGCGCCGCGCGTGTCTCCGCGCCGCACGCCGGCGCGGACGACACGGCCGGCGCCGCGGCGGCGCGCTCCGCCGACGTGCCGGATCGGCGTGCTGCATCGGCGTGCGCGCGGCGCCGCTTGTGTACCCTGGCCGGTCCGGCCCCGACGCCGCATCGAGGAGTCGTACGTGAGCATCTCGCGCAAGGTCGCCGAGGCGATGCAGGCCTCGTCCTGGATCCGCCGCATGTTCGAGGAGGGCGCGAAGCTGCGCGCGCAGCACGGGGCGTCGAACGTCTTCGACTTCTCTCTCGGGAACCCGGTGGTGGAGCCCCCGGACGACGTCGTCGCGGCGCTCGTCGCGGCGGCGGGCACGCACGAGCGCGGCGCCCACCGCTACATGCCGAACGCGGGCTACCCCCACGTGCGCCAGGCCGTGGCGGAGCACCTGGCCCGCGAGACCGGCCTGCCGTACTCGGGCGACCGGATCGTGATGTGCGTGGGCGCCGGCGGCGGCCTGAACGTGCTCTTCAAGGCGCTGCTCGACCCGGGCGACGAGGTGATCGTCCTGACGCCCTTCTTCGTCGAGTACGTGTTCTACGTGGACAACCACGGCGGCCGCTGCGTCCAGGTGCCGACCGACGACGCGTTCCTGCCCGACCTCGACGCGATCCGCGCCGCGATCACGCCCAAGACCCGCGCGCTCGTCGTCAACAGCCCGAACAACCCGACCGGCGTGACGTACCCGAGGGCGTGCCTCGACGCGCTCGGTGCCCTCCTGCGCGAGGAGTCCGCGCGGCACGGGCGGCCGATCGTGCTCGTGAGCGACGAGCCCTACCGCCACATCGCGTACGACGTGGACGTGCCGTGGGTGCCGCTCTCCTACGACGACACCGTGATCGTGACCTCGCACAGCAAGGACCTCGCGCTGCCCGGCGAGCGCATCGGGTTCATCGCGCCGTCGCCGCGGATGCAGGGCGACGCCGAGCTCGCGGCGGCGCTGACCTTCACGAACCGCATCCTCGGCTTCGTGAACGCGCCCGCGATCCAGCAGCGCGCGGTCGCGACCCTGCAGGGGCGCTCCGTCGATCCCGGCATCTACCGCGGCAAGCGCGACCGCTTCCTGCCGGCGCTCCGGTCGATGGGCTACGAGATCGTCGAGCCGACCGGCGCCTTCTACATGTTCCCCAAGAGCCCGGAGCCCGACGACGTCGCGTTCGTCCGCGCGCTGCAGGAGGAACTGATCCTGACGGTGCCGGGCCGCGGCTTCGGCCGCCCGGGACACGTGCGCATCAGCTACTGCGTCGAGGACGACACGATCGACCGCGCGCTACCGGGCTTCGAGCGCGTGATGCAGCGCTACCACTAGCCCGACCAAGGGATCCCCGGATCGCTCAGGTTGGGCGTCGGAGGGGCACACTAACATCGCACTGACAAGGAGGTGCGATGCCCGCCCCCGAGATCCCCCTG
>CALKVK010000004.1 GCA_937996235.1 uncultured bacterium | reverse complement strand
GCCACCGCCGGGCCCGCCGCGGCGCCCGCGCCGGCCGCGGCGCCGCCTGCGCCCGCCGCCGCCCTCGCCGCCGGGGCCTGCCGGCCCGCCGCCTCCGGAATTCTGACCGTTCATGTCGCGTGGTCCTCTCCCGGCCGCCGGAATGTCGCGCCCGGCGGGCGAAGGGGTGCGCCGACGCGCTCCGCGACCGCGGAACGCATGCGGCGGGTCGAAGCGGTCGTCGTCTCGGGGTCCGAGGGGAGGAGTGCGCAGCAGTGGCCGCGCCGTCATCCGTCGCCGCGCGCGCCGGTCTCACGACGGCGGGCGCGAGGTCTTTCCCGACGACCTGTCACCATCTTTATCGGTCGAACGTGCCCGCGCCATGGAAAAGGATTCTCGTTCCTCTCCGTGCGCGCAGCCGTGGCCTTCGGGGAGCGGCCCGTAAGCCGGATCCTGTCCGAGGGCTCGCGCCCCCGGGACGGTCATTTCTCTGGGACGGCCGTCGCCGGCCGCCTCGAACGCCCTACCCGGGAGTCGTGACGAGACGGGCCGCCTCGCACCGGGCCCGAGGGCCCGGTTCCTCCCCTATGTGGGCTTTCTCCGGACGGGGTTTGCCGTGCCGCCGACGTCACCGCCGGCGCGGTGGGCTCTTACCCCACCGTTTCACCCTTGCCCCGGACCGGGGCGGCGAGCCGCCCCGCCGGTCGGCGGTCTGTTCTCTGTTGCACTTTCCCTGGGCTCGCGCCCGGTGGGCGTTACCCACCGTCCTGCCCGATGGAGTCCGGACTTTCCTCGGCACCCGCGAAGGGGCCGCGACCGTCCGGGCCGCTCCTGCACCAGAGGATACCAGCCCCGGCCCCCGCCGCGGCCGGGCCGCGCGGCGCGAGGACCCGGCGTCCGCGCTACGATCCCGGCGCATGTGCCCGGCGCCCACCGCCGCGGATCTGCCGGAGGACCTGCGCACGCTCGTCGCGCAGGTCGTGGACCGCGCCGTGCCGCGTGCGCTCGAGCGCGCGCCCGAGTTCGAGTTCGCCGCGTTCCGCGTGGCCGTTCCCGCGTGCGCCGGCACGGCGGGTCCCGTCGAGCACGAGCTGCGCACGGTCATCCGCCACGCGGTGCGCGACCGACTGCTCGCGGCGTGGCCGCTGCGGCGGCTCGACGACCGGCGCCCCGAGCTGATCGTCTCGGTGCAGGTGGACGACGCCGACGTCCCCGTCTGGCTGGAGCCCCAGACGGCGTTCGTCGCCGGGCGCTACCGGAAGCTCGCGCGGACGCTCTCGCAGACGCACTTCGGCTGCCGCCGCTGTCGCGGCCGCGGCGTGCGGCGCGGCGTGACGTGCCGCATGTGCGGCGGGCGCGGCCGCTTCGCCGACGGCTCCGTCGAGGGCTTCGTGCGGCCCGCGATCGAGGCGGCGCTCGGCGGCACCGCGTCCGCCTTCCACGGCTCGGGTCGCGAGGACGTGGACGTGCGCATGCTCGGCGACGGCCGGCCGTTCGTCGTGTCGGTCGAGGGACCGCACCGTCGCTCCCTCGACGCCGCCGCCGTTGCGGCCGCGATCGCGCAGGCGTCGGAGGGGCGCGTGGAGGTGACGCTCGCGGGGCTCGTCTCGCGGAAGGAGATGAGCCGCATCACGGCCGAGCACGGCGTGAAGTCGTACCGCGCGGTCGTGCGGCCCGCCGCGGGCCACGCGCTCCCCGCCGACGCCCCCGCGCGCGTCGCGGCGCTCGCGGGCGTCGCGCTCGAGCAGCGCACGCCGCGGCGCGTCGCCGCGCACCGGGCGGACGCCGTGCGACGGCGCGTGGTGCACGCGCTCGGCGTCGTCCGCGCCGCCCCCGACGAACTCGTGCTCGACCTGCGCACCGACGCGGGGCTCTACGTGAAGGAGTTCGTCTCGGGCGACGCGGGCCGCACGCGGCCGTCCGTCGCCGCGACGCTCGGCGTCGCGTGCACGTGCGCGGAGCTCGACGTCACGGCCGTGGGCGCGCCCGACGCGCCGTGAGCGGGTGCGCTCAGAGGATGCGGCGCGAGACGCGGCCCGCCGCCTCGAAGCCGACGCGCGCGCAGAGCGCCTCGCCGGCGGCGTCGCGGTCCTCCACGATCGTGCAGGCCAGTCGGCCCTGCTCGTGGTGCGCCGAGACGAGGCGACGCGTCACCGCCGTCGCCAGTCCGCGCCCGCGGTAGGGCTCCTGCGTGAAGACCACGATGCGCGCGTAGTTGACGCTCATGTCCACGGTGAACGCCGCGCACGCGAGCTCGTCGCCGTCGGTCACGCCGCACGCTCCGCCGACCATCAGCAGGTCCTTGATCGACTCGAAGGTGCGCAGGAGACCGCGCAGGCCGAGCCGCTCCACGGCCTCCGCGTCGCCGAGGCGCAGACGGCGGGTGCCGTCGCCCGTCGCGCGCTCGACCGTGTCGAGACGCTCGAACCAGTGCACCGAGTCCGCGACGCGCGAGACCTCCGGCGCGGCCGCGTCGAGGAGGTCCCCGACGGCCTCGTCGCAGACGACGTGGACGGGGCGGGGGAACGCCGTCGCGAACGCGACGAGCGGATCCGCGGGCTGGTTCGACGCGAAGAGGTAGAGGCGCGGCGCCACGTCGTGGTCCGGGATGCCGGGCGCGAGCACGGCGGCGCAGCCGGGCGCGTCGGTCGAGTCGACCCAGACGCGGGCGACGCGCCGCTCGCACGCGTGCACGGCGGTGGTCGTCCAGGGCGTGTCCGGCAGGAACGCCGCGACGCCCGCGACCTCGCTCGCCCGGATCTCGGTCAGGGTGGACTTCTCGTCGACCTGCATCGCTCGCTCCTTCAGATCTCCGCCGTGATGGCGCCGGTCTCTTCCATGCGCGCCTCGTCGTCCGCGTCGCCGCCGCCCGCGCCCGCCTGCGCACCGGGCGCGGCGTCGGTCGGCGCCGGCGGCGGCGCACCCCACAGCTCGAGCAGGGGCGCGTGCTGCGGCGCGCGCGGGCGCTGTCCGTCGCCGTCGCGCTCCGCGTCCTTGTCGGACGGCACGTGCGCCGGCGGCTCCGCGAGAGCCGAGCGGATCATGCCGTACGCGTCCTCGTCGTCGAACGGCCGCACCAGCGTGCGGTCGATGCCGGCGTTGCGCGCCTGCGTCTCGTCGATGCCGCGATCGGTGTCCGTCATCAGCACGATGCGCAGGTCGGGCCGCAGGCGGCGCGCCGAGCGCGCCAGCTCCCAGCCGTTCTGCGCGCCGAGGTCGTGCTCGACGAGCAGCGTGTTGAAGATGCCGCGGTCCGAGATCAGGTCCGACGCGACGAGCGCCGTGTCCACGTACGCGACGTGCACGCCGCGGCCGTTCAGCGCCTTCTGCAGCGCGGACGCCTGGCGGCGGCGCGGCGAGACGAGGAGCACGCGCGGGTCGGGCGGCGGACCGAGCGGGTCCGGGTCCTCGGCGAGGGGCGTCTCCTGGAACGACGGCAGGACGACCGTGAACGTCGTGCCGATGCCCGGCTCCGACTTGACGTCGATGCGCCCGCCGTGCGCGCGCACGATGCCGAAGCAGATCGAGAGACCGAGCCCCGAGCAGCGCCCGCCGCGCTTCGTCGAGAAGAACGGGTCGAAGATCTTGTTCAGGTGCTCCTCGGGGATGCCGCGGCCGGTGTCGGAGACGCGCAGGCCGACCGAGTCCTCGCCGCGGTCGAAGGTCTCGACCGTCAGCGTGCCGCCCTCGGGCATCGCCTCGAACGCGTTGTTCACGAGGTTGAGCAGGACCTCGCGCACCTCGGACGGGTTGCCGCGCGCGTCGCGGTGCGCGTCGCGCCGCAGCACGACCTCGTAGCGCAGCCCGCGCTCGCGGGCGTGCTTCTCGATGCGCGGCCGCGCCATGCGCAGCACCTCGTGCGTCGCGGCGGCCGTGTCCA
Source organism: uncultured bacterium (assembly GCA_937996235.1). Lineage (GTDB taxonomy): Bacteria > Planctomycetota > JAJSAM01 > JAJSAM01 > JAJVHW01 > CALKVK01. Next base: position 12,015 of record CALKVK010000004.1, on the reverse strand, counting down.
CCGGGCCTGCGCCGAGCATGCCCTGCGAGGGCTTCGTGAACTTGCGGATGCGGTTCACGGTCTCGGTGCCGTCCATCGCCGCGGTCTCGATGATGCGCAGCGTCTCGCGCACGTTCTCGTCGAGGTCCTCCTGCATCAGGTACTGCGTGTTGCCGAGGACCGCCGTGAGCACGTTGTTGAAGTCGTGCGCCACGCCGCCCGCCATCTCGCCGAGGGCGCGCAGCTTCTCCGCACGGGCCGACTCCTCCTGCGCGCGGGCGCGCGAGGTGATGTCGGTGACGATGCCGCAGGTGCCGGTGTAGCGGCCGTCGCTGTCGAAGAGCGGCATCGCGGAGACGAGCGTGCGCGGGTGCGGCGGCGTGTTGGTGCGCCACGTCACCTCGCAGCGCGTGCTCGCGCCCTCGCGGCGGCGCTGCAGCTCCGTGCGGTGCTCGTCGAGGGACTGCGGGACGAGGAACTCCTCGAGGTAGTGGCCGATCAGCGTCGGACCGGGGCGGCGCACGATCTCCACGAAGCGCGCGTTCGCGAACGTCACGCGGTCCTCGGCGTCGGTGATGACGAGACCCTCGGCCATGCTCTCGATCAGCCCGGAGAGGCGGCGGCGGCTCTCGTCGAGCCGGCGCACGCTGTCCTGCATGCGGAGCGCGGTCGCGTTGAGCGCGAGGCCGATCGCGCCGATCTCGTCGCCGCCGTCGATGGGCGCGCGGGTCGAGAGGTGTCCCTCGGCGTGCTCGCGCGCGGCATCGACGAGGCGTGCGAGGCGGCGTCGCAGCGTGTCGGCGAAGCCGAGGCCGGAGACCGCGGCGAGCACGCCGAAGATGCCGGCGAAGCCGAACACCGTGAGCGCGAAGTCCCGCACCACGCGCGACGTCTCCTCCGACGCCGGCACGGCGGCGGCGGCCACGGCGTGGCGCGGCGTGACGACGCCCATGCTCCAGTCGATGCCTTCGATGGGGGCGATCGCGAGGAGCACGTCGCGGCCCTCGCGCAGGAGCCCCTCCTTGGCGGGCAGCAGGAACCCGTCGGAGCCGAGCAGCTCGCGCAGGCGCGCCTCGATCGCCGCGCTCTTCGACCCGCTCTCGTCGAGCGTCGGGAACGCGCTGGCGAGCCCGGGCGCCGCCGCGAGCATGTGTGCGTCCGCGTCCAGGACCACCGGCAGGTGTGCGACGTCGCCGTCGTCGGCGCGCGCGAGCGACGCGACGAGACCTTCGAGGTCCACCTCGGCCCGCACCAGGGCGAACACCTTGCCGTCGGCGGCGCGCACCGGCTCCACGTAGGCGAGCGTGGCGCGGCCGTCCGGGCCGACGCGCGGCGGGAGCCAGCCGGCATCCTCGGCGCCGTGCGGCGCGAGGAGCTCCGCGCCGAAGCCCGCGTGCGGCGCGAGCCAGCGCGCGACCGCGTCCGCCGGCGGCTCGGGATGCACCACGACGCCTTCGCCGCGCACCCACACGAGCACGCGCGCACCGCCCCGCACCTGTGCGGCGGCCGTACGCATCGCCGAGGAGAGCGCGAGGCCGCGCCAGACGAGTGCGTCGCGGTGGGTGTCGCCGGCGGGGGCGTCCTCGGCGACCGACGACGGCGAGAGGCCGAAGATGCCGTGGTCCTTCGAGTTGAACCCCGCGAGCCGCTGGCTCGTGAGCGCGTCGAACGGGAGCGGCGACGGGGCGGAGTCCACCGCGGCGGGTCCGAGTCGGGCGACCTCCGCCGCGAGCACGCGCGCCGCCGTCGGCGCCTGCGCGACGATCTCGGACGCGTGCGCGGCGCGGCGGTGCGCCTCGCGCTGCGCGTCCTCGCGCAGCTCCCCGCCCGCCAGCGCCTCGGATGCGCGCAGCACGGTGTCGCCCAGCTTGACCTGCCCGAGGTGGGCGAGGCTGGCGCCCGTGAGCACCATCACCAGCATGAACGCAACGGCGCCGACCGCGAGCGGCCGGTGCACGCTGACGTGATCGCGCTGGGACTGCGTTCGCACGAATCCTCCCGGCCGTCCCGCGACGGCCCGAGGTCTCATCGGCAGGGGACCCCGCTCCACCTGATACCCCTGGTTCCGCGCGGCCCCGCGCTCGCGGGAGCCGCACCCCGGCGGAGCCCGGGGACTTCCACGGCGCCGGGCCCGCCGCTCGTAGCATCGGCAGCCCCCTGCTGCGGAGGCGTCCCGATGCCCTACGAAGCCCTCGACCTCTACGACGTGAACGAGCTCCTCGGCGAGGAGGAGCAGATGGTGCGCGACTCGGTGCGCGCGTTCGTCGAGGAGCGCATCAACCCGACCATCGCGCGGCACTTCCGCGACGGCACCTTCCCGCTCGAGCTCGCGCGCGAGATGGGCGAGCTCGGTCTGCTCGGTGCGCACCTCGAGGGCTACGGCTGCGCCGGGATGGGCCAGGTGGCGTACGGCCTGATCTGCCAGGAGCTCGAGCGCTGCGACAGCGGCGTGCGCTCGTTCTGCTCGGTGCAGGGCTCGCTCGCGATGTACCCGATCCACACGTTCGGCAGCGAGGAGCAGAAGCAGCGCTGGCTGCCGCGCATGGCGGCGGGCGAGGCGATCGGCTGCTTCGGCCTGACCGAGCCCGACTTCGGCTCCGACCCGGGCGGCATGATCACGACGGCGAAGCCGGTGCCGGGCGGCTGGGTGCTGAACGGCGCGAAGATGTGGATCACCAACGGCTCGATCGCCGACATCGCGGTGGTCTGGGCCAAGACGCCCGACGGCATCCGCGGCTTCCTGGTCGAGAAGGGCACGCCGGGGTTCACGGCGCCCGACATCGAGGGCAAGTGGAGCCTGCGCGCGAGCGTCACGAGCGAGCTCGTCTTCGACGACGTCAAGCTGCCCGAGGACGCGCTGCTCCCGGGCACCGAGGGACTCAAGAGCGCGCTGATGTGCCTCTCGAGCGCGCGCTACGGCATCGCGTGGGGCGCCGTCGGCGCCGCGCAGGCGTGCTTCGACGAGGCGCGGCGGCACGCGCAGACGCGCATCGTCTACGGCAAGCCGATCGGTCGCTTCCAGATGGTGCAGCAGAAGCTCGTCACGATGGCGAACGAGATCACGAAGGCGCAGCTCCTCGCGTGGCGCCTCGGCCGCCTGAAGGACGCGCACCGCGCCCACCACGTGCAGATCTCGCTCGCGAAGCGCAACAACGTCGCGATGGCGCTCGAGTGCGCGCGCCTCGGCCGCGACCTCCTCGGCGCGAGCGGTATCACCGACGAGTACGTCTGCGGCCGCCACATGGCGAACCTCGAGTCCGTCATCACGTACGAGGGCACCCACGACATCCACATGCTGATCGTGGGCCAGCACCTGACCGGCCTGAACGCCCTCGGGAACGAGTAGCCACCGGGCGCGGGGGCGGCTCCTTCGGAGAATTCCGAACCCGGAACGGTCTTTCGGCTCCGGCGCGCGGCCGGCGACGGGTTCAAGGTTCCGCACTCCCGTGCATGCCTGATCGGTGGGTGGCATCGCAGAGGCGGAGGCCGGTCGCAGCCGGCGGCGTCCCCGTTCGAGCGAGGCGCCGAAAGAACGTCCCGGGTTGGGAGTTTCAAGAAGCCTAGCGCGCGGACATTGCCGTCTCCGCGTCCTGCAACGCCTTCTTCGCAAGTTCGAGTTCGTCCCTTGCGACCCCGTAGGCATCTGCGACTGCAACGTCCATCTGTTGCTCAAGGGCGGCGATGCGTCGCTCGCATGCGCGCACCTCCGACGGTACCCGTCCAGCGTGTCGTTGTCTCTGAGCTTCCACGAGTTGCCCAGCGAGCCTGGAGACTGACGGCACCGCGGAATGATCCAGTGGCAGCACTGGCATGGCTTTCAAGTATGTCCCCTTGATCTTCGGGAACGTCCGTCGCTGATCCCAGTATCGCGCCACCCAGTATGCGCGTAGCAGCGTTGAGTTGAGCAGCCCCAGGATGAATAGCGACAACTCCTGGCTTCCGCTCACGCTGACCATGAACATCGTGTTCAGGCACTGGTAGCCCGCTTCATCCATTGCGAACTCCGGATGCAGTCCAATCTGCCTCGTCAGCAGCTTGGGGCATGCGCTCTGGATGTCAGGATTCCAGCAGCCCCCACGCTTCACGCTGGGATCGTCCAAGCACGCAAGGCCGCCCCACTCGACGTGGTAGCGAGTCACGTCCTTCCCCGTGTAGCAGGCCGCGTAGCCTGGCGGAACGTCGGCCAGCGCGTCGACGCTGATTACGTCGCGATCATGCGTACTCCGATCTCTCAACTGCTTGCCGAAGTTGACTTTCGCAAACGCCCCAAGAGCCACTCCGGCCCTGTCGAGTCGCTTCCAAAGACCTGCCAGTTGCCCGGTCCCAGTCATGAGCAGGTGAGTGTCTTCGCGGACACCGTCGGGGTAGAGCAGGATCTCATTGACCTCGCGCAGGTTGCGACTTCGTTGAATGGATCTGCGCAGGGGAATCGGCTTTTGAGAGCGACGCCCAGCCTCGGTGACGAAAATCGCGTTGTCGACACTCACTCCCTTGAACACGCCTCCATCGATCACCATCAGCTCGGAGAGTCGCGACTTATCCAATAGCAATCGCCGAAGTCCATCAAGGTAGTTGTTCGTGAGGAAGTTCGATGGCGTGATGAACGACACTCTGCCGCCCTGCCGCGCGAGTTCGATCGCTCGCTCTATGAACAGGTGATACGTGTCGACCTTGTACGAGGCCGCCCGGTACTTCGACCGGAAGTAGGCCAGTTGGGCGTCATCGCGAAACTCGTCTTGAAGAAGAATGTACGGTGGGTTTCCGATGACGGCGTCGAAACCCCCGCTATCCATGATCGCCTCGTGCTCGTTCTCCCATTCGAAGGCGTTGAGAGCCTGGATCTCCGCGGCATCGAATTCTCGATCAGAGTGGAACTCGTAGTAGTCCGCAGCGATGAGGCTGTTGCCGCACCGGATGTTCGCGTCCAGGTCCGGCAACGCACGCTCATGGAACAAGAGGAACTGGCGGGCGATCGTCTCCACCGTCTCGCCCTCGAGTACCTTCAGCAGCAACGACAGCTTCGCGACTTCGACGGCCCGCTCGTCGATGTCAACGCCGTAGATATTGTTCAGAAGGATGCGCTTCCGCTCGCTCGTGGTGAGCCGCCAGGAGTTCTGGCCGACGGACCGGATCTTCGGGTTCTTGCCTGAAGAGTGCCGTCTCACGTCGTCCGCGATATACCAGTCGCGATGCCAGTCGAGCAGGTACTGATACGCGCCGAGAAGGAAAGACCCCGAGCCGCACGCGGGATCGAGCACTCGCACATTCGCAGCGCCTCGGGGCGTCTTACCCTCTAGGAGCTTCCCGACTGTCTCGCGGACGATGTAGTCGACAACGTGTTGCGGCGTGTAGAAGACGCCACCCGCCTTGCGAACTGCCGGCTTCTGGTCGATCACAATATCTCGTGAGGCCGTGATGTGTATGACGCTGCCGAGAAGTTGCTCGTAGACGCGGCCTAGGATCTCAGGCGGCATGACACCGAACAGATATTCGCCGTAGAGCCCCTCGATGATGTCTCTCAGCGAGCTGTCGTCCATCTGAAGCGATGGAGTCAGAGTGTCGGGTGCATCTCGTCCTGGCTCGTGCGTGAAGTGGAACAGACCACTGTTGTAGCGTTCGTCGGCGCGTCGGAACGCTGTGACTAGTCGATCGTATATTCCTGGGGCCTTGCAGAGGTCTCGCAGCCGCCCCCAGTCCTCGACGCCCCTGTCCTCACAGAACCGCAGGAACACGAGACGGTCTATCGTCTGTTGAACCGCGTAGTTCAGCTCACGGGCCGTCAGTGATGGGTTCGATCGTGCGAGGCCACGCGCGCAGTCTTCGCGCCATTGCTCAACATCCATGAGGAACGCCTCGCCGACAGGCTCTGCGGCGCGCCGTCGCTCACTAGCCGCGATGATCTCGTCGAGCCACCCATCGTCCATCGCCGGGCGGCCGAACAGGCACCAGAGTGTCGGCCACTCCGAGACGTACTGATCGTGCGTCCAGTACAGGATGCGCCCGTGCGACGGAGTATCCGACTCCCGTGGAGCGTCCCGGCAGTCGTAGACCACGAACTCCTCGAAGTCGCAGAGGATCGAGATCGGCAGACCAGCGTTCCAGGCGTAGCGGCGCAGTTGGTACGCTGCCGGGCGGCTCCGATGGAGATCGACGCTGGGCTTCTTGGCCTCCACGAGAAACACGCGGCGCCCGCCGACGCGGAAGGCGTAGTCCGGCGCCTTCATGGCTGGCCCGACTCGGAGGGAGTCCTCGTGGATCACCTCCTTGTAGGTCTCTGATAGCCCGGCCGCGTTCCGCATGTCCCAACCGAGAGCGGCGAACAACGGATCAAGGAACTCCTGTCGAAGTTGGGCCTCCTTGTAGGCAGGCGACTTGTACGCCTCTGCTTGCGCGGAGAACTGGCTCACCAGGGCTCGCACCGATCTCGGGCACGGCGGTGCCGTGGCTAGGCCATCGGAGATCCGTTCCAGCAGCGACTCGGGGGATACGGCTCGCCGTGTCCCCTGAACTCCGCGCCTCGCCGATCCGTCCGCCATCGGTACGCCCTCCGGAGGTCGTCTACCCAACGCGGGAGAGTAGCGAGGAGACGGGGCGTTCGTCCTGGATACTTCGGAGGACTTGAGATCTGGCGCTCCGAGCAACCTCGCCGCGTCCCGGAATTCGCGCTCGCTCTGGCGCCACACCTCTTGCGGGTCGAGGCGCGATCAAAGGATTCCGAACCCGGAGCGACTTCTCGGCTCCGGCGCGCGGCAGGGGATCGGTTCAAGGTTCCGTACTCCCGTGCAGGCCTGATCGGTCGGTGGCATCGCTGAGGCGGAGGCCGGTCTCAGCTGGCGGCGTCCCCGTTCGAGCGAGGCGCCGAAAGAGTGTTCCGGGTTGGGCGTTTCGTGAACTCTCGCCCGTCGCTCGATCGGACATGCTTCCCTCCTATTCTTTCGGTGTGGGGACAGGGCTGCTCTTCTGCCCGTCTCACCGGCGGTCAACGGTCCGAAGAGCGTGCCCCGCGACGAGCTCTGCGCAGGTGCGTCGAGCGCGCCCCGTCAGCCTCGGCGCAGCCTCGCTCTTCGCGGTGCGCAACGGGATCTCGGCGACGTGGGTCGGCTGCACGCGCGACGCCGCCCACTCTGCGAGGTAAAGGCAAAAAGGCAGCCCTGTCCCCACTGCCGTAGCGGTGTCCGACACCGTGTGCAGGCACGCGTCGCGGACCTCGCCCTCCGCCGTCCTACCGACAGCCGTCCAAGGCCCCGCAGGACGACGCGGAACGCGTCGTCCTGTCGTCTGCGCGCGGAGCGCGCAGAAATGCAAAGCGAGCGCAGCACCCCGCGTCGACTGCGATCGCCCCCGTCGATCCCCCTCGCCGCGGGGTGCCCGAGTCCCGGCATCTACGGGCGCGACGAGCCGCGATCGCAGACCGCACGCCCCGCCGCCGCGCCCGTAGATCCCGGGACTCGCGCGCTCACGCGGCGAACTGCAGCCGATGCAGCGTCGCGTAGATCCCGTCGCGCTCGACCAGCTCCTGGTGCGCGCCCTCCTCGCGCAGCTCGCCGTGGTGGAACACGAGGATGCGGCTCGCGCGGCGGATGGTGGAGAGGCGGTGCGCGATGACGATCGTCGTGCGCCCCTGCTGCAGGCGTTCGAGCGCGCGCTGGATCAGGTGCTCGGTCTCGGAGTCGACGCTGCTCGTCGCCTCGTCGAGCACCAGCACCGCCGGGTCCTGCGCGAGTGCGCGCGCCAGGGCGAGGAGCTGCCGCTCCCCGACGGAGAGGCGTCCGCCACGTTCGCCGACCTGGCCGTCGAGGCCGCCCGGGATGCGCGCGATGACGCGATCGGCGCCGACGGCCTCGCACGCGGCGAGCAGCTCCTCGCGCGAGAGCGACGCGTCGCCCATGCGCAGGTTCTCCTCGACGGTGCCCGAGAAGAGGTACACGTCCTGCGGGACCACGGTGATGCCGCGGCGCAGCGCGACGAGGTCGTGCTCGCGCACGTCCACGCCGTCCACGCGCACGCTGCCGCCGTCCGCGTCGTAGAGCCGTGTGACGAGCGACGCGACCGTCGTCTTGCCGGCGCCGGTCGCGCCGACGAGCGCGACCGTCTCGCCCGCCGCGACCTCGAAGCTCACGCCGCGCAGCACCGGGCGCTCGCGCGCGTAGCCGAACGTGACGTCGCGGAACGCCACGGCGCCCTCGAGCCGCGCCGGCGCGAAGCCGCCGGCCGGGCCGACGAGATCCGGCGCGCGGTCGAGCAGGCGGAACAGGCGCTCGGCCGACGCCATCGAGCCCTGCAGGATGTTGAACTTCTCGGACACGTCGCGGATGGGCCGGAAGAACGTGTCGACGAGGAACACGAACTGCGTCAGCTCGCCGAACGTGAGCGAGTGGTCGACGATCGCGCGCGCGCCCCACCAGACGACGAGCGACTTGCCCATCACGCCGAGGAGCTCGATCAGCGGGAAGAAGAGCGAGAAGTTGGAGACGGTGGAGAGGTGCGCGTCGGCGAGCTCGCGGTCCTGCCGCTCGAAGCGCCGCGTGCTCTTGCGCTCCTGCACGAACGCCTGGATCACGCGCACGCCGGAGATGGACTCCTGGATCGTCGAGTTCACGGCCGCGACGCGCTCGCGCACGTTGCGGAAGGCGCGTCGCGACGCGCCGCGGAACATCTGCGTGACGACGCCGAGCGGGGGGACGACGAGCAGACTGACGAGCGCCAGCCGCCAGTCCACGACGAGCATCCAGATCACGATGCCCGTGAGCAGGAACACGTCGTGGAAGATCGCGTCGAGTCCCGACGTCAGCAGGTCGGCGAGCGCCTCGACATCGTGCACCACGCGCGTGACGAGACGCCCGACGGGGTTGCGGTCGAAGAAGCGCAGCGACTGGTGCTGCACGTGGCGGAAGACCTGCACGCGCAGGTCGCGCATCGCGCTCTGCGCCACGCGGTTGATCGCGCGCACCTGCACGACGCCGAGCGCCGCGGTGAGCACCGCGAGCGCCGCGATGCCGGCCGACCAGAGGGTCACCTCCGACGCGGCGTCGCGCCAGCCGGCCATGCCGCGGCCGCTGGTCACCGCCGTGTGCAGCGGGCCGTCGAGCACGCGCTTCAGCAACTCCGACTGCAGCAGGTCCAGGAACACGACGACCGTGACGGTGACGACAGAGAGCGTGAACTGCGCGCGGTAGGGCCGCACGTAGCGCAGCATGCGCAGCATCAGGCGCAGGTCGAAGGCCTTGCCCGAGAGCTCGTCCGAGTCCTGGCGGAAGGCGTCGTCGTCGCGACTCATGCGGCTTCCAGCCGTTCTTCCAGCGACTGCCTCTGCGCGAGTCGCGCGTAGAGCCCGTCCTCGGCGAGCAGTGCGGCGTGCGTGCCGCGTGCGACCACGCGTCCGCCGTCGAGCACCAGGATCTCGTCGGCGAGGCGCGCCGCGGCGACGCGGTGCGTCACGAGCACGGTCGTGCGCCCCGCGAGCACCTCGCGCAGGTTGGCGAGGATCTCCGCCTCCGTGCGCGCGTCCACTGCCGAGAGGCAGTCGTCGAGCAGGAGGATCGGTGGGTCCGCGGCGAGCGCGCGTGCGATCGCCGTGCGCTGGCGCTGTCCGCCCGAGAGGTTCACGCCGCGCTCGCCGAGCAGACTGTCGAGGCCCTGCGGCAGCGCGTCGATCTCGTCCGCGACGCGTGCCTTCGCGAGCGCGTCGCGGACGCGCGGCTCGAGGTTCGCCGCGTTCTCGCGCGAGTCGTCGAAGCCGAACGCCACGTTCTCGCGGATGGTGTCGCTGAAGAGGAACGTGTCCTGCGGTACGAAACCCATCGCGCGGCGCAGCGTGTCGAGGCGCAGGCGCTCGACGGGCTCGCCGTCCAGGAACACGCAGCCCGCGGGCGTCGCGAGGATGCGCGGCAGGAGGGCGAGCAGCGTGCTCTTGCCGGCGCCGGTCGGGCCGACGACCGCGAGCGTGTGGCCTGCGGGCACGCGGAAGGAGACGTCCTCGAGCGCGGGCGTCGGCGCGCCGTCGTAGCGGAACGTCAGCGCGCGCACCTCGAGTTCGCCGCGCACGGTCGCGGGCGCGAGCGCGTCCGGGGCGTCGCGGATCTCCGGCTCCTCGTCGAGGAGCGTTGCCAGGCGGTCCATCGCAGCGCGTCCGCGCTGCCAGAGCGAGATGACCCAGCCGAGCGAGATCATCGGCCACATCAGCATGGCCGCGTACAGGTTGAACGCGAGGAAGTCGCCGAGTCCCAGCGTGCCCTGCGCCATCATGCGCCCGCCGACGAGCAGCGTGAGGACGAGCGCGCCGCCCTTCATGAAGCCGATCACGGGCTGGAAGAGCGCGCGCGCGTCGGAGAGGTCGAGGTTCGCGGCGCGCGAGCGCTCGGCGCGCTCGGCGAAGCTCGTGACCTCGTGCTCCTCGTGGGCGAACGACTTCACGACGCGCACGCCCGCGAAGCTCTCCTGCGCGCGGGTCGAGAGTTCGGCCTGCGACTCCTGAACGGCGACCGACGCGGTGTGCATGCGCGGCGCGAGGAGCCGCGTCGCGAGCGCCACGCCGCAGAGCGGGAGCAGGTTCAGCAGCGTGAGCGCGGGGCTCATCCGCCACATGAACCAGAACGCGAGCGGCGCGAGGAGTGCGGTGTTGGCGACGTACATGAGGCCGGGGCCGACGCTCATGCGGACCGCCTCGACGTCGGCCGTCAGGCGGCTCATCACGTCGCCCGTGTGGTGCCGGGCGAGCCACGCCGGGCTGCGCCGCAGGAGGCTCGCGTACAGGCGGTCGCGCAGGCCGCGCTCGAGCTCCCGGGAGACGCCGACGAGCGTCTTGCGCATCACGTACTGGAACACGCCGCGGAGCGCCGTCAGGAGCACGGCGACGCCGGCCCACGCGGCGGCCGTGTGCACGTCCGGGGCGTCGCCGGGGAGCGCGTCGAACGCGAACTTGAAGGCGCGGGGGACGTACGCCTGGGCGGCGACCGTCAGGACGACGGACGCGAAGCCCGCCACGAGCCGGACGCGGTACGGGCGGACGAACGGCAGCAGGCGGGCGAAGCGGCGCACCGGAACCCCCGCTTGTACCCGAGGGGCCGGACCGCGCCGGAACTCCCGGGCGGCCGACGGGGTCGCGTGTGGGGGAGCGCGGCGCGTCGCGGGCCCGTCGGCGGGCGGGACGTGCCGCCGGCGCGGGGGGTGCGCGTTCGCGCACGGGGCCTCAGGCGTGCGGATCCCCGCGTGCGATTCCGCACGTGAGCGGGATCCCGTCGGGCTCCCAGCCGCTGCCGCGGGGTGCCGTCAGAGTCGTAAGTCGTTTTGTGCTATGTTCTTGTATGTTCGGAGACCGCTTCGTGCCGCAATTGGCCCGCTGCTTGCGGGTACTAGGGTGCCGACGCGGGTCCCCCCAGGCCTGCGGCGGAACGGAATGCAGGGGCCTGGCGACCAGACAAGGACCATTAGGTAAGTAACACGACCCTGATATCCCTGATCTAAAGCCCCAACCAACCCCGACCAACCGGGTTCCTGCAGGATGGACGAGGGCTCGCCGCGAGGCGAGCCCTCGGTGATTCCAGGCCCGGCCGCCGCCAAACGGGGACGCTGGCAGCTAAGTCGGGTTCCAGCCTCGACACTGACACGCGGCAGGTCGCCGGCTCGCCCCGACCCCGACCCTGGCGTCGACGCGGTCCGCGCCGTCGCGTGCGTGCCGAGACGCCCCCCGGCCTGGTGCCTGCCGATCCCGAGGCTGCAACCCGACTTAGCTGCCAGCGTCCCCAGGGCGACGCGGCAGGTCGCCGCCCCGCCCCGCCCCGGCCCCGGACCCCGACCCCGACCCCGACCCTGGCGTCGACGCGGTCCGCGCCGTCGCGGCCGTGCCGAGACGCCCCGCGGCCTGGTGCCTGCCGATCCCGAGGCTGGAACCCGACTTAGCTGCCAGCGTCCCCAGGGCGACTTAGCTGCCAGCGTCCCCAGGGCGACGCGGCAGGTCGCCGCCCCGCCCCGCCCCGACCCCGGACCCCGACCCTGGCGTCGACGCGGTCCGCGCCGTCGCGGCCGTGCCGAGACGCC
>CALKVK010000003.1 GCA_937996235.1 uncultured bacterium | reverse complement strand
GGCGGGACCGTCAGCACGCCGGGAGCGCGCGCACCAGCCGGGCGAACGCCTGCGCGTCCGTGTCCGCCACGCGCACGCGCACGTCCCGGACGACGATCTCGACCGAGATTCCGCGCTCCACGACCCCCTCCACGACGCCGGCCGGCACGACCCGCGGCGCGATCCCCTCGCGGAGCCGCGCCCGCCACCAAGCGAGCGTCGTGGCCGCGCCGCCCGCGGCTTCGGCGAACGCCTTCAGCGAGAGCCCGCTCCGCTCCTGCCCCTGCAGCAGCTCACGCATCTCCCCCGCAGATCAGCGCCGTCTCGACATCGCACGACCTCCCGTCGTGCGCGCGATGGTCAGCGAGTCGCGGTGTTGCGCAAGGTGTGGTCCGCCGGACAGATACCGAACGTCTGCAGTTCGTCTGGGTTGTCTCTCGGCGCGGCGCCGAACTCGGCGCACCGCGCGGCGGGCTCGTGCCGGCAGCCCGTCTGCCAGGCGTCGGCGCCCTCCTGCGCCACGCACACCGATGCCGGCCAGGTGCCCGGCGTGACGCTCAGCGGTTCGCCGTCGCTCGTCTTCCGGAACCGGTCCAGCGGGATGCCTGATGGCAGGTCGCCGCGGTCTCGGATGAAGAGCAGGACGGCAGGGTCGAACACGTCGCCGTCGAGTGTCTATCGCTGGGCAGATGCTGTGAGTCGTGCGCTCGCGCTGCGTCGCAGCCGTGGCCTGTGCGCGCCACGACGCATCGTGACAAGTGTTCTCGCGCGAGACCGCCGTCCTCGCTGTCGGCGGCTACGCGACACGGCCACCACTCGCGACGGCAGAGACGCGCGCCGACGCCGCTCTCGAACGACAGTTCCGGCACATCGCGATGGCGGATGAGAGGCCACGCACAGAACGCTGGGCACCGCAACAATCGCTGCTCCCGAGACGTCGCTGGCAGCGGAGCGGCCGACGAGCCGCGTTGACGGCACTGGCCTCGCGCCCTGGCTGTAGCGCTACGATCCGGCGCGACCCCATCGAGGATTCGGCCTCGTGACGCTGCTGCAGCGGATACCCGCGGGGGCGTGAACAACCTGCTCAGCGCTCAGAGCTACTCCGCCGCCAAATGCCGAGTATCGTGACATCAGCATCACCGTCGCAGTTGAAGTCGATCTGCGCGTGAGTCGTATCCGAGACCTCGACGTTCCAGATCCCGCTCGAGTCGAAGCTGTGGAATGCGCCCACTCTCGGCTGGTACTTCAATTCCGCCCGAGTCGCACCACTACCAACAATGAACTCCAAGTGGAGTTGGAGCCAGTACGGAGCGACTTTGCTCGAGCCTTTCTGGAGCAGTGGTTGGTCCTGATTCGGTGTACGATACCTGACAAGAGCTTTGGGGGATTCTATGAAGAATTCGTCCACTCTGTCCTCCTTCACGCTCGCAGGTGCGTCCAGCGAACCTGTCTATGTATCCATCCAACTGGCGGCGCGTCAAGCGAGTTCGTCCGGGCGGGGTCGCTCAACTCGCCGGCGCCTCGTCGCGCGGCTCCGCACACGGGAACTCGGGGCTGCGGAGGCGTTGGTACAGGTCGTGGCGACGCCGACCCTCCTCGAGCGACACCGCGAGCTCGGACTCACACGGGCGGATCTGGAACTCGTCGTCGGATCGCCGGGGATCACGAAGAGCGCGGCAGCCGCGGCTCGTCGTGCGCTGCGCAACCGCCAGCGCCGCTCAAGATGAGGAGGCCGCGTCAAGCGGCCGGGTATGCGACACAGTCGCCGCCGTCGCGTCCATCGGCAGGTTCATCGGCGCCGGGCACCCCAATCCCGTGGCGTGCGGAGCGAAGGACTGGAACACGCTGTCCGCGCTCGACGAGTTCCCTGCCGAGCACTGGACGGAATCGCCCTCGTCCCGATCGACGTGGGGTGCGTCGCCGCGGAGGAGTACTCTCCGCCTCATGGTAGACGCGGCGGGTGTTCCAGGCGACCCTCCCGACCGGGTCGGGCGGCGCCCGCCCGATCCGGCGACACAGCCCGCGCTGGATGACGGCGAGTCCCGCGTCGACAAGTCCGATGTGCTGGCTCTGCTGGACACGGAGATCGAGAGGGCGGAGTCGGCAGCGTCGCGCGGCGGATGGACTGGGTACGCCATCCTCGCGGCGATGGGAGCGACCGCGTGGCTGCTGTGCGCGGAACTTCAGACCGGCTACCCGGACGGCGCTGTATTCGCAACGGCTGCGCTGCTCGCATCGTGTGCCGCCGACCTCGTGCTGACGCTGCGGTGCCTGGCAGCTCCTCGCCTGCCGATGGGAGAACCCCGCTTCCTCTGGTTCGGACGCCTCCTCAGTAGTCGTAGTATTGTCGCGACCCGCGGGACCCGCGACGTGGTGCTCGCAGTCGTCGCGTGGACGCTGCTCCCCCGCGACGCCGCGGGCCTACGATGGCTGGCGCTGGCGTACTACGGAGGCACGGGAGTGCTTCAGCTGGTCCTGGCCGTCGCGGTGCCGATTCTCGCGAAAGCCCCGGTAGCGCTCCCCGACCACGCGCGCCTTGGACTGGCACGCTCGATCGACGTCCTGTCCGTCGCCGTCTCCGCTTGTCTCCTCTCACTGCTTGCTGCGCAGATGCCGTGGGGCACACCTGCCGCGGCCTTCGAGGGTCTCAGGTTTGGCGGCGGAGCTGCCGTCCTGCTGTTCCTCGGAGTTGGCTTCGTTCAGTCGCAGCCGGACCAGTGCCTCGTTGCTGCGCTCGTGGAGGTCCGACGACTCCTGGCGCTGGGCCGGATTCCGGCGCACGAAGCGGCGCGCGCAAGTGACATGCTGCTCCGAGGTCTCAGATCATCGGACGTCCTCCAACGACATGTCGCCAACGCCCAGTCTCAGATCGCCAGTGCACGCGCGGCGATACGCGAATGCAGGCACGTGGTTCAGGAGCTGTCTCGCGAGTCCGCGAGGGCCAGCGGTGGGGAGTCAGCGTCGTCGGTCGGTCGCCTCGCGCGTGCGAAGTGCGAGGACATGGAAGATGCGATCGGGGAGGACCTCTTCCGCGCCCGGCAGGCCATCGCGAGGGTCGAGGCGCTGGCTGCGGCCATGGCCTACGTGTCGACCGCCTCCAGGCGAGATACCGAACCACTCACTCGCCAACTACTCGATGAGCACGCTGCCGCGTGGGAGGAGCACGCGCAGCTCTCGGCCGAACTCTACGGGGCACCGCCGGATGCGGACGAGCCTCCGGGCACCGAGTAGCCCTCCCCGCGGCGACCCGCCGAGCCTCGAAGAGGACGTGGGGCTGCGGCGCCGCGACGCACGACGACTGCGCGATTGATCAGGTCCAGATACGTTGTTGGCCTTCGGCCACCACCACGTCGCGACGTATAGCCGAGAACACCGACCCAGGGCAGTCCTCTTCATGACCACGCACCTCAGGTCGGGGTTCAGGACTAGGGAGCTGATCCGTGAAGCAGGAGTTCTCCACACGATCGCGCAGAACGCCGTGGCGCCCCCCACAGCTGTGTCGCTCGGCTGGCGAGTCGCTGCGGCCTACTGGCTTCCTGTGTCCTTCGCGCTCCGACGCGTCGTCGGACGCGATCGGCTGGCGCCGAGCGGCCGACGGTGTTCCAGCCGTGCGTCGATGACGCTCGCTTCGATCGTCCTCCCGGACGATGCCAGGTCGACCGCCTGCGTAACCAGCGCGGCACGCGCGGCGTCGAGACTCCGGAACGCGCACCGGCGGCCACAGGTGCCACCACGACCGAAGTACCCGACGACGTAGAAACCCGCAGCGCCTGGCGCGTCTGTGAGATACCGATCTAGGAGTTGTGACCTCATCGCGAGTGGAGCCTCTAGGTTCCAGCATCCCTTGATCTCCACCACGACGGCGATGACGGGCAACTCGCCCTGAACGGGGCACTGGACGAGGATGTCGGTACGCTCCCCCGCACGGCGCCCGCGTCGCGGGCGGATCTCGACCTCACGGTTCACCACCACGCGCTGGGTACGGAGCGCGTCGCGCATGAAGCGGGCGAGGTGGGTCGAGAAGCGCGTCTCCCGTACGGGCCTCCACGCCCCATCCGCGCGCTCCTCCCAGAGGTCGGCTATCGCAGGCAGGTGATCGTGGAGCCAGGCCTCGTAGTCCTCGACGAGGCCGGATACGAGATCGAGGAGGTCGCCGACCGTCGCGAGGTGGCGAGCGGCGGAATCAGCGAGCAGGCGTGCGGCATCTGCCGGGGACAGGGTGCGCGCCTGCGAGTCGAGCGCAGCCCGCACAGCCTCCCACGGCATGTGCTGGAGCCACCAATCCGGAAGTCGGCTGGCCACGGTTTGGAGGGCCTGGACTGCGCCATCTGTACCGCGGTTGCGGAGGCGGCTCAGGAGGCTGTCGCGAAACCAGTCTAGCTCGTCGTCAGGGCCGACGGCCCGCGCCCCAAGATCGTCGATGCCAGGGCGCGGCGGAACGTGCGCGCGAAGCCAGAGGTAGAGTTCCGCAAGGTCGCTCTCGTCAAGCACGTCCCAACGCGGGTCATCGCGACTGCCCCAGCTGCCGGCGAGGCGCAGCATGAGTGCGTGGCCGGCGTCGGGACGTGAGAAGAGGGGACGGAGCATCGGCCACGCGCGCCGCGGATCGGCCGCGAACGAGAGCCCCGCTGCCTCGATGGCGCGAGCGAGCGCAGTCGCGCTGCGCCCGCGCCGCGTCACCCATCCGCGAACGCGCTTCCAGACGGCCGGGTCGCCACGCCTCAAGAGGATCGCGATTGCCGCCCAAGATGGCTTGACACGGCGAGCGAGCGCTTCGCGGCGCAGCGCGACATGAACCGAATGCCTCCAGTGCCGATCCAGAAGCTGCAGGAGCTCGCTCGGCGCGCCGCGGCGCAGCTGCCGCACGATTGCATCCAGCGCGCCGGGTTCAGCGCGGTCGAGCGTGAGCCGCGCCGCGAGCGCGATGTCCTCGTCAAGCAGTTCACGTTCGGCCCGGTGACCCCAGACGAGCGCGGTCGCGCGTGTCCAGGTCTCGTCGTCGAGCGCCACGGCCTCCGCTTCCGCATGGCGCAGCATCCAGCGGAGAGCGACGATCCAGGCACGGTCACCTGCCGTCGGGCGCTGGTTGGTGATAAAAGCCTGCGCGCCGGACGGCACGAAGTGTCGCAAGTAGGCTGCCGCCGCGCGGGCAATCTCGTGCTCAGGGAGGTCTGTATCCGCGCTCCAACCCGGAAACTGCTCGAGAAGGGTCGTGTCTTGCTCAGGTCCGCGCTCGGTCGGCGGGTTCGCGAGGAGGCTGCAGAACCGGTACCACGCCTCCCGCTCTCCGGCGATGGCAGCGGTCAACTCCACGCGTAGGCGCGGGCCGTACGCGGCTATCGCCTGCTCCTTCTCCGATTCTGCGACTCGACGCCGTTCCGCCATCTTCCGCTCGAACGCCAAGTGCCTACGCGCCGCCTCGGCGACAGGTCCGTCGGTTGGCACGCCCTCGAAGAACTGCCGGGTACTACGGAACTCTGCGTCGCACTGGACGCGCTCGTAGAGCGCCTCGAGGTCCTCCCGGGTCGCCGATCCGAAGAACCAGAGCACGAGGTCGTCCGCGACGCGACGCGTCGCAACGGGTGCGTCGAGCGGAACCGCACGCAGGAGGAGCCGCAGTTCGCCGTCGAGAAGGAGGCGGGGCTTCGTGTCGAGCAGACGCCACGCCTCGCCGCTCGTTTGTGCGAGGAGTTCCAGGACCTGCCGCAAGACGATCGCGCGCCGCGCAGGGTCGTTCATGATCGCGTCGAGAGTCGCTGCGTCATCGGGAAGGTCGAAGACCTCCCCATGGTGATCTGCCGTCCGCAGTACGACTTCGGCGACGCTGCGCGCGACCGCGACCTCGTCCACGTGCCACCACGCATCCCGCAGGACGCGGGCCATCAGCGGGCGCAGATGCGTGTGACCCTGTCCATCGGACGATGTCGCGACGAGCCAGGGGAGCAGAACGTCGAGGTCCTCGCGAGCGATCGGTGCCTCTGCGATCTCGTGCAGGAATACAGAGTACGTTCCGACGAGGTGAGCGCGCTGCGGCGCACGCAGGCGGGCGAGGGTCTCGGGCCAACTCAGCGTCCCGGGGAAGAGCGCCCTCAGCGCGTCGCCATAGAGTTCGTCGTCCGCATCGACGGCCTGCGGCACGTCCAGCAGCGGCCGGAGCCGGCGACGCGTTGCGACGTCCCCGTTCCGGCGGACTTCATGGGCGCTCGAAATGCGCAGGTGGACGTCCTCGCGCTCGTCGAGGGCGATCCGAAGCAGACGCTCGAGCAGGTCCGGCGTGGCCGCCTGGCCAGCAATCTCGATGGCCGTGCGACGCACGAGGAAGCCCGTGCAGTGGTCGTCGAGGATGGGAGCGAGGATCGACTCGATCCCAGGATGGACCAGGGCCTGGTAGTCCCGGAACCGCGGCATCGACCCGAGCGAGACTCGCTTTGCCGCAACCGCCGCGAGCCATGCGCGCGTGGCGACGGCGCGGCCGGCGTCGTCTTGGAGCGCCGAGTCGCTCTCGAGGAGGATCTCGGGCTGCGTGCTCGCGAGGTGATCGAAGACACCACGGTCGCGCCCTGCGATCCACGCTAGGAACTCGCGCCGGGGGGCGGGCACAGTAGGTACGCCGCGCCGAAGACCCAGCACGCGTAGAAGACGGCGTGGCTCGAGCCGGAGCGAGAGAATGTAGCGAGCCGCCAGGAACTCCCCGAATGTCTGGTGCGCAAACCGCAGTGCGTCGGTGCCGGCGCCAGCGAAGATCGCCGTCGCCATCGCATCGCGGATCTCGCGGACGGTGATCGTGCGCCCGGCGCGTTCCGGGAGGGGATCTGGCCCAGTGACGGCGGAGAGCGGGACCATCTCTCCATGTCCGGCCCGATGTGGTGCCTCGTCGCGTTCCACGAGACGGCGATCCGAGAGGTGGGCGAGGGCCGCGATCCGGGCCGCGAGATCGACGCGCTCGGCGGTCGTCGTCTCTTCGTCGCGACGTGCGCGCCGCAGGTCCCGACGGGTGGCTTGCGGCTCGCCGGCCAGTCGCACCATGGCGCCCTCGTAAAGATCCCAGACATCCGTGCGGTGACGACCGCTTTGGAACTCCGCGATCAGGAATCCCAGCGTGATCGGTCGCGCCGCGAGCGGGCGAACGCAGCGAGCATCGAGCCATGCGCCGAACGCTGCATGGTCGATCCTCGCGGCGCGCGCCGCCTCCGCGACCTCGCCAATGGTAAGCGGGACGAGGTCGCAGATCAGGACGGCAGCCTCACCCCAATCGGCGACGAGTTCCTCGCCGAAGCCGACCGGCCACTCGGCGACGCGGCACGTGATCCGCAGGCAGAGGAGGTCCGAACGGTGTTCGCGCAACGCGGCGGCGAGAAGCCGCGCGGCGTTGGGGAGCATGGCCTGGACTTCGTCGAGCGCGTCGATCCAGAGCGTGAAGGTCGCGTCGCGGTCCGTCCATTCCGCGAGCGCACGGGCGATCGCGGAGCGGAGGTGCGCGCCGTCGGTGACGAGGCCGAGATCGACGAACGCGTGGCGCGCGGGTTCCACCTGGCGCGCGGCCATGAAGTGGAATCTGATCTCTGTGGACTTGCCGAGCCCCGGCTCGCCGAGCAACGCGATGCAGGGGCGGTCCGAGATGCGTCCGAAGGGAACGCCCACATCGGCGTCGAACCGGTGCTCTGGCGTGGGCGCCTCGACGTGCTGCCGGGTCGCACGCGGGGCCCACAGGCGCGCTCCCGCCGTCATGACGCTCCTGTTTCGCGCAGGCGTGGTTGTTCCGGCGGTTGCGCGAGCGAGGACCCTGCTCGCCGCGGCGCTCGCGGTGGGGCGTATTCGGGGAGGCGGCGCGGGCTCACGGTAGATCGGGCGCCAGAGGCCCCGCCGCGGCAAGTGCGACGCGGACGTTCAGGTAGAAGCCGGGGCTCACGGCGATGGCCCCCAGCCGCCCGGAGAACTGGCCGGGGCGCCACGGTTCGACGTGCAGTTTCCTGTCGGGCGAACTGTGTGTGTCGTTGGTCACGAACACCCATCCGACCCTCGGCTGCCACAGTGGGTCGCCTGCCTCGACAGCAGCACGCCTGATCGTGGTGTCCTTGACGGCAGCGTCGAAGCGGTCTGCGATCCACACTTCGAGTCCGTCAAGGAGCCGGTCGATGCGCGGAAGTTCGTCCCGGATGGTGGCGACCGCGTCGCCACCTCGGAACCGGCCTGCGGCGACGAGCAGTTGCTGCGAATTGACCGCGGAGGTCAACTCCTCGCAACGGAACACGTCGCGGAGGAGCAAGGCGCGTCGAATCCGTCCTCCCACGCCGCTCCACGTGGTCTCGGCCAGGACGGTCGCCGCCGCGGTCCACAAGACGCCGGTCCCGATCGCTTCCCGGTACACGTCCTCACGTCCGTCCGCGCGGTAGCGTTCGCCCACTGCGCGGAGGATGCCGCCGTCGGCGAGACCCTCGACAGGACCGTGGAGGAGCGCCGTCACGGCGGAGACGGTCCATCGCTGCGCCTGCGCGGCGTCCGCCCAGCCGCTCCTGGACCCGAGCGCTGCAAGCGCGATGGGGAAGGTCACGGCGCTGACGAGCTGCGTCGCCGTGCAGGCCGATGCGAACGCAGGCGTCCGGAGCCGGGCGAAGTACTCGTCCATCTGTTTCGCGACGCATCGCCTGAGATGCTCGGGAGGAACCGGACGCAGCACGAGGGGGAGGCCGTCCGGCCCCTCCGATGGGGAAGCGGACGAGCCACCTTCCTCCCCGCTCGGCGCCTCGTCGTCGTCCGGATCGACGTCCTCACCCTCGGCCGGGAAGAGGGCGTCGAGGACGCCGCCGAACGACAGAGACGGCCCCGCCGCCCCATGCGCCAGCGCGGCAAGATCCGCGGCGGGTGTGCCGAAGGCGACAGCCACGCGCGACGGGTCGAGCCGTCGGGCGTCGCCGACGTCCGGTTCGCTCTGCGGCTCGGACCGCCTGCGAGGCGGCGGGTCGGCGAACCCCGCGGGGTCGTTCAGGATCGCGTCCATCGCGAACTGCAGGTCGTCGGCGATCCTCCGGTACTCGCCGACGTCGGCGGCGGTGGACAGCCGGGTCAGCGTGACGGAGACGCGGTGGTCCTGGGCGGAGGCACGGAGCTCTGCCGCGTCGTCGATCCACCGCGGTGCCGTGTCGAACCTGCCCGATGACGTCTCGATTCGGACGGAGGCAAAGCGTGCGCGCGCTGTTCCCCAGCCCTCGGGAAGCGGCGCGTCCCAGGAGTCGGGATGCCCGTCCCTCGGCGTCGCCGCCAACACCTCGCCATCCACGCTGAGCGAAACACGGCTCTCGGCGGGGGGTGCCGGCGCCAGCCGCGCGAGGACGCGGCCTGTCTCGCCGTGGACTTCCACCCCGATCAGCCGGTACGGCGGAGGGGCGATCGACACATCCGGCTCTCGCGGCGAGCCGCGCAGGTGCTCGCGGGCGCTCCGCGTGCTTCCTCGGAAGGCGGCGAGGATGCGCTCCCACTCTTCCCGGTTCGGACGGTCCATCGCCACGATCGCCTCGACGTTGCCACCCGACGTCACGGGCCTCAGCCACGCGGACGCCGAGCAGTTCGCCGACCCCACGATCGCGGCTGCCCCGTCAGGGCCGTCGAACCAGTACGACTTCGCGTGAAGGTGCTTGGGACCGGGGGGCTCGACGAAGTCGACCTGCATCGGAAGCCGTTCCACGAGCGCCGGATCGAAGCTCGCGCAGTCTGCGTGGACGGCGACCCTGGCTTCCTCGACGCCGAACGTCTCGTGCGCCCAGCGCAGGAACGCGCCGGACGCGTCGGTCGAGCCGGTGGTCACGCACACCGACGTGAACCGCCGACCTCGCCACCGTTCCGCGATCTGGTCCGAGAGGGTCGCACCGGGCGCGGACCACAGTGGCGCCGACGATCGGTCGCTGATCGAAGCGGCGGTCTGGATCCAAGGCTCCGCGCGAATTCTCGACAGCGCGTCGCGCGCCAAGGCGCTCTCGGTCCACGCGGCGAGTTGGTCGATGAGCGAGCCGACCCATGCGCCCGCGTCCGGAAGATCGGGTCCGATGCGCCACGAGGTGGCGAGCTCGTCGTTCGCGCCCCATCCTGAGGGGGTGACGTTCCCCGTGCCGCACCAGACCGCGCCGCCCCTCGGTCCCGCACGGACGATCATCTTCGCGTGGAAGCTCCCGGGTACGGCGGGGAGATCGAGCACGTAACGTCGGCCCACTTGGTGCGCGTGTCCCTGCCAGCGGGGGATCGCCTGCTCCACTTCGCGTCGGTCGGCGACCACCACAGTCGTGCCCGTACCGCCGGCGCGCAAGTCCGGGAGAACCACGCGCTCGAAGAAGACGGCGTCGAACGAGTACGTCAGCAAGACCGCCGAACGGAAGCCGGGCTCGCTGCAGAAGGTCCTCACGTCGATCATGCGCGGCCGCCGGCAAGCGCTGCGAGACACCGGTCCAGGACGGCATGCCCCTCGGACGTGACGCCGTCGTCGCCGAGGAGGCCGAGCTGGCGGAGCCAGTGGTCGAGCTGGCTGAGCCGCGAGTCGGTCTGGCCGGCGGGGAAGTCCGCGCGGTAGGCCCACGTCGTCCCGTCCGCGAGTAGGCGCGCAACGTCCTTGCGGCGATCGACGGCGAGTCGCGACCACGCGGTTCGGAGGTGCTGCTCCACGGTCCAGGACAGGAGCTCGGCGACGACGTCGGGGAGGCGCGGCTGGGTACGGTCGAATCGCTCGAGCGCCGGAAGGACGACCTGCTCGAAGCCGAGCCGCGAGAGCCCTTCGCGCGGCGGAGAGAGTGCGCCGAACGGCGCGTCGTGTTCGCGCGCCCCGGGCCCGGCGCGCCGTTCGGCGAGCAGCCATGCGACCGGAAGCGCCACCGGAGCTCCGAGCCGGAGGGTTCGGACTGCGGCGATCAGCCGCTCCTCGTTGAGACCGCGCCGCCAGCGGCGCAGCCCGCGCTCTGTGATGACACCGTCGCTCGTCGCACCCAGAACCCGCTCTCGCAGCTCGTCGAACGTCAGCGTGTCCCACGACTCGGCGGGACCGAGGAGCCCGAGGTCCCGCAGCAGGGCGCTCATCGACGGATCGCCGAGGGCCTTCGCGACCGCGTCGGCTGGCGCGACCCAGCGGGGGCCGCCGTCCCCGGGGCGCGGGAGCACTGCGGTGAGTGCGGCCAGCGCGAACTCGTGCGCGACGGCGAGCAAGTCGCGAACGAGATACAGGGACCAGCCGTCGAGGATCTCGTCGAACACCGCCGGAAGCTGGCGGTCCGCTTGACCGGCGCACCGCAGGAGCGCGCGGTACTCCCGCCGCTCCTGGCCCTGCGCTGCGCGCGCCAGAAACGCGCCGTACGACGCCACCCGGCAGCGCTCCACCGCGCCGTCGGGCGACCGCGGGACGATCGCGTCGAGCAGGGCAGTGCGTTCCACCTCGGGGAACGTGCGGATCTGCGCTGCCCCGCCGAACTCGCGCAGTTCGTCGATCGGCACACGCTCCGGCAGTTCCCCGTCCGAGAGGCGACGCCCCAACGTCGTCGTCCGTACAACGTCGTCAACCGTTTGCGCGAGCGGCAGACCGCGGGCGTCGGTCAGGTGCGGAACCTGCGTGTCGCCTCGCAGCGCGAGAAGCCCGAGTTGCTGCGCCGGCACCGAGTATGCGTTCGCGGCGAGCTGGACGACCTTCAGGTCGAGCGGCACGCCATCGGGATCGGCGAGCGCCTCGCGTGAGCCCTCGGCGCCGACGAGGCCCACCGCCGAGGGATCGTGGGCGATGTTCCCGAGTGCGATCGCAGCCTCGATCCGGCGCGCGAACGCGAGGTACGCGGTGCGAGTGTCCGTTCCCGCTCGTCGCCAGTAGAGCCACGTGAGCCAGGTGAGGAAGCTCATGTAGCGGACGCGCGGCGTGATCGTCGTGATGCCGTCGAGGAGGGAGTTCCCGATGCGCATCGCCGGCGCACGCAGGCCGAGCAGGTCGAGCCCTCGGACCACCTCGGCGCCGCTGGTCACCCAGTCCGGAGTGGGCGCGGACCATGAGGCGCGGTCTGTCGTCATCGGCGGGTTCCGGCCGACGCGCTCTGGAGGTCGTCGAGGAACTCGGAGTGTGGCTCCACGCCGGTGACGAGCAGGTGATCGCGGGCGCGGGTGCAGGCGACGTAGAGGAGGTGACGCTCGGTGTCGTAGACCTCCTGGAGGTCCGCGTCGTCGCCGACGGACTCGATCCGAGCCTGCAGGGGGATCACCTCGTCGTCGCAGGCCATCACCGCGACGGCCCGGAACTCCAGCCCCTTGGCGAGGTGCATCGTGCTCACGGAGACGTGCCCGCTGGCGGAGGCGACGCGCTCGTCGAGGACCCGAAACGGGAGTCCGGCGGCGGTGACCGCGGCGCGGGCGCGATCTAGCTGGGCGGCCGACCGGACGAACACGCCGAACTCGTGCGGGAGGAGGCCCTCGGCGACGCGCTCGGCGATCCACGCTCCGACGGCAGCGGACTCGGCATCCTCGTCCGGTAAGAACCTCAGGGTCGGCGGCGGACCGTTGAACACGGAGACCGTGCCGCGCCGGTCCTCGACGTTGTCATCGACGTCGGCCACCTCGGGTCCGAGGAGGCGGTCGGCCTGGAACCGGATCTGGTGCGACGTTCGGTAGTTGACACGCAGGGTGCGCGAGCGGCCGCGGATGTCAACGCCGAGCGCCTTCCACGAGAACGGATGCTGGAAGATCCGTTGGCCGAGGTCGCCTGCGAAGAACAGCGCGTTCGGCCGGTCGCCGCCGAGAGCAGAGAGGAAGCGCAGGTGGGCCACGGTCAGGTCCTGAGCCTCATCGACGACCGCGAAGTCGTACGGGAGGTTGCGGCTTCTCGCGATCGCGTCCGTCAGGGCCGCGAAGAGTTGCGCCTTCGTGAGGAGCTTCTGCGCTTGAAGCTCCGCCCGCACTCGCTCGAAGATCGTCCACAGCACCGCGCGCTGCGCCTCGGGAAGCCGCGTCCGGCGGCCGAGGCGGGCGACGTCGCGGTAGGCCTCCCACGACGCCAACTGCCAGGCATCGACGACCTGCTCCCACTCGGTCAAGAGGAAGTGCGGACCGAACCGATTGCCATCGACCGCCGCCGCGGCGTCGTGCAGCAGCGCCCGGAGCGTCGGACGGTCGATGATCACCGGACTGCCCACGTGGGCCTTGTAGAGCCGGCCTCCGATGGCGTCGATCGAGGCGACGTCGATCCGCTCGGCGAGGCGCGGCTCGTTCCCGAGCAGCCGCCGCAGCTTGGTGTGCAGAGCGTTGGCGAGCGTGTCGGAGAACGTCGTGAGGAGGACCCGGGCCTCGGGACGCGTTCGCGCGATGTGCGCCGCCCGGTGGAGGGCCACGATGGTCTTGCCCGTTCCCGCGGAGCCGGAGACGCGCGCGGGTCCGCTGTAGTCGCGCTCCACCCACTCTCGCTGTTCCGGGTGCAGGAAGACCGTCCACTTCTCCCATGGGTACTCGAGGGCGCGCTCGAGTTCCTCCACGTTCGCCACCACGCGGAAGCGGCGAAGGGCGTCGGGATGGTCGAAGGGGCTTCCGACGGACGCGGCCAGTGACGCCGCGCGCGGCCTGCCACCCGTCGCGAGTTCGAGCAACGCCTCCGACGCCTCGGCCGGGAGATGCTCCGTGAGCGCGAGTAGGCTGTCCTCGGTCGCTCCACGCACATCCGCGAGCCACTCGATCGGAACGCCACACGCGAGCAGGTCGTCGTCGGGAGTGCCGTCGAAGAGCAGCGCGGCTGGGGTCCCGAACTCCGGCCCGGCGACGTAGACGGCCTCGGGCTCCGCCACGCGCTCCCGCTGGACGAAGACGGGGACGACGATCTCCTTCACCGTCTCC
The DNA here is from genome assembly GCA_937996235.1 of uncultured bacterium. GTDB lineage: Bacteria > Planctomycetota > JAJSAM01 > JAJSAM01 > JAJVHW01 > CALKVK01. The sequence continues at coordinate 33,181 of CALKVK010000003.1, read as the reverse complement.
CGGATCTCGACGATCTGCGCGGCGCCCGTTGTCGGGTGAGTCTCGATCTTGCGCCGCTCCGCCCAGGCGTAGGCCTTGTCGTGGTGGTCCACGTAGCACAGCAGCAGGCTCGCGTCCGTTCGGTGGACGATCAGCCGGATGTCGCCGCTCACGCGCACCGACCAGAAGCACTTGTCCCGGGCCTTGTCGAGCCTGTGGAAGCTCATGCCGGGTCGCGCGGGGTTCATCTGGAGGTCGAAGGCCGTCGTCTTGACGGCCTTCTGCTCGTCGCCGCTCAGCCGCGCGAGGCTCTCGGTGAAGGTGTCGGCGATCCGGAACTCCACGGCATCACACCCTGAACACCTTCATCACCTCGTCACCCAGATGGTTGATTACCTTCACCGCGATACGTCCTCCCGCGGGGCGCTCGAAGGGGCGCGAAGTGTCGCTGTGCAGCGTCTCCCATGCGTCGGCATCGATCTCGGCCTTGAGCGTGGTCCGGAGCGCCCTGTACGGGTCGTTCGCGCCGAGGAAGTAGGCGTGCCGGACGAAGAAGCTCTCTTCGTTGTAGTCCGTGTCGATGAACCAGCACGCGATGCCGTCGGCGCCGTCGCTCACGACCTCGCCGGTCTGCGGCTTGAACACGTCCACCCCGTTCACGCGGACCCGGATCCGGCCGTCCGCCTCCGTCAGGACCGTGATGTCGGGCTCGCCGAAGATCACGAAGAGGTTGCCCTTCCCGGTGTTCTTCAGGTCCTCCGCCATGTGGAGGTCCGCGTTCATGCGCGCCTTGAGCACGGGGAGGCGGCCAAGCTTCGTGAACTCCGTCGTGTGCGCCTCGTAGTTGAAGGCGCAGGCGATGAGCACGTCGAACCCGCCATCGCTCGCCTCGCGGGCGGCAAGAACCAGATCCTGCCGCTGGACGGTGCCGAACTCCGGTCCGATAAGGATCGCCGCGCGCTTCTCGACGTCACCCTCGAAGTAGCGACCGTCGGCGCACACGAGCTCGCCGGGCCACGCGACGAGGGCGGTGAACGTGATGCGGTCTTCGCGGTGCGCCTGATGAACGCCGGCAGTCTTCAGGTTCTCGAGGATCATCTGCGGGAAGGACGGCTTCTCTCCGTAGTCCGGGGTGCCCTCATCGACTCCGTCGATCAGGTCGTCGTCCTCGTCCACGCCGAGGACACGGTGTGGGCTGAGGCTCTCGACCGTGAACGGTCCTGCTACGCGCACCTTCGCGCTGTCCGTGCATGGTGAACCAGTCAGCAGTTCCGTGTCGGCCCTCGACGCAATGGAAGCGTCGATCTCAGCCTGCCGATCGCGTCTGGCCCTCCACCAAGCGGCATGGACTGCCTTCACGTCATCTGGCCAGTCGCCATCGACGCTGCCAGGTATCTCCCACTCCTCCCAACAGGCGCTCAGCGACCGGTTCATCTTCGCACGCAGCGGCTCCAATACCGACTGCCACTTCTCCCACACCACGTCGATCTCGGCGTTGTTCGCGATCCCTTCGAGCATGATGTGCGGAAGGCGCTCGTAGACGAAACCATGCCGTATGTTCCAGAAGACAGGTTGAGTGCTTGGCACGGAGCGCGAGAGTTCTGCCTCCTTCGCTTGGCCTTCTCTGGAGTCCGCGAGCACGTAGTAGCCGTAGCGAGCTCCCATGATGCGGGCTCGGGCGAGGGCTAACGCCACCCTCGATGTGTCGATCGTCATCCAACGGCGTCCCCACTGCTCAGCGACATAAGCGGTGGAGCCGCTTCCGCAGGTCGGGTCCAACACGAGGTCGCCGGGGTCCGTCGCCATCAAAATGCAACGCTCGATGATCTTGGTATTCGTCTGGACGACATAGACCTTGTCATCGGTGAAGTTCCCGGAGCCCGTGTCAGTCCAGACGTTGCCATGGACGGCGGCCAGGAAGTCGGCGTGAAACCGAACGTACCGGATCGAGTTCTCGGCAACATGGAGGCGACCCGCGCGGGCAAGTCGCGTCATGCCCACTGGGTACGACGCCTTCCAGTGGGAGTTCTTCTCCCAGCAGTCGTACACCTTGCCTTGGAACTCAAATGGCTGAGGGTCCTTCGCACGGCCCTGCGAGAGAATGTTGTCAGGCGCGTACGGCTTCGAGTCCGGAGGGATCGGCTGTTCTCCGCGACGCTCCGCTGCGGTCACGCCTCGGTACGAGAAGTCAGGAAGAAGCAGCCACTTCGCGTTTCCCTCGCCAAGCTCGAAGGTCTTCTTGAAGAACGGCGGGCGCGCCTTGCCCCTCGACTTGTCCTTCGCGAACCAGAGAACGTAGTCTGCGATATTGCCGATGTACCTGGTCTTGAACCCAGTGGTGGTCTGAATGCTGATTAGGCTTACGAAATTGGACGCGCCCAGCACCTCCTCCAGGACCGCCCGGACCCGGTGCACGTTCTCGTCTCCGATCTGCACGAACACGGACCCCGAGTCCGCGAGTAGATCGCGGGCTATCGTAAGCCGATCCCGCAGGTAGCTGAGATAGCTGTGGATGCCGTCTCGCCACGTGTCCCGGAAGGCCTTGACCTGCTCGGGCTCTCGCGTGATCTGCCTGACATTCCCGTCAGTGACATCGCGGCTCGTTGTCGACCACTGGAAGTTGCTGTTGAACTCGATGCCGTAGGGCGGGTCGAAGTAGATGCACTGCACCTTCCCGCGGAGCCCCTCACGCTCGGCGAGGCTGGCCATGACCTGCAGCGAGTCGCCGAGGATCATGCGGTTCGACCAATTCTGGTCGTGCTGGTAGAATTCCGTCTTGTCGGCGCCCTCGGGCATCCCGTTGAAGTCGGCGAAGAGGTCCAACTGAGAGGCTGGCGGCCGCTCCTTGGCCGCCTTGGTCTGGCGGAGCAGGTCGTCGATCAGCACCTTCGGGTGGACCTTCTCCTGGATGTAGAGCGGCGGAGCGTGGACGACGAGGTCGCCGGCGTCCTGCTCGTCCTTCCCGCGCCAGACGAGCTGCGGGTCGAGGTCGGTGTTGCGTGGGTAGCGCAGCTCGATCGGCTGCTGCTCTCCTTCGCGGACCATCGACTGGAACTCCGCCGTGGGGATGTTCCGCCGCTTGTCGGCCTCGTGCTTCAGGTTCTCGACGGACTTGGGTGTCTTGCGGCGGCGTGCCTTCGCCATGGCTACGTGCTCCCCGTGGTCGTCGGCGCTGCGGAGACTGACGCGATCACGCGCCCGAACTCGGCCTCGACCTTGGCCTCGAAGTCCGACTCGATCTGATAGACCTCAGTCAGCTCGGCGAAGCTCCAGCGGCCGTGCGTGCCGAGGTGGTTGACGCCTGGCACCCAGTACGTCTCCATGGTGGACTTCTTCTCCTTCGCATCCTCTCGTCGGTAGCCCTTGATCTCGACGACGAGGTGGAGCAGGTCGTCCGTCCCGTGGCCATCGTCTACGAGCACGATGAAGTCCGGACGGTACCGCCGCATCTCGGACCCCATGCGGTACGGCACCTCGAACCCGAGTCCGTGGTTCTTCACGTAGGCACGAACTCGCGGATGCTCCTCGACGACGCGGCAGAGCTCGGCCTCCCAGTCGCTGTCGAGGACGACCCAGTTCACGTGGCAGCGCTCCGCGCTCGTCTTCCAGCGGTCCGTCCGCGATGTCGTGAACCGCACGTGGCCCGTCGAGCCAGTCGGGTTGAACGGGGAGAGGAGCGCCACGATCGGACGGTCGCCGAGGAACTGGCGCGTGATCGCCGCGGTGACTTTCTCGCAGGCCATGTCAGCCAAGTCCCGGTACATGAGCTGCGCGGGGAACGTGCCGCCCTTGCACACGAGGCAGGTGTCGAGCCACTGCCTGGCGAGCCGCTTGAGCTGCCCGAAGAGGTGCAACTTGGGCGCCTCTCCGGGCTCGCGCCACTTCGTGTAGAGGAGTTGGTGCGTGAGGTTGAAGACCACAGTGGAGGGCCGCATCTCACCCAGGTGGGCGAGGTCGAGGGTGATCCCCTCTCCGACGATTCCCTCGTTGCGAGTCTTCGAGGGCCCGACGAGTTCGGGAGTGAGCTCAAGGACGGAGTCCGCAGTGAATCGCGCATCCAGCCGCTCCTCCGGGAGCTCGACGCGGTAGCCCTCAACGAGGGGGAACCGGATCTCCAGGGCGTCCCGCTCGGGGCGCACGGCCTTGACCAGGACCGTCTCGCGCGGCGGCTGCGGCGGAGCCACGACCGGTTTCGCGGTGAAGTCGAACGGGATGCCGAAGATGTCGGCGTACTCCACGTTGAAGTGCTCGTCGTCGTTCAGGTCGTAGGACTGGCGCCGGAGCGCGCGGCCGATGACCTGCTCGCAGAGGAGCTGCGTGCCGAAGGCCCGGATGCCGAGCACGTGCGTGACCGTGTTGGCATCCCACCCCTCCGTGAGCATCGAGACCGAGACCACGCAGCGGATGCCGCCGCCGAGTTGGCCTTCCTTCCCGACGGTGTTCATGACCTCGCGGAGGAGTTCCTGGTCGGTGATGTCCTCGGCCCGGCGGCCGCCGTCACCGGAGCGCTCAACGATCTCGCGCCGGAACCGCTCGATCTCGTCGGCCGCCATCGTGCGGAAGTTGTCATCGAGCGCGTCGCCCGCCTCGAGCTGCTCGCTGTCGATGAGAAGGGTGTTCGGTCGCGGGAGGGGGTTGCCGGTTGTCTCGTCGAAGTTCCGGAACAGCGGGAGGCGTCCGTTCTCCAGCCTCGACGTCTCGTCGTCGCCGGCGCGGTGGAACCCGGACACGTAGTCGTACACCAGCTTCGAGATCGAGGTGTTCTGGCAGACGATGATGAAGCACGGCGGGACGTCGATCCCGGCGTTCCTCCAGAGCTCGAAGGTCTTCTCGTAGTGCCCGTAGAGGGCCGACAGCGCGGTCTGCAGGCGCGTCGGGAGCTTCAGCGGGTCGAGCTCCTTACCCGCCCCGCGGCCCTTCTTCGGCATGTCCTTCCGGATGTGCTCCCAGAGGTTCCGGAACATCGGCATCTCGTTGCCGGGGATGTTCTCGGCGACGGGCACCCGGGGGAGCTTGACGATGCCGCACTCGATCGCGTCCATGAGCGAGAAGTCGCTCATCGTCCACGGGAAGAGCGTCCCCTCGGCGTACCCGGAGCCCCGGAGGAAGAAGGGCGTCGCCGAGAGGTCGAAGACCCGCGCGACCCCGAGCTTCCTGTTCACGGCTTCGAGCCCTGAGATCCAGAGGCGCGCGGCCTCGTTGTTCTTCTCCGCTTCCTTCCGCTCGTCGCCCTTCAGCTTGTTCTCGTCCGAGTCGCTCGGCTTCTCGCGGTAGCAGTGGTGCGCCTCGTCGTTCAGGACGAGGATGCGCTTCATCCCCATGAGCTCCGGCATGACGCGCTGGAGCATCTGCCCCTCGGTCTCGCGCGTGTTCACGGACTCGCCCCGGCGCCCTTCGAGCAGAGCGCGGCCGCCCTTCGAGAGCGCGACGCGCTCGCGCAGCTTGAAGGCGTGGTAGTTGGTGATCACGATCTCCGCGCGGTTCACGTCCTCCAGCATGTCGCGGGGCACGAGCTCGCGGGTGGCGTAGTAGCTGTCCGGGTCGTTCGGCTGGAGGACGCGAAGGCGGTCCTTGATCGTGATGCCGGGAGTGCAGACGAGGAAGCCGCGCGTGAACTGCTTGCTCCCCGGCCTGCGGACCGCGTTCACGGTCTGCCACGCGATGAGCATGGCCATGACCGTGGTCTTCCCCGCCCCGGTGGCGAGCTTCAGCGCGAGGCGGCTCAGCTCGGGGTTCGCATCCGCGTTGGCCGCTGCGAGGTGGTCGAGCAGCCCCTTCCCCGCCTTCGAGCGGGGCGCGACCTCCGTGAGCCAGATCGCCGTCTCGACGGCCTCGATCTGGCAGAAGAACGGCCGCACGCCGCTGAACTCGAAGTGCCGCCAGTGCTGCAGGAGGCGGGCCGTCTCCGGCGTGACCTGCCATTGGCTGGCGTTCGGGATCGCGCGCCAGGTGTCCACTTGGCTGCGGACCTGGTTGACGATCGATGTCGGGTCGTACTGCTGCTCCTTCGTCGAGAGGCCCGTGCCCTCGTCGAAGACGAACTCCTCCTGAGGCGCCTCCGCCTTCCGCCGCTTCTTCGGCTTCGGAATCGGGGTGATGAAGTCGGCGCGCCGACGGGCGTCGATCAGGTTCCCGGTCGGCTGGCCGGAGCCGTCGAGTTCCCAGTGCCGGCCGGGGTACTGGTACGGCGAGTTGAGGATCGGCCGCTCGAAGAAGGTGCCGCTCATCGGGATGTCACGGCGTGGGGCGCCCGGCCCGGTAGGCACGCCCGTTGTGAGGCTGGCGCCGCCGCGCGTCGATAGATTCTTCGATTCGGCAGCGAAGTCACGACCTTCCCTCCCCGGCGCGTCCTGCGCCGATGCTAGCGGGACGGTCGGACCCGCCGCACGAGGCTCTCGCAGGGCCTCTCATGGTCGCGCCGCGCCACGGAGACACCTGCCACGCCAGGTCTGGGCGGCCCGCTACGTCTCCGGCGGCGCGCCCGCGTCCGCCACGTGGACGGCGAGTGCGCCACTTGGTCGCGGGCGGTCCAGTTGGAGGGAGCCCGGTGCGCGTGGCCAGAAGCCGCGGACGACGCCAGCACCACCGCGGACGACGCCGACGCAGTCGCTGCCTCGGAGGAGGACGAGCGCGCAGGGCCTCTCGCGGACGGACTGCGCGGTCGCCTCCTCGTTCGCGAGGACGTGCAGGACGGGCGAGAGCGGCTGCTCCGCGACGGCCCGCTTGTCGCCGTTCGCCTGGCGGTCGAAGGCCGTGAGCGGCAGCGTCGAGATCGGCTCCGCAAGCACCTTCACGCAGGACAGGACGGCCGTGACGCGGAGGGCTGTCTGGTCCGTGACCGTGACGCCGGAGAGGGCGGTCGGCGCGACGCCGACGCCACGCCAGAAGGACTCGGGTGGCTTGTCGCTCAGGAGCCACGCGCGGAGTCGACGACGCACGCTGCCGAGCGCTCCCTGCAATCCGTAGTTGCCGAGCATCTGGCAATTCTCAAACAGCGTGAGCGTCGATCCACGATACCACGAGACCGAAGTGCCGATCGGATCGGAGCGGGCGCCAACGAGTCCTCGTCTCCGCTGTTTCAGCCGAAGTGACGCGGGAAGCGCGCGCGAAGCTCAGCTCACTCGCCGAGCACCTTCACCAGGACGCGCTTGGCGCGGCGACCGTCGAACTCACCGTAGTAGATCTGCTCCCACGGACCGAAGTCGAGCCTCCCACCGGTGACGGCGATCACGACCTCGCGTCCGAAGACCTGCCGCTTGATGTGGGCGTCTGCATTGTCCTCGTCGGTTGCGTTGTGCCGGTACTGCTCAACTGGGGCGTGCGGAGCGAGGCGCTCGAGAAACTCTCGGAAGTCCTGCAGCAGCCCGACCTCGTCGTCGTTGATGAAAACGCTCGCCGTGATGTGCATCGCGTTGACTAGTACTAGACCTTCTTGAACGCCGCTGCGCTCGACGATCGTGCGGACCCTCTCTGTGATGTTCACGAACTCGAACCTGGTTGCCGTCTCGAAAGTGAGATACTCCGTGCTGCTCCGCATTACTTCCTCCTTCACGCATCCGGCTGCAAGAAGTGCGCTTGGTACAGCGATGTCAACCTCATGCGCCGAGCGAGAATCGCGTGTCGCGGAAATGGGAACATGCGTCGCAGGTAGATGTCCCCACGATCGTCGTGATGCGCGACGAGCTCCATTTCGAAACTCCTTGCGATGGCCTTGCCCATCGGCGTGTACGCATCCAGACACAGTTCACGGAAGAACACACCACTCTCGGCAAACTCCTCAAGCGCGTCCAAGACCGACTCGAATAGCATCCGGACGGTGGCAGTATCTCTCCACTCTTGCGCGATCGTCAGGATCATAAAGTACGCATCGTAGGTTCCGGGAAGCTCAACCGCACACATCTGATCCGACGCGATCTCCGTCGTGCCCATCGCGCCCGCCTTCATGCGCGCGAACACGTCCTCGAAGAGCGGAATGATGTGCCAGTAACCCACGATGTCCTCGCCTGCGAGGAGCAGCCGAACGGTGTTCGGGTGATCGCGGACGATGCCGACCCATTGCCGTGGTTCGCCCTCGTGCTCCGGGCGAAGTCCTTCCAGCGTCTCATAGTCGATGGCCATCGTGCGTTCTACGATGTTTGCAATGCGCATCCCCTGCCTGAGAAGCTCTGGGACGGTCGCCACCCTCAACCGTGTCTGGGTACGTTTCCTGGGCTTCAGAGTGCGTAGGAACTCCGGGAGATCGCTGTGGGACTCGCCGTAGTCAAGAGGGAACAGGCGACGGACGACGTCGAGTTCCGAGCGAGGTCGCGGTGTGCCTTCGAGCCGTCGAAGCGCAAAGTGACGATGTGGGGAGGCGTGGAGTGACTGCTCGCACCACTGCATCAGCGCTCCGAAGTGCGGATCCGAGAGCGAGTCGCCAAAGCCGACGAAGCAGACGACGCGCTGCACGAACAAGGACCGCATGATCGCGACCGTATGGGGGTTGGTCGTGAGTTGCTGGTACGTGACATTCCCAAGCACGATCGACTCGGGGCGGCGCCACGAGCCGTGGACGTGGACGATCGCAGGCTCCCTCCCGTCAAGCGCTAATTCGACGCTGGCCTCGTCACGCCACGTGACGGTCGGCACACCGAGTTCGCGCTCAAGCAGATCGTCGTAGTTCGTCGTGATGAGCGGGGTCTGAAGTGCTGCAAGCGCGGACAGGAGGGCGCGATCTCGTGCGACCAGACTGCCGACAGACGCGCGAAGCCATGCCGCGAAATCGCCACCGTGGGGCGCGCGTAGGCGGCTGCAAATGAGGTCCCCTGCACCGAGCAGCATCTCCAGGTCGGGAGCGTTGACCAGCGACTCGACACGAGCGAGCCAAGCAGTGTCCGCGAGCTGGATCGAGTGGCAGAACCGCGCTCCATGTCTGAGCAGGCCACGCCAAGAAGCGCGATCGGATGCCTCAGTGTCATTGCCAAGGGCTGCGATCGTGGTCCCGCCTCCGATCACGAATACGACTTGCGAACTCGCGATCGCATCCCTCAACTCGGCGCGGAGCGTTTCTGTCATCGTGTGATACTCAGCGGGGTTGCGGAACCTAGCACGGCATGGTCTCGCTGCGCCAGTCCAAGACAGCGGCGCTATCCGACGGTCCGGACACCGCGGTGTGCGTACGGAGAGGCCGCGCGGTCCTGAAGCACCAGTAGCCTCGACAGCGCCGTCACCGCCGCCACGACCCCGTCGATCCGCTTCTTCGGGCTCGTCTTGATCGGGCGGATGTTCTCGTTCTCGTCCTCCTTCACGGCGGCGTTCGCGACGCACCAGGTCATCCCGCGGTTGCCGTCGTGGTGGACGCGACCGGCCCTCGTGAGCGCGTGGAGCACCTTGCACGCGGCGGACAGCGTGCGCGGCCCCTGGCGGACTTCGAACGGCTCGAACCCCGCCTTCTCCAGTTGCAGAGCGAACTGCATCGCGCTCCGCCGGTCGTAGGCGATCTGCTGCGCGCGCTCGCGGGGCGCGATCTGGTGCGCGCTCTCAAAGCAGCGCCCACTCCGCCCCGGTGAGCGCTCGCCACGCGCGACGAGTCTACAGCGCCGTCTTGAGCGGCAACCCCCGCCCCTTGCGGATGGCGTTGACCCGGGCGAGCCGCTGCTCGGGCGTCAGCTTCGCCCAGGGGTTCTTGCGCTTCCCTGCGGGCTTCGCGGTCTTCGGGGCGCCACCGCTCTTGGCGCCGGCCTTCTTGGACGCGGTCTTCTTCGCACCGGCGGCTCCGGCGCCCGAACTCGCAGTCCCGAGCACGCTGCGCAGTTCCGCAAGCGCGCTCTCGCGCCCGGCGGCGTGGGCAGCCGAGACCGCAGCAGCGATCTTCGTGTTCAGATCCTTGACCAGCGCATCGACCGAATTCGTCATCGAGTGCTCCTCGTGTCCCGCCTGCTCTCGTCGTTGAGTGTAGATCATGGCGCGCGCGGGACGAGGAATGACGCGCACGCTTGCAGCAGCGGACGTGGTCTGCGATCCTGCGACCGCCGAGGTCGAGTTCGCACTCGTAAAGCGGCTGCCGTCCCTTGCTTCTCTCGGGAACTCCCCATTCCCCGGCAGCAGCCCCCTCGGCGACCGGGCATGGTCCGAGCTTCCGAGGCTTCGTACTTGCTACCCCGCACACGCGAGCGAACGTGTGGCCATGCGCAACGAGCACACGACGAACGCGACGCGACAGACGGCCCCCAAGACGACGGTCCGAGTCATCTGCGGGACCTTCGGGATCGACGAGCCTTCGGCGCTGATCGACCTCGGCCGGGGAGCCGGCTTCCGGGCGACGAGCGCGGCGATGCACCGGCTCGCTGCTCGGGTCGAGGAACTCTCCACGAACGAACGGTGGATCGTCCAGACGCGGGCGGACGACCGCTACGAGCAGCGCGGACGGGTCTACCTCGAACTCGCGCGGGCGAGCGCCGCCGAGGTGGAGCGAGCACTCGCGGTCCTGCGCGCGGCGGTCCAGTAGGGACCCACGGCCGGACCTCCCGCCGCCAGTTCGGCAGCCCCAGCGGTCAGGCGCGTTGCCGCGGCGCCGCCGTGTCGTACCAGACGCGGAAGAACTGGTACCACCGGATGGTCCCCAGCCCCGCGTTGGCCGTCGACTGTGTCTCCGGGTCCGACGGCCCGTGCTCGCCGGGCTCCCACATGTTGGGGAGGATCACGGTCTCGACGTGGATCGGGACGACGCCCTCGGCCGCGATCCAGGCGTTCGCTGCCGCCAGCGCCGCTTCGAGGCTCTCGATCCGGTAGCTGATCCAGCCCGCCTTGCTACGGGCCGGTGCGAAGTCCTTGAACGCAAGCATCGAGATCCCTCCGTGTCACGACGCGAACCGGCGCGCCCGTTGCGGCGTTCGCGCAGGTTCGTCGTTGCGTCGTCCGCTACGCTAAACGCGCCGAGGTTGGGCTCGACCCGCCCGTAAAGCAGCTTCCGCACACACTCCACTTCACATTCCCCCAATCTCTACCGGGGGCGGCTTCCTCGGCACTCGCCGATGCTCGCAACGCGGGTCCGCCACGAACGGGAGTCGGTGCCAGCCATGCGCCGGAGCGCCCGGCCGGTGGCCCGGATGGGTTGCTGGCGGCGGACGATGCGGCGCAGCGATGAGCGCGTGCGGCGCGGGAGAACTGACGCACGGGCAAGATCGGCATGCGCCAGCGCGCAGCGTCCATCCCCCCTGGGCATGCGCGGTCGTGGACGGTCGAGCACTCGGCCACGTGGCGAAGCGCAGACTTCCACGCTGCACCGGCGAGCCCCACCAGTAGAATGCGAACCGGAGTGCCACGCGGAGCCCGCGACGACGACCGGCACGCGCGAGTCGGAGTGCAACAATATGGCAGCCATCACGCCCAAGTCAGTCGTCACGCTTGATCGCAAGGTCGCGGGCGAGTTTCGGTTCCCGCCGCCTACCGGCGCCGGAGACCTAGTCATCGCGGTAGCTAGCGGCGCGCTACAGTCCAGTAGCACGCTGACAACCGTCGTGCGGCTCGACGGCGCGGTTGTTCGCTGGGTGGCCTCGCTCGATGAGGCATCGCTTGTGGCAACCGGTACGTCTACGACGGACGCACGCCGCAAGATTGCCGAACTGCTGTTCGTTGGTGACGCAACCTGGAACGTGATAGAGCCAGGGGACCTCCGGCTGAACGTCGGCAAGCGCACAGACACGGTCTATCAGGGCACGCGCCCTTGGCTGGTCGTGGCCGGTCCACATCCGTGCGGCGTGCTGGCCATGCCTCTCAACGACCGCGGGGCGGCGGTGCTTCGGAAGTTCGAGTGCGAGATTGACAGTGCCGCGCTTCAGATCCCGAACGCGAAGCCGTCGAAGCTCGAGCTCGCTCACATCTGGTCATTTCCGAAGGGCGTGCGGGTCATCGGTCTGCTAGACGAATCGGCGCGCCGCGTCGTGCGCCGATGCATCGAGTCGTTCTATGCTTGATCGCGATCCGCGCGACTCGTGATCCACGGGGCGAGACGCAACGCGGCGGCGCGTGAGCGCCGCCGGTCGTGGTTGCCGATCGCGCCGGATCAGCCCGGTACGCGCTCCGCCGCCGGGTCGTGGACCAACTCGGCCTGCGGCCAGTCTCCGCGCCAGACGCGGCCGTTGTAGGACACGCGGAGCACCTCGCCGTCCGGGAGGACCAGCTCCCCCTCGGGGAACCGCGAGCTCCCGGCCCCGCGCCGATCGCGCTCGGCCGCGTAGCGTGCGGACGCATCCTCGACGGACGCGACCCGGAGCGTCCTCCGTCCGATCCGCAGCCAGAGCGGCGCGTCGCTACTCGGCACGGGCCACCTCCTCCTGCGGCGCCGCCGCGGGCTCGGCGGGAGCCGCCTTCTTCGCCCGTGCGCGCTTCGGCGCCGGGGCGGCCTTCTGCTCCTTCGGCTCGGTCAGCCGCATCCACAGGAAGCCGTTGATCGAGGGCTGCCCCGTGATGGCGGACGCGAGCTTGCTGAGCGAGCGGTACTCCGTGCCGTCGTGGCGGAACCCGTCCTCCAGCACCGTCACGCGGTGGTCCTTCCCCTTGTAGGGCCGGACCAGCACCGTGCCCGGGGCCGGGAGCCGGGGATCGCGGGCGCGCGGGGTCTTCGCCGGCGCGGGCGCCTTCGGCTTCGGGGCGGGAGTGCGGGTCTTGCCCGTCTTCTTCGCGGGCGTCCTCGTCGTCTTCGTCATCGAGCACCTCCTTGAGCGGACATTCGCTCTGAGGCGCCGGCCACATCAAGTCACACTCGCACAGGAGGACAGAACCCGCCACTGGCGGCGCGTGGGGAGCGAGCAGCATGACCCAGCACTCGCTGGACAACGACTTGCCGTCCGTCGATCTAGGTCCAGTTTGGGAGACGACCACCCGAACGAAGCATGCGCTCCGTCTCCGTGGGCGGGCGAGCGGCCTCTTGGATTCGTCGCCAGACCGCCTCGGCCCCATCTCCCTCGTTGACCCCCTCGACCAACTTACTCAGGTCGGTCCGCGTCAGCAGCGCGACCGACACGTCGCGAGGCGCGAGAGCCGCTATCTCCGCCTCCGACATCTCGGCAGCCGTGACCGCAACCGCGACTGTCGACACGGGATGAGTGTCGGTGGAAGCAGCGAGCTGCAGGCTCCTCGCGCGATCCACGAGCTTCGCGAGCTTCTCTGGCGTCACTGCCTCTTGCGTGCATTCGCAGACGAGCATGCGCTGCTCTCCGTCGAACGCGACCACGTCGGGCGCGTCGCTTGGGAGTCCAGTGCCGACATGAGCAGCCGAGAACCCAGCGACGTGCAGCAGCCACGCAAATGCCTGCTCGAGAGTGCGGCCGCCGCGACCCCCTCCAGCGAGCCACTCCGCGAGCCGCCGAAAGCCAGGATCAAGGTGCTCGAATGCGGCAGCCCTGCCGGGCGGTCGCCCGACAATCGCCATATCGCAGAGGTGGCGAGACCTCGAGAGGACGATCCGTCCGCCAGCGCGAGCGCCACTGAATGACACTGTTCTCTGCTGAGGAGTTGTGTCGCCGTGAGTCAACATGACACGCTGCCGCTGCGGGCGGTCGCCTGAGAGCGGCACGAACGCAACCGAGACCCGCGCGCCCGGGATGTCGCGCCAGTCGACGAGAACGTCAACGCCGTCCGCATGCTCCCGAGCTTCCCTTAGTCGCACGGGCAGGAGTGCGACGATCTCAATCCGCGTGTGCTCCTCGAAGCGCTCCAGTTGTGGTCCCAGGCGGATGTCCTGCGCGAGGTCCTTCCACCCGTAGTACGGAACTGGCGAATCGATGAGCGCCGCCTGCATGAATCGCGAGTCGAGCACCCGCTCGCTGTTGTAGAGCCTTAGGTCGACAGCGGCGGAGTCGAGCCCGAGTTCCCGGCTTGACGCCGCCCGATCGTAGCTCCGGACGTCGGACCACTCAACTGGACTGCGGTTCACGAACCAGCGGAGCGGCGCGTCGCACGGCCATCCCGGCCACACGAGCTCACCAGCCGGCAGTTGAGTCAGGAGCGGCATGAGGGATGACGGTGGCGCGTCGAGATGAAGGACTCGCATCTCTTCGCCGATCTCCACGCAGAGCGGTTCCCGTTGAGACGACGGCCATGGCGAAATCACAGCTCGCGCCGCGACGACTCGCCAACCACCTCCGCCAGCCTTCACGGCGACCAACGAGCTCTCGACGTGGGCGCAGTGTTGGATGAGATCGGCCGTAGTGTCGCGGAACTCTCGGAGCTTCTGCCACGGGTCGCTCATGGGAACCCAGTCTGACATGACCGGGAGACGGGAGCGGGGCCAGCGCGTGGAACACGGAGCACGGCGGACGCGTCGTACCGGGGCGCCAGCGCGACGATCGCGTGGTGGCTGAAGCGCCGCCTTCGGGGCACACTCCACGAGTGCGCTGAGTCCGGACTTGCTGTGCGGGGCTCGCCAGCGGGTCTCTCGTCCCCGCGGGACGTTAGACAGGGCTGATGCCCTCTCCCCTCTGGTCCCCCGACTCCGCCGCCGAGTGCTGGAAGCTCCTCGAAGCGCTCGTCCTCGACACCGGCGAGCGCTGGGGCGACGGCGCGCTCCAGCCCTGGCAGCGCGACGCCTTCGCCGCGACTCTCGGCCTCCCGGGCGCGCCGTCCGAGGGCCGCAGCATGTGCTGGGTCGAGGGACCGACCGGCTGCGGCAAGGACCAGCTGATCGCGGCCGCCTGCCTCGCCGCGCTCCACTTCGCCCCCGACGGCTTCCGCGTCATCAACTACTCCGCGGACAAGGACCGCTGCGGCGACGTGCTCGGGACGGTGCGCGGCTTCATCGACCGCACGGACAAGCGCGCCGAGGAGCGCGGGATCGGGCGCTGGCTCGGCCGGGGGATCCGCATCCTGCGGGACGAGATCCGGCACGAGATCACCGACCGCGACGGCCAGGTGGTCCCGCGCGTGACGGTCCATGTCGAGTCGCTCGACGGGTACAGCGCGTCCGGCAGCCGCGCGGACCTCTACCTGCTCAACGAAGTCCAGTCCTGGCCCGACCCCCACGGACCGCGCGTCTGGGAGGAGGCCTCGGCCCGCTTCGACAAGCTCGCCCACGGCCGCTTCGTCGTGTTCAGCAACGCCCCGTTCAGCCCGCCCGGGGACTTCCGCCGCGACGAACGGGACAAGGCCCAGGCGGCCGGTGCCGACTCCCCGTGGTGGTTCCAGGGCGTGACGCTCGAGCAATGCCCCTGGTGGACGCCCGAGCGCCTCGCCCGGAAGGAGGCGACGCTCCCGCCGCACGTCTTCCGACGCCTGCTGCTCTGCCTCCCGACCGACGGCCGCGGGGAGCTGATCGCGCCCCACGTCTACGACGCCGCGGTCGACGCGACGCTCCGGCCGGCGCTCGTGCCCCTTCCGGGCGTCCGCTACGTCCACGGGCTCGACGTGGGCGTGACTCGCGACCACGCCGTGCATCTCTGGCTCCACCGCGAGATCGCGAGCGGCCGGATCGTCCTCGACGGGATCCGCGTCTGGGTGCCGCGGCCCGGCTCCCAGATCGACCTCGACGCGATCGAGGAGCACGTGCGGAGCACGGCCCGGACCTTCCGGGGGCCGGTCTACGCCGACCCCTACCAGGCCGTCCACCTCGCCCAGCGCCTCGTCCGCGACGGGCTCGCCGTGACGCAGCTCGCCTCGACCACGGAGTCGCTGACCAAGATGTGCGAGGCGGTCCGGAGCGCCTTCAACGACCGCCGCATCGCGCTCTTCCCCGACGCGGGACTCGTCCAGGTGACGGACCGCGCGACGACGTCGCTCCGCCGCCAGATCCTCGAAGCAGAAGTGGTCGAGACCGAGCGCGGCACGCGCATCAAGAGCAGGCGCAGCCAGCTCGGGCACGGGGACGAGCTCTCGGCGCTGGCGCTCGCCCTCTACGGCGTGAATGAGCTCGGCATCGGCTCGCTGCCCGTGACGGTCGGGAGCGACCGGGGCGAGGCGCGCGGCGCGGGCCCCGGTGTCCGCAGCGGCGCGGCCGAGCGGCTGCGCGAGATGCGGCGGCGCCACACCGGGCGCTTCCTCGGGCCGCGGGCGCTGCGCGGGCGCCGCTGAGCGACGCCTATGCCCCGTCCGGCACGCCGCGCGGTCCGGACGGCGCGACGTTGACCTGGGTCGCGATCGTGAGACTCGCCCGCTCCCCGATCCCGAGGGAGCCGAGCACGGTCTTCGCCGCGTCGAGCCGGGCCCGGGCCGCCCGGGCGTCCGAGCACTCGCCGGTCAGAACCTCGACGACCGCCGCGAGTGCGTCGTCGCTCAGCCGTGCGAGCCGCACGAGGGCCAGATCCCGCGCCGCCGCAACGGCCTCGGGGGCGCCGCGCTCGAGGAGCGCCGAGAGCTTCCGACGCAGCACCTCGGGGGGCGGACGCTCGGTGCTGCCGCGGAACCGCGAGAGGCCGTACTGCGGGTCGCTCGCCACGGACCAGAAGGCGTCGAGTTCCTCCTCGCCGGCGGCGACCCGACGTGCGAACTCCTCGACGCGGCGGACGTCCATGTGCGTCGCCTTGCGCCGGGGACGGGGCAGGCGCTGTTCGGAGGCGGAGAGGACCGGGGGCTGCATGGCGCCTGAATCGTAGGGGACGGGCGCGGACGGGCAAGTGGGCCCGGGGTGAGTTCGCGGGTAAGCGTTCAGGTCGGGGCGAGCCCGGAGCGGAGGGTGGGCGACCAGCCGGCGAGGTGAGACGCGGCTACCACGCTGACCAGGAGTCCATCGGCGCCAAGAACGAGCAATGGGTACGCGAGGGGCGATCGGCCGAGTGGCGTGCGCGGGAAGCGAACCGGCTTCGAGATGAGGCCAAAGCGGCGGCCAGAGACGCGATGACGCCGGCGGATCGGGCTGAGCTTGATGCGTGGCGGAAGGCGAACAACCATCGCGACCTGACCTTCGACGAGCGCAAGGCGAAGTACGAGGCGAAGGGCTTCAAGGGCGACGAGGTCTACGAGGAGATCGTCAAGGCCGCGCAGCGCTCCAATCCCGAGATCAACCGACGTGCTCTAGGAGGCGAGTGACGGATGGCGACCAATCCCAGCCCGACGACACAGCGAGTGACGTGGCAGCGGACGGCCGACGCGAACTTCCCGCTGGCGGCGCGGGTCGGCGAGCAGAGGTGGGTCCTTCGGGTCAACGACTTCCCTGATGAGCCGCTCTACACGCTCTTCGTTGACGGTCGGAAGGTGATGGACGTCGAAGACTGGCCTTCCGGTTGGACACGACCTCCGATCGACGCCGCGGGCGGCGCTGGACGGGCTGGACCGATCTCTCCACCCCAATGATGCTCGGCTCGACGTCTTCGTATGCTCTACGCCGAGGGAAGCAGCGATGGCCGGGCAAGGCCCCGGCCATCGTCGCGCAGCACCGCGGCGACGAAGTCGAGGATCGACAGCCGCTGCGCCCGCAGGCTCTCGCACACCGTGAGTATCCGCTCGACGAAGACCGACCCGGCGAGGCAGTCCGAGATCCGCGTTCCGGTTACTCGGCGACGCAGCGCGGGCTCGACGGCGTCACGTTCGAGGGCGCCCGGACCGGATGCGCGTACGGACGTCGAGGTGAAACGATGAGCGAGCCCTATCCTCGGGAGGACCGATGAGCCCCGGACGCTTTCGCGACCTTGCCCCAGTTCTCCGAGCCCGAGTTGCGCAGGGCGTGTCGATGAGCGATGCGCTGACAGAGCTCAAGGGTGAGCAAGTCAACGCCCTAGAAGTGTTGAAGGCCCTTCGTGAACTCACTGGAGTCGGATCGAGAGAGGCGGCTGAGATGCTGCGCGCCGTGCCCGTGTGGCGCGAGTCGGTCGAGCGCGTGTACCGAAGCACGGACGAGTTCTTCGGCGGGCAGCCGTAGAACCGGTCACGTGCCTGTCTCGACCCGGTCGGCGCGTCCCCTCGACGTCGCGCGCGCGAGGAGCGAGGGCAGCTGGCCCGGGCGGAAACGGGCGGCGGATGGAGAGAGGGGGGCGGGTGCATCCGAGGCGCCTGGGCCTACCTCAACGGGGACCGGTGGTCCCCTCCCCCTCGTGCGGCGCCCTCCTGGGCGCCTGTCCGCCCCGCTGTCGCGTCAGCCGGCGGCGCGGCGGAGGGCGGCCCGGATCGCGGCCTCGCTCGGCGCCACGGCCCGCCCGTCGCGCCGGAACACCCGCACGCGCTCCTCGCGGGCGATGCGGCGGATCGATACGCCTTCGCGCCGGAGTCGCCGCACCTCCTCCAGTTCCTCGTCGCGCCAGAGGAGCCCGGGCCTGCCGAGCCGCGTCCCGCGCGCCCGCGCCGCGCGCAGACCGCTGCGCACGCGGTCCCGGATGGCGGCCCGCTCGAGCTCCGCAAACGCCGCGAGAAGCGCCGCCAGCGCCCGCCCCATCGGTCCCCCGAAGTCGAGCCCCTCGCGCAGCGACACCACGCGGACGCCCGCGCCGTGGAGCGCGTCCAGCGCGGTCACGACGCGCACGACGTCGCGTCCGAGACGATCGAGGGCACCGACGACCAGCACGTCGAAGCGTCGCGCACGCGCGTCCGCGAGAAGCGCGTCGAGGACCGGTCGCGCGGACGCGGCGCCGCTCGTGGCGGGCTCCTCACGGAAGCTGAGTGCGACCGGGGGGTCCTGGCCGGCCGCCCAGGCGAGCGCGGCGCGGCGCTGGTGGTCGAGATCCTGGTGCTCGGTGCTCGCGCGGAGCAGGGCGACGGCGCGGTGCATGGACGGACGTTCGCTCGGGGTGCGCACAAATCAACCGTTTCCTGCGCAGCAGGAGTGTCGCGCCGTGATGGCGCACCGGCGCGGGTCGTGACGCGCCGCGGGCCGGGGGGATTTGTGCGCGGACCTTCTTCCTGATCGCGCACGCGCGCCTACGCGCGACCCCGGGGGCGGGTGGAAACGGGGTGGCATGCCGGGCGCGGCATCGGCGCTTGTGGACGAGTCCCGGCGGCGAGTGTCCGTCACTCCCGTCATCCTCTGCGATGGAGCTCGATGGGCACGCGACGGTTCGGCACAGACGCGGAGGTGGCTCGTGAGCGCGACGCTGTTCAACGATCGACCGGACATGTGCATTCACGGCGGACCGGCGCGGCCGCGCCCAGGAACGCGCCTCCGCCTGCGACTCGACATCGGCTCGGACTGGCTGAACGCGGTCGATTCGGAACTCGCCGGCGCACCGTGGTCGCCGCGCTGGTCCTACGCGACGAGCTGGTTCGCGTGGGAGCTGCTCCGCCGACGGCGCAATCGTGATCCGAAGACGTTTCGGTTCGCGTTCCCGTACCACCAGTCGCAGGCGTGGTGGCACTGGGATCGCCCGTTCCCGTACCCGGAACCGCGGCGAGGCGATCCGCCAACCGGCGCGAGCGAGACGGCGCGCGCCCTGATGCGGTGGCTCGAGCCGCCACCACCGATGGCCGCCCGCTTGCTTCCGTTCGGACAGGACTCGCTCTGGGTGCCGGTCCGTGCGGGCGCCGATCGGTTCTACCCAGGCGTCCCGCGCGTTGCGGCAGCGCCTGGCGATCCGATGGTCTACCTGGCCGTGGACCTGCGGGCGACGGACGAGGACGTCTGTCGCGCACTGCGCGTACTCCGCCGGAGATGCGACGTGAGGGCGACCAGTCGCCGCGGCGGCTCCCCGATCTGGGGTGTGCGTGCACCTGAGCGCGCCATCGAGCTGTTCGATCGCCACGAGCAGGGGGAGCGGATCACCGACCTCGCGCGCGGCGAACTCGACCCCGAGGGCGAGAGACGCCGGAGGTCCCGCGACCCCGCGTTGGTCAGCATGCAGCGGCAGCTGCGGTCGCTGTTCGACGAGATCCGGGATGCCATCGTGACCGATCCGCTGCGGCCCTACCGCGTGGAGGAACTCGACGCACCGCCGCGACGTAGACGGAAGGGACTGCGTACTTCCAACCGTCGCTGAGATGACCGCCTGCACCCTCGCCGATCATGACGCCACGATGGCGTCATGGACGCGGCGACCTCCGTAGCACTGCTCGGCACCCGCAGGGTCGCGCTTCTCCTTGGCTGCACCGAGGGCTTGCTCCACTACCTCGTGCGCCGCGGCGAGGTTCCGCGCCCGACCCTCGTCGGCGGCAGGCGCGTGTGGACCGAGGAGCAGGTACGTGCGTGCGCGTCGGCCGTGGCGGCGCACCGAGCACGGTCGGTGCGAGTCGCGCAGGGGCCGCAGTCGTGAGCACGCGGGCGCCGTGGCCGCATCTCGCGCCGCATCACGCGGCCATGCTCCGTGCGTCGGCCATCCGCTCCGACGTGGCGGTCGAGCGCGGGTACCGCACCGTGCAGGACCCCGCGGAACTCGCGGCGCTCGGCTTCAAGCCCGCGCAGCGCCGCGTACCGGCACTCCTCGTCCCGATCCGTGACGTCCACGGCGAGATCGCGACCCACCAGGTGCGGCCCGACGAGCCGCGCCCGGCTCGGCGCGAGGGGAAGTTCATCAAGTACGAGACGCGCGCGGGCTCGCGCATGGTCGTGGACGTCCCGTCGCGCGTGCGCGCGCGCCTCGGCGACCCGACGAGCACGCTCTGGATCACGGAGGGCGCCAAGAAGGTCGATGCGCTGCTCTCGCACGGCTGCGACGCCATCGGCCTTCTCGGCGTCTGGAACTGGCGCGGCACCAACGCACAGGGCGGCAAGACGGTGCTCGCCGACTTCGAACACGTCGCCTGGAACGGCCGGCGCGTGCTGCTCGCGTTCGACTCCGATGCCGCCACCAAGCCCGAGGTCGCCCGCGCGCTGCGTCGGCTTCGCGGGCTCCTCGAATCGCGCGGCGCACAGGTCCAGGTCGTTCAGCTCCCGAGCGAACCGGGCGGCGCGAAGCTCGGCGTCGACGACTACCTCGCGGCCGGGCACGACGTCGCTTCACTCGAAGCCCTCGCGACGCAGAGGTCGCGCGGCGGACTGCACGCCGCGACCGCGGCGCCGGCCTACTTCGCCCGTGCGGGCTCGCTGTGGCGCCGACGTCCAAACGAGGACGCCGACTCGGATCCGGTGCGGCTGACCAACTTCACCGCACGCATCTGCGCGGAGGTGATCGAGGACGACGGAGCGTCGGAGCACCGGCTCCTCGACATCGAGGCCGTGTACGCCGAGCGAACCGCGCGCTTCCGACTCTCGGCCTCCGAGTTCTCGAAGATGGACTGGCCCATCGAGCGCGTCGCGGCCACGTGCTGGATCGTCCCCGGCGGCCGCACGCTGCGCGAACACGCCCGCGTCGCGATCCAGGAACTCTCCGGCGTCCCGCCGACCCGGCGACTCCTCGTGCACACCGGCTGGCGCGAGGTCGACGGGCGCTGGGTCTACCTCCACGCCGAGGGCGCGCTCACGGCGGACGGACAAGGCTGCGAGGTCGAGGTCGACCTCCCGCAGCAACTCGGCCGGTACGCGTTCCGCGCTCCGGGGGAGGCATGGTCCCTTGCGACCGGCTGGGCCGCGGTCCGGCGCTTCCTGGCTGTCGCGCCGGCTCGCGTGACCTACACACTGCTCGGCTTCCTCGCGCGGACGAGTCTCGGCGGCATCGACTGCGCCGTGCACCTCGAGGGTGAGAGCGGCGTGTTCAAGTCGGAGCTCGCTGCGCTGGCCCAGCAGTTCTTCGGGCGAGCGATGTCGGCGCGAGCCCTTCCGGCGGCGTGGGCGAGCACGGCCAACGCGCTCGAACGCCTCGCGTTCCACGCCAAGGACGCGCTGCTCGTCGTGGACGACTTCGTGCCGCGCGGCTCGCACACGGACGTGCAGCGCGCGCACCGCGACGCCGAGCGCCTGCTGCGAGCGCAGGGGAACCAGGCGGGCCGCGGCCGGATGAGCGCCGACGCCTCGCTGCGCGTCATCTACTACCCGCGCGGCGGCATCCTCAGCACCGGCGAGGAGGTTCCGGCGGGGCAGAGCCTGCAGGCGCGGCTCCTCGTGCTCCACGTGGCGCGCGGCGACGTGGACGTCGATCGCCTCTCGGAGTGTCAGCGCGATGCCGCGGCAGGCGACTACGAGCTCTTCCTCGGCGCGTTCCTTGCCTGGTGCGCGGCGCGCCTGACCGAGTTGCGAGCCGATCTGCCGGAGCGCCTCGAGGCCCTCTGCGCGCACACCGAACTGGAGGGCGCGCATCGACGTACGCCGCGCAACGCGGCCCAGATCCTGCTCGGCGTCGAGATCCTGTTGCAGTTCGTGGCGGAGCAGGGCCTCGTGGACGCTTCCGAGCACACGGACCTGCGCCGCACCGCGGGCGCGGCGCTCGACGACGCCGCTCGGTCGCACGCCCGCGAGCAGCCGACCAGCGATCCGGCTCATCGCTTCATCGAGCTGCTCAGTTCGACGCTGAGCTCCGGGCGCGCCCACCTCGCGGACCGCAGCGGAGGTGTGCCGCCGGCGCCCGAGCGGTGGGGCTGGCGCATCGAGCCGCACGGCGACGAAACCCGCGTCCGGGCGTACGGCGAACGCGTCGGCTGGATCGACGGCGAGGACGTGTACCTCGACATGGAGGCCGCGTACGCCGCGGTCGAGCGGCTCGCGGGTCAGGCGCCGCTCGGCGTCTCGCGGTCGACGTTGCAGAAGCGGCTGGTCGGCGCCGGTCTCGTCGCGTCGACGGATGAGGCGCGACGGACGCACTGCGTGCGGCGCACGCTCGAAGGCCGGCAGCGCACGGTGCTGCACGTGCGCGCCGGAGTCCTCGGCGTCGGCAAGGAGGCTGCGGAGCCGGCCACGGCCGCTGTCGGTTTTGTCGGAGATGTCGGATCCACAGCGGGACATCCACGGAAGGAAGGGGGAATCCCGCGCACCCTCTTCGACACGACTACGCACCCTCCCTCACGGGGGATCTCTTCTCCACCTGACAAAGCCGACAAATCCGACAACCACCGCACCGTTGCTGCATCCCAGGGCGATTTCGCGTGTCGGGTCGCTTCGGAGCACCCGACACGGCCGACATCGGAGCCGGAGGATCCGAGCGCGCTGGCGTACGCGTACGAGGAGCGGGCCGCGATCCGCGAGTTCGACGGCGGCGCGGCGCGGGCGGTGGCCGAACGTGACGCGGCGGACGACGTCCGTGCGCTGAGGGCGTCGCGATGAGCGCGGCACGGCGGCGCGGAGCCTGGACGCCCGCCAAGCGCGCGTACCTGCGGCCGATCCTCGCGATCATCGAGGAGCTGGAGTCGTGGTGGCCGCTCACGCTGCGACAGGTCTACTACCGGCTCGTCGCCGGGCAGGTGATCGAGAACCGGGACTGCGCGTACAAGAAGCTCTCGCGCGTCCTGACCCACGCGCGGCTCGACGGTCTGGTGCCGTGGGACTCGATCGAGGACCGCGGTCGCCGCTGCCTGGAGTCGAGCGGATGGCTCGACGCCGCGAGCTTCGTCGATGACGAGCGGAGTCAGCTTCTGCTCGGCTACCGGCGCGACCTGCTGGCTCGCCAGCCCTACGCGGTCGAGGTCTGGATCGAGAAGGACGCGCTCGCGCAGGTCGCGCACCGCGCGGCGCTCGAGCTCTGCGTGCCGGTCGTCGTCGCGCGCGGCTTCGTCTCGGTCTCGTTCCTGAACGCGCTGCACCAGCGCATCCAGCGCAACGCCCGGCTGGGACACGTCGCGACGCGGATGCTCTACTTCGGCGACCTCGACCCGTCGGGCTGGGCGATGCTCCCGGCCATGCTCCGGACGCTGCGCGAGGAGATGCACGTCGCGCAGGAGTTCGAGGCGCTGCGCTGCGCGCTGACTCCCGATCAGGTCGTCGCGTGGCACCTGCCCTACAGCGTGGAAGCGCTGAAGGTGTCGGACTCCCGCGCCGCGCCGTACCGCGCGTGGCTGCGAGAGCAGGGCTATGACGACGCGATGGCGGTGGAGCTCGATGCCGTTCCGCCGGCGGACCTCGAGCGACTCGTCGCGCAGGCGATCACCGCGAGCCTCGACACGACGATCCTCGACGCCGACCGTCGCGCGGAGAGGGCCGAGAACCTGCAGCTCGCCGAGCTGCGGGCACGCGCGGCGGCCGCACTCTCCGGGGAGCCGCGATGAGCGACCCCGTCCGCACCGCGGTCCTGACAACCCTGCTCCACGGGGACGAGTCCGCACGCCGCCTGCTCGTCAGCTGGCCGGCGGTGTCCGGCCACCCGTCCGAGCACGCGACGCTGGCCGAGTGGGCCCGCGCCGCGGGCGTCCCCCGGACGCTCGCGCGGCGGCTCGCGGACATGCTGTTCAGCCACGCAATCTGCCGCCCGGACCACAGCGTCGACCCCGAGGCGGTGCGCATCGTGCAGCACGTCGCGGCGGAGCAACTGCGCGGCGGGAAGAGGAGGACGACGTGAACCAGATCCTCGAGTCCCTGCGCCCGCTGGCGGTGCCGATCGCGGACCTCCATCCCGATCCGGCCAACGCGCGCAGCCACGACGAGCGCAACCTCGGAGCGATCCAGGCGAGTCTCGCGAAGTTCGGGCAGCGCAAGCCGATCGTGGTCCAGCGCAGCGGGATGATCGTGCGCGCCGGCAACGGCACGCTCGCCGCCGCGCGGGCGCTCGGCTGGACGGAGATCGCGGCGGTGGTCGTCGACGAGGGCGACGTCGAGGCGACGGCCTACGCGATCGCCGACAACCGCACGGCGGAGCTCGCCTCGTGGGACGAGGACGTGCTCGGGCGGCTTCTCAGCGAACTCCAGCAGGCTCCCGACTTCGACCATCTCGTGGCGGGGTTCAGCGACGCCGAGATCGACCGGCTGCTCGGCCCGAGTGCCGGCGAGAGCGACCCCGACGAGATCCCGCCGGTACCCGCGGAGCCGGTCGCACGGCCGGGGGACCTCTGGCTCCTCGGGCGCCACCGGCTCCTCTGCGGCGACGCGACGAACGCCGAGGACGTCGCGCGGCTCCTCGACGGAGCGCGACCGGGGCTCCTCGTGACGGACCCGCCCTACGGCGTCGAACTCGATGCCGAGTGGCGGGACCGCGCCGGCAAGAACGCGCTCGGCCCCGCCGAGCCGTCCTACATGCGGCGGAGCGAGGGCCACCAGAACACCACGATCTCCGGCGACACCATCGCCGACTGGTCCCACGCCTTCGAGCTGGTCCCGAGCGTTGAGGTCGCCTACGTCTGGCACGCGAGCGCACACACGCTCGAGGTCGGTCTCGGGCTCCGGCGCATCGGCATCGACCTGCGCCAGATGCTGATCTGGCGAAAGCCCCACTTCGTCCTCTCGCGCACGCACTACCACTACGCGACCGAGCCGTGCTGGTACGGGGTGCGGAACGGCTCGACCGCGAAGTGGATCGGGTCGCGGGACCAGAGCAACGTCATCGACGCGCCGTCGCCGAAGCAGCTGATGGCGGGCTCGACGGAGGAGAAGGTCGACCACCCGACGCAGAAGGCGCTCGTCTGCATGGAGCGCCCCGTCGCGAACCACGACTTCGCCGAGGTCTACGAGCCGTTCTCCGGCGGAGGTACGACGCTCGTCGCCTGCGAGCGGTTGCGCCGGCGCTGCATCGCGATGGAGATCGATCCGAAGTACGTGGACGTCGCGGTCGCGCGCTGGGAACGGTTCACCGGCGCGAAGGCGGAGCGCGCGGCGCCGTGAAGCGCATCTTCATCTGCTCGCCGTACCGCGGCGACGTGGAGGCGAACGTCGCGCGCGCCGTCGCGCTCTGCCGCGAGGTGGCGCTCCGTGGCGACGCACCCTTCGCGCCGCACCTCATGCTGCCGCGCGCCCTCGATGACGACGACCCCGCGGAGCGGGAGCTCGGGCTCGCGGCAGCACTCGCGTGGCTCGCGGTCTGTGACGAGCTCCTCGTCGCGGGTCCGGTCTCGCCCGGGATGATGCGCGAGATCGAGGCGGCCGCGGGACTCGGCATCCCGGTGCGCGCCGCGGAGGGGTCGTGGTAGCGAGGCCTCCCCCACCGACGCCCCTCGGGGAGCCGCTCCTCACGGCGGCCGAGGTCGCGGCGTACCTGCGCGTGGACCGGGGGACCGTGCATCGCCTGGCCGGGGCTTCGGACGGACTGCCGGCCGTGGACCTCGCGCCCCGTGTGCGGCGCTTCCGCGCGGCCGACGTACGGGCCTTCGTCGAGCGCCGGACGCGCGCCGTCGGGGTGTCCAGGACGCGCTCGGAGCGCCTTCTCGGAGGAGCGCAACGCCCTGCCGGGAACGGACTTGCTACGTCGCGCCGACAGAGCGTCCATGCGAGGCAAGAGTCCTCGGCGGACTCCGATCCCCCGCACTTGGAGGCACAGGGATGAGCAGACGCAGCGCACGCAGGCGCCGGCGCTTCGGGCACGTCTACCCACGACGCTGGTCGACCGGCCGCACGACGTGGTCGGCGCAGTGGTTCGACCAGACCAAGCACGGCAAGCGCGTCACGCGGAACTTCGAGACCGAGAAGGAGGCGAACGAGTTCCTCGACGAGTTGGAACGCCGCATCCTCGCGCAGGTCTACGAGACCCCGCCGACCATCGCCGAGACGATGGCGATGGAGCCCGACGACGCTCCCCCGCCGCGCCCGTCGTTCACCGCGTACGCGCACTCCGTCATCGAGGACCGGCTCTGCGCGACGCTGGCGCCGGGGACCATCGGGCTCTACCGCGCGGCGCTCCGGGCGGTCGGCGCGTTCTACGGCGACGAGGTCACGCTCGACGGCATCACGATCTCCTCGTGGCTCGACTACCGCGCGTGGCGCGCCGGGACGCGCAACTCCGCGCACGGCACCGCGCGCCGCGTCGGTCCGCGCACGATCAACGCCGACCAGCAGTTCGTGAGCCGCATCCTCAGCGAGGCCGTCCTCGACGGGCACATCGAGCGCAACCCCTTCGCGGGGCTCAAGCGGCTGCGCGAGGCGCGGAAGCCCCGCCGCTACCTGACCAAGGACGAGATCGCGCGGCTCCTCGACGCGGCGCCCAAGGACTTCAAGCCGCTGCTCGTCGCGATGGCCTACACGGGCGCGCGCAAGAGCGAGCTGACGCGGCTGCGTTGGGGCGACATCGACTTCGAGCGCGGGAAGATCCACCTCGTGCGATCGAAGGTCGGGAGCGCCGACACGATCGATCTGCACCCGGCGCTGCGCACGGCGCTGCTGCACCTGCGGCTCCGCAGGAAGAAGCCGCCCGCCGACCAGCACGTCTTCCTCAGCCGCCGCGGGACGCCCTTCTCGAACATCACGAAGTCCTGGGCGCTCGCGCTCAAGGGTGCGGGGCTCGAGGGCCGCGAGGGGCTGACGCCGCACTCGATGCGGCACAGCTTCGCGACGCACTACCTCGAGGGCGGCGGCGCGGTCACGGACCTCCAGCAGCAGCTCGGTCATGCGGATCTCGCGACGACCCAGATCTACGCGGCGGGGCTCAGCGAGAGGCGGCGGGCGGCCGTGATGGCGCTGGACTTCGGCGCGACGAGGCAGCCCGGTCTTCGGCGCACGACGCACTCGGCCTAAGACGACCGCCGCGACCGAGCTCCGCGCATGCGCTGACCCCGCACACCGGGAGGAATCGCTTCTGGGCATGCCCTCGACCATCGGCGGCAACTGCCTAACATGGACGCCGAGCAGCGCCAGCCACCCCCGAGCACGTTGGGGACGCGGCGAGTGAACACCGAGCAGTGTGCTGTTGCGTGTCGTTGACGGACGTCCGCGTCACCGGAAAGGGGAGTCGATGAGCAGCTCGACTGGACCAACTTCGCTTGAGCGCGACTTCGCGACAGTTGAAGACGACCTCTGGAGAACCATCCAGCGCGGCTTCCTCAGCCAAGGTGAACCACTGCCCGCTGTCGTCTACCACTACACGAGCGCCCCGGCCTTCTACGGGATTCTACAGGAGCGATGCATCTGGGCTACCGACTGCCGACAGTTGGGCGATCCCAAGGAAGGTAGGTACGCAGACGAGATGTTCGCCGACGTCGTCGAGCGGGCGAGCACCACGAATGAAAGTCCTCAAGTCCGGGCACTCGCTACCGAGCTTGGAAAACGCAGGCGGGAGAATCTCCCCTCGCCGGTGTACGACAGCCGCCTGTTCGTCGCCTCGTTCTCCAAGAACGGTAACGACCTGAGTCAGTGGCGCATGTACGCTGACGATGGTCGAGGATTCTCGATGGCACTCCGAACTGCGGGCCTCAGACCGCCGCAGGCTGACTGGGTTCACGTCATCTATGACGAGGGCCGGCTGTCTGCATGCCTGCACTCGCTGCTCGTGATCATGGTCATGAAGATGCAGGAGTTCGCAACCGCGAAGAGCGTCAGGGTCGAAGACGTGGTCCCGCTTGCTGCCGCGTCGATCGACAGCGTGGTCCTCAAGCTACGTCCATTCTTCAAGCACACCGCGTACAGCGGCGAGGCGGAGTGGCGACTGGCGAAAGTCGTCTACTACCCGTTCGAGAGCAGCATTGAGGTGCGCGCGCGCGGACCGAGTCTGATTTCATACAGCCCCATTCCGATCGCCGATGTGGACGGGTGTATCCCGTTGGGAGTTTCTTACTTCGGTCCAGCACAGGAACCGGACTGGCACACGGCGTGGGACGTCGTTCGCGCGAGTGGCCATGGCGCCCGCCTCGACGTGGGCTTCTCGATCTCCGGTCTGCCGTATCGATCGACGCGTTAGTGAATTCCCGTCGCGGTGCAGGCGCGGTGCGTCGCGTGAACCCATGGCCGACGCCGCGCGGAACAGGTACGGCCCGCTCGCAGCGGAGCAAGCCTCGGGCCGGCGCATCGTTGTCATCGAGGCCCAAGACGTGGCGCTCGAAGCGAGCGCTGACTCTCTGCCACGCGCCTGGATCAAGCACGGTCGGACAGGCGCCGAAGGCCCCCCGATGGATGCGACCGCGTCGCCGCACTCGTCCGCGCTCGCCTCGCCGAGAGGACGATGGACTGATCATCGAGCGCAGGGATCGTGGCCGACGACGAGGCGTCTCGGTCCGGTGCGCGATCCCGTCACACCTGGGGAGGGAGCGCCGTGCTCGGAGCGAGCGCCCCAAAGCGGCTACGCAGCGGACCAGGTGAACTCGAGCGACCGTCGCTCCGTGACTACGAAGTGCGCTGCGATGCGGAGGAGATCCGGGAACGGCATGCAGAACCGGGCGGGGACCGGCGTGGCGGTTCCGCCGATCATGAAGTCGATGTAGTCGTCAGTGTCTCCGCCACCGGGCGCCAGTGCGACCAGTGCTGCGCCGCGCCCGTCAGCCGAACCGAACTGCGCGCAGCCGAGCGGGCCGACGCCCACGAGCAGCGTGTGATCGCCTTCGCCGACGAGTTCGACGAAGCGGGGAGCCTTGTCAAGCAGCGGCACCATGAGGTGTCGCAGCGTGTCGGCGTCCGCCACGACGGTCCCGTTGGATGGGCTGTCGAGATCCTCGCGGTCGAAGAAGCGCACGGGCACGGATCGCTCACGTTGGGGGCACAGCCGAGCAATCGGTCGGCTTTCCGGAGCGTCGAGGAGGGCCACGATCTCCTCGACGGACCAGACGTGATCCGCGATCCCGGCGGCCGCAGTCACGCCGGGGCGCGCGGTGCTAGGGTGCGCGGCGTGGCGGAGCGGCGCGATCCAGCGTGCCCGAAGCTGGGCGGCTTCTGGTTCAACCTCTACGGCGTGGTGTTCTATCTGAGCCTCGCTGCGGCGCTCGTCTGGTCGCTCTGGCCGAACTGACCCGCCACCCGCAGGCCCGCAGGTGGGCGCCGTGTCGCGAACCTACGCGCTCGGCAACACCGACGTCGAGCGCGTGCCGGAGGGCGCCCACGGCACGACGTCGTTGCCCGTCTGGGCCGCGCCCACGGGCGGAACCAAGCGGATCGCGCCCGTTTCGCGGTCGCTAATCCAACTCTAATACAACTCCTCGGCGAATCGGCCCGATCCGGGGCGAGGAGCGCAGCGCGCGCGACTGCCGTAAACGGCGATGCGAACGCGACTTACGTTGGTCGGGGCGAGAGGATTTGAACCTCCGGCCTCTTGCTCCCGAAGCAAGCGCTCTGCCAGGCTGAGCTACGCCCCGACCGGGGGTGTGCCGCGGCGGGGGCGTCCGGAGGGGGTGCCAGGGGCGGGCCTCCGGGTCCGGCGCGGCCGGGAAGGGCGGCGACGGTAGGCGAGAGGCTCTCGGCGTCGTCAGGATTTTCCGGGAAGCGGCGCGGGGGCAGGGGCGGCCCGGGCGGTCGGACCCGAGGGGGCGGCGCGAGCGGCGGGGGCGCGCGCGCGTGATGCGGCGATGTGCGGCCTCGGGTGCGGCCTCGGGTGCGGCGTCGGGGCCGGGGGCGGGGGCGGGGGCGGCGCCGGAGCGAGCGGGGGTGGCGGGACGACGGCGGTGCGGGGACGCCTCGGGGCGCGGCGGGGTGCGTCGGCGCATCCGACGTGGCTGCGGGCGCGAGGGTGGATGGACGCGACCCGGGTGCGCGGCGGCCGCGACCTTGGACAGCGAGGTCCTTGTCGGCGGCGGTCACGATCGCGGACCGTTCGGCTGCTCCGCTGCTCCGCCGCTCCGCCGCTCCGCCGGTCCGCCGGTCCGCCGGTCCGCCGCGCCGTTACGTCACTGTGCCGCTGTGCCGCCGTGCCGCCGTGCCGCCGTGCCGCTGGACCGTTCGGGCGCTGCGGCGCGGGACGCACGCGACGAACGGATCGCGGGGGCGCCGGAGCGGCCTCAGCGGCGGGTGCCGAGGCGGGCGTTGCAGTTCTCGATGGCGCGGGGGGCGTCGCGGGCTTCGGGGCTGTCGGGGAACTCGGCGAGGACGCGCTCGAAGAGGGCGCGGCTGTCGGCCCAGGCGCCGCGGCGGAAGGCGTCGTGGCCCTTCACGGTGAGGGCGGAGGCGGCGAAGGGGGTGTGGGCGGCGTGGTCGAGCACCCAGTCCGCGTGTGTGGCGGCGGCGGCGGAGTCGCCGAGGCGGCCCGCGATGTCGGCGAGGGCGACGTGGTACTGCGCCTGGGCGGGCAGGTCGGCGGCGGCCTCGGCGGCGGCGAGCGACTCGGCGAGGGCGGTGCGGGCGGCGCCGAGGCGGGCGAGGAACTCGGCGCGGCTCGCGACGCGCTCGGTCGGCTGCAGGGCGAGGCGCACGCGCCAGGCGGGGGCGTGGTCGGCGCGGGGGTAGAGCTCGAGCATCTGACGCAGGAGCGCGAGCTCCTCGTCGGCCTTGCCCGTGCGTCGGAGGAGGTCGACCTGCGCCTCGTGGGCGGCGGCCGAGGGGGCCTCGGCGAGGAGGGCGTCGAGCGCGGAGCGGGCCTCGTCCCAGGCCATGCGGTCGATCAGGAGGGTCGCGCGGCGCAGGCGCGCCTCGGGCTCGGTGGCGCCGTCGAGCGCGTGGAACTCGGCGTCGAGCCGGGCGCCCCGCTCGAGGGAACGCAGCAGCGCCTCCACGGTCGCGCCGGCCGCGGGCACGAGCATGTGCCCCTCGGCGTTCAGGACGCTCAGGACGGGCGGGAGGCTGCGGCCGTAGCGCTCGAAGAAGGCGGCCGTCTCGCGCGTCTCGGCGTCGCCGGCGGTCAGGCGCACGGCGACGAAGCGGCGGCTCAGCTCCTCGCCGGCCGGGCTCGCGAAGACGGTCTCGTCGAGGCGCTCGCAGGCTTCGTTGCGGGGGGCGGACTGGTGGACGTAGACGAGGATCGGCGTGCCGCGCTCGGCGGCCACCTGGCGGCCGCGCTCCCAGCCGTCGATCCAGCGGACGGCGCCCGCGCGCGGCGCGACCGGGGGGCGCCGGCCATCCTGCGCCGCGGCGCGGTAGACGACGGCCGCGGCGGCCACGAGGACGGCGGCGGCGACGCCGACGGCTGAAGCTCGGGACATCGTCGCCCCCTCTCCGCGCGACCGCGCCGGGGCCCTCCCCCGCCGCTCCGCCGCGCGCCCCAGAATACGGCTCACGTGCCTCGGAACGCCGGGCCGATGGGAGAGTCGCGTGCGTCCGTGCGGTACGGGCGCGCGGGGAGGCTCTGGAGTGCGAGTCGGTCTTCGTGCGCGCGGTGCGCACGCTCCTCGCCCACGGCGGCGCCGGCGACGGGGTCGCGCGTGAGTGATTCCGGAGCCCCGCTGGTGCTCCTCGTCGACGACGACGCGCCCGCGCTCGAGGCGTGCACGCGGCTCCTCGTCGCGGCCGGGATCGACGTGCGGCCGGTCGGCGACGGCTTCGCGGCCGTGCAGGCCGTCCAGAACGAGCGCTTCACGCTCGTACTGCTCGACCTCGGCATGCCCTACCGCTCGGGCCTCGACGTGCTGCGGATGGTGCGCTCGTCGCCGCGCATGAAGAAGCTGCCCGTGTACGTGATGGCGGCGCCCGACGACGGCGACCTGGTCGAGCGCGCGGTGCGCGCCGGGTCGAGCGGCGTGCTCGACAAGGCGAAGCTCGGGCCCGAGGGCATCGCGGCGGTGGCGATCCGGCTCCTCGGGGGCTCGGTCCCGGCGGCGCCGCCGCCCGCGCCGGAGCCGGAGGCGCGGCCGTCGCCGCTCGCAGTGGACGAGCTCGAGCGGCGCCTCGCGGAGATCCAGCCGCGGCGCCGCGAGGGTGCGGCCGCAGCGGAGCCGCCGCCGGCCGTCGCGCCCGCACCGGCGCCCGCACCGGCGCCCGCACCGGCGCCTGTGCCGCGCGCCACCGCGCCCACGCAGCCGCCGGTGTCGCTCCCGCAGCCGCAGCACGACGACACGCGGCGCGCCGTGGCGGACGTCGCCGCGGCGTACGCGCAGCGGCGGGACGCGGGCGCGTCGGAGGCGCAGGCCGCGCGCTACGCCGCGCCGCAGCCGTTCGTGCCGCCGCTGGCGCTCCCGTCGGCGACGATCCCGACGGCGCCGCCGCCGGCGCGAGCCCTGCCGCCGGAGCCGCCGCCGCCGCTCTCGTCGCCGCCGGCCGTGCCGCTGGCCCAGCGGCTGCGGCTCGCCGACCGCGCCTCGGCCGAGTCGCGCACGCTCCCGGACGCGCTCCCGGCGCGGCACGAGCTGAACGGCGGAGCCCCGGTGCGTCCGATCGCGGCGCGGCGTCCGGTCACGCCCCCGGTCACGCGCTCGGCGGCCGCGCGCGACTCGGTGCCGGAGGCGGTCGCGGCGCTCGCCGCGCGCTTCGGCGCGTACGACACGGTGCTGAACCACCTGATGGGCGAGGCGGCGGCGCTGGCCCACGCGCTCGGCCTGCCGCCCGACTTCACCTGCCCCACGTGCGGCGGGCAGCAGGTGCTGCGCCTGCGGCCCGACGGCGGCGAGCGCCTGGCGGTGCACGGCCACTTCCAGTGCCGGCGCTGCCTGCCGGTCTGACGCCGCGGCCGGGACGGCATCGGGACCGCGCTTCGCGTTCGCTCGTCTCGAAGGCTCCGCAGGAGCCTTCTCGTGCGGCTGC
>CALKVK010000002.1 GCA_937996235.1 uncultured bacterium | reverse complement strand
CGCGTATGCACGCGACTTATGGCGATGGCGAGAGCCGCCCAGAGACCCGTCGAATGGGCCCGATTCCGGTGGAGGTGCTCTAGGAGGTGCTCTACGTCCGGCGACGGGGGCCACTCCGGGGCGGATTCGAGCCTGGGAAACCGCTCCGAGTCGCCGGATTCCGGGCCGCGGACGCGTCGAGGCAAGGTGCCGCGCAGGCTCGACACAACGGACGTACAACGCATCCGCGCAGATGCTGGCTTCTTGGAGACCGTCCGGGGTGCCACCGGGACGCCGGGCGTCGGCGAAGGCGGCGGCCGCAGGACTCTCGGCCACATCGTCCTCGCAAGCGGCGTCAGCGGGTGCGCCTGCAGCGACCCATGCCAGCGGGCCGATCGAACTACAGAGGCACGCGCCCGATCGCATCGATGGTCTTGACCATGCGAAGCCAAGTCGGCGTCCCCTTGGCGCTGGCGGGCAGCGCATCGCGTCCCACCAGGCGGATCGCCGCTATCCGATCAGGCCTGCGGACAACAACCCGTGCAAGCGCGCGCGCTGTGTCACCCGTGACGTCGCCGTTGAACGCTCGTCGGAGCCCATGCACAAGCACGTCTGCGAGTCGAACGCCCGCCGACGTACGCGAGTCAGGGAACTCGCGGTCTTCGCCAAGGATCGCCTTGACGTCGAACGCCCGAAACGGCGATGGGAGATCCTGCGCGAGCGGCCGCAGGTACTCGGGGCACTCCGCCACGCTCGAGTCGAACCTCCGCATGCGCGAGTAGTCCCCCTCGATGATCTCAGCGAGCGGCTCTCTAAGTGTTCGCGCCTGCAGTAAGGCGGGGACCAGGTACGTCCAGAGCCGCTCGTAGCGAGTGCGCGCCTTCGGCTGCTTTGGATCGATGCGCCACGCGAATCGCGAGAGTTCCTCGGGTCTGTGGAGAGCGTAGTAGGCCGTCGCCCAGCGCAGCACCCCTTCTGCGAGGAACGTCATCAGCATGAACTGCAGGAAGAGCGGGTCTGAGAGCGCCAACACCTCTCTTCTGCTGTTTGCTGTGTCCGCCTTGACGAAGTCTGTGGCGTAGTCCGGCACGTTGGCGACGATGGCGTCACCCTGCTGCTGCCGGAGGATTCGGACGTCGCTCTGGCGCGTGAGCTGCATGTCCAGCCCCTCGACGAATACGAGCGCGTCCGGGAACTCGTGGACCATTCGCGCGACAGTCGCGATCTCGCTATCGTGAAGGCCGGAGCCCTTGACCTCGTCGGCGCCGTCGCGGCGGAGGTCAAGTTCCGAGAATCGGCCCAGCAAGTCTTCCGCGACGGAATCCGGGATGACGACCGCGCCTACGCAGTCGACCACCGACTTGGAGGGCCGGTGAGCGAAGCGTCCGGATTCATCTACGCAGATCAACATCCGCGCAGCAAGAGTGCAGGAGTGCGGGGACTCGGACCGGTATTGCGACAGCGAACGGATCAGGTTCCATGCCGAGCCGGCACGGCGACTCACCGACTATCGGCTGCACGAGGTCGGGTGGCTCGCGTTCGCTCACTTGGGTAGCCCCAGTATCCGCCCGACCGCCGTCGCCATGCCGTCTACTCGACGGCGGAAGTCGGCAACGTCCCGCGATGAGAGTTCCGCGTCCGGTGAGCGGTAGCGGCCCGCGGGTCCAGTGGTTGGGTAGAGCGCTCGGTTCCGTAGCGCGTTGGCAAGCACCGCGACCTGCTGCGCGGCCGGTGAGCGCGTGATCCGGAGGTACTCCACTACGAACTTGTTTAACTTCGCTCGGTGACTCTGCGGCACGGTGCCCCCTACATGGCGAACGAGTGCCGCTGCGGCGGACTCGAACGCATGGTAGGCGGCGAATGCTGACGCCTCGTGTACGTCCGTTGCCGTCGTGCCGGATGCTGTCCAGTAGCGTCGCGATATGCGCCAGTACGTGCTCGGAGATGGCATCCGCTAGTCCCGGAGAAGTTCCACTGACGTCGATGTGGCTCTGGCCCACGGATCGCCGCCTTCGCATTCCAGGGCGTCAAACCACGAACGCGACATCAGGTGCAGGTCTGGGAGGATCGCTGTCACCTCGTAGGCATGTGTCAGCGCGTACGATGCGCGGACCAGGTGCCGATATGACCGTCTGAAGCGACCGACCAACAGCACGTGGATGCTGAGTGGCGATCGCGACGCCTGACCGCCGAGGACGCCGAGTGCGAGCACGCGCTCCCACTCGGGCGCACGGTGAATCTGGAGGCCGTCATGTGCATGGGCTAGGAAGCCCCAGACGCGCTCCGAGACCGGCACGGTCGTCGCCGATAGCATGCTCTGCATGTCGGTGGGTCCATAGTCGCACCGTCGGCTGGGAACCGTGATCCAGTCCGGGAGGATCGATCGACGGCAGGGAACGCGATTGGCCACTCGCCGAGGCTAGCACGGCGAGCACCCGTCGCGCGCGACAGACATCGGACACCGACCAGGCTTCCGTGCCGATGGCGGGGCTTGCGAGCCATGCCGAGGGAGCGGCGCGCGATGGGGTGGACGCGATGATCGGGCTCGTGTGCTGCAGTATGTGGCGGACACGGTTCCGCGGCTCCCAACTGCATCCCCATCACCGTAGCCCGCAGCCGCTCCGGGCTCGTGCACAACCGAACGGCACATCGGCGCGCGCGGATGCCTCGCGGAGCGCCATGAACTCCGTGGCGGCGGAGTCGACACTGAGGATCTGCCGGGCCCCTCCTGTCCCGGCAACGAGCGTGGCAATGTCAGTCAACGGGCAGTGGACTGCCCCACGCGCTCGCCAGTCCGTCGATGAGGTCCGTCGAGAAGTGCGCCCCCCACGCGTCGGCGAATGCGAACCGATCGCGCTCCAGCTCCTCGAACACGAGGAGACTCTCCGGCTGGCTCATCAGGAGGTGTCGTGAGTCGCCTTGGTACTGCCCATAGACCCTGCGGAGCGCGCCTTCTCGCTTGGCCACGAACGCATCGAGGCGCGCCCTGAGTGCGGGGTTCGTCGCGCTCTCACAGTACGGTAGCAGCGCTCTGACGATCAGCGATGACAGCTCACGGTCGACCGGGGCGGCCGTGAAGCGGCGGAAGTGTCGCTCTAGGTCGCTCACAACGCGGCCGACCTCGTATCCGGGGGCCTTCATCAGTTCCTCCTTGCAGCGCGCCGCCTCGCTGTCGATCAGCTCCGCCAGCGCGACGAGTCGAAACACGCTGCGCTCGTGCTGGCGGTCCAGCTCGATGTCGGCCTTGTAGAGCAGCTCATGCGAGATGGCAGCCCAAAGGGACTGGGCTTTGGTGTGCACTTGGACTTCGCAGGCGATGTCCAGGACGTCGGCGAGATCGGTACTTTCGTCGGGCTTCAGCGACGCGATGGCGTGGAGCCCCACGTAGCCGAGCGCGTTTGGGGGAAGCGCGATGGACTTGTCTTCCCACCGACCTACCTGGAGCGTCGCGCCGACGACGCGACGGACGCGCTGGACGTCGGAGGCGTACGTCACCACGACGCGGACCCCCACCTTGTCTTCGATCTCGCGCCACGGGTCCGCGAACCGCTTGCGGAATGCCTTCTTGAGCAGGCTCAACGTGTCCTTCGTCCGCGCTTCGACGTGAGCCACCACGCCATGCGACCGAAGCGCATGATCCAGAATCTCGTGGACGGCGTCGCGCAGGCGATCCAGCCGGTGACGCTCCGCCTCGTAGCGAACTCGCAACGCTTCGAGTTCAGCGTCCATCGACGTTCTCCAAGTGGTCGATGATCTCCGCCCGAGTGCGACCGTCCTCCAGTTCCTCCAGCCGCACCTCCGAGCCGATGGCCCGTTCCGGAGCCAGTATGTCGACGTCGTTCGCAAAACGCATCCGCAACCGCCGGATCTTCGTGCTGATGCGAGAAGTGTCCTTCGGGAACCGCCTAGCACTCCCGAGAGCGGCCTCGATAGCGCCGACGAACGGACCCCGGTGCTCTCCGTCGAGGTTCTGTGCCGCAAAGACCTCCGGGTCCACGTCGGCACGCTGGCTGTTGAGATCCGCGTGAAGCGCACCGAGGTAGCGCGCCATCTGTTCGCCGCTCTCCACTTCGTCGTTGATGAAACGCTCCGCAGCGCGGAAGTACCGCTCGGTCGAGACGTCTGGCTCCTCCGTCAGGCGACACCCTAGGAACTGGTGGAGGAAGAACCGTGCGACGTCCGTTCTCTTGCCCAGTTGCGTGTCGGATGCGAAGCCCGTGAGGGTCTCCTCCGACCCCAGGCGGAACAGCGCCGCCTTGAACACGCGGGTCTTCGTGGAAAGGAACAGTTCGCGAATGTGCTCGACACTGAGGACGCGCTTTCCATCGTCGTTGAGGTTCGTTCGGACGCGAGCCCCCTGCTCCTTCTCGAGCTTCAGCACCACGACAGCCGGTGCGCCGCTCACGCACGCTCGGCAGACGAGGAGGAGCCCCGGCGGGTTCACTCCTCCCTGCGACTCGTACAATCGACGAGCCAGCGACTGCGACGTCGCGAGCCACTCGGCGCGATCGGCGAGCAACTCGACCAGCAGACCCGGTGTTGGCGAGTCCGAGTCCGGGTCGGATTCGATCTCGTTCGCGGCGCGGGCAAGCGTCTCTGCGATGCGCTCGGTCAGGAAGTTCCTCAGCTCGGTGTCGAGCGTGCTTGCCGCCTCGCTGAGTCCTTCGGCCAGTTCGTCCGTGTCATCGGATCCCGTCAAGTGCCGAGGCACGGCGTGAACGTAAAGCGACTGGACCGCGAGCGTTCTGAGCACGTCAGCCTGCATCTCGCCACCCCTCCAGTTGCCTCGGGTGGTCCGGACAGTGAACACGGTCTGCTCAGCACCGCGAGGCTGGAGCCGTGAACGGTGCTGGGGCCTGGCGTGCTGTGTTCCCCGTCGTGACCGGCACGAGCAGTAGCACCGTCGCCGACGATGCACGAGGGAAGCGTACGCTCGCGCACCGTGCGTTGTCACGCGCCGCAGTCGCCACGCCGTGCGCACCCGACTCTCAAGGCGCGACTCGCCGCGTCGGCCTCCAGCCGGATGCCTCGGTGCCTGAAGGACTCGCACGTCAGCCGGCCCGCTCGGCGGCGGATCGGGCGCCGCGGGGTCGCACTCCAAACTCCAACCCCATCACCGTCGCCCGCCGCCGCTCACTGAGCCCCGCCGCGTAGATCTGCGTCGTGGCCAGATCCGCGTGCCCGAGCTGCTGCTGCAGGTCCGTGACCGCGCCGCCCCCCTCGAGGAAGTGCACCGCGAAGCTGTGCCGGAGGCTGTGCGGCGTCAGCCCGTCGCGCCCTTCGAGCCCGGCGCCGCGGAGCGCGATCGCCCAGCTCTTCGTCACGTTCGTGAAGGGGACGCCCTTCCTGCTCAGGAAGACGTGTTCCCGCGGGGTCGGCTCCTTGCGCCGCAGACGCAGCCGCAGGAGCGCGGTCCGCAGCACGGGGTGCAGGTCGAGGAGATCCACGTTCCCGACCTTGCTCCGGACGAGCGCGATCTTCCCGTGCTCGAAGTCGATGTCGCACCAGCGCAGCGCCGTCAGCTCGCTCTTGCGCGCGCCCGTGTAGGCCATCGCGATCGCGAGCGGCCGGAAGTCCCGCGGACAGGCGTCGAGGAGCCGCGCGATCTCCTCCTTCGTCAGGTAGCGCCGCGTGCGCCGCTGCTCGCGCAGCTTCTTCATCCCGGCGAGCGGGTTCTGGTCGAGGTGGCCGTCGGTCACCGCCTCGTTCAGGAGCCGCACCATGCACTGCTGGTCCGCGTTCAGCGTGCGGTTGCCGACGGCGCGCTTGCTCCCGTGGGAGGAGTTCCGGCTCCCGGCGCGCCACGCACGGTAGTCGAGCCAGAGCGACGGCGTGAGCGCGTCGAGGCGCAGCGCCCGCTGCCCGCCCCGCGCACCGAAGAACTCCGTCCAGGCCCGCAGCGCCGCGCGGTAGACGCCGAGCGTCCCCTTGGCGAGCATGGGCTCGAAGCGCCGCTCGATGATCTCCCGCGCGTACGCGACGAGCTCCGGCGCCTCGCGCGGCTGCGCGGCTCGGAGGATCTCGGCGTCCTCCTCCTCCGCTTCCCGCAGCGTCGGGGGCACGGCGTAGTTCCGCGTCAGCACCTGGCGCTCGAGCTCGGCGAGGAAGTCCCGCGCCTCCTTCTCCGTGTCGAAGGAGCGCGAGACGCGCCGACGCTCGACCTTGCAGTGCCAGGTCGCCCGCCAGGTGCGTCGCCCGCTCGGCCACTTGCGGCTTGCGATCCGGCCGAAGCGTCGTCTGCGCCTGGGGCGCTCGGTCTTCTCCGTCATGTCGTCTCCTCTCTGCGGCTCCGCGATCGGCGCGGGCCCGCGTGAGCCGCATGGACGCTCTCTCCGGGGGCACATAGCGAGTTCGTTCAGGGCTCTTGCGCCGGGCGCCTGCCACGCGCGAGCAGGCGCCGCGCACGGGAGCCGGGACCGGTCTCGCGCGTGCGCGCCGCGAGGAACGCCCGCACGTCCTCCGGACGAAAGCGCAGGACGCGTGGCGCGATCTCGATCGCGGGCAGTTCCGCGCGCGCGGCCAGGCGGTAGACCGTCGTCGCGTCGACGCCGAAGTGGGCGGCGACGGCAGCGGCGTCGAGGAGCGGCTCCCCGAGGGGCGTCGGCGGCGGGGGCCTCGCTACCACGACCCCTCCGCGGCGCGCACCGGGATGCCGAGTCCCGCGGCCGCCTCGATCTCGCGCATCATCCCGCGAGAGACCGGACCCGCGACGAGCAGCTCGTCGCAGACCGCGAGCCACGCGAGAGCCGCCGCGAGGCCGAGCTCCCGCTCCGCGGGGTCGTCGTCATCGAGCGCCCGCGGCAGCATGAGATGCGGCGCGAAGGGTGCGTCGCCACGGAGCGCCACGTGGCGGCAGAGCGCGACGGCGCGCGCGACGTTGGCGTCGACGTCGCCGCGGTACGGCGAGCAGATGAAGACGCGCTTCACGGCGTCACGCGCTGCGCCTTCTCGCCGGTGTAGGCCTGCCAGCGTTCGACCGTCACGTCGCACCAGCGCGGGTCGATCTCGAGGCCGACGAAGCGCCGCCGCGCGCGGACCGCGGCGATCAGCGAGCTGCCCGATCCCGTGAAGTAGTCCGCGACCAGA
The DNA here is from genome assembly GCA_937996235.1 of uncultured bacterium. Lineage (GTDB taxonomy): Bacteria > Planctomycetota > JAJSAM01 > JAJSAM01 > JAJVHW01 > CALKVK01. The sequence goes on along the minus strand of CALKVK010000002.1, from coordinate 36,115 downwards.
TCGCCCGGCTCGCCGTGGTTGCGCTGCGGGCGCTCCATCAGCTCGACGGGCTTCTGCGTGCTGTGAGGCGTCGAGCCGGTGTCGTCGCGGAGCGCGACCTCCCAGACCGTCGACTGCCGTCGATCTCCGCTCCAGCGCGCCGAGCGTCCCCGGCGCACGGAGTACGCGCAGGGCTCGTGCGCCCAGTGGTACGCACCGCGGCTGATCGCGAAGCGGTCCTTCTTCCAGATGACCTGCGCCCGCACGTCGAAGCCCGCGTCGGCGAGGTGCGAGGTCACGGCGCCCGTGTGGAGCCCGGCGTGCCAGACGTAGAGCACGTCGCCCGGGAAGAGCCGATAGGCGTCGCTCCAGTCCACCCGATCGTCGTTCGCGACGGTGGCGGTGCGCCCCGTGGCCGAGAGCCCGGCCTGCCTGCGCCACGCCGGCTCGTACTCGACGCCGTACGGCACGTCCCAGACGCCGAGGCCGGGCGTTTCGCCGGCGAGCACCCGCGCCACGTCGGCTGCGTCGGTCGCGTCCCCGCAGAGCAGGCGATGCTCTCCGAGCCTCCAGAGATCGCCGCGCTGCGTCACGGGCTCGTCCGGCGGTTCAGGGACGGCGTCGGGATCCGAGGCACCCGCGACGGATCCGAGGAGTCGGGCGATCTCGCCGTCGCTGAACCCCGCGACTAGGTGGTCGAAGTCGGGCGTCTGCTGGAGCTCGCCGAGCAGCCGTCCGAGGACGTCCTCGTCCCACGAGGCGAGTTCCGCCGTGCGGTTGTCGGCGATCGCGTAGGCCGTCGCCTCGACGTCGCCCTCGTCGACGACCACCGCCGCGATCTCCGTCCAGCCGAGCGCCCGCGCGGCGGCGAGCGTGCCGTTGCCGGCGCGCACGATCATCCCGCTGCGCTGGACCACGATCGGCTTGCGCTGCCCGAACTTCGCGAGACTCGCCTGGATCGCTCCGAGGTTGCGCTCGTCGTGGCTGCGCGCGTTGGCCGGATCGGGATGGAGGTCCGCGATCGGCACCGCCAGCGGGCGCAGGGACTCGAGGATCTGGTTCACGTCGTCCTCCTCTTCCCGCCGCGCAGTTGCTCCGCCGCGACGTGCTGCACGATGCGCAGCGCCTCGGGGTCGACGCTGTGGTCCGGGCGGCAGATCGCGTGGCTGAACAGCATGTCCGCGAGCCGCCGGGCGAGCGTCCGGGGGACGCCCGCGGCGCGCGCCCACTCGGCCAGCGTCGCGCGCTCCGACGGGTGGCCGGACACCGCCGGCCAGCTGACGAGCAGGCGGCGCGCGGATTCGTCCCCGTGGAGCAGCGTGGTCAGGACCGCGGTGCGGACGGGGTCGCTCATCGCGGCCTCCGAGCGATCGGCACGTCACGCGGCGCACGCGCCCCCGCCGCGAGTGCGCGACGGATCGTGTCGTGGGACTTGCGCTCGGGCATCCCGGCGACCCGCGCCGCGTCGAGGAGCGCCTCATCGGCGGCAGCGACGGAGACGCCGCCGCTCGGCGTGAGCTGCCCGATGCGGAACGCCGCCCTGCAGAGCTCGGGATTCCGGCCGGCGCCGTCGGGGACCGACCGCACGCGGTCGCACTCGCGTTCGAGGACCGCCCTGCCGTAGGCGTGCGGTGGAGCGTTCCCGTCCGACTCCGTGCCGCGCGTCGCACGCGTGGCGGCGCGCACCGAGCGCGGCACCGCGATGGGGCGTTCGAAGGGATCGTCCCATTGCTCCTCTGCGGCGCGCAGGAGCGCGGCGACGCGTCCTCCTGCGCGCACGTAGTCGCAGACGTCCTTGTGCGGTGCGGGGACGTGGATCGAGGTCGCGCTCGCCGCTCCCGCGTCGAGCAACTCACCTGCGCGGACGAAGCCCTCGGCTCGGCCGACGGCGTCCGCGTCGTAGAAGATGCGGACGTCGCAACTCCAGAAGAGCTGCGCGATGGGCTCCGGCAGCGGCGACGCCTCGCCGGTTGCGAGAGACACGCCGGGAACGGCGATGTCCTCGCGCGCGCATGCCCAGGTCCAGGCCAGCGTGTCGGTCTCGCCGGCGAGGAGCGCGACCGTCGGCTGCGCCTCGCCTGCCAGCGCGTCGAGGAGCCCGGCGCCGCACAGGATGCCGACCGGTCGCTCGTCGCCCTGCTCGAACGTCGCCGTAGGGAGCCCCGGACGCTTCTCGAAGCGCAGCTTCGTCCGTCCGACGCCGTGAAGCGGATGCCAGGTGGGGACGCGCAGGAGCCGTCGTCCCCGCGCGCGGAGCAACTGCCAGCCGAGACGCTGCGCCGTCGCCGGGAAGTAGGGCCAGTCGGCGGTCATGTCGGTCGGCGCGCTCATGACTCGCGCCTCGCCTGGAGGAGTGCGTGTGCCCGTGGCAGAAGCGGTCGCACACCCCGCGCGTCGAGGAGGCGATAGAGATGCGTGGGCTTCGTCTTGCTCCGACCGACCTCGTGCTGGATGCGCCCCTGCGAGATCAGCGCGCGAAGCGCTTCGTCCAAGCGCACGTTGTCGATCGCGTTGTGTAGACCCCGCCGCAGCTGCGTGCGAGTTGCGATGCCGTCGTTGCGCTCGAGCACGGTGACGATGCGCCCTTCGTCCCCGGGCAGATCCCCCTCTCCAAAGATCTCGCCCGCACTCGCGCGCGCGAAGTCCCACACGGCGAGAGCGGAAAGGAGATGCTCCTGCTGGATCGCGGTGCTCCGCTCGAGCAGCGCGTAGATCAGCGCGATGCGGACGACCTGCGCGCGGCCCTTCGCGAGTACGTCGTTGAGGATCCCCGCGTGCGGCTGCTTCAGCAGCGGGTAGAGATCGTCCCAGAGTTCGCCCGCGTCCGGTGCCAACGTGACTTCGTGGAGGGTCTGTGCGCTGTCCAGGGCATCCCGCAACTCGAGCGCGAACGCCCGCGTCGTCGCGTCCGCAGGCGTGCCGCCGCGAGGCAGGTCGCGCACCTCGCGTGCGCGGACGATGATGAAGCGGTTGAGGAAGCCGTTCGTCACCTCGCTCGCGCGCTTGCCGAGTTCGGTCCGCAGCTCGCGGGGCGTGATCGCTCCGACCACGCTTACGTGGTGGAGCGTCGAGCGGCTCGCGTTTTCGATCGAGGTGTTGCCGAGAGTTGCGTTGCCCCACGCCTCCCGCAGGTCCTGGGACAGCGTCTCCCCGCGCGCGTCGAAGCGGCGCAGCACGCCCGCGAACTCCGGCAGACACGCGAAGGCGCGCCGGAGCGGGTCGCCCGCCCCAGCGTCCGTCACCACCTCCTCCCCGCCTGCGTCGCGGGAGACGACGCGGTCCCGCACCGCGTGGATGAGGCCCGCGCCGCTGTTCAGTTTGGGAAGAAGCGCGTCGTCGAACCACGCGGGGTCTGCGATCGCGAACGGCAGGCGCGCCGCCGCGAGCGTCCGGTCCTTGGCTCCCGTGGTCGAGGGCCCGACCAGCAGGACGTAGAGCTTCGCGCGATGGTGATCCCCTGGACCGACGACGAGGCGCGGCGACGGCCCGATCGCCGAGCCGGCGCACGCGAGGAAGGTCACCAGGATCTGACCGGGGCTCGCCTCGGTGTGCGGCGCGACGATCTCGACCCAGCGGCCGGCGAGGCCCGCGAAGCCCTCCGGCGCCAGCTCGGGCGGCGGGCTGAGGACCGGAGCGTCGTCCCCGTCGTCATCGCCGTCGTCGCTCACGACGCAGCCGCCCGGGCCCGCTCGAGGGCCGCCGCGCACGCGCGGCACATCGGGGTCTCGTCGGCATCGAGCAGCGCCACGACCCGCGTGCAGTCGATGCAGGAGCCGAACGCCGGACGGATCGCGTCCAGGAACACCTCACGCTCGACGAACCACCGCCCGCCGATCTTGCGGCCCGGGATGACGCGCTCGCGCAGGAGGCGCAGAACCGTCGCGGGCGCGAGGCGCATCGCGACGGCGACGTCCTCGGTGCGCAGGACGTCGGGCAGCACCGCGGCACGGGCGGCGTCGGCGGCGCGTCGTTCGAGGTCGTCGTGTCGGGCCACACCCTGCTAGGGCAGGGACTGCGCGCCAGTTTGGGGGCGAATCTCAGATTCTTCGCGTCGTGTCCCCGAGAGTGCGCGCGGCGGCGGCCCGCATACGCGCCGTCTGCGCACGCATCTGCTCGACCGTCACGTCGAAGTCCCGCGCCACCTCTTGGCGGCTCGCCGTCGGCTCGATCCCGGCCTGCCCGAGGTACCAGCGGGCACACGCAGCGAGCGCGGGCGGCTGCGCGGTGGCGGCGCGGAACGCCTCGAGCGCCGACGCGCCGACCACCTCCTCGTCGGGGCCGCGCGCCCGCGCCTCCGCATCGACGCCGCCGTCCCCGCTCGCGACCCCGCGCTGCAGCTCGCGCGCCGCGGCGGCCGCCGCACGGCCGAGCGCGTTCTCGCGGGCGCGCCGTCCGAGGCGCTCCTCGGCGACCAGCGAGAACGAGCGCTTCTGCCGCCCCACGTGCCGGCGTCGCGCCGCGTCGCGGGAGGGGTCGGAGGCGATCCCGAGGGAGTGCAGCCCGTCCGCCTCGCGCTCGACCGCGCGCCGGTCGGCCACGCTATCGGCGTTCCAGTGCGGGTGAGCCGACGAGCGGAACACGTCGTGGATGCGGTCGGCGCGGGCGAGCGCTTCGGCGCCCGTGACCCCCGCGAGCGCGCGCGCCTTCGTGGGCGGCTCGGCGCCGAGGACGTCGAGGAAGCGGACGAGGCGGCGGCCGCGCGCGTCGCCGAGGTCGAGCCCGAGCGCCTCGATCACGAGCCACGATCCGTCGGGGTTGCGGGTGGCGGGCCGAGGCGGCGCGTCGGCGACCCGCACCATCCGGGGCTCGCGCGGGTGGCGTGCCGCGAGCACGCACTCCGCGTCACGGCGCGCCGCCGTGGGCAGGAGCGCCGGCCGCGGCACGATGAAGGCTCGGTGGATGGTGCGGATGCGGCGCACGAGCGGTGGACGGACGGCGTCGTCGACCTCGATGGTCATGGCGAGCGCCATCGACGCGCCGGCGAGCAGCTCGGGCTCCGCCAGCAGCCGCGCCACCACGGCGCGGGACCACGGGAGCCAGTCCGCGTCGTCGAGCGCTTCGGCGGGCTGGATCGTGAAGCCGATGCGCTCCGAGTAGGCCTCGGCGGCGCTCTCGATCGCCTCGTCGGTGTAGATCGCACACTCTCCGTCGATGGCGACGACCGATCGCGCCCCGCGCTCGATGAGCCACACGCCTTCGTGGCGGGCGGGCGCCATGCTGGGTTCAGTCACGTCGCCTCCTTGCCGTGCGCTGGAGTGGGCGGACATGCGACCGCCCGGCGCCGACTCCAGCGTACCGACGCCGGGGACAGGGCCCGGCGGGAGCGCGGCACGCGGCGGCCTCGGCCCGAGATCCTGCGATTGTGCGGATAGTGCGACGTGCGTGGGGGGGAGGGGCGGTGCGGGACGTGGAATCGGGGCGAATCGGGGATGATTCTCCCTCTCACTATTCGCACTATCTCTCTTAGAGGAAGGTGAGAACCCCCGACACTTTCCCCACCCCCCAAAACGCCGCACTAATCGCAGAATCCGGATACTGAGGCTGAAGTGCGTAGAAAGTGCGTCGCCCTTTCTACGTTCTTTCCCCGCACGATCTCGTCGGGGGGCGTCGGGGCCCGGGGAGCACCACCCCGTCTCCACCCGCCCCCGGGGTCGCGCGCAGGCGCGCGGGCGCGATCAGGAAGAAGGCCCGCGCACAAATCCCCCCGGCCCGCGGCGCGTCGCGACCCGCGCCGGTCCGCCATCACGGCGCGACACTCCTGCCGCGCAGGAAACGGTTGATTCGTGCGCACCCCGAGCGAACGTCCATCCATGCACCGCGCCGTCGCCCTGCTCCGCGCGAGCACCGAGCACCAGGATCTCGACCACCAGCGCCGCGCCGCGCTCGCCTGGGCGGCCGGCCAGGACCCCCCGGTCGCACTCAGCTTCCGTGAGGAGCCCGCCACGAGCGGCGCCGCGTCCGCGCGACCGGTCCTCGACGCGCTTCTCGCGGACGCGCGTGCGCGACGCTTCGACGTGCTGGTCGTCGGTGCCCTCGATCGTCTCGGACGCGACGTCGTGCGCGTCGTGACCGCGCTGGACGCGCTCCACGGCGCGGGCGTCCGCGTGGTGTCGCTGCGCGAGGGGCTCGACTTCGGGGGACCGATGGGGCGGGCGCTGGCGGCGCTTCTCGCGGCGTTTGCGGAGCTCGAGCGGGCCGCCATCCGGGACCGCGTGCGCAGCGGTCTGCGCGCGGCGCGGGCGCGCGGGACGCGGCTCGGCAGGCCCGGGCTCCTCTGGCGCGACGAGGAACTGGAGGAGGTGCGGCGACTCCGGCGCGAAGGCGTATCGATCCGCCGCATCGCCCGCGAGGAGCGCGTGCGGGTGTTCCGGCGCGACGGGCGGGCCGTGGCGCCGAGCGAGGCCGCGATCCGGGCCGCCCTCCGCCGCGCCGCCTCCTGACGCGACAGCGGGGCGGACAGGCGCCCAGGAAGGCGCCGGGCGGGGGGGAGGGGACCACCGGTCCCCGTCGAGGTAGGCCCAGGCGCCTCGAATGCACCCGCCCCCCTCTTTCCATCTGCTGCACGAATCCGCCCCGGCACCTGGCGCACGCGGCGCGACGCGGCAACGCGGTAGCGTGGCGGCGTGACCAACGACCACGAGGCCGAACTCCAGCGCCGTCTCGCGCTGCTGACCCACCCGAAGTCCGAGAAGCGATGCTCCGCGGCGCGCTGGCTGCACAAGCATCCCGAACCTCGCGCAGGTGCGGCGCTGGCAGCGGCCCTGAGGGAGGAACTCCGGGACACGCGCACGTGGGAGACGCAGCACCACTTGCTGCTGGCGCTCGGAGTGTGCGGAGGGGCGCAGGCGCTGCCTCTGCTTCGCGACCTCGACCTCCGGTCCCGCGTCGCGATGGTTCCGTACGCGCTGGGAGAGGCGCTGCTTCGGTGCGAGATCGCCGCGGGCGTAGCGGTCGACGACGCAGTTCGAGGCGTGCTCGATCGAGGGCCGCAAGCTGCGATCGAGGGCATGGTTCGAGCGGTGGCGCAGCTCAAGCTCGTGCCGTCGCGGGATCTGCGGTCGCGGATCATCGAGAACGCCATCGCGATCGGTGCGCAGTACATCGAACGCCGACACGTCGTCGTGGCGGCGAGCGCCTGGCCGCGCGAGGAAGTTGAGCCCTACCTGCGTTCACTGCCGAGTGACCCGAACAGGACGCTCACCGCGCTGACGAACCTCGTGCTCGCCAACGACACGCGAGGCATCGCCAAGTACGTTCGAGCGATGTACCGGTGAGTTCTCCGCCGGGCGGGGGCGCCGTCCCGAGTCCGTCCGGGTCGCGCGATCGCCGTCGGGCACACGCGCGCTCGGGGGCGCGACTCATCCTCGGCGCAGTCGATCCGAGAGCGGGCGACCGGCCGCATCGCGTGCGGACTGCAGGCTCTCGAAGAGCCCCTCGTAGTACGTGAAGCGTTCGCGTGCCAACGGCCCCAAGAGCGCGCGGAAGCGTCGCTCGACGCCCGCTCGAGGTGACCCGTCCTTCGCCGTCTCCGGGTCCACGACGACGAAGTTCTTGAACCGCGTCGAGCTCGTCGTGCCGAGCGCGTACAGGTAGCGGAAGAACTCGTCGGTCCTGGGGAGCGAGTAGCCGACGACGAGGATGTTCTCCGCGTCCTTCAGCGCATCTCCCGCGGCGCGCCACACGCTCTTCAGCTCAGCGAAGTGAGCCGACTTGGACCAAGAAGGCGGCACGATCACAGGGTCGAGCCGCGACCCCTGTCCAGTCTCGGGCTTGGGCAGCGGCAGCGGGAACGGCGGTTGGCTGCCTCCTGGGCCGAGCTGTATCAGCCTGTTGCCGCGTTTGACAGGCGGAAGCTGCAGAACACGAATGCACTTGTTCAGGGAGTCGCGGTGCCAGTTGAGGGAGCCGTGCAGCTTCAGGACGGGAAGCGATCCCTCTGCGGGTGGCGAATCGTCAAGCGCGTAGTGATATGGGACCTCCTCGGAGGCAAGCGTGCGATCCAGGGCCAGGTCATAGTTGAACGTGATGATGGACGCCTCGCCCCAGAACGGAGCGAACTGCGGGTCGCGCAGTGCGTTGATGAAGTGGAGGTAGCCGCGCGCCACCGGCCCGGCGACGCCGACCGGCTCATCGAACCGCACGCAGTCCGTGAGCGTGTACAGGATCACTTCGCGAAGGGCAGCTGGGAGATCGTCGATCTTGCGCCCCTCGATCTCGCCGAGCCGTCCGAGGACCGCTGCGAGCTCGAACGCGGAGTACACCGCTTCGAGGTTGGTGGTGTCGATGTGCGACTTCGCATAGACCCGGCTGAGTTCGTGGATCGCGTCGAACACCAACCGGAACTGCCACTCCGAGTCGGGCCACCTCTTCGATCTGACGACCTCCTCCGCGCGGTCGAAGAAGTCCCACATCAGCGGAGCCCCGCAGTGCGCAGATGCGCCCGCGCCGAGCACGATCACAGCCTTCGCCATGTGCCGTTCCTCCGGCGGAAGCGTAGCGGATCCCGCGCCAGGTCGCGGAGTGCCGAGACTGCGCCCGTCCCGCTTGCCCGTCCGCGCCCGTCCCCTACGATTCAGGCGCCATGCAGCCCCCGGTCCTCTCCGCCTCCGAACAGCGCCTGCCCCGTCCCCGGCGCAAGGCGACGCACATGGACGTCCGCCGCGTCGAGGAGTTCGCACGTCGGGTCGCCGCCGGCGAGGAGGAACTCGACGCCTTCTGGTCCGTGGCGAGCGACCCGCAGTACGGCCTCTCGCGGTTCCGCGGCAGCACCGAGCGTCCGCCCCCCGAGGTGCTGCGTCGGAAGCTCTCGGCGCTCCTCGAGCGCGGTGCCCCCGAGGCCGTCGCGGCGGCGCGGGATCTGGCCCTCGTGCGACTGGCGCGCCTGAGCGACGACGCGCTCGCGGCGGTCGTCGAGGTCTTGACCGGCGAGTGCTCGGACGCCCGGGCGGCCCGAGCCCGGCTCGACGCGGCGAAGACCGTGCTCGGCTCGCTCGGGATCGGGGAGCGGGCGGGTGTCACGATCGCGACTCAGGTCAACGTCGCGCCGCAGGGGCCGCGCGGCGTGCCGGACGGGGCATAGGCGTCGCTCAGCGGCGCCCGCGCAGCGCCCGCGGCCCGAGGAAGCGCCCGGTGTGGCGCCGCCGCATCTCGCGCAGCCGCTCGGCCGCGCCGCTGCGGACACCGGGGCCCGCGCCGCGCGCCTCGCCCCGGTCGCTCCCGACCGTCACGGGCAGCGAGCCGATGCCGAGCTCATTCACGCCGTAGAGGGCGAGCGCCAGCGCCGAGAGCTCGTCCCCGTGCCCGAGCTGGCTGCGCCTGCTCTTGATGCGCGTGCCGCGCTCGGTCTCGACCACTTCTGCTTCGAGGATCTGGCGGCGGAGCGACGTCGTCGCGCGGTCCGTCACCTGGACGAGTCCCGCGTCGGGGAAGAGCGCGATGCGGCGGTCGTTGAAGGCGCTCCGGACCGCCTCGCACATCTTGGTCAGCGACTCCGTGGTCGAGGCGAGCTGCGTCACGGCGAGCCCGTCGCGGACGAGGCGCTGGGCGAGGTGGACGGCCTGGTAGGGGTCGGCGTAGACCGGCCCCCGGAAGGTCCGGGCCGTGCTCCGCACGTGCTCCTCGATCGCGTCGAGGTCGATCTGGGAGCCGGGCCGCGGCACCCAGACGCGGATCCCGTCGAGGACGATCCGGCCGCTCGCGATCTCGCGGTGGAGCCAGAGATGCACGGCGTGGTCGCGAGTCACGCCCACGTCGAGCCCGTGGACGTAGCGGACGCCCGGAAGGGGCACGAGCGCCGGCCGGAGCGTCGCGTCGACCGCGGCGTCGTAGACGTGGGGCGCGATCAGCTCCCCGCGGCCGTCGGTCGGGAGGCAGAGCAGCAGGCGTCGGAAGACGTGCGGCGGGAGCGTCGCCTCCTTCCGGGCGAGGCGCTCGGGCGTCCACCAGGGGCATTGCTCGAGCGTCACGCCCTGGAACCACCACGGGGAGTCGGCACCGGCCGCCTGGGCCTTGTCCCGTTCGTCGCGGCGGAAGTCCCCGGGCGGGCTGAACGGGGCGTTGCTGAACACGACGAAGCGGCCGTGGGCGAGCTTGTCGAAGCGGGCCGAGGCCTCCTCCCAGACGCGCGGTCCGTGGGGGTCGGGCCAGGACTGGACTTCGTTGAGCAGGTAGAGGTCCGCGCGGCTGCCGGACGCGCTGTACCCGTCGAGCGACTCGACATGGACCGTCACGCGCGGGACCACCTGGCCGTCGCGGTCGGTGATCTCGTGCCGGATCTCGTCCCGCAGGATGCGGATCCCCCGGCCGAGCCAGCGCCCGATCCCGCGCTCCTCGGCGCGCTTGTCCGTGCGGTCGATGAAGCCGCGCACCGTCCCGAGCACGTCGCCGCAGCGGTCCTTGTCCGCGGAGTAGTTGATGACGCGGAAGCCGTCGGGGGCGAAGTGGAGCGCGGCGAGGCAGGCGGCCGCGATCAGCTGGTCCTTGCCGCAGCCGGTCGGGCCTTCGACCCAGCACATGCTGCGGCCCTCGGACGGAGCGCCGGGGAGCCCGAGCGTCGCCGCGAACGCGTCCCGCTGCCAGGGCTGCAGCGCGCCGTCGCCCCAACGCTCGCCGGTGTCGAGGACGAGAGCTTCGAGGAGCTTCCAGCACTCGGTGGCCGAGTCGGGGGACCAGAGGGCGGACGGCATCAGCCTTCTCTAACGTCCCGCGGGGACGGCGGAGGGCCGGACTCGCAGCGTAGAAGTCGAGGACTCCCCGCGCCCCGGGCGTTGTGGAGTCGGCGCTCCGGCACGGGGGTACCCACGGAGTCGCCGACGCGATGGAGCGCGCCTGCCGTTGCTGCGGCGCGCGCTCGGCAGCCCTGTCCACGCGGACACTCGCTACCGCTCGTCGAATCGGGCCAAACACTCGGATTCGGACCGCACCCGTTGCGGGATCCGCGACGCCCAGTGCTAGACTTCGCACCCGAACGGGACTCTCGACACGAACGGGGTCGCGCCAGTCGCGTGAGCGCGTGACTGCGGCGGCGACCAGCCAGCAGGACCGGTATGGCAAGCCTCTCACGTAGTCAGATCCGAGACGCGCTCCGCGTGCTCGATGACCTCGCGCAGGAGGAGTATGGTGCCTCACTGGAGACGTTGCTGCTCTCTGGCGGGGAACTCGCGAGCCTTAGACTGGAGCGCCTCACCGGAATCGCGCTGAAGCGCCCTTTCGCGATTCCGCGCGTCGGCGCGAACCGCAGCGCGACGAATGCGCGTCGATCGTGGTCGTGGTCCGATCAATCACTCGATTCGTGCCGACGAGACAGTCCGGACGCATTCGCTGTCCTGGAAGAGCTTCGAAGCCCTGGGCCTTGGAACCGATCGATCATCGCTCGAGGCGCGGGGTCAGCGCCCGTCTCGTGGGATCACTTCAAGCGGGACGTCGAGCACGAGCGAGGACTATTCAAGGTATTGGCTCTATACGTCGCCGACAGACTGAGTGGCACCGGTTCGAAATCTCTGAGGGCATACATCGAGGCGAGCGAGTCTCGCCGATTCGAGGCCGGGCTAGACTTGGCCGTGCTCGTCTCCGACGCGGCGCTGATGTCGCCGATTGCCGCACTGATTGGCGTGCCCGAGGTCGCCGTCGGCCTTGCGTTGATTGGAATTCAGTTCGGATACCGTCGCTTCACTGAAGAGAACAGAGATCGCGGTGACAATCAGAGCTAGCGACCGGCGCGCGCCGCGAGGATCGGAAAGCGCTCGAGAGGGGTAGGTCCGCGCTGCGCCGCCCGCCACGTCCATGCCGTCCGCTCTGCCGGTCGTGACGGAAGCGGCGATGAGAAGTGGCACGGGACGGACCGGTGACGACGCGCGGAGCCGTGGCGGGACCTGCCTCCGACGCTCGAACTCACGTACCGCGCAACGCTGATGCGTAGCCGCCCATGGGCGCGGGCGGAGCGCGGTTCAGCGGCTACTTCTTCGTGCCGGGCGGGTTGTTGCCCCGCCCGCCGCCCGACGGCTTGCCGGTCGTGCTCGGGCCGTTCGGCGGACGGCCGCCGCCGCCTCCGGGACGACCGCCTCCGCCCTTGCCGCTCCCGCCGCCACCGCCCGAACCCTCGCCTCCGCCCTTGCCGGCCATCGTGGCCTCCTCTCTCTCGCACCTCTGGACCCGACCCGAACTCCACGAACGGGTCGCACCCCGATGCTCCGGGGCGGGCGGCAGCGCGTCAATGGCGCGGCCGATCCGCACGTCGCCGACTGCCTTGAAACAGAGACAAAACCTGCACTCCAGCGCCACGACGACTTGCTAGGTCGCGCGCCTCCGAGCGAATGTCCGCTCAAGGAGGTGCTCGATGAAGAAGACGACCAAGACGCCCGCGAAGAAGACGGGCAAGACCCGCACGACCGCCCCGAAGACGAAGGCGCCCGCCCCGGCGAAGACGCCGCGCGCTCGCGATCCCCGGCTCCCGGCACCGGGCACCGCGCTGGTCCGGCCCTACAAGGGGAAGGACCACCGCGTGACGGTGCTCGACGACGGGTTCCGCCACGACGGCACGGAGTACCGCTCGCTCAGCAAACTCGCGTCCGCCATCACGGGGCAGCCCTCGATCAACGGGTTCCTGTGGTTCCGGCTGACCGAGCCGAAGGAGCAGAAGGCCGCTCCGGCTCCGAAGCGCGCGCGGTCGAAGAAGGCGGCTCCCGCCGAGCCCGCGGCGGCGCCGCAGGAGGAGGTGGCCCGTGCCGAGTAGCGACGCGCCGCTCTGGCTTCGGATCGGGCGGAGGACGCTCCGGGTCGGGTCGGTCGAGCAGGCGTCCGCGCGCTACGCGGCCGAGCGCGATCGCCGCGGGGCCGGGAGCTCGCGATTCCCCGAGGGGGAACTGGTGCTCCCCGACGGCGAGGTGCTGCGGGTCTCCTACAACGGCCGCGTCTGGCGCGGGGAGTGGCCGCGGGCCGAGTTGGTCTACGACCCGGCGGCGGAGCGCGTCACCGGCTGACGGGGAGGCCCCGATGGGATCCACCGGCGTCGCGAGGGCGGCGCCGGTTCTCGTTCGGAGGCAGGCGCGCGAGACCCGTATCGGACAAGTTTGCGTATCGTAACGCCGTTATGGCGCGTACGACTCGCCGCTCCTGCGCCGAATGCGACGCCCGGCTCGGCCCACCGGCGCGGCTCTACTGCTCCGCCGCCTGCACGCGCGAGGCCCGCAACGCGCGCCGCCGCCGCCCGACGTCAGTGCGCCGCTGCGCGTGGTGCGAGCACGTCGTGCGCGCCCGCCGCAAGGGCACGCGCTACTGCTCCGCGCGCTGCCGCGTCGCCGCGCACCGCGCCGCCGTACGCGAGCACCCCGCCGGCTTCCTCGCACGCCAGACGATGCGGCGCTTCACCCGCGCGAACGACCCGGACGGCGGGCACGCACCCCGCGCCGTCACATGGCTCGAGGTCCACTGCGACGCCGGGTTCGAGCGCGAGACCGCGTGGGGCGCGTACGTGGCGCGCCTGCGCGTGCCGGGCGGGGCCTGGGAGGATCTCGCAGTCGGGCGCGGGAGGCTGCCAGACGGTCTGCCGGGTCCGACTCCCGCCGAGGGCATCGCCGCCATCGCGGCCCTGCGCTGGATCGAGGCGGCGATGGACGCGGGGGTGGTTGACGCGACGTGCCCGGTCGTCCTCTGCATCGACAGTGCGCCGGTCGCCGCCAAGGTCCGCAGCGGCAACTCCCAGGGGGAGTCCGCCGAGATCTGGACCGCACTCGCCGCAGCTGGCGCCCGGCTCCGGACGAACTAGCGGTTCTCGGTGCGCCGGATCGCCAGCCAGGCCAACTGGGCGCACGCCGCAGCGCGTCCGCACGCCGCGCCGGAGTTCTGGTGGCACGGCGCCTCCGCTGCGACGTGACACGACGCGCCGGGCGGCTGCGCTCCCCTCAGGCGCGGCAGGGTACCGAGGAAGCAACGGCCGGTAGAGAAAGGGGAATGTGATGTGGAGTGAGTCGGCAGCCGCTTTACGGGCGGATCGCGCCCAACCTCGGCGGGTTCAGCGTAGCGGATGAGGCGGCTGCCGTCCTTGTGCACGCGACGCCGCGCGCTCTACCCTCGACGGTCGGGTCCTGCGCAGACTCGGCCGGGCGTACTCCGCGCGCGACCACGTGGCGATAGGGGGAGGGAGTCCATGCGTGTACCTGCCGCGAAGCTGAGGCAGCTTCGCCGCTTCGCGACGGCGTTCGAGGACGCGCGCCGCCGGCGCGTCAACGAGTCGGACACGGTCATGTTCCTGGTGAAGTTCCTCGAGGAGGTGCTCGGCTACGACAGCTTGGCCGGGCAGATCAGCAAGGAACTGGCGATCCGGGATCGCTACTGCGACATCGCGCTCAAGCCCGACGGCGAGGTCAGAGTGTTGGTCGAGGCCAAGGCCGCGTCGGTCGTGCGACTGCGCGACAAGCACATCGAACAGGCGGGCAACTACGCGGCGCGCGCCGGCATCCCGTGGGCAGTGCTGACGAACGGCATGGAGTGGCGCCTCTACCACCTGACGTTCGCGGAGGGCGAGGGCATCGCGCACGAGCTCGCGTTCTCGCTGGATCTCTCTGACGACCTGGCGCGCAACCCAGCCGATGTCTGGGCGAAGCTCTCCCTCTTGGCGCCGCGTGCCATCACAGCTGGCAGTCTCGACGACTACTGGACCACGCGGAAGCTGACGCGACCAGGTGCGGTCGTGCGCGCGCTCTTCACGTACGACGTCCTCGCGCGGATTCGCCAGGAACTGAACATCGGCACGACTGCGAGGCTGGAACTGCAAGACGTGTTCGATGCGCTGCGCGACGTGGTGTCGAAGGACGCGCTGATGGAGGCGGGCGAACTACGACTGCCGCGTCCGGCTCCCCGACGGACGACGAGAGGGGCGCGCGTGGCGGCCACCGCGCGGGGCGAGCGGGCTGCCCGGGCGCGCGGCGCGAGCAGCGGCGCGGCGGAACCAGCGACCGTCCGACCGCATGGCTCTCAGTCCCCGACCGTCGGACAGGAAATCGTCCGCAGCTACAAGGGCCGCGACGTCCGCGTCACCGTGATCGAGGGCGGCTTCGAGTACGAGCGACAGTCGTATCCTTCCCTCACCGCCGTGGCGCGCGCGGTGACCGGCGCCGCATCGATCTCGGGGCCCGGATTCTTCCGACTGACTGCGAGGCGGCCACGCTCACGACCGCGTGCGCAGCAGTCGGACGCTCAAGACTCCTAGGCGCAACGGCTGCCCCGCTCCGGTCGCGAACCAGTCGCGGGCGCTCGCTGAGCGGAGAGGAACACGCGCTGGTGTGCCTCCGCGACGGTGCCGCGTCGCGGTACGAGCCGATCGTCCCCCGCACGGCGTACTCTGCGGTTGCGCGCGCCAGCCACGATAGAGCAGGGCCATGCGGCGCTGTCGGAGGCGGAGCGCGGCATAACGGACTCAGAGCAGGCAGTGCTCGTGACCTGGGTAGGCGTCTGCGTCCCCGAGCGCGAGGCGCTCCAGCGTGCTCGGCTCCGGCCAACCACAGAGGACGGCCTTGACAAGCAGCCGTGACGCCAACTCGCGCGCAGTGTGTGCACAACGCTGCAGATCGACTGGCTTGGGACGTGCCGCTCCATGCACGACACGAGACCGCATGTCGTACACCTCCCCCAACGCGTGGTGGATGGCACGACGCGATGGCACTCCACGCCCGAGGAGAAGTGCCCCATAGAGCGCGAATCGGAACTTGAGTTCCCCCCGGATACCGAACAGCAGAAGTGACTCTAGCGCGATCACCGCGTGGATAAGCGAGTCGGAGTCATTGTTCGCATTCGCCGAGCGCGAGAACGAGTGCAGACTGACCTCCGCTCTGCTGGTCGGGCGCGCGACGGAGCCCGCAGAAATTCTCTCTGCCAAGGCCACAACCCGGCGGAGATCTTCTTCGCCGAGCGACATCGTATCGCCGAACAATCGCAGTGACACTCGCCCGACGGAGGCGTAGGCATCCGGTCCCGGCTCAAGCCACGTGCGCGTGAGCCCCGAGCCGTGCGGGCAGTACCCGAGTAGCTGCAGTGCAAGGAGCACCCTTGCGAATCGATCGCCGGGGCGAGGCTGGATATGCTTCGGCTGCGCGGATTCCACGCGGAGCACGTGTCGCTCCTCTGAGTATATGGAATCGAGGCGCGTCGCGATGGGGACCATCGCTGGAAGGCTGACTGATCCTCTGGATGCCTCCTCAGCCAGCAACCCTAGCTCAATCGACGTGAGCTCTCTCACGCTCACGCCACTGTGCTCGAGGTGCCGTCCGGCTGTGTCAATGCCCCCGACCGCAATCGTCGTGACGGACCGCAGCTCCTCCGCGTCCAACATCGCGACTAGCCCTGCAGCAGCTTCCAGGCGCGCCGGTGGATCGTCCGCCGCCAGCGTACGGAGGTCGCGAAGGTACTTGGTCCGTGCGAATGAGAGCAGCCTTGCAACGGTGGTTTCTGGAGTCGTCCGCGCAAACACGCGATGCACGCCCCAGGGAACAGAGTCTGCGCCAAACTCCGCGACGAGACGAGCGGCGATCTCCTCAGCAGTACGGCGCTGCCCGTAGCTCGCCCGTTCGATGTCCCTGAGACTCTCGTGATTATTCGCAGCGCTGACCTCGACGAGTTGCTCCTCATACGAGGACTGTGAGGGGCCGTCAGTCTTACCTACCCAGCGCGTTGCGGAGTACGACGGCGCTCGCCCGGATGCCGCCACCACGTCGAGCGCCCGTAGCCGCTCGGACTCCAGCCAGTCCGCGATCAGAGCGACCGTGTCAGTACGATGGGACCGCGCAGGGGGATGGTGGGTCATGATGCCGAACTGTAGCAGCACTCGGACGCAACCCGGTAGGGGGGGGCGTTGGTACGCTCCCGGCCCCGGCGTTCGAGCGCACTGCGCACTGCGGCTCGCCGCCCGCGTCTCCTGTCCGGAGTCTGCACACACTCGCAATCGACGTGACCATCGTCCCGTCGCGCGGGTCGAAGCTCGGCGCGCATGTGCAACGCGGCCCCAACGCTGGCGGCCGTCCGGTCGTCGCCTCCCTTCGCGCCGCTCGGACGCTGCGTCGCGGTGTCGTGCCTGGCTGTAACGCGCAGGCGCGAACCTGCGCGAACGCCGCGACGGGCGGGCCGGCTCGCGTCGTGGCACGGAGGGATCTCGATGCTCGCGTTCAAGGACTTCGCGCCGGCCCGCAGCCAGGCGGGCTGGATCAGCTACCGGATCGTGAGACTGGAAGCGGCGCTGGCGGCAGCGAACGCCTGGATCGCGTCCGAGGGCGTCGTCCCGATCCACGTCGAGACCGTGGTCCTCCCCAACATGTGGGAGCCCGGCGAGCACGGGCCGCCGGACCCGCAGACACAGTCGACGGCCAACGCGGGGCTGGGGACCATCCGCTGGTACCAGTTCTTCCGCGTCTGGTACGACACGGCGGCACCGCGGCAGCGCGCCTGACCGCTGGGGCTGCCGAAGTCGCGGCGGGAGGTCCGGCCGTGGGTCCCTACTGGACCGCCGCGCGCAGGACCGCGAGTGCTCGCTCCACCTCGGCGGCGCTCGCCCGCGCGAGTTCGAGGTAGACCCGTCCGCGCTGCTCGTAGCGGTCGTCCGCCCGCGTCTGGACGATCCACCGTTCGTTCGTGGAGAGTTCCTCGACCCGAGCAGCGAGCCGGTGCATCGCCGCGCTCGTCGCCCGGAAGCCGGCTCCCCGGCCGAGGTCGATCAGCGCCGAAGGCTCGTCGATCCCGAAGGTCCCGCAGATGACTCGGACCGTCGTCTTGGGGGCCGTCTGTCGCGTCGCGTTCGTCGTGTGCTCGTTGCGCATGGCCACACGTTCGCTCGCGTGTGCGGGGTAGCAAGTACGAAGCCTCGGAAGCTCGGACCATGCCCGGTCGCCGAGGGGGCTGCTGCCGGGGAATGGGGAGTTCCCGAGAGAAGCAAGGGACGGCAGCCGCTTTACGAGTGCGAACTCGACCTCGGCGGTCGCAGGATCGCAGACCGCGTCCGCGGCCGCAAGCGTGCGCGTCATTCCTCGCCCTGAACGCACTGCGATCTACACTCAACGACGAGAACAGGCGGGACACGAGGAGCACTCGATGACGAATTCCGTCGACGCGCTGGTCAAGGACCTGAACTCGAAGCTCGCCGCTGCGGTCGCGGCTGCCCACGCCGCGGGACGCGAGAGCGCGCTCGCGGAGCTGCGCAGCGTGCTCGGGACTGCGAGTTCGGGCGGCCGCAGCGCCGGTGCGACGAAGACCGCGACCAAGAAGGCCGGCGCCAAGAGCGGTGGCGCCCCGAAGGCGGCGAAGCCCGCCGGGAAGCGCAAGAACCCCTGGGCGAAGCTGACGCCCGAGCAGCGGCTCTCGCGCGTCAACGCCATCCGCAAGGGGCGGGGGCTGCCGCTCAAGACGTCGCTGTAGACCGCTCGCCTGGTCTCGATAGCGGACGACCGACATCCACTCCCTCCGACACCACGACGTTCAAGTTCGCAGACCTCGAGATGACCATGCTCCGGAACGATCTGCAGCGCGCGGACCTGGCGGGGCTCGACCGGCTCGGCGACTGGGTCCGGGCGATCCTGGCGGTCGGCACCCGCACCCCCGACACCGGAACGTCGTAGCGTCCCTCGTACGGATCGAAGCGCCGTGAGCTGCGCTACTCCGTTCGCGGTCGCGTCAGCCCCGCACCGGTGTCCTGGATCTCCCCGCGCGCCAGGAGCTGCGACAGCGTGTTCTCGAAGACCTCGCGGATGCTGGCGCCCACTCGCTGAAAGCCAAGGGCTCGGGCGGCGAAGGTGATCGCGCCGTCCGGATCAATGCCGAACGAGGAGTCGATCGCCCGGAGGAGCACTTCCTCGATCTCGCCTGGCCAGACACGCTCGATCTTGCGGACCGTGCCGTCGGCGGCGGGTCCTCGCGGTGGCACTCGGTGGGGACGCTTGGGCCGGTCCACGAACGGGCCCTTGCGCTGGCCGTCAACCGAGGCGCGTCGAGCGACCTCGCCGCGTCGATGCGCGTCGTCGATCGCCGAGGATATCGCCGCTCGGATCTGTCGCCCGGCCCGCCCCGCTCCGTAGATGCGGCGGATCACGTCGATGATGTCGTCCTCGTGCACAGGCCCCTGGACCTCGACGATTCGCACGACGAGATCCCGGAGTCTGGACCCGGTCTCCTCCACGATGGACCACCGCCCGCGCGAGCCCTCGCGGACCTCGAAGAGCTCAAGCGGCTCGACCCCGAGAGCGGCGCACTCGTCCGCCGCGCTCGCAACGTCCTCACGGACCCTCTCGCCATCGTCGGACTCCCCCGACTCTGACGATGAGTTGCTCCAGCGCGCGTCACCAGCTTCCTCAAACTCCGCGAGTTCCTCCACGCGCGACGCACGAGCCTCGACCAGAGCCGCTTCAACGAACTCGACCTGTCGGTCAGGGTTCTTGATCCAGTCGGTCGACCAGATGCGGTGGATCGTCCAGCCCAGCCCTTCCAGGACGTTCTGCCGGAGCCAGTCACGATCGCGCGCCGCCGGCGTGCTGTGGTAGGTGGCGCCGTCGCACTCGATGCCGAGGTCGAAGCGACTGCCGTCATCGGAGGAGATCGCCAGGTCGATCCGGTAGCCGAGGCACCCGATCTGCCGGGCAACCTTGTGGCCGCGCCGCGTGAGCGCCCGAAACACGGCCTCCTCGAAGGGGCTCTCCGTCTCCGCGGCGGGATCGACGTCGATCTCCGCCTCGAACGCCCGCTCCGGGTTCTGCGCGTACTCCAGGAAGCGCCGAAGCAACCGTGCTCCAGCGGCCTCAGAGGTGATGTGATCGGCGCGCAGCGAGCGGATCAGCGTGAGGCTCCTGCGCGCTCGTGAGACCGCGACGTTCAGACGTCGCTCGCCTCCCTCGCGGTTGATCGGACCGAAGCGATTCGGGACCTGTCCCGAGCCGACCGTCGGGCCGTACCCGAGGCTCAGCAGGATGTGGTCTCGCTCGTCGCCTTGGACATTCTCGAGGTTCTTGACGAAGAATCGCTCATGTCGGTCCTCAGCGAACCGCTGGTCGAGGCTCGAGTCCGTGAGGCGACGCAGGTTGATCAGTTCGTCGATCAGGTCCGCCTGCACTCGCGAGAGCGTGACCACGCCGACGCTCTCGCGCACAGGTCGGGTCCGCATCAGCTCCCACACGCGCTCGACGACTTCCTCGGCCTCCGCACGATTCGTCTTCGTGGCGCCCGCGTCGTAGCGGCCGTGGGCCAGGTAGACGTCCTTCAGACCGAGCCACGGTGCGGACCGCAGCGGGCTCGGGAAGGTCAGCAGCCGGTCCTCGTAGAAGTGGTGGTTGGAGTACCGAATCAGCTCGTCGTGGCGGCTTCGGTAGTGGACGGCCAGGTACGCGTCGTGAACCCCCGTCCCCGCCATCCCCACCATCGCGTCGAGGATGCTCTCGACGCCTTCGAGGCGATCGTCGATGTCCTCGTCAACGTCGTCGTCGTCCATCGCCGATCGGAAGAAGGACGTCGGCGGCAGCTGCTTCTGGTCGCCGACCACCACCACCTGCTTGCCACGCGCGATTGCCGGCACCGCGTCCTGTGGGAACACCTGCGACGCCTCGTCGAACACCACCGCGTCGAAGGCGATCGACTCGCTCTCGTCGCGCGGCAGGTACTGGCTCACCGCGATCGGGCTCATGAGGAAGCACGGCTTCAGCGCCTGCAGAAGCTGCGGCACCTGCTGGATCAGCTTCCGAACAGGGAGCTGGCGCTTCTTCTTCGACAACTCGTGGTTGAGCGTGCCGAGCTGCCCGTACTGGAAGGAGATGTTGTGCTCGTCCGGGTACGCGCCGAAGCACCTCTGCCGGACTCGCGACCGGTTGGCGCTCGAGAACTCGCCGTCTAGCTTCCTGAACTCGGCCCGCAGCGCCTCGTGATCGCGCGGCTGGAACCTCAGCCGCTCGTCGGAGCCGTACTGGGCGTCTAGCCAGGCCGCGTAGACGCGCCGCAGCACGAGGTCCGGCACCTTGGTCGCATCGTCGGTCGCCGCCCTCAGGACGCCGAGCACGCCCTTGCCGAGGATGCCGTCGAGCGCCGCCTCCGCCCGCGTGTACTCGAACCACTCGCCTACCGAGTCGGCGTGGTCGCGAACCCAGGCGACCCACGTCTCGAGGTGCGCGAACGCCGCCGTTTCCCACGAGTCCCAGCCGGCCGCAGCCGGGTCGAACGACTCGGTGAACGACCGCGCCTGATCGTCGAAGCAGCTGCGAGCCTCTCGGACGGCAGCCGCACGCTGCCGGTACTCCTGCGAAGGAGCCGGTGCCTGGCAGTGGCGGACGACCTCGGGGCTCACCTGCTCGCGCACCAGTTCGAGGAACTCGCTGGTCCACTGGAGCGCGCGCGTGGCTCGCTCCCAGTCGGTGTCGTCCCCCCGGTAGTGCGTCCCGAACTCGGTACCCAAGTCGGAAGCGACCGCCTCCTCCTCCGCCACGAGCCGCTGCAGGAGCGCCGCGCTGGCGAGCACGTCGTGGAGCTCCGACCAGCTCGCGGCCCCAGTGCCCATCGTCGGCCACAGCGCCTCGCCCGCTTCGACCAGGCGACGGACGATCGCCAACCCCACGGCAGCGGATCCGACCGCGTCGTCGAGCCTCGGAATGCGGTCTAGCAACGCTGATGCGTTCGGCGCGGCGGCCGTCGCTCGGAGCGCAGTCTCGAGACGCTCGAGCTTCGGCTCTAGACGCGCACGTACCGCGACATCAGCGAGCAACGGTGCAAGCGTGTCGTCGCCCCAGCGCCATCCGCGGCGCAGTTCCTCGATCGCGTCGATCTCCTTCTGGACACTCGCCCAGTCGGTCGCACGATCGTGAAATCGGTCTCCGAGGGCCGCCTCGAACTCCGCCTTCCGAGCCGCCCAGGCGTTCCGTCGCGCGATCACATTCCGTGCGCCACCGACAACAGCGAGGGCCTCTTCCACGGCCAGCTTCCGCGGCGCACGCAAGCATCCGCGCAGCGCGCGCATGTCCGCGCGATACGACTTCGTGAGGATCCTGAAGAAGCGCTGGTGGTCAGTGCGCAGGCGGACGAGCAGGTCCTCCGTCGCGAGGTCGAGGACGCGTTCGTCGAAGTCCGCGAAGAGTCGTCGCTCCGTCTCCGCGAGCGCCGCCGCCTCTCGGCTCGCAGCCGCGGTCGCGTCTCGTGCCGCCGCCAGCCCGCCCTCGCGCGTCCACTGCTCTGGCACAGCACGCGCGGCGAGTCCGGTGCGCAGCGCGACCGCGATCGCGCGAGCCTCCGGCGCGTCCAGCGCCGAAATCCGCGCGAGTCCGTCGGTGAGCAGCCCCGACAGGGCGTCCTGCACCTCCTGGATCTGTCGCACCGTCGTCGAGAGCCGCTCCGCAGCCGCCACCGGACGAGGGCACAGCGCGGTCCCCCACGCCGCCCCGAGCACGACCACCAGGCACTCGGCGTCGCCGACCTGCAGCGCCAGACTCTCGACGAGCGCGCGGAACGGCAGCGCCGGCAGCTCGGCACCGAAGAACGGCTCCAGGGATGCCCGGAGCGCTCGCTGCTGCGACTGCGCGGCGGCGCGCTCCCTCGCCCGCTCTGTCAGGCGCTTCAGCTGGTCGGCGTCGATCCAGGCGGCCGGCACCCCGGGGGCCTCCGCTAGGTGGAGAGCCACGGCCGCGAGGCGCGCGCCGTCCGCAGCGTAGGCGGGTCGTGGCAGCCCAAGGTGGTCGGCCTGCGCGTCGAGTGCAATCCTGCAGTTCGTCGTCGCCCGGTGCATCGCGGACGCGATCTCGCGCACGTCGTCGGCCAGCTCAACGCTCCAGGTCTCTCGGCGCAGCGCGCGCCACGGACTGGTCGCGTGCGCCACGAACTCGCTCCCGCGCCGCGCGACCAGTCCGGTCGTCTTGAGGATCTGCTCGAGATCTCTGGCCGACAGCGCCGCGACGTTCGAGAGCGGGAAGTCGACCCGGTCCAGCACGCGAACGCGCGAGTAGCGACCGTGCACCTGGAAGACGCTGAGCTGGAGGGGGGCGCGCACCTCGTGGAGAGCGCGCGCCACCTCGTTCAGGTCCGATCGCTGCTGCTCCAGGCGACTCAGTGGGAACGGTTGCGCCCCCGATCGACCAGCCTTCAACGAGCGCCGCAACTGCTCGTAGACGGACGCCTTGCGCGCGCGGTCGCTGTGCAGATCCAGGCAGAACACATCAAGGCGGCAGTCGGCGAGGCGGCTCTTCACGACGTCCAGCGCCGCGGTCTTCTCGCTCACGAAGAGAACGCGCTTCCCATCCGCCAGGAGCGTCGCAATGACGTTTGCGATCGTCTGGCTCTTGCCGGTGCCGGGCGGGCCGTGGATCACCACGTGACCACCTCGTCGCACCAGCTCGATCGCACGAAGCTGGCTGTGATCGGCGTCGAGGACCGTGAACTGGTCCTTGACGGGCAGCAGGTCGTCGAGGCCCCCTCCCTTGAGGGACTCGGCCCCGGGGAGCGGCGCGGGGGCGCCGAACTCGCTCGGGCGTAGCGCGCCGACATCCCCGCCGAGCGCGGTCACGACCGCGTGGTCGGTGCCCTGCACGCGCATGCGCTCGAGGTCCTGCCACATGGACATCTTCGCGAACGGGAACGTCGCGAGGGCACAGCGCGGGGACACGGACCACTCACTCTTCGACGCAATCGCCCGACCTACGCGTGCCAGGTAGCCGGAAGGCGGCTCGGGCTCTTCAGCGAGCACAGGCAGCTCGATCCCGAGCTTGCCGAGCACGTACCGGAGCGTCTCGTTCGTCTGGAGGTCCTCCTCCTCCAGGTGTAGGCGCCACGCATCACGAGGCGAGTCCCGCTCTAGGTCGGCCGGTGCGAGCAGAAGGGGGGCGCTGGCGGCTTGGCCGTCTTGATCGATCCAGTCGAGGAATCCGAGTGCGAGGAAGAGGACGTTGACGCCCTGTTCCTCCTCCCACAGGCGGTCCTTGCGCTGGAGGTTCAGGAGCTGGCCCTGCAGGGCAACCGTCGAGCCCTCGCACTTGAGGTCACCGGACAACTCGACGAGCGAATCCTCGGTCTCCCCGTCGTCGTCCTCGAAAAGGTCACGAGATCGGCCCGCACGTCGCTTCTCCGCGAACGGGAACGTGAGCCCCTTGCGACTGTGCTGGAGACGCTCCAGGAGAACGTCTGGCTGAACCTCGACGATGGAGACCGAGCTACGCTTCCCTCGGAAGTAGATGAGCGGGTTGCGCCGATCGAGTTGCAGCAGCTTCGTCTGCCAGCCAGCGATGACGTCGCCTAGATCCACAGCAATCCACCCCGCCGCATCGATGTACGATCTCGTCGGCCGTTGCCCTTCCGATTGCACGCCAATGCTCCCATCGTCGGCAAGCGCGAAGTGCAAGATCAAGTGCTGCGCACGCGACGCGGGACGACGGCCTACCGCAGTGCGTGAGTGCCGGCGATGCTCCCAGAGGAGCCACGTCGCCCAGGCTCTGCCGCGGTAGGATCGCCCCGCAAGGATGAGGGAGGCGAACGTGGCAGCGAAGCGACGCAAGGGTGGAGCCGGTGGCGCAGGCACGGGTGCGAGCGGCGGAGCCACGCTCGGCTACGAGGCCGAGCTCTGGAAGATGGCGGACGCGCTACGCGGCAGCATGGACGCCGCGGAGTACAAGCACGTCGTCCTCGGGCTGATCTTCCTCAAGTACATCTCGGACGCCTTCGAGGAGCACCACGCGGCGCTCACGGAACTGGCATCCGAGGGGGCCGACCCCGAGGACCAGGACGAGTACCGGGCGCTGAACATCTTCTGGGTGCCGCCCGAGGCCCGGTGGCCGCATCTGAAGGCCCAGGCCAAGCAGCCGACGATCGGCCGGCTCGTGGACGACGCGATGACCGCGATCGAGCGCGACAACCCCGCGCTGAAGGGGGTCCTACCGAAGGACTACGCGCGCCCCGCGCTCGACAAGACCCGCCTCGGGCAGCTCATCGACCTCATCACGAACATCCGCGTTGGCGACGCCGAAGCGCGGGCGAGCGACGTTCTCGGGCGGGTCTACGAGTACTTCCTCGGCCAGTTCGCCGACGCCGAGGGCAAGAAAGGGGGCGAATTCTACACCCCGAAGTGCGTCGTGAGGCTGCTCGTCGAGATGATCGAGCCCTACCGCGGGCGGGTCTACGACCCCTGCTGCGGCTCCTCGGGGATGTTCGTGCAGTCGGTCGAGTTCATCCGCGCCCACTCCAGCGGTAACGGGAACGGCGGCAAGGCGCCCGGTGGAAGGAAGCCCGACATCTCGATCTACGGCCAGGAGTCGAACTACACGACCTGGCGGCTGGCCCGCATGAACCTCGCGCTCCGCGGGATCGACGGGCAGATCGGCCACGGTGACACCTTCCACAACGACCGCCACACGGACCTGCGCGCCGACTTCATCCTGGCCAATCCGCCCTTCAACATCTCGGACTGGGGTGGCGAGCGGCTCCGGGATGACAAGCGATGGAAGTACGGCGTTCCGCCGGCCGGCAACGCCAACTTCGCCTGGGTGCAGCATATGGTCCACCACCTCGCGCCGGCGGGCGTGGCGGGGTTCGTGCTCGCGAACGGCTCGATGTCGTCGCAGCAGTCCGGCGAGGGCGAGATCCGCAAGAACCTCATCGAGGCGGACCTCGTGGACTGCATGGTGGCGCTGCCCGGCCAGCTCTTCTACTCGACGCAGATCCCGGCCTGCCTGTGGTTCCTCGCGCGGGATCGGAGGAACGGGAAGTTCCGGGACCGGCGCGGCGAGGTGCTGTTCATCGACGCGCGGTCCGTGGGCCGGATGGTGGACCGTACGCATCGCGAACTGACCGACCAGGACATCGCGCGCATCGCCGCCACCTACCACGCCTGGCGCGGCGAGGAGGGCGTCGGCGACTACGAGGACGTCCCAGGCTTCTGCAAGAGCGCGACGCTCGAGGAGGTGCGCAAGCACGGGCACGTGCTCACGCCCGGGCGGTACGTCGGCGCCGAGGAACAGGAGGACGACGGCGAGCCCTTCGAGGAGAGGATGCCGCGGCTCGTCGCGACGCTGCGCGAGCAGCAGGTCGAGGCAGCGAGGCTCGATGCCGCAATCGCCGCCAGCCTGGAGGAGCTCGGATATGGGAAGTGACGCGCCTGCGGGCGACGCGATCGAGTTGCCATTCGACGTTCCAGGTGCATGGGGCGTGTCGCGGCTTTCGAGTCATTGCGAGTTCGTGCGCGACGGTGATTGGATCGAGTCCAAGGACCAGAGCGGGGATGACTACCGACTCTTGCAGGTGTCGAACATCGGGCTCGGGAGATTCGTGGAAACCGGCAACTATCGGTGGGTCACAGAGGAAACATTCCGCCGATTGAACTGCACTGAGATCCAAGCCGGCGATGTCCTTGTAGCTCGCATGCCGAAGCCGACCGGTCGCGCATGGCACGTCCGCGGCCTGCCTTGGAGATCCGTGACGGCCGTTGATGTCGCGATAGTACGCGTCCGGCGTCACGAACTCGAGCCACGCTTCCTTGCGTACTTCCTGAATTCACCCGCGTGCCTCGGATTAGTACGGAGCCTAACGACGGGGACCACGCGGCTCCGTGTTCGGCGTGCAGACATCGAGAGGTTGCAGATTCCGGTGCCGCCTCTCCCAGAACAACGAGCCATCGCCCACGTCCTCGGCACGCTCGACGACAAGATCGAGCTGAACCGGCGCATGAGCGAGACGCTGGAGGCGATGGCGCGCGCGCTGTTCAAGTCGTGGTTCGTGGACTTCGACCCCGTTCGCGCTAAGGCCGAGGGAGCGGTGACCCACGCTTCGAACGCACTCACGGATCTGTTCCCGAACGATCTCGTGGAATCGGAAAGCGGACCATCGCCGCGTGGGTGGCGCTCGACGACGTGGGGAGCGGTCGTGTCGCTCGCGTACGGTAAGGCGTTGTCCGGCTACAACGACTCGCATGGAGACGTCCCCGTGTTCGGTACGAACGGACGCATCGGGTGGACCGACGTGCCGCTCTGCAATCACCCTGGCATTGTGATCGGACGGAAGGGGGCGTACCGTGGCGTTCACTACTGCAATCGGCCGTTCCACGCGATCGACACCGCGTTCTTTGTGGAGCCGCGCACGCCAACAGCGCTTCGCTGGGCGTACTACGAGATGAAACGCCTTGACATCAACGGCATGGACAGCGGGTCTGCGATCCCCTCGACGAGCCGTGATGAGTTCCACCGGCTTCCGGTGCTCGTCCCACCACTGGTGGTGCAGCGAGAGTTCGTGCGGTTGCTTGGACCGATGTGGGACCGACAGGAGTTGCTGGCCGAGGAGTCGCGCACCCTCGCATCCATCCGAGACTCCCTCCTTCCGAAGCTCGTCTCCGGGGAGATCCGTATCCCCGACGCCGAGCGATTCGCGGAGGTCCCGGCATGAGACCCGGCAAGAACGACGTCCCCGTGCGCCTCCTCATCACCGGCGCGGAACTCGATGAACTCCACCGCCTGACCGGCGCGCTCTGCGAGACGTTCGGCCTCGACCGACGGATCGAGGGCTACCAGGGCAAACGTCCGATCGCGCTCTTCCGCTGGGACCTGGACGCGCTCGTCGATGTCGTGGATCACGCGCTGCGCGACGCGGGGGATTGGGAGAACCGGCGCCCGAAGCTCCGGCCGGGCGCGCGGCGCCTCGAGGCCGAGCCGCTCCGTTTGCTGCTCGCCCGTCTGCGAGAGGCGAGGGACGAGGCGGACCGGACCGCGTTCGGCGGCGTGGAGCCCTCGTCGGGGACGGAGCGCGGTCCCGCTTGGCAGAGGGCGGAGCCGTGACCCGGTTCACCGAGTCTGCGGTCGAGGAGGCGGCGCTAGGCTGGCTCGCGTCCGTCGGCTGGGAGGTCGTCCACGGCGGCGAGATCGCGCCGGGCGGGCCACAGGCCGAGCGCGCCGTCTACGGCGACGTCGTCCTCGAAGCGCGGCTCCGGGCGGCCATTACACGACTGAACCCGTCCGTGCCTGCCGAGGGCATCGAAGACGCGTACCGGCGTCTCACCCGCGACGACGCCCCGAGCCTCGAAGCCCAGAACCGCGCGATGCACCGACTGCTGGTGGACGGCGTCAATGTCGAGTACGGCGAGGACGGCCGCGTCGCGGGCGCCCAGGTCCGCGTGCTCGACTTCGAGGACCCCGGCGCCAACGACTGGCTCGCGGTCAACCAGTTCACCGTCACCGAGCACAAGCACACTCGGCGCGCGGACGTGGTGCTCTTCGTGAACGGCCTGCCGCTGGCCGTCGCCGAGTTGAAGAACGCCGCCGACGAGGATGCGACCGTCTGGACGGCGTTCAAGCAACTCCAGACGTACAAGCAGGAGATCCCCTCGCTCTTCGCCTGCAACGCGGTGCTCCTGATCTCCGACGGGACGCAGGCACGTGTGGGCACGCTGACGGCTGGCCGGGAGTGGTTCAAGCCGTGGCGCACGGTCGGCGGCGAGAACCTGGCGGATGCGCGCCTGTTGGAACTGCGCGTCGCGATCGAGGGGCTCTTCGACCGCCGCCGCTTCCTCGACCTCGTCCGGGACTTCATCGTCTTCGAGGACGAGGGGGGCGGGCGGCTGGTCAAGAAGCTGGCCGGCTACCACCAGTTCCACGCCGTCCGCGTGGCGGTCGAGGAGACGTTGCGGGCCGCAGCGCTGCGCCGGGAGGCGGACACGCTGCGCGAGGGCCCCGGGTACGAGAGCGGCACGCGGCCGGGCGGCGATCCCGGCGACCGGCGCATCGGCGTCGTCTGGCACACGCAGGGCTCGGGCAAGAGCCTGACCATGGCGTTCTACGCGGGACGGATCGTCCGCGAGCGCGCCATGGGCAATCCGACCATCGTGGTGCTGACGGACCGCAACGATCTGGACGACCAGCTCTTCGGGACGTTCTCGCGCTGCCACGAACTGCTGCGGCAGCCGCCGGTCCAAGCCGAGAGCCGCTCCGACCTGCGGGAGAAGCTCCGCGTCCAGGCGGGCGGCGTCGTGTTCACCACGATCCACAAGTTCTTCCCCGACGAGAAGGGGGACCGACACCCGCTCCTCTCGGACCGCCGCAACGTCGTGGTGATCGCCGATGAGGCCCACCGCAGCCAGTACGACTTCGTGGATGGCTTCGCGCGGCACATGCGCGACGCGCTCCCGAACGCCTCGTTCATCGGGTTCACGGGCACGCCGATCGCGCTGACCGACGCCGATACGCGCCGGGTGTTCGGCGACTACATCAGCGTCTACGACATCCAGCGCGCCGTGGAGGACGGGGCGACCGTCCCGATCTACTACGAGAGCCGCCTCGCCAAGCTCGAACTGGACCCTGCCGCGCGGCCCCGGATCGACCCCGACTTCGAGGAGGTGACCGAGGGCGAGGAGGCCGAGCGCAAGGAGAAGCTCAAGACCAGGTGGGCGCAGCTCGAGGCGATCGTCGGCGCCGAGCGCCGAATCGAGATCGTGGCCCAGGACATCGTGGAGCACTTCGAGAAGCGGCTCGAGGCGATGCAGGGCAAGGCCATGGTGGTCTGCATGAGCCGCCGGATCTGCGTGGACCTCTACCGCGCGATCGTGGCGCTGCGGCCCGAGTGGCACGACGAGGACGACGACGCGGGGAGCATCAAGGTCGTGATGACCGGCTCGGCGTCAGACGACGTGAGTTGGCAGCAGCACATCCGCAACAAGCCCAGGCGCGAGGCACTCGCCAATCGCTTCCGCGCCGCGGCCGATCCCTTCCGCCTGGCGATCGTGCGCGACATGTGGCTGACAGGGTTCGACGCCCCGAGCCTGCACACGATGTACGTGGACAAGCCCATGCGGGGGCACGGGCTGATGCAGACGATCGCCCGCGTGAACCGCGTCTTCCGCGACAAGCCGGGCGGGCTCGTCGTGGACTACCTCGGCCTCGCCCAGGAGCTCAAGGCGGCGCTCGCCACCTACACCGAGAGCGGGGGCACGGGTCGCACGGCGGTGGACCAGGACGAGGCGGTCGCCGTGATGCTCGAGAAGTACGAGATCTGCTGCGCGCTCTTCCACGGGTTCGACTGGTCGAAGTGGGTCGCGGGCTCGGCGCAAGAGCGCCTGGAACTGCTCCCGGCTGCGCAGGAACACGTCCTGGCGCAGGACCCGGCCAACGGGAAGGAGCGGTGCGTTCGAGCCGTTCGCGACCTCTCGAAGGCGTTCGCCCTGGCCGTTCCCCACGAGGAGGCGCTGCGCATTCGCGACGACCTGGCGTTCTTCCAGGCCGTGCAGGCGGTCCTCGCCAAGCGCGCGCCGGCCGACGCGCGTCCCGAGGAGGAACTCGACCACGCCGTGCGCCAGATCGTCGCGCGCGCCATCTCACCCGACGGCGTGGTGGATGTGTTCGCGGCCGCGGGGCTCCCCAAGCCGGACATCTCGATCCTCTCGGACGAGTTCCTCGCCGACGTGCGGGGGATGCCGCGGCGGAACCTCGCCGTCGAACTGCTCCGCAAGCTCCTCCTCGGCGAACTGAGCCTCCGCCGGCGCCGGAACGTCGTTCAGGCGCGCTCCTTCGCCGAGCTGATCGAGGAGTCGATCCGCCGGTACCAGAACCGCGCGATCGAGGCCGCGCAGGTGATCGAGGAGCTGATCGAGCTCGCGCGGCGGATGCGCGAGGCCGACCGCCGCGGCGAGGCCCTCGGCCTGACCGACGACGAGGTGGCGTTCTACGACGCGCTCGAGACCAACGACAGCGCGGTGAAGGTGCTCGGGGACGAGACCCTGCGCGGCATCGCCCGCGAGCTCGTCGCCGCGGTGCGCGCGAACGTCACGATCGACTGGACGGTCCGCGAGAACGTCCGCGCCCACCTGCGCGTCATCGTGAAGCGCATCCTCCGCAAGCACGGCTACCCGCCCGACAAGCAGGAGAAGGCGACGCAAACCGTGCTTGAGCAGGCTGAGGTGCTGTCGGCCGATTGGGCCACCGTGACGTAGACGCCAATGCTACTGGAGGCAGAATGCTGAAGTTGAGACAACTGACGTCCGACATCGCCGTGAGGCTTGCCGAGCTCTCGAAGGCCCTGACGCCGAAGTCTCACTGGACCGAGCTGATCCGTGGGCCGGACGAACACCTCGCGTTCTCCGCCCTTCGCGTCGGCCGCCGGTACTTCCTCCTCTGTCAGACCGATGACCAGGCTAGCGCGTCCGATATCGTGGCCCGACTCAAGCCGGTTGACTTCGATGCGCTCGATCTCGGGGTCGTAGAGCTGATCGAGGTCGGAGTTCTGACACCTAGGGGGTGGGACGGCGGACTTCGATCGACCGTCACTCGTGGCGTCGTCGTCACGCCTTTCCACGATGCGCTGGCTTCCCTCGTCGGGCTCCCGGCCGGCTGGCAGGCATCTCACGGGGCACTGCTCGATCAGACGCTTCGCCCGATCGGGCCAGCTGAGGCGCGTCGCTTCGCGTCGATGACCGCGGTGTCGAATGGACACGGGGGCGAGGACGCTGTCGAGTGGTTGGAATCTCAGCTTGCGTGGGATCGACCGAGCGGTGCGCTCGTGTACCTCCAGGCAGAAGGTGGCAAGGGCAAGTCCACGCTATTGGCCCATGTCGCGTCGTCGCGAACTCACGAACGAGTCGGTCCTCTACCCGTGTACCTGCCGCTCCGCAATGTCCTGCGGGGCGGGGGAGTCTCATGGGCGCAACTCGCCGCTACGCTCGGCGTGATCGGCCCCGCAGCTGACAACTTGCGGCATGCCGTGCGCAGCGGCGTCGCCACGCTCTTCCTCGATGGTCTCGACGAGATCTCCGGGCGCTACGATCCGAATCTCATTTCCGACGTCGTCGGCGTTCTCAGGAAGGACTGCACGACGGATCGTTCGTTGATCGTCATCAGCGGACGCACTACAGAAGGCGCATTGATCGGAGATGCTGCAACACTCCGCGCGCGCCTCGAATTGCCAACGGCGGACAGCGAGGAGTTCGAGAAGTACGTCCGTGCCGTCACGGGGCCAACCTGTGCCGAGCTCGCGAATATCGCTAGGCGCTGCCCCGAGACGCCATGGCAGGGCCCGATAAATTTCCGGGCCCTCGGCGTCTCAGAGGAAGACGCGCTCGTCGAGTGGATACGGATTGTGTTTGACACGTACGGCAGGGACAAGTCGCTCTTTTTCGTCCAGAGTCTCGCTGCGATTGGCCGGAGCAAGCAGTTGTCGGGAAACGCGCGCCTCGTCATCCACTCAGACACGAGGCCGCCCGAGGTCACCTACTTCGCCGCCTGCGGCATAGACGAAGTGTGCAACCTCGCCGCCTCACTCGCATGCGTGCGGGAGCAGGGGAAGACCGATCCGATAGCCGAGGGCGCGTTCCAACCGCTGCGGCAATTGGATGTGTTGTCCTTGCTCGCCGTGTGTCGCGCGGGCGTCGATGGCTTCCCCGCTCTGACCCCCAACGACCTCACCAAGCTAGTATTCGCGGTGGATCCCACGAACCAGGCGGAACTCTGGATCGCCATCGTGCGGCAGGTCCAGAAGCACGCGCTCCTCATGTCGTCCGCGGATGGCCTCGTGGTCGGAGAGTGGCGACCGGTCTTCCTCAGCGACTGGATACGCGCAGCGCTGATCTTGCGAGCCTGGAGCCGTCGTGCCGAGCTGACCGCGATGGTGAGCAGCGATAGGCTCCCGGGATTGATCGTGTCCGCCGAGCGAGGACAGGTTGCCTTCGGCACGCTCATGCCAAGCGCCGTCGCGCGTCAAGCGATCGACGCGTCGGATCTGGCCGAGACTCTCTGCTCGATCGCAAACACTGGAAGCGACACCGCCTGTGCGAACTACTGGTGGTTCCGGGCGGGCCTCAGCACACGCGGCGTGGAACATCCTCACGCTGCACCCAACCGCTTAATAGAGCTCGCCGATCTCACCGAGATTCAGTTCGATGGCGAGGAGTTGGGTGCGGAGTTCTCCGGGGAGATGGTGCAACTCGTCGGCGCCGAGTTCCAAGACGTTTCACTCTGCGGAAGTCGGCTCAGCGCCTGCGCGCTCTCCGACGCGGTCTTCGACCGCTGCACGCTGCGCGATGTCGAACTCCGCTACTGTGACGGGCCAACTACGTTCTCGGACTGCACGTTCGAGCGATGCCGCATCCTCGATGCGAGGGGTCGCGACATGCCACTCATGCGGTTTATCAACTGTAGATTCGATGCGGAGTCGCGCATCGAGCAGCACGATCAGCCGGGCGCGCACTGGAAGGGCGAGCCGATTGTGCAGTTCCAGAACTGCACCGTCGCCGACGCTGCCGCAAGCCCTCGTCGCATTCTCGGGGGGGAGTTCCTCGGGTTGCCGGCAACGTCGAGCGTCGCCGGTCTGCAACTAGAGAGTGACGCTGCGGCCGAGGATCCTGCAGAGGCGTGCGCGCGCTCGACCCTGGGGACGTTCTTCCCGCTCCGCGCAGGCAGTGGTAGCGAGTTTCAAGCCCGCGACTACATTCGCTCCTCCGCCATCGGGCGTGGGCGCATGCCAGATGGCGCGCCGACGCGCGACCAACTCACCAACATCCTCAAGGCTGAGGGGTTCTCCGACGGCGGGCGCGAAGGTCACCTGTACGCGCCGTGGAGCCAGGTGGGTGGGGTGACGGAGGAAGGCAAGCAGCTGAAGAACCAGCTCATTGCCTTTCTGCGTGGGCGCGATCCTTCACCGAGAATCCAGGCGATCATCGAGCGGGTTCGGAAGGCGGGTGCCTGGCGGTAGATGCGCTGTTGAGGGACGGGGAGCAACGACCTTCCGCACCGCCGCTGCAACGACGGATCGTGAGTGGTTATGAAGAGGGTTGCCCCTGGGGAGGCGTTGCAGGCTACGCTCCGCGGCGGGAAGGGGGCCCGAGCCCCGCGAGATGCCGAACTCGGACCACGCGCGCACCCGTCTTCGGCTGAGGCTCCACGACCCGCACGTCCTCGCGGAGGCTCGGCGTTACCTGCCCGTCGCGCTGACATCGCATGTCGAGGACCGCGAGGAACCCAACTCCGCTGCGAGCGGCGTACTGAGCAGTCTGCGCGATCCCGATGAGCTCAGCATCGCCGCCGCGATGGTCCGGGTAGATCACCTTCGCTTCGACAGGAATGTCACCGCCGATGAGCAGATCGGAGCGCCCGGCTGCCTGCTCCGAGCCCTTCGTCACGAGCAGCGCGAGCACGGGGTCACGCAGGAACTCTGCGTGCAGCAGAGGCTGGTAGAAGTCGACCTCAAGCTGGCGCGTCCCCGAGCGGCTGGCGGGAGCATCGAGCGCGCGCTGGGCTGGCTTCGCGAGGTACGCCGAGTCGCGGTAGCTCATCGCGGCGATCCGGATCAGCGCGGAGAGCACACGCCCGCAGCGCGCCCGCGTCGCAGTCGGGAGTTCGTTGCCTGCCTGCAGCTCGATGAGCGTTGCGGCGAGGATCAGGTCGCCTGTCTCGTCGCCGGTGCGCGGGAGGCGCGAGCTGCGCTCGGCCTCAAGCCACTCGATCCCCTGCGACGTCCGGAACAGCCGGAACCACGGGAGCCCCGCGAGCAGCCGCGCCGAGATGCGCCCAGGGTCGATCGGCGGGCGGATCTCCCAGTCGACTTCCCTGCGCACATCGACGAGGCCTCGCCTGGCGAGGAGTTCGATGGCGCGGAGAACCTGGTCCAGAGTGACGTTCAGGGTCTCAGCGAGTTGCCACGGGATCACGTACAGCCCGTAGACGTCGTCTGCGGCGCAGACGCGTTCGGTGATCAGGTACTGCGCTTCGGCGAGATCCGACATTCGCGCCAGCCTACCGGGCTTGGCGGCCGACTGGTCGAGCCAGCTGCGTTGTCCGCGCTCCGGGACCTGGGTCTACGCGCCGCGGCTCCGCCTTGATCCCCCGTCGACGCTCGCGCTTGCGATCGTGCGGAACCGGTGGGGCAGCACGCCAGGCGCGCGAGCGTGGGCCGTGCCCGGCCAGACCTGACGCCCGCGCCACGTTCGGTCAGCGGGAGCGGCGCCGGCGGTTGCGCAGCGCACGACGAGCTGCCGCTGCCGCGCTCTTCGCGATCTGCGCCGAGCCGGCGACGAGTTCCAGATCCGCCCGTGTGAGTCCGAGCTCGCGGTGTCGCTCGAGGAGGGTCGGCGTCGCCACGACCTGTACCAACACCTCCTCCGCCACGAGTGCCCGGCTACGGAGGAGCGCGACGAGGCGCCGGGCGCTGCCATCGTAGCCGCGGTGCTCGGTCGCGAGACCGCGGCGCGCCAGCCTGACCGCCCAGTCGCCGAGGCGTTCGAGCCTCTTCCCGCTCCCCTCCAGTACGTGCCGCAGCATCGCCTCGGCGGACCAGAGCCGCGCGCGGGCACCATCGACGCTCCTGCGAATCACGTTATCGACCAGAGGGTGCGGATCGACCAGCGGCTCGATGCGCATCAGGGCGTCGAACATCTCGGGCGACTCGACCAGCGCGTAGAGCGCCTGGAAGCGCGGCGAGCCTGCCTTGAGGCGCAGCACCCGCAGCGCCTCGACATCCCCGTCCGAGACCACCATCCCGGCCGGCGTCGTGAACACCCACCAGGGCGACGCGACGTCGTCGGCCTCCTCGTCCTCTTCGGGACTGTCCCAGGGCTCGTGCAGGTCCGCCCAGGGGTCAGCTCCCGCCCACAGGCACAGGCTCATGGCCTTGAGCGCCCGGTCGCGCCTCTCGTGCCGGCGGCGGTCCTCGATCGCGAACCCGAGCCCGCGGTTCAGTTCCCTCTGGAGCGCCGGATCCTCGTGGGCGTGACGCTTCATGAACCCGTAGCCCGACCTTCTCACGACATGGCGGATCTCCTCCACTCGCGGTGATCGAGAGCGACCGACGGCGCGCCGCGGCGTCAATCGAGTCGACCGAGGGCCGCGCCGCCGCCGCGCCGCTCGCTCTCGCGCCTTCGTGGACGCGGATTCGCGCCCGGATCCGCGCTGCGGGCAGACCGCCGGCCGCGAGGCGTCGACTCGACCTGCCGTCGCGGGCGCTACGGCCCGGCGCGGGCGGCCGTCAGCCGGCCGTGGATCCCCGCGAAGAGCTCCCGGTACGGGTAGGAGCTGCTCATCGACACCCACACGCGACGCACGGTCACGCGGATCACGGCGCCGAGCTTCAGCAGCTTCGTGCGGATCGTGTGGCACTGCGCGCGCGCCATCTCCGTGCCCGTGAGTCCGATGCGCCGCAGCGCCGCGAGCAGCACGTACGCCAGCGACGACAGGTACAGCCGGAT
>CALKVK010000001.1 GCA_937996235.1 uncultured bacterium | reverse complement strand
GCGAGGACTCCGCTCGGGGCCGCAGCCTGAACCTGAGCGATCCGGGGATCCCGTGGCCGGGCTAGCCCGGCCCTTGCACGAGTCTCGCGCACGTCGTGACGACCACTTCGGCTCAATCCAGCCTCGGCCTGCGCGCGGCGCTCTGGACCGCACAGGTGCGTGAGTGGACGGGAGAGGGTCGGGCAAGCCGAAGGCGACCCTCGACGGTCTACTCGGACAGCCTCCTAGATGACGTCGGGAGCGTCGCGGGTGCAGCGTTTCCGAAGCGCCGCACCCGGCTCCGATCGGGACCCTACTGCGTCAGCGTCACTGCGTACTCGACCTCGATCTGAGTCGGCCCGAGCGGCGACTTGTAGTAGTGGAGCTTCAGCACGGTGATGTCCGCAAACTCCGGATCGTCGGAACTGCCGCACTCTACCCCGGCGATCGGTGCGCCGCCGTCGACAAGGACGTTGACCGTACCGTAGTACGCGTAGCCGGCCACCGTCAGGTCGATCTTCCCTGTCGCAGGGGTTGTGTCGAGCGGGATCTCAAGAGCCTGACAGTGCGTGAGCGTGGCCGTGGACATGCAGGTTCTCCCCTTTCCAGGCCGCCTTCCCGAGCGGCCATCGCCGTGTTCGCTGCCTTCCTACCAGCCTCGGATCCCGATCACGGTTGACAAAAGTCGCCACTTTCTTGGGAAGTCCTGCCCCCGCGGAGCGGGCGGCGTCATCCATGGGGGCGAAGAGGCGGGACGGAGTTGGCGGCAGCCGCGACACCGAAACGCAGGAGACGTCGACCGGCCGGTCGTACGGACGGGGCCTCGGATCGACCCCGAGGCCAGGGGAATCGTCCGGTGAACGCACCCGGGCCCGAAAGGGCCCGGGTCGCGACGCACTCCGGGTGGAGCGTATGCCCGCGTGAGGAGTGCGCGGGCCACGAATTCAAGTGGACGATGCGTCCGACATCATTGGACGATGCGAGAGGCGCGTCAGCGCGTCCGTGGAGCGGTTCAGAGCGAGCCGAGCGCGACGCCCCAGGCGATCGCACTGCCGGCAAGCGCCAGGGCGAGCAGACCGTTCCGCCACGACACGGCAGGCGGGCGGAGCCACGCCAGGGCCGCCGCGGCGGGCCAGAGCAGGAGCGCCTCCGCTCCGAGGACGCGCCACAGCCACGGGCTGAGGGGATCGAAGCCGATCGGCGCGACCGGGATCGGCCTCGCCGGGGCGAAGAACCGGCGCTCGTCGAAGGGCAGCAGGAACCCGATGCCGCGACCGCCGTCGGTGAGCGCGTCGAGCGCGCCGTGCGAGGCCGTCACGACCGCCAGGAGGAGCCCGAGGCCGAGTGCACCGCCGGGGACCGCCACCCTCCGCCGCAGGAGGAGCGCGGCGCCGCCGCCGAGCACGACGGCGGCGGCGAGCGAGTGCGTCATGCCGCGGTGACCCCAGGGTGCCCCGTACGTGGTCAGGCCCCACCAGAGCACGTCCGCGTCGGGCAGCGCGGCGAGTGCCGCGGCGGCGGTCGCACCCAGTCGCGCACCCCGCCGCCCCCGGGCGACGCACGTGAACGCGGCGGCGCCGAGGAGCGCGTGGGAGACGACGGTGGGCATCGCGGCATCTTCGCCGACCCGCCCCCTGGCCCGCATCGCTCACCAGTTCTCGCGCCCGGCGCGTCGCCGGAGTCGCGATCTCTGCGTCGGCGCTCCTCGAACGGGGTGTTCAACCCCGACTTCGTCGCGCCCCTCGCGCTCGACTGCGTCGAGCGCTCGCGTGCTCGCCGATCGCAGCCGCCACCGGCGGCTGCCCTCCGCTCCGGCCTGCGGCCTGCGCTCCGCGTTCGCTCGTCTCGAAGGCTCCGCAGGAGCCTTCTCGTGCGGCTGCGCCGCACCCTCGCTCACCCCGCGGCGTAGCCGCGGAGGCTCGCACCCTCAACCTCGCGCCTCCGGCTCGGCCGGGACGGGCTGCCGCCTGGCGGGACCGCAGGCGCCACGGACACAGCCCTCGAAACGACTGGGTCTCAGCCGCACTCGCGCGAGAGCTGGTGAGCGATGCGGGCCAGCGCGCATGGCGCGCGCCCCGCCGGACGCGTAGCGTGGCGGCGCGGACCGGAGGAGGCAGCATGGCCGGAGACGAGACGGATGCCGCGGACGCGGAGATCCAGGGGCTGCAGAAGCGCATCGGCGAACTGCGCGAGGAACTGGCCGCGGCCCGCCGGCGTCGGCCGCCGGAACCCGTCGCGGACTACGCCCTGACCGCGTGGGACGGCAGCGCGGTGCGCCTGTCGGAGCTCTTCGGGACGAAGCGCGACCTCGTCGTCGTGCACAACATGGGCGCGCGCTGCCCCATGTGCACGCTGTGGGCCGACGGCCTGAACGGCGTGCGCGCGCACCTCGAGGACCGCATGGCGTTCGCGGTCAGCACGCCGGACACCCCCGACGTGCAGCGGGCGTTCGCGGAGAGCCGTGGCTGGACCTTCCGCATGCTCTCGACCCGCGGGACGACGTTCGCGAAGGACCTCGGCTTCGAGGGCGAGCGCGACGGCGAGCCGTTCCCGTGGCCGGGGCTGTCCGTGTTCCGGCGGCGGGAGGACGGCGGCATCGAGCGCGTCGCGAGCGACGGCTTCGGCCCCGGCGACGACTACTGCGCGATGTGGTCGGTGATGTCGCTCCTGCCCGACGGGCAGGGCGACTGGTGGCCGCGCCTCAGCTACGCACGCTGACGGGCTCGCGGGCGGACGGCGCGACGGCGGCTCCGGCCGGGCGGCGCGGGAACGTCGCCACGAACCGCGCACCGCCCAGCTCGCTGCGCTGGTACGCGAGCGTCCCGCCGTGGTCCTCGAGGATCGCGCGGCAGATCGCGAGGCCGAGCCCGTAGCCGCCGCGCTTGCCGCGGCGCGTCTGCCCGGTCACGAACGGCTCGAAGATGCGGTCGCCGAGCTCCGGCGAGACGCCAGGGCCCTCGTCGTCCACGACGATGCGCACGGCGCCGTCCACGCCCTCGACACGCACCTGCACCGAGCGCTCGGCCGGCGTCCAGATGATCGCGTTCCCGACCAGGTTGCGCAGCACGCGCAGCACGGACTCGCGGTCGGCCTCGAGCGTGCAGTCGCCCGACGACGCGTACGTGACGTCGACGCCCTTGCGCTCCGCGACACGCCGCTCGCGCGCGAGCCGCAGCTCCGCCTCGTCGGCGAGCGAGAAGCGCTCGACCTCGATGTCGGGGCGTGTCGGCTCGGCCGTGCGGCAGTAGGTGACGAGGTTGTCGACGGCGTCGGTCAGGTCGTAGAGGTCCTCGAGGTTGCTGCGCAGCAGCGCGCGGTACTCGTCGGAGGAGCGCGCGGAGAGCAGCGTCACCTCGGTCTCGCCGATCAGGTTCTGGAGCGGCGAGCGGAGCTCGTGCGCCAGACCCGCCGTGAACGCGCGCATGGTCTCGAGCGTCTCCTGGATGCGGTCGAGCATGGCGTTCAGCGCCACGCCCACCTCGCGCACCTCGCGCGGCGCGCCGTCGAGGCGGATCGGTCGTGCGGCGGTCGGCGTCCGGATGTCGGAGGCCTGCGAGACGACGTCGCGCAGCGAGCGCAGCCCGCGGTGCGCGGTCACCCAGCCGACGACGCCCGTCACGGCCGCGGCCGCGAGGAACACGATGATCCCCGTGCCGAGCAGTTCGAGCATGCGCTCCACGGTCTCGTCGCCGTCCACGATGATCTCGGTGACGAACTCGGAGTCGGGGATGCGCTTCGCGCGCAGGGCGATGCGGTCGCGGAGCAGACGGCTGCGCCAGCTCCCGTCGAGCGGGATCGGCTCGGTCGCGCGCGCGAGCAGGTGCGGCGAGCCGCCTTCGGCGAGCAGCGTGCCGTCGCTGCGGCGCACGCGCAGCGCGCAGTCCACCTCGCCGCTCACGAGCGCGACGTGGTCCACGGCGCTCTGCACCCCGGCCTGGGTGCCGTCGGTCTTCAGGACCTCCTGTCCCAGCTCGGAGAGCTCGTGCTCCATGAACTGGCGCAGGTCGTCGCGCAGGATGTCCATGACCTCCACGCCGAGCACGACGGTGTAGGCGAGGAGGACGAGGCCGTTGGCGAGAGCGAAGATCAGCGCCAGGCGGCGCGTCAGCGACCAGTCGCGGTCACTCCTGCTCTCGTTGTTCGAGGACATAGCCGGCCCCCCGCTCCGTGTGGATCAGCGGCGTGTCGCTCTGTGCGTCGACCTTCTTCCGCAGCCGCCCGACATGGACCTCGACCACGTTGGTGCCGGGGTCGAAGTCGAGCCCCCACACGGTCTGGAGGAGCTGCGCGCGGGAGACGGCCTGCCCGGCATTCTCCGCGAGGCAGCGCAGCAGCATGAACTCCGTTCTGGTGAGACGCAGCTCGCGGTCGCCGCGCCGCACGGTCCCGGCCACCAGGTCCATCTCGAGATCCGCGACGCTGATGCTCGTCCGCGCGCGGTGGTGGCGCATCGCCACGTGGATGCGCGCGACGAGCTCCTGGAAGGCGAAGGGCTTCACGATGTAGTCGTCGCCGCCCATCTTCAGGCCCTTCACGCGCTCGCTCACCGCGTCGCGCGCGGTGACCCAGATGACGGGCACGTCGATGCCGCGGGCGCGGATCGCCTCGAGCACGTCCCAGCCCTGGATGCCGGGCAGCATCACGTCGAGCAGCACGAGGTCGAAGCGCTCGGTGGTGAGCGTCTGGAGCGCGGCCTCGCCGTCGGGGGCCGTGGAGCAGACCATGCCCGACTCGGTGAGCCCGCGCGCGACGAACGCGCGGTACTTCGGGTCGTCGTCGACGATCAGGATGCGCACGGCGTGTCTCCGGAGGCGCGAACGCCTCCGCGGCCGCGCACTCGAACGCATCAAGCTAGCCTCGGCGCGGTGCTCGGGCGCAGTGACGAAAACGTCACGTCGGGTTCACGCCCGGACGCGGCGGCGCAACCGAAGATCCGGGGGTGCGCGGCGCTCCCTCCCCGGCTCGCCGACACGATCGCGACGCGGTGCGCCCGGCGCCCCGCTGCCGATCTCTGCGTTCAGCTTGCGGTGCGCTACCGTCCTTCACGGATCCGGTGGCCGCCGCGTCCCTCCCCAGTGCGGGGGCGGCGCGTGCCGCCCCCGCCGAACGCCGCGCCGCACGTGCCGCTCCGCGGTCCGCGCGGCCGACGCCCGGAGGAGCGCCCGCGACGATGGGGAGCCCGCTGCGGCCGCTGCGCGCCGCGTACCAGCTCTATCGCATGCGCGCGAGGCGCAAGGCGGGTCGCTCCGTGCGCGTGCGCGTCGCGTCGCCGACCGCGCTCCTCGCCGCGCTCGACGCCGCGGGCGTGCGCAACGTCGTCATGCGCTGGTTCGACGAGGTGCCGGTCACGCCCGCCGAGTGCGCCGCGTTCACGGGCGACGTGGACGTGCTCGTCGACGACACCGCGGGGCGCGCGCTCGCCGACGCCGCCGCGGCGCAGCCGGGACGCGTCGCCGTCGAGTGCCGCTCGGTCACGGGCGAGGTGGGCGCGTTCGCCGGCATGCCGTACCTGCCGCCCGCCTTCGCCGACGAGATCCTCGCGGCGCGCGTGCCCCACCCGCGCGGGTTCCACGCGCCGGCTCCGCAGCACGTGCTGCCGCTGCTGCTCTTCCACCTCTGCTACCAGAAGGCGGAGGCGTCGGGCATCCCCACCGGCACCGAGCTCGCGACGGGTGAGGGCAAGCGCGACTACGCGGCCCGCCTGCGCGAGGTCGCGGCCGCGTGCGGCGAGACGCTCCCCGAGCCCCTGACGCTGCTGTCGATCGACGCCTGGCTGCGCGGACGCGGCTTCGACATGCAGCTCGACCTGCTCGCGCGCTGGCCGCTGCAGACGCCGTGGATCCGCCACCTGCGCGCCGCCGCCGAGGCGCGCACCGAGCGGCTCTCGGCGGAGTTGCCCGAGCTGATCGTGTTCATCCTCCGCGACGACCTGACGCCCGAGCTGCGCGCACTCGCCGAGGCGCGCATCGCGTCGTGGTTCGACGTGCTCGAGGCGGGCGAGCTCGACGCCGAGCAGCGGCTGCGCTGCCTGCGCCACCTGCGCGGCGGCAACTGGTACGGACGCCGCGGCAAGGAGCTCGCCGGCCCCACGCACTACGTCATCTGCAACGACCCGACGCCGAAGCCGGTGACCGACGCGCGCCTCGCGGCCGAGCAGCCGCACGTCACCAACGCGCGCGTGCGTCTCAAGCACACGCTGCGCGAGGAGCTGCGCGCCGCGGCGCGCGAGCGCGGCACGCGCTGCCGCCACGCGCTGCACAGCTCCGACAACCGCCACGAGGCCGCGCACTTCCTCGAGGTGCTCGTGGGCGACGGCGTCGAGACGCGCATCCGCGAGCTCGCCGCGCGCGTGCAGGCCGGGAGCGGGCAGCCGTGACGACCGCCGTGCGGCCGGCCGCGAGCGGATCGCGTCGCGCCCTTGCGGTCCTGTTCGTGCTCGCGTGCCTGCTGCTCGGCGTGCGCATCGGCATGGCGCCGGTCGACCGCGAGTCCGAGGTGCGCTGCCACGAGACGGCGCAGCACGTGCTCGAGTCGGGCGACTGGGCGGTGCCCGTCTTCGAGGGGAAGCCGCGCGTCGAGAAGCCCCCGCTCTACACGTGGCTCGCGGCCGTCTCGGGCAGCGTGTTCGGCATGGACCAGGTCGGCGTGCGCGTGCCGTCGGCGCTCGCGGGGCTCGCCCTGCTCGCCGTGCTCTACGCGTGGGGCCGCTCGCTCGGCGGGGACGTCCGCGGGCCGCCGCTCGGCGCCGTCGCGGCGGGCCTGCTCCTCACGATGGCGCTCTTCGCCACGCAGGCGCGCCGCGGCGACGCGGAGATGCTGCTCGCGGCGGCGATCTGCGCGGCGTGGCTCGCGTACGACGCCGTGCGCTTCCGCGGCCGCCGTGACCTCGCGTGGGTGTTCGCCGCGTGCCTCGCGCTCGCGCTCCTCGTCAAGGCCCATGCGGGGCTCTTCGCGATCGCGCTGCCGATCGTCGCCGACCTCGCGCTCGCGCGCCGCCTGCGCGACCTCGTGCGCCCGCGCGTTCTCGCGTGGTGCGCCGCCGCGCTCGCGGTGGGGATCGCCTGGTTCGTCTACATCGCCGTCGCGGTGCCGGGCGCGCGCGAGATCCTGCGCGACGAGATCCTGAAGCCGATCACCGGACGCCGGGCGACGGGCTCGACCCACCACGTGCGGCCGTTCTGGTGGTACGCGCCGCAGTTCCTGACGGGCATCGCCCCCGCCGTGCTCCTGCTGCCGTTCGCCGCCGTCCGCGCCCGTGCGACCCGCTGGTACGCAGAGACGCCGCGCGTGCGCTTCGTCGCGCTGTGCGTCGTGACGGTGCTCGTCGGCTTCTCGTGCCTCTCGGGCAAGCAGCGCCACTACGTGCTCCCCGCCGTCGCCCCCGCCGCGCTGCTCCTCGCCGACGCCGTCGTCGCCGCGGCCGACCGCCCGCGACGCTCGTTCGTGGTCGGCGCGTGCGCGGCACTCGTCGTCGGCGCGGCCGCCGTGTTCGGCAGCTTCGGGTGGATCGAGCGACTCCCGCCGTGGACCTGGGGTCCGCCCGCGCTGGCCGCCATCGCCGCCGCGTGCGTGCTCGCCGTCCGCGGCCGGCGCAGCTCCGCCGCGGTGCTCGCGTGGTCCGCGCTCGGCGGCACCTTCCTGCTCCTCACCGCGTACCAC
The DNA here is from genome assembly GCA_937996235.1 of uncultured bacterium. Lineage (GTDB taxonomy): Bacteria > Planctomycetota > JAJSAM01 > JAJSAM01 > JAJVHW01 > CALKVK01. The sequence continues at coordinate 8,744 of CALKVK010000001.1, read as the reverse complement.
TGGAGCTTCGAGCCGATCCGCACGATCTTCGACGTCGAGGGCCGCGCGGGTCTGCCGCCCGCGCTGCGCACCGAGCTCGAGCCGCGCCTCGCGAGCGACGAGCGCCTCGCGCGCCTGCTGCACGCCGACGAGCCGTCGGAGGCCGAGCGCGAGGCCGAGGCGGAGCGCCGTCGCGCCGAGCGACGCGAGCGGCGCCAGTTGCAGGACGACGCCCCGCCGGCGCCGCCGCCTGACCGTCAGTGAGGTGTTCCTGACCGACGGTGTCTGACACCGTTCGTCGGGCTCAGCGCGCGTCAGGCTCGCGGCGCAGCGCGTCGAGCGCGGCCTGCGCGGCGTCGCGCAACCAGCCGACCTGCGACGCCGCCACCACGTCGGGCTCGGCAGCGCGCGCAATGGGCCCGAGGTCGCGCAGCGCGTCGAGCGCGGCGCGCTGCACGTCGACGTGCCGGCGCTCGTCGCGCAGCCTCTTCGCCACCGCGGGCACGGCCGACTCCGCCGCGGCGCCGAACCGCGCCACGGCGTGGAGCGCGGCCACGCGCACGTCCACGTCGCGGTCCTCGAGGCGGTCCACGACGACCGCGAGCCACGCCGGGTGCCCCACCTCGCCGAGGCCCTGCACCAGCGCGGCCCGGATCGCCGCCACGTCGCTCACGCGCAGCGCATCGACGACGTCGCGCGCCGCGAGCCCCGGCGGCTCGACGCGCAGGTAGGCGAGCGCCGCCGCGAGGCGCACGCGCTCGTCGGGATCGCCGAAGCGCGCGGCAAGACCCGAGGCCTCGGCCGACGCGGCCGGGCCGATGGCCCCCAGCACGCGCGCGGCCGCCTCGCGCACGCTCCACACCGGGTCGTCGAGCGCGACGCCGACCGCACGCGCGAGCGGCGCGGCGTCGCCCGCCATCTCGCGCAGCGCGTCGAGCACGGCCACGCGCACGATCTCGCGCTCGTCGACGAGGCGCGCGCGGAGCGTCGCGAGCACGTCGTCGCCGCCGCCGCCCACGCGCACCGCCGCGATGAGCGCCGCCGCCCCCGCGACGGCGTCGGCATCGCCGCTGTGTGCGAGCAGCGTGGCGCGTGCGCTGCGCGCCGCGGGTCCGAGGCGCCCGAGCGCCCATGCGGCCCCGGCGCGGACCGATGCATCGGCGTCGTCGAGTGCTGCGACGAGCGCCGCGACCGCCTGCGCCGCGTGGTCCCCGTCGTCCTGCACCGCGCGCGGCACCTCGAGGATCGCGAGCCGCCGCACGCGCGCGTCGGGCGACGCGGCGCCGAGCAGCAGCGCGTCGAGGCCGAGAGCGCGCAGCACGCCCGGCGCGAAGCGGTCCCAGCCCCGCGGGTGCTCGGCGAAGCGCGCGACGACGTTCGGCGCGTACGGCAGCGCGCCCGCGCCGACGCCTCCGAGCGCGAGCAGCGCGGCCGTCGCGACGCTCGCGTCGTCGTCGGTCAGCAGCTCCGCCAGTGTCGCCGCCGCCGGCTCCGCCGCCGCCCCGTGCGCGTGGATCGCATAGACCGCGGCGCGCCGCACGTTCACGTCGGCGTCGTGGGCGAGCGTCATCAGCGGCGGCAGGCTGACGTCCGCGAACGCGGCCACGTCGATGCGGCAGAGCGCCCACGCGGCGGCCGTGCGTGTCTCAGCCCCCTCCGCGCCGCAGAGCGCGGCGATGGCGACGACGACGTCGCGCCGCATCGGCTGTAGCTCGGGCACGGCGCCGAGCGCCGCGACGACGATCGCCTCGTCCTCCGCCGCCAGCAGCTCGAGCCACGCGGCGACCGCCGGCGCGCCGATGCGCGCGAGCGCGTCCGCCGCGGCGGCGCGGCGGTCCGGGTTCTCGCGGACGAGTGCGACGAGCCGCGGCACCGCGTCGGCCGCGCGCGGTCCGAACAGCCCGATCGCGTGGAACGCCATCGGAGACGAGAGCTGCGTCGTCCCCTCCTCGGCCTCCGCGACGTCGAGGAGCAGCGGCAGCACCTCGTCCGGCTCGAACTGGGGCAGCGCGCGCAGCGCCTCCGCGCGCTGCTGCCACGAGTACCCGGAGCCGAGTGCGATCTCGATCCACTCGCGGATCCACTGCAGCCGCTCCTCGCGCGACCCGGCCGGCGGCGCGACCGCGCCCGGCTCGCCGTCGTCGCCGCGCACCTCGCTCGGAGCCCGACGCACGCGCAGCGCCGCCGCGTCCGCGTCGCGCCCACCGCCATCATCCGGCGCGGCGCGCCGCTCGACGTCCTCCCCGCGGAGCGTCGCGTCGCCCCGGAGCGCGACCCACGCCGCACCGCCGGCCCCACCCGCGACGAGCACGAGGAGGAGCGCGATCTGCAGGGCGCGGCGCCGTCGAGCCACGGAGAGAGGCTATCCGGAACCGAAATACCCAACCCGGAACGTTCTTTCGGCCCCTCGCTCGAACGGGGACGCTGCCAGCCGAGACCGGCTCCCGCCTCCGCGATTCCACCGACAGATCAGGCCTGCACGGGAGTACGGAACGCTGAACAGACTTTCGACCGCGCGCGGGACCCGAAGAACCGCTCCGGGTTTCCCTTCCGCCGCGCGCAGCGTGAGCCCGGCGCCTCACGGTGTACTTCGGAGGGAGCCCGGCGGCGGGCCGCCTCGTAGACCCGACGGCGCGCGGCCAAGATCTCGCCGTCGCGGCCTCGAGCGGAGTCTCCATCCTCTCTTGACCGAGTCGAAGCGCCCCCTCATTCGGCGAGAACGCGGCGCGGGATCGTCGCCGTGTCAGCCGGGCGCTTGGCGTTCGGCCGAGCACGACGAGAAAGGGGAGAGACGTGAGCAAGCGATCACGAGTGGGCCGTCTGGTTCGAGTGCTGGGCCTTGCTGTTGTCGCCGGTCTGGCGATGACGAGCGACTCCAGCGCGGGGCACTCGCAAGGCGCAGCAGGGGGAGGCGGAGGGCCTCCCCAGTACAACGGCGTCCCCATCGTTGCGGGTACTCCGAACCACGTGAAGCTGTGCGACATCATCACGTGCCTGGCGGCGGAGTGGAATGCCACGACCGCCGGCCGGGCGAACAGGTTGAAGGCCAACGGACAGATCTGTCACGAGACGGGATCGCTGGCGGCCGCCAACCCCGGGCACTGGGGAAGCTCCACCGGGTCCGGCAACGGGCAGCAGATCAACCTGCCCACACGCGCGCTGTGCGACAAGCAGATGGGCGTTGCCACCCTTCTGCACGAGATCGCCCATGGGGTCTACACGAACCTGCCAAGTCCAGAGGAGCACTGCCGCGTCTGGTTCATCGAATACAAGTACTGGCGCGCCCAGCAGAACACGCACGCTGCCGGAACGCCCGAGCACGCGACCGCCGTCGCCTGGATCTGCCGGATCGAGGGTTGGTACGGGAACTTCCGGGCGCGGTACGACAACGGCGGTGGCGCGCAGGCTGACGCGCCGCCACCGACGCCCCTGCCGGCCCCCGGGAACGCGTGTCGAGTTTCGATGGAGAGCATCCAGCCGCCTGGAGGCGGCAGGACCGTCCATTACTCGACCTCCGGCACGGGAACTCTCTGTTGCGACTCCTGGCCGTCGACCGCACCGAGCACGATCACGACGGCGTCCTTCACGCCCGCCGGAGCCCAGGTGATCGCAGACTGGCGGCTCGTGACGACCGGCGCGGGTGTCCCCGCGATCGTCGGGGTCGCGAGCACGCTGACCGGCGGCATCGTGTTCACGATCACGGACACCGATGGCGACTTGATCGTCGACTCCGTGAGCATCCCGATCCCGAGCGCAAGCGGTCTCGTAGACCCGGTCGCGATCGAGTCTTCGGCAGACCAGTGGTATGTGCTCGATCACGGCACCTCAAGGGTGTGGACGCTCGACGACGCCGATGGCGACGACCTCCCCGACGCGCTGGGTACCGTATTCGCCGATGCGACGACCACGCCCTCCATCGCCGATGCCGTGAGTCTCGGCCAAGAAGGACCCGGACAGGTCTCGGTGAAGTCCTCGATCGCTCTTCATCAAGCGGAGATCTCGCCTTCCGACTGGCGCGTGGTGCTCACCGACGATGACGGCGACGGCAGCGCCGACACGGTGACCGTGTTCAACGGACTCGACGGCTTCGAATGGGCGCCCGTGACGAGCGCAGGCGGCAGGGAGGATGACCAGTTCGTGCTGATCGAGGGCGTCCCCGGCAACGCGGTCGAGGTCCGGAACCTCGATCCGCAGACGGGTCAGTTCACGATCGTCATCGGCTCCGGCACGCTGTCCGCTGCCGGCCAGGTGTGCGTGCAACTGGACCACGAACTCGACAACAACGAGGCCTACCAGTTGCACGACGTGACCGACGGCAGGAGCAGCGTCACGTTGTTTGCGCCGAAGAAGGGCACTCCGCAGACATACTACATGAGCCCTTCGACCGGCGCGCCGGACATCAGTCAGGTCGTGACGATCCGTGGATACGGTCTTCCGGACAATCCGAATCTGGTCCAAGTTCGGTTCGGAGCCGACTACGGCACCGTAGTGAGCGCGAGCGAGACGGAGCTACTGGTCGCGACACCGGTCTTCGGCGCAGGCAGACGGGTCGACGTGGACGTCGTCGTCGAGAAGCAGAACGGCCAAGAGATCGCGGTTGCTCCGGTCCAGTACCATACGTTGCCGGAGTAGGCGCCTCACACCGCGAACGGGCCCGGGTGCCAGAGGCGCGCCGGGCCCCTGTCGCGCCGAGGATGGGCGTGATTGCTGGCCCAGACGTCGCGGCGCCTCGAGGTGCAGCCCATGACAAGGCTGAGGATCTGGTTCGTTCTCGTCGTGCTGGTCGTTGCCCTCACGACCGCGGGGCTATGGATTCACCAACGACAAGGCGTGGAGTGGAGGGACGTGGAGTCGTGGCACTCACCACTCCTGGACGACACAGTGAGCATCGTCCTCCAGGAGTCCGGCGACATCGAGCCCGCCGCGACGCGGATGGTGCTTCGCTCCGACAGTGGCGACGCTCGCGTGACCAACTGGACCGATCTCGCCCGAGTCGCGACGCCGCTCGACACCGCTGACGAGGCGCTCGCCTACAGCCGCCTTCTCCGAGAGTTCGAGATCCCGAACTCCATCGTGCCCGGCATGGGGGCTGGGATGCCGTATCGCAGCGGCACCCCCCCGGACTTCGAGGAGCTGCTCCGGCAACGCGGCCTCTGGGAAGCCGTCATTGTGGAGATGGTCGGTACGGACTTCGTGATCGACAAGCCAGTCGTGGAGATTGACGTCCTGCACGAGTCGGCACGCATCGTGGTCGTGAAGGAGACGATCGGCCGTGACGGAAGCTACGCCTTCGAGTACACCCAGGAACTCATGACCGGGTCAGAGGTCAGCGACTACGTGACGCCAAGCAGATGAGCATCTCTGGAGCCAAGCCCACGTCCGTCTCAGCGGAGACCTGAGCGCCACGTCGTGCGACCCGCGAATACGGGACCTCCGAAACACCCAACCCGGAACGCTCCTTCGGCGCCTCCTTCCACCGGGGAACGCCGCCAGCCCTATCCCCCCTTTGAGCTCGGCAAGCAGCCCGGGCCGGCCCGCCCCACTCACGGCAGCAACCGTGCCCCGCTCCCCGGCGGCTGCTCGTACCAGCCCGGGTCCTCGTCGTACGAGGGCAGATGGTCGCGGACCTTCAGCACCGTGAACATGCTCCCCATCTCGATCGGCCCGAACGGGCCGGCCCCGGTCATCATCGGCGCCGTGTTCGCGGGGAGCGGCATCGTCATCTCGCCCATCTCGCCCATGCCGTGTTCGCCCATCGCCATGTAGCCGGGCAGGAGGCGCCGCAGGCGCGCCTCGAGGCCCTCCTGCGAGACGCCGAGCAGGTTCGGGACGTCGTGGCCCATCGCGCCCATGGTGTGGTGCGCCTTGTGGCAGTGGAACGCCCAGTCGCCGGGCTCGGACGCCACGAACTCGAAGGTGCGGGTGGTGCCGGGCGGAACGTCCACCGTGGTCTCGGGCCGGCGCGCGGAGGGCGGCACCGCGCCTCCGTCGGTCCCGACGACCTCGAACGGCGGGCCGTGCATGTGGATCGGGTGGTTGTCCATCGTCACGTTCGCGAGCCGCACGCGCACGCGGTCGCCGGTGCGCGCGAGGAGGTGCGGCACGGCCGGGAACATGCGTCCGTTGAAGGTGAACAGGTTGAATTCGAGCATCACCATCGGGTCGGGCACGCGCGTGCCGGGGTGCACCGCCCACTCGCCGAGGAACAGCGCGTAGTCGACGTCCGCGGGCGCGTCGGCCGGGTCCTTCGGGTGCACGACGAAGAAGCCGTACATGCCGAGCGCCATCTGGAACATCTCGTCGGAGTGCGAGTGGTACATCTGCGTGCCGGGCCGCCGCAGCGTGAACTCGTAGACCATCGTGCGGCCGGGCGGGATGTGCGGCTGCGTGAGTCCGCCGACGCCGTCCATGCCGTTCGGGACGACGAGCCCGTGCCAGTGCACGGCGTGCTTCTCGGGCAGGCGGTTCTCGACGTAGATGCGGACGCGCTCGCCTTCCACCGCCTCGATCGTGGGTCCCGGGGTCGAGCCGTTGTAGCCCCAGGCGTCCACGACGGTGCCGGGTGCGAACTCGCGCCGCACCGGCTCCGCGATCAGGTGGAACTCCTTCGCGCCGTCCACCATGCGCCACGGGAGCGAGCCCACGGCCGGCGTGCGCACGGCGCGGACGCCCTCGGGCGCCGCCGGGGCGGCCGGGACGAACGCGGGCGCGGGCCCTTCGGCCGCGAACGCGAGCGCGCGCCCGAACAGCGCAGCCCCGCCGAACGCGGCACCCGAACGCAGGAGCGCGCGGCGCGAGTGCATCAGTGGCCTCCGTGTCCGGAGTGGACGTGTGCGGGCGGCGGCTCCGCAGGCGGTGCCGCTGCGGGCGGCGTGACGTCGCGCACGTCGGCGCCGCGCAGCGGCTCGCCGCCGAGAGCCGCGTCCAGACGCACGCGCGCGTGCCACGCAGCCTGACGTGCATCGACGAGCGCCGCGCGGGCGCGCATCGCGTCGCGCCGCTCGGCGAGCACGTCGTAGACGCCGACGAGCATGCCGTTGTAGTGGAGCTGCGCCTCGGCGACGGCGTCGGCGCGCAGCGGCACGAGCTCGTCGCGCAGCCGGGCGACCACGCGCAGCGCGGCGTCGAGCTCCGCGCGCGCCTCGCGCACCTCCGAGCGCGCGACGACGGCCACGTCGTAGAGCCGGGCCGCGGCCTCGCGCTCGGCCGCCGCGGCCGACGCCGCCTCGTGCGCGCCGCGCGGCGAGAGCGGCAGCTCGAAGCCGAACGACGGTCCCGTGGAGCGCGAGCCGTCGGTGTCGCGCTCGAACGAGACGCCCGCCTCGAGATCCGGCAGCGGGCGTGCGTCGTCGGCGGCGCCGGCGGCGAGACGCGCGAGGACGAGAGCGACGCGGGCGCGCTCGACATCGAGCCGACGCTCGACGGCGCGGCGCTCGAGTGCAGCGGCGTCGCGCGTCTCCGCGGCGACGTCCGGCACTCCGGGCGTGACCTCCACCGCGGCCTCCGCGCCGTGGAGTCCGAGCGCGCGCACGAGCCGCTCGCGCGCCACGGCCGTCGCGCCGCGCGCACGCTCGAGCTCGGCGCGCTCCTCGGCCGCGAAGGCCTGATGCCGCAGGAGATCCAGCCGCCCGAGCGTTCCCGCCTCGTACTGGCGCGACGCCAGCTCCGCGGCGACGTCCGCCGCCTCGACGGCGTCGGCCGCGAGCAGCTCGCGCTCGCCGGCGGCGGCGGCGTCGCCCCACGCGGCGCGCACCTCGGTCACGCGCATCAGGATCGCGTCGGCCGCGTCCAGCGCCGCCGCGCGCACGGCGACGTCCGCGGCGGTGCAGCGCGCGGGCAGCCGCAGCACGTCGAGCAGCGCGAACGATGCGCCCGCATCGACGAGCGGGCCGCCGCCGCCGTGGGGCCAGCGCACGAGCACGTCGACGAGCGGGTTGCCGGGTGCGGCCTCCGCGCGGGCCGCGTGCGCGGCGGCGACGGCGTGGTGCAGCGCCGCACGCACGGCGCGGCTGCGCGCGAGCGCCACCTCGACGGCACCGCGCTCGTCGAGCGGCGCGGCAAGGAGCGCGGCGACGCGCTCGTCCGCCGCCGCGCCGTCGCGCGGTGCGGCACCGATGCGCTCGCTGACGAGGTCGCCGGCCGCGTCGTCCGCGCGCTCGGGCGGCGCGGCGCACGCGACGAGCAGGAGCGCCGTCGCGACGACGGGGCGCGCGCGGCGCGCGATCGGGCGCGTCATCGCGCGTCTCCCGGGTGCCCCGCGTGGTCCGCGTGGTCCGCGTGCTCCGGACGCTCCGCCGGCTGCGGCGCAGGCGCACGCACCGGCTGCAGGTCCATCCCGCACTTCGGGCAGGTGCCCGGCGTCGGCGACCGCACGTCGGCGTGCATCGGGCAGACGTACTCCGTCGCGGCGCCCTGCGCCGCGTCGCGGTGCGGCGGCAGGGCGGCGACCGCGGGCGCGCCGGACCTCTCGGGAGCCGCCGCCGTGGCCGGATCCGCAGGATGCCCGGCCGGCAGGTCGAGGTCGGTGCGCGGCGCCGCGCAGCTCGCGAGCAGCACCGACGCGAGGACGAAGCACGTCGCCGCGGTCGCGCGGCGGCGCGCGCAGGTCGCGGGGACGGCGGCGCGCGCTCGGTGGTCCAAGCCGGACGTGAGTGTAGCGACACACGGTGTCTGACACCGTTCGTAGCGGTCAAGCCGACGAACGGTGTCTGACACCAGCGCCACCAAGTTATCTGCCCTTGCGACGTCTGCGTCGCGCGTACGTG